>NZ_NXIA01000001.1 GCF_002412165.1 Curtobacterium sp. 'Ferrero'
AGCCGCGCCTCCCGGCCGGCCTGATCGCCCGACCTGGCTACTTGCCGGACTTGCCCGACTTCCCCGACGTCGGCGCGTTCGCGCCCGTGGCGGGAGCCGTCGTGGCAGCCGGAACCGGCGCTGTGGTCTGCTGCGGCGTCGCCTGCTGGCCGGTGCTGTTCCCCGACCTCGAGCCGGCCGTGCCGGTGCCGGTGGTCCCGGCCGACGTGCCGGCGGGGTCTCCGCTGGACGTTTGCGACTGCGACTGCGACGACGCCTGGCCGATCATCGCCGCGTCCGGCGTCGGCAGCGCATCGCCGCCGTAGTGCTGGTCCAGGTAGGTCATCAGCTGCTTGCCGACGCCGAACTTCGCGCTGTACCCGGTGGTGCCCTGCAGGAACGGCGTGTTCGCCAGGCCGACGTTGCCCTGCACGTTCCCGATCCAGGTCGCGTTCGTGTACTTCGTGGTCGACGCGACGAGCCAGTTCTGGACGTCGCTGTCGGTCGTCCCGGTCTTGGCGAACTTCGGCGTGCCGTCGTTCGGGTTCGCCGTGACCGCGGTGCCGTTCCCCTGCAGCACGCCCTGCAGCGCGTAGTCGACCGTGCCGGCGACCTCGGCGCTGACGCCCTGCGTGCACGAGGGCTTCGTGGGCGTGATCTTGGTGCCGTCGGCCTCGGTCACCGAGTCGATGGCCGTCGGGGTGCAGACGACCCCGGCGTTCGCGAAGCCCGCGTACGCCTCGGCGAGGTCGATCGGCGACAGGTTGTTCGTCCCGAGGATCATCGACGGGACGGAGCTGATCTTCCCGCCGTTCGCCAGGTGGATGCCCATGTTCGCCGCGAGGTTCGCGATCTGGCACAGGTCGAGCTGCTTGCCCATCGCGCCGAACGCGGTGTTGATCGACTCACTGGTCGCGGCCTGCACGGTCATGGAGGACGGCACGGCCTCGGCGTTCGCCACCGACCAGTTCGGACCGGCGATGTTCACGCAGGAGTTCGTGAACTCGGAGGTCGGGAACGAGTGCTCGGTCGTGCTCACCGTGTCGCTCAGGGTGTGCCCGGTCGCCAGCCACTCTGCGAGCGTGAACACCTTGAACGTCGAGCCGGTCTGGAAGCCGCCGGAGTTGCCGTACGCGGTGTCGGCGCTGTAGTTGACGGCCGTGGACCCCGCGCCCGCCGCGTCGGACTGCGTGTACGACGTGTTCTGCACCATCGACAGGATCCGCCCGGTGCCCGGCTCGACGGTGACGTTCGACCCGCCGACGTCGACCCCCGCCATGGTCGCCGGCACGTACGCGGACAGCGAGGCCTGCGCCTGGGACTGCAGGTCGAGGTCGAGGGACGTGTGGATCTGCAGGCCCTTCGTGTCGAGGGTCGCGATGCGCTCGGCGGTCGTCGCCCCGAACGCCGGGTCCTGCAGCACCTGGTCCCGCACGTAGTCGCAGAAGTAGCCGGCGTCGAACCCGGTCGCCGCGCTTGAGCAGCCGTTCGCCGTCGCGGTGATCTTCGGCTGGATCGGCGTCGCGATCGCCTGCTCCATCTCGGTCTTCGTGATCGAGTGGTGCGCCTCCATCCGCCGCAGGACGTAGTCGCGGCGGGTCTTCGTGAGCGCGTACCCGTTCGCCTTGCCGTTGGCCTTGTCGGACGGCTGGTCGATCCGGAGGTTCGACGGGTTGTTCAGGATCGCGACGAGGGTGGCGGATTGCACGAGGGACAGGTCCTTCGCGTGCACACCGAAGTAGTACTCGGCACCGGCCTCGGCCCCGTACACCCGACCACCGAGTCCGACGATGTTGAGGTAGCCGGTGAGGATCTGGTCCTTCGTGTACTTCTTGTTCACCGCGATGGCGTAGCGCATCTCCTGCAGCTTCCGTTGCGGCGTCACGCCGGCCGCGTCCTGGTAGCAGGCCTGCACCTTCGCCTGGGTCTGGGCCTCCGTCTTCCCGGTCAGCGACTCGCACTGCTGCACGAGGACGTTCTTCACGTACTGCTGCGTGATGCTCGACCCGCCCTGGACGTCGCCGCCGACCGCCGTGGCCGCAGCACCGCGCAGCGTGCCGATCACGTCGATGCCGCCCTCGTCGTAGAAGCGGGGGTCCTCGGTGTCGATGGCCGCTTCCTTGAGGGTCTTCGCCATCTGTGCGCCGGTGACGTTCACCCGGTTCTCCGCGTAGAACGACGCGATCTTGACCTGCTGCCCGTCCTTCGTCGCGTAGACCGACGACACCTGCTGCGGGGTCTGGATGTCGAGGTAGTCCGGGAGGTCCTCGAAGAACGAGACGGCTCCGGAAGCGCCCTCTCCGGCGATGGCGACGGCGGGGGTCACGGCGACGGTGACGAGCATGCCGGCCAGCGCCGACAGGCCGACGAACATCAGGAGGGCACCGGGCCACCGCATCACACGCATGCGGTGCACGGTATGGGCCCGCCCTGGGTCGGTTCTGCCGCGGGGGCACCGCAGGCTGCGCCCGCGTTCAGGGAGTCGTCCAGGGAGCGGTGTCGTGGGGGCGTGTGGTCGCCCGGGCTCGGTGCGGGTGCGGGGTCGGGTGCGAGGTCGGTCCGCGCGAACGGGCGCTTCCTGCGCGTGCTGGTGCGCTCGGGCCACAGGAAGAGCCCGCTCGGAGGCTGATCCGTCGCGTGGTCACGCGGACGGCCTGGAGGCGCGGCTCGGCCCCGTCCCGCCAACTGCGGGATGCAAGGCTCGCGCGCGCGAACGGGCGCTTCCCGTGGGTGCGGGTGCGGTACGGAGACGTCTGTGTGCCCGGATGTTCGCGAACGGGCGCTTCCTGCATGTCGAGGTGCTCCCGGGCCACCGGAAGTGCCCGCTCGGAGGCCCATCTGTGCTGAGGCGTCCGGGCGCGGCGGCGGACCGCTCGCGAGCGGGCGGTTTCGTGCGGGTGCAGGCGCGCGCAAGCCGCAAGAACCGCCCGCTCGCGGAATCGCCACGGCACGGGCGGGTAAGGGCGACCTGAGCTTCGCGGGCGAGCGCTGGCGCGGGCGCGGTCGCGGGTGATCTCTTCGGGAGCGGACGCTGCGTTCGCGAGCGGGCGGTTCCCACGGGTGCAGGCGCGGGCGGGCAGCAGGAAGCGCCCGCTCGGCACCGAGGGGGTGAGAGACGGAGAGCGAGAGAACGTGAGAGCGAGAGAGCGGTTGATTCCGGCAGGAGCGGACGCTGCGTTCGCGAGCGGGCGGTTCCCACGGGTGCAGGCGCGGGCGGGCAGCAGGAAGCGCCCGCTCGGCACCGAGGGGGTGAGAGACGGAGGGCGAGAGAGCGAGAGAGCGAGAGAGCGAGAGAACGTGAGAGCGAGAGAGCGAGAGAGCGAGAGAGCGGGAGAGAACGGGCGGCGTGGAGGGCGGGACAAGCGACCGGGCCCGCATGATCGCGCGCCGTACAGCGTGGACCTCCGGCTCCTCGCGGCCCTGGGTTGCGCTGTGCCTCAGTCGCGCTGCTGCTGCAGGTCCTGAGGGCGCACGAGGTACATGTCGGGCGAGCCCGGCACGACCGAGTCCCCACCCCCCTCGCCGCGCCGCTGCCGTTCACGGACCAGGTCACCGCGTCCGACGGCGACGAGCGCGACGTCGTGCAGGGAGGCGGTCCCGGGCTTGAGGTAGTCGTTGTGCCCGACGGGCCGCCGGAACACGTCACCGTCGACGATGCCGGCGGATGTACCGAGGTCGAGGGCGGTCGCCCCGAACGACGCCGAGCCCGGGTCGGTACCGAAGTAGCCCGAACCCGCGATCGGGTCACTGTGGGCGTTGCCGACGAACACCTCATCGGGATCGACCGCCAGCTGCGACGCGGTCCGGACCGAGCTGCCCGGGGAGCCGAGGACCGTCAGGCTGTCGGCCGTCATCCGCCCCGAGGCGAGCGCGATCAACGCCGTCGTGGACCCGTACGAGTGCGCGACGATGTTCAGCCGCGGCTCCTGCACCCCACGCACCGCCCGGAGTCCGGCGACGGCTCGTTCGAGGCGGGCTGCGCCGGTCTCGGCCAGGCCGAGCGACAGGATGTTGGAGAGGTCCGGCGTGCGGTACCCCATCCAGGCCACGACCGCGACGCCGTTGCCGGTACCGTCTCCCGGCACGGCGGCCGCGACCGGCGCGAGCGTGGCCTGTTCGGCGGCGAGGTCGTTCGCGGTCGCGGTGAAGTCGACCATCTGGCCGGTCACGGTGAAGAACATGCCCGGGACCACGACCGTGACGTCGGCGGCGGTGGCGAGGTCGCCGATCGCGATCGCCGCACGGCCCGCACCGCGGGTGTCGAGGGTGATGAGGGAACGGTACGGATCGCCCGGTTCGGTGTGGAGGGACTTGCGGACCTGCCCGAGCATCGCGGACTCGGAGGCCGGCGTCGTCGGGGCGGCCAGGGCTGCGGTCAGGACGACACGGTTGGCCCGGTCCCGGACGTCGTACGGCACCCCGTCGAGGTTGCCGACCACCGCGGGCGCGAGCGTCTCCAACACCTGCCGTTCGTCCCCGTCGAGACCGGCCCACCAGACGGCCACCTCGGCCGCTTCCGGCGGGTCGTCCTGCGGCACCGCCACGACGGCGGCGTCGGTGCCGGCTGTTCGCAGGTCGTCGGTGCTCAGGCGCGTGAGGTCGTCGAGGAACGTCCGCCCACGCGCGTGAGCGACCTCGTCGGGCGTGATCTGTCCCCCGGTCATGACCGGCAGGGGTACCGGAGCGTCCTCGCTGAGAGCGCTCACGGAGTGCACGGCGACGACAGCCGGGGTCGGAGGCGCGTCGGGGGCCTCGACCACTCCCAGCGAGTGCATCGAGGCGGTGAGCAGAGCCGCGGCGATGAGCAGCAATCGGGTCTCCCCCGGGAAGGCCTGCTCGCCGTCTCCCTGCAGGCGGCGAGTGATGCTCTACCGAGTGTAAGGAAATCTGGCCGTTCTCGGTCGTGCGCGCTGCAACTTGTCCCCTGAACTGGGTTCACGATCCGGCGCGCCGCGCCGTGCGGACGACGCCGTGACGTGCTCTTGAGACGGACTCACGCCTCCGACGTCGCCTCCGCTGAGTCCGCGAGGGCGTCCGGACCTTCGGTCACGAGCAGTCGGAACTGCTCCGCGTCGATGATCCGTACACCGAGTTGCTCGGCCTTAGTCAGCTTCGATCCGGCGCCCGGACCGGCCGCGACGAAGTCCGTCTTCTTGCTCACGCTCGACGCGGCCTTCCCGCCCGCTGCGAGGATCGCCTCCTGCGCACCCTCGCGTGTGTACCCCTCGAGGGTCCCCGTCGCCACGACCGTGATGCCGGACAGGACCCCACCCTCGGCAGCCGCCGCACCGGGCCCCGGGTGGTCCGGGATCGCGAACCGCACCCCGGCGGCCTTCCAGCGGTCCACGATCTCGCGGTGCCAGTCGACCTCGAACCAGGCGAGCAGCGCGTCCGCGATGATCCCCCCGACGCCGTCGACCGCGGCGAGGTCGTCGCGAGAAGCCGCGCGGATCGCGTCGAGCGAGCCGAAGTGGGCGGCGAGCGCCCGGGCGGCGACCGGTCCCACGTGGCGGATGTTCAACGCGACGAGCAGCCGCCAGAGGTCCTTGGTCTTCGCGCCGTCGATGTTCGCGAGCATCTCGAACGCGTTCTTCGACGGGTACCGACTCGGCTCGCCCGTGTAGTCCGCGCCGTGGGCGTCCGGGTCGAACGGCGGGTCGGTCTTCTTGCGCGCACGGCTGAACGGCGTGACGCGCTTCGGCACGCCGGCGTCGTCGGTCTTCTCCATGCCGGTCTCGGCGTCGCGGACGATGACCTCGATCGGGACGATGTCCTCCATCGTCAGGTCGAAGAGCCCGGCCTCAGTGACGAGCGGCGGGGTCTCCGGGTGCAGCGGCTGGGTGAGGGCGGCGGCAGCCACCTCGCCGAGACCCTCGATGTCGAGGGCGCCGCGGGAGGCGATGTGTTCGACGCGCCCGCGGACCTGGGCCGGGCAGCTCTCCGCGTTGGGGCACCGGAGGTCCTTGTCGCCCTCCTTCGCGGGCGCGAGCGGCGTGCCGCACTCCGGGCACGTCTCGGGCATCACGAACTCGCGCTCCGAGCCGTCGCGGAGCTCGACCACGGGGCCGAGCACCTCGGGGATGACGTCCCCGGCCTTGCGGAGCACGACCGTGTCGCCGATGAGGACGCCCTTGGCCTTGACGACGTCCTGGTTGTGCAGGGTGGCCTGGCGCACGACCGAACCGGCGACCTCGGCCGGCTGCATCACCGCGAACGGCGTCGCACGCCCCGTGCGCCCCACGCTCACCACGATGTCGAGGAGCTTCGTGTGCACCTCTTCCGGCGGGTACTTGTAGGCGATCGCCCAGCGCGGCGCGCGCGAGGTCGAGCCGAGTTCCTCGTGCAGTGCGAGGTCGTCGACCTTGATGACGATGCCGTCGATCTGGTGCTCGACCGATGCCCGCCGGTCGCCGTAGTCGCGGACGAACCCGAGGACCTCGTCGACCGTGTCGAACACGCGGTAGTGCGAGCTCGTCGGCAGCCCCCAGGTCTGCAGCAGCTCGTAGACCTCGGACTGCGAGTGCGCGTCGGTCTGGCGTTCGAGCTCCCGCACCGGCCACGCACCGATGCCGTGCACGAGCATCCGGAGGCGCCGGAGCCGGTCGACCATGAGCGCGCGCTTCGCCTCGGACTTGCCCTCTTCCTTCTGGCGGAGCGAACCGGCGGCGGCGTTGCGCGGGTTCGCGAACACCTTCTCGCCCGCGTCGCGCTGCCGGGCGTTGAGCTCGTCGAACTCGGCGACCGGGAAGAAGATCTCGCCGCGGACCTCGACGATCGGCGGGGGCCCGGTACCCGCGAGCCGGTCCGGGATCGTGCCCATCGTCCGCACGTTGCCGGTGACGTCCTCGCCGACGACGCCGTCGCCTCGGGTGGCGGCCGAGACGAGCCGGCCGTCCTCGTAGCGGAGGTTGATGGCCAAGCCGTCGATCTTCAGCTCGGTGAGCCACCGCACGCGCTCGGCACCGGCGTCTCGTTCGACCTTGGCGGCCCAGTCGGCGAGCTCTTCCGGGCTGAACACGTTGTCGAGGCTGAGCATGCGCTCGGCGTGCTCGACGGGCGCGAACTGCGTCGTCTGCGCCTGCCCGCCCACGGTCTGCGTCGGGCTGTCCTCGGTCAGGAGCTCGGGGTGGAGCCCCTCGATCGCGGCGAGGCGGTGCTGCAGCGCGTCGTAGTCGGCGTCCGACGCGGTCGAGGCGTTGCCCTCGTAGTACTCGTGCCGCAGCTCGGTGATGCGGGCACGGAGCCGCTCGACCTCGCGCGCGGACTGTGCGGCGTCGAGCTCGGACGGGTCCGTCGTCTCGAAGGTCGCGTCGACTGGCGTGGCGTCGTCGGGCGTGCTCTCGCTCATGCCTCAGTTCTACCGGCAACCACCGACCGGACGCGCAGCCAGCGCCCCGCCCGGGAGCGCCGCCCGGACAGGCAGCCGGGACCGGACGACAGCGCCGCCCACGCCCGACGCCCCGCCCGGGAGCGCCGCCCGCACGCAGCCCGTCAGGCGTCGACGGGGACCGCCGACACCGTGGCGTCGATCGTGCACTGCCCGAGCACCCGCGTCCCGACGTACACCACCGCGGTCTGCCCGGGGGCCACGCCGGAGAGCGGCTCGTCCACGTCGATCACGAGCGCTCCGTCCGACACCCGCGCCGTCGCCGACACCGGGTCGGCGTGGGCACGGATCTGCACGTCGCAGGCGAACGGGACCGTCGGGTCCGCCGGCGCCCTGCCTGCCCAGGTAAACCGTGAGCCGGACATCGAGGTGACGTCGAGCGCCTCCTTCGGACCCACCACGACGGTGTTCTCCTTCGGGCGGATCTCGAGCACGAAACGCGGCTTGCCGTCGGGCGCCGGGCGGCCGAGGTGGAGGCCCCGCCGCTGCCCGACGGTGTAGCCCGCCGCGCCCTGGTGCTCCCCCACGACCGTGCCGTCGCGCTCGACGACGTCGCCGGGGGCGGTGCCCACCCGGTCCGCGAGCCAGCCTCGGGTGTCGCCGTCGGGGATGAAGCAGATGTCGTACGAGTCGGGCTTCTGCGCCACGGTGAGACCGCGCGAAGCTGCCTCGGCCCGGACCTCGTCCTTGGAGGGGGTCGCGCCGAGCGGGAACATCGCGTGCTGCAGCTGCTCCTCGGTCAGCACGCCGAGGACGTACGACTGGTCCTTCGCCCACGCGGCCGCCCGGTGCAGCTCGCGCGACCCGTCCGGCGCGGTGACGATCGACGCGTAGTGCCCGGTCGCGACGGCGTCGAACCCGAGCGCCAGCGCCTTCTCGAGGAGTGCCGCGAACTTGATGCGCTCGTTGCACCGCATGCACGGGTTCGGGGTGCGGCCGGCCTGGTACTCGGCGACGAAGTCGTCGACGACGTCCTCCTTGAACCGCGCCGAGAAGTCCCAGACGTAGTACGGGATGCCGAGCGCCGCCGCGGCACGCTGCGCGTCCATGGAGTCCTCGATCGTGCAGCAGCCCCGACTGCCGGTGCGAAGGGTCCCCGGCATCCGGCTCAGGGCGAGGTGCACGCCGACGACGTCGTGTCCGGCGTCGACGGCCCGGGCTGCGGCGACCGCCGAGTCGACGCCGCCGCTCATCGCTGCCAGTACTCGCATGCGTCCAGGGTAAGCACGAGGCGTACCGTTGGTCGAACGATGCCCTCCGCTGCCCCCGCCTTCGACTTCCGCGCGGTCGTGTTGTCCGGCTTCCTCCCGGCCGCCCTGTTCGCGATCGGCGAGGGGGCGATCATCCCGATCATCCCGATCGCCGCGGACTCCCTCGGCGCCGGGCTCGCGTTCGCCGGCTTCGTCGCGTCGCTCATCCTCGTCGGGGAGCTCATCGGCGACGTGCCGTCCGGGGTCGTGGTCGCGCGGATCGGCGAGCGCAACGCGATGATCGGCGCCGCGGCGGTGTCGGTCGTCGGCCTGCTCGTGTGCACGTGGTCGCCGAACCCGTGGGTGCTCGCCGCCGGGGTGTTCCTCGTCGGGGTCTCGACAGCCGTGTTCGCGCTCGCGCGGCACGCGTACATGACCACCGCGATCCCGGTGCAGATCCGGGCTCGCGCGCTGTCGAGCCTCGGCGGCGTGTTCCGTTTCGGCTACTTCGTCGGCCCGTTCATCTCGGCCGGCGTCGTCCACCTGACGGGCACGACGCAGAGCGCTTTCTGGATCCACGTCACCTGCTGCCTGCTCGCCGCCGTCGTGCTCCTCGCCATCCGCGACCCGGCGACGGGCGCACGCGGCTTCCGCAAGCCGCCCCGTGCCTCCCGGCCGGCCGCCGCGACGGACGTGACCGCAGCGCCTGACGCAGCCGAGGCCGCCGTCACCGAGCCGCCCACCGACACCGGCGCGCAGTTCGTGCAGGACGAGGCGCACGGACTCTTCCGCACCATCCGCACGCACCGGAAGGTGCTGCTGCGACTCGGCAGCGGCGCCGGTCTCATCGGCGCGCTCCGCGCCGGACGGCAGGTCATCCTGCCGCTGTGGGCCGTCAGCGTCGGCCTGGACGACGCGACCGCCGCCCTCGTCATCGGCATCGCCGGAGCCGTGGACTTCGCGCTCTTCTACACGAGCGGGCAGATCATGGACCGCTGGGGTCGGCTCGCGAGCGCGCTGCCGTGCATGCTCGGCCTCGCCGTCAGCTACTTCCTCCTCGCCTGGTCCGGGCACCTCGACACCCGGGTCGGCTGGTTCGTCGGCATCGCCATCGGGATGTCGCTCGCCAACGGCGTCGGCTCCGGCATCCTCATGACGCTCGGGGCGGACCTCGCCCCGCGGGCTCATCCCGCGCCGTTCCTCGGTGCGTGGCGCTTCACCGGCGACTTCGGGCAGGCGGCTGCGCCGCTCCTCATCTCCGCGGTCACCGCCGTCGCGTCGATCGCGGTGGCGAGCGGGGTGATGGGCGTGCTCGGCCTCGTCGGCGCGGGGGTGCTGCTCCGCTACGTCCCGCGGTACCTGCCCCGTCGCCTGCGCTGACACGCGCCGCGCAGGTGGGTGGACCGACCGTCGGTCCGGCCGGGAGGCACGGTGCGCGTCCGCCCCGTCGCTCGCGCTCGGTAGACTGCCGCTGCTCGCGGGAGTGGTGGAATTGGTAAACACGCAGGATTTAGGTTCCTGTGCCCCGGCGTGAGGGTTCGAGTCCCTCCTTCCGCACGACGGACGGTTCTCCGCACTCTGCCCGCCAAGTCATACCCCTGGCGGATGGTCCGGACACCCCGGGGCGGTACCCTCGTCCCAGCGGGGTCGTCCTCGTGTCCCCGCCCGCCCGACCGGAAGAACCATGCACTCCGTCGCTCTCGCCCTCATCCCCTGGCTGGATCCGCAGTACATCCTCGACCACTTCGGCGCCGTCGCCGTGCTCGTGGTCTGCGCGATCATCTTCGCCGAGACCGGTCTGCTGGTCGGGTTCATCTTCCCCGGTGACAGCCTGCTCGTCATCACCGGCCTGTTCGCGTTCGACCGTGGCGGACAGATCGGCGGGATCCCGGTGTGGCTCGCCGCGCTGATGATCGCCGCTGCGGCCTTCCTCGGCGGCGAGCTCGGCTACTACATCGGGAAGAAGGCCGGACCGCCGATCTTCGAGCGCAAGGAGAGCGGCCTGTTCTCCAAGGCGAACGTCGACCGCACCTACTCCTTCTTCGACCGCTTCGGTCCGCTCGCCGTGATCCTCGCCCGGTTCGTCCCCGTGGTCCGCACGTTCCTGCCGATCGCGGCCGGCGTGGGCCGGATGAACTACAAGAAGTACTCGCTCTACAACGCGGTGGGCGCCCTCGTCTGGGGCGTCGGCGTGACCTTCCTGGGCTACGTGCTCGGCTTCGTGCCGGTCGTCGGCGACCTCGTGCGCAACTACATCGACGTGATCCTGCTGCTCGCCGTGGTCGTGACGGTCGTCCCCGTGGCGCTCACCGTGCTGCGCAACCAGCGCAAGGCGAAGCGGGACGCCGCGGCCGAGACCGAGGTCGAGCGCCCGTAGCGGGGGCCGCGCGCCGTCGCGTGCGTGCGTTCGTTCCTGCCCGTTCGCGTGCGTGCGTGCGTTCCCGCCCGTTCGCGTGCGTGCGTTCGCTCCCGCCGGATCGCGTGCGTGGGTTCGCTCCCGCCCGTTCGCGTGCGTGCGTTCGCTCCCGCCCGTTCGCGTGCGTGCGTTCGCTCCCGCCCGTTCGCGTGCGTCGTTGCGCGCGAACGTTCGCACGACCGGAGCCGCTCCGCACCACGTCCTCACGTGGTGCGGAGCGGCTCCGATCGTGCGGCAGCACCGGGCTCCAGCCGCGCCGCGCGGCGCAGCACTGCGCCCGGCGCCGCGCCGCCTACTCGGCGCCGAAGTACTCGCGCACGATCGGCGCGATCCCCCGGAACGCCTTCGACCGGTGGCTGAGGGCGTTCTTCTCGTCGCGGGTCAACTCCGCCGAGGTACGGTCGGCGTCGTCCGGACGGAACACCGGGTCGTAGCCGTGCCCGCCGGTGCCGACCGGCTCCGTCGTCACCTCACCGTTCCACACCGCCTCGAACACGTGTTCGGTGCCGTCCGGGGTGACGAACGCGGCGGCGCAGACGAACGCCGCGGTGCGCTCGACGACGCCCTCGAGGTTCCGCAGCAGCAGCGCGATGTTGTCCGCGTCGACCCGCGTGCCCGCGTACCGGGCCGAGTGGATCCCCGGCGCACCACCGAGCGCGTCGACCGCGATCCCGGAGTCATCGGCGAGCGCCGGCAGTCCCGTGTGCTCGACCGCCGCGCGCGCCTTGATGAGGGCGTTCGCGGCGTACGAGTCACCGTCCTCCACCGGCTCCGGGCCGTCGTACCCGACGAGCTCGACGCCGGTGCCGAGGGCGTCGCCGAGGATGTCGCGCAGCTCGACGAGCTTGCCGGCGTTGTGGCTGGCGAGGACGACGCGCCGCTCGGTCACGAGGCCGCCCCCAGCACCTCGCGCTGGATCGCGGCGAGCGAGGCGTTGCCCGCGAGCCCCAGGTCGAGCAGCGTGTTCAGTTCGTCGCGGTCGAACGGGGCGTGCTCGGCGGTGCCCTGCACCTCGATGAACTTCCCAGAGCCGGTCGTCACGATGTTCATGTCGGTGTCGGCCGACGAGTCCTCGGTGTAGGCCAGGTCGAGCATCGGGACGCCGCCGACGATGCCGACCGAGATCGCCTGCACGCTGTCGGAGAGCGGCGTCGCCTTCTTCGCGACGAAGCCCCGCTCCCGGCCCCACTCGATCGCGTCGGCCATGGCGACGTAGGCACCCGTGATCGACGCCGTGCGGGTGCCGCCATCGGCCTGGAGCACGTCGCAGTCGATCACGAGGGTGTTCTCGCCGAGGGCCTTCGTGTCGACGACGGCTCGCAGGGAGCGGCCGATCAGGCGCGAGATCTCGTGCGTGCGACCCCCGACGCGGCCCTTGATCGACTCACGCTGCATGCGCTCGTTCGTCGACCGCGGCAGCATCGAGTACTCGGCCGTGACCCACCCGGTGCCCTTGCCCGTGAGCCAGCGCGGCACCCCGTTGGTGAAGCTCGCGGTGCAGAGCACCTTGGTGTTGCCGAACGAGATGAGCGCGCTGCCCTCGGCCTGCGTGCTCCACCCCCGCTCGATCGTGACGGGACGGTGGTCGGTCGCGGTGCGGCCGTCGATGCGGAGCGTGTCGCTCATGAGGTCCTTTCGGTCTGGGGCAGCTGGATCGCCCCGGTCTGGAGGTGTCCGACGCTCGAGACCTCGGGGCCGAGGAAGCGTCGGGCGAGTCGGATGAAGCCGTTCTTGTCGTCGCCGGTCGCCTCGAACGCGTAGGTCGGCGGCTCCGGCGTGGTCCGTTCGAGGCCGTGCTCGACCAGGCGCCGGTAGACGTCGTTCGCGGTCTCCTCGGCGCTCGACACGAGGGTCACGTCCGGACCCATCACGTACTGGATCGCGGCGGACATCAGCGGGTAGTGCGTGCAGCCGAGGACGAGCGTGTCGACGTCGGCGTCCCGGATCGGCGCGAGGTACTGCTCGGCGACCGTGCGGAGGGCGGGTGACGACGTGTCCCCGGCCTCGACGAACTCGACGAACCGCGGGCAGGCGGCGAGCGACAGCGTGACGCCGGAGGCGACGGCGAACGCGTCCTCGTACGCCCGGGAGGCGATCGTGCCGACCGTGCCGATCACCCCGATGCGTCCGGTCCTGGTCTGCTTGACGGCGGCGCGGGCTGCCGGCTGGATGACCTCGACGACCGGGATCCCGTACGCCTGCTCGTACCGCTCCCGGGCGTCGCGGAGCACTGCGGACGAGGCGGTGTTGCACGCGATCACGAGCGCCTTGACGCCCTGCTCGACGAGGTCGTCCATCACCTCGAGCGCGTACCGGCGGACGTCGGCGATGCGCTTCGGCCCGTACGGCGAGTGCAGCGTGTCCCCCACGTACCGGATGCTCTCCCGGGGCAGCTGGTCGATGATCGCCCGGGCCACCGTGAGCCCACCGACGCCGCTGTCGAAGACTCCGATCGGTGCATCCGTCACCGCACCAGCGTACCGACCGCCGCGTGCGCACCGCCCCGTCCGCCGAGCGGGCGCTTCCTGCGCACCGCGAGCGCCCCCACCCGCCGATTCCGCCCGCTCGTCCCCCGAACGCGCCCGGTCCGCCGAACGCGCCCGGTCCGCCGAGCGGGCCCGGTCCGCCGAGCGGGCGCTTCCTGCGCACCGCGAGCGCCCCCACCCGCCGATTCCGCCCGCTCGCCGAGGTACCCGCCTCGCCCGGAGCCCGCTCGCCCGCTGCCCCTGCGCTTTCTCTCCCCAACCTCCCGATCGGGCGATTCCTGCCCTCACTGCTCGCCCCCATCCGCCGCATCCGCCTCCCCCACCCGCCGAGCGGGCGTTTTCTGCCGATAAAGATCGCTCCCACCCGCTGATTCCGCCCGCTCGCGGGCGCGGGAGCGCCCCAGCCGACCCGGGAGGCACGGATCGCCTCCCAGGAGCGGGCCCCGCGCCTCCAGGCGGTCACCTGCGCACCCCGCGCCACCCGCACTCGCTCGCCATCAGGACCCGAGCGGGCGTTTTCCGCTCCTCACACTAATTCGCACCCACGAGAACCACCCGCTCACGCACCCCGCCACGTGCGAACCGTTCCCGTGCGCACACCGCTCCCGCGAACGGGCACTCTCTGCGGGCCGTGCGCGCACCTCCCTGCAGAAAACGCCCGCGCACACACCACGGCCCACGAGCGGGCGTTCTCGGCCGGCCACGCCCGCTCCTCCACGCAGGAACCGCCCGCTCACGCACCCGGCCCGCTCACGCACTCGGCCTGTGAGGGCGCCTGGGTCCGCCAACGGGCACTCTCTGCGGGCCGCGGCCGCGCCTCCCCGCAGAAAACGCCCGCTCGCGAACGGCACACCCACGCACCCACCGCACCCGCGCACCCACCGCACCCACCGCACCCGGCACCGCACCAGCACACCCGCACCCATCGCACCCGGCACCGCACCAGCACACCCGCACCCATCGCACCCGGCACCGCACCAGCACACCCGCACCCGCACCCGCACCCGCACGACGCGGGCCGTGCCTCCCGGCCGACCGCTGCCGTAGTGTCGAACAGGTGACCAGCGCGCTCCTCACGGACCAGTACGAACTCACCATGGTGGACGCCGCACTGAAGGACGGCACCGCCGACCGTCGGTGCGTCTTCGAGGTGTTCGCCCGCCGACTCCCCGACGGGCGCCGCTACGGCGTCGCGGCCGGCCTCGGACGCTTCCTGACCGCCCTCACGGACTTCCGCTTCGGCGACGACGAGATCGGCTTCCTCCGCGATCGCCGCGTCATCGACGAGGGCACCGCGCGGTGGCTCGCCGACTACCGGTTCAGCGGCAACGTCCGCGCGTACCGCGAGGGCGAGGTGTTCTTCCCGAACTCGCCCGTCCTCCAGGTCGAGGGCACCTTCGCCGAGGCGGTCGTGCTCGAGACCCTCGCGCTGAGCATCTTCAACGCCGACTCCGCCATCGCGAGCGCCGCCGCCCGCATGGTGTCCGCCGCCGACGGCCGCCCCCTCGCGGAGATGGGTTCACGCCGCACGGGCGAGTGGAACGCCGTCGCCGCCGCCCGCGCCGCGTACATCGCCGGGTTCGGCGCGACGAGCAACCTCGAAGCCGGTCGCACCTGGGGCATGCCGACGATGGGCACCGCCGCGCACGCGTTCACGCTGCTGCACGACTCCGAGGAAGCGGCGTTCCGGTCGCAGCTCGACGCCCTCGGCAACGGCACCACCCTGCTCGTCGACACGTACGACATCGAAGCGGCCGTGGAGACGGCGGTCCGCCTCACGGACGGCAAGCTCGGTGCCGTGCGCATCGACTCCGGCGACCTGCCGTCCGTGGTGGCCTCCGTCCGGGCGCAGCTCGACCGGCTCGGAGCGACCGGGACGAAGATCACGGTGACGAACGACCTCGACGAGTACACGATCGCCGCGCTCAGGGCGGCTCCGGTGGACTCCTACGGCGTCGGGACGTCGGTCGTCTCCGGCTCCGGGCACCCGGCCGCGGGGATGGTGTTCAAGCTCGTCGCCCACCGCGACCCCGCCGACGAGGCCTGGGTGCCGGTGGCGAAGAAGTCCGCGGACAAGGCGTCGACGGGCGGCCGGAAGGAGGCCGGTCGACGACTCCGCAACGGCGTCGCCACCGCGGAGGTGGTCCGGACGCAAGGTCAGGTCGGCGCCGACGAGCGGCCGCTCATGGTCCCGGTGGTCACGCAGGGCGAGGTGGACCAGGCGTACCTCGGCACACGCGGGGTCGAGGCAGCGCGACAGCACCACCGGATGGCGAAGGCCGAGCTGCCCGTCGATGCGTCACGCATCGGTCGCGGCGACCCGGCCGTCCCGACCCTCGTGCTGTGATGCGCTCGCGGCTGGCGGCTACTCCGCCTTCATCCGCTCGTAGATCTTCTTGCAGTCCGGGCAGACCGGGAACTTCTCGGGGTCGCGTCCGGGGATCCACTTCTTGCCGCACAGCGCCCGCACGGGTTTGCCGCTGATCGCGGACTCGAGGATCTTGTCCTTCTTCACGTAGTGCGAGAACCGCTCGTGGTCACCGGGCTCGATCGCCTCGTCCTCGAGGAGCTTCTCGAGCTCGCGGTCCATCACGTCGAGGCCGCCGCCGGGTTCCGTCATGCTCATGGCTCCAGGGTACGACGCTGCGGCTGCCGCCGCGATGTCGGACGGGAGGCCCGTGGCGGCGCCGCCACGGGCCTCCCGTCCGCTGCTGGTCGCCCCGCGACCACCGGGTCGCGCGCGCATCAGTCGCTCGCTCAGTTGCGCTGCGCCGCGGACAGCAGGTCCGGGCCGTGCCGGTCGAAGAGCCGTCCCCCGACGACGACCCCGACCGTGAGGACGAGGACACCGACGACGGCTCCGACCACGAGCGTCCAACCGGCCCACGGGTCCGGTCCGTCGGTGAGGGCGAGGACCGCGAGCCAGACTGCCGGTACCGAGCACACGACGGTGCCGAGGACCATCGTCGACTGCGCGACCGTGGCCGTCACCCCGGCGGCCTGCGGCTGCTGGAACGGGTGGTCGCCCGGGCGGACCGTCGGGTACGGGAGCAGGACCGACACCACGCTCGACAGTCCCAGACCGGACAGGAGCGCCGCGGCACCGACACCGATGAGCACCGGGAACGCGACGGGGTCACCGAACAACCAGGCTGAGACCGCCGCGCCGGCGACCAGTGCGGGGACACCGACCGTGAGCACGGGCACGACGCGTCCCAGACGGTCGCTCCACCCCGGTGCGCCGGAGGCGACGTGCAGCCACACGGCCGTGTTGTCGTACGAGACGTCGTTGTGCGGGAGGAACCCGGCGATGAGCGCCATGAGCGGCAGCGGCACGAGGGCGGTCCAGTGCCAGGGGACCCCGGCGACGCCGAGCGGCACCACCACGATCGGCACGAACACGATGATGAGGTACGAGGTGCGGTAGCGCGGATCACGTCCCCAGTACGTGAGTGCACGGGCGGCGACGGCGGCGACGGGCGCGGAACCGAGTCGGTCGAACCACCCGAGGCCCCGGTAGCGCCGACCGCGCGACCGACCCTCCACGGTCTCGAGCGCCCGGCCGACCTGCGCCCACCAGGCCCAGGCGAGCAGCGCCACGACCGCGACCGCGACGACGAGCTCGAGGAACGCTCCGCCGGCGTCCCCGGCAGCGGCGGCAGCCGGCACCGCCCAGGCCGCTCCCCACGGGGTCCACCCGGCGACCTCGGCGACCCGCTGCGCCGGCGTGCTGGCGGGGTCGATCCACCCCGAGTCCAGCAGGAGGGAGACCGTCGGGATGCCGAGCACGACGATGACGAGGGCGACGAGCCAACCGGCGTCGCGCGTGCGGTGCTGTCCGATCAGCCGTGACCCGACGGTCGAGGCGACGCGGACCAGCAGGGCGCACGTGAGCACGGCGAGGACTCCGCCGACGACCGCGAGGACCGCCGTCCCGCCGCCGCGCGCCCAGGTGACCGACTGCCCCACGGCGACGACCGCCACCGCGACGACGGGCACGCCGACGAGACCGGCGACACCGAGCCCGACAGCCAGGTCCTTCCGCCCGATGCCGAACACGGCGAAGCGGCGGGGATCGAGCTGGTCGCTCCGACCGACCACGAGCGGGACGATCGTGAAGCCGAACGTCAGGAGCGTCCCGACCGGCACGACGACGGCGCGCGCCGCGTCCGGCGACGCACTGCGGAGGTCCGCCGCCACGACGGCGATCGCGACGGCGGCGACGAGACCGAGCAGGCTGCCGAGGACGACCAGCACCGACCGGCGCGCGCCCCCGCGGACCTCGCCGGCGAGCAGGTCGGCCCTCAGCCGGAGAAGCTGTGCAACCATTCCATGCTCTCTGCGACGACGCGGCCACCCGCGAGCTCCACGAACTTGTCCTCGAGGCTCTTGCGTCCGCGGACCTGGGCCATCGTCCCGGAGGCGAGGACCTTGCCGCCGACGATGATCGCGACCGAGTCGCAGGTGCGCTGCACGAGCTCCATCGAGTGGCTCGAGAGCACGACCGTCCCGCCGCCGGCGGTGTACCGGCGGAGGATGTCGGTGATCGTGGCCGCGCTCACCGGGTCCACGGACTCGAACGGTTCGTCGAGCACGAGCACCCGCGGGGAGTGGATCAGGGTGGCGGCGAGCGCGATCTTCTTCGCCATGCCGACGGAGTAGTCCGCGACCTGGCGGCCGAGCGCCTCGCCGAGACCGAACGCCTCGGCCAGGTCGGCGCTGCGGTCCCGAGCGGTCGCGCCATCGAGCCCGCGGAGCGTCGCCGAGTAGTAGAGCAGCTGTCCGCCGGTGAGCCGGTCGAAGAGCCGCAGCCGGTCCGGGAGCACGCCGAGACTGCGCTTGGCGGCGGTCGGGTCGGCCCAGACGTCGTGGTCGAGCACGGTCACCGACCCGGCATCCGGACGCAGGAGGCCGGTGACCATCGACAGCGTGGTGGTCTTGCCGGCGCCGTTCGGGCCGACGACGCCGAAGATCGAGCCCTGGCGGATCTCGAGGTCGACCTCGTCCGCGGCCAGGGTCTGGCCGTACCGCTTGACCAGGCCGCTCGCACGGAGGACCACGGGCTGCTGCTCGGCGGCGGGCTTCGCGACGGTCGGCCGCTTGGTGCCGGGCTGCCGCTTCGCGGCGGTCGTCCGCTGCTTCTGCGCGGGCTGCTGCTCCTGCGCGGGCTTGCCCGTCGGCCTCGCGTCGTCGGCGGGCGTGTCGACCTGTTGGTCGGTTCCCCGTGGGCCGGCGGCGGTGGTCGACGCGGCAGCGCTCGGTGCGGCCGCCCCGGCGGGTCGCTTCGCGCGCTTCTTCCCGGTCCGGCCCTTCGCCGCGGTGCCGGTCGCAGCCGGTGCGGGCGCGGTCGGAGCAACCTCGGCAGCTGCCGGTGCAGCGTCCACCGCCCCGGAACCCGTCGCCGTGTCACCCGACGGCTCGGTCGCCGTGCTGTCCGTCAGCGCGGAGTCGTCCGCGCGCGCCGGGTCGTCCACGAACGCGTCGTGGTCGACGATCGTCGTGTCGTCGGTCAAGTCGTCATCATCGGAGGCGTCGCGCGCATCCCCGTCCCCCATGTCTTCCTCGGCCTCGGTCAGCCAGTCAGCGTCGGACGTCGCGTACACGTCCTCGTCGTCTGTTCCAGCGGCCACCGCCCCACCGTACCAACGCGGGGAGACAGTCGGCGGCCCCGGGCCGAGGTTCGCCGAGCCGACCGCCGGGAGTGTCACGAATGGAGAACGAACCCGTCACGGGTGTACCCCTCCCGGCCGAGTTTCCGTATCATTCACCTGGGCACGCCGGAGTGTTCACCACCACGAAACCCGCTGTGAGCGGCCCGTACGTGGAGCAGCCGCGCTGTGAGTTCGCTCGTAGAGTCGCCCGCTCCCGGCGGATCCGGACCGCGCGGGAGCAGACTCGACGAGGCCCGCCCGTGCCCGAAGGCGCGCGGGCGGACACCAGAAGGGACCAGCATGAGCACGCAGATCGTCATCCTCGCCGCGGGGATGGGCAGCCGCCTCGGGCGGAGCCTGCCGAAGCCGCTGACCGAACTCTCCGACGGCCGCACCATCATGCAGCAGCAGTTCGACAACATCCGCGCCGCGTTCGGTTCGAGCGCCCGCGTGACCATCGTCGTCGGCTACAAGTCCGAGTACATCGTCGAGGCCTTCCCCGAGGCGAACTTCGTCTACAACGAGTCCTACGACTCGACGAACACCTCGAAGAGCCTCCTCCGTGCGCTCAAGGCCACCGGCAAGAGCGGCGTGCTGTGGATGAACGGCGATGTGGTCTTCGACCCGCGTGCCCTCGTCCGCGCCGCCGACATGATCGACGAGGACCGCTCGTTCGTGAGCGTCAACACCGAGAAGGTCTCCGACGAGGAGGTCAAGTACACCGTCGACGCCGAGGGCTTCATCCACAAGCTCTCGAAGCAGGTCGTGGGCGGTCTCGGCGAGGCCGTCGGCATCAACTACGTCTCGTCGGCCGACAAGCAGGCTCTGATCCGCCAGCTCGGCCGGGTCGACGACCAGGAGTACTTCGAGGGCGGCATCGAGGCTGCCATCGCCGAGGACGGGCTACGCTGGACCCCGGTCGACATCTCCGACCTGTACGCGGTCGAGATCGACTTCGCCGAGGACCTCGAGCGCGCGAACAACCTGTTCGCCTGAGTCGACAACAGCCCCTCGGCGCTTCCGCCCGGAGGGAACCCGTGACCACAGCGAGTGCGCCGACCACGCCCGCGCCGACCGCACCAGCGGCATCGCGCAGCGCTGGTCGGCGCTACCGTCACGCGCTCCGGCTGCTGACCGTCCGCGACCTCCGCGTCCGGTACTCCACGTCCGCGCTCGGCTACCTCTGGTCCATCCTCGACCCGCTGGTGATGTCGGCCATCTACTGGTTCGTCTTCACGCAGGTCTTCCACCGCGGCTCCGTCGGTGAGGCTCCGTACATCGTGTTCCTGCTGTCGGCGCTCCTGCCGTGGATGTGGTTCACCGGTGCCGTCTCGGACTCGACGCGCGCGTTCACGAGCGAGGCCAAGTTGATCCGCTCGACGACCATCCCGCGCAGCATCTGGGTCGCACGGGTCAGCGCGTCGAAGGGCATCGAGTTCCTGCTGAGCCTGCCGGTGCTCGCGGTGTTCGCGATCGCCACCGGCGCGCACGTGCACTGGCAGCTCGCGCTCTACCCGATCGCGATCGTGCTGCAGGCCGGACTGGTGTACGGCCTCGGCCTGATCGTCGCGCCGCTCGTGGTCTTCTTCCGTGACCTCGAGCGCGCCGTCAAGCTCGTGCTGCGGTTCCTCTTCTACGCGTCGCCGATCATCTACGGCACGCAGGCACTCCCCCACCGGCTGCACGACCTCGCCGCCCTGAACCCGCTGAGCGGCATCTTCGGCATCTACCGGTCCGCGTTCTTCCCGAAGCAGCTCGACTGGCGTGAGGTCGCCGTCTCGTTCGTGCTGACGCTCATCGTCATCGTGATCGGCACGGTCGTGTTCCGCCGGAGCGAGCACCGGGTCCTCAAGGAGCTGTGATGACCACCACCGAACAGACGACCGCGGGCATCACCGTCCGTCCGGTGATCTCCGTCCGCGGCGCCGGGATCCGGTTCAAGCGCAACCGCCGCTCGTCCCGGAGCTTCAAGGACCTGTTCGCGGGCAGTACCCGCCGCAAGCGTGCGGACGAGTTCTGGGCGCTCCGCGACGTGACCTTCGACGTGCGTCCCGGCGAGGCGATCGGCGTCGTCGGCCGCAACGGCCAGGGCAAGTCCACACTGCTCAAGCTCGTCGCCCAGGTGATGCTCCCGGACGAGGGGCGGGTCCAGGTGGGGGCCGGCGTCGCTCCCCTGATCGAGATCACCGGCGGGTTCGTCGGCGACCTGTCCGTCCGGGACAACGTGTTCCTGACGGCCGGTCTGCACGGCATGTCCCGTGCCGAGATCCGGGACGCGTTCGACGAGATCATCGAGTTCGCGGAGATCGGCGACTTCGTCGACACCCCGTACAAGCACCTCTCGAGCGGCATGAAGGTCCGCATCGCGTTCTCGGTCATCTCACGGCTCGACGAACCGGTGATCCTGGTGGACGAGGTCCTCGCGGTGGGCGACAAGGCGTTCCGCGAGAAGTGCTACCGGCGCATCGAGGAGCTGCTGGCCGGCGGCCGCACGCTGTTCTTCGTCTCGCACAGCGACAAGGACCTCCGACGGTTCTGCGATCGCGGGCTCTACCTCGACAAGGGCCGGCTGCAGTTCGACGGCTCGATCGACGAGGCACTCGCGCGCTACTCGACCGACTACGGCGTCTGACCGGGCCGCCTCCTCCTCAACAACACGGCCCCCATCGCGCCCCTCCACAACCGCAGGGCCGCCGGGGCACCCGGACCGTCCCGGCGTCGGTGCCCCCTCCTATCGTTCCGGACATGCCCCCGACGACCCCCGCCTACCGCGTCCCCTTCCGCATCGACCGCAGCCAGGCCCCGCGCCGCTACGAGCTCGTCAACGACGGCCCGGAGCCGGTCGACGGGCTGTCGCTCACCCATCTCGGCTCGGGGTACTGTCCGCCCCTCGCGGTGCGGCGGCTCGAACCCGGGCGCAGCATGTCGATCGGCGTGTTCGGCGCCGGAGCCGACGACACGGGCGTGGTCGTGGTGCGCTGGCGTCGCCCGGACCGCAGCGAGTACCTGTGGCGGATGTCCCTGGCCGGCGCCTCGGTGGGCCGCTGACCACGCGGCACACCGCGGTCCGGGTCCGCGCCCGCTCAGTCCTGCTCGTGCGCCGCGGCCACGGTCCGCCAGCGGGCGAGCAGCTGCTCCACGGCGGCGTGGAACCGCGCGGTCGCGGCACCGGGGCTCGTGTCCCCGAAGTACCGCTCCACCCAGTGCTGCAGGCGTGCCAACTCCTCCGCGTCGGTCACGGCCGCGTCGACCCGGGCCAGGACGTCCGCCGCGTCCTCCGCCCGGAGCCAGTTCGCGTCGCCGAGGTACCCCCGCTCGTCGACGTCCGCGTCGGAGGACGCCGGTCGGGTCACGATGAGGGGCTTCCCGAGTGCCAGGCGGTCGTAGATCATGGCCGAGATGTCGGTGATCGCGACGTCGGCGCCGGCGAGCTGCCAGCCGAGCGACGGACCGTCGTCGTGCACGTGGTGCGCCGCGGCGTCGGCGGCGTTCGCGGCGGTGATCGCAGCGATGATCCGCTCGTGGGCAGCACGGTACGCGGGGTCGAGGACGCCGGAGCGCGGGTGCGGACGGTAGACCAGCCGGTGCCGGGGCGACGCCAGGACACGCTCGGCGATGGTCACGCCGTGGCTGGCGATGGAGCCGTACGCCGCTGCCGCACGGTCGCCCTCCCACGTCGGGGCGTAGAGCACGACCGTCCGGTCGTCGGCGGGCCAGGGGACGTCGCCGGCGAAGTGGTCGGCCTGCGGGCGGCCGATCGCGATCGTCCTGGCGTCGAGGTCGTAGTCCCAGAGCGCGGACGCCAGTCGGTCGCGGGCCGCGTCGCCGGCGATCAGAGCGTAGTCGTACGCCTTGAACTGGTTCGTCGTCATGTACATCTTGTCGCTCTCGCCGTGGTTGACGAAGACGTGCCACATCCGCCCGTACCGCATCATCTGGAAGTTGCGGGCGTTCTGGTTGACGTACAGGACGATCTTCGGCGCCTGCTCGTCGACGAAGCGTTCGAGGTCGACGACCTGGCGGGCGTAGACGACCGGGACCGGCGACTCGTCCAGCAGCGCGAGCATCGTGCCGGGGCTCCGCGACACGATCGCCACGGGGTGTTCCTCGGCCAGGGCGGCCAGGGGCGCGTACCACTGCCGGACCTGGTACATGTTCACGGGTCCGTCGGCGAAGTACACCGCGATCTCGACGGAGCCCGGGCGGAGCGGCGGCACCGTCGCCAGGCGCCGGGCGAGCGTCCCGCGGTCGGCACGCGACTTCAGGAGTCGCTGCACGAGCCGGACCGCCGTGCGTGCGTCAGTCAGGATCGACATGGGTCTCCTCAGATGATCGGGGGACGGCCGGCGAGCGTCATGCGACCGATGGTGAGCCAGCCCATGGTCGCGGCCGGGCCGCAGTCGGTGGTCCAGCCCTCGCGGACGCCACCGAACCAGGTCGCCAGACGCCGGGGGTGCCGCCACCAGCGAGCGACCTGGATCGCCGCCCACGACCCGACGTAGAACGGGCGCAGTACCGGCGGCAGGTTCCGTCGGGCGAGCCACACGCGGTTCCGGGCGTTCAGCCGGTAGTACTCGCGGTGCCGCGCGGGGTCGATCGCGGGGTGGTGCGCGACCAGCTCGCCCGCGTACCAGGCACGACGTCCGGCATCCCACACGCGCCAGGCGAGCTCGATGCCCTCGTGCGCGTAGAAGTACGGCGCTCCCCAGCCACCCACCGTGCGGTAGACGTCCATGGGCAGCACGACGGCCCCCTCCCACACGGAGAAGACCGGCGACGACTCCGACGGCGACCCCTTGCGGATGCGTGGGATCCACCGCGTGGGGTTCGCGGCACCCGACGGGTCGACCACCCGCGGCTGGACCAGTCCCAACGACGGGTCGTGCTCGAACCGGTCGACGGCGTCCCGCAGGAACGTCGGCGACGGGATCGACGCGTCGTCGTCGAGGAAGAACACGTAGTCGCCGTCGACGACCTCGGCACCGGAGTTCCGGCCGGCCGGGATCCCGACGTTCTCCGGCAGTGCGAGCGGGCGGACGCCGTCGGGGAGGCCGGTCGGCTCCCACCCGTTGCCGACGCACACGACGTCGAGCTCGACGTCCTGCTGCGCGAGCACGCTCTCGAGACCGCGGCGGAGGTCGTCCGGCCGGGTCCCCTGCGTGAGGCTGACGACGGCGATCCGCGGCCGGTCCCGGTGCACGACCGCGTGCCGCCGGGTCGTCGCGGGCGTCACGCCCGGACCCGCTTCGACGCGATGATGGCGAGGAAGTGTCCCGCGGTGGCGAGGACCGCGAGCGGCAGCAGGGCACCGACGAGGATGCGCGAGGCGAGCGTGTCGCCGATCACGAGTCCGAGCAGCGCGAAGACGAACGCCAGGATGCTGAGCTCGACCGAGTGGTAGAGCCGGTGGAACGGCAGGAACCGCGCGGCCTTCCGCAGCGTCGCGAGTCGGCGGCCGGACGGTGCGGTCGAGGCGTCACGACGGTCGACCAGCTTCTCGAGGCCGGCGTTCGCGCGGGCGACGTGGACCATGTCGTTGAGGGCCTTGTTGAGGACGATCACGAGCCCGAGCGCGCAGCCGATCGTCGTCCACATCCAGTCGCCGTCGTGGATCGGCCACGTGGCCGCACGGATGCCGAGGGCGATCGGGATGAGCCCTTCGGTCGTGTAGTGCCCCACCTTGTCGAGGAACACCCCGGCGGGCGAGTGCGTCCCCCGCCAGCGTGCGACCTCGCCGTCGCTGCAGTCGACGAGCATCTGCAGCTGCCCGAGCACGAGCGCGAGCGCGGCACCCCAGATGCCCGGGACGAGCAAGGCCGCCGCGACGCTCCACCCGACGAGGATCATCAGGCCGGTCACCTGGTTCGCGCTCGCCCGGGTCTTCAGCAGCACCCACGTCAGGTACGGCGAGACGTCACGGAGGTAGAGCGACGCCGTCCAGTGCTCGGCGTTCGCCCGCATCCGCACGGCGTCGGGCTGTGCCACGGCTCGGAGTTCTGCGATGGACGACGGGCGCCCGGAGCGGCCGGCGGTCTGGTCGGACATGGCGGTCACCGTCCCGTGTGCGTGGTGAGCTCGGACGTCCTGGTGAGGAAGCCGATGATGAACCCGACGCCCCACCCGACGTGGATGCACGGCAGGACGACGAGGAGCCAGAGCAGCGTCGCGGCCCCGGATCGTCGTGCGACGGCCACCGCGCCGAGCACGACGAAGAGCAGGTAGACGGCGGGGACGACGAACCCGAGCAGCGCCCAGGCCGCGCCCGTCCCGGTGGCGGCGCCGACGATACCGATGACGCCCGCGATGATCCCGACGGCCATGGCCGCGACCATCGCCGGGGGCACGAAGTAGCGCAGGCCGTTGTGCGCGGGGAAGCGACGCGCGAGCTCACCGCGCCACAACCCGGTCGCGACGAACTGCCGCACGAGCCGCCGCAGGCTCGGGCGCGGCCGGTACGTGACGACCAGCTCCGGCGTGAACCACACGGTCCCACCGGTCTGCCGCAGTCGGCGGTTCAGTTCCCAGTCCTGCCCGCGCTTGATGCCCTCGTCGAACAGCCCGACCTCGAACAGACGGTCACGCCGGAACACCCCGAGGTAGGCCGTCTCCGCCGGTCCGGCCTGCCCGCCGACGTGGTGCGGGGTGCCACCGAGACCGACCCGGCTGCCGTACGCGAGCGCCACCGCCCGCTCGAACGGCGTGCGCCCCTCGGCGTGCATGATCCCGCCGACGTTGTCCGCGCCGGACTCCTGCAGCACCCGGACCGCGATCCGCGTGTAGTCCTGCGGCAGCACCGAGTGCGCGTCGACCCGGACCACGACGGGGTGCACGGACGCGCGGATCGCCACGTTGAGCCCGGCCGGCGTCGACCCCACCGGGTTGTCGATCGCCCGGATGCGCGGGTCGGCGGCGCTCATCTCCGCCACGAGCTCGTTCGTCCCGTCGATCGACGGCCCGAGCGCGAGGATGACCTCGAACGGCCCGGCGTAGTCCTGGTCGAGCAGGCTCTGGACGGCAGCACGGACCTCGGTGACCTCGTTGAGCACGGGCATCACGTACGAGACGCCCGGCAGGGGCTGTCCGTCTGGCTGCATGCGTCCCTCGGGGTGGTGGCTGGGTGCGCGGGGCGCACCGCGCGCGGTGCCGCCCCGCAGAGCGACCATGAGCCTATCAAGTGGCTGCGCACCGACGGACGGGAGGCACGGTGCCAGCTGGCACCGTGCCTCCCGTCCGGTGGGTGGTGGCCGTCAGCCCTTGCTGTCGAAGGTGCCGAGGGTCACGTCCGTCGTGTAGCTCTGACCGCCGCGCAGGTAGGTGATCTGCGTCTTCGCGCCACCGGCGAAGTAGCGGACCTGAGCGGTCAGGTCGGTCGCGTCCGACACCGTGGCCGAGCCGATCTTGGTGACGACGTCACCGGCCTTGAGGCCGGCCTTCGCGGCAGCACCGCCCGAGGACACCGACTTGATCAGCGCACCCATCTGCGTTGCGTTGGACGCGTCGGCGGCGTCGCCGACCGTGGCGCCGAGCAGGCCGTGCGTGGCCGAACCGTTGTCCTTGATCTCGTTGGCGACCCGCTTGACCAGGTTCGACGGGATCGAGAAGCCGACACCGATGCTGCCGGACTGCGAGTCCGAGGACGACGACGAGCTGCTCGCCGACGCGATCGCGACGTTGATGCCGATCAGCTTGCCCTTGGAGTCGAGCAGGGCGCCGCCCGAGTTGCCGGGGTTGATCGACGCGTCCGTCTGGATCACCGGGAGGGACACCGTGTCGCTCGCGGAGGAGCTCGAGCCGTTGTCGCCGTTGCCCCAGAAGTTGAACGGGCCGTTCTGGTTGCCGTTGCCGCCCTGGTTCGAGTCGCCGCCCTGGCTGGGGGCGCTCGAGGTCACCTGGATGCTGCGGTTCAGCGTGGAGACGATGCCGTCCGTCACGGTGTTCGACAGGCCGAGCGGCGCACCGATCGCCACCGCGGTGTCGCCGACGTTGAGGTTGGTCGAGTCGGCGAACGTGATCGGCTTGAGGTCGGTCGCGTCGATCTTGATGACGGCCAGGTCGACCGTGGGGTCCGTCCCGATGAGCTTGGCCGGGTAGATCTTGCCGTCGGACGTGGTCACCGTGATGGTGCCGTTGGAGCTGTCACCGTCGAGCGTGACGACGTGCGTGTTCGTGACGATGTAGCCGTCCTTGCTGAACACGACGCCCGAGCCGGTGCCGGCCTCGCTGCTCGCCGAGACGTTGATCGTCACGACGGACGGGGTCGCCTGCGCGGCCACCGCGGTGACGACCGTGGCGTTGTTGTAGTCGTTCACCGTGAGGTTGCCGCCGCTCTGCGCGGAGCTGCTCGTCGGGGTGCCACTGCCGGTGTTCGCGTGTCCGGCGAGCCAGCCCGCTCCGCCGCCGATGAGGCCGGCGATGACCGCGGCCGCGACGAGCGGGATGACGAGGCCGGAGCGGCGCGTGGTGGTCGCGGTGTTCGCGCTGGCGCCCTGGCCCGGGTAGCGGCCGGAGGCGTCGGCGAAGTAGTGGCCGTTGCGCTGGGCTGCGCCGTCGACGTTGCCGAACGCGGAGGCGTCGGCGGAGGCGGGAGCGCCGGACGAGTCGGTCGCCGACATCGGGGCCTCGTGTGCGGACGTGGGCTGCTGGGCCGAGGCGTACTGGCCGTACGGCTGCTGGGCGTACTCGCCGTAGCGGGGACGGTCGCCGTCGGACCGGGGAGCCTGGCCGTACGGTGACGACTGGTTGTCCTGGCCGTACTGCGAGCCGTGTGCGCCGTAGGGGCTGGTCTGGCCGTACTGGCTCGTCTGGCCGTACTGGCTCGTCTGGCCGTACTGATCGGTCTGGCCGTACTGGGAGTCGCCTCGGCCGTACTGGCTGGTCTGGCCGTACTGGGAGTCGCCCTGGCCGTACCCGGTCGCCTGGCCGTACGGGGAGCCGCCCTGGCCGTAGCCGCTCGCCTGGCCGTACTGGGAGCCACCCTGGCCGTAGCCGCTCGCCTGGCCGTACTGGCTGGTCTGGCCGTACTGGGAGTCGCCCTGGCCGTAGCCACTCGCCTGGCCGGAACCGCCCTGGATCGGGTAGGGCGCCGTGTACTGGGAGGTCGCCTGGTCGTCGCTCGAGGCACGCGGCAGCACGTCCGTCTCGTTCGCGGCCGCGGGCTCGATCACGTCCGTGTGGTCGGTGGCGTCGTGGTCGGCGGGCGCGCCGTCTCCAGCGACGTGGTCCGTGCCGTGGGGCGTCGACGCGGTCCGGTCGACGGACTCGCGGTCGTTGGTGTCGTCCGGACGGTGGTCGTCGCCCTGCCCGTTGCGCGTGGTGTCGGTCATGCTGGACGTGCTCCTTTCAAGCTCGTGCAGTCTGTCGCACCCACCTGAGCGCCGGTCCTGGCCCGGCTGCGAGCGCCCTATGGCGATCGTATGCGTGGGCTGAGGACGGCGCGCCGGTAGGTTGAGGACGTCCCACACGACGACGTCCCCGGGAGGAACGGCATGGGTCTCGACGGTCCCTGGCTCCGAGCAGCGGAGGGTGCGATGCTCCTCGGATCCGACGGCGTGCCGGCACCGACGGTGTTCGCGGAGATGAGTGCCCTCGCCGCCGCCACCGGAGCGGTCAACCTCGGGCAGGGCTTCCCGGACGAGGACGGCCCCCGCGAAGTGCTCGACGCGGCCGTCGACGCGATCCGGTCGGGAGCGAACCAGTACCCACCGGGCCGGGGCGTCCCCGAGCTCCGAGCGGCGATCGCCGAGCACCAGTCCCGGTGGTACGGCATCGACCTCGACCCCGACCGCGAGGTCCTCGTCACCGCGGGCGCCACCGAAGCCCTGGCCGCGACCCTCCTGGCGTTCGTCGAGCCGGGTGACGAGGTGGTCACCTTCGAGCCGTTCTACGACGCCTACGGGGCCCTGATCCGGCTCGCCGGGGGCACCCACGTCACCGTCCCCCTCACCGCCCCGGAGTTCCTGCCCGACGAGGCCGCACTCCGAGCGGCGATCACCGACCGCACCCGCGTGGTCCTCGTGAACACCCCGCACAACCCGACCGGCCGGGTGCTCCCCACCGAGGTCCTCCAGGTCGTCGTCGAGCTCGCCGCACGCCACGACGCCCTGATCGTCACGGACGAGGTCTACGAGCACCTGACGTTCACGACCCCGCACGTGCCGACCGCCACGCTGCCGGGTGCCGAGGAGCGCACGGTCACGATCTCGAGCGCTGGGAAGACCTTCAGCACCACCGGCTGGAAGATCGGCTGGCTCACCGCTCCCCCGGCGCTCGTCGACGCCGTCACCACCGTCAAGCAGTTCCTGACCTACGTCAACGGTGCGCCGTTCCAGCCCGCCGTGGCCGCGGGTCTCCGGCTGCCGGACGCCGTCTTCACGGGGATCGCTGCCGACCTGGCTGAGAAGCACGAGCTGCTGTCCGCCGGGCTCCGCACCGCGGGCTTCGACGTCCTCCGTCCGGACGGCGGGTACTTCGTCATCGCCGATGCCGCACCGCTCGGGTTCGACGACGCCCGCGAGCTGTGCCTGGCACTCCCCGAGCGCGCCGGGGTGGTCGGTGTGCCGGTGTCCGCGTTCGTCCGTCCCGAGCACGTGCAGGGGTACCGGTCGCTCGTGCGGTTCGCGTTCTGCAAGCGGCGCTCCGTGCTCGAGGATGCGGCCGGCAGGCTCGCCGCGCTCGCTCCCGCCCGCTGAGCCGCCGAACCCGCACCACCCGCGAGCGGGCGTCCCCGGTCAACGGCACCTCGTGTCCGCGAGCGGGCGTTCCCGGTCACCAGCGCCTCACTTCCGCGAGCGGGCTATTCCGGTCGTCCCACGCCTCAAGCGGCCGCAGCATTCGCCCGCTGACGTCGACCGGACCCCCACCACACGCGAGCGGACATTTCCGGTCACCAGCGCGCGCGCTCACCGGAGGAAAGCGCCCGTTCGGCCTGCGGGACCTGCTCGTGCGTCCCTCACCAGCACCTCGTGTCCGCGAGCGGGCGATTCCGGTCGTCCCACGCTTCGAGCGGCTGCAGCATTCGCCCGCTGGGCTCGACCGGACCAGCACCACACGCGGGCGGGCGTTTCCGGTCACCAGCGCCTCGTATCCGCGAGCGGGCGATTCCGGTTGTCCCGAGCTTCGATCAGCCGCAGCATTCGCCCGCTGAGGTCGACCGGACCCCCACCACACGCGAGCGGGTATTTCCGGTCACCAGCGCCCGCGTTCACCGGCGGAATTCGCCCGCTCGAGCTGGCGGGAGCCCCAGCCGGAACCCAGGCCGCGTTCGACGCCGGCACCAGGCTGCTCGAGCGGGCGAATCGTGCGCGTGGGCGGACGGGCTTCCGGACGTTCTCGCCCGTTCGACGGGGTCACGTGCGCCATCGCCCAGCAACCCGCCCGACCCTGAGATCGAGCGGGCGATCGTTGCCGGACGGAGCGACGAGATGCGGCCGGAAACGCCCGCTCGCGATCGGACACAGGGCAGCGCGGCGACGGCGACGACGGCTGCGAGCGCCGCAGCAGCGACGTGCATCGTCTGCTCAGTGACGCGGGACGACCTCGTAACGACGGAGTCCGAGCGACGGGTTCACCGTCCGTACCGCGTCCGTCATCCCGGTATCGATCGTGGCCACCACGAGGCCGGGAGCAACTCCGGCAGCGGCGACGGCCACCCCGCTCGGGTCCAGGACGGCCGACCCGCCGATGCCCACGGGCGGAGTCTGCCCGACCCCGGCCACCCACACGGTGTTCTCGATCGCCCGAGCCGTGAGGAGCGTCCGCCAGTGGTGCTCCTTCCCGGGACCGCGCACCCACTCCGCCGGCACCACCACCACGTCCGCCGCACCGTGCTCGGTCGCGACGAGCCGACGGGTGACCTCAGGGAAGCGCAGGTCGTAGCAGGTCTCGAGCCCGACCCGCACGCCGGCGACCGTGACGACCGACAGCTGCTCGGGATCCCCCGGCTCGATCCGGTCGGACTCGCGGGAACCGAACGCGTCGTACAGGTGCACCTTCCGGTAGGTCTCGGCGATCGAGCCGTCGGGCAGCACGGCCACCAGCGTGTTCCGGAACCGATCCGGCGCGCCGGCCCTCTCGCTCACGCCGACGATCAGCGCGAGGCCGACCTCCCGTGCCATCGCCCGGAGTCCGGTGACGAACGTCCCGTCGAGCGGCTGGGCTGCCGCCACGAACGCGTCGTCGATGTCCGACGTGAAGTACGAGCTGTACTCGGGCGTCACGAGCAGGTGCGCACCGCGGTCGACCGCCTGCTCGGCGAAGGACCGGATGGTGTCGAGGTTCGCGTCCGGGTCGGCGGTGGGAGCGAACTGCGCTGCGGCGATCGTCAGGGAGCCCATGGGCCGAGCGTACCGAGCACGCGGTGACCGTCGACAACGTCGCAGACACGACGAAGGCCCCGGTCCAACGGACCGGGGCCTTGCGCCACTTGGTTGCGGGGGCAGGATTTGAACCTACGACCTCTGGGTTATGAGCCCAGCGAGCTACCGAACTGCTCCACCCCGCGGCACGTCGTACAGCCTAGCGGGGCCCGTGGCGGGGCGCAAATCGAGCGCCCCGCCACGGTGTGTCAGTTCCCGCCCTCGGCCTTCGTCGCCGCCTCGATCGCGTCCTGGAGGCGCTGGTCGGCCTCCGCCGCGGCGACGAGGTCGTTCTTCGCGTAGGCGGCCTGCCGGTCCGCGAGCGCCTGCTTCGCATCGTCGAGGGCTGCCTGCAGCGCCGTGTTGTCCACGCTGCCGGAGCTCGAGCCGGACGACGAACCCGAACCCGACGACGAGCCCGAGCCTGAGGACGACCCGGAGCCCGAGGACGAACCCGAGCCGGACGACGACCCGGAGCCCGAGGACGAACCCGAGCCCGACGACGACGAACCGTCGGACACGCCCTGGTCGCCGGCGTTCGCACCGGAGTTGCCGCCGAACAGCTTGTCGAGCGCCTGGTCGAGGGTGTCCTCGAACGCGATGTTGTCACCGAACGCGACGAGCACCTTCTGCAGCAACGGGTACGAGCCGCTCGACGTCGACTGCACGTACACCGGCTGCACGTAGAGGAAGCCGCCGCCCACCGGCAGCGTCAGCAGGTTGCCCTGCTTCACCGTCGAGTTGCCCCGCTTCAGGATGTTCAGCTCCTGGGACACGTTCGTGTCCGAGTTGAACAGGTTCTGCACCTGCAGCGGACCGGGGATGTTGTCGGTCTTCGGCATCGTCAACAGTGTGAGCTTGCCGTAGCCGGACGCCTTCTTGCCCTTGCCGGCCCCGCCCGCGTCGGAGTCCGCCGCGAGGTACCCGGTCAGCACGTTCCGGCTGTCGGCACTCCCCGACTGCTGGGGGATGTACGTGGTGTAGATCGAGTACTTCGTCTGGGAGCCCGGCACCTTCATCGTCAGGTAGTACGGGTCCTGCAGGTTCGTCCGCGTGGTGGTCGTCTGCGTGCCGAGGGCGTTCGTCGTGGTCGTCTGGTCGGTCGAGTCGCTCGTCGAGTTCGCCTCGGTCGTCGGTTCCTGCGGTGTCGCCCACGCGTCGTCGCCGGAGTAGAACGAGTTGGCGTTCGTCACGTGGTAGGTGCCGAGGATCGACCGCTGCACCTTGAACAGGTCGGTCGGGTACCGGACGTGGTCGAGCAGCTCGGCGCTCATCGAGGAGACCGGCTGGAGCGAGGTCGGGAAGATCTTCTGCCACGTCTTGAGGATCGGGTCGGACGTGTCCCACGCGTAGAGCGTCACCTTGCCGGTGTACGCGTCCACGGTGGCCTTCACCGAGTTGCGGATGTAGTTGATCTGGTCGGTGCTGTACGCCGAGCCGTCGCTGCCGTTGATGCTCGCGTCGAGGCTCTGGCTCTGCGAGTACGGGTAGGCGTTCGTCGTGGTGTAGCCGTCGACGATCCACACGATGCGGTGGTCGACGATCGCCGGGTAGGCGTCCTTGTCCGTCGTCAGGTAGGGCGCGACCTTCTGCACGCGCTGGATCGGGTTGCGGTCGTACAGGATCTGCGAGTCCTGGTTGACCGCGTTCGACAGCAGGATCTGCTCCGACTGGAACTTCGCCGCGTAGACGAGTCGGTTGAAGAAGTTGCCGAGGCTCGGCCCGCCGTTGCCGGAGTAGGTCGTGGTCGCGTTGCCGCCGTTGTCGTCGGACTCCTCGGACCCCGACGGGTAGTCGAGCTCGACGGCCTTCGCGCTCTTCGGAGCGCCGACGATCGAGTACGGCGGCGAGGTCTCGCCGAAGTACACCCGCTGCTGGTAGTCGCCCAGGGCACCGCTGGCGGGGATGCCGGACTCGAGGAACACCGGCTTGCCGTCGCTGGCCCGCTGGTTGCCGTACGCCGCGGTGACGCCGAAGCCGTGGGTGTACACGAACGTGCGGTTGTACTGGGTGTTCGCCTTGCTGCTCAGCCCGTCGAGGTTGATGTCGCGGACCGCGATCACCGTGTCCTCGGTCTGGCCCTTGATGTCGTAGCGGTCGACGTCGAGCGTGTTCGGGAACTGGTAGTACTGCCGGTACTGCTGCAGCTGGCTGAAGGTGTCGGAGACGATCTTCGGGTCGATCAGCCGGATGTTCGCGGTGGTCTGCGCGTCCGAGGCGAGCTGCCCGGTGGAGGCGTTCGTCGTGGCGTTGTAGTTGCGCTCCTGGACGTCCGCCACCCCGTAGGCGTCGCGCGTGGCGTCGATGTTGCGCTGGATGTACGACGACTCGAAGGACCGCTCGGACGGCTTCACCTGCAGGCGCTGCACGATCCAGGGGTAGATGCCGCCGATGACGATCGCGGCGACGAGCAGCAGGCCGGTGCCGACGATCGAGATGCGCCAGCGGCCGATCACCGCGGTGACGATGAACAGGATCGCGACGATCGCGGCGATACCGGCCATGATCTCGCGGCCGGGGATCGTCGCGTTGACCTCGGTGTACTGCGCACCGGTGATGATCGAGTTGTCCTTGATCAGGGTGGCGTACTGGTCCAGCCACAGGCTGACGGCCTGCAGCGCGATGTAGACGGCTGCCGTGACGGCGAGCTGGATGCGCGCGGCGCGGGAGATGCGCACCTCGCGCCCGCCGAACCGCATGGCACCGTAGAGGTAGAGGGCGGCGAGCGCGGCGAGGCCGGCGATGAGCACGACGGCCGACGAGTAGGCCACGGTCGAGCGCCAGAACGGCAGCTCGAACACGTAGAAGCCGACGTCGAGGCCGAACTGCGGGTCCTTCTTGCCGAACGACGTCCGGTTGAAGTACTCGAGGACCATGCTCCAGCGCCCCGCGGTGGACAGCCCCGCGAAGATGCCGAGCACGACCGGGATGCCGATCATCACCGCCCGTCGCAGCGGCTCGATGACCTGCTGGTACCGGTCGAGCTGTGAGTTGAGCTTCGCGTAGACGGGCCGGAACCGGAACGCGAGCGCGATGCTCACGTACACGGGGACCGCCATGCCGAGGAAGCCCGCGAAGAACATCAGCGTCCCGGCGACCCACCGCGTGGTGAGGACCTGCTGGAAGCCGAGCTGCGCGTACCAGGCGTAGTCGGTGTACAGGCTGGCGAAGATGAAGAAGCCGATCACCAGTGCGGCCAGCACGATGATCGTGACCACGATCGGGACCCGCGGCGACCGCCGCCCGGAAGAGGAAGGACCCGAGGTGGACGAGGTTGACGTCACTTGATGTGCTCCAGACGTGTCGGACCGGCGGGCCCGGCGCGGCGGGCCGTCAGTGCCCCGATCCTATTGGTCGTGACCGACAGTGAAACTGTGCGACGACTCAGGAAGGCGATCCGAGCCTCCTGTCCGTCCGCCTGGAGGCACGCATCGCGACGTGCGCGCACGTCGCGTGGCGCGTGTGGCCGGCGCTACGACGTGCAGCGCGCGAGCTTCGCGGTGCTCCCGCCGGAGGCGATGGTCTGCAGGTCGGTGACCGCCTGGTCGAGCGTGGCGACCTTGTAGACGTCGAGCCCCTCCGGCACGTGGCCGACGACCTCGTCGCAGTTGTCGGCGGGTGCGAGGAAGACGGTCGCGCCCGCGTCCTTCGCGCCGTACATCTTCTGACGGATGCCGCCGATGGCGCCGACCTCGCCGTCGATCGAGATCGTGCCGGTGCCCGCGACGTGCTTCCCGCCGTTGAGGGCTCCCGGCGTGATCTCGTCGATGATCCCGAGCGCGAACATCATGCCCGCGGACGGGCCGCCGACGTCCTGCAGGGTGATCGTGACGTCGAAGGGGAAGTCGTACCGCTCGGTCACCCCGACGCCGAGCAGCGGGGTGCCGTCCTGGTCGCGCGGGGTGATGCGGAGGGTGCGCGCGGTGCCGTCGCGGTCGACGACGACGGTCGCCGGGCTGCTCGTCCCGTGCTTCGCGACGGCCTCCCGCAGGGTCGTCGCGTCGGCGTCGCGGGTCAGGTCGGTGCCGTCGAACGCGGTGACGACGTCACCCTTGCGGAGCTGTCCGTCGGCGGCGGACCCCGGCTGCACGGTGCCGACGACGAGCTCGGTCGGGACCCGGATGCCCTGCTGCACGAGGGCCGCGGCGACCGCCGACTGCTGCGACGACTGCATGTCCGCGCTGTCCTGTTGGCTGACCTGCTCGGTCGTGGTGCCGGGCGGGTAGATCGCCGACGCGGGGATCACGGCCTGGGACTTCGTGAAGAGCGCTCGGATGACGCTCGTCCAGCTCGGCCGGTGGGTCGCGTCGCCCTGGACGCCGACCGTCAGCATGTCGAGGGCGCCCTTCGTCGGGTACGTCTTCCGTCCGGAGATCTGGATGAGCTCGACGTCCTTCGCGTCCTTGCCCTCGCCCTGCCGCTGCGTGCCGATGGTGTTGTACACGGGGCCGGGCACCTCGATGAGGTACGGGCTCGGCAGGAAGCTCGCGAGGAGACCGATGAGGACCGCGCCGACGAGGAACGCCCAACCGAGCGTCCGGGAGCGCGATCGACGGCGGGGCTCGGGGGCGAAGAGCGTCACGCAGGGTCCTTCCACGAGGGTGTTCGCCCTCGGCGCAGCGGTCAGGGCGTTCCCACGGGAGCGTCCCAGGCGCGGGCCCGCGAGCAGCGATTAGCGTAGTCGGCATGCCTGATGAACCACAGCCGGGGCCGGACGACGACTTCCAGGAGATGCTGCGCAAGCTGCTCTCCGGCGAGGGCCAGATCGACCCGTCGCAGCTCGCCGGTGCCGCGGGCCTGCCGAACGACCCGGCCTTCGTGGCCAACCTGATGAGCCAGCTCCAGCGGGCGGCGCAGTCGGGCGGGGACGGCATCGACTTCTCCGTGACCGCCGAGCGCGCGACGGCGATCGCCCGCGACGGCGCACACCCCGTCGACCCCGCGACGAGCCAGGCGGCGACGCAGGCGTTCCAGGTCGCGGCACTCTGGCTCGACGAGGTCACCGACGTCCCCGAGCTGACCGCCACCCCGAGCCTCTACACGCGCGAGCAGTGGGCGCGGGCGACGGCCCCGGTGTGGACGCAGATCGCCGGCCCGGTGGCGACGAGCATCGCGAACGCGCTCACCGAGGCGATCGAGCAGCGCGCCCCGGAGGAGCTCAAGGCGATGCTCGGCGACGTCTCGAAGGCGATGCGCGGCGTCGGCGGCGCGCTCTTCGCGATCCAGCTCGGCCAGGTCGTCGGCCAGCTGTCGAAGGAGGTCGTCTCCGGTGGCGACGTCGGCGTGCCGCTCCTCGACGAGCAGGTCGCGGCGCTCCTGCCGCAGAACGTGGCGGAGTTCGCCGAGGGCCTCGACGTCCCCGAGGACGAGGTCCGCATCTACCTGGCGGTCCGGGAGCTCGCACACGCGCGGCTCTTCCGGTCGGCCCGCTGGCTGCGACTGCACATCATCTCGTCGATCACCGACTACGCGAAGGGGATCCACATCCCGTTCGACCGCGTCGAGGAGCTCGCCGCGGACATCGACCCGACCGACCAGGAGCAGCTCCGCGACGCTCTCGCGTCCGGCGCCCTGATCCCGCCGCGGACCCCCGAGCAGGACGCCGCGCTCGCCCGGCTCGAGACGATGCTGGCGCTCGTGGAGGGCTGGGTCGACACCGTGACCGCGGCCGCGACCGAGCGGCTGCCGAAGTCCGACGCGATCGCCGAGATGGTCCGCCGACGCCGTGCGGCGGGCGGGCCGGCCGAGTCCGCGTTCGCGACGCTCGTCGGCCTCGAGCTCCGTCCGCGGCGCCTCCGTGAGGCCGCGGCGATGTGGCAGCGGGTCTCCGACGAGCTCGGCGCCGAGGCACGCGACGCCCTGTGGGCACACTTCGACGCCGTCCCGACCTCGGAGGACATCGACTCGCCGGACGCGCTCGTGCTCCGGCTGCGGAACCCCGGACGCTCCGCCGAGGACGACGAGTTCGACCGTGCGCTCGAGGACCTGCTCAACGACGCCACGGGGGAACGTCCGCACGAGGACGAGCAGGGCCGCGTCGACGAGGACCCGGACGGCGGCCGGCAGGACTAGTTCTCCACAGATCGCCCGAGCGCTCCCCGACCGCACCCGACGTGCGGGACGGTGGGGGCATGGGCATCCGCATCGACCCGACGCTCGAGTTCGTCTGGCGGGACCCGGCGACCGTGCAGCTCGGCGTCGACCCGCCGCGCGCGGTGGTGCCCGTGCCGACCACGGCAGAGGAGCGGTTCCTCTGCGGGCTGCGCCAGGAGACCGGTCGGGACGCCCTCGGCGCGCTGGCCGCAGCCGTGAGATGTCCACCGGCCGTGGCGGCCGCCGTCCTCGCCGCGGCCGCGCCGACCGTCGTCGAGCCGCTTGCGCCCCCGGGGTCGCTCGTGCACGTGCACGGCGCCGGTCCGGTGGCCGACGCCGTCGCCGGACAGCTCTCCGGCGAGCCAGGCGTGACGGTGACCCGGACGGCGGGGGCGACGACCGTCCCGTCCGCGTCGGGCACCGCAGCCGGCGCGTCGACCGCCCGGTCCGCGTCAGTCACCGCAGCCGGCGCGTCGACCGCCCTGTCCGCGGCAGGCGAGCCGGTCGAGCCGTCGTTCGCGGTGGTCGTCGCCGACCACGTGGTGGACCCGGCGCTGCGGGCAGCGTGGAGTCGTCGGGACGTGCCGCACCTGGCCCTCGTCGTCGGGGACGGTGCCGTGCACGTCGGACCGGTCGTCGACCTCGCGGGGGCGGGGCGGGGACCGGGCTCGATCGCCGGGCTCGCGGGGGCGGTGCCGGGCGCGGCTCCAGGACCGGGTCCGACCGCCGTGCCCGCGGGGCCGTGCCTGCAGTGCCTCGAGTACGCCCGGGTCGACGCGGATCCCGCCTGGCCGGCGATCGCCGCGCAGGTGTGGGGTCGGCCCGCTGCCTCGCTCGGCGCCTGGCGGACCGCCGCGGTGGCATCGGCCGCCGTCGGCCTGGTGCTCTCCTGGCTGCCGAGCGGGACGACGGTGCGCGACCGCCGCGGCACCGACGAGGAACTCGTCTTCGACCGCGCCGACCTGCGCGTCAGCCGCCGACCGGTGCGCCCCCATCCACGATGTTCCTGTCGAGGGCTGCCAGGAACCGACTCGGCGCACGGCCCCCGGCACGCGACGACCCCTGCCGCGACCAGGTGACCGTCACCGACCGCCGCGCGCGGGTGAGCCCCACGTAGAACAGCCGGCGCTCCTCGTCGACCTCGGCGTCCGTGGTCGCGTGCGAGATGGGCAGGAGTCCCTCCGCCACGCCGGCGATCACGACGTGGGGCCATTCGAGCCCCTTCGACGAGTGCAGGGTGGCGAGGGTGACGGCGTCGAGCTCCGGTTCGTGGTGCGTCGCGGCCCGGTCGACGAGGTCCTGCGTGAACTGCTGCATGGTCGTGCCCGCCGCGGCGTCCTCGGCGAGCGCCATGATCGCCTGTAGCGCCTCCCACTGCTCCCGCACCGCGCCGGTCCCCTCCGGCGGTGTCGGGGTCCATCCGCTGACCTGCAGCACGAGGCCGACCCGCCGCGTGAGTTCGTCATCGGTCTGCCGGACGGCCTCGCCACGCATGTGGTGCACCGCGAGCTTGACCTCGGGCCGGTCGAAGAACCGCGTCCCGCCCTGCACCCGGTACGGGATACCGGCGCGTCCGAGTGCCGACTCGATGGCGGCGGACTGCGCACCGACGCGGAAGAGCACCGCGACGTCGCCGTGGGACGCGTGGTTCGCCGGGTCGGCGACGATCGCCGCGACGGTCCTGGCGATGGTCTGTGCCTCGTCGCCGTCGTGCGCGCACGCGAGGACGGTCGGCTCCGGTCCGGGCGACGGGTCCTGGGCGACCAGGTCGAGCGCGCCGGGCTGCCCGCGCATGAGCGTGTTCGCGGCGTGCACGACCTCGCGCGTCGAACGGTAGTTGCGCTCGAGGCGGAGGACCGATCCCCGCGGGAACTCCGCACCGAAGCCGAGCAGGTACCGACTCGACGCCCCGGCGAACGAGTAGATCGTCTGGCTCGCGTCGCCGACCACGCAGACGTCGTCACGGCCGCCGAGCCAGGCGCGGAGCAGGTCGTGCTGCACCGGGGAGACGTCCTGGTACTCGTCGACCACGAAGAACCGGTACTGCTGCCGGACGTACGAGGCGACGCGCGGCTCGGACTCGATCATGCCGAGCGTGGCGAGCAGGACGTCCTCGAAGTCGAGCTGGCGCCGGTCGTCCTTGAGCTGCTCGTACGCCTTCATGAGGTCGACCACCCGCCTCGGGGTGGTGTCGCGCGGCATCACCCGGTCCGCTGCGGCCGCCTCGTACTCCTCGAGCGTGAGCATCTGGACCTTGCGCCACTCGACCTCGGCGGCGAGGTCGCGCAGGACCGGGGTGTCGACGTACAGCCCGACGGTGTCCGCCGCGTGCGCGATCACCCGACCCTTCGACTCGACGATGCGCGGTGCGTGTCCGCCGACGGTGTCGGGCCAGAAGTAGCTGAGCTGTGCCATGGCCGCCGCGTGGAAGGTCCGCGCCTGCACCGTCCCCGCGCCGAGCGCGCGCAGCCGCGACCGGAGCTCTCCCGCCGCCCGCGTGGTGAACGTCAGCGCGAGGACGTGGTTCGGCGAGTACGTCCCGGTGGCGACGCCGTAGGCGATGCGGTGGGTGATGGCGCGCGTCTTGCCGGTCCCGGCACCCGCGAGCACGGCGACGGGACCGAGCAGCGTGCGCGCGACCGTCCGCTGCTCGGCGTCGAGCGCGGCGAGCAGCTGCTCGGGCGACGGCGGCGGGACGGCCGGGACCGCACCCGGGCGCCCCGGGGTCACGGCAGCACCGAGATCACGACAGCACCATGGTCACGGCACCACCACGGTCACGGCCGCGGTCACGGCGGCCGTGGTCACGACGGCCGCGGCCACGACGGCCGTGGTCACGACGGCCACGGTCACGGCAGGTCCAGCGGCTCGCCGTACCACTCCTCGATGATCGCGCGGGCGATGGAGGTCCGGCCGGGCAGGAGCAGGGTATCGCCGGCGCGCTCGCGGACCTCGTCGCGCGAGAACCACCGCACGTCGAGGATCTCGACGCCGTCGGGGCGGGCGGTCGTGGGGTCACCGTCGACGGCGCGTGCCCGGAAGCCGAGCATGAGCGATGCCGGGAACGGCCAGGGCTGGCTGCCGAGGTACTCGGGCTCCTCGACGCGGACACCGGACTCCTCCCAGACCTCGCGGCGGACGGCGTCCTCGAGCGACTCCCCCGGTTCGACGAACCCGGCGAGCAACGAGTACCGGTCGGCGTCCCACGCGGCGTTCGAGCCGAGCAGGATCCGGTCGTCGGCGTCGGTCACCCCGACGATGATCGCGGCGTCGGTCCGCGGGAAGTGCTCGTGTCCCTCGGGGTCGCGCCGGACCCAGCCGCCGGTGACCACGTCGGTGGCCGACCCGGTGCGGGGCGAGAACCCGTGCACGGCGTGCCAGTTCGCCATCGCGACAGCCTCGACCGCGAGGCCCTGGTCGCGGGCGGACAGCTCGGTGCCGAACATCCGGAGGCTCTGCCAGGCGTCCTCGTCGGGTTCGATGGCGTCGGCGGTGGCGCTGTCGACGAAAGCGGCGGCGAACCGTGTGCCCGCGGGCGCGTCCGGCGCGTCGGCGATCGCCCTGCCGAGGTACAGCGTCACCGTGCCGTCGGGGACCTCGGCGGCGGTCACGAACCGGAGCGTGCCGTCGGCGTTCCGCAGCATCTCGGCTCCGCGGAGCGGCAGGTACCGCGTCTCCGGGTCGTCGCGGAGAACGCGCTCGAGGTCCGAGGTGGTCCGGAACTCCGCATCGCGGTCGAGTTCGTTGCGGGACAGCGGCAGTCTGGCGGCGAACTCGACGGTCACGGCGGAGGGCTCCTCGGTGTTCAGGTGCGGCGGTTGTGTCCGGTGCGGCGGTGCTGTCCGGTGTCGGCAGCGGCGCCGGTGTGGCAGCGGTGCTGCGGTGTCGCGATCGTGTCGCGGAGCGGGACCGCCCCGGCGAGCGCACCGCGCCCGGGCCAGCGTGGCGTGCCCGGTTGGCGTGGACGCGGACCTACCCTGATGGGCATGGCGGGATCCCAGTTCACTCTAGCCGCGTTGGCGACGACGGCCGTGCCCGGGCTCGTCGTCACCGGGACGCGCACGCTCGGCTCGGCCGCGTCCGGGGACTACGAGTCGGCGGTGCTGCGCGACGCCGACGGCGACGTGCTGGCGATCCGCCGGCCGCGCAACCAGCGCGCCGAGGCGCGACAGTCGGCCGACCTCGTGGCGATCCGTGCGCTGAGCGCCGGGATCCGCACGCGCCTCCCGTTCGCCGTGGCCGAGTACCGCGGTCAGGCGCCGATCGGCTCGACGCGCGCCATCGTCACCACCTACGTGCCGGGCGCGCACCCCGCGCTCCGTGACCTCGCCGAGCGGCCGGAGCTGGCCACGAGCGTCGGCCGGGCCGTCGCGGCCGTGCACCAGCTGCCGACGAGCTTCGTGACGGACGCGGGCCTGCCCTCGCTCACACCGTTCGAGGTCCTGCGCTCCGCGGTGTCGGTCATGGACCGCGCGGTCGCGACGAAGCTCGTGCCGGCCGCGCTCAAGGAGCGTTGGGAGGGTGCGGCCCGCGACCAGCAGCTCTGGCAGTTCACGCCGACGGTCGTGCACGGCGCGTTCGGGACGGATGCGCTCCTCGTCGAGCGCGATGCGGTCACCGGGGTGCTCGGCTGGGGTGAGCTCCGGCTCGGCGACCCGGCGAAGGACCTCGCCTGGGTGCTCGCGGGGCGGCGGGACGGCTTCGAGACCGTGCTGAGCGCCTACGAGGCGAACGGCGGCGCCCGGGACCGCCAACTCGCGCAGCGCGCCCGGGTGTACCACGAGCTGGAGACCGCGCAGTGGCTGCTGCACGGGGTCCAGGCGAAGAGCACCGAGGTCGTCGACGACGCGGTCGCGATGATGCACCGCCTGGTCGACGCGGTGCACGCGCCGAGCGCGGCGCCGCTGCAGTCGGTGTCCCCCGAGACGATGGAGATCGGCGAGGTCGAGCAGCTGCTGTCGTCGACGGAACATCGACACGGCTGACGCGACCCGCTGACGGCCTGGAGGCACGGTGCGGGCCCGTCCCGCGCCTCCCGTCCGATGCCCCACCGACCGGGTGCGGAGCGCACTGACCCTGCGCAGACCGCGCGCCCGTCGTCGCAGGTCGGCGCCTGCGGCGTCAGCCGATCGCGTCGCGCCAGGCCTGCTCGAGCGCGACACGGTCGAGGAGCTCGGTCGGCCGGACCTCGAGGTCGTCGGCCACGAAGTAGAACACCGCGTCGACCTCGTCGACCGGCCGCCCGGTGAACTCCGCGTACGCCACCCGGTACAGGGCGAGCTGCAGCTGCCGCTGCTCCAGGTCGCGCGCGCCGGTCGGTGCCTTGCCCGTCTTCCAGTCGACCACCTCGGCGCGCCCGTCGATCTCGTACACGGCGTCGAGCTTGCACACGATGCTGTGCCCGAGGAACGGGATGTGGATCTCGCGCTCGACCTCGACCGGCGTCAGCGCTGCCCACCGGGACCGCGCGAAGGTCTCCTGGAACGCGGCGAGGCGCCGGGCGTCGTCGTCCGTGACGGCGGCGTCCACCGACGCGTCACGGAGGTCGTCGGCGTCGAGGTCGGCCTCCCCGTCCCACAGGTCGAGGGTCTCGAGACCGCCGCCGCTCCGCGCCCGCTGCTCGACCCACTGGTGGAAGAGCGTGCCGAGCCGCGTCGCCCGGTACGGCCGCTCCGGCATCGGCCGCCGGAGTCGCTCGGCGACCCGGTCCGGTTCCGCGAGGTAGTCCTTGAAGCCCGACGCCGGCACCCGGTGCGGCACCACCACGGCGTGCCGAGCACTCCGGATGGCGGCACGTTCGGCGAGGAGCAGGTCGATGTCCGCGGCGAACCGTCCGGCCGCAGCCGGGTTCGCGTTCCGGACCCGCTCGGCCGCCGCGTGCACCCGCGCGGCACGCCTGCCGAACGGTTCGTGCGGCCAGGACTGCGAGGCACCGGACTCGCCGAGCGGGTCCGACTCGTGCACGGAGGCCTCCGGCACGGCGTCCGGGGGGACGACCCCGGCGTCGACGAGGTCGGACAGGTAGCGGCTCGGCGCCGTCGGCTGCACCCCGCCCGACCAGAACGACCCGGAGACGAGCAGGTCGTGGCGGGCCCGGGTCAGGGCGACGTAGGTGAGCCGGCGTTCCTCGTCCTCGTTCCGCGCCTTGACGGCGTCCTTGAACACGTCGATCGCGTCGCGGACCTCCTGCTGCGTCTGGCGTCCGCGCCACGCCAACCGCGGGAGCTCCTCGGCGTCGCCGCGGAACTCGTACGGCAGCCGGCCGAACCCGATCCAGCCGGACGACCCCTCCTGGGGGCGTGCCGGCAGCGCGCCCTCGACCATGCGCGGCACGGCGACCGCGTCCCACTCCAGGCCCTTCGACCCGTGGATCGTGAGGATCTGCACCGTCCCGGCCTCGGGCTCCTCCGAGCGCGGACCCATGTCGTCCCGACGGGCGGCGGCGACGATCCAGCCGAGGAACGATCCGAGGTCGGCACGGTCGTCGGTGGCGACGAACCCGGCGAGCTCGTCGAGGAACGCGTCGAGGAACGTCTGGCTGCCCTGCTCGTGCGCGGCCACCTCGACGTCGAGCCGCATCTCCTGCACGACGAGCGTGACGAAGTCGACGAGGTCCCCGCGCGCACGGGTCCGCAGCGACTGCAACTGGGTGCCGAGCGCGCGCATCCGGCTTCGCCCCTCTGTGGAGATCCGCGCGAGTGCCCCGTGCTCGTCGGGCGCGGTGGCCACGAAGTCGAGGGCGTCGACGACCGAACCGTGCTCGCCCGCGGCCACCGAGGCGCGGAACGCCGCGGTGAGGTCGTCGTCGAGCCGCTGGTGGCCGTGGTCGCGGCCGAACAGCCACTTCGCCAGGTCGTGCAAGGCGGCGATGTCAGCGGCACCGATCCGCCACCGGGCCCCGGCGAGCAGTCGGATGAGGTCGTTGCCGGCGGCCGGGTCGTGCAGCACGCGGAGGCACGCCACGAGGTCGACGATCTCCGGACGCCGCAGGAGGCCGCCGGTCCCGAGGACGTGGTACGGCACGGCCAGGTCGGCCAGCGCCGACGTGAACGCTGCCAGGTCCTTGCGGGCCCGGAGCAGCAGGGCCATCGAGCCCTTCGGGTCCCGCTGCCGGTGCTCCCGGAACCAGGCGGCGACCGCGGCCGCCTCGTCCGCCAGGGTCTCGGTGAAGACCGCCTCGACCGTCCCGGCGTCCGCACCGGGCCGGGGTGCGAGCCGCTCGACCCGGACCTCGGAGGCCTCGGACAGCGGGGCGACCACGGCGTTCGCGGCCGCGAGGACGTCGACCGGGTTCCGCCAGCTCGTCGAGAGCGGGTAGGTCACGGGGCCGGTCTCCGCCGGTGTCGTCGACTCCGGTGGCGTCGCTCCGGGGGCGGTCCCGGCGGCCGTGGTCGTGCCGAAGTCGCGCGGGAAGCGTCCGAGGTTCGCCGCGCTCGCTCCCCGGAAGCCGTAGATCGACTGGTGCGGATCGCCGACCGCCATCACCGGGTGCCCGCGGAAGAGCCGTGCCAGGAACCGCGTCTGCACGACGGACGTGTCCTGGTACTCGTCGAGCAGCACCACGCCGTAGCGGTTCCGGAGGTCCTCGACCACGCGCGGCGCCGACTCGGCCGCGGCGAGCGCCAGGGCGATCTGGTCGGAGAACTCGACGAACCCCCGGTCGATCTTCTGTCGACGGAAGCGTTCGACGAGGTCGGCGAGCGGCTCGAGCGACCCCACCGCCGCCACGGCCTTCACGACGTCGGCGTACGGCTTGCCCCGGTTGCCCGGCAGCTCGAGCACGCCGGCGAACTCGACGGCGAAGCGGCGCAGCTGATCGGGTTCGACGAGGTGCTCGGAGGCGGCACCGGCGAGCGCGACGACCGCCGCGGTGATCGTGTCGACGTCGCGGTCGAGTCCGGCCAAGCGGTCGTCCCGGGCGTCGACGACGACGCGGCGGGCGAGCTGCCAGGCCGAGGGCTCCGTGAGGACCTGTGACTCGCCGTCGCGTCCGACCAGCAGGGCGTTCTCGCGGAAGACGGCGTTGGCGAAGGCGTTGTAGGTCGACACCGTCGGGGCCTCGAACGCGTCGCCGGGCGTGATCAGGCCGACGTCCTCGAGCGCACGGATGCGGTCGTTGATCCGCACCGAGAGCTCGCCGGCGGCCTTGCGGGTGAAGGTCAGGCCGAGGACCTCGTCGGGGCGGACCATGCCGTTGGCGAGGAGCCACACCACGCGGGAGGCCATCGTCTCGGTCTTGCCGCTGCCGGCACCGGCGACCACGAGCGCGGGGGCGAGCGGCGACTCGATGACGGCACGCTGCTGGGCCGTCGGGCGCGGCCGGCCCAGGGCGTCCGCGATCTCGTCGGCACTCCGGAGCGCGGCGGTCGGCTCCAGCACGCCGGCCGGCGACGTACTGGCCTGGTCTGTGCTGGTGTGGTCTGGGCTGGTGTGGTCTGGGCTGGTGTGGTCTGGGCTGGTGTGGTCTGGGCTGGTGTGGTCTGGGCTGGTGCGGTCTGTGCTGGTGTGGTCTGGGCTGGTGCGGTCTGTGCTGGTGTGGTCCGGGCTGGTGCGGTCTGGGCTCACCAGGTCACCTCCCCCACGACGTGTATCCGGCACTCGACGCCGGTCCTCGCCTTGTCGCAGTGGTCGTCGACGTTCGCGAGGAACGTCCGACCCGCCATGCCGCGCGCCACGTGGTGGAGCCGGTCCCGGTAGGCCGCACGGGCATCGGGGTCGAAGGCCTGCTGCGTCCGCTCGGAGTACGCGTGGCCGCCGCGCGCGTTCTGCACGAACACCAGGCGGGCGTCGGTCATCGGGGCGCCCGCCGGGATGCCCTCGACCGCGCCGTCCTCGACCGCGAGCTGGTACGCGCCGAGCTGCGGGTGGTCCGGCATGTCGTTCTTCTCGCTCGGCATGCTGCGCCCGGTCTTCAGGTCGACGACGCTGATCCTGCCCTCGGGATCGACCTCGATCCGGTCGATGCTGCCCCGCACGCGCGCCGGTCCGGTCATCAGCGCGAACGAGGTCTCGGCCCCGAACAGCCGACGGCCCGCTCCGGCGAAGGTGCGCAGGTAGTCGCTGAGCCCCTCGATCATGCGGCGGGTCCGGGCACGCTCGCGGTCCGCGACCCAGGGCGACTCGAAGGACAGCTCGTCCCACCGCGACTCGACGTGGGCCCAGAGCGACTCGACGTCGACGCTCGTGGCGTGCTCCATGGCGTCGTGGACGATCGTGCCGATGCCCATCGCCGGGCTCGGGGCCCCACCACCGAACGTCTGGACGAACCAGTGCACCGGGCACTCCTCGAACGTCCCGATCCGGGACGGCGAGACCGACACCGTCGGTGCCACGACCGGCCCGCCCTCGTACTCGGGTGCGGGTTCGGCGTCGAGGTCGACGAGCGGCGTCTCGGTGGTCGGCTCGGCGAGCCCGTACCAGTCGTCGGGCGAGGCGCCCGGCACCTCGGCCTCGGCCAGGCGGGCGAGGGCGGACGCGGCCTCGTGGTCGCCGGTCGTCACCACCCGTCGGCGGAGGGAGCCGGCCAGCCCACGGAGCGACAGCGGGTGGACGGTGGGCGCCCGGTCGGGAGGCGTCGGGACGAGCCGCACGAAGGGCGACGGCGCCTCGTCGTCGTTCGCCACCGTGCCGATGACGACCTGCGTGGTCGCGCGGGACACGGCGCGGGCGAACAGCCGCAGCTCGTCGGCGATGACGGCCGCTCGGTCGTCGACCGGTGACCGCTCCTCCCCCGTCGCCGCGCGCACCAGGCCGTCCGGGTCGAGCAGGCTGCCGCGCACGCGGGTGTTCGGCCACACGCCGTCCTGCAGTCCGAGCACGACGACGACGTCGCACTCGAGCCCGATGGTCGCCGAGGGCGTCAGCACGCGCACCCGACCTGCGGTCCGGTCCGGTCCGATGGAGTCCTCGGGCAGGTCGGCGCCGAGCAGGTCGTCGACGAACACCCGCGCCGGCGCGTCCGGGGTGCGCTCGACGAATCGCTTGGCCGCGGTGAACAGGCCGACGACCGCGTCCAGGTGCCGGTCGGCCTCGCCCGCGCCGACGCCGCCCGCCTCGGACTGCGCGCGCCACGCGGGGCCGAGCCCGCTGCGGTCCCAGAGCCCCCAGAGGATCTCCTCGATGCTCGCTCCGGCGTCGGCGTCCGACCGGGCCTGCACGAGGCTCCGGGCCAGCCGGGTCGCGCGACGGGCGAACCCGGCGTCGATGGTCGCGAGCCGCTCCGGTGCGCCGAGCGCCTCCACGAGCAGCTCGTCGGCGGACCGGTGGCCACCGCCGGCGAGTTCCTCCTGTCGCAGCGCGAGTCGGAGCCGACGCATCGCGAGGGTGTCGAGCCCGCCGAGCGGTCCGGTCGCGAAGGCCGTGGCGAGGTCGGCGTCGAGGGGCGTGATCCCGAGCGCGACGGCCGCGGCGTCGAGCAGCGCCCGGGTCGCGCCGTCGTCGCGCACCCGCACCGGTGCCGCACCGGCGGTGGCGGGGACCTCGGCGACGCTCAGCGCGCGGACGAGCTCGGGGATCGCCGCCCCGCTCCGGGTGACGACCACCATCCGGTGCCACGGCACCCCGTCGAGCAACCGGTGCTCGCGCAGCCGCCGTGCGACGGCGACGACGAGGGCGGCCCGGCTCGCGCCCTCGATGTGGACGACCGAGTCGGGTCGCGCGCCAGCCGTGCTCGCCGAGGCGGTGCGCTGCCGTCCGGCGGCGGCGGCACCGATCCGCGCGGTGATGCCGGCGACCAGGGCACGCACCGGTGCCGGGTGGCGGTGGACGGTGCCGAGCACGATCTGCTCGACGTCGTCGACGCCGAGCCGTGGCCCGAGCCGTCCGAGCACGTCCGGGACGGCGCCGCGGAACGCCGAGGCCGCGATGTCCGGGTCGCCGAACGCGACCACCTGGACGCCCGAGCGTGCCAGTGCGCCGAGCAGGGCGATCTCGCCCTCGACGAGTTCCTGCGCGTCGTCGACGAGGACCGTGCGGAGGGCGGCGACCGCGGGCGGGAGCTCCCCGCGGAGGACGGCCGCCGTGGCGTAGGCGACGAGTTCGGCCGCGTCGAGGCTCGTCTCGCGGAAGGCGGTGAGCGCGGCGCGGTACCCGTCGACGAAGTCGCCGACGGCTCGCCACTCGGGGTGTCCGGTGTCGTCGCCGAGCTCGCGCATGTCGTCGGGCTCGATGCCGGCGGCGACGGCCCGCATCATGACGTCGCGCAGGGCGGTGCGGAACCCGGCGCGCTCCCGCACGACGGCGGTGATCGGCTCCGGCCAGTCCGGTCCGGTGCCGTCGGCTTCGTGCCCGGCGAGCAGGTCGGCGATGATGCGGTCCTGCTCACCGCCGGTCAGGAGCGTCGGGGCGTCCTGGCCCTGCGCGGCGGCGGCGTGGCCGACGATCTGGAAGGCCAAGGAGTTGACGGTCCGTGCGAGTGCACCCGGCACGACACGACCGACCGCGGCGGCGAGGCGGTCGCGCAGCGCGGTCGCCGCCGACCGGGACGAGGTCAGTGCGAGCACGGTGGTGTGCCCGTCGACCGAGATCGCCCCAGGGGCTGCGGCACGGGCGGCGACGAACCGCGCGAGCGTCGTGGTCTTGCCGGCGCCCGGGGCGCCGATGACCGCAGCGTGGCGTCCGGGCGGCAGGGCGAGCACCGCGGCCTGGCCGGGATCGGGCGACAGCGCGCGCGCCGGACCGCTGTCGGCGGGGGCGGGCACGAGCGAGGTCGAGGGCACGCTCGTACGGTACCGAGCACGACCGACACGACCGGTCCGCCCACGCTGTGCGCCCGCGGCGAACGTCCGGAGCAGCCCGGGACGGCCCCGCTACGCTGTGCTCGTGGACATCAAGATCGGCATCATGAACAGCCCGCGAGAGATCGCGTTCGAGAGCGCGCAGACCGCTGACCAGATCGAGCAGGCGGTGTCGGAGGCCCTCACGGCGAAGGCCACGCACCTCTCGCTCCAGGACGAGAAGGGCCGTCGGTTCATCGTGCCGGTCGCCTCGCTCGCCTACGTCGAGGTCGGCGCCGAGGAGTCGCGCCGCATCGGCTTCGTCGCCTGAGGTGGAGCTCCTCTTCGCCGTCCTCGGCGGGATCATCCTGGGCGCCGTCGCCCACGTGGTCCTGCCGTGGCGCGGCACCCGCGGCGTCCTGCTCGGCCCCGTGGTCGGCGGCGTGGCCGCAGCCGTCCTGTGGGAGGTGCTGACGTGGGCCGGCTGGCGCTACGACGCGACCTGGATCTGGGTGGTGTCCCTCGTCGGCTCGGGCGTGGTCGCGCTCGTGGTCGAGTGGGTGCTCGGCCGACGCCGTGAGCGCGCCGACGCCAGCTACTACGAGCAGGTCAAGGCCCGCGGGGCCTGAGTCTTCCCTGCTCGACAGCCAAGGCCCGCGGGGCCTGAGTCGTCCCTGCTCGACAGAGGGGACCTCCCCCGCTCGACAGCGGGAGCGGCCTCGCGGAACGTCAGGCGGTCAGGCCGAGCGCGTCCATCCGCCGGCTGTGCGCCGCGATGAGCTCCGTCCACACCGGCTCGAGCCGCGACTGGTCCTCACGCGCGTGCGACGCCAGCGCGGAGCGTGCGACGAGCAGGGTGTCGCCGACGAGTCGCCGTCCCCACATCGCCAGGCGTGACCCCACGCGCGGGTCGTCGGAGATGTGCGCCGTGAGCTCCTCGACGACGGCCGGCTCCTCACGCGCGTCGAACACCGTGCGGAGCCGCTGCCGGACGTCGATCGGGAGCGACCGCAGCAGGTTGTCGAACAGGTCGTTGAGGATGCCCGCGGTGACGTAGCCCGTGAGCATCGACTCGTACCAGTCCGCGCCGCTCGTCCGCTCGAGGAACCGGTCGATCGCCTGCCGGTGCGGTGCCATGAGCTCGGCCGGGTCCTGCCCGATGCGCTCGATCTCCGCCACGATCGTGCGGTGCCGCTCGAGCGCGGTGGTCGCGAGGACGCCCGTGACGAGTCGTCCGGACAGGGTCGGCGCCGCAGCCCCGGCGCGCCCCATGGTCTCGTACATCGACAGCTGGAGGTAGGCGGCCTGGCCGAGGTAGACGTCCAGCTCGGGGCTGACGTCGTCGAGCTGCAGCCGTTCGCCGGACCCGTTCCTGGGGTTGCGCGACGCCAGCCACGCCGCAGCGAGCCGCGCCGCGCGCTTCCGGTTCCACCAAGACACCACGGCAGCAGCATAGGGGGCGACCGCCTGGGCAACGGCTGCGTCGGTGGCACCGGTAGACTGGCCGGGACTTCCACCAGGACCAAGGTGATTCTTTGACTTTCGCAGAACTCTCCATCGAGCAGGACATCGTCGACGCGCTCGCGACGAAGGGCATCACCGAGCCCTTCCCGATCCAGCAGCAGACGATCCCGCTCGCCCTCACCGGCCAGGACATCATCGGCCAGGCCAAGACCGGCACCGGCAAGACCTTCGGCTTCGGCCTGCCCCTCGTGCAGCGTCTCGGCGCTGCCCCGGAACCGGGCGTCAAGGCGCTCGTCGTGGTGCCCACCCGCGAGCTCGCGGTGCAGGTGACCGAGGACCTCGAGCTCGCCACGTCCAACCGTCCGACGACGGTCGTGTCGATCTACGGCGGCAAGGCGTACGAGGGCCAGATCGAGCAGCTCAAGGCGGGCGCACAGATCGTCGTCGGCACCCCGGGTCGCCTCATCGACCTGCAGCGCCAGCGACTGCTCGACCTCTCCCACGTGCAGGAGGTCGTGCTCGACGAGGCCGACCGCATGCTCGACCTGGGCTTCCTCTCGGACATCGAGCGCATCTTCCAGGCCGTGCCGGCCGTCCGCCACACGATGCTGTTCTCGGCGACGATGCCCGCGCCGATCGTCGCGCTCGCCCGTCGCTTCATGTCCCGCCCGGTCCACATCCGCGCGACGGACCCGGACGAAGGCCTGACGCAGGCCAACATCAAGCACGTCATCTACCGCGCGCACTCGCTCGACAAGGACGAGGTGATCGCCCGCATCCTCCAGGCCGAGGGCCGCGGCAAGACGGTCATCTTCACCCGGACGAAGCGCGCGGCCGCCAAGCTGGTCGAGGAGCTGAAGGACCGCGGCTTCAACGCCGCAGCCGTCCACGGCGACCTCAACCAGGAGCAGCGCGAGCGCGCGATGGCCGCGTTCAAGGCGGGCAAGCGCGACGTGCTCATCGCGACCGACGTCGCCGCGCGCGGCATCGACGTCGACGACGTCACGCACGTCATCAACCACACGATCCCCGACGACCCCGACACCTACCTGCACCGTGCTGGCCGCACCGGCCGAGCGGGCAAGACCGGCATCGCGGTGACGTTCGTCGACTGGGACGACCTGCACAAGTGGACGCTGATCGACAAGGCCCTCCAGTTCGGCATCCCCGAGCCGGTCGAGACCTACTCGTCGTCGCCGCACCTCTTCACCGACCTCGACATCCCGGCGGGCACGAAGGGTCGCTTGCCCGGCGCCTCGGCACACGCGGCGTCCGCCGGCGGTCCCGCCGAGAAGTCCTCGGGCGACCGACAGCGCAGCAGCTCGCGTCCGCCGCGGAGCCGGACCCGGTCCGGTTCCCGCTCGGGAGGCACGGGGCAGTCCGCCACGCAGGCCCCGGCCGACGGCGCAGCGGCTCCGCAGGCCGCGGCCACCGAGGGCGGGTCGGCCGACGGTTCCACGGACGGCGCCGCCAAGCGTCGGCGTCGCCGCCGACGTCGCGGAGCCGGCGGCGGGTCGTCCGAGGCGACCGCCTCGGCGCCGCAGGGGTCGTCGGACGGCGAGTAGCGCCTCCAGACCGAAGGGTCCGTCGCTGACGCGACGGACCCTTCGTCGTCCGTGCCGGCCGGCGGTCAGGTGAGGGCGGAGCCGGCGCCCACGACCGGTTCGGTGCCGGTCGCGCCGGCGACGATCGCGTCGAACGCGACGCGCTCGGTGCGGTGCTCCCCCAGGCGGTTCGGCTTGCCCGTGCCGTGGTAGTCGCTCGACCCGGTGACGAACAGCCCGTAGCGGCCCGCCCACTCGAGCAGCGTGTGCTTGCCGTGGGCCTGGTTCTCGCGGTGGTCGACCTCGAGTCCGCCGAGTCCGGCGTCGACGAGTTCCCGGAGGGCCGGTTCGTCGATCACGATGCCGCGGGAGGAGGCCGCGGGGTGCGCGATCACGGGGACGCCGCCGGCGCCTCGGATGAGTTCGACCCCGCGCAGGGGCGACGGCGCGTCGTGCGGTTCGTAGTACCCGGACGCCGGGTGCAGGATGCCGCGGAACGCCGCGCTGCGGTCCGGTTCGAGGTCGAGGGCGACGAGGGCGTCGGCGATGTGCGGGCGGCCGATCGTGGCGCCCTCGCTCGCGTGGTCGAGCACGTCGTCCCAGGTGAGCGGGTAGTCGGCCCCGATCCGGTCGACCATGCGGCGGGCGCGGGAACGACGTCCCTCGCGGATCCTCGCCGTCTCCGCCACGAGCGCCGCGTCCGTCGGGTCGACGAGGTAGCCGAGCACGTGGACGCTGCGGTACCCGACGCGGGTGCTCAGCTCGAGTCCCGGCAGGAGCGTGAGCGGCAGCTCGCGGGCGGCCGCGATCGCCTCGTCCCAGCCGGCGGTCGTGTCGTGGTCGGTCAGCGCCACGCCGTCGAGGCCCGCGTCCGCCGCCGCGTGCAGGAGCTCGGCGGGCCGCTCGGTACCGTCGGACACGCTCGAGTGCGTGTGCAGGTCGATGAACGGATCGGGCACGTTCCCAATCGTATCCACAGGTCGGTGGGCGTCCAGGCCACGGACGACCGGACGGTGCGAGGATGGGGGCATGGCCGACACCACTCCCCGCGCGACGAGCAACCGTTCCACGACCCCCGGCTCCTCGACCTTCAAGGACTACATCGGGTCGCAGTGGGCCGAACGGGAGCGCCCGCTGCCCGAGCCCCGTGAGCAGGCGCCGTACGCCGCGGCGCGACGGGCCCGGATCTCCGAACTCCACCCGGGCCGCACGATCGTCGTCCCGGCCGGCCAGGCCAAGGTCCGGTCGAACGACTGCGACTACCCGTTCCGCCCGCACTCCACCTTCGCCCACCTCACCGGCTGGGGCACCGACACCGTCGTCGGCTCCGTCCTCGTGATGACCCCCACCGCGACCGGACACGACGCCACCCTCTACTTCCGTGCGACGGCGGGGCGCGACTCCGAGGAGTTCTACGCCAACCCGGAGATCGGCGAGTTCTGGGTCGGGCCGCGGCCGTCCCTGGACGAGGTCGCCGCCGACCTCGGCCTCGCGACGGCCGACCTCGGCGAGCTCGACGCCGTGCTCGCCGACCTCGACCCGACGGTGCTCCTCGTGCGCGAGGCCGACACCGAGTTGACGCGGTCGCTCGACGAGCGGCTCGGCAGCACGGTCGGCGGCGCCCCGGAGCAGGACGGCGCGCCCGCGACCGACGACGTGCTCGCGCGCGACCTCTCGGAGCTCCGGCTCGTCAAGGACGAGTACGAGGTGCACGAGCTCCGCAAGGCCGTCGCGGCCACGGGCTCCGGGTTCGACGACGTCATCGCCGATTTCGGCGCCGTGCTCGACCACCCCCGTGGCGAGCGCATCGTCGAGGGCACCTTCAACCGCCGGGCACGCGCCGACGGCAACACGGTCGGCTACGACACCATCGCGGCGTCCGGCCACCACGCCTGCATCCTGCACTGGACCCGGAACGACGGCGCCGTGCAGCCCGGCGACCTCATCCTCATCGACGCGGGTGTCGAGGTCGACTCGTTCTACACCGCCGACATCACGCGCACGCTGCCGGTCAGCGGCACGTTCACCGACGTGCAGCGGATGGTCTACGAAGCAGTCCTCGAAGCCGCCGACGCCGCGTTCGCGATCGTAAAGCCGGGCATCACCTTCCGGCAGGTGCACGCGACGGCAATGGATGTCATCGCCCGCAAGACCGCCGAGTGGGGCTTCCTGCCCGGCACCGCGGAGGAGTCGCTGCAGCAGGACAACCAGTTCCACCGCCGCTACATGGTGCACGGGACGAGCCACCACCTCGGCCTCGACGTGCACGACTGCGCCAAGGCCCGCCGCGAGATGTACATCGACGGGGTCGTGCAGGCCGGAATGGTGTTCACCATCGAGCCCGGGCTGTACTTCCAGCAGGACGACCTGACCGTGCCCGAGGAGTTCCGGGGCATCGGCGTCCGGATCGAGGACGACATCCTGGTGACCGAGGACGGCGCGGAGAACCTGTCGGTCGGCATCCCGCGGACCCCCTCGGAAGTGGAGGGGTGGATCGCCCGGTCCGGCCGCTAGCCTGAGCGGGTGACCACGCCCGACACCACGCCGACGGACGACCTCTCGATCGAGGTCGAGCACTTCGACTCCCCCGACGCGCAGCGGCTCCGTGCCGCCCAGCGTCTGGAGATCGACCGCGCGTACGGGCAGGACACCGAGCCCGGCGAGAAGCCGACGGCCGACTCGATCGCGGTGTTCTTCCTCGCGCGGGACGCCGACGGCACGCCACTCGGGTGCGGCGGGCTGCGGATCGTGCAGGACGGGATCACCGAGATCAAGCGGATGTACGTGCGGCCCGAGTCGCGCGGGGCCGGGGTGTCGACCGCGATCCTCCGCCGCCTCGAGGAAGCCGCGCTCGACCTCGGTTCACCGGCGCTCGTACTCGAGACCGGGACCGAGCAGAAGCCGGCGATCGGGTTCTACGAGCGCGAGGGCTTCAGCCGCATCGCGAACTTCGGTCCGTACGTGGGCGCCGAGCTCTCCGTCTGCTACTCGAAGGTGCTGTAGCGCCCGTCCGTTCTTCCCGCGCGCTTCCCGCTCGCGGCTCGGGGTTCCGAAATTCTGGAACCTCGCGCCACCAACCCGCCGCTCCGTGGAACCTCGGCGTACGACGGGCGGTGAGTCGTGGAACCTCGGCCGGCCCGCTCGCCGCCCAGGCTCAGCGCTCGGCACCGGCGTCCCGATTCGGCTCGGGGTTCCGAATTTATGCAACCTCGCGCCACCAACCCGCCGCTCCGTGGAACCTCGGCGTACGACGGGCGGTGAGTCGTGGAACCTCGGGCGGCCCGCTCGCCGTCCAGGGTCAACGGTCCGGGTCGCGCGTCCGACGTCCGACGTCCGACGTGGGGCATCCGGCGCCAGAAGTCCGGCGTGACGGGTCAGGCGCGGTCGCTGCTGCCAGTCGGACGGTCCTCGTCGGACGTCGGACGCTCCTCGCCTGAGGTCGTCGGCGCCGACGATGGAGCCGAGGTGGGCGTAACCCGCTCGCCGTACTGCGGCGGCTGGTCGGGGCGGGCAGCGGACTCGGACGGGGCGCCGGTGGTCCCTGCGGGGGCCTCGTACCGGGGGCCGTCGTTCGTCCCGTAGCGCGGCGGACCAGCCGGGGCATTCGACGGTCCGGCCTGCGCGGCACCGGCACCCGCACCGGACGGCACCTCGCCGTAGCGGGGCCCCTCGTTCGTGCCGTAGCGCGGCGCTCCCGCCTGCGGAGCGGAGGCCGACGTGCCGGGCTGCTGCGTGCCTCCCGGCTGCTGGTGGGGCGTCGCGTGCCCGCCGTACGGCGACTGCTGCTGGCGCGGCTCGGGCCGCCACGGCTCCTGCCGGGGCATCGGGGCGCCCTGGGACGGCGACGGCGAGTTCCAGTGCGTCGAGGGCGTCGCGCCGAACTGTCCGAGGATCTTCTGCGCCTGCCCGGTGAGCTGCGGGTCGACGATGATCTGGTAGTTCGTGGCGAGGACCTGGTGGACGCTCGTGAAGTCGCGCTGCCGCTTGGTGATCGCGAACGAGACGATGCCGTAGAGCATGCCGAACGCCGCGCCGATGATCGCGGCGGCGAGGATGAGACCGCCGGCGCTCGGCGAGAAGAGCGTGAGGACGATGCCGAAGAAGATGCCGAGCCAGAGGCCGGACAGGGCGCCCGCGATGGCGGCGCGACCGTACGTCATCTTGCCGGTGACGCGTTCGACGGTCTTCAGGTCGTTGCCGACGATGGAGATCTTCGCCACCGGGAAGTCCGCCTCGGCGAGCTTCGCCACGGCACGCTGGGCCTCGGGGTAGCTGTCGTAGGTGCCGAGGACGTCACCGCGCGGCAGCGTCGGGAAGGCCTGGGCAGTTCGTCCGCCGAAGGGGCTCTGATTGCTCACCCAGCCATCATCCACCGGGCACCTTGCGATCGCACGTGCACTCTCAGGGAAGCCGCCCACCCCGCGCGGCGACGCCCAGCGAGCGACCGACTACGCTGGACGGGTGAGCGCCACGAAGGTCTTCGTCGCCCGCCTCGCCGGGTGCTCCGTCTTCGACCCCGCGGGCGACCGCGTCGGCCGGGTCCGGGACGTCCTGGTCGTCTACCGACGGGTCGACTCCCCGCGCGTGGTCGGGCTCATCGTCGAGGTACCCGGCAAGCGCCGCATCTTCGTCTCGATCGGCCGCATCACGTCGATCGGTGCCGGCCAGGTCATCACGACCGGCCTCGTGAACATGCGCCGCTTCGAGCAGCGCGGGGGCGAGGTCCGGGTGATCGCCGAGATGCTCGGTCGCAAGGTGCTCATCAAGAACCAGCGGATCCGCGCCACCATCGAGGACGTCGCGATCGAGGACCGCGGGCAGGGCGACTGGGAGGTCTCGCAACTCTTCCTCCGCAAGCCGAAGACGACGCCGTCCCCGTTCGGCAAGGGCCCGACGACCTTCGCGACGTGGAACGAGGTCACCGAGGACGAACTCCCGGGCGAGGCGCAGTCCGCCGAGCACGTCATCGCCGCGTACTCCGACCTGCTGCCGGCCGACCTCGCGTCGACGCTGCTCGACCTGCCCGAGGAGCGCCGGTTCGAGGTGGCCGAGGAGCTCCCCGACGACCGCCTCGCCGACGTGCTCGAGGAGATGCCCGACCAGGAGCGCATCGAGATCCTCAGCCGGCTCGAGGACGCCCGGGCCGCCGACGTCCTCGACCAGATGCAGCCGGACGACGCCGCCGACGTGCTCGCGCAGTTCCCGGACGACCGGAGCGAGGCCCTCCTCGAGCTCATGGAGCCGGAGGAGGCGCAGGACGTCCGAATGCTCCTGGAGTACGAGCCGGACACGGCCGGTGGTCTCATGACGACCGAGCCGGTGATCGTCTCGGCCGACGCGACCGTGGCCGAGGGGCTCGCGCTCGTCCGCCGCCACGAGCTCGCCCCGGCGCTCGGCGCGAGCGTGTGCGTCGTGCTGCCGCCCTACGAGCCGCCCACGGGCCGGTTCCTCGGGCTCGTGCACTTCCAGCGCATGCTCCGCTACCCGCCGAACGAGCGCCTCGGCACGCTCATCGACCAGCAGACCGAACCGGTCCGGGTCGACGCGAGCGCGGCTGAGGTCACCCGGATCATGGCGACCTACAACCTCCTGTCCGTCCCCGTGGTCGACGACGCCCACCGACTCGTCGGGGTGGTGACGATCGACGACGTCCTCGACCACGTCCTGCCGGACGACTGGCGAAGTCAGGGTGAGGGAGAACCCTCACCCCTGCCTCGCCAACGCCCACGCAAGACGCCCGTGACCACGGGAAGGAGGACCACCAGTGGCCCGAACGGATGACACCCGCCAGGAGCGACTCGACTCCCCGAAGGGCATGCGCACCCGTGTGCTGCCGACCCGTCGTCGCGGTCGCGGGGACACCTTCGGACGTGCGACCGAGGGCATCGCGCGGGCGATGGGGACTCCCTGGTTCCTCGTCGGCCTGACGCTGTTCTGCGGCGTGTGGATGGTCTACAACTCGACCGCTCCACAGGCGTGGCGGTTCGACTCCGCTGCGATCGGCTTCACCGCCCTCACCCTGATCCTGTCGCTCCAAGCCTCGTACGCCGCCCCGCTGATCCTGCTCGCGCAGAACCGGCAGGACGACCGCGACCGCGTCCAGTTCGAACAGGATCGGCAGCGTGCGGAGCGCAACCTCGCCGACACCGAGTACCTCGCCCGTGAGGTCGTAGCCCTCCGCCTGGCGATGCGGGACATGGCGTCGAAGGACTTCATCCGCGCCGAGCTCCGCGCCCTCCTCGAGGAGCTCGATCGGCGTGACGCGGACGACGCCGGCTTCGCCGACGAACCGAGCAGCGCCACACGTGGCTGAGGACGCCGACCAGTCCCTCGGCACCGCCGTCCTCGCTGCGCTCGGGCGCGTCGTCGACCCGGAGATCCGTCGGCCCGTCACGGAGCTCGACATGATCCGTGGGGTCGACGTCCAGCCAGGAGGCGCGGTGCGCGTCGACCTGCAGCTGACGATCACAGGGTGCCCGGCCGCCGACACGATCGAGCGCGACGTCCGCGCGGCCGCCGGTTCCGTCGACGGCGTCACCGCCGTCGACGTCGACGTCTCGGTCATGTCGCCCGCCACGCGCGCCGCGCTCACGGAGCGGCTCCGCGCCGGGCGCCCGCGGGGCGTGCAGTTCACGGCAGACTCGCTGACCCGGGTCATCGCCGTGACGAGCGGCAAGGGCGGCGTCGGCAAGTCGACCGTCACCGCGAACCTGGCCGTCGCGCTCGCGGCCCGCGGGCAGCGGGTGGGTGTCGTCGACGTCGACGTCCACGGGTTCAGCATCCCCGGGCTGATGGGCCTCACGGACGCGGCGGGCGTCGCACCCCGCCCGACCCGGGTCGACAGCATGATCCTGCCGCCGGTCGCCCACGACGTGAAGGTCGTCTCGATCGGCATGTTCGTCGACGACGTCTCCACGGCGGTGTCCTGGCGCGGGCCGATGCTCCACCGCACGGTGTCGCAGTTCCTCACGGACGTGTTCTTCGGCGACCTCGACGTGCTGCTCCTCGACCTCCCGCCCGGCACCGGTGACGTGGCGATCTCGGTCGGCCAGCTGCTCCCGCACGCGGAGGTCCTGGTCGTGACAACCCCGCAGGCCGCAGCGGCCGACGTGGCCGAACGGAGCGGGATCGTCGCTCGGCAGACCGGCCAGCGGGTGATCGGCGTCGTCGAGAACATGGCGGGGCTCGTGCAGCCGGACGGGTCGGTGCTGCACCTGTTCGGCGAGGGCGGCGGCGCCGAGACAGCGGCCCGGCTCTCCCGCGGGCAGGACACGCCGGTCCCGGTGCTCGGCAGCGTGCCGCTCTCGGTGCCGTTGCGCGAGGGCGGGGACGCCGGGGTACCGGTGGTGCTCGGCGCGCCGGAGGACCCGGCTGCGGTGGCGCTCGGCGCGATCGCGGACCGGGTGACGACGATGGGGCGTGGGCTCGCCGGTCGGAAGCTCGGGCTGTCGCTGTCCTGAGGCGTTCCGGGGTCGCCGCCGCTGCCGCGCGGGCGCTGCCCTAGGGTCGAGTGCATGAGCACTGATCACGTCAGCGTCGACTGGGAGCAGGCCCGCGACACGAACCGCGCGAACTGGGACGACCGCGTGCCCATCCACGAGGGCGCCTACGAGATCGACGCGCTGCACGATCCGGCACTCCGGTCGGGGGTGGTCCGCGACGACCTCCCGGTCCTGCGGCGCTGGGTCCCCGGCGGCACGCTCGACGGACTCGACGTCTGCCACCTACAGTGCCACATCGGCACCGACACCGTGTCCCTGGCCCGAGAGGGCGCGCGGCTCACCGGTGTCGACTTCTCCCCCGCGGCGCTCGACTCCGCCCGGGGACTCGCCGACCGCCTGGGACTCGACGTCACCTGGGTCGAGACGGACGTCCTCGATGCCCGCGCCGCCGTCACCGGCGACTTCGATGTCGTCTACACGAGCATCGGGACGATCTGCTGGCTGGACGACCTCGACCGGTGGGCGGCACAGGTCGCGGCGCTCCTCCGGCCGGGTGGGGTGTTCTTCATCCGGGACGGCCATCCCGCGCTGTACGCGCTGGACGAGGAGGCCGACGAACTCGTCAGCAGGTACCGCTACTTCGCCGACGGCACGGCGCAGCAGTGGGAAGACGCTGGCACGTACGCGGGAGACGGAGAGGTCGCGCACACGCGGACGTACGAGTGGCCGCACCCGCTGTCCGAGGTCGTGAACGCCCTCCTCGGGGCCGGTCTCCGGCTGCGGTCCCTGAACGAGGGCCGAACGCTGCCGTGGCGGTTCAGCCCACGGATGGAGGAGACCGGCGACGGCAACTTCGCCTGGCCCGGTGCGGATCGGGACCGCGTGCCGACGACCTTCACGATCGTCGCGACCCGGGACTGAACCCTCTGCCTGTACGTCCTTTCATGGACAGGTCGTTCCACCGAGGCGCAATATGCAGGGGTATTCCACAATGCTCCTGCGGAATCGGGTCCGCGGGGGTTCGACCCCGTCCGGCAACGTCGCCGGGCCGAGGACAGGAGGACCGTGTGACCAGCAGCACCAGCAGGATCAGTTGGACCAGGAACGGGATCGGACTCGTGGCGGTGGTCGCCGCGGCGCTGGCGGGCGGCACGTTCGCCGTCGCGCCGGCGGTGGCGGCCACCCCGGCGTGCGCGTCCGCGTGGAGCGCCGGCACCGCCTACACAGGCGGTGCCACGGTGAGCGAGAACGGCACGAACTACACCGCGAACTGGTGGACGCAGGGTGACGACCCGGCCACGCACTCGGGCGCGACGGGGAGCGGGCAGCCGTGGACCTCGACGGGCGCGTGCAGCGGGACGGCCTCGGGCGGCGGGACCGGCACCGGCGGAGGCACGGGGACCGGGTCGGGTACGGGCGGTTCCGGCGGCACCGCGAGCGGGCTGGTGTTCAGCCCGTACAAGGACGTCACGGTGAACCTCGACTGGAACACGAACGTCATGAACACGGCGGTCACCGGGACGCGCATCCCGGTCGTCGGCTCGTCGAACAGCCTGGTGTCGACGCGCGAACCGGGTCTCAAGGCGATCACCCTCGCCTTCGCGACCGGCACCTGCGGCAGCGAGAACTGGGGCGGGGTCGCCGCGGACGCGTTCGCGAGCGCGAACATCCCGAAGCTCGATGCAGCCGGGGTGGACTACATCGTGAGCACCGGCGGCGCGGCCGGCTCCTTCAAGTGTTCCGGCACGGCACTGCAGAGCTTCATCGCCCGCTACGCGACCCCGCACATGATCGGAGTCGACTTCGACATCGAGAGCGGACAGTCGGTCGCCGACGTGCAGAACCTCGTGAACGCGGCAGCGCTCGCGCAGTCGAAGTACCCCGGGATGCGGTTCTCGTTCACCCTCGCGACCCTCGCCGCGTCCGACGGTTCGTACGGCGGCCTGAACAGCACCGGTGACGCCGTGGTCAAGGCCATCAAGGCGTCGAGCCTGACGCACTACACGGTCAACCTCATGACGATGGACTTCGGACGGGCGACCGCCGCGAACTGCGTGCTCTCCGGGTCGACGTGCGAGATGGGGCAGTCCGCCATCCAGGCCGTCACGAACCTCGAGCACACCTACGGCATCGCGCCGTCGAAGATCGAGGTCACCCCGATGCTCGGTGTGAACGACGCCTCGGACGAGGTGTTCACCCTCGCCGACGTCGACACGCTGACGGCCTACGCGAAGGCGAACGGGCTCGCCGGCGTCCACACGTGGTCGCTCGACCGCGACACGCCCTGCTCGTCGTCGACGGCCATGGCGACGTGCAGCTCCGTGCCGAGCGCGCCGGCCCTCGCCTGGACGGACCGTTTCCTGGCCGACCTGCGCTGACCACCCGGGGGCACTGACCACCCGAGTGCACTGACCAGCCGTTCCGCTGGTAGGAGGCCGAATCGCTCGTAGGAAGCCGAATCGCTCGTCGGCAGCCGGAAGTTCCGGCTCGCTACGAGCGATTCGGCTTCCTACTGCAGGCGTGGTGGGTCGGAACGTCCGGGTTGACGGCGGGGGGCGTCGTGCGGGGGCGTTGCGACGTCCCCACCGACGGACGGGAGGCGCGGTGCCAGCTGGCACCGCGCCTCCCGTCCGTCAGTGAAGGCGGGGCGGACGCTAGGTCGCCTCGTTGTCGAACGGCGCGGCCTCGCCTGCGGCGAGGGGCACCACCGGTGCCGTTGCACGCACCTTCGACGCCGTGACCTGCGCGGTCGCGACCGACGACGCGCTCGTCCCGCTGTCGAGCAGGGCATCGCGGATGATCCGGCGCGGGTCGTACTGGCGGGGGTCGAGCTTCTGCCACTCGATGTCGTCGAACTCCGGGCCCATCTCGTCGCGCATCCGCTCCTTCGCGGTGTCGGCGAACCGACGGACGGCCTTGACGAACTCAGCGAGCTTCTGCGCGTACGCCGGCAGGCGCTGCGGCCCGAGGATCAGGACGCCGATGATCCCGATCACCAGGAACTTCTCGAAGCCGTCGAACACGGTACGAGCGTAACCCGTCCTCGCCGGGCGGCACCCGTAGAGTTGTCCTCCGAACGGAGTGTGCGTGTCAGAGAAAGAGTCGAACTGGAAGTTCGCCGAGGACATCGTCGCCGAACCCGAGACGATCGCCCGTGCGCGTGAGCACTCGCTGGAGCTCGGGGTCGAGGCGGTCTCCCCCGCCATCGGTGCACAGATCAGCGTGATCGCGGCGGCCTCGCGGGCGACCAGCATGATCGAGATCGGCACCGGTCTCGGCGTCTCGGGGCTCTACCTGCTCGCGGGTGCTCCGGACGCGACGCTCACGACGATCGACGTCGAGGTCGACCACCAGCAGGCTGCCCGCGACGCCTTCATCGCCGCGGGGACCGCCCCCGCGCGCATCCGGCTCATCCCGGGACGGGCGAACCAGGTCCTGCCGCGGATGAACGAGGCCTCGTACGACGTCGTGCTCGTCGACGCCGACCCGGAGCACGTGATCGAGTACGTCGAGCACGGACTGCGGCTCGCACGACTCGGTGGCACCGTCCTCGTGCCGCACGCGCTCTGGCGTGGGCGCGTGGCGGACCCGGTGAAGCGGGACCGCGCGACGACCGACTTCCGACTGCTCCTCACCGAGGTGTCGACCTCCGGTGCGGTCCGGAGTGCGCTGTCGCCCGCCGGCGACGGACTGCTCCAGCTCACCAAGCTCACGGCGTAGTCGGGCTCGTCGGGGCCACGTCGTCGGGCTCTTCTTGCTCTTCGAGATCAGTCGTCCTCGCGGAGGTGGCGCAGGTAGCGTTCCGGGGACTCGAGGAACGACCGCTGGTGCCGGACGATGTCGAGGTCCTCCCACGCCGTCCGACGGAGCCCCCACTCCCCCACCTCGTGGATCGTCGCGCCGGGGAACGCGGCCAGCACCGGTGAGTGCGTCGAGAGGATGACCTGACCCACCCCGCTCTCCACGATGGACTGCAGGAGGCCGATCAGCGCCAAGCACCCGGAGAACGACAGCGCCGACTCCGGCTCATCGAGGATCCAGAGCCCGGGCCAGCGTGCACGGTCGACGACGAAGTCGAGGAAGGCTTCGCCGTGACTGCGCTCGTGGAACACCGGCTCCGGGCGACTGTGGTTCGGGTGCTCCTCGAGGTAGGTGAAGAACCCGTGCATGGTCTCGGCACGCAGGAAGAAGCCGCCTCGCGGGGCCCCGTGGTCGCGACGGAGGCGGATGTGCTCGGAGAGCGACGACTCCGACCGGCGGGTCGAGTGCTGCGATCCGGTCCCGCCGCCCTCCGGCCCCATCCCGTACTGGATCGCCACCGCCTCGATGATCGTGGACTTGCCGACCCCGTTGTCGCCGACGATCACGGTCACGGGATCGAGGTCGAGTCCCTCGTCGAGGAGTTGACGGACCGGTGCGAGCGTCGCGGGCCAGACGTCGCGGGGCATCTCGTCCGGGTCACGGAACTCCTCGACACGGGTGACGGGCATGTGGGATCGACGCACACGGACATCATGTCCGGCGCCGCCGACTCCGTCGATGATCCGGACATGTTCGCGCCGACAGGCGGAGGGGCCGCGCGCGGAAGGAGCCGCGCGCGGAAGGAGCGGCGCGCTGAAGGGGCGGTACGCGGAAGGGCCCGGGGCGTACTCGCCCCGGGCACTTCCGTTCGGTGCTTCGACGGACTACGCCGAGACGACCTCGGCGAGGGCGTCGTGGAGTTCCTTGGCCTCGGCATCGTTGACCGAGACGACAAGGCGGCCTCCACCCTCGAGCGGAACCCGCACGATGATGAGTCGACCCTCCTTAACAGCCTCCATCGGCCCGTCACCGGTCCTCGGCTTCATGGCTGCCATCAGATGTCCCCTTTCGTGCAGTACATGCCCGTCCATTATCCCGTATCGGAGGCTCAACTGCGAAACCCCCCAGGTTGCGAGTCGAGAAACGCGACGATTTCGCGGGTCCCGCTCCTAACCTTGGCGGATGGTGAACATCCGCTCCATGCTCCGAAGCCCCGGCCCCACCCCGTCCGACGAGTCGGTCCCGGCCGGCGTGCAGGTCGCCGCGGCGTTCTCGTGGCGCATGCTGATCATCGGAGCGGCGCTGGCGGTGGTCGTCCTGCTCGTCGTGCTCCTGCAGGACATCGTCGTCCCGTTCCTCATCGGCCTGCTGCTGTGCGCACTGCTCGTCCCGATGTCGTCGTTCCTCCGCCGGCACCGCTGGCCGAAGTGGGTCGCGATCCTCACGAGCCTCGTGTCGGTCCTGGTGGCGATCGGCGGCCTCGGGTTGATCGTGACCGCGCAGATCCGGTACGACCTGCCGTCGCTCGAGAAGCGCCTGCACACGAGCATCTCCTCGCTGCAGTCGCTGCTCGCCTCCGAGCCGTTCGGCATCACGGCGACCCAGGTGAACAAGTACATCTCCGACGCGTCCGAGTACCTGCAGTCGCACGCGTCGTCGATCTTCTCCGGCTTCATCGCCGCCGGCTCCGGCGCAATCCACGTCTTCGAGGGCTTGTTCATCATCATCTTCACGACCCTCTTCGTGATGATCGACGGACCTCGGATCTGGCAGTGGATCGTCCGCATCTTCCCGCGCCGCGCCCGGCCCCGGCTCGACGTCGCCGGTCACGCCGGGTGGAAGACCCTCACGAGCTTCATCCGCGTCCAGCTGGTCGTGGCCGTCACCGACGCGCTCGGTGTCGTCATCGGCGCGCTCATCCTGCAGATCCCGTTGGCGATCCCGATCGGCGTGATCGTGTTCTTCGGCGCGTTCGTCCCCGTCGTCGGGGCCATCGTCGCCGGTTTCGTCGCCGTTGTGATCGCACTCGTGTTCAACGGCTGGGTGCCAGCGCTCATCATGCTCGGCATCATCATCCTCGTGCAGCAGCTCGAGAGCCACGTGCTCCACCCGTTCCTCACCGGCAGCGCCGTGAAGGTCCACCCGCTCGGCGTCGTCCTCGGCGTCACCGCCGGCACGACGATCGCCGGAGTCGTCGGCGCGTTCTTCGCGGTGCCGTTCATCGCCACGGTGAACGCGATGGTGAACGCCGCGGCCGCGTGGCGCCCGGAGGACGGCGTGCCGCTGTCGGAGATCGAGCGCAGCGAGCGGCACGAGGAGCCCCGGGCAACTTCCTAGCGCAAACTTCCGAGCCCGCGCGGATGGTCACGCCTCGCGAACGAACGATCGCGCATCTCTGCCTGGTGCCGATCAGCCGGCACGGCCCGGTCGGCGACCGCACCACAATCACCGCCCCGTTGTCCCGCCGACCTGACGACGACGAGCGGATACGTCCGGTCGACGCGCCAGTGCTGCAGGCGACGTTGCCGGGTAGAACCGACTTCGTGAACCGGGGCCGGGTCATGGTTCAGGACACCGTGAATCGGGAGTTCCGCTCGAGCCCCGTCTGCTGCGTCCAGCTGGACGCATACTGCACCGGAAGGACGTTCTGGTACTGGATGCGCTGATTCGAGGCCAGAGTGATCGCATTGTCGTCCGCGACGAAGCCGGCAGGAGGGCGGCCGCCCGGAGTGTCCGCCGTGTCCGCGACGTACAGGTAACACTGCCGCGAAGAATCGAACACGTTGTCCGTGATCGCGATGTCCATCGGCAGCTGAGTCGAGTACAGCAGGACGTGTGAGGCCTTGCCCGCTTTGTCGGGTCGCGCAGTCCAGCCCCAACCACCACCGGCATTACGGCACGTGTTCGCAGTGAACGCAACACGAAGTGCCCCAGTACCGGAGGTTCCCTGCGACCAGTGTTCGAAACTCTGGGTGCAATCCGTGATCGTGTTGTTCGCGAACGTGATGTCAGACCAACCGTCCTCAGTGCTCGTCTGGGTGCCCTGGATGGTCGTTGCGGTGTCGTACACACGGGAGATCGAGTTGTTGCTGAAGGTCGCCCTGTTCCCGCCGATGAACACCTCGATGCCGTTCCCGTAGCGGGAGACTCCGTCCAGGAAAGATCCGCCGATGAGGTCGAACGAGCAACCCGTGACGAGCACGTTGCCCGTCACCCCCCGCTGTTGGTAGCCGTGCGAACCGGTCCCGCTGAACGCCATGCCCCGCACGGTGGTAGCGGACCCGCCTCGGAACAGGATTTCGTTGACTGCGCACTTGACGGAGACTGCAGCGAGGTCCGGGCGCTGCTCGCAGTACACGGTGAGCACCGAACCGACAACGGAGAAGTCCCACGTCGAGGTCAGCGCCCCCGGATCGGGGCGACGAACACCGAAGGGTTCACCGTCCACGAGGATGAATCCGACGTTCGCATCAGCGATCTGCCGCCCCGTCCAAGCGCCCGAGCCCAGAGCCAGGTCAACGCTCCAGAGCGACGGCCCGACACTGCTCCACCGCGACGGGGTCTTGTAGGCACTGAACACAGGAGCCGGTCCGTCTCCCCAGGCGCCGAACGTCGTCGTCTCGGCGTCGAGCGTCGAACCCAGCAGTGCCGCGTTGATGCCTCCGTCGAAGCTGTTGCCTGTCTTGAACAAGACCTTGTCACCAGGCTGCACCTGACCAGCGCGCATCCGGTCGTTCACGAAGTCAACCGTCCTCCACGCAGTGGCAGGTGTGGTGCCCGCGTAGGAGTCGTTCGTCCCGCTCGTGCTCACGTAGTAGGTCATCGGTGATCGCCGCGTCGCGATGGTTCTCTCCGCGATCGACCGCCCGGCTGGCACAGCTGTCGTTACTGCGCTCACGGCGGCCCAAGCGCTCCCGGTGATGAACGACCGGCGATTCAAAGTCATGTTCGATATTCTACATGCCGCCTCGAGGAGCGCGCCGTCGTGGAACGTGCCGGTCGGCTGTCGGGCGCACGAGCCGTGATCGCAGTCGCGGCCCGCGGCGGTGTGTCGTTGCGGAGATCACGGCGGCGTCCAGTCGTAGCCGTCCACCCACCAGTTCGCGTACAGCCACACCCACTGCAGCACGAGGCAGACGAGCACGACCACCACGCGGTACCAGCGCGACCGCGGGAGCGCGACGACCCCGAGCACCGGCGCGATCGGCAGCAGGATCCGCCACGTGCTCGACTGCGGGAAGAACACCGCGAGCAGGTAGACGACGTACGCCACGACCCAGAGCCGGAGCTCGAGGCCGATCCGCCGGGCCGCGGGCACGGCGACCAGCAAGCCGAGGGCGACCAGCCCGACCGGCATCGCGACCGCCGCCCACCCGCCGCCGGGGAACGACGCCCACCACAGGAAGCCCTTGACCCACGGCGTGAACGGGACCAGCTCACCCCAGCCGATGTAGGAGGACCGCCACGCGAGCTCGGTGTCGGTGTACGCCTTCGGCACGCCGGTGGCGGCCCAGGCGATCGCCGGCCAAGCCAGTCCGACCAGCCCCGACACGACCGCCACGACGAACGGCGGGGTCGCGGTGCGGACCGTCGGGCGCTCGGTCTCGCGGACCCACGACGGACGGATCCACCACGCGGCGAGGAACAGCACGAGGAAGAACGCGAACGCGAGCCCGGTCGGCCGCGTCATGCCGAGCAGCAGCACGACCGGCAGCATCGTCCACCACCGCCGGTCGACCGCGAGGAGCAGGGCGACGAGCAGCAGGAACAGCCCCATCGCCTCGGCGTAGGCGACCTGGAACATGACGGACACGGGTGCGACGCAGAAGACCACCGTCGCGAAGGTCGCCCGGGCGTCGTCGAGGAAGCGGCCGAGCAGCCGTCGGAGCACGAGCGCCGCGCCCCAACCCGCCACGAACGACACCGACACCGCGACCGCCTCGAACGACGCCCCGGTGAGCTGCATGAACGCCCGGACCAGGAACGGGTACGCCGGCATGAACGCCCAGGCGTTCTCGGTCACGTGTCCGGCGGCGTCCACGGGGAGGGTGGAAGGGTAGCCTCCGGTCGCGATCACCCGGTACCAGGTGCCGTCCCAGATCGAGGCGAAGGACAGGTACGACGGGTGCTCGGCGGTGAACGAGTTCGCCGTCTGCGCGGCGGCGAACCGCATCATCAGCACCGTCGTGACGATGCGGGCGAGGACGTACACCACCGTGATGCGCAGCCACCACGGCACGACGCGGTACCGGGCACGCCACCGCACCGAGGGACGGGAGCGGGACCGGACGGCCCCGCTGGTCGTCAGGCCGTCAGCCACCGACGGAGACCGTCCTCCACCGCGGTGATCTGGGCGAGCGGCACCTGCTCGTCGTCGTGGTGGGCGTAGACCGGCTCGCCCGGACCGTAGTTCACGGCCGGGACGCCGAGGGCCGAGAAGCGGGCGACGTCCGTCCAGCCGTACTTCGGTCGGGGCGCAGGGCCGCCGACCGCGGTGACGAACTCCTGCGCGAGCGGGGCGTCGAGGCCCGGGCGGGCGCCGGCGGCGAGGTCGACGATCTGCACGTCGTACCCGTCGAACAGTTCGCGGATGTGCGCCACGGCCTCGTCCGCGCTGCGGGAGGGGGCGAAGCGGTAGTTCACGTGCACCATCGCCTCGTCCGGGATGACGTTGCCGGCGATGCCGCCGCTGATGCCCACGGCGTTGAGGCCCTCGCGGTACTCCAGGCCGTCGACCGCGACGGTGCGCGGCTCGTACGCCGCCAGGGTCGCGAGGATCGGCGCGGTCTTGTGGATCGCGTTGTCGCCGATCCAGCTGCGCGCGCTGTGCGACCGTTTGCCGAACGTCCGGATCTCGGCCCGGAGGTTGCCGTTGCACCCGCCCTCGATCTGGGCGCCCGACGGCTCGCCGAGGATCGCGAAGTCGCCGGCGAGCAGCTCCGGCCGCGTACGCGCGAGTCGGCCCAGACCGTTCAGCGAGTCGCTCACCTCCTCGTGGTCGTAGAAGACCCAGGTGACGTCGTTCGTCGGCTCGGAGAGGTCGTACGCCAGCTTGAGCTGGACCGCGACGCCGGCCTTCATGTCGACGGTGCCCCGCCCCCAGAGGATCTCGGTGCCGTCCTCCGCGGTCCGGAACTCGGTCGGCAGGTTGTCGTTGAGGGGCACGGTGTCGATGTGCCCCGCGATGACGACCCGACGGTCGCGGCCGAGGCTCGTCCGCGCGACGATCGCGTCCCCGTCGCGGACGACGTCGAGGTGCGGCAGCGGCGCCAGCGCCGCCTCGATGGCGTCGGCGAGCGTGCCCTCGTTGCCCGACACCGACTCGATGTCGCAGATGGCACGCGTGATGTCGATGGACGAGGCGGTGAGGTCGAGCTGCTCCGGCATGCGGGCAGCCTACCGGCCGCCCCCTGCCGGCCGCCGTCGAGCCGACCATCTGTGCACAGGAGGCTGCCTGTCCACAGGTGGCGTGCCTCCAGGCCGGACTGGAGGACCGTGGCGGGTTCTCCACAGGCGTCCGGCTGGACGGGTGGTCGGTCCCGCCGCCTCGCTACCCTGGGTCTCGTGACCGACACGACCGCCACCGACCGCCCGACCACCGCCTGGGGCCACGGCCTCGCGACGATCGCCGCCGACGGCACGACGCTCGACACCTGGTACCCGCAGACGTACCTCGGCACGCGGCCGTCCGACGCCGCCTTCCCTGAGGAACTGCTGGCGCACGTCGGCGACGACCCGCGTCGCGCCGTCCGGATCGAAGCGGTCACCACCGAGATCGAGATCGACGCCGCCCCGACCAGCACACCGGACGCCTACCTCCGCCTCCACCTGCTCAGCCACCTGCACGTGCGCCCGAACGAGGTCGACCTCGACGGCGTGTTCGCCCACCTGCCGATCGTGGCGTGGACCAACGCCGGCCCGGTCTCCCCCGCCGACCTCACCCGGCTCCGCCCCGCGCTGCAGCGCGCGGGCATCGCGGTGCACGCGATCGACAAGTTCCCCCGCCTGGTCGACTACGTCGTCCCCGACCGCGTCCGCATCGGCGACGCCAACCGGGTCCGGCTCGGCGCACACCTCGCCCCCGGCACCACGGTCATGCACGAGGGCTTCGTGAACTTCAACGCCGGGACGCTCGGCGACGCGATGATCGAGGGACGTGTGTCCCAGGGCGTGGTGGTCGGCAACGGCACCGACATCGGGGGCGGCGCGTCCATCATGGGCACCCTCTCCGGCGGCGGCACGCACCGGGTGTCCCTCGGCGAGCGGGCCCTGCTCGGCGCGAACGCCGGGCTCGGCATCTCCCTGGGCGACGACTCCGTGGTCGAGGCCGGGCTCTACGTCACGGCCGGCACGAAGGTCGTCCTCGTCGGAGCGGCCCCGAACCCGGACGGCACGCCGAGGACGGTGAAGGCGGCCGAGCTCTCGGGCACCCCGAACGTCCTCTTCCGGCGCAACTCGGTGACCGGCGCGGTCGAGGCACTGCAGCGTCAGGGGCAGGGCATCCAGCTGAACACCGCCCTGCACGCGTAGAGCCGTGCCTCCGGGAGCGACCATCGCGGGCCCGGGCGGTCCGGTCCCGGTCCGGCGCTACGGATCGGGGTCCGCGCCGTGCTCGAGGCCGTCCGCCACCGTGACGCCGGAGCGCTCTTCCTCGGTGGCGCGAGCGCCGGAGCGTGCCTCGCCGCGGCCGTCACCCGGACGCTGCCTGCGGAGTCCCGACCCGACGGCCTGTTCTTCGCCTACGGCTTCTTCCATGCACACACCCCGCGCGACGCTGCCGTCACCAGATCCTTGCGGGGGCACCGTCGGCTGACCCACCCCCCAGCGCTCCTCGACCGGGCGAACCGGAACCTCGTCGGACGCGGGGCCCTGCCGGAGACCGCGTTCCCCGGCGGGCAGGACCTGACGACGTTCCCGCCCGTCCTGATGGTGGACGCCGAGCACGACACCATGCGGTCTTCGGGCGACCGGTTCGGGGTGGAACTGCGGACCGCCGCTGTCGACATCGAACGACACGTCCTGCCGGGTGCTCGGCGCGCGTTCCTCAACCGTCCGGGCACGCCGGACTCGGACACCACGCTCGACCTCGTGACCGCCTGGGCGCTGACGTTCCGCGTGTGATGAACCAGGTTCCGGACACAGCACCGCGGAACGTCGTGGTGCAGTGTCCGGAACCTGGTTCCGGCAGCCCCGCGCCGCGCCTCAGCGCGCCGGCAGGTCCCGCTCCGGGTACCCGACGTACAGCTGCTGCGGACGCCCGATCTTGTTCAGCGGGTCGTTGTTGAGCTCACGCCACTGCGCGATCCACCCCGGCAGCCGCCCGATCGCGAACAGCACCGTGAACATCCGCGGCGGGAAGCCCATCGCCTTGTAGATGATGCCGGTGTAGAAGTCGACGTTCGGGTAGAGGCGACGGCTGACGAAGTACTCGTCCTCGAGGGCGATCCCCTCCAGCTCCATGGCGATGTCGAGCAGGTCGTCCTGCACCCCGAGCGCGTCGAGCACCTCGTGCGCGGACTCCTTCACGAGCTTGGCGCGCGGATCGTAGTTCTTGTAGACCCGGTGCCCGAAGCCCATGAGCTTGACGCCCTGCTCCTTGTTCTTCACCCGCTCGACGAAGCGCGACACCGGCTCGCCGGAGTCCTTGATCTGCTGGAGCATCTCGAGCACGGCCTCGTTCGCGCCGCCGTGCAGCGGCCCGTAGAGGGCGTTGATGCCCGCGGAGATCGACGCGAACATGTTGGCCTTGGTCGAGCCGACCATGCGCACGGTAGCCGTCGAGGCGTTCTGCTCGTGGTCCTCGTGCAGGATGAGCAGCCGCTCGAGCGCCTTGGACAGCACCGGGTTCGGCACGTACGTCTCCGCCATGGTGCCGAAGTTCAGACGCAGGAAGTTGTCGACGAACGACAGCGAGTTGTCCGGGTACAGGAACGCCTGCCCGATCGCCTTCTTGTGCGCGTAGGCAGCGATGACGGGGAGCTTGGCGAGCAGGCGGATGGTCTGCAGCTCGACCTTCTCCGGGTCCTCGACGCTCATGTCGTCCTCGTAGTAGGTCGACAGCGCGCTCACGGCGCTCGACAGCACCGACATCGGGTGCGCGGAGTGCGGGAGCGCGTCGAACAGGCGTCGCAGGTCCTCGTGCAGCAGCGTGTGCCGGCGGATGCGGGCGTCGAAGGAGTCGAGCTCGGCGGGGGTCGGCAGCTCGCCGTAGATGAGCAGCCATGCCACCTCGAGGAAGGTGCAGTTCGAGGCCACCTGGTCGATCGGGTAGCCGCGGTACCGCAGGATCCCCTGGTCGCCGTCGATGTAGGTGATCGCGCTCTTGGTCGACCCGGTGTTCACGAACCCGTAGTCGAGCGTGCTCATCCCGGTCTGCTTCTTGAACGTCGAGATGTCGACCGCGGCAGCGCCGTCGACGCTCGGCAGGATCGGGAACTCCGCCGAGCCACCCGGGAACGTCAGCGTCGCGGTCACGGTCTGCTCGTCCGCAGCCGGACTCACCGGGATGGGCGTCGTGGGCGGTGTGGCCGTCTTCTGAGCGTCGTTGGCAGTGTCAGTCACGATGACAGCCTAATCGCGCCGACTGTCGGTCGTGCACACGCGGGCGCTTCAGGATTGGTGGGAACCGCGGATTGCGCTGACGGCGCCGCGCGTGCTGGCCGACGGCCGGGAGGCGCGGTGCCGGCCCGTCGGACGACGTTCAGCCCGCGTCCACCCGCTGGACACGCCGTCCGCTCGCCAGCCGCTGCGCGGCCGCGGCGATGCGCTCGTCGGTGGCCGTGAGGGCGATGCGGACGTGCTCGGCACCGGCGGAGCCGTAGAACGTGCCCGGCGCGACGAGGATGCCCTGGTCCGCCAGCCAGCCGACGGTGTCGAGCGCGGGCTCGCCCCGGGTGGCCCAGAGGTACAGGCCCGCCTCGCTGTGGTCGATCCGGAAGCCGGCCTCGACGAGTGCCCGACGGAGCATGTTCCGACGGACCCGGTACCGCGCCTTCTGCTGCTGCACGTGCGTCTCGTCCTCGAGCGCGACGACCATGGCCTGCTGCACCGGCAGGGGCGGCATCATGCCGGTGTGCTTGCGGACGGCCAGGACCTCGGCGAGCAGCTCGGCGTCGCCGGCCACGAACGCGGCTCGGTAGCCGGCGAGGTTCGACTGCTTCGAGAGCGAGTAGACGCTGAGCACGCCCTGTACCGAGTCGCCGACGACGCGCGGGTCGAGGATCGTCGGGGTCGGCCGGGTGTCGTACGGCGGCTCCCACCCGAGTTCGGCGTAGCACTCGTCGCCGACGATGACGGCGCCGAGTTCCCGTGCCCGGTCGACCGCGGCGCGGAGCTGCTCGACCGACAGCACCCGTCCGTCGGGGTTGCCCGGCGAGTTCAGCCACACGAGCTTCGTCGTCGTCGGCCAGTCGGCGGGGTCGTCCGCGGCGAGGGCGGTGGCACCGACGAGCGCGGCGCCGAGCTCGTACGTCGGGTACGCGGCCTCGGGGAAGACGACCGTGTCTCCGCGTCCGACGCCGAGCCAGAGCGCCAGGCCGGCGATGAACTCCTTGGAGCCGATCGTCGGCAGGACATGCTCGGCCGTCAGTGTCACACCGTGTCGCCGGTCGTACCAGGCGGCGATCGCCTCGCGCAGGGCCGGGGTGCCGGCGACCTGGGGGTAGGCGTGCGCGTCGGTGGCCTCGGCGAGCGCAGTCCGCACGAGCGCCGGGGTCGGGTCGACGGGCGAGCCGACGCTGAGGTCGACGATGCCGCCTTCGTACGCGGCGGCGCGCTGCTTGAACGGGACGAGCTGGTCCCAGGGGAAGTCGGGGAGGTCGAGCGCCACGGGCAGCGTCCGGCTCAGCCGCGCGGCGGTTCGGCCAGGACGACCGGGTGGTCCTTGTGGATCACGCCCACCTTCGCGGCGCCGCCGGGCGAGCCGACCTCCTCGAAGAACTCGACGTTCGCCTTGTAGTAGTCGGCCCACTCCTCGGGGAGGTCGTCCTCGTAGTAGATGGCCTCGACCGGGCACACCGGCTCGCAGGCGCCGCAGTCGACGCACTCGTCCGGGTGGATGTACAGCGACCGGTCGCCCTCGTAGATGCAGTCGACCGGGCACTCGTCGATGCAGGCACGGTCCTTGACGTCCACACAGGGCTGGGCGATCACGTAGGTCACGGTCGGGGTGCTCCCTTCGAGCTGAGCGGTTCGAGTCTACTCGCGGCCCACTGTGCCACCGGACGCCCCGACACGCCCCGACGGCGCGACACGCCCCGACGGCGCGTCACGCCCCGTTGACGCGACGTCTCCCCCGCGAGCACCGCCGCCGCGCGCGCGGGACAGGTCCGGCCACACGAGCACCACGAACGCGATGGCCGTCGGCGCGATCATCCACGTGTACCCGGCCGCGTTCGCGAGCACGAGCTGCAGCAGGAACATCGTGGCGACGGCGATCCCGAGCCACGCGGCGGTCACGAGCACGCGGGAGCGCCAGAGCAGCCGGAGGCCCGCGAGCAGGCCGAGGACGACGAGCGACGGCAGCACGATGCCGACCGGGAACGTCCCGATCGTCTGCTGCTGCGTGACCGACCCGAGGCCGCCGGCGACGAGCCCGAGGACGAACGCGACGACCACCGCGGTGGCCTTGCCCGCCGGCGTGAGCTCGGCGTAGGTCTGCGGCGGCTCCTGCACGGGCGGGGTGTCGTGGCGGAACGCCTCGTGGTCGGCCGCGTGCTGGCGGACGCCGTGCGGCATCACCCACGACAGCGCGGTCGGGTCGGCGGGGTCGACCGGGTCGACGGTGACCTGCGAGCGGTACTGCTCGACCGTGGCGCGGACCTTCGCCCGGACCGGACGGACGTCGACGGTCAGGTCGGCCTGCCCGGAGTCGGCCGGCACGATCATCGAGAACGGCACGTCCTCGGCCTTCGCCGCGTACCGGGCCGCGTGGTGCACACGGACGTGGTCCGGGTGCCCGTACCCGCCGTCGTCGGCGTAGCTCACCACGGCGTCGGCCATCGTGGAGCGGATCGCGGCACGGACGTCGTCGACGACCTCGCCGAGGTCGGCGGCGGTGAGCGAGTCCGCGGGGGCGTCGTCGGCCGCGGTCGCCCGGCCGTCGGGACCCCACTGCATGCCGGAGTCGGTGTAGCGGCGCTCGGGCAGGTCGGTCGGCCGCGCTCCCGGGCCGCCGAGCCACAGGTGCGCCGGGCCCCCGAGGGCGGCGAGCGCGGCGGCGATCTCGGTCTCCCGGTGGGCGGCGACCCGCGGTCCGTCGCCCTGCAGCGGCGCGAGTTCCGGGGTGAGCATCTCCCCGCGCTCGCCCCGCGTGGCGGTGAGGACGGTGACCTCGGCCCCGAGCTCGAGCAGCGTGGCGATCGTCCCGCCCGACGAGAGGGTCTCGTCGTCGGGGTGGGCGTGCACGAACAGGACGCGTTCTGGGCGGGTGACGGGGGCCGTGGACATCGCCGATCAGCCTACGGGAAGGGCCTACCGCGGCGTCACGATGTACGTCGCGGTGACCCCGGCGTCGGTCTTCGCGACGGTGAGCACGACGCGGTGGCCGTCGCTCCGGAACAGCCCGAAGGCGCTCGAGGCGTCGGCGCGCTTCGCGGACTCGGTGTACCCGGCCGCGGTCAGACGGTCGGTGGCGGTGGTGAAGTCGTCGACGGAGGCCACGCGGACCTGCACGACCCACCCGGAGCCGTCCGGCCCCGATCCCCCGCCGAGGACCGTGCCGTCGACGAGCGGCACGTCCTTCGTCGGGAACCCGTCGGGCAGCTGCCCGTCGGAGGTCACCTTCGCGCCCTTGAGCGCGGTGTCGAGCGCACCGTCGATGCCGCCGGCGACCGAGGCCATGCCGTCCTGGATGGCCTTCCCGTCGATGCCCTTGACGGTCTCGGACACGTTCGACGCGACGCTCGAGCCGAAGTCGGTGGCCTGCTTGACGGATTCGGACGAGCAGCCGCTCAGGCCGGCCAGGGCGATGCCGGCGGCGACGGCGGCGATCAGGGTGCGGGTCGGGGTGCGCATGCGCAGCACCCTAGATGGTCTGCCGGGAGGCACGGCGAGCGTTCGCTGGGAACCTCCCGCCCGGAACGGCCCGGCCCGGCCCGGCGAGCGCAGCGCAGCGCAGCGCGGTCAGGCGAGGTACGCGCGCGCCGCGGCCACGGCCGCGTCCACGCCCACCGGGATCGACGTCTCGGCCTGCGGCGCGTAGAACGGCGAGTGGTTGCTCGGGATCTCCTGGCCGGTGCGGAACAGCTCCGGGTCGGTGATGCCGGTGAACCAGTACACGATCGGCACGCCCGCGGCGGTGGCGAGCTGCCCGACGTCCTCCGAGGCCATCGCCAGCCCCGACTCGAGGTCGATCGCGTTCGGGACGACGTCGCGGACCGCTGCGAGGACCTTCGCGGCCTGCTCCGGGTCGTTCACGAGCACGTCGGCGCCGGGAGCACGCTCGATCGTCGGAGCGGGGAGCCCGCCCGCTTCGCTCTCGGCACGGACGATCCGCTCGATGGAGGCGATGATGCGCGCGCGGGTCTCCTCGTTGCGGGCACGGGTGGAGATCTCGATGACGGCCTGGTCGGGGATGATGTTCGGCCGGGTGCCGGCGTGGAACGACCCGACGGTGACGACGCCGGCGTCGCTCGGCGCGACCTCGCGGGCGACGACGGTCTGCAGCCGGACGACGGCCGAGGCGGCGGTCACGATCGGGTCGAGGGACGCCTGCGGGGCGGAGCCGTGTGCGCCGCGTCCGTTGAACGTGACCGTGAGGCGGTCGCTCGACGCCATCACCGGACCGGAGCCGACCGCCACGGTGCCTACCGGCGCGGGCGCGGAGTGCTGCCCGAGGACGACGTCGGGCTGCGGGAAGCGTTCGACGAGCCCGTCGTCGATCATCGCCCGCGCGCCGGAGATGACCTCCTCCGCCGGCTGGAACACGCCGACGACCGTGCCGTGCCACTCCCCCGTGGTCGACACGAGCCGCTCGAGTGCGCCGAGCAGCCAGGTGACGTGGATGTCGTGCCCGCAGGCGTGCATCGTGGCGACGGTGGCGCCCGACTCGTCCTGGCCGGTGTGCTCGCTCGCGTACGGCAGTCCGGTGCGCTCCTGCACGGGCAGCCCGTCCATGTCCGCGCGGAGCCAGATCGTCGGGCCCTCGCCGTTCTCGAGCACGGCGACGACCCCCGTGCCACCGACGCCCGTCGTGACCTCGACGCCGGGCAGCTCCGCGAGCCGTTCGGCGATGACCCCCGCGGTCCGGTGCTCCTGGAAGCCGAGCTCCGGGTGGGCGTGCAGGTCCTGGTAGATGGCAAGCAGATCGAACGTCACCGCACCACCGTACAACCGGGCCGTGACACGCCGACGGCCCGGCCACCTCGACGAGGTGACCGGGCCGTCGGACGGAGGACGGGCCTCCCTGCTGCTGCCGCTTACGCGTCCTGCCGCTTGAGGCGGGCGTAGGCGCGGGCACGCGCCTGTGCGTCCAGCTCCACCTTGCGGATGCGGACCGCGTCCGGGGTGACCTCGACGCACTCGTCCTCGCGGGCGAACTCCAGGCACTCCTCGAGCGACAGCTGGCGCGACGGGGTCATGGACTCGAAGGTGTCGGCCGTCGACGAACGCATGTTCGTCAGCTTCTTCTCCTTCGTGATGTTCACGTCCATGTCGTCGGCGCGCGAGTTCTCGCCGATGACCATGCCCTCGTAGACCTCCTCGGTCGGGTTGACGAAGAACGTCATCCGCTCCTGGAGGTTCGTGATGGCGAACGGCGTGACGACACCGGCGCGGTCGGAGACGATCGAGCCGTTGATGCGGGTCTGGATCGGGCCGGCCCACTCGCCGTAGCCGTGCGAGATCGCGTTCGCGATGCCGGTGCCGCGGGTCTCGGTGAGGAACGACGTGCGGAAGCCGATCAGGCCGCGCGACGGCACGATGAACTCCATGCGGATCCACCCGGTGCCGTGGTTCACCATGTTCTCCATGCGGCCCTTGCGGGCGGCCATGAGCTGGGTGATGGCGCCGAGGTACTCCTCCGGCGTGTCGATCGTCATGTGCTCGTACGGCTCGAGCGTCTTGCCGTTCTCGTCCTTCTTCGTGACGACCTGCGGCTTGCCGACCGTGAGCTCGTAGCCCTCGCGGCGCATCTGCTCGACGAGGATCGCCAACGCGAGCTCGCCGCGGCCCTGGACCTCCCATGCGTCGGGGCGTCCGATGTCCTGGACCTTGAGCGAGACGTTGCCGACGAGCTCGCGGTCGAGTCGGTCCTTGACCATGCGGGCGGTGAGCTTGTGGCCCTTGACCTTGCCGACGAGCGGGCTGGTGTTCGTGCCGATCGTCATCGAGATCGCCGGGTCGTCGACCGTGATGGTCGGCAGCGGACGGACGTCCTCGGGGTCGGTCAGGGTCTCACCGATGGTGATGTCCTCGAAGCCGGCGACGGCGACGATGTCACCGGGGCCAGCGGACTCCGCCGGGTACCGGTCGAGCGCCTTCGTGACGAGGAGCTCGGTGATGCGGGCGTTCTGCACGGAGCCGTCGTGCTTCACCCAGGCCACGGTCTGGCCCTTCTTCATCGTGCCGTGGAAGATGCGCAGCAGCGCGAGGCGGCCGAGGAACGGCGAGGCGTCGAGGTTCGTGACGTGCGCCTGCAGGGGGTGCTCGTCGTCGTAGGTCGGGGCCGGGACGTGCTGGAGGATCGCCTCGAACAGCGGCTCGAGGTCGTCGTTGTCCGGCAGGCTGCCGTCCTCCGGCTTGTTGCGCGACGCGGCGCCGGCGCGGCCCGAGGCGTACACCACGGGGACGTCGAGGATGGCGTCGAGGTCGAGGTCGTCGACCTCGTCCGACAGGTCGGAGGCCAGGCCGAGCAGGAGGTCCTGCGACTCGGAGACGACCTCGTCGATGCGGGAGTCCGGACGGTCCGTCTTGTTGACGAGCAGGATCACCGGGAGCTTGGCGGCGAGCGCCTTGCGGAGGACGAAGCGGGTCTGGGGCAGCGGGCCCTCGGACGCGTCGACGAGCAGCACGACACCGTCGACCATGGAGAGGCCGCGCTCGACCTCGCCGCCGAAGTCGGCGTGGCCCGGGGTGTCGATCACGTTGATGGTGATGCGGCCGCCCGGGTTGTACTCCTCGGCGTGCTTCCCGTTGTAGAGCACCGAGGTGTTCTTCGCGAGGATGGTGATGCCCTTCTCGCGCTCGAGGTCGTTCGAGTCCATCATCCGGTCTTCGCCCTCGAAGTGGGCGTCGAACGAGTTGGTCTGCGTGAGCATCGCGTCGACGAGGGTGGTCTTGCCGTGGTCGACGTGTGCCACGATGGCGACGTTGCGCAGGTCGGACCGGGTGGCGAGCGCCATACAGGACATCCTTTGGTGTTCGGAAGAAGATCGGGCGGCCGACTGTGGCGCTCGCGCCGCGGTGGCACTGCCCGGAGGCGGGCAGAACGCCCGACACGCCAGTCTACCGGTAGTTCGCAACCGACAGGAGTACAGCGCATGAGCCGACGGCGAACGTGGATCGAGGTCACGATCGTCCTCATGCTGTCGCTCGGCGGCAGCGCGCTGTACTCGATCCTGCAGATCATCGACGACCTGTCGCAGACGACCCCGCTCGGGCAGCAGTCCACCGCGCTCAACACGTCGACCACCACGGTGCAGTACGTCGACCTCGCGCGGCAGCTCGTCGGCATCGCGGTCGACCTCGCCCCGGTCGCGCTCGTCTGCTACCTCCTCTGGAGCACGACCCGCCCGCACCTGGGCCGGCTCGGCATCGACCGGTTCCGGGTGCGACCGGACCTCGGGGGCGCCGCTCTGATCGCCCTGTGCATCGGCATCCCGGGCCTCGCGCTGTACTTCGCGGGCCGCGCACTCGGCGTCACCGTGAACGTGGACCCCGCGGCGCTCGACTCGTACTGGTGGACGGTGCCGGTGCTGCTGCTCTCGGCGATCCGGTCGGGCCTGCAGGAGGAGGTCATCGTCGTCGGGTACCTGTACGACCGGCTCGGCGGCCTCGGGTGGGGACGGTGGCAGGTCATCCTGTCCACCGCGGTCCTGCGCGGGAGCTACCACCTGTACCAGGGCTTCGGGGCGTTCATCGGGAACGCCGTCATGGGCGTCGTCTTCGGCTGGATCTACACGAAGTGGGGCCGCCTGCTCCCGCTCGTCATCACGCACTGCCTGCTCGACGCGGTGGTCTTCGTCGGCTACCCCTGGGTGGCGCACGCCTTCCCGCAGCTGTTCCGGTGATGCCGCCCACGGCATCCGCACAGCAGACCCACAGCGTGCCGCGGTGCCCCCGCCGAGCCCCGGCCCTACCGTGAGCACATGAGCATCCCCGAGGTCGGCGAACCGGCCCCGACCTTCACCCTGGCCGGCACCGTCGTGCGCTCCGGGACGCGCACCGACGACGTGTACGACCTGTCCGCCGAGATCGGCCGGACCGTCGTGCTCGCGTTCTACCCCGGTGACGCCACCCCGGTGTGCACCGCTCAACTGTGCAGCTACCAGGAGGAGCTCGACGGGTTCGCCGACCTCGGGGCCGTCGTGTGGGGCGTCAGTCCGCAGGCGCTGGACTCGCACGAGTCGTTCGCGCGGGGATCGTCCCTCACGTTCCCGCTGCTGAGCGACCCGTCCGGCGCCGTCGTGCGGACCTACGGGGTGCGTGCCCCCGGCATCGGCGTCCGGCGGTCGGTGTTCGTGATCGGGCCGGACGGCATCGTCCGGTGGCGACACGTCGGGCTGGTCGGACTCCGCTTCCCGAAGGCCGAGGTCATCCGCGAACAGATCGAGCTCCTCGTCGCCTGATCCTGAGCGGATCGGGTCGGGGTCGGCGTGTCGGTCTCCGGAACCTCCCAGCCTCGGGTATTGACACCCGAACAGGGGGCCGGGACCATTGGTGGGACGAGAGGTCCACCAGGACTTGCCTCCCCGGAGAATCGGGTCGTCCGGAGATACGCGCCGGTGTGTCACACCCGCTCCCCGGACGTCTCCGGGGAGGCACTCTCGTCACACTCGCTCCTTATCACGCCCTCTTCCGCCGCCACAGCGCGCACCGACGGGAGGCACCCGTCACACTCTCCTACGCTGTGTGCGTGACCGTCATCGTCGTGCCCGGGATGCGCGTCCTCGCCGTGGTGCTCTGGATCGTGTCCGTCGCCCTCGTCCCCCTCGCCGTGCTCGGCGACGGCTCCGCCTGGCTCGCCCCCGTCCCGAGCGTCTTCATCGCGTTCCTCGCCTGGGCCGTCCTCTGGCGGCCGCGCATCGAGCTCACCGCCGACGCGCTCCGCATCGTCGACGTCCGCCGCACCAGCACCTATGCCTGGCGCCGCGTCACCGAGGTCCGCACGAAGTACGGCCTCGAGGTCGTCACCAGCGAGGGCGTCCGCCGCACCTGGATCGCGACGCGACCCACGGCCCGCCTCGGTACGCTGGGGTCCGGCCCCCAGCAGCCGGGAGGCACGGTGCGGCTCACCGTCGACGCCGCGGCAGACGCGGTGCGCGCGCACATCCCTGCTGCGGCCGCCCAGGACGGCCCGCCCCCGGCGACCGTGACCGCCGCACCGATCGTGCACCGCCCGCACGGGTGGACGGTGGTGGCGCTCGTCGTGCTCGGCTTCGCCGCGACGATGGCGGCCGCGCAGCTCTGACGCACCCCGCGTCCGAGGCAGGCCGCGCAGCTCTGAAGGGCCCCGCACCTGAGGCGGGCCGCCCCGCCGGGCGCGAGCCGCGCCTCCAGGCCGGTCACCAGCGGCGTCCGCACGGACGACGACACCCCCGACGCCGAAGCGCCGGGGGTGTCGTGTGCGGTGCGTGTCCGCGGACTACTTCTTGTAGCCCACGTCCTGCCACTTCACCGAGGACTGCTGGAACTGCGCCGGACCGTAGTTCACGAGGTCCTTGCGGACGCCCCACGCGTAGGGCTCCGGGAACAGCGGGATCGTCCCGGCGAGGGACACGATGACCTTGTCGATCTTGTTCGCGTCCTTGATGCGGGCGCTCGGGTCGAGCTCACCGTTCGCGGTGTCCCACATCTTGCCCAGGGAGTCGTCGGTGATGCCCATGTAGTTCTGGCCCGAGTCCGCCGGGTAGTAGATCGACTTGGTGGACGACACCGGGAACGGCGTGCCCTGCCAGGCGAAGTACGTGGCGTCGAAGTCACGCGTCGTCGTGGTGATGTACTTCGTGAAGAAGTCGTCGGTCGGCACGGTGTCGATCGTCACCTTGAAGCCGGCGAGCTTCGCCTGCTGCTGCACGAGTTGCGCGATGTTCGCCGAGTTCTGGTTGCCCGACGGGATCACGAAGCGGACGTCGAGCTCCTTGCCGCCCTTGGTCGCGTAGCCGTCGGAACCGATGGTGTAGCCGGCGTCCTCGAGCTTCTTCTTCGCCTTGTCGACGCTGTAGCCGTACACGCTCGAGGCGTGGTCGACGTAGCCCTTCTGACCCGGCAGGTAGATGAGGTTGTTGAGCACCGTGACCGGGCTCTTCACCGGCGACAGGATCGCCTGGGCGAGGACCTCGCGGTTCAGCGACTGCGCGAAGGCCTGACGGACCGCCTTGTCCTTGAAGACGTCCGAGGTGCCGTTCAGCGTGATCTGGCGCTGCGTCGTGCCGAGCGAGCGCTCGATCTTCGAGTCGGAGCGCGAGTTCGCCGTCTTGAAGTTGTCCGCGGAACCGTTCAGGTTGAACGCGTCGAACTCCTTGTTGGCGTACGCCTGCGCGACACCGTCACGCGACACCGTCTTGAAGACGATCGTGTCGAGCTTCGGCGTGTCGCCCCACCACTTCGAGTTCTTCTCGAAGGTCAGGACGCCACCGTTGGCGTCGAACGACTTCACGATGTACGGGCCGCCGGACACGTAGGTCTTGCCGTCCGCCGCGTACGGGCCCTTGGCCCAGGCCTTGTTGAAGTGGTCGGGGGTGTCGACCGCCCAGTAGGGGTAGATGGTCCCGAGGACGCTCGGCCAGTCGGCGTTGGTCTTCGAGAACGTCATGATGACGTCGCGCTCGTCCGAGCCCTGCTTGACCGAGTCGATGTCCTCCCACACGTTCGTGGCGAGCGGGGCGAAGGCCTTGTTGGTGCCGTTGAGGGCCTTCCAGTTGGCCTCGACGTCCTTCTCGGTGATCGGGGTGCCGTCGGACCAGGTGGCCTTCGGGTTGATCTTGATCTCGACGGTCTGCGGGGAGTCCTTCGTCAGCTTCACCGACGTGGCGAAGTCCTTGTTGACCTCCCAGTCGCCGTTCTCCTTGAACTGGATGAAGCCGGGCAGGTAGACGCCGGAGATGGTGGCGTCGTCGACGGTGCCGGAGTCGAGGTTGTTGACCTGGAAGTTCGCAGGAGCCGAGTCGATGGGCAGCGTGAGCGACCCGCCGTCCTTGATCTCGCTGCGGTCGGCCGTGGTCCAGCCCGTCGACTGCAGTGACGACGTGGCGACTGCCGAGCTGCTTCCTCCGGCGGTCCCGCCGCCCGAGCAGCCCGCGAGCACGAGTGCCGCGGCGGCTGCTGTGGCGAGCACGGCCGTCGTCTTGATCCTCATTCGCATGGCGAGGATTCCCTTTCGTTCAGGTTCGCGCCGAAGCGCAGACGCGCGCCAACCCGCGGGCCGACACGCCTGTTGGAGAAGAACCCTAGTCACATCGGCAGACGGAACAAGAGTGGTCACGTCGGATCGAAACATGCTCGTAACGTCCGCGCCCTAGCGTCGTGGGTGATCACCCACCGCTGCTCGGAACCGGCTAACCTGTCGCCACCGAACAACGCCGTCCGGACGGACGGCCGCACCCCTGAGGTCCCTGTACATGCTTGCTTTCCTCGCGAAGCGGATCGTCAACTACGTGATCCTGACGATCGTCGCGACGACCCTCGGCTACCTGCTCGCCAGTTCCACGCTCAACCCCGCGGCACGGTTCCTCGGCCGCAACCCCGCGGTCCCGCAGGGCACGATCGACGCGTCGCTGCAGAAGCTCGGCGCCGACCCGAACGTGCCGCTCCTGGTCCGCACGTGGAACTGGTGGGCGAACCTCGTCACGCACGGCTCGCTCGGCCTGAGCTCGCGCGGCACCGAGGTCACCGCCGACATCGTCGCCCGCTCCGGCACCAGCCTCCGCCTGCTCGTGATCGGCACCCTGCTCGGGGCGTTCCTCGGCGTGATGCTCGGCGTCTGGAACGCCGTCCGCCAGTACAAGGCCTCCGACCAGGTGTCGACGTACCTGTCCTTCGCGGTCCTGGCCACGCCGCCGTTCGTCATCGCCGTCGTGCTGATGATCCTGGCGACGACGCTGAACAACTCGGTCGGCACGCAGGTGATCAGCTTCACCGGTGAGTACACACCGGGGGTGACCGGGTTCTTCCCCGTCCTCGGCGACCGGTTGGTGCACCTGTTGTTGCCGACGATCTCCCTGACGCTCGGCGCGGTCGCCTCGTACTCCCGGTACCAGCGCTCGGCGATGCTCGACGTGCTGTCGAACGACTTCATCCGCACGGCCCGGTCGAAGGGCCGGACGCGCGGATCGGCCATCCTCCGGCACGGCGTCCGGGTCGCACTGATCCCGATGTCGACCTTCTTCGCCTACTCCTTCGGCCTCATCCTCACGGGCGCGAGCATCACCGAATTGGTCTTCTCGTGGCACGGCATGGGTGAGTACTTCGTCCAGAGCATCAGCAACAACGACATCAACGCGGCAGCGGGCACGATCCTCTTCACGGCGATCCTCGTGCTCATCGCAGGCACCCTCGCGGACCTGCTCTACGCCGCGCTCGACCCGCGAGTGAGGGTGTGACCCGTGTCCGTACTCGACCCCACGACCACGACGACCGCCGGCGACCCGCTGGACGGCAACGCCGGCAAGCCCGCACACCCCGTCGGCACCAAGTCGAACCGCACCCCGCTCTGGCGCAAGGTGTTCGGAACCTGGCGCGCCCGCATCGGCGGCGGCGCCCTGCTCCTCATCATCCTGTGGGCGTTCGTCGGCCCGCACCTCTACTACTGGAACGCCGTCGACTCCGACGGCACCGCGTTCGGCATGCCGCCGAGCGCCGCGCACTGGTTCGGGACGAACGACATCGGCCAGGACATCTACGCGCAGACGCTCGTCGGCCTGCAGAAGTCGCTGCTCATCGGCCTCATCGCGGGTCCGGCGGCGACGCTCATCGCGGGGATCGTCGGATCGATCGCGGGCTACTTCGGCGGGTTCGTCGACCGTGCCCTGGTGTGGGGCATCGACCTGCTGCTCGTCATCCCGTCGTTCTACGCCCTCGTGCTCCTCAGCCCGGTGTTCAAGAACCTCAGCTGGGTCGCGATCATCATCGGCCTGGCGATCTTCGGCTGGATGATCATGGCGCGCGTGATCCGCGGCCAGACGATGTCGTTGCGCGAGCGCGACTACGTCAAGGCCGCACGGTTCATGGGCGTGCCCTCGTTCACGATCATCCGGCGGCACATCCTGCCGAACGTCGCCTCGCTGCTCATCATCGACGCCACGCTCGGCGTCGGCGCGATGATCCTGTCCGAGAGCGCCCTGAGCTTCTTCGGCTTCGGCATCCAGGTGCCCGACGTGTCGCTCGGCACGCTGCTCGCCGCCGGCAGCCAGTCCGCGGTCACGCGCCCGTGGCTGTTCGTCCTGCCGGCCGCGACGCTCGTCGCCACCGTCCTCTCCACCAGCCTGCTCGGCGACGCCCTCCGCGACGCCATCGACCCCACCTCTGGAGCCAACCGTGACTGAGCCGCTGCTCACCGTCTCCGACCTCTCCGTCACGTTCAACCCGTCGACCAAGCCCGTCTACGCCGTCCGCGGGGTGGACTACACGGTGAACCAGGGCGAGTTCCTCGGCATCGTCGGCGAGTCCGGGTCGGGCAAGTCGGTGTCGTCGATGGCCGTCATGGGGCTGCTGCCGTCGTCGGCCAAGGTCGAGGGCAGCATCAGGTTCGACGGCCGCGAGCTCCTCGGACTGAACGACCGCGAGATGTCGACGCTCCGCGGCGGTGACATCGCCATGGTGTTCCAGGACCCGCTGTCGGCGCTGACGCCCGTGTACACGATCGGGCAGCAGATCGTGGAGGGGCTCCGCCTGCACGACCGAGCGCTCACCCCGCACGCGGCGCGCACCCGGGCCGAGGAACTCCTGCGCGCGGTCGGCATCCCGAACCCGGCGCGCCGACTCGACGCCTTCCCGCACGAGTTCTCCGGCGGCATGCGACAGCGCGCGATGATCGCCATCGCCATCGCGAACGACCCGAAACTCATCATCGCCGACGAGCCGACCACGGCGCTCGACGTCACCATCCAGGCGCAGATCCTCGACGTCCTGCAGACCGCGAAGGACATGACCGGCGCCGCGGTCGTCCTGATCACGCACGACCTCGGGGTCGTCGCGGGCAACGCGGACCGGGTCGCGGTGATGTACGCCGGACGGATCGTCGAGACCGCCCCGGTCGAACCGCTCTTCCGTGAGCCGGTGATGCCGTACACGATCGGCCTGCTCCGCTCGATGCCGAACATGACGTCGTCGCGGTCCGAGCGGCTCGTCCCGCTCGAGGGCCGTCCGCCGCTCCTCACGCAGCGGCCCACCGGGTGCCCGTTCGCCGACCGGTGCCCCGCCGTGCTCGAGGCCTGCCGCGAGGGCGAGCCCGCCCTCATCGCCCCGAGCGTGCCGAACAGCGCCGACAACCCCGTGCTGACCGGTGTGACGCCGACCATCACCAACGGCGCCTTCGACGACGAGCACACGGCGGCCTGCATCCGCCGTGACGAGATCGCCGCGGGGACGCTCGCCCGCTCCGAGATCTTCCCGCGACCGGACGACGTCCCGGAGGCGTCGATCGACCACGGCGACGACGTCGTGCTGCAGCTCGACGACGTCGTGAAGACGTTCCCGCTCACCAAGGGTGCCGTGTTCCGCCGCCGCATCGGCGAGGTGCACGCGGTCGACGGCATCTCGCTCACGCTGAAGCGCGGGCAGGTGCTCGGCCTGGTCGGCGAGTCCGGCTGCGGCAAGACGACGACCATCATGGAGATCCTCGAGCTCGCCGGAGCACAGCAGGGCACCATCAAGGTCAACGGTGTCGACACCTCGACGCTGTCGAAGAGCGACCGCCGTGCCCTCCGGAGCGACATCCAGGTGGTCTTCCAGGACCCGATGGCGTCGATCGACCCGCGCCTGGACATCGGTTCCGTGATCGGTGAGCCGCTCACGGTGCACGGCGTGCCGAAGGACGAGATCCGCCGACGGGTGCGGGACGCCCTCGAGCTCGTCGGTCTCGAGCCGAGCTACATCGACCGGTACCCGCACGAGTTCTCCGGCGGCCAGCGGCAGCGCATCGGCATCGCCCGGGCGCTCATCGTCGAGCCGAAGATCCTCGTCCTCGACGAACCGGTCTCCGCCCTCGACGTGTCCGTGCAGGCCGGTGTGATCAACCTGCTCGAGGACCTCAAGCACCGGCTCGGGCTGTCCTACCTGTTCGTCGCGCACGACCTCTCCGTCGTGCGGCACATCGCCGACGACGTCGCGGTCATGTACCTCGGACGGATCGTCGAGTACGGCGAGGGCGACAAGGTCTTCGACGACCCGCAGCACCCGTACACGCGTGCACTGCTGTCGGCCGTCCCGGTGCCGGACCCGTCCGCCGAGGCAGCACGTGGACGCATCCTGCTCGACGGCGACCTGCCCTCCCCCACCGAGAAGATCGAGGGCTGCCGCTTCCGGACCCGCTGCCCGCTCTACCAGCTCCTCGACGAGGGCCGGCAGCAGCAGTGCCGCTCGGTGGACCCGCGGCTGCAGGACGTGCACGGTCGCGGGGTGGCGTGCGTCCAGACGGACCAGAACGACCTGCTCACGGAGCGGGCCGCGGCCGTCGCGTAGACGGTCCGACCGACGGACGGGAGGCGCGGTGCCAGCTGGCACCGCGCCTCCCGTCCGTCCATGGGTCCGTCGCGGACGCGACGTCAGACGAGCAGGGCGACCACGCAGAGGACGACGACGACCACTCCGGCGATCACCGCCGGGGTGTCCCAGCCGCGGACGACGGGCCCGTGCTCGGCCGGGTCGCGACGCTCCGCCCAGCGGTCGCGCAGGACGACGAACTCGTCCGGCTGCCGCAGGACGCGCGGTTCACCGCGCCGTGCCGGCTTCGGACGGGGCAGCGCGGGACCACCCCAGCAGGTCAGCCGCCGCCCGCCCTCGAGGTCGAGGACGACCTGGTACCGCATGCGGACGTCCTCGACGGCGCCCCACGGCACCGTGGTGCGGCGCAACGGGTTGACGACGGTGACCGTGTCGCGGTCGAGTCGGATGTGCGGGCGGTAGGTGAGCACCCAGAGCACCCAGACCAGCGCGGCGAGCGGCCCCACGGCGCGCAGGACGACGTCCCAGCTCCCGCGGACCGCCGCGTCGCCGAGCATGAACAGGGCCAGGAGCGCGAGGAGGCCGGACGCCACCGTTCCCCCGCGGCCAGCGCGGAGGACGACGGGACGTCCGGCCTCGTTCGTGTCCAGGGGGATCAGCGTCCGAACTCGAACCCGGCGCCGGGGATGGCGGCGAGCAGGTCCTGCGTGTACTGCTCCCGCGGGTTGGCGAAGACCTCGTCGGTGGTCGCCTTCTCGACGATCTGTCCCTTGCGCATCACGCACACGTTGTCCGCGACGAGGCGGACCACGGCGAGGTCGTGCGTGATGAACAGGTAGGTGAGCCCCAGTTCGGACTGCAGCTCGGTGAGCAGGTCGAGGATCTGGCCCTGGACGAGCACGTCGAGGGCGGAGACCGCCTCGTCGAGCACGATCACCTCGGGCTTGAGCGCCAGCGCACGCGCCACGGCGATGCGCTGTCGCTGGCCGCCGGACAGCTCGTTCGGGTAGCGGTTCACCATCGACTTCGGCAGCGCGACCTGGTCGAGGAGCTCCAGCACGCGGGCACGCCGCGAGGCCTTGTCGCCGACCTTGTGCGTGTGCAGCGGCTCGGCGATCGTGTTCCCGACGTTGTACATCGGGTCGAGCGACCCGTACGGGTCCTGGAACACCGGCTGCACCCGCCGACGGAAGTCGAGCAGCGCCTTGCCCTTCAGCCCGCCGACGTCGATCCCGTCGAACGTGACCGACCCGCTCGTGATCGACTCGAGCTGCAGCACGAGCTTCGCCACGGTCGACTTGCCCGACCCCGACTCCCCCACGAGGGCGGTGGTGGTGCCCCTCGGGATCGAGAACGAGACGTCGTCGACGGCCTTGAGCTCGCGCGTCGCGAGGTTCTTGCCCCGGAGCTTGTAGACCTTCTCGAGGTTCTTCACCACGATGACGTCGTCGGCCGGCGCCTGCTCCCGTGCGTGCGCCCGGGTGATCAGGTCCGTGTCGTCGCTGCCGACGTCGGCGATGTCGACCCGGGTGTGCTGCACCTTCGACTGGATGCGACGGCTGGCGAGCGACGGGGCCGCCGCCACGAGCCGCTGCGTGTACGGGTGCTGCGGGTCCGCCAGGATCTCCTTCGACGGTCCCGCCTCGACGACCTGGCCCTTGTACATCACCACGAGCTTCTCGGCGCGCTCGGCGGCGAGCCCGAGGTCGTGGGTGATGAACAGGACGCTCGTGCCGTAGTCGCGCGTGAGCGTCTCGAGGTGGTCGAGGATCACGCGCTGCACCGTCACGTCGAGTGCACTGGTCGGCTCGTCCGCGATGAGCAGCTTCGGACGGCTCGACAGGCCGATGCCGATGAGCACCCGCTGGCGCATGCCGCCGGAGAACTCGTGCGGGAACTGCTTGAGTCGGGTCGACGCGTCGCCGAGCCCGGCCTCCTGCAGCACCTCGATCGCACGGGCGCGGATCGCGTGCTTGCCGGTCGCGATGCCGTTCGCCTTGATGGCCTCCTCGACCTGGAAGCCGATCGACCACAGCGGGTTGAGGTTCGACATCGGGTCCTGCGGGACGTAGCCGATCTCCTTCCCGCGGATCTCCGACATCTCCTTGTCGCTCAGCCCGACGAGCTCGCGCCCGTTGAACTTGATCGAGCCGCCCGTGACCTCGCCGGCTCCGGGGAGCAGCTTGATGATCGACTGGGCGCTCGTGGACTTGCCCGATCCGGACTCACCGACGATGGCGAGCCGCTCACCCTGCTCGAGGGTGAAGCTCGCGTTGCGGACGGCCTGGACGAACCCGCTCTGGGTCTTGAACCCGACCGCGAGGTCCGTGATCTCGAGCAGGGGCGCACCGGTGCCGCCCGTGCGGTTGGCGTTCGGCTGGGTCAGTGTCTCGCTCATCGGCGGGCCCTCGCCTTCGGGTCGAGTGCGTCACGGACCACGTCACCGAGGAGGAGGAACGAGAGCACGGTGATGGACAGCGCCGCGGACGGCCAGAAGATCGTCGACGGGGCGACACGGATGGACGCCTGGGCGTTGCCGATGTCCTGCCCCCAGCTGAGCGCCGAGTCGGGCAGGCCGATGCCGAGGAACGACAGCGTCGCCTCGGCGACGATGAACGTGCCGAGCGACACGGTCGCCACCACGATGACCGGTGCGAGCGAGTTCGGCACCACGTGGCGCACGAGCGTCTGGAACCGGCTGACACCGAGCGCGGCCGAGGCGGTCACGTAGTCGGACTGCTTCGCACTGAGCACGGCACCGCGCATGATGCGGGCGATCTGCGGCCACGCGAACGCCGAGAGGACGAGCGCGACGGTCAGGGCGTTCCGCGCCGGGAGGACCGACATCAGGACGATCGCGCCGAGGACGGTCGGGATCGTGAAGAAGACGTCGCCGATGCGCGAGACGATCGTGTCGAGCCAGCCGCCGAAGAACCCGGCGAGGGCACCGACGACGATGCCGACCACGGAGACGAGGACCGTCGCGACGACGCCGACGATGAGCGAGTTGCGCGTGCCCCAGATCGTCCGGGAGTACACGTCGTAGCCCTGGCGGTTGAACCCGAGGATGTGTCCCGGCTCCGGTCCCTCGTTGCTCTTGTTGAGGTCGGCGGCGCGCGGGTCGACGTGCGTGAACAGCCCGGGGAAGAGCGCCACCAGGATGATCAGCACGATGAGGATCGACGAGACCCAGAACATCGGGCGGACCTTCATGGCGTCCCACGCGTCGGTCCAGGTCGAACGGGTCTTCTCGTCCTCGTTGACCTGGTCGACCGCCTGGAGCGGGGTCTCCTCGATCGGGGCGACGTAGTGCGTCGCCGAGCGCGGTTCGGTGTTACTTGGCATAGCGGATCCTCGGGTCCAGGACGGCGTAGAGCAGGTCGACCAGGAGGTTGGCGAGCATGAAGATGATGACCATCACGGCGACGAAGGAGACCACGGTCGGCCCCTCGCCGAGCTTGACGGCCTGGAAGACCGTGCCGCCGACGCCGTGGATGTTGAAGATGCCCTCGGTCACGATCGCACCGACCATGAGGTTGCCGATGTCGACACCCAGGTACGTCACCACGGGGATGAGCGAGTTGCGGAAGATGTGCACGCCGACGACACGACGCCGCGGCAGCCCCTTGGCGGTCGCGGTCCGCACGAAGTCGGCGGAGACGTTCTCGGCGACGCTGGCGCGCGTCAGTCGGACGATGTAGGCGAACGACACCGTCGCGAGCACGATCGCGGGCAGGACGAGTTCGTCCCACGGCGCCTGTCCCGACACCGTGACCCGGAACAGTCCGAGGTTGATGCCGAGGACGTACTGCAGCAGGAAGCCGACGACGAAGGTCGGCACCGAGATGAGCAGCAGGCTCACGACGAGGGCGGTCGCGTCGAAGAGCTTGCCCTTGCGCAGACCCGCGATGACACCGACGACGATGCCGGCGACCGACTCGAACAGCAGCGACAGGATCGCGAGGCGCGCCGTGATCGGGAACGCCTGCGCGAGCTGCGAGCTGACCGGCAGGCCCGAGTAGGTCGTGCCGAGGTCGCCGCGGAACACGCCGCCGACCCAGAGCAGGTACTGGACGATGAACGGCTTGTCGAGGTTGTACTGCTGGCGCAGCTGTTCGATCACCTGCGGCGACGGCTGCCGGTCGCCGAAGAGGGCGGCGATCGGGTCGCCCGGCAGGGAGAACACCATGAAGTAGATGAGGAACGTTGCCCCGAAGAAGACGGGGATGAGTTGCAGGAGGCGCTTGCCGAGGTACCAGGCCATCAGATTCCGGCCTGCTTCCTGACGCGCGTGTCGTTCTGGTTCATGTCGTGTGTGGTTGGACGGTCCGCGGGTCGACACGGGAGTCCGGTGCGGGCGGCGGCGCCCGCGGGGTGGGGGTTGTGGTCTCCGCCGAGGTACGGGGGCCCGGAGGCCTGGTGGGCCTCCGGACCCCCGTCCGGTGGTCGCGGAGCAGGATACCTGTCCGCGATGTGTCTCACGAGGAGACGGTGGTTACTTCTTGACCTCGATGTCGTAGTACAGCGGCACCGAGTTCCAGCCGAACTTGACGTTCGACACGTTGTCGGCGTTCCAGACACCGGTCACGTTGGAGTACCAGAGCGGGATCTCGGGGAGGTCCTTGAACAGCAGCTCCTGCGCCTGGTCGAAGTACTTGTTGCCCTCTTCGACGGTCGAGGCCGAACGGCCCTTGGCGAGCAGGTCGTTGTACTCGGTCGAGTCGTAGCGCGAGTAGTTGCTCGACGAGCCGTCGCCCATGGTCGGGCCGAGGAAGTTGTACAGCGACGGGTAGTCGGCCTGCCAACCGGTCCGGCTCGCGCCGTCGAGCTTGTTGTTCGTCTGGACCGCGAGGGCCTCGGCGAACGTCGGGTAGGCCTTGCCCTCGGCCTTGATGCCGAGCGTGCTCGACACCGAGTTCGCGACCGCCGTCACCCACGCCTGGTGGCCACCGTCGGCGTTGTACGCGATGGTGAGGGTGTCGTTGTACGGCGAGATCTTGTCGGCCTCGGCCCAGAGTTCCTTGGCCTTCGACTTGTTGTACGTCAGCACGTCGGAGCCGTCGAGGTTGTCGTTCCAGCCCGCGATGACCGGGGACGTGAAGTCCTTGGCCGGGGTGCGGGTGCCCTGGAAGATCTTGTCCGTGATCTGCTTGCGGTTGATCGACAGCGAGATCGCCTCGCGACGGAGCTTGCCCTCTTCACCCTTCCAGTGGTCGAGGTAGTAGGGCAGGTAGATAGCCTGGAAGATCGCGGCTGCCTGGTTGACGTTCGAGTCGGGGAAGTCCGACTTGTAGTTCGAGAACGCGCTGTCCGGCACGGCGTCGAGGACGTCGAGGTTGCCGCCCTGTGCGTCGGAGTACGCGGTGTCCTGCGACGTGTAGAACGTGATCGTCAGACCACCGTTCTTCGGCTTGCGGTTGCCGGCGTAGTCCTTGTTGGTGACGAGCTTGATCGACTGGTTGTGCGTCCAGGCGCTCTTGCCGTCGAGCTTGTACGGACCGTTGCCGATCGGGTCCTCGCCGAAGGCCTTGGTGTCCTTGTAGAACACCGAGGGCAGCGGCACGAACGCCGAGTAGCCGAGCGAGAGCGGGAAGTCCGACTGCGCCGACTTGAGCGTGACGGTGAACTCGTCGTCGCTCTTGACCTTGAGGCCGGTGAGCTCCGAGTCCTTCGTGGCGTCGTAGCCCTCGATGTTCTCGAAGAAGTAGCTCGCGCTCTGCTTGTTGGAGTACTGGGCAGCCCAGTTCCACGCCTTGGTGAAGGACTCGGCCGTGACCTTCTCGCCGTTGGTGAACTTGTAGTCCGTGTTGAGCGTGATGTCGAACGTCTTGGAGTCCGACGTGTCGATGCTCTTCGCGACCTCGTTCACCGGCTTGCCCTTGGCGTCGTACGACACCAGGCCCTCGAAGATCGAGTCGATGATCTTGCCGCCACCGGTCTCGGTGGTGTTCGACGGGATGAGCGGGTTCTGGGGCTCGCTGCCGTTGGTGGTCACGATGCCCGACGCGTTGGTCGAACCCGAGCCACCCCCGTTGCTGCTGTTGCTGGAGCAGCCGGCCAGGGCGATCGCTGTGGCCCCGAGCACGGCCAGGGCTGCGAGCCCAGCGCGCTTGTTGATCAAGATTCCTCCTGGTGCATGGGACGCGCCGGGCACAGCGGTGTCGCCCGGCGCGTTTGACCTCTGCACTGTATGCAGTGTCAGGAGCGGGCACCAATCCCACAGGGAATCGGTTACAAATCGGAAACCAAGTCGCAGGATCGTTGCGGGAGGATGCAAGTTTCGTTCGATCTCGGACCGCGCTCGCAGTTCTGTTGCATCTACAACAACCCTCTTGCGACCTCGCGCCGGATGTGATCCATGATCCACCGGGAGGACCGGAAGGGCCACGTCGTAGCGTGGCACCGTGCTCGCGAACGACGTCCCCCTCCTCCACGTCCCCTCCTCCCCGACGGTCGCCGGCGACCCCCGCCACCGGGGCGGCGCGTACGTCGCCGTGTCCCGGCCCGACCTCGGGACCGACTCCACGCAGTCGACCGTGCAGCGGGTGACCGCCGACGGGGTGGTCCGCTTCACCTCGGGCGAGCACGACTCGGCGCCGGTGCTGTCCCCGGACCGCCGGTCGCTCGCGTTCCTGCGGCGGGTCGAGGACGAGCACGGCGGCGCACACGACCAGCTCGCCGTGGCACCGGTCGACGGCGGCGAAGCCCGGGTACTCACCGCGCTGCCCCTCGGCGCAGGCGCGCCCGTGTGGTCCCCGGACTCGACGCGCATCGCCCTCACCGCCCGCTTCCCCGAGCCCGGGCGGTACGGCTCCGCGGTCCCGGGCGGCGGGCGGCGGCCGGCACCCGCCGCCGAGGCCCCCCGGCTCGTCGCGCGGCTCGACTCCCACCTCGACGGCACCGGGTACCTGCTCGACCAGCCGCAGCAGGTGGTCGTGGTCGACGTCACGGACCGCGACGCCGGACTCGTCACGACGGCCCTCACCAGCGCACCGTGCTCGCTGTCGTCGCCGGTCTGGTACCCGGACGCGAGCGCGCTCGTCGTGGTCGCGCCGCGCGACCTCGGTGCTCGCGAGACGCACGACGACGACCTGTACCGGGTGGACGTCGCGGGCGGCACGCTCACGCTCGCGGTCCGGACGGAGGGCAGCGTCGGGGCCGTCGCGGTGACCGCGTCCGGCACGATCCTGTACACGGGCACGTCGCACCGGGACGGACACGTCGTCGCCGAGCCCCAGGGACTCTGGCGCGCCGACCACGGTGCCGCACCGGAGCGGCTGACGGACCGCCGGTCGGTCGACGTGACCGGCACCCCGGTCCCGCACGGCGAGGACGCGCTCGTCGCCGTGCTCGACCGGGGCACCGTCGGCGTCCGCCGCGTCCCGGTCGGACCGGGCACACCACTCGCCCTCGACGAGCTCGACGTGGTGCTCGGCGGCCGCCTGGTGGTCTCCGGGTTCGCCGTCGACGGCGACGTCCTCGTGGCGACCGCCGCGACCCCGGAGTCCCCGGGCGAGGTGCTGGTCGTCGACCTGCCCGCCGGTGCACCGGGCGCCACGACGACGCCCGCCCCGACCGTCCTCACCGACCTCGCCGCACCGCTCCGCGAGCGGGCGGGAGCGCCGGGCATCCGCCGCACCGAGGAGGTCACCGGCACCGCGCCGGACGGCACCCCGGTGCACGGTTGGGTGGTCCTCCCCGACGGCGACGGGCCGCACCCGGTGCTGCGGGTGGTGCACGGCGGCCCGTTCGCGCAGGACACGTGGGCGTTCTTCGACGAGGCGCAGGTGTACGCGAGCGCCGGGTACGCGGTGGTGCTCGGCAACCCGCGCGGCTCGGCCGGGTACGGCCTCGAGCACGGTCGAGCGGTCGTCGGGGCGATGGGCACGGTGGACGTCGACGACGTGCTCGCGCTGCTCGACGCGGCGCTCGAGCGGCCGGACCTGGACGGCTCCCGCGTCGGCATCATGGGCGGCTCGTACGGCGGCTTCATGACGAGCTGGGTCGCCGCCCACCACGGTGACCGGTTCGCCGCGGCGTGGAGCGAACGCGCGGTGAACGCGTGGGACTCGTTCGCGGGCAGCTCGGACATCGGGTGGTACTTCGCGGACGCCTACGTCGGCCCGGACCCGGAGGAGCAGCGCCGCCGCAGCCCGCTGTCGTACGCCGACCGGGTCACGATCCCGTTCATGGTGGCGCACTCCGAGCAGGACTGGCGCTGCCCGATCGAGCAGGGGCAGCGCCAGTTCGTCGCGCTCCGGCGGGCAGGGGTCGACGCGTCGCTCCTGGTGTTCCCGGGCGAGGGGCACGAGCTCTCGCGGTCGGGCCGGCCGTGGCACCGCGTGCAGCGCTTCGAGCACGTCCTCGCGTGGTGGGCGGAGCACCTGCCCGTCACGCCGGTCGCGTAGCCGGACCACCCAACGGACGGGAGGCGCGGTGCCAGCCGGCACCGCGCCTCCCGTCCGTCGTGTCGCGTCTCGACCGCGAGAGCGACAGATCGCCGCGCCGCGCGCGCGTCGATCTGTCGCTCTGCCGGGCCGGACCGGCGCTGCGGGGCGGGGGCCGCTACGCGAACGCCTCGACCGGCGGGCAGGCACACACGAGGTTGCGGTCGCCGTACGCCTGGTCGATCCGACGCACCGGCGGCCAGTACTTGCGCGCGCTGATGCCGGGCAGCGGGTAGACGGCCTGCTCGCGGGAGTACGCGTGCGTCCACTCCCCCGAGATCACCGACGAGGCCGTGTGCGGGGCGTGCACGAGCGGGTTGTCCTCGGCGGACCACTCACCACGCTCGACCGCAGCGGCCTCGGCCCGGATCGCGAGCATGGCGTCGACGAACCGGTCGAGCTCGGCGAGGTCCTCGCTCTCGGTCGGCTCGACCATGAGCGTGCCGGCCACCGGGAACGACATCGTCGGGGCGTGGAAGCCGTAGTCGACGAGACGCTTCGCGACGTCGTCGACGGTGATGCCCGTGCTGTCCCGCAGCGGCCGGAGGTCGAGGATGCACTCGTGCGCGACGAGCCCGTCCTGCCCCGTGTAGAGCACCGGGTAGGCGTCACGGAGCCGCGCGGCGATGTAGTTCGCCCCGAGCACCGCGGTCTCGGTCGCACGGGTGAGCCCCTCGAGGCCCATCATGCGGACGTACGTCCACGTGATCGGCAGGATGCTCGGGCTGCCGTACGGGGCGCTCGACACCGGCCCGCCGGCGTGCGCGAGCCGATCGCCGGCGTCCGCCGCGGTGGCACCGGTGCGACGGTCGGCCTGCTGCGCCATCGAGTGGCCGGGCAGGTACGGCGCGAGGTGCGCCTTCGCCGCGACCGGGCCGACACCGGGGCCGCCGCCGCCGTGCGGGATGCAGAACGTCTTGTGCAGGTTGAGGTGCGAGACATCGCCGCCGAAGTCCCCGAACCGGGCGTGCCCGAGCAGCGCGTTGAGGTTCGCGCCGTCGACGTAGACCTGCCCACCGGCGTCGTGGACCGCCGCGGTGATGTCGGTGATGTCGTGCTCGTAGACGCCGTGCGTCGACGGGTACGTGATCATCAGCGCGGCGAGCTGCTCCCCGTGCTGCGCCGTCTTGGCACGGAGGTCGTCGAGGTCGACGTTGCCGTCCTCGTCGCACGCCACGACGACCACCCGCATGCCGGCGAGGACCGCAGAGGCAGCGTTCGTGCCGTGCGCGCTCGACGGGATGAGGCAGACGGTGCGCTCGGTGTCACCGTTCGCCAGGTGGTACCCGCGGATCGCGAGGAGGCCCGCGAGCTCGCCCTGACTGCCCGCGTTCGGCTGCAGCGACACGGTGTCGTACCCGGTGACCTCGGCGAGCCAGGACTCGAGGTCACCGATCATGTCGAGGTACCCGGCGACGTCCTCGGCCGGCGCGAAGGGGTGCACGTTCGCGAACTCCGGCCAGGTGACGGCCGCCATCTCGGTCGCCGCGTTGAGCTTCATCGTGCAGCTGCCGAGCGGGATCATGCCGCGGTCGAGCGCGTAGTCCTTGTCGGACAGGTGCTTGAGGTACCGCATCATCCGGGTCTCGCTGCGGTGCGCGCTGAAGACCGGGTGGGTGAGGTACTCGCTGCTGCGCAGCAGACCGGCCGGGAGGCCCGTGGCGGCGTCCCGTACGGCGGTCTCGGTCGCCGGGACGGACGCGTCCACGGCTCCGAGGACGCCGGCGAGCGCCGTCACGTCGTCCGGCGTGGTGGTCTCGTCGACGGACACCTGGAGGGTGTCGGCGTCGACGAGGTGCAGCAGGTAGCCGCGCTCGCGTGCTGCGTCGACGAGCTCCGCCGCACGACCGGGCGCCCGGAGGGTCAGGGTGTCGAACCACGCGTCGTGCACGACCTCGAGCCCGGCACCGCGTGCGGCGTCGGCGAGCGCCGTCGTCGTCCGGCCGACCCGGTCGGCGATGAAGCGCAAGCCTTCGGGGCCGTGGTAGACGGCGTACATCGACGCCATCACGGCGAGCAGCACCTGCGCGGTGCAGATGTTGCTCGTGGCCTTCTCGCGGCGGATGTGCTGCTCGCGGGTCTGCAGGCTGAGCCGGTAGGCCATCTGGCCGTCGGCGTCGAAGGACACCCCGACCAGGCGGCCGGGCAGCTGGCGCTCCAGGCCCGCACGGACGGCGAGGTAGCCGGCGTGCGGGCCGCCGAAGCCGAGCGGGACGCCGAAGCGCTGGCTCGTGCCGACGGCGACGTCCGCGCCGAGGTCGCCGGGCGCAGCGAGGAGCGTCATCGCGAGCAGGTCGGCCGCCACGACGGCGATCCCACCGCCAGCGTGGACGCGCTCGATCGTGGTGCTCGGGTCGACGATGCGTCCGGAGGCGCCCGGGTACTGGACGATGACCCCGAAGGCGCCGTCGAGCTGGTCGTCGGTCGGGCCCTCGGCGGCGTCGAACTCGCGCAGGGCGATGCCGACCGCGTCCGCACGGTGGTCGAGCAGCGCACGGGTCTGCGGCAGGAGGTCGGCGTCGACGAGGAACGCGTCGCCCTTGACCTTCGAGGCGCGGCGGGCGAGCAGCATGCCCTCGACCACGGCGGTGCCCTCGTCGAGCATGGACGCACCGGCGGTGGCCATGCCGGTGAGGTCGGACACCATCGTCTGGAAGTTGATGAGCGCCTCGAGGCGGCCCTGCGAGATCTCCGGCTGGTACGGCGTGTACGCCGTGTACCAGCTCGGGTTCTCGAGCACGTTCCGCTGGATGACCGCGGGCGTGTGGGTGCCGTGGTAGCCGAGGCCGATCATCGCGCGCCGGACGGTGTTCCGTGCGGCCTTCGCGCGGAGCTCGGCGAGCGCCTCGGTCTCGCCGACAGCTGCCGGGATGACGGAGTCCGTGACCGGCGCCGCGTGGATCGACTCCGGGATGGCGGTCCGGACGAGGGCGTCGAGGGACGGCTGGCCGACGACGTCGAGCATGGCCTGCTGGTCGGCGCTCGTCGTCCCGATGTGGCGGTCGGCGAACGACGTCTGGAGGTTCTGCTGCGCGGCGGCGTCCTGCTGTGCGCCGGTCATGCGAGGGATGCCCGGTACGCGTCGTGGTCCATGAGGTCCTCGGGGAACGAGGTGCCGTCGACCTTGATCTTGACCAGCCAACCGGCGCCGAACGGGTCGTGGTTGACGGTGTCGGGGGCGTCGACGACCGCCTCGTTGACCTCGACGACCTCGCCCTCGATCGGTGCGAACAGTTCACCGACGCTCTTGGTCGACTCGATCTCACCGATCTGCTCGCCCGCGGTGGTCGTGGTGCCGACGGCGGGGAGCTCGACGAAGACGACGTCGCCGAGCTGCTCGGCGGCGTGGTCGGTGATGCCGACGGTGACGGTGTCGCCCTCGACGAGCAGCCACTCGTGGTCGGCGGTGTACTGGAGTGCGGTCTGGTCGGTCACGGGGTCAGCCTCTCGGAGAACGGCGGTAGAAGGGGAACGGGGTCACGGTGCTGGGGATGGCCGTGCCGCGGACGTCGATGTGCAGGAGTTGTCCCTCGGTGGCGAGGTCCGGGTCGACGAAGGCCATCGCGACCGGGTGCCCGAGGGTCGGCGAGAGCGCGCCGGATGTCACCGTGCCGACGACCTGGCCCTCGTGGACGACGTCGTATCCGGCGCGGGGAGCCCGACGGCCCTCGGTGACGAGACCGACGAGCACGCGGGCGCCCGGTGCGGGCTCCACGCCGGAGTCCCCCACGAACGACCCGGAGGTCGCGACGACCCGGCTGAGCCCGGCCTGTGCGGGACGGACGTCGGTGCCGAGCTCGTGGCCGTAGAGCGGCATGCCCGCCTCGAGCCGCAGGGTGTCGCGCGCGGCCAGCCCGGCGGGCACGACGCCGCGGTCGGCGCCGGTCTGGAGGAGCGCGTCCCAGATGTCCCCGGCGATGGACGGGTCGCTGTAGATCTCGAAGCCGTCCTCGCCCGTGTAGCCGGTGCGGGCGACGAGCACCTCCGCTCCGTCGAACAGCGCGTGCAGCACCCGGTAGTAGCGGAGCTCGTCGAGCGGGGTCTCGGGCTGCAGCCGGTCGGCCACCACGAGCGCGTCGAGGGTCCCCGCGGCCGCCGGCCCTTGGATCGCGACGAGGGCGGTCGTGTCCGAGTCGTCGGAGACCTGGACGTCGAAGGCGTCCGCCCGCGCGGTGAGGGCGTCGACCGCGACCTGGCGGTTCGACGCGTTCGCCACGACCAGGAACACGTGCTCCTCCGTGCGGTAGACGACCAGGTCGTCGAGGATCCCGCCGTCCTCGGCGAGCAGCAGCGAGTACTTGGCCCGGCCGACGGTCATCGCGCCGAAGGTCCCGGCGAGCGCGTGGTCGAGGAACGCGACGGCGTCCGGACCGGTGACCCCGATCTCGGCCATGTGCGACAGGTCGAACACCCCGGCGGCCGTGCGCACCGCGTGGTGCTCGGCGAGGTCGGACGAGTAGCGGACGGGCATCCGGTACCCGGCGAAGTCGGTGAAGGTGGCACCGGCGGCCTCGTGCGCGGCCTCGAGCGGTGATGAACGCATGGCGGAGTTCCCTCGTCCTCGACGACACCCGACGACCGTCGTCGGGTGGAACTCCCCCTCTGTCATGGGCCTGAGAGTTTCACCGCGGCCCGTGAGGTCCGTCGGCTTTCACCGTGGGCGAGGAGCTGCCGACCGGGGTCGGGAGCGCCTGCTTTTCAGAGTGGCCTGTCCGTCGCGGTGTTGGACCTGAGAGATTGGCGGGGACGTTGCTCCTTCGGTGCCGGTCCGCCGTCGAACGGGGGTCCGGCGTCTCCCGCGACGGGTGATCGGCCGTGCTTCAGTTGTCGTCGACGAGCATACCGCTGCCGTGTTTCCGGCAGGTGTCGCCGTCCGGTTCGACATCTCGTAGAGGCTCCGTCGTAGGATCCTCTGGTGGCAGGACAGCGATCACGCCCCCGCGGGCAGCTCGAGCAGGCGGTGCTCGACGCCCTCTGGTCGGCGGACGACGGGCTGAGCGCCCGGCAGGTGCTCGACGCGTTCCCCGAGCCCCGGCCCGCGCTGACGACGGTGCTCACGGTGCTCGACCGGCTCCGTCGGAAGGGGCAGGTCGAGCGGCAGACGCACGACGACGCCCCGCTGACGTTCCGGGCGACGAGCAGCCGTGAGGAACAGACCGCCTCGCTGATGTCGGACGCCCTCGCCGCAGCCGGTGACCGGGAGGCCGCGCTGCTGCGGTTCACCGGGTCGCTCGCCTCGGACGACCTCGAGGTGCTCCGCCGCGCGCTCGACGCACGCACCCGGGGCTGATCGGGAGCGCGCGTGGTCGTCGTCGGTGTCGTGCTGATCGTGCTCGCGCTCACGGTCGTCGTCGTCGCTCCCCGCGTCCTGACCCGGGCCGCGTGGACCATCGACCGGCCGCGCACGGCGCTGGTGTCGTGGTCGGCCGCCGTCCTGGTCGGCGTCGCCGGCTTCGTCGCCGGGATCACGCTCGTGGTCGTCGCCGGCCGACCCGCGACCGACCCGTTCGCGGTCCGCGGGTCCCCCGCCCACGGCCTCAACGTCGGGGTCGCGCTCGTGGCGGTGGTGGCCTTCGTGATCGCCGTCCGGGTGCGTCCCGGCCCCGAGCAGGACGCCGTCCGCCGCGCCATGCACTCCGGGGCCACCCCGCACCGCGAGATCGGCGGGGTGCCCGTCGCCCTGGTCGAGGCGGACCACGCACTGGCGTGCGCGGTCCCCGGTCGTGCTGGCGGGGTGCTGGTGAGCACCGGGCTCGCGGACCAGCTGCGCACGGACGAACTGGAGGCCGTGGTCGCCCACGAGCGCGCCCACCTGTCCCAGCACCACGGGATCGCGGTCGCGGTCGCCGAGTCCATCGAACGTGCGGTGCCGTGGGTGCCCGGTGCGCGCGCCATGGCGCGCTCGACGCGCGTGCTCGTCGAGTTCGCGGCGGACGACGCCGCCGCCAGGCGGCTCGGCCGCGACGCGGTCCGCCGGGCGGTGCTCGTGGCGGACGGGACGAGCGCGCTCGGGGTGGTCCGTGCCTCCAGGCTGGAGGGCTAGGGTGGCGGCACCGTGAAGCCACTGACCGAAGCAGACATCCGCTCGTCGTTCGTCAACGCCACCCCGGAGGAGCTCGAACAACTCCCGATCCCGGGGTTGCACGAGATGCTCTGGGACGAGCGCGAGTTCCTCGGCTGGCGCGACCCGCAGGCGGCACGTCGCGGGTACATCGTGTCGTGGATCGACGACCGGCCCGTCGGCATCGTCGTGCGGTCGGCGGGTGGCTCGCTCCGCCCCGGCATCGCGGCGATGTGCTCCTTCTGCCACTCGCCGCAGCCCGCGACCCAGGTGCGGCTGTTCTCGGCCGCCCGCGCCGGGGAGTCCGGTCGGAACGGCAACACGATCGGCTCGTACATCTGCGAGGACCTCGGCTGTTCGATGCTCATCCGCACGGCCCCCCCGCACCTCAACCCGCCCGCGACGATCGCGATGCGCGGCGAGGCTCTGCTCCGCCGGGTGCGGAGCTTCACCGAGGACGTCGCGAAGACCGCGTAGTCGGCACGGCACCGGGCTGCACCGACCACGCGGCCCGCGCGCTCACTGCCTGATGAACTCCAGGATGTCCCGGTTGAGGACGTCGGCGTGCGTCGTGAGCAAGCCGTGCGGGTAGCCCTCGTAGATCTTCAGCGTCGCGTCCTGCAGCAGCTCGGCCTGCTTGACCGAGGCCGCCCGGTACGGGACCACCTGGTCGTCGTCGCCCTGCAGAACCAGCACGGGCACGGTGATCGCCCGGAGGTCCTCGGTCTGGTCGGTCTCGGAGAACGCCTTGATGCCCTCGAGGTGGGCGAGCGCGCTGCCGGTCATGCCCTGCCGCCACCAGTTCGCGACGACCGGCTCGGACAGCTCGACTCCGGGACGGTTGTACCCGTAGAACGGGCCGGACGCGACGGCCTGGAAGAACTCGGCACGGTTGGCGGCGAGGGCCTCGCGGAAGCCGTCGAACACCGAGATGTCGGTGCCCTCGGGGTTCGCGTCGGTCTTGAGCATGAGCGGTGGGACCGCGGCAACGAGGACGGCCTTCGCGACGCGTCCCTGCGGCTGACCGTACTGCGCCACGTAGCGGGCGACCTGGCCGCCGCCGGTGGAGTGGCCGACGTGGACGGCGTCGCGCAGGTCGAGGTGCTCGACCACGGCGGAGACGTCGCTCGCGTAGTGGTCCATGTCGTGCCCCGTGTCGATCTGCGACGAGCGCCCGTGGCCGCGCCGGTCGCTCGCGATCACCCGGAAGCCCTGCGCGAGGAAGAAGAGCATCTGCGCGTCCCAGTCGTCGGACGACAGGGGCCAGCCGTGGTGGAACACGATCGGCTGGGCGTCGTGGGGCCCCCAGTCCTTGTAGTAGATGTCGGCACCGTCGTCGGTGGTGATGAAGGCCATGTCGTGCTCCGCTTCGTTCGGTGAGGTGGGTGCGGTGGTGCGGTGGTGCGGTGGTGCGGTCTCGGGGCGTCTGCCGCGTCCGCGGGAGCGTCGGCGGCCGCCGTGTGGTGGCGCTCGCGGTTCAGCCGAGCTCGGCGATCGCGTCGGTGATCACGGTGGTGACCTCGTCCGGGTGCGACTGCATCACGAGGTGGGGCGCGTCGAGCTCGACGACGCTCCGCAGGCCGGCTCGGCGGTAGCCGAACCGCTCGACGTCCGGGTTGATCGTCCGGTCCGCTGCGGAGACGATCCCCCAGCCGGGCTTCGTCGTCCACGCGGCGACCGGAGCCGCTTCCTCGAACGCCTTCGCCGCGAGCGGCCGCTGTGCCACCGCGAGCACTTCGCTCGTCGCCCGGTCGACCCCGGCGGCGAACACGTCGGGGAACGCCTCCACGACGACCGACACGTCCGTACCGGGGTCGCCGCCGGGCACCGGGAACGGCGAGTACACGAGGTTCGCCGCGAGGTCCGAGTCGGGGAACCCGCCCTGCAGCTCCCCGAGGCTCTCCCCCGCCTCGAGCGCGTAGCCGGACAGGTAGACGAGTCCGACGACGTTGTCGGCTGCTCCGGCCACGGTGATGATGGCGCCGCCGTAGCTGTGGCCGACCAGCAGGACGGGTCCGTCGATCGACTCGACGACCGAGCGGATGTACGCCGAGTCGTCGACCAGGCTCCGGTTCGGGACGGCGGGGACCCGGACGGCGAAGCCGCGGTCGAGCAGGCGGCGGGTGACGGGCGCGAAGCTCGCGGCGTCGGCGAAGGCGCCGTGGACGAGCACGATGGTCGGTGAGGTCATGACGTGGTCCCCTCGGAGGTGTCGGTACCGTGGATGCCCGACACGCTAGGGCCCGTCACCCGACTCCGTCGTGGCCCTCCGAGTACACCCCCGGATCGCCGTCGGCTGCGGTGCTCCGGCCGTGACCGTCGTCCTCCGTGCGTCGCGCCGACCGACGGTGGCGCGCGAGCCTGCTGCCCTCGGTGGGGGTCTGGTGACCGGTCTGCGGCTGCTCGGGGCGCGCCTCCCGGAACGCCGTCCGGAGCTCCGTGAGCGCGCGTTCGCCGACGCTCCCGGGGGCGCCGTAGCAGATGAGCGTGTAGAGACCGGGGTGGGCCTCGAGCACCTGCCAGCGCAGGTCCACCCAGCCGTGCCCCGCGAAGTGGTTCGGCGCGCGCCCTGACGTCATCGGGTACGCCTCGTGCCGGTCCCACATCGCCCGGAAGTCGTCGTCGTCGAGGAGGAGCCCGACGATCTCCTGCCACCGGGGGTCGTCCGGGTCGCCGTAGTACCGGAGCCGGGCGACGGTCGTGCGGGCCCCCTCCTGCCACGACGACAGCGCCCTGACCTCCGGCGGCGCCTCGAACTGCATCAGCCCGAGGTTGTTGCCGACCTCCATGTAGCCGGGCGCGACGGCGCGCATCAGTGCGTTGAGGACGAGGATGTCCTGGTTGCGGTCGATGATGTACGCCGCGGTGTGGTCCCAGAGGGTGATCATCTCGACGAGGTCGGGCGGCGGCGCCTCACCACGGTGGACCTCGTAGGACGCGTCCGCGCCCGGGAGCGCGAGCCGCTGCAGGTAGGCGACCCCGGCACCGTCGAGGCGGAGCGCTCGCGCCAGGGAGCGGCACACCTGCACGGACATCTGGTGACCGCTGCCCTGCTCGAGCCGTCGGTAGTACTCGACGCTGATCCCCGCGAGCCGGGCGACCTCCTCGCGCCTGAGGCCCGCGACGCGACGCCCCGGTTCCGCCGGCAGCTCGACGTCCTCGGGACGGAGCGCTGCGCGACGAGCACGGAGGAAGCTCGCCAGGGCACTCTTCTCGGGGCGTCCGCGTGCAGGCTCCACGGACCGATTCTGCCGCGCCCGGACCCGCCGCGCGAGCGACGACGGCGCGGCGCCGGGACCGCGCGGTCGGTGTCCGCGGCTCCGGCTACCGTGACCGTGTGCCCTCCCGATTCACCGCCGCCCGCTGGGCCGTCGTCTCCGAGCAGGGCGACGGACGCTGGCGGCTCAGCGTCCACGACGAAGCCGACGACGAGCTCGGCGCGATCGGCCTGGGGGTCGAGGGCTCGTGGGAGCCGGACGTCGAACCCCACGTCCGCTTCGTGCTCGTGCAGCTCGGTCTCGAGCTGGCGGGCAGCGTGCCGTGGCGTGAGGACGAACTCGGCGACCAACGCGCACCGGTGCTGCCGCTCGCCTGAGCGTCCGGTCGGCCCGGACCGTGCACCGCTCCGGTCGGCCCGGACCGTGCACCGCTCCGGCCGGCCCGGACCGCGCGCCGCTCCGGTCGGCCCGGACCGTGCACCGCTCCGGCCGGCCCGGACCGTGCACCGCTCCGGCCGTGGTCAGTCGCCCGCGGCGACGAAGTTCCGCAGGATGCTGCGCCCGTCGTCCTCCCGGAGCGCCCAGACGAGTTCGCTGCGGTGGTCGTCGCCGCCGGCGCCTCCGTCACCGCTGTCGAGCGGCAGCAGCGCGACCGTGTCGGGAGCCGCGAGCGTCGCGCTCTCCGGCGCGACGGTCACGCCGAGGCCCACACCCACCAGGTGCAGGACGGTCGCCCACGTCGTCGCCTCCTGCACCACGGTCGGCCGTCGACCGCCCGTGGTCACCGGCGCGAGGTTCCGCTCGGTCGCCGTCCGACCGGCCTCGGCGGGGAAGAACACGAACGGGTCGTCGACGAGCTCCGGCCCCGCGACGCTCGTGCGCTCCGCGAACCGGTGGGTCCTCGGGACCGCGGCGACGAACCGCTCGGAGCGGAACGGCAGGTACCGCACCCCGGGTTCGGGGTCCGGGTCGCGCACGATCGCCAGGTCCAGCTCGCCGCGCGCGATCCGTGCGACGAGGGTCGAGGTGTAGCCCTCGGTCAGTTCGACCCGGACACGCGGGTGACGCTCCCGGAACGCCTGCACCCGCTCGATCGGGCCGAGCGGCAGCGCCGACACGACGAACCCGACGTCGAGCCGCCCGGCCTCACCACGGCCGACCCGCACGGCTTCGTCGAGGTCGCGCTCGACCTGAGCGAGGAGCGACCGGGCCCGTTCCTGCAGGACCTCGCCGGCCGGCGTCAGCGCGACGCTGCGCGATGTCCGGACGAACAGGTCGACGCCGAGTGCCCGCTCGGTCCGGCGGATCTGCTGCGAGAGCGCGGGTTGCGCCATGTGGAGCGCCGCCGCGGCGCGGCCGAAGTGGCGCTCGTCGGCGACGGCGAGGAACGCGCGCAGCTGCCGGAGTTCGACATCCATGCACCGAGCGTATCGATCAGCGCGAACGAGTATTGGACGCGACCTGGTCCGCTGCCCGAGCATGGACGCATGCCCGAAGCGACCACGTCCGTTACCACGGCCCTCGTCCACATCACCGACCTCGCCACCCCGGCTGACGCCGAGGCGTTCCGCACGCTCAACGAGGCGTGGATCCGCCGGCTCTTCGCCCTCGAGGACGCCGACCGAGCTGTCCTCGGCGACCCCGCGGGCCGGATCGTCGAACCCGGCGGTGCCGTCCTGGTGGCTCGGCTGCGGGACGGCAGCCGCGCCACCGCGGCTGACACCGTCGTCGGCTGCATCGGGCTGATGCCCACCGAGCCCGGCGAGTACGAACTCGTGAAGATGGCCGTCGCGCCGGAACACCAGGGACACGGGATCGCCCGCCGGCTGATCACGGCCGCACTCGAGCGGGCGCGGGAACTCGGCGCCCGACGGCTCGTCCTCGAGAGCAACTCCGGGTTGACGAACGCGGTGCACCTGTACGAGGCGTTCGGGTTCCGGCACCTCGAGGCCCACGAGATCGTCCCGAGCCCGTACTCGCGGGCCGACGTCCACATGCGACTCGACCTCGACACGGCGCCCGCCCATCATGCCGAGGTACGGAACGCGCGGAACACCTGACCGATGCTCGCGGCCGGTCGATAGCGTCCGACGAGATGCGCATCCACGAGCGGGCCGACGCCGACCAGGACGCCCTGGCCGAGGTGCTCTGGCGCGCCCACGTGTTCGGCTACCCCGCGGTCTGGCCGGACGACCCCGCGGCCTGGCTCACGCCTGCCGGTCTCCTCGGCGCGTGGGTCGCGATCGACGACGACCGCGTGGTCGGACACGTCGGCATCGTCGTCCCGGGCCCCGGCCGGATGCCCGAGGTGCAGCGGCTCTTCGTCGATCCAGACCACCGCGGCAAGGGCATCGCCGACGCGCTGCTCGACGCGGCGGAGCAGGCGGTGCCCGGTCCGCACGTGCGGCTCGACGTAACCGAGGACTCCGCCGACGCCTGGCGGCTGTACGAGCGGCGCGGGTGGTGCCTGACCGGTCGCGGTCCGGCCGACTGGCACACGCCGAGCGGTGCGGTCCCGACCGTGCGGTACTACGCCAAACGCGTCGGCTGACCCGCTACGCTCGCGACATGGCGACGTACGAGGTCCAGGCCGTCCGAGAGCGCGGCGCGTGGCAGGTGTTCATCGACGGACTGCTCGTCACCGAGGTCACGCGCTGGCCGTCGGTCGCGTTCGTGGCGCGGGAGTTCCTCGCGATGGACCGTGACGACGACCTGAAGATCCGGGTGGTCGGCCGCAACCAGTACGTCGACGCCGACCCCGGCGAGGCCTGAGCCCCCGCCGCAGCGACGCCGCCCGCACGACCCAGCGCAGCGGCGCCGCCCGTCAGGCCACGCGCCAGACCAGCCCCTCCTGCGCGCTCGACGGGTACGCCGACGCGATCCGGAACACGGCCTCCCGCAACGTCTCGGGCGAGCACGCCAGGTTGAGCCGCGCGAACCCCCGCCCCTGCGACCCGAACCCGAGACCGGAGTTCAGCGCCACGTAGGCGTGCTCCCGCAGCGGCACGGCCGGGTCATCGCCCAGGCCGATCCCCCGGAAGTCGAGCCACGCCAGGTAGCCCGCACGCGGCCGGGTGTAGACGACGCCCGGCAGGTGCTCGGCGAGCAGCGACCCGAGCAGCCGTTCGTTCGCCACGATGCGCGCGACGACGTCGTCGAGCCAGTCGGTCGCGAGCGTGAAGGCCGCCGTGTTCGCGTGCAGCCCGAGGATGCTCGTGCGACAGGCGACCTCCTCCCACAGCGTGTCGAGGAGCGCCGCGGTCCGGGGGTCGCCCGCCACGATGACCGAGCACTTGACGCCGGCGAGGTTCCACCCCTTGCTCGCACTCGTCACGCAGACGCTCCGCGCGCCCGCCGGTTCGGCGACCATCGCGAACGGGGTGAACTGCACGCCCGGGTGGGTGAGCGGCGCGTGGATCTCGTCGCTGATGACCAGGACGTCGTACCGTGCGGCCAGTGCGGCGAGCGCCTCGAGGTCGGCTCGGTCGTGCACCAGACCGACCGGGTTGTGCGGATTGCAGAGCAGGAACACGCCGACCCCGTCCGCGAAGGCCCGCTCGAGTCCGTCGAGGTCGAGCCGGTAGACACCCCACTGCTCGAGCAAGGGCACCTCCTCGACCTGACACCGGGCTTCTTCGACGAGCTCGAAGAACGGCGGGTAGACCGGCGGTGTGATCGCCACCCGGCCGCCGTCGGGCAGCGCGAGCCGCAGCGACTCGACGATCCCGACACTGACGTCCGTGGCCAGGTGCACGCGCGCGGGGTCGACCTCCCACCCCCAGCGGTCCCGGGCGAACCCGGCGAACGCCGGTGCGAGCGGTCCGGGCCCGTCGAGGTAGCCGAGGTCGGACTGCTGGACCCGTTCGATCAGGGCCTGCCGGATCTCCGGCGCGACCTCGTGGTCCATCTCGGCGACGAACAGCGGCAGCACGTCGGGCGCGTACCGCGTCCACTTGATGCTCGTGCGGACCCCGCGGAGTCCGCCGACCGGGTCCTGCTCGTCGTGCGACATGCATCCCAGGATGCACCGGCCGGGAGGCGCGGCGCGAGTCCCGCCGTCACATCGCGTCGCGCAGGAGGTCGCTCCGAGCACCGCCGGACCGCCAGCCCGACCGCCCCGTACTGTCGGCAGCATGACCACGAACACCGCCGACAAGGCGACGACCCTCAAGCGCCTCCACGAAGCCCCGGAGATCCTCCGCGTCGTCAACGTGTGGGACGCGATCAGCGCGAAGGTCGTCAGCGACCTGCCCGACACCCGGGCGATCGCCACGGCGGGCCACTCGATCGCCGCGAGCCACGGCTACGAGGACGGCGGCATGCCCCTCGACGTCGCGCTCGCCGGTGCCGCGACCGTCGCGGCGGCCACGGACCTGCCCGTGACGGCGGACCTCGACGACGGCTACGAGGACCCGGCCGAGACCATCCGCCGCGCGATCGGCGCGGGCATCGTCGGCGCGAACGTCGAGGACCGCCTCCGCCCGTTCGACGAGGCCGTGGCGCGGGTCGCCGCGATCACCGCCGCGGCGCAGGCCGAGGGCATCGACTTCCAGCTGAACGCCCGCACCGACGCGATCGCCCGCGGCGGCGACCGACCGATGGCGGAGAGCATCGCCGACGCGATCGCCCGCGGCAAGGCGTTCCTCGACAACGGCGCGGCGCTGGTGTTCGTGCCGGGCGCGATCCAGCGGGACGTCGTCGAGCAGCTCGTGGACGGGCTCGGCCGCGGCAAGCTGTCGGTGATCGGGCTGCCCGGTGCGCTCCCCGCCGCCGAGTACGAGGCCCTCGGCGTCGCACGGATCTCCTACGGCCCGCTGACGCAGCGCGTCGCGCTGCGCGCACTGCGCGACCTGGCGACCGACCTGTACGGCGACGGCGTCGTGCCGGAGGACACCCCGGCCCTGAACTGAGCCACGTCCCGGACGGGAGGCGCGGTGCGGGCCCGCACCGCGCCTCCCGTCCGTCGCTCGGGCCGTCGTCCGCCCTGCCACTAACGTGGCGGTGTGCGCACCGACGTCGAGACCCTGCTGACCCCGCCGACCCCCGTGGCTGCGCGCGCGCTCGACGTGGTCCGTGGCTGGGCGACGCCGGCGCTCGCGAACCACAGCCGGCGCTCGGCGGCGTGGGCGACGCTCATCGCCGACGCCTCGGGGATCGACCACGACCCGGAGCTCCTCTTTGTCGCCGCGATGCTGCACGACCTGGGGATGTCGGCGCCGTTCGACGCCCACGCCGTCCCGTTCGAGGACGCCGGGGGTGCGGTGGCGTCCGTGTTCGCGATCGGGGCCGGCTGGGACGCCGTCCGTGCCCGCCGTGTCGGCGAGGTGATCGAACGGCACATGTGGCTGTCCGTCGACCCCGCCGAGGACCCCGAGGGGCACCTCCTCGAGGTGGCGACCTCGCTGGACGTCTCGGGAGTCGGGTTCGAGCTCGTGCCGGACGACTCGCTCCGAGCGGTCAGCGCGGTGCTGCCCCGGCTCGACTTCTCGGCCGCCTTCGCCGCCTCCATCCACGACCAGGCCGGGCGGAAGCCGACGAGTGCCGCTGCACGGCTGGACCGGTCCGGCAACGTCGTGGCCGGGAGCGCGCGGTGGGACGCGTTCCTGGCGTGACGCTGGACGTCGGGTCGATCCCCACGTATACTGTTCGTTTGGTGCACTGCAGCGAACCCATCTGACTCGCGCACACCGAACCGTCTCGACACCGACCCACCCGGGTCGCATTCCCACGAGACCACCGCTCGCTCCACACGGACGAGCTGCACGTCGACACACGACGTGCGCGCCCGCGGCCACCGCGTCGGCGCCCGGACCACGAAGTCCCGGCGGACGACGGAGCACGCGACGGCGCCGAACGACCAGGAAGTACCGCAACACCATGACCAGCAACGAACGAATCAGCATCATCGGGACCGCCCTCGCGGCTCCCGTCACGTCCCCCGACCGCGTCGCCGAGTTCCCCGTGCGGGACGTCTGGACCGGTCGGGAGTACCTCGTCCGAATGGACGCCGACGACCTCGGCGTCTTCGTGACCACCGGTGCGCGCATCGAGGTGCGCGGCGAAGCCGGCTGGACCATCCCCGGACGGTCCTGGCGCGGCGAGGCGAGCCGCACCCTCCTGCAGGCACAGGAGGTCACCGCCGGCGAGCTCCTGCTCGCCGCCTGAGCCACATCCCACGAAGCGCGTCGCCGGTCCTCGGCGGCGCGCTTCGTCGTTCCGTCAGCGGCTCGGACCCCGCCCGGCGCGTCGTCCTCGGCAGCACCCACGAACCGCCGTCCACCGTCGGCGTCCACCGGGAACGCCGAACCCGCGAACATCGCGGCGTCACGGAGCCGACGGATGAACGCCGGGTCCTCCGGTTCGAGCACGTCGTCGGGGGCGTCGCTCACCACGATCTCGCTCGCCGGGCCGATCAGGACCGTCGTCCTGGTGATCGACCCGTCGAACGCGACGGCGGGCACGGCGACGGTGTCCGTCCGGCGGTTCGCACCGAGGATCGCCGCGTAGTCGAGCACGGCGTCCGCGATGAGGTCACCCGTCAGGATCTCGACGCCGTCGGAGCTGATGTACTTCACGTTCCCTCCCTCGTCACCGACGGTAGGAACCGCTCCACCACGCCGCCTCGAGGTGCGCGCATCCCGGCCAACGGGCCTCCTGCGGAACACACGGGCTCCGAGGGCTACTGTCGACTCAACGACCGCGGGACCGACGCGGAGGACAGGGAGCCGACATGCCGAACCGTCTGCAATGGGTGAAGGACGCTGAAGACCACTGGAAGGTCTCGTTCGGCGCCGATCCCCTCTGCGAGATCACCCACGGGCAGCAGTACGTCGTGTCGTCACCGGACCGGTCGATCCGCGGTGCACACTCCTCGCTCGAGAGCGCTCGCGCGCAGGTGCAGGCGTGGGTGCGGTGGAGCGGGCGGTAGTCGTCCGCTCCTGGCCCGCACGGCTCCCGGAAGCGGCTCGTCGTCCGTCGTGACGGACCACCGCCGCACGCTCCGAGCAGCGGAACTCGTCCGTGCTGCCCGACTCGACGTCGGAATGTCCGTGGCGGCCCTGGCCTCGGCTGCCAGCCTGCCGCTGAGGACCGTCGCCGGTTACGAGAGCGGTCGGGTCCGCCCGGGCCCGGAAGTGCTCGACCGGGTCCTCCGCGCGGCGCGGACTCGGCCGAGCATCCCACTGAGCGTCCACGCCGACGATATCCTGGCGGAAGCAGCGCGCCACCGTCTGGTGGACGTGCGGGTCTTCGGCTCTGCTGTGCGCGGCCAGGACACACCGGACAGTGACATCGATCTCCTGGTCGGGCTCGCACCCGGAGCCTCCCTGTTCGACCTGGGCGGGTTCGCCCACGTGGTCGAGGAGCTGACCAGGTTCGACGTCGACCTGCTGACGGACGACGTCGCCGACGACCCGCACTTCGCCCACATGCTCGCCGAAGCCGTGCCGTTGTGAGCAGGTGCTCCCCGCGGCCGGAGGACGCTCAGTACTCGCCCTTCACCACGAAGTAGGAGCCTCGGATCGTCCCGGCGAGCTTCGACCGCTGCCGGACGAACTTGAACTTGTCCGCCAGCTCGTCCGGGACCTCCATGCCGTCCGAGAGCTTGAAGCCCACGGCTCGCTTGCCACCCGGCTCGAGGGTGTACAGCACGTTGATCGACAGCCCGGACTCGTAGAACACGTAGGTCCAGCGGACGCCCTCGACCTCGAACTCGGTTGCCTCGAGCGGGATCGACGCGATCTCGATGTCCCGCTCCCGGAGCACCCGTGCGACGTACTCCACGAGGTCCGGGACGTCGCCAGCGGATTCCGTGGTGAAGTCGAGGTCGTACTTGTTCCCGAAGTACCTGGCCTCGTTCGCTCGGAGTCCGGCGAGTGCCTCGGCCACGGGCGAGGACTCGAGTCCGACCGTGGACACGTTCACGAAGTCGACGACGTACGACATGGCGCCCTCCTGGCGGCTCGGCGATCAGCGACAACCTAGCGCTGCTCGGACAGCGAGCGCCATCACCGAGCGGCGTCAGCAGGTCCGGGGCGCCGGCAGTTGCGGGCGCCAGCAGTCTCGTCAGACCAGCTTCTCGAACACCATCGTCGCCTGGATGCGGTCGCCCCCGCCGAAGCCGGTGCTGCCCGAGGACGACGTGGTGATCGTGTGCAAGCGGTAGCCGAGCGCTGCCTGCTGGTTGATCGCCCGCTCCAGCTCGGTCAGGTTGCCCGAGCCGGTGCCGAAGAACTTCTCCTTGAGCACGACCTGCAACACGACGTAGCTCATGCCGGCCGCGGCCGAACGGGGTTGCGCCCCCGCGTTCGCCTCCGCCTGGATGCGGTCGAAGACACCCCCGATGCCCGGTGCCGGTGCCGGTGCCGCCGCGGGTTGCACCTGCTCCGTCCACGCGTTCCCGTCCCACCACCGCATCGTGCCGGAACCGTCGTCGTACCAACCTGGCTGCACGTTCGTCATGCGCTCATCCTGGCGGACACCGGCACCCGTCGTCAGCCCTCCATACTGGAGGGGTGACGACACTGCGAGGCACCCTGCGATCGACCGAGACCCGGGAGGCCGAGGGCAGCGGCGACACCATCGGCGAGGCGCGAGAGGCGGCGATCGCGGCGCTCGACCTCGACGGGTTCCAGCTGCTCCAGGTCAACACCGTGACGAGCAAGGCGACGGGCGAGTCGACCGTGAAGGCGATCGCACGGTCCACAGCGCTCCGTCCGCACGAGGCCACAGGAGCGAACTACGACGCTGCGTTGGCGGCCTACCGCAACAGCGTGCCCGAGGGGTGGCAGGCCCAGAACATGCACGAGGTCGCCGAGTGAGCGCCCACACGGTCACCCGACGAACCGCTTCGCATCGAGCGTCTTGAAGTACCCCCTCTTGAGGGCTCGCTCGGCGCTGTTCTTCGGGGTCGAGAAGAAATCCCGCTCAGACTGGGACAGCCCTCCTGCGCGGATCTTCTGTTCGAGCAGTGCGAGGGTGCAGCACAGATCCGCTGCTTGGAAGAGGCTGTAGTCAGACGGAGAGACCTTGCGCACCTCCGCTGAACTGAGCAGCGCGTTAAACACGCTGTTCACGACGTTGGTGATCTCCTTCTGCCCGTTGTCGTAGTAGACGACGATGCGATCCCAGAGCATGAAGAAGGCGCTGTTCTCACGGATGAAGGCGCCGAGCGCACGGGACATGCTCGTCACGAGCTGGTCTGAGTCGCCGTTGTCGCGCTTCGCGAACACCCACGAACGGTGGGTGATGGTGCAGTGGCGGACAAAGTCGACCAGAACGCGGAACAGTGATCGCCGGTCCGGCATCGGCATCCACTGGTAGTCCTTCTCGCGACGGATGAGCGGCCCGGTGTGTATCGCATGGTCCTCGGGAAGCCCACGGTCGTTGAGCGACCTGTGGATCGACTCGAGGTGGCCGCCGATGTCCTCGCTCTGGTCGTGGAACACCAGGCTCAACACGTAGTAGGGAGCGTGTTTCTCGTACGGGCCGAAGTCGCCCGATTCGTCGATGAAGATACTGAGTTCGCGCACTGGTGAGCCTGGAAAGAGCTGCAGGCGGGCAATGCCCGCCTGCAGCGTGGCGAAGGGATGTCTCCGCCGAAAGGGTGGACCAGGGCCTCACGGCCAGCCCAGTGACATGAGTGTACCGCCTCGAGAGGCACCTCGGAACTCGCGACGACGGGACAGTGTTCGAGCCAGCGCAACCAAGGTCAGCCCGGGCGGTCCGCGGCGACTCAGTTGTTGAAGCGGAACTCCACCACGTCGCCGTCCTGCATGACGTAGTCCTTGCCCTCGATCCGGGCCTTGCCGTGCGCACGGGCCTCGGCGATCGAGCCGGCCTCCATGAGGTCCTCGAACGAGATGACCTCGGCCTTGATGAAGCCCTTCTCGAAGTCGGTGTGGATGACACCGGCGGCCTGAGGCGCCTTCCACCCCTTGCCGATCGTCCACGCCCGCGACTCCTTGGGCCCCGCGGTCAGGTAGGTCTGCAGCCCGAGGGTGTCGAAGCCGATGCGCGCGAGCTGGTCGAGGCCCGACTCGGTCTGACCGGTCGACTCGAGGAGTTCCGCGGCGTCCGCCGGGTCGAGGTCGATGAGCTCCGACTCGATCTTCGCGTCGAGGAACACGGCCTGGGCGGGGGCGACGAGCGCCGAGAGCTCGGCCTTGCGGGCCTCGTCGGTGAGCACGGCCTCGTCGACGTTGAACACGAAGATGAAGGGCTTCGCGGAGAGGAGCCCGAGCTCGCGGATGGGGTCGAGGTCGATCGAGGTCGCGGACAGCAGCGTGCCCTGCTCGAGCGCCGCCTTCGCCTCCTTCGCGGTCTCGAGCACGATCGGCTCGGCCTGCTTCAGCTTCACGGTCTTCTCGTACCGCGGCAGCGCCTTCTCGATGGTCTCGAGGTCGGCGAGGATGAGCTCGGTGTTGATCACCTCGAGATCGTCCTTCGGCGACACCTTGTTCGCCACGTGGACGACGTCGTCGTCGGCGAAGCCACGGACCACCTGGGCGATGGCGTCGGCCTCGCGGATGTTCGCGAGGAACTTGTTGCCGAGCCCCTCACCCTCGCTGGCGCCCTTGACGATGCCGGCGATGTCGACGAACGACACCGGAGCGGGCACGGTCTTCTCCGAGTGGAACAGCTCGGCGAGCCGGTCGAGCCGCGGGTCGGGCAGGTTCACCACGCCGACGTTCGGTTCGATCGTCGCGAACGGGTAGTTCGCCGCGAGGACCTGGTTCTTGGTCAGGGCGTTGAACAGGGTCGACTTGCCGACGTTCGGGAGACCGACGATTCCGATGGTGAGAGCCACGGGAGGACAGCCTACCGGGGCCACCTGCCGGAGCCGACCCGGGCCTCCAGTCCGGTCGTCAGACGGCCCGCAGGCCCGCGATGCGGCCCTCGACCAGGTCGAGCACCTCGGCCTGGAGGCGCTGCGAGCGTCGCCAGTCGCCGCGCACCTCGAGCGCGTGGTCGGCTCCGTCGACGGTCTGGAGGCGCGCCCCGCCTCCGCCGATCGCGTCCGGCTGCCACAGGGGGTCGGCCGAGCCGCCGACGGCGACGTCCGTCGCCGATGCTGCGGCGACGGACCCCAGGGTGCAGACGGGGGTGAGCCAAACGCCGGCGATGCCGTTGCGGACGGCCCACGGGAGTGCGCAGCACCCGAACGACTTGGCGACGACGAGGTCCGGTCGTCGCCCGCCGAGGGCACGCTCGACGCTGCGTTCCACGAACCCGACGGGGTCGGTGCCTGCGTCGTCGTCCGCGTCCCACGAGGGGGCGAGGACCTCGGCATCGTGCTGCTCGGCGACGGCGCGGGTCCACCAGAGCAGCGGCGCCTGCTGGCCGTACCCGCTGCCGGGCAGGACGAGGACGAGCGGTCGGTCGGTGGCGGTCCCCATCCCCGCAGGCTACCGGTGCTGTGCTCGAGCCTGCCGCTCGGACACCGCCGTCAGCGACGACGCGGCCAGGCGACGAGCAGGGCGACGACGGCCACGACGGCAGCGGCCAGCATGACGACGGCGAGCGGGCCGGCCGTGGTCGATCCGCCGATGCTCACGAGCGGGGACACCAGGGCCGCCAGGCCGAACTGCAGCGCGCCGAGCACGGCGGACGCGCTGCCGGCCGCGGCGGGGACCGCGCCGAGGGCGAGCGCGGTGGCGTTGCCGAGCACGAGACCGAGCGACCCGACCGCGGTGAAGAGCGGGACGGCGAGCCAGAGGGCCGGAGCGCCGGTGACGACGAGCAGGGCGAACACGATCGTCGACGCGAGGACCAGGCCGATCCCCAGCGAGAGGACGCCCCTGACCGACCGACGCTCCGTGAGCTTCGCCGACACGACGCTGACGCCCATGAGCGCGAGCGCGTTGAGCCCGAACGCCAGTCCGTAGCCGACCGTGTCGAAGCCGATCATGTCCTGGTACAGGAACGGCGATGCGGAGATGTAAGCCATCATGACCGCGAACGCGAAGCCGAACACGGCCGTGTGCGCGAGGAACGCCCGTGACAGCAGCGCCCGCCACGGCGATCCGGCGCCCTGGCGTTCGACACGGAGCGCGTCGCGACGCTCCCGGATGTGGGTCTCGCGGACCACGGCGAGCACCGCGATGAGCATGGCGACGGCGAGTCCGAGGACGATCGTGAGGAGACCACGCCAGCCGATCGGTCCGGCCAGGAGGCCACCGAGGAGCGGCGCCACGACCGGCGCGACCCCGCCGACGATCATCATCAGCGAGAACGCGCGCGCCGCGGCCTTGCCGGTCGCGAGGTCGGAGATGACCGCGCGGCTGATCACCATTCCCGCCGCGCCGCCGAGGCCCTGCAGGAGTCGTGCGGTGATCAGCACGGCGATGTTCGGCGCGAGCACCGCGGCGACGGAGGCGAGCACGCAGAGTGCTGCTCCGGCGACCAGCGGCGGGACGCGACCGAACCGGTCGGAGAGCGGTCCGAACACCAGCTGCCCCGCGGTCACCCCGACGAGGAAGGCGGTCAAGGTGAGCTGCACCGCGGTCGCACTCGTGTGGAGCGTGGCCGTCATCGCGGGGAACGCGGGCATGTACAGGTCGGTGGCGAAGGGTGCGACGGCGCTGAGCAGGCCGAGCACCAGGAGCAGGGCTGCGGTGATGCCCGGTCGGTCGGCCGTGGCGGGTCCGACGTGTGTGCGGATGGTTCCGGTGTCCGAGGTCATTATTATGAAATCATAACCCATCGGCAGGCCTCGGTACAGTACGGCCATGCACTCCGAGGTGTCCGACGCCCAGCTCGCCGAGTTCGCGGACGTCCTCCTCCGCATCGCGCGCGAGGTCGATCCGCACGGCGGCGAGCCGCGCGACATCGTGCCCCTCACCGGCACCGAGGCGCTCGTCATGCGCTGGGTGTCCCGCAACCCGGGCACCTCACCGAGCGCCACGGCGGAGGCGACTGCGCTGCAGCGGAGCAACCTCAGCGCGGCGCTCCGCTCGCTCGTGAGCAAGGGCATGGTCGAACGGCGGCAGCACCCGACCGACGCTCGGACGGTGCAGCTGCACCCCACCCCGGTCGCCGACGCGAGCGTCGCGCGGCTGCACCGGCACTGGGCGACGAGGCTCCGGGCCGCCCTCGACGGGGACGAGGGCGGGACGGTCGAGGCGCTGGCCCTGCTCGAACGCGTCGACGAGGGGCTCCGGCGTCGCTGACCCCGACGCCGACGCCGGCGAGGGGCGGGAGCCGTCCGTCACGGCCGCAACGCCGCGACCAACCGCGGCCGATGTCGGAACCCCGTGCGACGATCGGTGCCGTGCCGTTGAACTTCACCGCGATCGACTTCGAGACCGCCAACAGCTCGCCCGCCAGTGCGTGCTCCGTCGGGCTCGTGAAGATCCGGGCCGGCCGGGTCGTCGAGCGCGCCTCGTGGTTCATCCAGCCGCCGATCGGGCACGACGTCTTCCTCGAGTGGAACACCCGCATCCACGGCATCGTCGCCTCGGACGTGCGCGGGGCGAAGGGATGGGCCGAGCAGTACGCCGACATCGTGGCGTTCGCGGACGGCGACGTCCTGGTCGCCCACAACGCCCGGTTCGACATGGGCGTGATCGCCGGCGGGTGCGCCGCCACGGGGACACCCCTCGCCGAGCACCACTCCCTGTGCTCCCTGCAGGTGGCCCGCAAGACCTACACGCTCGACTCGTACCGCCTGCCGATGGCCGCGCGAGCCGCCGGACACGTGGGCTTCTCGCACCACGACGCCGCCGCCGACGCCGAGGCCTGCGCGGCGATCGTCGTGCACGCCGCCGGGCAGCACGGCGCGGACACCGTCGAGGCGCTGGGCTCCGCGACCCGCGTGCACATCGCGCCGGTGCGGCCGCGCGAGGACAAGCCACGCGCTGCGGCCGCGGCCCCGCAGCCCCGGTTGTCGCGTCGGCCGATGGTCTTCTCCGACTGACGCTCGGGCCAGCCTGCAGAGAGGACCCGTCGAAAGAGCTGCGGGAACGCTCGGTGGTATTGTCAGGACAAATCGACGGCACCGCCGTCGCGCCCGTTGCCCGAAGGACCGCGATGACCAACGCTGGCCAGCTGCCGTCCGACCTGTTCATGGACCTGGACCGGTCGGGTCCGATGCCGCTCTACCACCAGGTCGCGTCGCGCATCGAGGAGGCGATCCGGTCCGGCGCGATGCCCCCGGGCGCCCGGTTGGAGAACGAGATCGCGCTCGGGGAGCGGCTCGGTCTGTCCCGCCCCACCATCCGGCGCGCGATCCAGGACCTCGTCGACAAGGGGTTGCTCGTGCGTCGGCGCGGGATCGGCACGCAGGTGGTCCACGGCCCGGTGACGCGGAAGGTGGAGCTGACCAGCCTGTACGACGACCTGGCGCAGGGGTCGCAGGCACCGGCCACGACGCTGCTGCGCCGTGAAGACGTCCCCGCGTCGGACGTCGTCGCCGAGGCGCTCGGGGTCGACCCCGGCACGACCGTCGTCCACCTGCGCCGGGTCCGGTTCGCCGAGGACGTACCGATGGCGGTGCTCGAGAACTACCTGCCGTCCGACTTCATCGACCTCTCCGCCGACGACCTCGCCACGCACGGGCTCTACCAGCTGCTCCGGGCCCGCGGGGTCACGATGCGGGTGGCGAAGCAACGGATCGGTGCACGGGCGGCGACGGACGACGAGGCCCGGCTGCTCGAGGTCGAGGACGGCGACCCCGTGCTGACGATGAGCCGCACCGCGTACGACGCGTCCGGACGGGCGGTCGAGTACGGGGTGCACTGCTACCGGCCCGACCGGTACTCGTTCGAGGTCACGCTGGTCGACAAGTAGGAGCCGGGCTCGCAGCAGCCGGACCGTCAGCGGACGAGCGGGCAGCAGCAGCAGCAGCGGCCGTCAGTCGGAGGACGGCACGCTGAGCTCGCCGGTGACGTACTGCGCGCGACCGAAGCCGAACGACCAGTCCTGGGGGCCGTTCTCGACGTAGCCGATGAACACGTCCTCGCTCGCGACCCCGACGGCGGCGAGCCGGTCGTGGACGGTGGCGTAGAGCGCCTGCTTGGCCTCGTCCGACCGACCGGCCTGGGTGAAGACCTGGATCATCACGACGCCCTCGGTCCGCTCGAACCCGAGACCGGCGTCCTCGGCGATGATGTGCGTCGCCGGGTGCTCGGTCACCACCTGGAAGCGGTCCCGTGCCGGGATGCCGTACTCGTCGACGATCGCCTGGTGCACGGCGTCGGCGATCGCGCGCACCTCCTCCGGGGTGCGGCCGGTGATCAGGTCGATGCGGACGAGCGGCATGGGTTCTCCTCGCGGGGTCGGGTGGGCGGTGCGTTGCACCGGATGCGGTGGCGGCCAGCGGTGCGCGGACGGGAGGCGCGGGTCTCGTCCCGCGCACGACCCGCGACGCGAGCGCGCGGCCTGGACCCAGCCTGCTCCGCGTGCCCCCGCCATCGTGCGGCGAGCGTCCAGCAGCGGGTCGACGCGGGGTACGGGAGCCGCCCGCCGACGGGAGCGACGTCGTGCCCGGAGCCGGCGCGGTCCTCCGCGGAGGTCCGCCCGGCTCACCGCGCCGGTGTGCGCGCGGACGGTCATGCCCCGGTCCGTCAGGCGGGCGGCAGGACGATGTCGCGGACGAGGGCGTCGAGCATCGCGTCGGCGTCGAGGAACTGCCGCAGCGTGGTCACGGTCGCGCCGAACCGGTCGAACTCGTCGACCGTCATGCCGTCGACGTCGTAGCCGCGGGAGAACTCCGGTGTCGCGGCACGGAGCGCATCGAGGATGCCGGCCGGCACCTCGTCGTCGATCGCGTCGGGACGCCACGGGAACGCGTTGTCGTTGATGTCCGTCGCCCACTGGAAGGGCGGCGAGACGACGAGGTCGCCGCCCTGGAACTCCGACCACTGCAACGGGTTGCGGAAGGCGGCGACGAGCAGCCGGGAGCGGAAGCCGCGCTGCCGGAAGACCCGGTAGGCGTGCTTGACCGCAGCGATCCCTGCCCACTCGAGGATCCCCGGGTCGACCATCACGTGCTCGCGCGCGACGACGGTCTTCAACCAGTCGTCGAACCGGCCGACCATGAGCGTGACCACGTGACCGAACTCGCGGTCCGGCAGCCCCTCCGCGGTTCGACGGTCGAGGGCGCGTTCGACGGCCTCCGCGACCGCGACGACCTGCGACACGGTGAACGACACCGTCGCGTTGATCGACACGCCCCGGTACGCGGCCTCCTCGATCGCGGCGATGCCCACCGACGTCGCCGGGATCTTCACGATGATGTTCGGCGCGAGCTCCGAGAACCGGACGGCCTGCTCGACGAGGGCGTCACGGTCCCGGTGCAGCCGCGGGTCGGTCTGCATCGACAGCCGCCCGTCACGACCGCCCGATGCCCGGAACGCGGGCAGCAACCGCTCGGCTGCGGCGACCGACAGCTCCTCGACCGCCTTCCACCCGATCCACGACTCCCCCGCCTTCGGGTGCTCCGCGGCGATCTCGCGGATGCGCGGCACCCACCGATCCGGGTCCTGCTTGATGCACGTGTAGGCGATGACCGGGTTGCAGGTCGCGCCGACCGCGCCGTACTCGGCGATCGCCGTGCCGAGCTCGTGCGGGTCGGCGGAGTCGTTCCACAGCGCGGTCGGCGTGCGTTCGGCGGCCTGCAACGTGACGGGGCGGGTGTCGACCGCGGACTCGGTGCGCTGTCGGTCGGTCGTGGTCATCGTGCCGGTCCGTCCTGCAGCACGGCGTCGTCGGCGGTGGCGTAGAACGCCGGCTTCGCCAGCGCGTACCCGACCGACTCGGCCGCGCCGGACTGCTGTGCCCGGACGGCGACCTCGGCGACGACGGACGCCGTGTACCCGTCCCACGCGCTGGGTCCGTCGATGCCGCCGGTCCGGGCGGCGTCGACCCAGCGCTGCACCTCCTCGTCGTAGGCGGCGGCGAAGCGCTCCTTGTACGACGGGGTCACCCCCTGGCCGGACACGCCGCCGGTCACGACGGTCTGCGAGGTCTCCCGACCGGCGTACGCGACGGCGGACTCGAACACGGCGTCGGTCGTGACCTGGTACCCGAACTGCACGTTCACGCTGATCTCGACGATCGCCATGGTGCCGGACTCGGTGGTGAAGAGCACGAGCTGCGGCTCGGGGAGGTCCGGCGGCGCGAGGCTGTTCCGCCGGGGCTTCTTCACCTCGACGCCGGTGATGCGCTCACCGGTGAGGAACGGGATGATGTCGATCTCGTGGATGACCGAGTCGTGGATGAGCATCGACTCGCTGAAGTTCGGCGGTGTGGTCGGGTTCCGGTGCGCGTGGTGCAGGGCGAGCAGGGCGCCGTGCACACCCGACTCCCGCAGCGCACGCAGCTCCTGGTAGCCGCGGTCGAACCGGCGCATGAACCCGACCTGGATGCGGGGGCGTTCGGCGTGCTGCTGTTCGAGCTCGACGATCCGCAGGGAGTCCGCCGCGCTCGTGGTGAGCGGTTTCTCGCAGAGCACCGCGAGCCCGCGCTCCAGCGCGGTCACGAGGATCGGTTCGTGGAGGAACCCCGGCGTCGCGATGACGACGGCGTCGATGTCCGTCCGGTCCAGCGCCTCGTCGAACGACGCTGCGGTGATCGCCCCGGGCGCGAGTGCGGCTGCTGCCGCGGCTCGGTCCCGGTCGGGTTCGACGATCGCGACGACGTCGGCGTTCGCGGTCGTCGCGGTGAGTCGCCGCACGTGGTCGGCGCCCATCATGCCCGCGCCGACGACGGCGACACGGAGGTTGGCGGTGCTGTGCATGGGAGGGAGACCCTTCGGTGTCGGCGTCAGGAGACCCGGGCGGCCGGGGTGGAACGGAGGATGTGCTGGACGGTGCGCTCGGCGATCGGGGCGGGGACGTCGACGGCGCAGCCGTACATGTCCTGCTCGACGATGCCGAAGACGTCCGGGTCGATCGCGGCGACGGCCTCGATGACCGGGGCGAGGTCGGGGGTGCCGTGCGGCGGCTCGGTCATGATCCCCTGCGCGACCGCGGTGGCGAACGGCACGTCGTTCTTCAGCACGTCGAAGAGCAGGTCGGTGTCGACCTGCTTGAGGTGCAGGTACCCGATGCGCTCGGGGTGTTCGGCGATCATGCGGAGGCTGTCGCCGCCGTAGTACGCGAAGTGCCCGGTGTCGAGACAGAGGTTCGTGTACGCCGGGTCGGTCTCGGACAGGAACCGGACGGTCTCGCGGTACGTGCCGACGTGGCTGTCCGCGTGCGTGTGGAACTGCTGGTGGACGCCGAACTCCTCGAGCAGCGCCTTGCCGAGCTGGTCGTGCCCCCTCCCGAGCCGGGTCCACTGCTCGTCGGTGAGCGTCCGGGGCTCGAGGACCGCACCGGTGGCGTCCGAGCGCCACAGGTCGGGGATCGTGACGAGGTGCTCCGCGCCGAGCTGCGACACGAGCCCCGCCACCGCGACCGCCTGGTCCCAGGCGCGCCGGAACCGGTCGTCGCCCTTGTGGAGGCCGGTGAAGACCGTCCCGGCCGAGAGCCGCAGGCCGCGGGACTCCAGCTCGTCGGACAGCTGCGACGGATCGGTCGGCAGGTAGCCGTACGGTCCGAGCTCGATCCACTCGTACCCGGCGGCGGACGCTTCGTCGAGGAAGCGCTGCCACGGCACCTGGCCGGGATCGTCCGCGAACCAGACGCCCCACGAGTCGGGAGCGGTCCCGATCCGGATGGAGCGCGCGGTGTCGGTGTCGGTGACAGTGTCGGTGACGGTGTCGGTCATGGCGTCGTCGTCCTTCTGGGTCGGGGTGCGCATCAGCCGAGGAGGGGCCGCTGCGCCGCGACCTGCTGCTCGTAGGCGGCACGGGCCTGCTGGGTGCTCGGCAGGGTGGAGGTCTCGGCGACCGGCACGTCCCACCAGCCGTCGCCGTCGGGGGCGTACCGGAGCGGGTCGGCGTGGACGTGCACGAGGGTGGTGTGGTCGTTCGCCTTCGCACGCCGGACCGCCGCGGTGAGGTCGGCGACGGCGTCCGGGCCGGGCTGGACCTCGATGACGTCGACCCCGTACGACCGGGCGTTCGCCGCGAGGTCGACGGGCAGCACCTCGTCGTTCTCGAACGATCCGGTGTCGTCGCGGTAGCGGTACCTCGTGCCGTACCGCTCCGACCCGACGGTCTCGGACAGGTGCCCGATCGACGCGAACCCGTCGTTCTGGACCAGGACGACGACGATCTTGATCCCCTCCGCGACGGCGGTGACGAGCTCGGTGTGGAGCATCAGGTAGGACCCGTCCCCCACCATGACGATCACGTCGCGGTCGGGAGCGGCGCGCCGCACACCGAGGCCGCCCGCGATCTCGTAGCCCATGCACGAGAACGCGTACTCGACGTGGTACCCGAGCGGGTCGCGGACGCGCCAGAGCTTGTGCAGGTCGCCCGGCAGCGATCCGGCGGCCTGGACCACGACGTCCCGCGGGTCGGTGGCGGCGTGCACGGCGCCGATGATCTCCGGCTGACCGGGGACCGCCAGGCCGGACGGCGCGAACGCGGCGTCGACGACGGCGTCCCACTCCTGCTTGCGCTGCGCGATCTCGGCTGCGTAGCCCGCTTCGACGGCGTACGCCGATCCGGACGTGAGCGACGCGGTCAACGCGACCAGTGCCTCCCGGGCGTCCGCGACCACCGGGAGCTGCGTGCCGTGCTTGTACGCGTCGAACGCGGCGACGTTGATGTTGACGAACGTGACGTCCGGGTCCTGGAACGCAGTGCGGGACGCCGTGGTGAAGTCGCTGTACCGCGTGCCGATGCCGATCACGACGTCGGCCCGGCCCGCGATCGCGTTGGCCGCGGCGGTGCCCGTCGCCCCGATCCCGCCGAGGTACTGCGGGTGGTCCCAGACGAGCGAACCACCACCGGCCTGCGACGTGCCGACCGGGATGCCGGTCGCCTCGACGAACGCGGCGAGCTCCTGCTCGGCACCGGAGTAGAGGACCCCGCCGCCCGCGACGATCACGGGGCGCTCCGCCGCGGCGATCGCCGACACCGCGCGGGCGAGCGGGCCGCGTTCGGGCAGCGGACGGCGGAGGTGCCAGTCGCGCGGCTGCAGGAACGCCACCGGGACCTCGAGGGCCTCGGCCTGCACGTCCTCGGGCAGTGCGATCGTCACGGCGCCGGTCTCCGCCGGGTCGGTCAACACCCGCATCGCGGCGAGGGCGATCGAGAACAGCTGCTCGGGCCGCTCGACCCGGTCGAAGAACCGGGACAGCGGTCGGAACGCGTCCGTGACCTGCAGCGAGGTGTCGTGCGGCTGCTCGATCTGCTGCAGCACCGGGTCCGTGGTCCGGGTGGCGAACGTGTCCGACGGCAGCAGCAGGGCGGGCAGCCGGTTCGTCGTGGCGAGTGCGGCGGCGGTGAGCATGTTCGCCGCGCCGGGGCCGACCGAGGCCGTCGCGGCGAACGTCGCACGACGCCGGTGCATGCGGGCGAAGCCGACCGCCTCGTGCACCATCGCCTGCTCGTTGCGGGCCTGGTGGTACGGCAGCAGGCCGGGTTGGTCGACGTGGAGCTGCTTGATCGCCTGGCCGAGGCCGGCGACGTTGCCGTGCCCGAAGATGCCGAAGATCCCCGGGACGGTGCGCTCGCGGACGTCACCGTCGACGGTCCACTGGTTCGCCAGGAACTCGACGAGCGCCTGACCGACGGTCATGCGGCGTGTGGTCGTGGTCACACGTCCTCCTTCTGCGGTGTGTACGGCAGGCGTGGGTCGATCGGCTCGGACTCCCACGTCGTGCGGACCCAGCCGTGGGCCGGGTCGTCGGTGATGTCCCAGACGCGCTCGGGGCCCGGCCCGGCCATGACGTTGAGGTAGTACAGGTCGTAGCCAGGAGCCGCGACCGCGGGACCGTGCCAGCCGTACGGCACGAGGGCGACGTCGCCCGAGCGCACCTGGCGGAACTCGTCGATCGGACGGTCGTCGGACGCGTACGTGCGGTGCAGGCCGAAGGGGGCGGCCTGCGACGGTGCCGAGCAGCCCCGGGCGACGGCGGACTCGTAGTAGTAGATCTCCTCGAGGTCCGACTCCTCGCCCGGCACGGTCGTGTCGTGCTTGTGCGGCGGGTACGACGACCAGTTCCCCGCCGGCGTGATCACCTCGCACACGATGAGCCGCTCGGCGTCGAGGACCGCCGGCGTCCCGAAGTTGTGCACCTGGCGACTCGACCGACCGGCGCCGCGCAGCTCCACCGGGACGTCGTCGCGGGCGATGTACGCGCTCGGCCGGACGACCTCGGTGGGCGCCTCGGCGACGGCGACGCGACCTGCGCCGGTGATCGTCGCGGCGGTCCCGGACCCGAGGTACAGCACGTCGGTCGGTCCCGCGAACACGCTCGCGCGACCGTCGAGGACCTGCACGGTGTCGTCGTAGGCCACGGTGCAGCTCCCGGCGAGCGGCACGATGATCCGTTCCACGGCGTCGGCCGGGAGGCGCAGCGCACCTCCGTCACGGAGGGTGCCGGTCCGCAGACCGGTGTGCGCCCACCCCGGGATGCGCCCGTCCACCACGTCCGTCCAGCCCGCCTCGGGACGGGAGCCGGCGGGGATGAACCAGTCGTCGTTCGTCATCGGGTACGTCAGCTGTTCGACGGGAAGCCGAGGTCGACGCCGCCGTGCGAGGGGCCGCCCCGCTCGGCCGGGTCGGTCCACCGCGCGGTGACCGCCTTCTGGCGGGTGAAGAAGGAGACGCCGTCGGCGCCGTACGCCTTGTGGTCGCCGAACAACGAGTTCTTCCAGCCGCCGAACGAGTAGTAGGCCACCGGGACCGGGATCGGGACGTTGATGCCGATCATGCCGACCTGCACGTCGCGCTGGAACCGACGCGCGGCGCCGCCGTCGTTGGTGAAGATCGCCGTGCCGTTGCCGAACGCGCCCGAGTTGATCAGCTCGAGGCCTTCCTCGTAGCTCTGCACGCGGACCACGGAGAGCACCGGGCCGAAGATCTCCTCCGTGTACACGCGGCTCGTGGTGGGCACCCGGTCGATCAGCGTCGGCCCGAGCCAGAACCCGTTCTCGTCGCCGTCGGGCCGGACCTCGCGGCCGTCCACCACGATGACCGCTCCGTCCTGCTCGGCGACCTCGATGTACGAGGCCACCTTGTCGCGGTGCTGCTCGGTGACGAGCGGGCCCATGTCGCAGCCACGGCGGCCGTCACCGATCCGCAGCGACTGCGCACGGTCCGCGATCTTCGCGATGAGCTCGTCCGCCACCGGCCCGACCGCGACGACGACCGAGATCGCCATGCAGCGCTCGCCGGCCGAGCCGAAGCCTGCGTTGACGGCGTTGTCGGCGACGAGGTCGAGGTCGGCGTCGGGCAGCACGAGCATGTGGTTCTTCGCACCACCGAGGGCCTGGACGCGCTTGCCGTGCTTCGTGCCGGTCTCGTAGACGTACTGCGCGATCGGGGTGGACCCGACGAACGAGATCGACTCGACGTCCGGGCTCGTCAGCAGCCCGTCGACCGCGACCTTGTCGCCGTTGAGGACCGTGAAGACACCGTCGGGCAGTCCGGCCTCCGTGAACTTGGACGCGAGCCAGACCGCTGCCGAGGGGTCCTTCTCGCTCGGCTTCAGCACCACGGTGTTGCCCGCGGCGATCGCGATCGGCAGGAACCACAGCGGCACCATCGCCGGGAAGTTGAACGGCGAGATGATGCCCACGACCCCGAGCGGCTGCCGGATCGAGTACACGTCGATGCCGGTCGACACCTGGTCGCTGAACTCGCCCTTCATCAGCGACGGGATGTTCGTCGCGAGCTCCACGACCTCCTGCCCGCGGGCGATCTCGCCGAGCGCGTCGTCGATGACCTTGCCGTGTTCGCTCGTGATGATCTCCGCGAGCTCGGCCTTGTCGCGGTTCAGGACCTCGCGGAACGCGAAGAGGATCTGCTGGCGCTTCGCGAGCGACGTGTTCGCCCACCCCGGGAACGCCGCCTTCGCGCTCGCGATCGCCGCCTGGACCTCGGACTCGTCGGCGAGCGCGACCCGCTTCGTCGCGACCCCGAGCGCCGGGTCGTAGACCGGCGCGGTGTTGCCCGACGTCGAGGCGACGGGTGCGCCGTCGATCCAGTGGCCGACGATCGTGGACTGTTCCGTGGTGGTCATGCGGTGCTTCCTTCCGGGACGGACGCGTCCATGGTGGTGGGGCCCGCGAGCCGCGCGGCGCGGTCGCGAGGATCTGTGGAGGACCCGCCCCGGGCCTCCTGGCTGTGGAGGACGACCGCGGGCGCCGTCACGGAACCCGCCGTGCCGTGGACGAGGCCAGCGGCCACGTCGACGGCGGCGGCCACGTCGCCGTCGGGCGGGTAGAGCATCGTCCGTCCGACCACGAGTCCGCGGACACCGGGCAGGGCGAGCGCGTCGGCCCACCGGGCGTAGGTCTCGTCCGGGCGGGCGGAGGGGTCACCGCCGAGCAGCAGCGTCGGCAGGGTCGTCGCCGCCATCACCCGTGCCATCTGGTCGACGACGGGGATCTTCAGCCAGCTGTAGGCGCTCGACGTCCCGAGCCCGGCGGCGATCGCCATCGAGGTGATCACGGCGTCCGGCGTCATGTCGTTGTGGACCGCGCCGTCCCGCCAGGTCGACAGGAACGGCTCGAGCATGATCGGCAGCCGGAGTGCGGCGGCCTCGGTGACCGCGGCAGCCGTCGCCTCGAGCGTCCGCGCCGTCGCCGGGTCGGCCAGGTTCACCCGCACGAGCAGCTTGGCGACGTCGAGGCCGGCGTCGACGATCGAGCGGGCCGAGTACGCCGTGTACCGGTCGTCCATCTCGAACGACGCGCCGCGGAGACCGCCCCGGTTCATGGACCCGACCGCGACCTTCCCCTCGAGGACGCCCAGCAGGGCGAGGTCCTCGAGCACGTCGGGCGTGCCGAGGACCCCGTCGACGCCGGGCCGGCCCAGGGCGACCACCAGCCGTTCGAGCAGGTCGTAGCGGTTCGCCATCGCCGCAGGGTCGTCCCGCACGGCGAGGGCGCCGCGCGCGGGGTGGTCGGCCGCCACGATGAACAGGCGGCCGTCGTCGCCGAGCAGGGGGCGGTGTCGACGGTCCGCCAGCGCCTGCGCGATCCGCTCGGGGTGGGCGGCGCGGACGTCACGGAGCCGCGCGAAGTCCCCAGCGGTGCACTCAGGCATCGGCCGGCTCCTCGCTGCGCACGGGGTGCACCACCGGTCGTTCTCCGCTGCGCTCGGGGTGCACCACCGGTCGTTCTCCGCTGTGCACGGGGTGCTCCTGCAGGAACCGCGTCACCTCGTCGGTCGTCGGCATCGCCGTGGAGCACTCGAACCGCGTGGCGACGATCGCGCCGGCGGCGTTCGCGAACGCCAGGACCCGTCCCAGCCCCCAGCCCTGCAGGAGCCCGTGCACGAGGGCCCCGCCGAAGCCGTCGCCGGAGCCGAGGCCGTTCACGACGTCGACCCGGTGCGGTCGGACCTCGACGACCTCGTCCCGGGTCTTCGCGAGCACGCCCTCGGCCCCCTGCTTGACGATCGCGAGCTCGACCCCGCGCTCGAGCAGGGCGTCGGCGGCGCGCACGGGGTCGGTCTCGCCCACCGCCACCGCGCACTCCTCGCGGTTGCCGACGGCGACCGTCGCGTGCTCGAGCGCAACCGCGGCCTCGCGGGTGGCCGCGGCGGTCTCCGACCAGAAGGCCGCCCGGTGGTCCAGGTCGAGCACGGTGTGGAGCGCGCTGCTGCTCGTCATCCCCGCCCGGGCGTCGAACGCGGCGTGGTGCGCGCTCCGGCTCGGCTCGTCGCTCAGACCGGTCAGCGTCGTCCAGAACACCCGGGCCCGTGCGATCTCCCGTCGCGGGACGGACTCCGGCGTGATCGTCAGGTCCGGCGCCTTCGGTGCCCGGTAGAACCAGAGCGGGAAGTCGTCGGGCGGGAGGATCTCGCAGAACGCGACGGGGGTGTTCAGCCCGGCGACGGTCTCGATGAAGTCCACGGCCACGCCGAACTCCGGCAGCGTCCGGGCGATGTAGCGGCCGAACGGGTCGTCGCCGGTGCGGGTGACCACGGCGGCGTCGGCCCCGTGCCGGGCGGCTGCGACGGCGACGTTCGTGGGGCTGCCACCGACCGACTTCGAGAAGGTGGTGACGTCCTCGAGGGGGCCGGTCTGCTGGGGGTAGACGTCCACGCTGACGCGGCCCATGGTGATCACGTCGAACACGTGCGGTTCGGGGAGCGACATGCGGCGGGGCGGGCCTTCCGTGCGGCGTCATCGGCGGGTGGTCACGACTGTAGCGGGTCTTTGCCCTAATGTCATTACATGGATGCGTCGCGCTCGTGGAGCGCTGCGCCGGTCCGGCCCGTTCGTGTGGTTCGGCCCGTCCCTGTGGGTCGGCCCGTTCCTGTGGTTCGGCCCGTCCGGCCGGGAGGCGCGGTGTCGGTGGGTCCTGTCAGGGTCGCGTCATGCAGATCCTCGCTCTGGTCATCGGTCTCGTCGTCGGCGTCGCCGTCGGCGCCGTCGTCGCGTGGTCCACCGCGCGTTCCCGTGCGGGCGTGGACGCGGCGGCAGCGCGAGCCACGGCGGACGTCCTCCGCGCGCAACTCGACACGGCACGAGCCGACGCCGAGGAACGACTGGAGGCCCAGGACGCGCAGTACCGCCGGCAGGTGGACTCGCTCGAGCGCCGCGCCGCCGAACTCGAGCACCTGGTGCAACGGATGCACGGAGCCGACGCCGCCCGCACGGCGAACGAGTCGAAGGTGCTCGCCGCGCTCAGCCCCGTGGCGGAGACGCTCGACACGATGCGGTCGAAGATCGCGGAGCTCGAACGGTCCCGCAGCGAACAGTACGGGGCGCTCTCGGCGCAGCTGCGGACGGCGGCCGAGTCCGAGGAACGCCTCCGCGCCACGGCGGACACACTCGCCAGCGCCCTTTCCTCGAACAGCACCCGCGGTGTCTGGGGCGAGACGCAGCTGCGGAACGTCGTCGAGGCCGCCGGGCTGCTCGAACGGGTGGACTTCGACGTGCAGTCTTCTGTGACCACGGCGACCGGCGCCGCACGGCCCGACATGGTGGTGCACCTGCCGGGCGGCAAGACGATCGCCGTCGACGCCAAGGTGCCGTTCAGCGCCTACCTGCAGGCGGCGGAGATCCCGGCGAGCGCGACCGGCGCCGAAGGTGCTCGACGCGATCAGCTGATCGCACAGCACGTGAAGGCACTGCGCGCCCACGTCGACGCCCTCGCCGCGCGGGAGTACTGGTCCGGGTACGACGCCTCCCCCGAGCTCACCATCGCGTTCATCCCCTCCGAATCGCTGGTGTCGAGCGCACTCGCGGCCGATCCGGGGCTCCTCGACCACGCGTTCCGCAAGCGGATCGCGCTCGCGTCGCCGGTCACCCTCTGGTCGGTGCTGAAGACCGTGGCGTTCTCGTGGCAGCAGGACGTCGTCACCGCGGAGGCCCGCGAGCTGTTCCGGGTGTCCCGTGAGCTCTACGGCCGGCTCGCGACGCTCGGCGCACACGTCGACAAGCTCGGCCGGGCCATCCGCGGGTCCGTCGTCGACTACAACCGGTTCGTGGGGTCGCTCGAGCGCCAGGTGCTCCCGAGTGCCCGGCGGCTGTCGTTGCTCGACGAGTCGAAGGTGCTCGCCGACCCGGTGACGATCGAGGACGAGCCGCGGCTGCTCACGGCGCCGGAGCTCGTCGGCGCGGTCGACGAGGACTGAACGGCAGCTACACTGCCTCATCGTGGGGGAAGCACTGCAGAACCATCCCGGGGACCGCGAGTTCCCGGTCCGAGGTCGGTGGCGTCACCGCGCGATGGTCGCGAAGGCCCGTCGTCAGACCGGCAGGCGTCGCGATCGGGCAGCCGCATGGATCATCATGGCGCTGGCGATCGTCGCGTTCTTCGTCGCCCTGGTCGCAGCAACGGCCGGTCCGTACGACGTCAGGGAGCACTTCGGGTACGGGTTCGAGGCCGCGTGGCGGTGCTTCCTCATCGCGTTCGTCGTCTGGTTCGTCCTGACCTTCGTCACGTCGCTTCGTGACCTGACACTGCCGGTCCGGGAACAACGGCGTTACCGAGCCCTCGCCGGGCAGCGCGAGCTCCCAGACCACCGACTCCAACAACTCGCCCTCGCCTCGTTCGGCGACTTCGCCGACCGCTGGTGGCCGGCGTCGCTCGCCCCCTACGGTTCGCGCGTCGAGCTCGGCGGCCAGTGGCTGGATGACAAGACGCCGTCGCCCTTCGTCACGATCCCGCTCCCCGTGCTGCCGTTCCTGCGGCAGGAGATGGACCAGAAGTACAAGGTCGCCAGCGGTCGGGACGCGCAGACCTTCGCGCTCGACCTGATCGGCCCGAAGAGCATCTCGTGGCAGTTCGCCGCGCTCGCTCGTTCCCCGGAGGGCGACGAGCGCATCTCCCGGATGTCCTCGCTGCTCGGCGATGACCCATGGGCGGCAAGGAACCTCCTGGAGGGAGGCGATGCACGTCCCGCCAAGCTCCTCTGGGCGATGGACGTCAAGAACGCCGTCTCGATGATCAGGGGCGCGTACTGCGCGGGCCTGCTCACCAGCGACGAAGCATGGGCGACGATCGACATCGTCTCGAACGTCGCGTTCTCGGTGTTCGACTCGTGGGACGACTACTTCGACGACCTCCGCGCCGGCTACGCCCTCGTGTACGACGACCTCAAGACCATCCAGGACTTCGATCGCCTGCGCGACGAACTCTCACGGTCGAACTGGCCCGTGACCCGTCTCCCCTTCCCGGCGACACCAGATGCGCCGCTGCCCCGGAGCGTCGTGTCGCCCCTCACGGCGAACGAGGACGAGTCGTCGCAGAGCTGACCGACGTTCCTTGCGCCGCGGGAGCGATCACGCAGACTGGTGTCTCGGGCGTCACGGGATCACGCCGGAGTGTCAGGTCGGGGACCCGTGGTCATGCTGCGAACAGCGCACTTCCTTGATCCCCAGAGACACACTCACTCCCAGATCCTCACTCCCAGATCCTCACTCCGAGATCCTCACTCCGAGGAGAGGATGTCGACGGGGACCACGTCTCCCCGCAGGTCCGGGACGTGCACACCTCTCGCCCGTGCAACGCCGACGATCTCGAAAGCCCAGTACCCGATGAAGTCCACGTCGCCGGGCTGGCTCCGCTCGAGCGCACCCATCCACGGCATGGCTTTGAGACGGATGGGCCACTCGTCGAGGTGGGTCTGGAGGTGCGCGATCGGGTCGTCCGCGGGGTCCAGCGACGACAGGAGCTCTCGGGCAGGCCGGGGTGTGGTCGCGACGGTCCCACCTCGGAGCTGCGAGGCGCCGAGTCGACTGAAGACCCCGTCGGCGCCCTGCACCACGACGGCACCCAGGATCCGATCCGTAGCGTCTCCCACTCCGCACCCGACCGCAAGAGCAACCAGGCGGAGCACGTCGAAGGAGTAGTCGATGCCGTCGTCCAGGCGAGGATGAGCACCCTGCAGATGGGTCGCTCGAGCCGTCCAATCGACGAAATGGACCCCCGCGACAATGACGGTGTCGGCGATGTCGTCGATGTCGAGCCCAGCGGAGTACTGAACGGTCGCGTGCGTCACTCCGGCGCGCCAGGCGTCTCGGGCTGCGCGGGTCCCTCTCACCGGGTCATCGGAGAACCGATCGGCTGCCTGCGTCCGGCCGTCACGATTCGATCGTGTGATGTGCAGCGCCTCGCTCCAGTACCGCCCGTCGAGCTGCGGCGCACGAGGTCGCCTCCGCGACCTCGTGGCGAACAGCGGCGTCATCACAGCACCTTCCCGAGAGCGTCGACTGCGCCCCCTCGAGTTCCGCCCTTGTGCGGCGTGGTCAGACCGGACCGATCAGAACCACTTCTCCGCGCGGTGGTCCGCCTGGATGCGACGGATCGTGTTCGACCGAGACCGGAGCACGAGCGAGTCGGTGTGGATCACGCCGCGCGAGCGCCGGACACCGTCGACGAGCACGCCGTCGGTGACACCGGTCGCGACGAAGAACGTGTTGTCGCCCTGCACCAGGTCGTCCTGGTCGAGGACCTTGTCGAGTTCGTGCCCGGCGTCGATCGCCTTCTGCCGTTCCTCGTCGTCCTTCGGCTGGAGCTTGCCGAGGATCACACCGCCGAGCGCCTTGATCGCGCACGCGGTGATGATGCCCTCCGGGGTGCCGCCGACACCGACGCACATGTCGATCTTCGACCCGGGCAGCGCCGCCGAGATCCCGCCCGCGACGTCACCATCGAGCAGCAGCCGCGTGCCCGCACCCGTGGCACGGATGGCGCGGATGAGCTCGTCGTGGCGGGGACGGTCGAGCACGGCGATCTGCATGTCCTCGATGTCCTTGTGCTTCGCCTTCGCGAGCGCCCGGATGTTCTCCCCGATCGGCTTCTCGAGGTCCAGGACTCCGCGCCCTTCGGGACCGGCGGCGATCTTGTCCATGTAGAACACGGCCGACGGGTCGTACATCGACCCGCGGTCCGACACGGCCATCACCGAGATCGCGTTCTGTCGGCCGGCAGCGGTCAGGGAGGTGCCGTCGATCGGGTCCACCGCGATGTCGCAGGCCGGACCGTGACCGTTGCCGACGTGCTCGCCGTTGTAGAGCATCGGGGCGTCGTCCTTCTCGCCCTCGCCGATCACCACGACGCCGTCGAAGTTCACCGTGCCGAGGAACTTCCGCATCGCGTCCACCGCGGCGCCGTCCGCGAGGTTCTTCTCGCCCCGGCCGACCCACGGCTGCGCGCGGATCGCCGCCGCCTCCGTCGCACGCACGAGCTCGAGCGCGAGGTTGCGGTCGGGCTGGAGGAACAGGGAGCCGGTCTCAGTGGTGGGAGTCACAGCCTCAGCGTACCGACGGCGGGCCGCGCAGCGGCCGTGTCGCCGAGGGCGGTGAACGCATGTGCAGCGCGAGGCGGACCCGCGTGCGTAACCCGCACCGCGCCTCCAGTACGTGCTGACTAGGCTCGGCGAGGACACCACCACGTCGAAGGAGATCGCAGTGCCCATCGCAACGCCGGAACAGTACGCCGAGATGCTCGAACGAGCGAAGGCCGGCAAGTTCGCCTACCCCGCGGTCAACGTCTCGTCGTCACAGACGATCAACGCGGTCCTCCAGGGCCTGCAGGAGGCCGGCTCCGACGGCATCATCCAGGTCACGACCGGTGGTGCCGACTACTTCGCCGGCCACACCGTCAAGAACCGCGCGGCCGGGGCGCTCGCGATGGCCCGCTTCGCGCACGAGGTCGCCAAGAACTACGACATCACGGTCGCCCTGCACACCGACCACTGCCCGAAGGACGCCCTCGACGGCTTCGTCCTCCCGCTCATCGCCGCGAGCGAGGAAGAGGTCCGCCAGGGCCGCAACCCCATCTTCCAGTCGCACATGTGGGACGGCTCCGCGGTGCCCCTCGACGAGAACATCGAGATCGCGAAGACGATGATCGAGAAGACGCGCAACATCAACGCCATCCTCGAGGTCGAGATCGGTGTCGTCGGCGGCGAGGAGGACGGCGTCCAGCACGAGGGCACGAACGACGCGCTCTACACCACCCCGAACGACGTCGAGAAGGTCGTCGACGCGCTCGGCCTCGGGGACAAGGGCCGCTGGATCGCCGCCCTCACCTTCGGCAACGTGCACGGCGTCTACAAGCCCGGCAACGTCAAGCTGCGCCCGGAGCTCCTCGGCGAGATCCAGGCCTCGGTCGCCGAGAAGCACGGCACCGGCGAGAACCCGCTCGACCTCGTCTTCCACGGCGGTTCGGGCTCGACCGACGACGAGATCCACGAGGCCGTCCGCAACGGCGTCATCAAGATGAACATCGACACGGACACGCAGTACGCGTTCACGCGGTCGATCGCCGACTCGATGTTCCGCAACTACGACGGCGTGCTCAAGATCGACGGCGAGGTCGGCAACAAGAAGCAGTACGACCCGCGCGCGTGGGGCAAGGTCGCCGAGACCGCCATGGCGGCTCGCGTGGTCGAGGCCGCGAAGGTGCTCGGCTCGGCCGGGCACACCAAGGGCTGAGTCCGCGGCGAACAGCCTGGAGGAACGGGGCGCGTCCGACGGACGCGCCCCGTCCTGCGTCTGGTCACCACCGCCGCCGTGCCACGATGGGGAGCGTGACCGCCGACGCCATCGCCTCCGAGTTCGCCCAGTACGTCACCGAGTCCCCCACCGCGTTCCACGCGGCGGCGGCGGCACGGGACCGACTCGTGGCGGCGGGCTTCACCGAACTGTCCGAGCTCGACGCCTGGCCCACGGGACCCGGGGCGTACGTGGTCGTGCGGGACGGTGCCGTCATCGCGTGGCGCCTCCCCGAGGGCGCGACGGCGACGACACCGTTCCGGATCCTCGGCTCGCACACCGACTCGCCGACCTTCCGCGTCAAGCCGAACCCCACGGTGCGGACGCTCGGGTGGGAGCAGCTCAACGTCGAGGTCTACGGCGGCGCGCTGCTGTCGACCTGGTTCGACCGTGACCTCGCGATCGCCGGACGGGTCGTCGACGCCGACGGCTCCGTGCGACTCGTCTCCACCGGGGCCGTCGCGCGCATCCCGAACCTGGCGATCCACCTCGACCGGGGCGTGAACGACGGCAAGGAGATCGACCGGCAGCGGCACACGATCCCGGTCGTCGGCATCGGCGGCGACGTGGGCGGCCCGGACGTGGCCGAGTGGCTCCGCGCCCGACTCGGGGAGACCGCGGTGTCGTGGGACCTCTTCCTCGCGGACACGCAGGCGCCCGCCCGGATCGGCATCGAGCGCGAGTTCCTCGCGTCCGGTCGGATGGACAACCTGACGAGCGTGCACGCCGGCATCCGCGGCATCGTCGACGCTCCGGCCGACGCCGGACACATCCCGGTGTTCGCGGCGTTCGACCACGAGGAGATCGGGTCCTCGACGCCGTCCGGCGCGGGCGGCCCGTTCCTGGAGGACGTGCTCGGCCGTGTGCAGGAGGGGCTCGGGGCGACCCGGTCCGAGGCGGCACGGGCGTTCCGCGCATCGTGGTTGCTGTCGAGCGACGCCGGGCACCTGGTGCACCCGAACCAGCCCGAGAAGCACGACCCGACGAACCGTCCGCGCCCCGGCGGTGGCCCGCTCCTGAAGATCAGCGCGAACCAGCGCTACATGACCGAGGCGAAGGGCGAGGCGGTGTTCGCCGCGGCCTGCGACGCCGCGGGGGTCGCGTACCAGCCGTTCGTGAACGTCAACACGATCCCCGGCGGATCGACCATCGGGCCCATCGCGGCGACCCGGCTGGGCATCCCGACGATCGACATCGGCGTGGGGCTCCTGTCGATGCACTCGGTCCGCGAGCTCGTGCACGTCGACGACCTCGCGGCGCTCCACGGCGCCGTCGCCGCGTTCCTCGCCGGCTGATCGTCGCCGGATGCTGCGAACGGGCGCGGCCCGGTCGTCCCCGTGACCCGACGGTCCGCCGCCACGCGGTGGCCTCGCAGCGCTCCGGTGTGGCTTCAGCCTCCGGCGGCGAGACGGTGGAGGTACGACTGGATCGCAGGGTCCTGGAAGACCACGACCACGATCGGCACCGAACCGAGCACCGACGCGACCGCGCCGCCGACGAGCGGTACCCAGAACGTGCGTCGGCGGGCGCGGAGCCGGCGCACGGACCACCACGCGACCAGGACGAACGCCACGACGAGCACCACCGCGCGGACGGCAGCGGCACCCGAGAGCACCGACGGGTCGGAGAGCGACGTGTACTGGCGCTCGACGAGCATCCGCATCGACGACGCCACGTCGCCGACCAGCAGCGCCTCGAACACGCTGTACACCCCCAGTACGAGGAGCCCGACGGTCATGCCGAAGTCGAGGGGGGACGCGCCGAACCGGCTCCTCGGCACGACGTTGCCGCTCGTCCGACCACCGGCGCGTGCACCAGCCGGTCGTCGGGCGTCGGGACGAACGCCTGCTGGCCGGTCGGGAGCCGGCCGTGTGCCGGACGTCGAACCGGGCATCGGCGCACGCGATCGCTCGGTCTGTTCGCGGAGTGCCCGCGCCTCGGCCTCGCGCTCCAGACGCTCCTGCTCGACCAGGACCGGGTTCACCCAACCCTCGGGCGCGTACTCACCGTACTGGGGAGCCGGCGTGCCGTGGACGCGACCGTGCACCGCGGCCGACGCCGACGAGGGGGGATCGTGCCGTGCCTCCCGGCCGTCGCGCGACGTCACCGTCCGTGGGTCGTGCGCCGGAGTGTCCGACCAGTCGCCCGGAGCGCTCATGCGCGCCGACCGCCGAGCGCGCGCGTCGGCTGGCCGGCCGCGTCCGTCCTGAGCTCCTTCGGCAGCGAGAACATGAGGTCCTCGTGGGCCGTGACGACCTCCTCCACCGCGGCGTAGCCGGCGTCCGCGAGCTGCTCGAGCACCTCGGTGACGAGCTCCTCCGGGACGGAGGCTCCGCTCGTCACCCCGACGGTGCCGACGCCGTCGAGCCAGTCCTGCTGGATCTCCTCGGCGTAGTCGATGCGGTGCGCGGCATTCGCGCCGTGCTCGAGGGCGACCTCGACCAGGCGGACGCTGTTCGAGGAGTTCGCGGACCCGACCACGATCACGAGGTCCGCTGCGGGCGCCACCTTCTTGATCGCGACCTGGCGGTTCTGCGTGGCGTAGCAGATGTCGTCGGAGGGCGGGTCCTGGATGGTGGGGTACTTCTCGCGGAGTAGCCGGACCGTCTCCATCGTCTCGTCGACGCTCAGCGTGGTCTGCGACAACCAGACGAGGTTGTCCGGGTCGGGGACCTGGAGTCCGGCGACGTCCTCCGGTCCGTTCACCAGGATCGTGCGGTCGGGAGCGTGACCCATGGTGCCCTCGACCTCCTCGTGCCCGGCGTGGCCGATGAGGACGATCGTGCGGTCGGCCCTGGCGAACCGGGTGGCCTCGCGGTGCACCTTCGTCACGAGGGGGCAGGTGGCGTCGATCGCGTGCAGGTCGCGCTCGGCCGCTCCGGCGACGACCGCTGGTGACACGCCGTGGGCGCTGAAGACGACGTGGGCACCGCGCGGGACCTCGGTGACGTCGTCCACGAAGACGGCGCCCCGCTGTTCGAGCGTCGAGACGACGTGGACGTTGTGGACGATCTGCTTCCGGACGTAGACGGGCTCGCCGTAGCGCTCGAGTGCCTGTTCGACGGCGACCACGGCCCGGTCGACGCCGGCGCAGTACCCGCGCGGCGCCGCGAGCAGCACCTTCTTCGTGCCGGCCACCGGTTCGTCCCGCAGTCGCCCGCGCGCCGGGTGCACCCGAGGCGGGGCGAGAGGGACCGTGTGTCCGTTGGTGATCGTCACGTCCCCGATGATAGGTGAGCACGACCCGCGCGACCTGGGCGCGGTCACGCCTGTGGAGAACGCCCCGGCGGCGCGGTGCGGGCGGTCGTGTCGCCGGTCTGCGGCAGCATGGGTGTCCCGCGTTCGGAAGGAGCGACATGGCGATCGATCAGGGCCCGCCGACGGCCGACAACCCCTGGCCCGTCGCGCTCCTCGGCGCCAAGCTCCGCGACTGGATCGACCGGCTCGGCACCGCCTGGGTCGAGGGCGAGATCACGCAGTGGAACGTCGCGGGCGGCAACGTCTACGGCAAGCTCAAGGACGTCGAGGTCGACGCGACGGTGTCGTTCTCGATCTGGTCGAGCGTGCGCTCCCGCGTGCCGGCGGACCTCAAGCAGGGCGACCGGGTCGTCGCGGCCGTCAAGCCGAACTACTGGGTCAAGGGCGGTTCGCTCACGATGCAGGTCGTCGAGATGAAGCACGTCGGGCTCGGCGACCTCCTCGAGCGGCTCGAGCGGCTGCGCCGGACCCTGGCGGCCGAGGGGCTGTTCGACCCCGCGCGCAAGAAGCGCCTGCCGTTCCTGCCGCACCGCATCGGGCTCATCACGGGCAAGGACTCCGACGCCGAGAAGGACGTCAAGCGCAACGCGCAGCTGCGGTGGCCGCAGGTCGAGTTCCGCACGGTGCACACCGCCGTCCAGGGCGACCGGACCGTGGGCGAGGTGACGGCGGCGATCCTCGAGCTCGACGCCGATCCCTCCGTCGACGTCATCGTCATCGCGCGCGGCGGTGGGGACTTCCAGAACCTGCTCGGCTTCAGCGACGAGACCCTCGTCCGGGCCGCGGCGGCCGCGGCCACGCCGATCGTCTCGGCGATCGGGCACGAGGCCGACCGTCCCCTGCTCGACGACGTCGCCGACCTCCGCGCCTCGACCCCGACGGACGCGGCGAAGCGGGTCGTGCCCGACGTCGCCGAGGAACTCGCGAACGTCCGGCAGGCCCGTGCCCGGCTCGGTCTCCGGCTCTCGCACACCCTCTCGGTCGAGGCCGACCGGATCGCCGCGCTGCGGTCCCGACCGGCCCTCGCCTCCACGGCGTGGCTGGTCGACACCCGTGCGGAAGAGGTCGCGCGTGACCTCTCCCGCGCCCGCGAGCTGCTCGACCGACGCCTGGAGCGTTCGCACGCCGACGTCGGTCACCTGACGGCCCGCCTCCGCGCCCTGTCGCCGCGGGACACGCTCCGCCGCGGGTACGCGATCGTGCAGACCGCCGACGGCAGCGTCGTCCGGGCCTCGGCCGACCTCGACGGCGACACCGCGGTGCACGTCACGCTCGGGATCGGGACGGCCAGCGGGACGCTGGCGCCGGACGGGCCGGGTCCCGACGGCGCGGTCTGAGTACCCGCGCGGTCTGCGCACCCGGGCGGTCCGGGCGGGTCGGGCACCGGCCGGGAGGCCCGTGGCGGTCCCGTCACGCGGCGCGCGTCCTCCACAGTGTCGGTCCGGCACGCGGCTCTCCACAGGGTCCGGTCCGGCGACGCCGTGTCCGTGGCCGCTCGGTAGGATCGGGGTGTGTCATCCCAGCAGGAAACCGAGCAGGACGTCGCCACCCTGAGCTACGAGGCGGCCCGCGACGAACTCGTGCGCGTCGTCGCCGAGCTCGAGCAGGGCTCCGCCACGCTCGAGCGGTCCCTGCGCCTCTGGGAGCGTGGGGAGGCACTGGCCGCCCGGTGCGAGGAATGGCTCGTCGGTGCGCGTGCCCGTCTCGATGCCGCTCGTGCCGCCTCGGACGAGCGCGGTGCCGAACGCGCCACGGACGGTGGTGACGCCCGGTGACCGATCCCGACGGACGCCCCATCGTCGCCGAGCTCGGTCGTCCGGAGACCCCGGAGGAGACCTGGGCGCGCAAGGACGCCGCGCGCACCGCGCGTCGGCAGCACCAGACGGCGTTCAACCTCGTGATCGCCCTGATCGCCTCGCTCGCAGTCGTCCTGGTCCTCGTGCTCGTGGTCGTGCGGCCGAACACGCCCGTCGCGGACCGCACCGTCGACTACCGGCAGGTCGCTGCCCAGGCGCAGGTGTCGGGCGTGACGCTCGCGGCACCGGCCCTCCCCGACTCCTACACGGCGAACCGCGCGGACTACGCCGACAAGGGAGCCGACGGCGTGTCCGTCTGGACCGTCGGGCTGCTCACTCCCGACAAGCAGTACATCGCGCTGCGGCAGGGCGTCTCCGCCAACGCGTCCTGGGTGGCGAACCAGCTCGACCAGAAGCCGTCGACCGGCACGACGACGATCGCCGGCACGAAGTGGACCGTGTACGACCGCCGCGATGAAGGGCAGGACGCCGGCAACGACGCCTACGCCCTCGTGCACACGTTCGGCCGGTCCACGATCGTGCTCGCCGGCACCGCCGACGACTCCTCGTTCCGGACGGTCGCCACCGCCGTGGCCGAGCAGTTCGCCGACCAGTAGCCCGCTCTCCCCGCGGCCCGACCCGACCGACCCACTCCCGAACCCGCTCACCGATCGACCCCGAGGAAGACCATGCCCGACCGCGCCGCCGCTACCCCGTCCGAGGCCCTCCGCCTGCTCGTCGAGGGCAACGCCCGCTTCGCCGCCGACAAGCGCCGCACGGGTCGGACGGACCCCGACCGTCGCTCGGAGCTGGCCGGATCCCAGGCGCCGTTCGCGACGGTCCTCGGGTGCTCGGACTCCCGCGTGCCGTTCGAGCACGTGTTCGACGCCGGCATCGGCGACCTCTTCGCGATCCGCAACGCCGGACAGATCGTCGACGACGTCGTCCTCGGCTCGATCGAGTTCGCCGTGGTCGCACTCGGGACGCCCCTCGTGGTCGTCCTGCGCCACACCGGGTGTGGTGCGGTCGCGGCGGCCCGTTCGGGCGACCCCGTGCCGGCCCCCCACCTGCAGTCGATCGTCGACGCCATCGCTCCGAGTGTCGAGAAGGTCCGCGGCACCGACGCCGAGCTCCCGCAGGAGTCGGTCGGCGCCGCGCACCTCGAAGCCTCCCTCGCTCAGGTCCTCGAGCGCTCCGGTGCCGTGTCGGACGCCGTCGCGGAGGGTACCCTGGCGGTCGTCGGCGCCACCTACGACCTCGCCTCCGGCGAGGTGACCATCGACACCGTCGTCGGCCAGGCCTGAACCGAGCCCGTCCACGACTCCGCCGGCGTCGCGGTGACGAACCACCACGACGCCGGCGAGCCCGCACCCGTGCCGCGACGGACGACCTCCGTCACGGACCACCAGCCGACGCGACCGCGACCGGCGAGCACCCCAGGAAGGACCACGACGACGTGACCGACACCACCCAGACCCCAGCGACGACGGACGACGGTTTCCGCATCGAGCACGACACGATGGGCGAGGTGCGGGTGCCCGCCTCGGCGCTCTACCGGGCGCAGACCCAGCGCGCGGTCGAGAACTTCCCGATCTCCGGCAGCGGCCTCGAGAGCGCCCAGATCGTCGCCCTCGCCCGCATCAAGCGCGCCGCGGCGATCGTCAACGGGGAGCTCGGCATCGTCGACCCGGCCCTCGCCGACGCGATCGCGAAGGCGGCGGACACGATCATCGCCGGGGAGCACCACGACCAGTTCCCGGTGGACGTGTACCAGACCGGCTCCGGGACGTCGTCGAACATGAACATGAACGAGGTCCTCGCGACGCTGGCCTCCGACATCGCGGGCACCCCCGTGCACCCCAACGACCACGTGAACGCCTCGCAGTCGTCGAACGACGTGTTCCCCACCTCCGTGCACGTCGCCGTGACCGAGGCGCTCATCCGCACCCTCGTCCCCGCGCTCGAGCACCTCGCCGAGTCGCTCGAACGCAAGGCCACGCTCTGGGCCGACGCGGTGAAGTCCGGCCGCACGCACCTCATGGACGCCACCCCCGTGACCCTCGGACAGGAGTTCGGCGGGTACGCGCGCCAGATCCGGCTCGGCATCGAACGGGTGAACGCCACGCTCCCCCGCGTCGCCGAGGTCCCGCTCGGCGGCACCGCCGTCGGCACCGGCATCAACACCCCCGCGGGGTTCCCGCAGCGGGTGATCGCACAGCTCGCCGCCGACACCGACCTGCCCGTCACCGAGGCCCTCGACCACTTCGAGGCGCAGGGAGCGCGGGACGCCCTGGTGGAGGCGTCCGGTGCGCTCAAGGTGATCGCGGTCAGCCTGACGAAGATCAACAACGACCTGCGGTGGATGGGCTCGGGGCCGAACACCGGTCTCGGTGAGCTGCACATCCCCGACCTGCAGCCGGGCTCGTCGATCATGCCCGGGAAGGTCAACCCGGTCATCCCCGAGGCGACGCTCATGGTCGCCGCGCGGGTGATCGGCAACGACGCCACCGTCGCCTGGGCCGGCGCGTCCGGAGCCTTTGAGCTGAACGTCGCGATCCCGGTCATGGGCACGGCGCTCCTCGAGTCCGTGCGTCTGCTGGCGAACAGCTCGCGGGTGCTGGCCGACAAGGTCATCGACGGGCTCGAGGCCAACCTCGACCGCGCACGGGCCTTCGCGGAGTCGTCGCCCTCGATCGTGACGCCGCTGAACCGGGTGATCGGCTACGAGGCCGCCGCGAAGGTCGCGAAGCACGCCGTCGCCGAGGGCATCACCGTGCGCGAGGCCGTGGTCGCGCTGGGCTACGTCGAGCGGGGCGAGGTCACCGAGGAGCAGCTCGACAGCGCCCTCGACGTGCTGAGCATGACGCACCCGAACTGACGGACGCACCCGCTGACGGACGGGAGGCGCGGTGCCAGCCGGCACCGCGCCTCCCGTCCGTCGTGCGGCCGCCCTGCCCCGCGCCGGACACATTCCGCGAAAGCGACAGATGTCCGCTGAGGCTGCGCGCACATCTGTCGCTTTCGCGGAAGAGTAAGCGCCGGCCGCCGCCCCGCTACACGAGGTCCGGCGAGTCGAGCATCTCGGTCACGAGCGCCGCGATCGCCGAGCGCTCCGACCGCGTCAGCGTCACGTGCGCGAACAGCGGGTGCCCCTTGAGTCGCTCGATCACCGACGCGACGCCGTCGTGCCGGCCGACCCGGAGGTTGTCCCGCTGCGCGACGTCGTGCGTCAGGACCACCCGTGAGTTCTGCCCGATGCGCGACAGCATCGTCAGGAGGACGTTCCGTTCGAGCGACTGCGCCTCGTCCACGATGACGAACGCGTCGTGCAGGGAGCGTCCGCGGATGTGCGTCAGCGGCAGCACCTCGAGCATCCCGCGCTCGACCACCTCGTCGAGGACGTTGTCCGACACCAGTGCACCGAGCGTGTCGTACACCGCCTGCGCCCACGGGTTCATCTTCTCGGCGGCGTCGCCTGGCAGGTACCCGAGCTCCTGGCCACCCACCGCGTAGAGCGGCCGGAACACCATGATCTTCTTGTGCTGCTGTCGTTCGAGCACGGCCTCGAGCCCGGCGCAGAGCGCGAGTGCCGACTTGCCGGTGCCGGCGGCGCCACCGAGCGACACGATGCCGATCTCGGGGTCGAGCAGGGCGTCGATCGCGAGTCGCTGTTCGGCCGACCGTCCGCGGAGCCCGAACACCTCGCGGTCACCGCGGACGAGCGCGACTCCTCCGGCCTCGTGCACCCGGCCGAGTGCCGAACCCCGCTCGGAGTGGATGACCACCCCGGTGTTCACCGGCACGCCGGCCAGTTGCGACGAGCGGATCTCCTCGCGGTCGTAGAGGTCCGCCATCTGCTCGCCGGACACCTGCAGCTCGGTGATGCCCGTGTAACCGGAGTCGACCGCCAGCTCGGCACGGTACTCCTCGGCGGCCATGCCGATCGAGGCGGCCTTCACCCGGAGCGGGAGGTCCTTGGACACGACGACCACGTCGAGTCCGTCGTTCTGGAGGTTCATCGCGACCGCGAGGATCCGCGAGTCGTTGTCCCCGAGCTGCAGGCCCGACGGCAGGACGGACTGGTTGGAGTGGTTCAGCTCGACGCGCAGCGAACCGCCCTCGCCGATCGCGATCGGGAAGTCGAGGCGCTCGTGTTCGACCCGCAGGTCGTCGAGGATCCGGAGCGCCTGCCGGGCGAAGTACCCGATCTCCGGGTCGTTCCGCTTCGACTCCAGCTCGCTGACGACGACCACGGGCAGGACGACCGCGTGCTCGGCGAAGCGGAACAACGCCCGCGGATCGCTGAGGAGCACCGAGGTGTCGAGCACGTACGTGCGCTGGGCGACCGGTGTGGACGAGTCCGCGGTGGGCTGGTGCTGGGTTCCGCGAGAGACGTTCTGAGAGGTCACGACCACTCCATCCCCGGGCCGCGAAGGACCCGGTCCTTGTCCTCGACGCGGCCACTGGAGCGGGTCTCGAAGCACCTGCTGCGGCCGCTTCGATCGGGCGCGGTGCCCGATGCGGTCAACCTACGACCGTCGCCTGCCGGGTGGAATCGCGACACGCTGCCTGTCCGGTTACGGTCGTGTGAACGCGTCGCGCCCGACCGGTGCACACCACGGACGGGAGGCGCGGTGCGGGCTGGCACCGCGCCTCCCTTCCGTCGCGGCGAAGCCCGTCGCTTTCGCGAAAGCGACAGTGTGCTGCCGTCGGCGCACCCGTTTCTGTCGCCTTCGTGACGGCAACCGCGCTGCGCGCGACACGCCTGTCGCTTCCGCAGGGGCAACCGCGCCGCGCGCGCCCCGCGCGACGCGCCTGCTACGGCATCGTGGCGTAGGACAGGCAGGCGTCGCGGAACATGTCGAGGGTCTCGTCCGTGGTGGACGCGAACACGGAGACGCGCGCGACCCCGAGTCGGGTCGTCACCGTGACGCCGTGGTTGTGCAGTGCCGCCGACAGTGCCGTGAGTCGACCCTGCGGCGGACGGAGCGCGACGATCCCGGCTCGCTCGCGGGGGTCGCGGCTGGACTCGACCACCAGGCCGAACTCGTCGGCGATGTCGAACACCCGCTCGACCCGCTCTGCGACCGCCTCCTGCACGGCTGCGACGCCGACGCCGGCGAGCCGTTCGAGCGACACCGCCATCCGGGCCTGCGCCACCGGATCGATCCGGGTCGAGACGAACGCCCCTGCGCCGGACTTCACGGAGGGGACCTCGGCCGGCCACCCGGTCGTGCCGGCCGGGCCGGACAGCGCCGGACGCAGCCGGTTCAGTGCCCGATCGCTGAACGCCGTGAAGCCGGTCCCCCACCCCGCGTGCAGCCACTTCTGCCCGCCCGTCGCGACCACGTCGGCGGCGTCGTAGGCGGCGTCGACGATCCCGAAGCCCTGGATCGCGTCGACGATGAGCAGTCGATCGCCGACGACCTCCCGCATCGCGGCGAGGTCGACGAGGTAGCCCGTCCGCCAGTCGACGAGCGACACGGCGACGGCGGTCACCTCGTCGGTCAGCCGCTCGCGGATCAGCTCGGGCGTCGCCCAACCGACGCCGGACTCGATCACGACCGGGTGCACACGACCACCGGTCGACGAGGCCGCCGACGCGAGCGCGAGGGGCATCGCCGGGTAGTCGTCCGCCGCAACCAGCACACCGCCGGTCAGGCCGAACGCGGTGTGCACCAGCCCCGGCGTCGTCGCGGTCTGCGACACCACCTGGTCGTCCCGGCGTCCGACGAGACGCGCGGCGACCGTGCGGACCCGGGCATCCTGCTCGTCGAGCGTCTCCATCGCGCCGAAGCGCATGTGCTCCTGGATGGTGCCGAGCACGCGCTGTTCCTCGAGCACGGCGGTCTGCACCGGGCCGAACGCGGCGTGATCGAGGTAGCCGGGCTCCTCCGCGAAGCCTGAGGCATACTCGTTGATGTTCACTGGGGCAACCTTCCGTGGAACGAAAACCCTGTGAGTGTACTGGGACGGTCTGCTCGCGCCGAACCGGGCGCCCGGTGATGACGCTCCGTGGACTGTCCGGCCGACGGACCCGCTAGCCGCCGAAGCGCCGCGACCGCAGCCCGAAGTCGCGTACTGCACGCAGGAAGTCGACCTCGCGGAGGTCGGGGTAGAACGCCTCGACGAAGTAGAACTCGCTGTGGGCGCTCTGCCAGAGCATGAAGTCCGACAGCCGCTGCTCGCCGGAGGTGCGGATCACGAGGTCCGGGTCCGGCTGCCCCTGCGTGTAGAGGTGGTCGCCGATGAGCTCCGGCGTGAGGACCTCGGCGAGGGTGTCGAGTGTCCCCCCGCCCTCGCCGTGCGCCCGGACGATGCTCCGCATGGCGTCGGCGATCTCACGTCGGCCGCCGTACCCGACCGCGAGGTTGACGTGGAGCCCCGTGTGGTCGGCGGTCCGGCGCTCGGCGTCCTCGAGCGCGGCGACGAGGTCCGCGGGCAACCCCTCGTTCGACCCGACGTGCTGCACGCGCCAGTCGCGGTGGTCGGCGAGCACCCCGGCGAGGTCGGCGATGATCCCCACGAGCTGCTCGAGCTCCTCCCCGCCCCGACCGGTGAGGTTGTCGGCGGACAGCAGGTACAGCGTCACGACCTCGATGCCGAGGTCGTCGCACCAGTCGAGGAACTCCGGGATCTTGGCGGCGCCGGCGCGGTGTCCGTGGGCGGCCGAGTCGAGGCCGAGCTGCTTCGCCCACCGTCGGTTGCCGTCGACGATCATGGCGACGTGCTTCGGTGTCGGCGCCCCGTCGATCTGCCTGCGGATGCGGCGCTGGTAGGCGCGGTACAGGAGTCCACGCCCGTTCCGTCCCACCCTGCTCGCCACGGAACGAACATAGTGCACCCGTCATCGGAACGCGCCGCGACGGACGCGCTGGACGGATGCGACCGCACCCGCGCCACCCGGTGGGCCGACACCGACATGACACCGGGCGCTCGGCGGACGTTCGGGCAGGCCCCCTACTGTCGCCCCATGCAGGCCACGAACGACACCGGGACCCTCCCGCACGTCCCCTTCACCGAGGAGGCCGCGACCGCCACGGAGCCGCCCCGGCCGGCCTGGCGGGGATGGATCCACCTCGGCACCTTCCCGTTCGCGATCGCGATGGGGGTCGTCCTCGTCAGCCTCGCCGGTTCACCAGCGGCCAAGGCGGGCAGTGCGGTGTTCATGGCGAGCTCGCTGCTGCTCTTCGGCGTCTCGGCGACCTACCACCGGTTCCCGTGGGGCCCGACGGTCAAGAGGATCCTGAAGCGCATCGACCACACGAACATCCTCCTGCTCATCGCCGGCACCTACACACCGATCGCCATCTGTGCTCTCCCGCACACCCTCATGGTGGTCGTGCTGTGGGTGATGTGGTCGGGGGCAGCGCTGGGCATCGCGTTCCGGGTGCTCTGGATCGGAGCGCCACGGTGGCTCTACGTCCCGATCTACCTCGTGCTGGGGTGTGCCGCGCTCGGTCTGCTGCCGCAGTTCTTCGCCGCGAGTGTCCCCATGACGGTTCTCGTGCTGTCCGGCGGACTCGCCTACGTGCTCGGCGCGCTGGTGTACGGGTTCAAGCGTCCGGACCCGTCGCCGCGCGTGTTCGGCTTCCACGAGGTGTTCCACGCCTTCACGGTGGCGGCGTTCGCGGCGCAGTGGGTCGGCGTGCTCATCGTCGCGCTCGACCCGATCCGCTGACCAGCGGGCCCCGCCACGCCTGCCGGAGCATGTCGTTCCGCGGGTCCGTCACCGCGCGTTCCTTCCCATCACGCCTGCAGTAGGAAGCCATTCCGCTCGTAGGAGGTCGTTCCGAACGACCTCCTACGAGCGAATCGGTCACCTACGAGCGGAACGGTCACCCACGCGCGGAACGGTCACCCACGCGCGGGGCGCGTCCCGACGGACGGGAGGCCCGTGGCGGCGCCGCCACGGGCCTCCCGTCCGCCGTCGGGGTCGCGTCTACCCGCGTTCGGTGTCGTCGCCGACGTCGGCGCGGCCGTCCTCGGCCGCCCGCCGCTCCGGCTCGTCCGTGGCGACACCCTCGGCACCCTCCGCACCCGCCTCGGACTCGAGTCGCTCCCGGATCTCGGCGCGGTACCGCGTGCGACGGATGCGCCGTGTCATGTCGATGACGAGCAGGATCGTCACGACCGCGACGACCGCGATCGCGATGAAGCCGGCGACGCCCGGCGTGACCTCGACGTCCGGCACCGTGGAGGTCGGGCTCGGAACGGGGGTGGCTGCGGCGAGTGCCGCCCAGGTGCTGCTCACGCGGTGGTGTCCTCGTCTGCCGTGATCCCCGCGAACAGGTCGGACTCCGGCGTCGACGTCGGCACGCGGGCCTCGACGAGCTGGTAGTCCTCGGTCGGCCACACCGTCGCGAGGAGGTCGTTCGGCCAGGAGAAGAACGCGCTGTCCGGCGGCACCTGGCTCGCGTGCGCGTGCAGGGCGGCGTCGCGGGCGTCGAAGTACCCGCGGACGTCGACGTGGGTCGTCGAGAGGTCCGGCCGGTCGGCGAACCGCTCCACCCACTCCCGCAGCTGCTCGAGCGCGGGGTCGGCGGGGTCGCGTTCCTGCATCGCCTCGTAGATCGCGGTGAACCGACGCGGGTTCATCGTGCGCTCGTAGTAGAGCTTGGCGACGGCCCAGGGCTCGCCCGCCGCCGGGTACTTCGTCGGGTCGGCGGCGTCGCGCCAGGCGGCCACCGACACCTCGTGCGAGCGGATGTGGTCGGGGTGGGGGTAGCCGCCGTTCTCGTCGTAGGTGACGAGCACGTGCGGGCGGAACCGGCGGACCACGCGGACGAGCGCCTCGGTCGAGTACTCCAGCGGCACCGTGGCGAACGTGCCGGGGCGGACGGTCTCGCCCTCCTCCGGCAGCCCGGAGTCGTGGTAGCCGAGCCAGACGTGGTCGATGCCGAGGGCCTGCTGCGCCGCGGCCATCTCGGTGCGGCGGTACCCGGCCATGTCGCGGTGCGCCCGGGTGGTGGCGGGCTCGCCCAGCTGGTCGTTGAGGATGTCGCCGGCCTCGCCGCCCGTGCAGGACACGACGAGGACCTGGGCGCCCTCGGCCACGTACCTGGCCGCCGTCGCCGCTCCCTTGCTCGACTCGTCGTCGGGGTGGGCGTGGACGGCCAGCAGACGGTAGGGCACGTGGGTTCCTCGCGGTTCGTGCACGGCCCTCGACGCGGTCGGGGTCCGTGCGGGAGCGGGCGGACGCGGGCGGCACACAGCCAGGCGTGAACTACCCTGGTCATCAGGATATCCACCCCGGGAGCCCCGAACTGTCCGATCAGCAGCACCCCGCCACACCGACCGTCGCGTCGGCGACCGCCGCGGCCACGCTCGACGACCGCTACGGCCGGACGCCGTCGCGTCGTCGCCGTTCCCGAGCGCTCGCGATCGCCGCGGCCGTCGCGATCGTGGTCGTCTTCGCGGTGTGGGTCGTCTGGGCCGGTCCGGGGCAGACCAGTCACGGGCTCGACAGCGACGACGTCGGGTACAAGGTCCTCTCCGACCACACCACGGTCGTGCGCTCGCAGGTGTCGGTCGACCCCGGGACGCGCGCCGACTGCGCCGTCCAGGTGCTCGACAAGTCGTACACGATCGTCGGCTGGAAGGTCGTCGACCTGCCTGCGAGCGACCAGCGGTCCCGCACCATCTCGACCGAGGTCCGCACGACGACACGCGGCGTGACCGGCTTGATCCACGACTGCTGGGTTCCCTAGACTGCTGTGATCCGCAGAGCGAGACCGGCCCCGACGGCCGGTCTCGCTCTTTGTTGAAGGGATGCACCATGAGCAACGACACCCAGGTCACCTGGCTGACCCAGGAGGCCCACGACCGTCTCCAGGCGGAGCTCGAGCAGCTCTCCGGTCCGGGGCGCAAGGAGATCGCGGACCGCATCGAGGCGGCGCGTGAAGAGGGCGACCTCAAGGAGAACGGCGGCTACCACGCGGCCAAGGACGAGCAGGGCAAGATCGAGGCCCGCATCCGTCAGCTCACGGACCTGCTGAAGCACGCCACGGTCGGCGAGGCCGACTTCGACGGCACCGTCGAGCCAGGCACGGTCGTCACCGCCGTCATCGCCGGCGACGAGTCGACGTTCCTCGTCGGCAACCGCGAGATCGTCGGCGAGGGCTCGGACCTCACCGTGTACAGCCCGGTCAGCCCGGTCGGGGCCGCCATCGTCGGCCTCCGTGCCGGTGAGAAGACCACCTACACGGCCCCGAACGGCAAGGAGATCGCCGTCGAGGTGACGAAGGTCGAGCGCTACGAGCCGTAGGACGCGATGCGTTCCGGACAGGAGGCGCGGTGCCGGCTGGCACCGCGCCTCCTGTCCGTCTGTGGCCGGGCGCGCGCTCAGCGCTCGAGCAGTTCGGGGCGGAAGCCCGCCTCCTGCAGGCGGCCGATGACCTCCTGCGCGTGCTCGGGTCCACGTGCCTCGATCGACAGGTCGAGGGCGACCTCGTTGATCACCAGTCCCTGCCCGTGCCGGGTGTGCAGGACCTCGACGACGTTCGCGCCGGCGTCGGAGATCACCTGCGAGACGCGGGCGAGCTGACCGGGACGGTCCGGGAGCATGATCCGGATGCCGATGTACCGCGACGCGGCGACGAGGCCCCGGGTGATGACCCGCTCCATCATGAGGGGGTCGATGTTCCCGCCGCTCAGCAGCACGACGGTCCGGCCGGTGTCACGCACGACGCCGGAGATGATCGCCGCGACCCCGACCGCACCCGCGGGTTCGACCACGAGCTTGGCCCGCTCGAGCAGCACGAGGAGCGCCCGGGCGACGTCGTCGTCGGTCACGGTGACGATCTCGTCGACGTGGTCGCGGATGATCGGGAAGTTCAGGTCTCCCGGGCGCGCGACGGCGATGCCGTCGGCGATCGTCGGGGTGGTCTGGATCGTCACCGGCTCGCCGGCCTCGATCGACGTCGGGTAGGCGGCGGCGTTGGCGGCCTGCACACCGATCACCCGGACCCGGCGGCCGAGCCGTTCGGCCGTGCCCTTGACGGCGAGCGCGATGCCGGCGATGACGCCGCCGCCGCCGATCGGCACGACGACCGTGTCGACCTCGGGCACCTCGTCCATGATCTCGAGGCCGAGGGTGCCCTGCCCGGCGATGACGGCGGGGTGGTCGAACGGCGGGATGAACACGGCACCGGTGCGGGCGGCGAAGTCCTTGGCGGCGCTCAGCGCCTCCTCCACGCTGTGGCCCCGGAGCACGACGTCGGCGCCGTAGTGTCGCGTCGCCTGCAGCTTCGGCAGGGCCACCCCGACCGGGGTGAAGATCGTCGCCGGGATGCCGAGCTCACGGGCTGCGAGGGCGACGCCCTGGGCGTGGTTGCCCGCGCTCGCCGCGACGACCCCCTTGGCGCGCTGCTCGGGGGTGAGGGCGGCGAGTCGGTTGTAGGCACCGCGGACCTTGTAGGCGCCGGTGCGCTGGAGGTTCTCGCACTTGAGGTGCACCGGGGACCCGAGCACCTCGGCCAGGTACTGCGACGACTCCATCGGTGTCACCCGGGCGACCCCGGCGATGGTGGCGCGTGCGGCCTCGATGTCCGCGAGCGTCGGGATCGCGGTGTCGGGGAGCTGGGGCGCGGAGGTGTCGGTCACTCCCCCATCATCGCCGCTCCGGGACCCCGCCGCGAACTCGTGACGCGCTCGGTCAGCCGGCCGTGCCCTTCGCGGCCGTGGGCTGCTGGTCGCTGCCGGGTTCCGGCACGTCCTTCCGTCGTCGACCCCGACGCTTCGCGGCCTTGCCCGCGCGGTTGCGCTCCACCGCCTGCTGGACGTGGTCGGAGTCGAGTCCGCGCCACCGCCCGCTGGCGATCGTGGTCACCATCGAGTTGACGGTGGCGATGAGCGGCACCGCGAAGAACGCCCCGGCGATGCCCGCCAGGCCGGACGCCGCCGTCACGCCGAGCACGACGGCCAGCGGGTGCACCTTGACGGCACTGCCCATGACGAGCGGCTGCAGGATGTGCCCCTCGATCTGCTGCACCGCGAGGACCACACCGAGCATGATGAGCGCCGCGCCCCATCCGTTGAACAGGAGCGCGATGAACACCGCGAGGATGCCGGTGACGATCGCGCCGACGACCGGGATGAACGCGCCGAGGAAGACGAACACGGCGATCGGCACGACGAGCGGCAGCTGCAGGGCGAACGCGCCGATGCCGATGCCGACCGCATCCACGAAGGCGACGAAGATCTGCACCCGCACGAAGCTCGTCAGCGTCGTCCAACCGGCGACACCCGCGCCGTCGATCGCGGGGCGGGCCTTCCTCGGGAAGATCCGGACGACCCAGCGCCAGACGTTCTTGCCGTCGATGAGCAGGAAGATCACCGTGAAGATGACGACGAAGAGCCCGGTCAGCACGTGCGTCAGCGAGGACCCCACGCTCGCCGCGCCCGACAGGATCGAGCCGGAGTTGTCCTGCAGCCAGCTCGTCGCCTGGTCGAGGTAGCTGTTGAAGTCCTTCTCGCTGATGCTCAGCCCGGAGTTCTTCAGGAACTGCTGGATCGTGTCGTACTGCTGCAGCGCCCGGTCACGCAAGGACGGGAAGGCCGCGGCGATCTGGTCGACGACGAGCCAGATGAGCGCGCCCACGGCAGCGAGACCGCCGACGAGGCTGACGACGACGGCGACCCACTTCGGCACGTGGTGCCGCTGCATCCAGTTCGACAGCGGGACGAGGAGCGACGCCACGACGATCCCGATGAGGAACGGGATGAGCACCTCGCTGAAGAGCATGACGAGGTAGATGAACACCGCCACCACGCCGAGCACCACCAGCACGCGCCACGACCACGCCCCCGCGATCCGCATGCCCGTGGGCACCGAGTCCTCGACGACGGGGTCGGGATGAGTCTTCTTGCCCCAGGCCATGCCCGCGAGTGTACCGATGTGCGTCCTGACAGGTTCCGCATCCGGCATACGAATCCCAGGACTGCGTGTCGGCGGCTCTCGCTACGGTCGGGGCATGGTCAGGACGACGCTCTCCGCAGCCGAGGCACGCCGGGTCGCCCTCGCGGCGCAGGGGTTCGGCTCGGAGCCCTCGCCCGCGGTCTCGACGCGGGCGCTCACCGCCGGCTTCCGCCGACTCGGGCTGCTGCAGATCGACTCGGTCAACGTGTTCGAGCGCAGCCACTACCTCCCGTTCGCCGCCCGTCTCGGCGCGTACGACCGGAGCACCCTCGACCGCCTCACGACGGCACGGCGTGCGCCCTACCTCGAGTACTGGGCGCACGAGGCCGCCTTCATCCCCCGTGACGACCTCCGGCTGTTCCGGTGGCGGATGGACGCGTTCCGGCTCCGCGACGCCCGGCCGAACCGTGTCGACACCGTCACGCGGACGGAGGGGGTCCGCCGCGAGCTCCGAGCACTGCTGGCCGCCGAGGGACCGATGCGGGCGAGTGACGTCGAGCACGAGTCCAACGTCCGCCGCGGACCGTGGTGGGGCTGGAGCGACGTGAAGATCGGCCTCGAGCAGATGTTCCGCTGGGGCGACGTGGTGAGCGCCGGACGGTCCGGGTTCGAGCGGGTCTACGCCCTCCCCGACCAGGTGCTGCCCGTGGGGTTCCTGCAGGACGCACCCCCTCGCGCGGACGCCGTCCGGGAGCTCGTCCGCCGTGCCGCCCGATCCGTCGGCGTCGGCACGCGCGCGGACATCGCCGACCACTACCGACTCCGAGCCGACGACACGGCCCGAGCGCTCGCGGAGCTGACCGAAGCGGGCGAACTCGTCCCGGTGCAGGTCGAGGGCTGGCGGGACCGCGCGTGGATGGACGCCGCCGCCCGGGTCCCGAGGACCGTCCGCGCCGACGCGGTCCTCAGCCCGTTCGATCCGGTGGTGTGGTTCCGTCCCCGTGCCGAGCGCATGTTCGGCTTCCACTACCGCATCGAGATCTACACACCGGCCCCCAAACGCGTCTTCGGCTACTACGTCCTGCCCGTCCTGCAGGACGACCGGCTCGTCGGGCGCATCGACCTGAAGAGCGACCGCCAGCGGGGCGTGCTCCGGGTACGGACGGCGTGGCAGGAGCCCGGGGAGCGGCTCGACGCCGAGCGCCTCGCGGCGACCCTGCTCCGGACCGCCGCGTGGCAGGGGCTCGACCAGGTCGAGGTGACGGACCGCGGTACGGCGGCAGCGGCCCTCGCCGGAGCGCTGGGCGTCGATCTCGTGCCGCACGTCGCCGCGGACGACGCCGAGGCGCCCGCAGCCGAGCCCGCCGTCGCGACCAGCTGACGGACAGGAGGCACGGCGGGCGCCGCCACGGGCCTCCCGTCCGGCTCCTGGTCACCGTCCGACAGCGGCGGCTGGGCAGGGGTGCCTGCGACGCCGCCGCGCCGTCGCTGCGACGGGTCGCTGCGTCACGGTGGACGGAAGGAGTCAGAAGCGGTCGATGCTGCCGCGGAGCCGTGCCACACGGTCGGCCAACGGCGGGTGCGTCGAGAACAGGCGGTCCATCACGCCGGGGCGCATCGGGTCGGCGATCCACAGGTGCGCCATCGACGAGTTCTGCGTCCGCATCGGACGGCCGTACGCACCGAGCTTCTCGAGTGCCCGGGCCAGGCCCTCCGGGTGCCGCGTGGTCATCGCCCCGGTCGCGTCGGCGAGGTACTCCCGCTGTCGGGACACGGCGGCTTGCACGCCCGCCGCGGCGATGGGCGCGACGACGACCGCGACGAGTCCGGCGATCAGGAGGATCGGGTTGTTGCCGCCGTTGTCGTTGTTGCTGCGCCCGCGACCGCTCAGCCCACTGAAGATCGAGATGCGCAGCAGGACGTCGGCGAGGAGTCCGACCGCGACCACGAGGCCGAACACCATCGTCGAGACGCGGATGTCGTGGTTCTGCACGTGCCCGAGCTCGTGGGCCATCACGCCCTGCAGTTCCTGGTCGTCCATGATCGCGAGCAGGCCGGTGGTGGCCGCGACCACGGCGTGCTCCGGGTCCCGTCCAGTGGCGAAGGCGTTCGGCGAGGGGTCGTCGATGACGAACACGCGCGGCATCGGCATCCCGGTCGCGATCGTGAGGTTCTCGACCGTCCGCCAGAGCCGGGGTTCGGTGGCGCGGTCGACCTCGATGCCGCCGGCGATCGCGACGGCCTGGCGCGCCGCGAGGAAGTACTGCAGGACGGCGTAGCCCAGCGCCACGGCGAGCACGATGACGCCGATGGAGACGTTCCCGACGAGGTACCCGCCGAGGAAGCCGAGCGCGCCGATGACGAGCAGGAAGACCAGGACGATCAGGACGGTGTTGCGCTTGTTGCGCGCGATCGCGCGGTACACGGCGGTCCGGTGAGGTCGCTCGGGCGGGTCAGAACTGGACGCGCGGCGGCTCGGCGATCGCGGCCGGCTCGGCGGTCTCGAAGAACGGCGCCTCGGTGAAGCCGCGGTTCTTCGCGAACGCGGAGTTCGGGAACACGCGGATCTTCGTGTTCAGCTCGCGGACCCCGCCGTTGTAGAAGCGGCGGGCGGACTGGATCTTGTCCTCGGTGTCGACGAGCTCGGACTGCAGCTGCAGGAAGTTCTGGCTGGACTGCAGCTGCGGGTAGCCCTCGGCCACGGCGAACACGCTCTTCAACGCTTTCTGCATGTGGCCCTCGGCAGCGGACGCGGCCTCGGCGTCTCCGGCGCTGAGCGTCTCCGCGCGCGCCTGGGTGACGTCGGTGAAGACCGCCTTCTCGTGCGCCGCGTACCCCTTCACCGTGTCCACGATCGTCGGGATGAGGTCGGCCCGCCGCTTGAGCTGCACGGAGATGTCGCTCCACGCCTCGTCGACGCGGACCTTGAGCGTGACGAGCGCGTTGTACGTCACCCACAGGTAGATGCCGATGACGACGAGGACGACCACCACCACTCCGACGACGATGAGCGTCGTGATGAGTCCGGTGTCCATGCGGGCGTACTCCTTTGCGCGTCGGGAACCGCGCGGTGACCGCGGTCGGGCTGCGTCCGTTCCGCCGTGTGGGACCGGATCAGGGTCGTCCGGATCGGTCGTCCTCGGGCGGCGCGGGCCACCGCTGAGTCTATCGACGCTCGGCCGGCGCTCCTCCGACGCTGGAGCGGTTCACGGGCGATTCCCGAGTTGCACACACCGCGGGTTCGGGATGGGCCGCGTCCACCGGATCATCCGCGAGGCGGATTGACCACAGCCGCTCGATCACGTGTGATGGGAACGGTGAGCACGCCCGGGGAGCAGGAGGACGAGCGGGCCGTCGGGGGCGACGGCCCCGTTCGTCGTACCCGACCACGCCGGATCCGTCCCGCCGCCCGGTCGCTGCGGCCAGTGGTCCTCGTGGCCCTCGGGCTCTCGGCCGGACTCGTCCTCTCCGCGGGGCTGGTCGGACTGGCTGTGGCGCCGGCCGGCGCGGTCGCAGCGTCAGGAGCGTCCGAGACCCCTGTGCCGTCCACCAGCCCTGCCCCGGCTGCGCGGACGCTCGCCGAGGAGTCGCCGGCCGACCCGACCGCCAGCCCGACCCCGACCCCGACCCCGACCGGTCCCGTCTACGGCCACCCGACCCCGACCGGTCCGCCGACGTCGAGCGGTCCCTCGGTCGTACCGAGCATCGCCGACCCGGGCGACATCACGACGGCGACGGCCCGGTTCCACGGCACCGGGACCATCGGGCACCGCGTGCAGGTCGCCACCGGCGGACGCACCGTCTGCACGGCGACGGTCCGCAGCGACGGCACGTGGTCCTGCCTGGGGACGGTGACCTCGGGGCCGCAGCAGGTCTTCACCGCGGTCGACGAGCAGGAGCCGCTCCTCGGCACCGCGGAGACCCCGGCGTCGGACGTCGTTACGCCGCCGACGGTCGCGTCCCGCGGCACGACCACCGGCGCGGTCGCCGGCGACGGTCGTCCCGGCGCCTCCGTGACCGTCTCGGTCGCCGGGTCGACCGTGCAGACGGACGCGATCGTGGGACGGGACGGGCGCTGGGTCGTCTCCCTCCCCCGGACGGTCGGCGACGGGACGGTCACGGTCTCGGCGACCCAGACGGCGAGCACGGCGGCGGGGTACCGGTCCGACCTGCGGAGCGCGTCGTCGGCGTCCGTGTCCCTGACGCTCGACCGGTCCGTGCCCGCGGCACCGCGGATCACGACGCCCCGCCCAGGAGCGCGGGTGAGCGCCCTGCCGATCCGGGTCTCCGGCACCGGGGCGTCGGACGCCGTCGTGACGGTGTACGTCGACCACGCGCCCGTCTGCACCGCCGACGTGGGTGCGAGCGGTCGCTGGACCTGTGCGACGCGGGGCTCGATCGACCCGGGCAGCCGGGTGCTCACCGCCGTGCAACGCGACCCGGCCGGGAACACCTCACGCGCCTCGGCCGACACCCGGGTCCTCGTGACCGCGACGGCCGTGCTGCCGACGGCGCAGGGGACACCGTCCGGCACGGCGGACGCGTCGAGCGGCGCGGGCGCACCGGCCGCGTCCGGATCGACCGGCGGCGGGAGCGGCGTTCCGGGTGGCAGCGGTTCCGCGGCCGACGGCGACGGGCACGACGTCGACGGCCCCGGGGGCGTGGGCAGCGGCGGATCGTCCGGTGGGGCCCCCTCCCCCGGTGCGACGGCTGGTGGCCCCGGCGGCATCGACTGGTCGGGACCCGCCGGCGACTGGTCCGCCCGGACGTCGTTCGACACCGCCGTCCCGACGATCCAGGCCGTCTTCGCCTGGCGCACCGTGTTCCTCGCCACGGGCGTCGCCGCCGGGTTCCTCGTCCTCATCGCCGCACCGCTCGCCGTCGTCGCCGGTGTGGTCCGGGGGCGGTTCCGCGCACCCTTCGCCGGCCTGCTCGGACGCAACCGGCCTCGTGACGCCCGTTCCCGCGCCGACGACGTCCTGCCCGTGTGGCTGTCGGTCGGCGGTGCGATCACGATCAGCACCCTGTGCACGCTCCTCGGTGCCGGCGTCTCATTGGAGGCCCGCTACGTCCGGCTCGCGATCGCGGTCGCGGTCGGTTCCGGGGTCCTCACCGCGGCCGTCGTCGTCGCGAGCCGGTGGGCGGCCGGGACGGAGCGGCACCTGGTCGGGTTCCGTGTCTCCCCGTGGCTCGTCCTCGCGGCGCTCGTCGCGTGTGCGGCGACCCGCGCCGGGGACCTCTCCCCCGCGCTCGTCGTCGGCACGGTGCTCGTCCCGACCGCCCGCGTCGACCTCGGCACCGGTCCGATGCGCCTCGGCTCGGCCGCCGTCGCCGGGACCCGGAGCGCGACCTGGCGAGCGGGCGCGTTGCTCGTCCTCGCGGTGGCCGGCTGGGTGGTGCACAGCCTCGTGCCCCGCGGCGGCGCGTGGACGTCGGCCGTGTCGGACGTCGCGATCACCCTGTGCCTCGGCGGACTCGGCGCCCTCGTCGCCGCTCTCCTCCCCGCCCCCGGGTCGGTCGCGGCGTCGATGGTCACGACGGCTCGCGGCCGGTACGCAGCGCTCACGGTCGTGACCGTCGCCCTCGCCACCGCGGTGTCGTCGGGGACGACGGGCACGCACGTTCCCCCGGCGACGCTGGTGGTGGCGAGCGTCGTCTGCACGGCCGCCGCCGTCACCGCCCTGGTCTGGTCCCGCCGGACCGGAGCGCCGGCCGGCGCCTGAGCGGGCCACCGCCGACACGTCCCGGCCGGCTGCGCCGCAGCCGCCCCGGCCGCCGGTCCGACGGGCACGGTGAGAACCTCCCGTGCGGTCGGTTCTGCGGATACGCTGGCGACCGGCGCGCGACGCGCACAGGAGCCTCGCAGGGAGTGACATGAGCGACACCCGATCCGACTACGACCCGACCCGCTTCCGCGACGTCTTCGAGCACGGGTTCACCTACGCGAACGGCTTCGCCCGCAACACCCACCGGTTCGCCGGCCGCCCCGCGCTCCGCGATCCGGACACCGACCGGTCGTGGACGTACGCGGAGCTCGGCGAGGCGGTCGACCGGGTCGGCGGATGGCTGCACCGCCACGGCGCCGGGACCGGGTCCGTCGTCATGGTGGAGCTGTTCAACGGCCCGGAGTTCGCGATGCTCTACCTCGCGTGCCACCGGATCGGGGCCGTGTTCTCGCCGACGAACTTCCGGCTCGCCCCGGACGAGGTCGCGTTCATCATCGAGGACTCCGCGCCCGTGGTCCTCGTGCACGACGCCGCACGGTCCGCCGAGCTCGCCGCGGCGCTCGAGACGTCCGACCACCGACCCGAGCACGTCGTCGTCCTCGCCGGTCCGGCGCAGCCCGGTAGCGACGACGGCGGCACGGCCCCGGAGCCCGGCGGGACCGGCCGCGCCACCACGGGCTTCGCCGCACTCCTCGCCGCGGACCCCCTGACCGCCGAGGAGCTCGCCGCCGTCGGCCCGCGCGACACCTACGCCGAGACCACGCGTCTGTACACGTCGGGCACCACCGGACGGCCGAAGCCGGTGCCCCTGCCGAGCCTGGTCGAGGTCCTCAGCGCCCACGACGTGATCATGCACTTCCCGCTCAGCCCGTTCGACAAGACGCTCAACATGTCGCCGCTGTTCCACCGGGGCGGCCTCTACTCCGGCGGCCCCAACCCCGTGTTCTACGTCGGCGCCGAACTCACCACGCTCCGGCACTTCGACCCCGACCGCGTGCTCGACCTCGTGGAGTCGGAGCGGCTGACCTTCCTCATCGGTGCGCCGCCGAACCTCGTGGGCCTGGCGAACGCGCAGGAGGCGAAGCCCCGCGACCTCTCCAGCCTGCGCGGCATCGTCACGATGGGTGCCCCGCTCGACCGGGCCGCCGCGCTCCGCTACCAGGAGCTGCTGTCGCCGCGGATCTTCAACGGGTACGGCACGACCGAGACGTTCTGGAACACGTTCCTCCGTCCCGAGGACTTCCCCGACGGCGCCGGCTCGACCGGGCGGGCGAGCACCGACGACGACGTCGCCGTGGTGCGCGTCTACGAGGACCGGCTCGCCGACCCCTCGGACACCGTGGCGAAGGACGGTTCGGAGATCGGCGAGTTCGCGGTCCGGACCGTCAAGTCCGGCTACTCGTACCGCAACCCCGGGCTCGAGGCCGAGAAGTTCGCGAACGGCTGGTTCTACCCGGGAGACCTCGCGACCTGGGACGAGCACGAGCGGGTCACGATCGTCGGTCGCAAGGACGACATGATCATCTCCGGCGGCGAGAACGTGCACCCCGTGCAGGTCGAGGCGGCGCTGCAGGAACACCCCGGCGTCGCCGACTCGATCGTCGTCGGCGTGCCGGACGAGCAGTGGGGCGAGGTCGTCACCGCGTACGTCGTCCGCGCTCCCGGTCGGCTGCCCGAGGACGACGAGGCCGCCGCCGCCGTGCTCGAGGAGTGGACGGGCACCCACCCCGGACTCGCCCGCTACAAGCGGCCGCGGCGCTACCGGTTCGTCACCGAGCTCCCCTACAACGCGACCGGCAAGAAGGTCCACTACCTCGCCAAGGCGACCGCGGTCGAGGACCAGGAGGCCGGCCGCCTGCTCGCGCCCTGACCGAGTGCAGGGGCAGACGGTCGAGCGGACCGTCTGCCCCTGCCGGGCTGGGCTCCGCCCTGTCGGACGGGAGGCACGGGTCGGGCCCGCACCGTGCCTCCCGTCCGACGCGTGGTCACCCCGCTTGCTGCGGCGCGTTCCGCGCGAACAGGCCGGGCAGCAGCCCGCCGATCTTCGTGCCCACGCACAGGCTGACGAACGTCGCGACCGGTGTGGTCAGGGCAACGGGGTCGAACGTGGCGACGGCGACCAGGCCCACCGTCCCCGGGACCAGCAGGAGGAACGCCGGGAAGAACGAGATCGTCGCCGGGATCACCGGCACGATGCGCTCGAGGACCCGCGTCGCGACGAACAGCACCGCGGCCGTCGCGCCCGTCGCCACGACGCTGCCGGCGACCGGGGTGATGCCCGTGAGCAGCGCGTAGGCGCTCGTCATGACCACGACGGAGACCAGCGTCAGCCGCCACCCGGACTGGAAGACGAGGCCGAGCCCGACCGCGAGCAGCGCGACGGCGACCCAGGAGACCCAGTAGGGCGGGACCGCCTCCCAGCCGCCGCGGTCCGTTCCGACACCGGCGACCTGACCGACGAGCGCCGCCGACGAGGGATCGACCCGGAGCCCGGTGAGGACGCTGCCGGCGGCGATCCCGGCCGCCATGAAGCCGAGCATGATGACGCCCTGCATGAGCCGCGAGGACCCGGTGACGATGTCGGCCGCGGTCAGCTCGAGCAGGGCGTTCGTGATGAGCGCCCCCGGGACGAACACGGCCACCGGCGCGCAGACGGCGAACAGCGGGACGTGCGTGAAGCCGGTGCCCGCGGCGACGAGCCCGACGATCGTCGTCGAGACGAAGGCGGCGAGGAACGGCACGATGGCGACGGCCTCGCGGAAGCGCCGGAGCAGCAGACCGATCACCCCGACGACCGCGCCGACCCCGAGGGCGAGCAGGATCGCCCACCACGGGCAGCGGAACACGACCGCGAGGCCCGCCGAGGTCAGGGCGTTGCCGAGGATCCACGGCACGGGGGCGGTGAGCCGGGTGCCGGCGCGGATCGCACGGACCCGCGCCGGGATCTCGGCGAGGGCGATGGATCCGCTCTCGAGGCCGAGCACGAGCCGGTTCGCCCGGGCCGACTGGCGGATGGACAGCTCCACGCCCTCGGCGTTGACGATGGTTGCGGCGCCGGTCGCCGTCTCGCTGACGATGACGAGCGCCGGGAGCACGCCGACCGCGAGCTCGGGTCCGATGCCTGCGGCGTCCCGGGCCTTCTCAAGGGCCGACCGGACGTCGGTGACGGAGCTGCCGGCGTCGAGGAGGAGTGCGCCGAGGGTGCCGAGGAGCATGCCGACGGGGACCGCTTCACCGTCGACGAGCTCGACGTGGGGCTCGGGGCGACGCAGGGTGTTCCGCAGTTGGGTGAGTGCGCTTCCGAGTCCGACCACGGGAGTCGATCGTAGCTGGCGCCGTCGCCGCGGGCCCGTTGTGCGTGCGGTTGCGGTTGCGTTCGAGGTTGCCTCCGCGAAAGCGACAGTGCGGTGCGCGCCGTCGCCACGGTTCTGTCGCTTTCGCGGCCGGCACGTACCCCCGGTGGGACTCGAACCCACAACTCGGCGGTTGTAAGTCGGGTGTCGGTCACCCGGCACGTACCCCCGGTGGGACTCGAACCCACAACTCGGCGATTTTAAGTCGCATGCCTCTACCGATTGGGCCACGGGGGCGGGCCGCAACAGCCTACCGAGCCGCGCCGACCCCGGGAGCCGAGCCCGACGACGCCGGACGGCGGCCACCCCGTGGGGTGACCGCCGTCCGGACGTCGAGCGATGCCTACTTGGCGTCTGCCTCCGCAGTGACCGGCTCGGCCTCCTTCGAGACGTCCTCGGCGGGCGTCGCGTAGGCGGGGCCGGCGGCGTCGGCGGGCTTGCCCTCCTCGGGAGCAGCAGCCGCGGGCGCTGCCGGAGCCGGCGCCTCGACGGCCGGCTTCGGACGCGAGGCCCAGGCCTCGAACGCTGCGCGCGGGGTCTCACGGTCGTCGAGCGACGCGATGTCGCGGCCCAGGAAGAATCCGCCCACCCAGTCGCCGATGACGCGCCACTTGCGCTCCCACGACGGCATCGCCAGACCGTGGTACCCGCGGTGCGCGCCCCAGGCCAGGAAGCCCTTCATCGCGAACTTGCCGGACTGGAACACGCCGATGCCGAGCCCGAGGCCCGCGACGGCGCCGAGGTTCTCGTGCTTGTAGTCGGTCGTGGCCTCGCCGCGGATGACGGCGACGACGTTCTTGGCGAGCTGCTTCGCCTGACGGACCGCGTGCTGGGCGTTCGGCACGCAGAAGCCGCCGACGCCACCGCCGGTGAGGTCCGGCACGGCTGCGACGTCACCGCACGCCCACGCGTCGGCGACCACGCCGTTGTCGTCGACCACGCGGAGGTCGGGCTGCACCCGGATGCGTCCGCGCTGCTCGAGCGGGAAGTCGGTGCCCTTGACCATCGGGTTCGCCATCACGCCGGCGGTCCAGATGATGAGGTCGGACTCGATCGTCTCGATCGACTCGTCCTTCGCCTTGAGCTGGCAGACGCCGCCCTCGGCCGAGGCGAGCTGCGTCTCGAGGTGCACGGTGGCGCCGCGCTCCGCGAGGTTCTGCAGCACCCAGTGCGAGGTCTCGAGCGAGACCTCGGGCATGATGCGCCCCATCGCCTCGACGAGGTGGAAGTGCGTGTCGTCGAAGGACAGCTCCGGGTAGCTCTTCAGCAGGTCGCTCGCGAAGGAGCGGAGCTCGGCGAACACCTCGATGCCGGCGAAGCCACCGCCGACCACGACGACGGTGAGCAGGCGGTCGCGCTCGGGACCGGCCGGCAGGGTCGCCGCCTTGTGGAAGTTCGTGAGGATCTTGTCGCGGATCGCCGCGGCCTCCTCGATGGTCTTCAGGCCGATCGCCTCGTCCGCGACGCCCGGGATCGGGAAGGTGCGCGAGACGGCACCGGCGGTCATGACGATCTGGTCGTAGGTCTCCTCCCACGGCTCGCCGACGGCCGGGGTGATCGTCGCCGTGCGGGTGGCGTGGTCGACCTTCGTGACCTTCGCCGTGACGACCCGCGTCTTCTTGAGGTGACGGCGGTGCGACACGATCGCGTGGCGCGGCTCGATCGACCCGGCGGCGACCTCGGGCAGGAACGGCTGGTAGGTCATGTAGGGCAGCGGGTCGACCATGACGACCTCGGCTTCACCCTGACGCAGGTGCTTCTCGAGCTTCCAGGCGGTGTAGAAACCGGCGTAACCGCCGCCGACGACGAGGATCTTGGGCACGGGGGATGATCTCCTTGGAGTGGGGTGGTTGCCGGGAGGCTGGTCAGAGTTCGCCGCCACCCGCCCCGACTCCGGCGTCTGCACCCTCATCATACGCCCGGCACTCACACCGGGAGGGCGACCAGTCCGCGCGCTCGAGCGCGAGGTCGCCGATGGGGTTGACGCCGGGTCCGGCGGCGAGGGCGTGACCGACGAGCGCGTGCAGGCACTTCACACGGGTGGGCATGCCACCGGCGCTGATGCCGTCGATCTCCTCGACGCGCTCGATGGACGCACGGTCTGCCAGGTAGGACTCGTGGGCGGCGCGGTACTGCTCCGCGACGGCGGGGTCCTCGAGCAGGGCTGCCAGTTCGGGCATGACCTGGTTGGCCTCGAGGGTGCTGACCGCAGCGGTGGCCGCGGGGTGGCACAGGTAGTACAGCGTCGGGAACGGGGTGCCGTTCGACAGCCGGGGCTTCGTGGACACGACCGTGGGGTTGCCACAGACGCAACGTGCCGCGATCCCGATGACGTCACGCGCCGGTCGGCCGAGCTGCTCCGAGACGACGCGGACGTCGCGCTCGGTGGGCGGGTCGAAGGGAGGGGTCGTCACGGGTACGTGAGCCTACCCGAGTCCGGCGCGAGGTCCTACTTCGTGTCACCGGTGCCGGAGAAGTCCGGCGCGACGAGCTCCTGACGGCTCTCGTCGGTGAGGCCGGACTGCAGCACGGACGACAGCATCGCCTGCACCCAGTCGACCTTCGGGGTCTGCACGGTGGAGCTCACCGGCGTGCCGGAGTCGGTCGTCGGGGTGCTCGACGAACGGCGTCCCTCGCTCCCCATCACGAGGTAGCTCTCCTCGCCCGGGTAGACGTAGAGCAGCCGGTCGCGGGCCTGCGCCTCGATGTACGCCGGGTCGTCCCAGCGCGCGACGTCCTTCCGCTTCTGCGACACGTCCTCCTTCTGCGCCGCCACCTCGCGCTGCTGCTGCGCGATCTGCTCCTGCTGCTGGATGAGGGTGCGCAGCGACGGGGCCAGGACGACGACGAACAGCACGATGATGCCGAGCATGAGCAGGCTGAACCCGGAGAACCGGAGCGAGCGGTACCACGGCTGGTGCGCGGCCGCGCCGGCGGCCGGCATGGCCACGGGGACGCGGCGGACGCGGGGCTTCTGGCTGGGCACACCCCAACGCTAACCCGGCTCGACGCCGTGGTCGGGCCCGGCACGCGGGCGCGCGGCCGCCTCCCAGCCTCGCCCTGGAGGCACGACTCGCCTCCGTCCCGCCGGTCGCCGCCGCTCGGCAGCGCACGACCGAGATCACTCGGCATCGCGGTTCCGCGCTGTTCGATCGGCTCCCGGTCGGGCTCCGACGGTCCGCACCGGCGCGCACGACACGGCCCAGCGGCTCAGGACGACGGGACGCCGCCCTCCCGGAGGAGGACGGCGTCCCGGTGGTCGTGCCGGCGCCTACAGCGCGGCGGCGCGGGCGAAGGCCGAGCGACCCGCGTAGACCGCGGCGTCACCGAGCTCCTCCTCGATGCGGAGGAGCTGGTTGTACTTCGCGACGCGGTCCGACCGGGCCGGCGCACCGGTCTTGATCTGCCCGCCGTCGACGGCCACCGCGATGTCGGCGATGGTGGTGTCCTCGGTCTCGCCCGAGCGGTGCGACAGGATCGCGGTCATGCCGTGGCGGTGTGCGAGGGACACGGCGTCGAGGGTCTCGGTCAGGGTGCCGATCTGGTTCACCTTGACGAGGATCGAGTTGCCGGCCTGCTCGTCGATGCCCCGCTGCAGGCGCTTCGGGTTCGTCACGAACAGGTCGTCGCCGACGAGCTGCAGCTTCGAGCCGAGCTCGGCCGTGAGGTGCTTCCAGCCCTCCCAGTCGTCCTCGGCGAGGGCGTCCTCGATCGTGACGAGCGGGTAGTTCGCGACGAGGTCGGCGAAGTAGCCGGTGAACTCCTCGCTCGAGAGCTGCTTGCCCTCGAACGCGTACTTGCCATCGTGGAAGAACTCGGTGGCGGCGACGTCGAGGCCGAGCGCGATGTCCTTGCCCGGGGTGAAGCCGGCCTTCTCGATCGCGGAGAGCAGGAAGTCGAGCGCGGCACGGTTCGAGGCGAGCTCCGGGGCGAAGCCGCCCTCGTCGCCGAGGCCCGTCGCCAGGCCCTGCTTCTTCAGCTCGCCCTTGAGCGCGTGGTAGGTCTCGACGCCCCAGCGGAGCGCCTCGGAGAACGACTCGGCACCGTAGGGCACGAGGAAGAACTCCTGGATGTCGACGTTGGTGTCGGCGTGCGCGCCACCGTTGACGACGTTCATGAGCGGGACCGGCAGCGTGTGCGCGTTCGGGCCGCCGAGGTAGCGGAACAGCGGCAGGTCGGCCGAGTCGGCGGCGGCACGGGCCACGGCGAGCGAGGCGCCGAGGATCGCGTTCGCGCCGAGGCGGGACTTGTTCTCGGTGCCGTCGAGCTCGATGAGCGCGGCGTCGACGAGGCGCTGGTCGGTGGCGTCGAAGCCCTCGAGCGCCGGGCCGATCTCGTCGAGGACGGCGTCGACGGCCTTGAGCACGCCCTTGCCGCCGTAGCGCGAGGCGTCGCCGTCGCGGAGTTCGTACGCCTCGAACGCACCGGTGGAGGCACCGGACGGGACGAGCGCGCGCGAGACGACGCCGTCGTCGAGGAGGACCTCGACCTCGACCGTCGGGTTGCCTCGGGAATCGAGGACTTCGCGTGCGCCTACGGCATCGATCTGGGCCACGGGGTACTCCCTACGAGTTCGGTTGTGGTGATTGCGGGTCCGATCCTACCGAGGCCCGGTGGTGCGGACACTCCGCATGACGCTCGCCGTGGAGAACTCCCGGTGACGCACAGGCCTCGGCCGGTCAGCCGAGTGGGCGGAACTCGATCCCGTCGAGCGAGGTGGTGTCGGCCCGGACCGACGTGAACGCGCCGAAGCCCTGCGCCGCGAGCGCCGCGAGCTGGTTCTTCGTGTTCTTCGCGCGCTTCTCGAGCCGGACGCGCTGGTGCGTCGCGAGCGCCTCGGTCTTGAGCGCGGCGAGTCGGACCGGTTCGACGTCCTTGTCGTAGAGCAGCACGACCGCGTCGGCCGACTCGGCGTCCGGCAACGTGACGAGGTCGACGAGGCGCTCGAACCCGAGGGAGAACCCGACCGCCGGGACGTCCTGCCCGAGGAAGCGCCCGATCATGCCGTCGTAGCGTCCGCCGCCGCCGAGGCTGTACCCGAAGTCGGGGTGCGCGACCTCGAAGATCGTGCCGGTGTAGTAGCCCATGCCGCGCACGAGGGTCGGGTCGAACCGGAGGTCCACGCCGCCCAGTGCCGCACGGAGACGCGTCAGGTCGTCGAACGCCGCCGCGTCGAGCCAGTCGGCCCCGCGGACGGACTCCCAGTCGGCCGACTCGAGCGCCCGGATGGTGTCCTCGAGCCCGGGCAGGTCGGAGCCGGTGGTCTCCCGGAGCTCGGCGGCGACCCCGTCCGCGCCGATCTTGTCGAGCTTGTCGATCGTGATCAGCGCCCGGTCGGCAGCGGCGGGGTCCGTGATCCCCCACGACGCGAGCAGCCCGAGGAGGATGCGCCGGTCGTTGATGCGGATCGACGTCCCGGACACCCCGAGGGCATCGAGCGCGTCGGTGGTCGCTCGGATGAGCTCGATCTCGGCGAGCTGCCCGGGTTCACCGAGGATGTCGATGTCGCACTGGACGAACTGCCGGTAGCGCCCCTTCTGCGGACGCTCGGCGCGCCACACCGGCGCGATCTGGACCGACCGGAAGACCGTCGGCAGCTCGGCACGGTGCGAGGCGTAGAAGCGGGCGAGCGGGACCGTCAGGTCGAACCGCAGTCCGAGATCGGCGAGATCGAGCGGGGCGTCGGCGGCTCGGAGGTCCTCGACGCCCAGGCCGCGCTTCATGACGGCGAACGCGAGCTTCTCGTTGTCGCCGCCGAGCCCGGAGTGGAGCCGCGCCGCGTCCTCGACCACCGGGGTCTCGATCTCGTCGAACCCGTGGCGTGAGTAGACACCACGAACGACGCCGAGCACGTGCTCGCGACGGGCCTTGTCCGCAGGGAGGAAGTCACGCATGCCACGGGGTGCCGTCACGGTCGTCGCCATGTCTCGATCCTGCCAGAACGGACCGGGCGGGTTGCACGACCATCTCCGGTCTGATATTCTTCATCCAGTACCTCGGACTGCGGATGCCTGATCCATCCGCTGTCCGATCGTGTGGGCAACGTGCTGCAGTGTGCCCCACGGTGAGCGGGTCTCCACTCATGCTCCGATTCCCTGCGTGCGTGAGTGGCCCGCTCGCGGGCGCCCTCCTTTTTTTCGGGTTGGGAGGGCGTCCGCATTCTCTTCGTCGGATGCCTTCACGCCACCGAAGCCCGCGTCCACGGCACCGATGTGCCAGTGGTCGGAGCTCGCGCAACGCCGCGACGCCCCATCGAGTAGCGCACGCGGATCTGATCACTTTGCATGCGAGAGCCCATCCGCAGGAACGACGGCGGCCTCCGCACCACGCAATCGGTGCGGAGGCCGCCTCTGACGGAACCGGCTCAGCTCGTCGAGACGCCTCTCCGAGACGCCGACCCGCTTTGACGGCGGCCAACGAAGAACCACGCGGCCGGACCAAGGAACGGCATGACGATCGCCACGACGGCCCAGACGAGCGCCACGATCACGCCCATCTCTGCGGCGTGCCTCCCGATCGAGATCAGCGCGGCGACGAGCAGCGCGAACATCACGACCGTGAGAGCGCCCCAGATCAGGTCGTAGGACATCGGGATGACAGGATTGCTGGACTCCATCGCGGTCCCTACCTCTCGCTCGGCCACGTGCCCCGGACGGTATCACCGTGCCGGGCCAGTGGCGACAGTGTCAGTTGTTCGAAGCCGAGGTCGAGCCGCCGCGGCCGGCGCGGCGCCCCACCCTCGGCACGCTTCCCTTCGGTCGGCACGACGAGTTCTCCCGCTCGGCACGCGACTCAGGCGTCCGCGGCGCGCCCCGCCTCCTCGAGCGCCATGACCGCCGCACGCAGGCTCGCGACCGGATCGACGCCGTCCCGCCGGGCCGCGGCGACCGCCCGGAGCGCCCGGGTCCCCCACGCCGTGTCGACCCGCCCGGCACCGGCCGCGACGACGTCACCCGCGAGGACGACGACGTCACCCGCGAGGACGTCGACCGCGGCGTCGTTCTCGGTCCCCGCGCCGCCGACGGACGCGACGACCGTGTCGGCGTCCCCACGCACCTCCAGGCGTTCCAGGAGCTTGACCGCCCGCTCGAGCGGCGGCATCGCCCGGGGCACCCCGTCCAGGGCGCTGCGCCGCGCAGCCTTCTCCGCCGCCTTCGCCGCACGCCACACGCGTTCGACGTCACCGACCGTGTCCGCCCGCTCGTCCCCGAACACGTGCGGGTGTCGGCGGACCATCTTGTCCCGGACGCCGGCGGCGACGTCTTCGAGATCGAACGATCGCGCGATCCCCGCGTGCAGCACGACCTGGTACAGGACGTCGCCGAGTTCCTCCCGGATCTCGACCTCGTCGTCCGCATCGACGGCGTCGACGAGTTCGTAGACCTCCTCCACCGCGTACCGGGCGAGCGAGGCGTGGGTCTGCTCGTGGTTCCAGACGCAGCCACCCTCGGGCGCGAGGAGACGGGCGACGACGCCCTCGAGGTCGGTCACGGCACTCATGGGCCCATGCTCGCACGCCGACCCTTCCGCCCGGCGGGTTGTCAGTGTTGTCCGGTATCCTGGACGTGGCGTGTCGGGAAGTCTGGTCGACGGTCCGTTCCCCGAACCCACGAAGAGAGACCATGCTGGCACTCCTCCGCTCCCCGCGCTTCAGCGCCATCGCTCTGCTGACCGCCGCCGTCCTCGGCCTCGTCGTCGCGAACTCCCCGCTCGGCCCCGGCCTCGAGACGGCACTCGACGCGCACTCGCCGTGGGGCGCGGTCGGCCTCGACCTCTCGGTGTCGCACTGGATCAGCGACGGCCTGCTCGCGGTGTTCTTCCTGCTCGTCGCGATCGAGCTCAAGCAGGAGCTGGTGGCCGGTGAGCTGTCGAACCCGAAGACGGCGGTGATCCCGGCGATCGCGGCGATCGGCGGCGTGGTGGTCCCGGCCGGTGTCTTCCTCGCGATGACGGCCGGCACCGAGTACACGCACGGCTGGCCGATCCCGACCGCGACCGACATCGCCTTCGCGCTCGGCGTCCTCGCGATGTTCGGCCGCGGGCTGCCGTCCACGGTGCGCGTCTTCCTGCTCGCGCTCGCGGTCCTCGACGACCTCATCGCGATCATCATCATCGCCGTGGTGTTCGCCCACGACACCGACTTCACCGCACTCGGCGGCGCGGTCGTCGTGCTCGTGCTGTTCTGGCTCCTCGGCCGGATGCTGCAGCGCGGCGGTGCCGCACGGCCGTGGCTCATCACGGGCATGGTCGTCCTCGGGCTGCTGGAGTGGTGGCTGGTCTACCACTCGGGTGTGCACGCGACGATCGCCGGCGTGGCGCTCGGTCTGCTGCTCCCCCGACCGACCGGGCACGTCCTCTACGAGCGCGTGGAGCCCTGGTCGAACGGACTCGTGCTGCCGTTGTTCGCGTTCGCCTCCGCCGCGGTGCTGATCCCGGACGTCGGACTCGGCGAGCTCTCGCCCACGTTCTGGGCCGTGGTGGTCGCGCTCCCGGTCGGCAAGGTCGTGGGCATCACGATCTTCGGCGCGGTGGCGACCCGACTCTTCCGTGCACCGGGTCGGGCGACCCTGTCGTTCGGCTCGATCGTCACCGTCGGCGTGCTGGGCGGGATCGGCTTCACGGTGTCGCTCCTCATGAACGAGTTGGCGTTCGCGCAGGACGGCGAGGTGCTCGACGAGGGTGTCCTCGCGGTCCTCGTCGGCTCCGGCATCTCGATGGTGGCGTCGGCCGTGCTGGTCAGCATCCGTGCGAAGCGGTACCGCGAGCGCCGGGAGCTGTCGGAGGCCGAGTCCACCGAGTAGCGCGCTGCTCGCAGTCCGCGGCTGCCACCGCTGGACGACGCCGCCGCTGTCGTCCGACAACGGCGGCGTCGTCCCGCGGCCACATGTCCGACGGGAGGCGCGGTACCGGCCCGCCCCGCGCCTCCCGACAGACCACGCGCGCGACGGGAGGCGCGGTGCCGGGCCGCCCCGCGCCTCCCGTCAGGCAGCCGCCTCGGCGGGCGTCTTCGACGCCCCGTACACGGCGGTGAGGATGCTCTCCACCCACTGGATCAGGGCGTCGTCCGGCAGGACCTCGCCGTGCGGCTTCGGCAGCGGGATGCTCGTTGCGTTCTGCTGCGGGAACCACCGGGCGCCCGGGAACATGCGCTTCAGCCGCACCTGGGCCGAGTCGGCGAGCTCCTTGCCCGCGACGCGGAGGTTCGAGCCCATGACGACGACGTCGGACAGGCCGACCTGCTGCGCCATGCGCCGGAGCCGCGAGACCTCGACCAGGGTGAGGACGGCCTGCGGCGGCTGCCCGTAGCGGTCGGTGAGCTCGTCGAGGACCATGTCGATCGCTTCGGGTTGCGCCGTCGGGGCGGAGGCCGCGGAGAGCTTCTGGTACGCCTCGAGCCGGAGACGCTCGGACTCGACGTAGTCCTCCGGGATGTGCGCGTCGACCGGGATCTCGAGCCGGAGCTCGGTCTGCCCCTCGGCGACCTCCCCGCGGAACTGCGACACCGCCTCGCCGATCATGCGGAGGTACAGGTCGAAGCCGACGCCCGCGATGTGGCCGGACTGCTCGCCACCGAGGAGGTTGCCCGCACCGCGGATCTCGAGGTCCTTCATCGCGACCTGCATGCCCGCGCCGAGCTCGTTGTTCGCGGCGATGGTCTCGAGGCGGTCCTGCGCGGTCTCGGAGAGCGGCTTGTCGGCGTCGTAGAGGAAGTACGCGTAGCCGCGCTCCCGTCCACGACCGACGCGCCCGCGGAGCTGGTGCAGCTGCGACAACCCGTACTTGTCGGCCTTGTCGATGATGAGCGTGTTGGCGTTCGCGATGTCGAGCCCGGTCTCGACGATGGTGGTGGACACGAGGACGTCGAACCGACGCTCCCAGAAGTCGACCATCACCTGCTCGAGGGTGCCCTCGGACATCTGCCCGTGCGCCACGGCGATCCGGGCCTCGGGCACGATCTCGGCGAGGTGCGCGGCGACGGACTGGATGTCCTTGACGCGGTTGTGCACGTAGAACACCTGGCCCTCGCGGAGGAGCTCACGACGGATGGCCGCGGCGACCTGCAGGTCGGACTGCGGGCCGACGAACGTGAGGATCGGGTGGCGGTCCTCCGGCGGGGTGGCCAGGGTCGACATCTCCCGGATGCCCGTGACCGCCATCTCGAGCGAGCGCGGGATCGGCGTCGCTGACATCGCGAGGACGTCGACGTTCGTCTTGAGCTTCTTGAGCTGGTCCTTGTGCTCGACGCCGAAGCGCTGCTCCTCGTCGATGATGACGAGGCCGACGTCCTTGAACTGCACGTTCTGCGACAGGATCCGGTGCGTCCCGATGACGATGTCGACGGTGCCGTCCGCGAGCCCCGCGATCGTCTCCTTCGACTCCTTCTCGGTCTGGAACCGGCTGAGCGCGCGCAGGTGCACCGGAAAGCCGGCGAACCGCTCCTGGAACGTCTCCATGTGCTGGCGGACGAGCAGGGTCGTCGGCACGAGGACGGCGACCTGCTTGCCGTCCTGCACGGCCTTGAACGCCGCGCGGATCGCGACCTCGGTCTTGCCGTAGCCGACGTCGCCGGAGAGCAGCCGGTCCATGGGGATCGGGCGCTCCATGTCGCGCTTGATCTCGTCGATGGTCGTGAGCTGATCGGCGGTCTCGGCGAACGGGAACGCTTCCTCGAGCTCCCGCTGCCACGGGGTGTCCGGACCGAACGCGTGCCCCTTCGAGGCCATGCGCGCCGAGTACAGCTTGACGAGGTCGACGGCGATGTCGCGGACGGCCTTGCGCGCCTTGGACTTCGCGGCCGCCCAGTCCGAGCCGCCCATCTTCGAGAGCGTGGGGCTCTCACCGCCGACGTAGCGGGAGAGCTGGTCGAGCTGGTCGGTCGGCACGAAGAGCTTGTCGCCCGGGTACCCACGCTTCGACGGTGCGTACTCGATCACGAGGTACTCGCGCTGCGTCTTCACCGCGTTGCGGCCGCCGGAGCTCACCTCGCGCGAGACGAGCTCGACGAACTTGCCGATGCCGTGCGTCGCGTGCACCACGACGTCGCCCGGCTTGAGCTGCAGCGGGTCGACGACGTTCTTGCGCCGCCCGGCGAGCTTCTTCACCGTGCGGGCGCCCTGCTGGACGCTGCGGCCGTAGAACTCGGCCTCGCTGAGGACCGCGATGCGCGGATCGGGGATCGCGAAGCCGTGCTCGACGGTCGCGGTGGTCACGATGGCGACACCCGGCTCGGGAGGCGCGGTGAGGGCTTCGGCACGGGCTGCGACCCCGGCGTCGGCGAGGACCTGTACCGCCCGTTCGACGAGTCCCTTGCCCTGGGCGGTCACCACGACGGCCCATCCGTCGTCGGTCAGCTGCTTGACGTGCGCGATCGCGCCGTCGGCGCTTCCGGCGAAACTCGGGATCGCGTCAGCGCGGACCCGGATGTAGTCGCCGGCTTCGGCTGCGGCCTCCGCGTCGGTGAGCACACGCTGCTCGTCGCCCTCGTCGAGCCCGGAGTCGAACGGCGACACCGTCCACCAGATGCGCTGGCCGCGGCCGTTCTTCAGCTGCTGGACGGTGAGGAAGTTGCCCGCGTCGAGGTCGATCGGTGCCTGGGCTCCGGCCACGGCGGCGCTCCACGCGGCCTGGAGGAACTCGGTGTTCGTCTCGGCGAGGCTGTGGGCACGCCCACTGACCCGCTCGGGCGAGAACACGGCGATGACGGCGGCATCGGGCAGGTAGCTCGTGACCGGCACGAGGTCCTGCACCAGTGCCGGGGCGAGCGACTCCATGCCCTCGACCGGGATGCCCTCCGCGATCTTCGCGAGCATCTGGGACAGGTTCGGGAACTCGTGGAGCATCTCGCGCGCCCGCTGCCGGACGTCGTCGGAGAGCAGCAGCTCGCGCGAAGCGGTCAGTTCGACCTGCCCGAGGTCCTCGTCGGTGGTGCGCTGGTCGGCGACGGAGAACGCCTTGATCGCCTCGATCTCGTCGCCGAAGAAGTCGACCCGCACGGGGTGGTCGGCGGTCGGCGGGAAGACGTCGAGGATGCCGCCACGGACGGCGAACTCGCCGCGGCGGGTGACGAGGTCGACCCGGGCGTACGCGAGGTCGACGAGCTGGGACGCGATCGCTCCGAGGTCGTTGCCGCGGGACCCGGTGCGCAGCACGACGGGGGCCAGGGCGGTGAGGTTGCTCGCGATCGGCTGCAGTGCGGCGCGGACACTCGCCACCACGACCGTCGTGCGGCGCGCATCGGCGGGGGCGTCCTGCCACGCGGCGAGCTTCCGGAGGGTCGCGATCCGGGTACCCACCGTCTGCGCGCTCGGGCTGAGGCGCTCGTGCGGCAGGGTCTCCCACGCGGGGAACTCGAGCACGTCGGCGTCGGGGATCGTGCTGCCGACGGCATCACGGACGGCCTCGGCCTCGCGCCCCGTCGCGGTGATCACGAAGACGCACTTGGGGCCGTTCCGCTCGGCGAGCAGCGCGGCGAGCAGCGGGACGCGCAGGCCGTCGACGACCGAGAAGTCGGCGTCACGCGGTGCCGCGCGGAGGACGCGATCGAACGCGGAGGCGCGCGAGAGCGCAGGGATGATGCCCGAGATCGTCACTCAGGACATGGTACCGGGGCCCTCCGACAGCCGGGCGTGCGTGCGCGGCTGGCGAACGGGGAGCGGCCGGCGGACCGGACCGGCGTCCGCTCAGGAGGGGGCGTGGATGCGCTGTTGGGCGGCGAGGAGTCCGAGGTCCGCGATCGCCTCGACCGCGTCGGCGCCGTCGGCGAGCAGGTTCGGCAGGACCTTGCGCTCCGTGGGCGAGAAGTCGCGCAACACGTAGTCGGCCGGGTCCTGGCGTCCCGGGGGTCGGCCGATGCCGATCCGCACCCGGGCGAACTCGTTCGTGCCGGTCGCCTTGATGATGTCCCGCAGTCCGTTGTGGCCGCCGTGCCCGCCGTTGCCCTTGAGCTTGACGGTGTCGAACGGCAGGTCGAGCTCGTCGTGCACCACGATGAGCGACCGGGCATCGAGGCCGTAGAAGCCGAGGACGGACGAGACGGGGCCGCCGGAGGTGTTCATGAACGAGCCGGGCTTCGCGAGCACGAGCTTCGGGCCGCCCGGCACCAGGCGTCCCTCGGCGACCTGGTTCGGTGTCTTGTGCTTCTTGAACGTCGCACGCATCCGTGCGGCGAGTTCGTCGAGGACCATCTGGCCGACGTTGTGGCGGTTGCCGGCGTAGCCGGGCCCGGGGTTCCCGAGCCCGACCACGACGAACACGTTGTCTGCCATCAGCGTCGGCCAGATGTCCTGGTCGGAGGTGTTACTCGGAGTCCGACTCGGACTCGGCGTCCTCGTCCGCGACCTCACCCTCGGCACCGGCCTCGGCGCCGGCCTCGGCGGCTTCCTCGTCGGCCGCGATGTCGTCGGCGGTCGCACGCGGGGTGACGATCGAGACGACCAGGGTCTCCGGGTCGGTCTCGAGCTCGGCGCCGGCGGGCAGCTCGACCTCGGAGGCGCGGATCTGGGCGCCGTCCTGCAGGTCCTCGACGTTCACGACGACGTGCTCCGGGATCTTCGTCGCCTCGACGAGCACGGTGAGCACGGAGGCCTCCTGCACGTGGATCGTGCCCGAGAACGACTCGCCCTCGATGACGACCGGGACGTCGACCGAGACCTTCTCGCCACGGCGCACGACGACGAGGTCGATGTGCTCGATGACCTGGCGCACCGGGTCGCGCTGGACGTCCTTGACGAGGGCGAGCTGCGCGGTGCCCTCGATGTCGAGGTCGATGATCGCGTTGGCGGTACGGACGATGAGCATCGTCTCGTGACCCGGGAGGGTGATGTGCTGCGGCTCGGTGCCGTGGCCGTAGACGACCGCGGGGATCTTGTCGTTCGCGCGGATCTTGCGGGCCGCGCCCTTGCCGAACTTGGTGCGGATCTCCGCTGCGAGCTTCGTGTTGTCGGCCATGGTGCCTCCTGGTGTCGTGGTCGACGCCGGGGTGCCGGCATCGGGGGTCTGTGGTGTTGCAACTCGAACGCGTGTGCGCGTGAGGAACGCTCCCAGGACTGGGCCGGGTCTCCCACCGCGTCGATCACGGCCGCGCGCTGCGCGGCCCTCGCCGAAGTCAGTCGCCAAGCCTACCAGGCCCGGACCGGGCGTGTCGCACCGTTCACCGGCGCCGACGCTCGCGCGCCGCCACCAGGTCCTCGCGGGCGCGGTCGCTGGCGGCCTCGGCGTCGTCGCGCGCCTCGCGCAGCCGATCGGTCTCACGAGCGAGGTCCGCGAGCCTCCCGTCGATCTCCTCCAGCTCCGCCACCAGCGCGGCTCGCCGCTCGTCGAGTCCGCTGCGCCGCTGCTCGGCGTCGTCGAGCGCCTCCTCCGCCGCGTCGAGCGCGGCGTCGGCCTGCCGCGACGCGCGTCGGGCGTCGGCTTCCGCCCGGCGCGCAGCACCGCGATCGGGCACGGGCACGTCCTCGTCCGGTTGCTCCGCAGCCTCGGAGGAACGGACCGCTGCGGCCGGACCGGTCCGCCGGGAGGCCCGGGTCGGCCGTGCAGCGTCGCCGCCGGTCTCGACGTGGTCGCCCCGGTCGGTTCCGCGGCCGTTCCGCCGTGTCTGCTTTCGCGCGCGGGCGCTGTCGATCGGGATCGGCGCCGCGTCCGACCCGCCCCACGCGTCCGGCACCGTGTCCGGGTCGGCGAGGGCTCCGTCGAGGTCGACATCGTCGAACCCGGTGCTCTCGAGGGGTCGGACGAGCAGCCCGGAACGGACCGCCGCGGCGGCGTGCGGGTCCATCATCGCGGCCTCGATCGTCGCGGCCACCTGGTCGAGCACCGCGCCGGTCACCTCGTGCCCCGCCGCCGCCGCGAGCGTCGCCCCGCGTTCGGTCATCCCGCGGACCAGTCGGGCTCGCTGCTTCCGGAGGGTGGCGATCTCGTCGGGGTCCGCGTCAGCCTGGGCCCGTCGGAGCGCCGGCCCGAGGTCGATGGCCTCGTCGAGGGCGTCGTCGTGCACGAGCAGGTCGACGACCCAGGCCGCCGGCGCGGGCTTCCGGAGCGACCCGATGCGGGTCGCGAGGGCACGGTCGTCCTTCTGGACGGCACGCTGGCGTTCGGTGCGGACACGCACGAAGTCGCTGGGGGCCACGAGCAGCAGCTCCCCGGCGACCTCGCTGAACTCCATCTGGACTGCGCCTCGGTCAGTACTGTTCGAGCCGGTCGGCGCGCGCAGGGACAGCTGTACCGGGCTCGCTCACCACGTACCCGAGCTCACGCAGCGCATCAGCTGCTGCTCTGGGATCATCACGTGTCGCAACGGCGGCTTGGATGGATCGGAAGCGACGTCGCCCAGCTGCCATGAGCTGTTGAGCGGTCTCGGCATGCTGTATCCCGAACTCGTGGATGAGCATCTCGAAGACGTCCTCCAGAGTCGGACGGTGACGCTGTCCGCCGAGGGGGAAGTGCAACGTTGAGATGCGCGGGATCTTCCCTCTGCTCGAATCCTTGGCGCGGCGTTTCCCACGCTTCGTCCGGGCCATCATCATGGCCCAGACGACTTCATCTCGATGCGCGTGCACGTTGAGGTGAGCGACCGGGACCGAATCGTGAGCACCACGCAAGTAGTCGTAGTGGAACAGCGGCTCGTTCACGTTCTCGACGCGAACGGTGAACGCCGACTGTTCGATTGCGAGGTAACGCTGCTCCGAGTTCCAACGGCACCGAAACTCCACGAGAAGTCGCAGCAACACCTCCCCCTCGACGACCAGCGGGATCCCGAGTGCCTCGGACTGAGCTACGACGATCTGCGGACGCGACGACGACGTTCCAACCTGGACCCCGAAGCCGACCGGCTGCCCGAGTATCCCGGAGCTGGTGTCAATGAGCTCTTGAGCGAAGGCATGCACACGGGCGGCGAGGCCGTCCTGGATTTCAGGCATCTCCCTCGAGGAAGTCGAGCTCGTTGAGCGCCCGAAGGATCGCCTGCTCGTCCGGGTCCAGCTGGTAGGTCGCGCCCTTTGCACGGATGACATCGAGCGTCATGTGCGCGCGCTCGAGGAGCGCAGATCGCTTTTCCGCGATCGACTGGCTGTCCAAGTACGTCACCGTGGGGACCATGAATGCCTCCTGTTTCTTGTTCCGGAAACCATACTGACGTGAGCCACCGACAGCACGTTCTTCGAATGCATGTCGAGTGTGATCCCATCACCAGTCGTGGACGGTGCCGTCGGCGAGTCGGTTGAACGGCAGGTACGCCTGCTCGTACGGGTACTTGCCGGCCTCGTCCACGTCGAGCGAGACGCCCAGGCCCGGCTCGTCACCCGGGTGCAGGTAGCCGTCGGTGAAGGTGAACGTCTGCCGGAACACCTGGTTCGTCTTCGGGCCGTGCTGCATGTACTCCTGGATGCCGAAGTTGTGGATCGCGAGCCCGAGGTGCATCTGCGCCGCCAGTCCCACCGGGGAGATGTCGGTCGGCCCGTGGAACCCGGACTTGATCTGGTACATCGCCGCGTAGTCCATCGTCTTGCGCAGCGGACTGATCCCACCCATGTGCGTGACGGCCCCGCGGACGTAGTCGATCAGCTGGTCGCGGATGATGTCCTTGAAGTCCCAGATCGTGTTGAACACCTCACCGATCGCCAGCGGTGTCGTGGTGTGCTGGCGGACGAGCTTGAGCGCTTCCTGGTTCTCGGCCGGCGTGCAGTCCTCGAGCCAGAACAGGTCGTAGGGCTCCAGGCTCTTGCCGAGCTTCGCGGCCTGCAGCGGCGTCATCCGGTGGTGGCCGTCGTGCAGCAGCGGCAGCTCGGGGCCGAACTCGTTCCGCACGGCCTCGAACACGGTGGGCACGTGGCGCAGGTAGGCGCGGGTGTCCCAGTCCTCCATCGCCGGGTACGCGCCGCGCTGGGCGGGCTCGAAGTCGTACCGGACACCGGCGTTGCCCTCGGTGGTCCTATTCGAGGCGATGCCGTAGATCGACTCCAACCCGGGCACACCGGTCTGGACGCGGATCGACCGGTACCCCTCCTCCTGGTGCTGCCGGATCGAGTCGAACAGCTCCGGCAGCTCCTTGCCCGACGCGTGCCCGTACGCCATCAGCCCGGTCCGGGAGGCGCCACCGAGCAGCTGGTAGACCGGCATCCCGGCGACCTTGCCCTTGATGTCCCAGAGCGCCATGTCCACCGCGGCGATCGCGGCCATCGTCACCGGGCCACGGCGCCAGTACGAGGACCGGTACAGGAACTGCCAGGCATCCTCGATCCGGCTCGCGTCGCGGCCGACCAACAGCGGCACGACGTGCTCGGACAGGTACGCCGCGACCGCGAGCTCACGACCGTTCAACGTCGCGTCGCCGAGTCCCGTGACGCCGTCCACGGTGGTGATCTTCAGCGTCACGAAGTTCCGGTTCGGGCTCGTGACGATGACCTCGGCCCGATCGATCAACTGCCCGCGGTCGGCCGACGCCCACGTGTCCGGACGACCCGATGTCGGATCGGTCGCCGCGCCGGCGTCGGTCGCACCCGGCAACGGAGCTGCGGGGTTCGTCGTGGTGTCGGTCATGCGTGGACTCCTTCGTCGGCGCCGAGGTGGGCGGGTGTCGTGGGGGCTGCGGCGCGCGCTGCCCGGATGCGGTCGGCCGCCGCGGTCACGGCGGCGGCCACGGGGGTCGTGTCGAGGTCCGGAGCGACGACACCGAGCACGTCGTGCACGTCCGAGTCTGGCCCGGGGGCTCCGGCGTCGTCCACGAGTCCGGACTGCGCGGTGACGTGGAGCCACCAGGCGGCGAGCGCCGTCGCTGCGCCGGGTCCGGTGCCGGCGTCGGGGTCCCGGGCGAGGCGGTGGCGCAGCACGTCGACCACGCGGACGGGGAGCTTCTGGGAGCCGCCGGCTGCGATCTGCCGGAGGGTGTGCCGGATGCGCGGGTTCGCGAACCGGTCGACGAGGGCACGTCGGGCGGCGGTCACCTCGGCGTCGGGGAGCGGGAGTTCGGCAGCGGCCTCGTCCCAGAGCTGCTCGACGGCGCTGCGGCAGCGCGGGTCGTCCATGGCATCGGCGACGGTCTCGTGCCCGAGGAGCAGCCCGAGGTACGCCAGCAGGGAGTGGGACCCGTTGAGCAGCCAGAGCTTGCGCTGCTCGTACGGTGTGACGTCGTCGACGAGGCGGACGCCCGCGGTCTCCCAGGCCGGCCGGTCGATGCCGTCGAAGCGGTCCTCGAGCACCCACTCGGCGAACGGCTCGGTGACCACGGGCACGCGGTCACGGGCGAGCGCCCCGGGCAGGTCTGCGATCGACGTGACGTCGGCGTCGGTGGTGGCGGGGGTGATGCGGTCGACCATGGAGCTGGGGAACGCGACGTTCGACTCGATCCAGGCGCGGAGGTCCGCGTCGCCGACGGCGTCGAGCACCGCCGACCGCAGGACGTCGCCGTTGTGGCTCAGGTTGTCGAGCGACACGAGCGCGATCCGCCCGGCGCCGGCGGCACGCCGGGCGTCGAGCCCCGCGACCAGGCGGGCCGGGACGTCCGAGCCGGGGCGGTAGCCCTGTTCCGTGACCGTGAGCGTGACGATGGTGGTGTCCGGGGACGCGACCACGCGCCTCCAGGCCCCGTCGTCGCTGCCCGCGTGGGCCGCCACGATCGCGTCGACCACCTCGGCGTGGTCGCCGTCGGCGCCACGGGTGACCAGCGTGTACCGGCAGTCCTGCGCGGCCAGTGCCTCGGCCGCCGCCGGTGAGCGACCGGTGAACGCGGTGATGCCCCACGGCTGTCCGGCTGCGTGCGCCGTGTACCAGGCGAGGTGGGCGCGTGCGAAGGCGCCCACCCCGAGGTGGACGATGCCGGGGCGACGGTCGCTCACGCCGCCACCGGGACGAGCGAACGCAGGTACGCGAGGTTGTCGGCCGTCCGCTCCGCGAGTGGGAGGGCGGTGGAGAAGTCCTCGATGGTGACCCAGCCGTCGTAGCCGTGCTGCCGCAGCGCGTCGAGGTACTCGGCGACCGAGGCCTGGCCGTCCCGGAGCGGTGCCCACTCGTTCTGCCAGATCCGGCTGCCGTCGGCCCGGGTGTCGCCGGTGTCCACCCATCGGGCGTTCTTCACGTGGGCGTGCGCCAGGTACGGGCCGAGCAGCTCGAACGCGGCGAGGTGGTCCTCCTGCCCCTCGATGACGAGGTTGCCGAGGTCGTGGATGACGCCGACGTGTGCCGGGTCGAGGCCGTCGACGAGCCGGAGCGCCGCCGACGCGGAGGGGGTGATCGTCATGTGGTGCAGTTCGACGAGCGCCTTGACGCCGAGCTCGGTAGCGCGGCCGGTCGCCCACTCCAGGTCGGCCCGGGTGCGGTCGAACATCTGGGCGTAGGTCTCACCGGTGCGCTCGCGCTCCTGCCGGTAGTGCGGCATGGTGACGCGGACTTGCCGGGCGCCGAGCTCCGCGGTGACCCGGAGCATGGTCTCGACGCCGTCGTGGTCGGACACCTGCTGGTACCCGCCGATGCCGGAGTACTCCAGGCCGGCGGCGTCGGTGACCCGGGCGATCTCGCCGACGCGGTCGGCGATGCCGGTGAACTGCCACGTCGACTTGTTGCCCGCCCAGAACGACCGAGCGGCCGGGACCTCGGCGTCGTCCGCGGGGCGGTCGTCGACGATGCGCCACTCGATGCCGTCCCAGCCCTGCTCCGCCAGGGTCTGCGCTGCCTCGGACGGGGTCCAGTCCGGGGTGGAGGCGGTGAACACGGAGAACTTCATCGGGTGACTCCTTCTGCGTGGGTCGTTCCTCCTGCGTGGATCGCAGCGCCGACGACCGGCACCACGTCGTCGTACTCGCCGTCGATCACGTCGTCGATCCGTACGGGTCGCCCGATCGTCGCGCTGACGTAGAGCCCGCGGACGGTGGCGAGCGACACGAGGGCGGCGTCGACCGTCACACCGGGTTCCCGGCCCTCGCGGATCGCGGCGACGATGTCGGTGTACTGCCGTGCGTGTCCGGCGACGAAGTGGTCGGGCTCGGCCGGACCGCCGACGACGTGTTCGGGCGGGACGACGTCGGACTTCTGGTCGACGGCGTCCGCGACGGCGGTGGTGTTGGCCGTGGTCGACGCGGACTCGAGCGTCGCGGTGTCCGGTGCGACGTGGAAGTAGGCGAGCCGGTCGTCGTCGACGATCGCGGAACCGTGGGTGCCGTACACGGCGTACCGCGCGGAGAGCCCCGGGTAGGCGGCCGTGGTGCAGTGGATCACGCCGAGCGCGCCGTCCCGGAACCGGACGGTGGCGACGGCGGTGTCCTCGACCTCGATCCGGTCGTGCGCGAGGAGCCCGGTCTGCGCCGAGATCTCCTCGGGTCGGCCGAGCGCCCAGACGAGCAGGTCGACGGTGTGCACGCCCTGGTTCATGACCGCACCGCCGCCGTCGAGCTCCCACGTCCCGCGCCAGTCGCCCGAGTCGTAGTAGCCCTGCGACCGGTACCAGGCGACGCTCGCGACGCCGGAGGTGACCGTGCCGAAGGAGCCGTCGTGCGCGGCGCCCGCCACCGCGACGGAGGCCGGGTCGAAGCGGTGCTGGCTGATGACGCTCGTCACCAGGCCGCGCGCACGGGCGTCCGCTGCGAGGGCGGCGATCTGCCGGGCGCGCGGCATGGTGGTGTCGAGCGGCTTCTCGATGACGACGTGCTTGCCCGCGGCGAGCGCCGCCTCGGCCAGCTGCACGTGCATGCCGGACGGCGAGCAGATCGCGACGACGTCGATGTCGGCCTGGTCGATCGCCTCCTCGATGGTCTCGGTCGTGATCGGCCGGACGACGCCCATCGACTCGAGCTCGTCGGCGGCGCTCGTGGCCGCGGCGGGGATCGCGTCGACGAGGGCGACGACCTCGAGGTCCGGGTGCTGGACGGCGACGCGGGCGTGGTGGCGCCCGATGACGCCGGCGCCGACGACGGCGAGCTTCAGTGGGATGGTCATCGCAGGGTGACTCCGATCTGGTCGGTGAGGGAGCGGAAGGCGCGTCCAGCGCGACCGAAGGCCGCGGGGCCGGAGAACCCTCCGAGGTGGGTGAAGTCGCTGAGGTGCGGTTCGAGGGAGGCGTACCCGGAGTACCCGGCGTCGCGGAGCGCGGTGAGGGTCTCGAGCAGTTCGCCGTCACCCTCGCCCGCCGGGACGACCGAGGAGTCGGCGGCGAGCGCGTCCTTGACCTGGAGGTAGTCGACGTACGGGGCGAGACGCTCCCAGCCGTCGGTGAAGGGCTTGACGCCGCACTGCACGTAGTTGGCGTTGTCCCAGGCGAGCCGGAGTGCGCTCGACCCGACGCTCTCGACGATGTCGAGCACCCGGTCGGGCACGTCGCCGTAGATGTCCTTCTCGTTCTCGTGCAGCAGCGTCACTCCCTCGCGTTCGGCGAGGTCGGCGAGCGCGCGCATCCGCGTGAGGACGTCGTCGCGGACGTCCTCGGGTGCACGTCCCTCGAAGTAGAACGAGAAGATGCGGATGTTCGTGGTGCCGAGGGCGTGCGCCGCGGCGATCGCCCGGCCGAGGCGACCGACCTCGTGCTCGACGGGCTCGTCGACCGGCACCTTGCCGATCGGCGAGGCGATGGCGGACACGGTCTGCCCGCGCTCCTCGAGCATGCGGTGGAGTCCGGCGAGCTGGTCCTCGTCGAGGTCGACGACGTTCACTCCCCAGGCGCTCCGCACCTCGATCGCGCTGGCGCCGAGTGCCTGCAGCACGGCGACCTGGATCGCCGGGTCGGCGTCGATCTCGTCGCCGAAGCCGGAGAGCTCCCACGTGGGTTGGTCGGTCATGGTGTCCTTTCCTGTCGGACGGGAGGCGCGTGGCGGGGCCGCACCGTGCCTCCCGTCCGATCGCTGGTTGCGTTCGCTACTTGACGGAGCCGGCCGTGAGGCCGCCGACCAGGTAGCGCTGGAAGATCAGGTAGAGCGCGACGACGGGCACGGCGCAGACGATCGACGCGGCCATCATCTGGCCGTAGATCGGGACGGCGCCGCCCTCCTGGGTGGTGCCGAGCACCTGCAGCACCACGGCGACGGTGCGCGTGTTCGGGGTCGTCATGATCGTCGAGAACAGGACGTCGTTCCAGCCGAGGAGGAACGCGAAGATCGCGGACACGACGATGCCGGGCCACGACAGGGGCAGGACGACGCTCCGGAGGATCCGGCCGCTGGACGCACCGTCGATGCGGGCGGCCTCCTCGAGCTCCTTCGGCAGACCGCGCAGGTAGGTGACCATGACCCAGGTCGAGAACGGCAGGGCGAACGTCAGGTAGGTGACGAAGAGCCCCCACCGGGTCCCGATGATCTGCACGCCGGTCGCACTCGCGATGTTCGAGAACACCACGAAGACGGGCAGGAGCAGGAGCGTCCCCGGGATCGACTGCAGGGCGAGGAGCCCGCGGAGGATCGTGAGGCGCCCGAGGAACCGGAACCGGACGAGGACGTAGGCGGTCGACACCGCGAGCGCGGCACTCGCCACCGCGACGGCGCCGGCGGTGAGGATGGAGTTCACCAGTCCCTGTCCCAGGGCGACCGTCGACCAGATGTTCACGTAGTTGGCGAGCGTGAACTCCGACGGGAAGTACTCGCCGCGGGCGACGGCGACGTCGGAGTTCACGGAGCCGAACAGGATGTAGAGCACCGGGACGGCGATGAACGCGATGATGACGGCGATGACGACGACGAGCAGCCAACGCGGCAGGAGCCGGGTGACGTCGGTGTCGTAGGGCCGCTTGGCCGGGCGGCCGTTCCGCGGCGCGGTGATGCTCTCGGTGAGCGTGGCGGTCGGACGGGTGCGGGTGGAGAAGGTGCTCATGCGCGGGCTCCCTCGAGGTCGGCGGCAGCGGGAGCCGGCACGGCGCCGTCGAGCGTGGCCTGGTCGGCTCGGCGCTGCTTGCGGGTGGGACCGGCGTCGTCCCCGGTGTCGAGCTTCACGGCCCGGAGGTAGACGAACAGCGGGATGGCGACGATCACGAGCGAGCAGATCGCCATGGCGGCGGACAGGCCGAAGCGGAACGACTGGAAGCTCGCGATGTACGTCAGGACGGGCATCACCTCGACGCTCGACGGCAGCGGGATGCCGAACAGGACGAACGGCAGCGTGAAGTTGTTGATGTTGTGCAGGATCGAGATGATCACCGCGAGCGAGAGCGGGCCGCGCAGGTACGGGAAGATGATGTACCGGAGCTTCGCCCACCAGGTCACGCCGTCGAGCGCCGCGGCCTCGTGCACCTCGTTGTCGACCGCCTGCAGTCCGGCGAGGGAGAGCAGGTAGACGAACGGCCAGCTCGTCCAGACCATGACGCCGGCGAGCGCCCAGTACGACGCGGAGCCGTTCAGCCAGAGGACGTCGGTGTGCAGGACCGAGTTCACGACGCCCTGCGGCTGGAGCATGGTCCGGAAGAACGTGCCGACGACGAACGCGGGCAGCACGTACGGGATGAGGTACACCGACCGGACGAGGCCGCGACCGGGGAACCGGTTCTGGGTCGAGATCGCGGCGGCGACGCCGATCGGGACGGTGACGGCGGTGACGAGCACCGAGAGCGACACGGAGATCCAGATCGAGTGCAGGAGCGGTGAGGCGGTGAAGGCCTCGGCGAAGTTCGCGAGCCCGACGAACGGGGCGCTGAACCACTGGCGCAGCGTGTACTGGTCGAGGTCGAGCATCGCGATGTACAGCCCGACGAGGAGTGGTACCACGATCACGGCGAGCATGAGGACGCCGCCGGGCAGGAGCATCCAGAGCGGGCGCTCCTTCTTGTACAGCGGTGTCGAGCCCACGGGACGGACGGGCCGTCCGGTCGTCGGCTCCGTGCGGGGCCGGGTCTCGGTGGCGGTCATCACAGCCCTCCGTTCTTCTGGCGGTCGAGGGTGGATTGGGCGTCGCGCTGGGCGGCCCGGAGCCGGTTCGCGAGTTGCTCGTCGGACACGCCCCCGCCCTTGAGCTGCGGGATGGACTGCACGACGACGTCGACGAGCGCGAGCTGGATGTCCGACCAGGCACCCGTGAAGGCGGTGGGCTTCGAGAGCTTCCCGGCCTGGATGATCGGCGCGAGCTGCGGGTTGCCGTCGGCGAGCTGGGCGGCGGCGTCGGCGTTGGTGGGCAGGTTGCCGAAGAGCCGGTAGTACTCGAGCTGCGCCTTCGGCGTGCTGAGCTGCTTGATGAAGTCGAAGGACAGGTCCTGCTTCTTGCCGTAGTCCGCGACGACCCAGTTGTCGCCGGACAGGATGCTCGCGGCCTCGATGCCGTCAGCCGGACGCTGTGTCGCTCCCGGCGGCACGGTCGGCAGCAGGGCGAACTCGTACTTCCCGTCGACCTTCGTACCCCGGAACGAGTTGATGGCGGTGGTCGTCGTCATCGGGAAGAACGCGGCCTTGCCGTCCGTGAACTGGGCGAGGGCCTGCGCGTTGTTCCAGCCGATCGCGGCGGGGTCGACGACGCCGTCCTTCGTCACCCAGTCGAAGTAGGTCCGGTAGGCGTTCTCGACGGCGTCGGAGTCGATCTCGGCCTTGCCACCGCTCGTCACGATGGTGTTGCCGGCGTTCTGCGCCATCCCCCAGATGAACTTCCAGGGGTCGAACCCGTCCGCGTAGGCGACCGCCATGCCGTGCACGTCGCCGGTCGTCGTCCGCTTCGCGTCCGCGGTCAGCTGGTCCCACGTGGTGGGCATCTCGGTGATGCCGGCCTTCGCGAGCAGGTCCTTGTTGACCGCCATGACGAAGGGACGGCTGGCGAACGGGATGCCGATCTGCTTCGACGAGCTCGGGCCGGAGATGCCGAACGACGCGGGGTCGAACTGGTCCTTGCCCCCGACCGCGTCCCACTCCTTCTTCCCCATCTCGACGAAGGCACCGGTGGCGTACGCCGTCGGGGTGAAGGTGGTGCCGATGGCGTAGACGTCGGGCCCCTGGCCGGAGATGACGCTCGTCTGGATGGCGGTGAGTTCCTCTTGGGCCGACGAGTACGTCTCCCACTGGACCTTCGCCCCGGTGGTCTTCCGGAACTCGGCGGCGACGTCCTGCTGCCACTGCTTGCGTTCCTTGGGGTACGTGGTGTCCGACGCCATCATGACGCGGAGCGTGTTCGGGTCGTCGCCGCTGCCGTTCACCACGGCGCAGCCCTGCAGCGACAGTGCTGCGAGCGCGACCACGGCGACGGCACCGACGAGGGTGCGGGTCTTCGGTCTTCCTGTCCTCATGCGGGGGTTTCCTCCTCGAGACCTCCGGTGGGCGGCGTCGCCCCGGTCGGACCCGGACGGTGCCCGACGAGCGACGCTGCCCGGGTGCCACCACTGTCGCGCTGGTGGCAACGTGCGGCAACCGGTTGCCAGATGTTGCCATCGGGCCTAGCGTCGGGACCGTGACCGACACCCGACCGAGCCGCTCCGGCGACACCGACGTCCGCCGTGTGACGATCCGCGACATCGCCGACGCCACCGGGGTCGCGCCGTCGACGGTGTCCCGCGCGCTCTCGCTGCCGGACCGGGTCAACCGGGCGACGCAGCTCCGCATCCAGCAGGCCGCCCGCGACCTCGGCTACGTCCCGAACTCGCAGGCGCGGGCGCTGACGTCCGGCCGGACCCGCGCGGTCGCCGTGCTCGTCTCCGACATCACGAACCCGTTCTACTTCGACGTCATCCGCGGGACGCAGCACCAGCTCGCCGCCGCCGGCTGGACCCAGCTGCTGGTCGACACCGAGGAGAGCGGCGAGGCCGAGCTGGCCGCCCTGAACGCGATCGCGACGAAGGCCGACGGTGCCGTCCTCACCGCCTCTCGGCTGTCGGACGCGCAGATCGCCCGGATCGCCCAGCGGACCCCGCTCGTCGTGGTGAACCGTCGGCCGGAGGGGGTCCCGTCGGTCCTCATCGACACCCCCGGCGGCGTCGAACAGGCCGTGCAGCACCTCGTGTCCCTCGGGCACCGCGACGTCCTCTACGTCGCCGGCCCGGACAGCTCCTGGTCGAACGAGCGACGGTGGCGGGCACTCGTGCGCGTCGCGAAGCGCCTGGGGATCCGGGTCGCCCGCGTCGGCCCGCACGCGCCGTTCGTCGACTCCGGCGCCGCCGCCGCCGACGCCGCGGTCAACGCCGGGGCGACCGCGTGCATCGCGTTCAACGACCTCATCGCCATCGGGATGCTCGCCCGGCTCCGGGAACGGGGCGTCCGGGTGCCCGAGGACATGTCCGTCGTCGGGTGCGACGACATCTTCGGCGCCGACTTCTGCAACCCGCCGCTGACCACCATGACGTCGCCGATCGAACGCGCCGGACGCGTCGCCATCCGGATGCTGCTCGGCCGGCTCGGCGCCGAGTCCGGTGAGGACCCGGTCGGCGAGCACACCGCGGGAGCCGTCGCCCTGCCCACCCACCTGACCGTCCGCGAGTCCACCGGCCCGGCGCCGACCTCGCCCCGCCGCCCGTCCTGAAGGAGTCGACGATGATCCGAACCAGCACGACCACGCCCCTCGCTCCGCACCCCGACCGGCTGTTCCCGGCCGACCCGGGGGCGCGGACGGTCGCCCGTACCGTGTACGAGGCCGTCGCCGACGCCCCGATCATCTCCCCGCACGGTCACGTCGACGCCGCGCTCATCGCCGACGACGAGCCGTTCCCGGACCCGGCCGCACTCCTGGTCACGCCCGACCACTACGTCCTCCGGCTCCTGCACGCGAACGGCGTCGGGCTCGACGAGCTCGGGCGCGGGGCCGCCGGGCCGGTGGACGGCCGCGCCGTGTGGCGGCACCTCGCCGAGCACTGGGACGACTTCCTCGGCACGCCGGTCCGGTACTGGTTCGAGACCGAGCTCCACGACGTGTTCGGGCTCCGCGAGGCCCCGTCCGCGGAGAACGCCGACGCGCAGTACGACCAGCTGGCCGCGTCCCTCCGCTCACCGGCCTTCCGACCCCGCGCGCTCTTCGAGCGGTTCGGCATCGAGGTGCTCGCCACCACCGACGACCCGACGGCGGACCTCGCTGCGCACGCCCGGCTCGCAGCGGACCCGACCTTCCACGGCCGGGTGCTCCCCACGTTCCGCGCGGACGCGGTGTTCGACCCGTCGCGGTCGGACTGGAGGCACGTGGTGACGTCGATCGGCGAGGCCGCGGGCATCGACGCGGGGACCCACGACGGGCTCCTCGCCGCGCTGCGCGCGCGGCGGCAGTACTTCATCGAGCACGGTGCGACCGCCACCGACACCGGCGTGCTCGACGCCGGCTCGGCACCGCTGTCCGCCGCCGAGCGCGAGCGCATCCACGCGGCGGCGATGCACGGCCCCGACGGGGTCACCGCCGCCGAGGCCACCGCGTACCGGCACGACATGCTGTACCGCTGGGCGGAGATGAGCGTCGACGACGGGCTCGTCATGCAGCTGCACCCGGGTGTGGTCCGCAACCACCACCAGCCCACGCTCGACCGCTTCGGACCGGACACCGGGCACGACCTGCCCGCGGTCGGGTCGTTCACCGAACCGCTGCGACCGCTGCTGAACGCCTTCGGCACGGCGCCCGGGTTCCACCTCGTGCTGTTCACCGTCGACGAGACCGTGTTCTCGCGCGAGATCGGGCCGCTCGCGGGCTTCTACCCCGCGGTCCACGCCGGCGCACCCTGGTGGTTCATCGACACCCCGGCCGCGATCGGGCGGTACCGCGCCGCCGTCACCGACTCGGCGGGGTTCACCAAGACCTCGGGCTTCATCGACGACACCCGGGCGTACTGCTCGATCCCCGCCCGGCACGACATGGCGCGGCGGGCGGACGCGGCGTACCTGGCGTCGCTCGTGGTGACGCACGAGATCACGGAGGAGGACGCCGTCCGGACCGCCCGACGGATCGTGTCGGACATCCCGCGGGCGACGTTCAAGCTCTGACCGCGGGGCGTCCACGTCGGGGTCGGGGTGGGCCTCGGCGTCGCGGTCGGGTCGGCCTCGGCGTCGGACGAGGGCGGTACCGTGCCCCCGTGCCCCTTGGAGACCCCGTCGGCCCCGTGGACCCCGTCGACCCCGTCGTCGCCGCGTACTCGGACCGAGCAGAGGAGTACACCGCGCTGCTCGGCTCGATGGACGTCGTCGACCCCGCCGACCGGCAGACCGTCGCCCGGTGGGCGGCGGCGCAGACCGGTCTGGTCGTCGACCTCGGCTGCGGTCCCGGTCACTGGACCGCAGCACTCGGTGCCGCCGGACACGACGTCGTCGGGATCGAGCCGACGCCGGCGTTCCGGACGCTCGCCCGCCGGCGGTTCCCCGGCATCGACGTGCGTGACGGCCGGGCTGGACAGCTGCCGTTCGAGGACGGCACGGTGGGTGGGGTCCTCGCCTGGTACTCGCTGATCCACCTGGACGCGGACGGCTTCGGCGCAGCACTCGACGAGGCGGCACGGGTGGTGGCGCACGAGGGCGGACTGCTGCTCGGGTTCTTCGAGGGTGAACGGCTCGAGACGTTCGAGCACCAGGTCGTCCGCGCCCGTCGGTGGCCGGTGCACCGGGTGTCGGATCTGCTCGACGTCGCCGGGTTCCGGGTGACCGAGGTGGTCACGCGGACGACGCCGCCGCACCGCCCGCACGCGGCGATCGGTGCGGTCAGGGTGTCCAGCCGGGGGTGACGAGCCCAGTCTCGTAGGCGAAGACCACGAGCTGCGCGCGATCGCGGGCGCCGAGCTTGATCATCGCCCGGGAGACGTGGGTCTTCGCGGTCGTCGGACTGACGAACAACTGCTCCGCGATCTCGGCGTTCGACAAGCCGGCGGCGACGAGTCGCATGACCTCACGCTCCCGGACGGTGAGGACGTCGAGTTCCGGAGCGAGCGAGGAGGGCTTCGCGTGCGTCGCGAACGCCTCGACGAGGGACCGGGTCGCGCGCGGTGAGAGCAGCGACTCCCCGCGGCCACCGTCCGCACCGCCCGGAGGAGCTCCGCGGGCTCGGTGTCCTTCACCAGGAAGCCGGCCGCGCCGCCGCGGATCGACTCGAACACGGTGTCGTCCTCCTCGAAGGTCGTCAGGACGACCACGTGGACCGCCGCGAGGTCGGGGTCGGCCGAGATGCGCCGGGTGGCCTCGAGGCCGTCCGTCCCGGGCATCCGGATGTCCATGAGGACCACGTCCGGGCGCTCGCGCCGCGCGAGGGCCACCGCTCCGTCGCCGTCGCCGGCCTCGCCCACCACCGTCATCCCGGGTTCGGCGTCGACGAGGGCGCGGAGACCGGCACGGACGAGGACCTGGTCGTCGACGAGGGCGACGCGGAGCGGTTCAGCGGCCATCCGGAGTCTCCTGTGGCGATGTCGAGGGCGAGGCTGCACTCGCGGTCGGGAGCCGGGCGACGACGGTCCAGCCGCCGCCGGGGTGCGGTCCGGCGCGGACGGTCCCGCCGACCGCTGAGGCACGCTCGCGCATGCCGATCAGCCCGTTGCCGACGTCGCTGATCGGCGGTGACCGCCGCACCGCCTGGCCTGCGCGGTCGGCGGGTTCGTCGAGCACCGTCACGTCGAGGGTGTCGGCTCCGATGGACACGGTGATGCCGACTCGGTTGGTGGGCGCGTGCTTCATGACGTTCGTCAGGGCTTCCTGCACGATGCGGAACGCGCTCCGGTCCACCGCCGCGTCGAGCTCGGTCGAGCGCCCGGACACGGTGGCGTCGACGGCGACGCCGGCCGCACGCGCCCGCTCGACGAGTTCCGGGAGGCGGTCGAGCCCGGGCGTGGGGTTGCGCTCCGACCCGGGTGCGCCGTCGACGCTTCGCAGCACGCCGAGGATGGTCCGCAGCTCCACGAGGGCTCCCCGGCTGGTGTCACGGATGTGCTCGAGCGCCTGGCGCGTGGGCTCCGGGAGGTCGTCCCCGAGGTGCAGCGCGACCCCCGACTGCAGGTTGATGAGGGACATGCTGTGCGCTACCGAGTCGTGCAGCTCGCGGGCGATGCGGACCCGTTCCTCGCCCGCGCGTCGGCGCTCGGCATCGGCGCGGGCACGACGGCGCTCGGCCACACGCTCGAGCCGGACCCGGACGAGTTCGGTGACGACGAGGGTCACGGTCGCCCACGCGACGGCGAGCAGCAGCGCGCCCAGGTCGAGCCCCGGCGAACGGCCGAGCAGCGGGTCGGCCGACGGCAACCAGACCACCGCGAGCACGGCGGCGACGACGGCCTCGGTGCGTCGGCCGCGGAACCAGGCGTTCGCGAGCGCCATGGTCAACGCTGCGACGAACGGGCCGCGCGGGCTCACGACGGCGGCGTAGGCGGACGTGGTCGCGAGGACGATCCCCAGCACGAGCCCCGGGCGCCACCAGCGGAACGGGAGCGCGAGGACCCCGGCGACGAGGAGTGCGAGGGCCCACGGGCCGACCGAGACGGGTTCGACGGCGGCGTCGACGCCGCGCACGAGCCACGGTGGGCCGCCGCGGACCCCGCCCCAGCGGGATGCGGCGAGGGTGCCGAGCACCTGGAGGACCGCGACCGGCACGACCCGCCCGACTCGCGCGAAGCGTGCACGGCCAGCCGGCTCGGCGCCGGGCGGGGTGGTCGGTTCGGTCATGCGACGAGCCTAGGGTCGTCCCCCGCTCCGGGCATCGGGCGGAGGAGCGACCTGTGGACTACTCCCCGCGGAGTAGTCACCTGTGCAGGAAGCGCCCCGCGCGCCACCGCGGGAGGAGGCGGGAGTCGGTCTCCGCGACGGACGCGGGACGGGCCTCCAGGCCGGACGCTGGAACGGCCGCCGACCAGGCGGACCGAACCGACAACAGGAGGACCCATGATCACCGCAGCAACACTCACCACCGCAGCCGCAGCGACCGGGCCGTACTGGCACGGCGGCGGGTTCCCGTTCTTCGTCGTCCCCGCGTTCTTCTTCCTCGCGTTCTTCGTCGTGTTCCTCGTGTTCGGGGTGTTCCGACGTGGGTCGTGGCGGGCCGTGGCGGACGCGCGAGCCATCCTGGCGGACCGCTTCGCGCGCGGCGACATCAGCGCCGAGGAGTACCGGGCGCGACTGTCCGAACTCAGCCGGAAGTGACGGCGAGTCCGGCGAGGATCGTCCGCACCGTGTCGTCGACCGGGCCGTCGATCGGCACCACGAGCGCGTCCTCGTCGGTCTCCGGCCGCTCGAGCGTCGCGAACTGCGAGTCGAGCAGCGAGGTCGGCATGTACTCGTGGTGACGGTGCGCCTGTCGCTCGGCGATGAGCTCGCGCGAGCCGTCGAGGAACGCGATCACCAGGTCCGGGGCCGACGCCCGGAGCCGGTCGCGGTACACCCGCTTCAGGGCTGAGTTCGCCATCACGGCGCGCTTCCCGGACGCCTCGATCGTCGCGATCCGTTCCGCGCACGCGTCGAGCCACGGCCATCGGTCCTCGTCGGTGAGCGGGGTGCCGGCGCGCATCTTCTCCTTGTTCGCGGCCGGGTGGAGGTCGTCCGCGTCGACGAACTCCGCCGGTTCCCCGCGGTCCGCCAGTGCGGCGGCCACTGCGGCTCCGATCGTGGACTTGCCCGAGCCGGACACCCCCATGACGAGGACGGGCGGGAGGACAGCGGTGTCGGTCATCGCTCCACAGTATTGGCGGGGATGAACGTTCTCCCCATGTTGCCGTAACACCCACCCCGTCCCAGGCCGTCCGCCGTAGGTTGGTGGCCGGTACGACAGGACGAAGGAGACCTCGTGGCAGACAACGACGGACAGGCGAACATCGGCGTGATCGGGCTCGCCGTGATGGGCTCGAACCTCGCGCGCAACCTCGCCTCGCGCGAGGGCAACACGGTGGCGGTGTACAACCGCACGTACGCCCGCACGGAAGAGCTCCTGCAGGAGCACGGGGACGCCGGGTTCATCGCCTCCGAGGACATCGACGGGTTCGTCGCGTCGCTGTCGAAGCCGCGCACCGCGATCATCATGGTGCAGGCCGGCAAGGGCACCGACGCCGTCATCGAGCAGCTCGCCGAGCGGTTCGAGGAGGGCGACATCATCGTCGACGGCGGCAACGCGAACTTCCACGACACCATCCGCCGTGAACACGACCTGCGTGAGAAGGGGCTCAACTTCGTCGGCACCGGCATCTCCGGCGGTGAGGAGGGCGCGCTCAAGGGCCCGTCGATCATGCCAGGCGGGTCGAAGGAGGCCTGGGAGACGCTCGGACCGATCCTCAAGTCGATCGCCGCGGTCGCCGAGGGTGAGCCGTGCGTCACCCACATCGGTTCCGACGGTGCCGGCCACTTCGTGAAGATGGTCCACAACGGCATCGAGTACGCGGACATGCAGCTCATCGCCGAGTCGTACGACCTGCTCCGTCGCGTCGGCGGGCTGAGTGTCGAGGACCTGGTCGAGGTGTTCGACGAGTGGAACAAGGGCGACCTCGAGTCGTACCTGATCGAGATCACCGGCGAGGTCCTCAAGCAGCGCGACGCCGACACGGGCAAGCCGCTGGTCGACGTCATCCGCGACGAGGCCGGGTCCAAGGGCACCGGGGTGTGGACCGTGCAGAACGCCGTCGGGCTCGGCATCCCGGTGTCCGGGATCGGCGAGGCGGTCTTCGCCCGCGCCGTGTCCTCGAAGCCGACCCAGCGCGCGGCCGTGCAGCAGTCCGTGAAGAGCCGCCCGTCGATCGCGGAGGTGCCGGACTCCTTCGCCGACGACGTCCGTGCGGCGCTCTACGCGTCGAAGGTCGTCGCCTACGCGCAGGGCTTCGACCTCATCATCGCGGGGGCGAAGGAGTACGACTGGGACATCGACCTCGGTGCGGTGGCGAAGATCTGGCGCGGCGGCTGCATCATCCGGGCGCAGTTCCTCAACCGCATCGTCGAGGCGTACGACAAGAACCCCTCGCTCGAGAGCCTGCTGGTCGACCCGTACTTCGCGAACGCCGTCGCCGAGGGTGAAGCAGCATGGCGTCGCATCGTCGGGATCGCGGCTGCGTCGGGCATCCCGGCGCCCGGGTTCTCGTCCGCGCTGGCGTACTTCGACTCGCTCGCCTCGGACCGGCTGCCGGCCGCGCTCATCCAGGGGCAGCGCGACTTCTTCGGCGCGCACACTTACCAGCGCATCGACAAGGACGGCACGTTCCACACGCTGTGGTCCGACGACGACCGCCGCGAGGTCGAGCAGGAGCCGTCGACGCACTGACCGGCACGAGACCGCGGCACGACCGCACCCCCAACGAGGGCCCCGCCGATCCGGCGGGGCCCTCTTCTCGTTCCGGCGCTGTCGTCAGGCGACGATGCGTTCCCGGGCGAGGTCGGCCACGAGTCGCTCCAGCCGCGGTCCCCGTCCGAGCATCCGCCGCGAACCCGGTCCCGACCGCACGAAGAACGTCGCGACCGCCGGGCTGTCGTCCGGTCGCACGTGGTGCAACACGACCGCGGTGCCGCGCGTCCCCGCCGGTGTCCGCTCGTCCTCGAGGCCGACGTGCACCATCCGCGACCACCGGATCACGAGCATCCTCGTGGCCCGGCGTTCGTCGAGCTCCCACAGCGATGCCTCGGTCGCTCCGAACGCCCAGGTGACGCGATCGCCCAGCGCGAGACCCGGGCGCAGGTCGGCGACGGTCCGACGGAGTTCGTCGGTGGGCGCTGCCGGGACGAGCCACACGGTCGGGTCGATGCGGCGGATCGCGACGGCGAGCGCCTCGTCCTCGCGCCGCAGGCGGACCGTCCGGGCACGCACGAGGGCGAAGACGATGAGGGCGACCCCCACCGCGACGGCGACCGCCTCGGCGATGCCGAACCACACGAGGTCGGAGTCGGGCGACGTCGTGACGACGACGATGCGCACCACGAGGAGCGCCGCCCAGGCGCCGATGATGCTCCATCGCAGCAGCGCGAACTTCCGCGCCGTCGACATCGGCGACCGCGGTCGCCGGGCACGGCCGGCCCCGGGAACGCCATCGGGTCGCCTCAGCACCCCACGATCGTCGCACGGATCGCTCGGTGCGCGCTGCTCGCGGTGGTGAACGGTGGGCGAGCGACTCCTCCACGGGTCGCCGACGAGGGCTCGAGTCCACAGGATGCCCGTCGTCCAGGTGACGCGCGTGCAGTCGACCTACGATCGGCAGCATGTGGAAGACGCGAGCGGCCGTGGTCGGGGTGATCGCCGCCGCAGCGTTCCTCGCGGCGGCCGAGTTCGCCGCACTGTTCCTCGGCGGTTCCGGCAGCCCGCTGGTCGCCGTCGGTGGTGCGGTCATCGACCTCGCTCCGCCCGGCGCCAAGGACCTCATGGTGTCGCTCTTCGGCACCGGCGACAAGATCGCCCTGTTCGTGCTGATGATCGTCATCGTGGGATCGGTGTCCGGCGGCGCGGGCGTCCTGGAGCGCCGTCGTCCCGCGGCCGGAGCGGTGGTGTTCGCGATCGGTGGGGTGCTGTCCCTCCTCGCGGTCACGACGCGCTCCGGCAGCGGCACGCTCGACGGGGCGCCGACCGTGATCGGGGTCGCGGCGGCGATCATCGTGCTCCGGGTCCTCACGGCACGTCTCCGGCGCTGGGAGCGGGTCGCCGACGTCCCGACGCGGGCGCACGACGGCGACGACACCTCGACCACGGACCGTCGAGGGCCTGCGGTCACGTCCGCGGGCACCGCCCGGCGGTCCTTCCTGGTGTGGGGTGTGACCACCGCAGCCCTCGCGGTCGTGGTGGGCGGTGCCTCCCGGCTGGGGACGGCGACCATGCAGGCGGCGGTCGCCGCCCGCCGGGCCATCCGTCTGCCGACTCCCGCGTCGGCCGCGCCCGCCGTGCCGTCCGGGGCCTCGCTCGACGTCACGGGCATCACGCCGGTCATCACGTCGAACGACGCCTTCTACCGGATCGACACCGCACTGCGCGTGCCGTCCGTCGACCCCGCGCAGTGGAAGCTGCGCATCCACGGTGCCGTCGACCGCGAGGTCGAGATCACCTGGGACGAGCTCCTCGCCCTGCCGCTCGAGGAGCACGTCGCCACCATGAGCTGCGTCTCGAACGAGGTCGGCGGCGACCTCATCGGGACGGCGAAGTGGCTCGGACACCCCATCCGGGAGCTCCTCGCCCGGGCCTCGCCGCACGATTCCGCCGACATGGTGCTCTCGACCAGTGTCGACGGCTTCACCGCGGGCACGCCGCTCGACGTGCTGCAGGACGCGGGCACGGCCGCGCTCCTCGCGGTCGGGATGAACGGCGAGCCGCTGCCGCCGGAGCACGGCTTCCCGGTGCGGATGGTCGTCCCGGGCTTGTACGGCTACGTCTCCGCGACGAAGTGGGTGACCGACCTCGAGGTGACACGCTTCGCCGACGCCGAAGGGTACTGGACCCCCCGCGGGTGGTCGGAGCGCGGGCCGGTGAAGCTCGAGTCCCGCATCGACGTGCCCCGTGCCGGTGCGACCGTGCAGGCTGGTTCGACGGTCGCGGTCGCGGGTGTGGCGTGGCAGCCGCACACCGGCGTCAAGGGTGTCCAGGTGCGGGTGGACGACGGAGCGTGGCAGGACGCGACGCTGGCGGAGTCGATCTCGGCGGACACGTGGCGGCAGTGGGTGTGGCGGTGGACACCGACGAAGGGTTCGCACCGGTTGCAGGTGCGGGCGATCAGCGCTGACGGAGCGGTGCAGACGAGCGTCGAGCGGCCGCCGGCACCGAACGGTGCGACGGGGTGGCACGAGGTGACGGTGACCGCGGCCTGACGCTGGCCCTGGCTCGGTCCGGGCCCAACGGATGAGCTGGCGAGGCTCAGCCGGACGTCGCCACGACGCAGGTGCCGTCGAGGTCCTCGTCGGTCACGATCACCGTGGAGAACCCCTGTGCCTCGAACAGTGCGGCGGACGCCGTCGACTGGGCCGCGGAGACCTCGATGACGACGGAGCCCCCCGGCCGCAGCCAGGCGCCCGACCCGGCTGCGATGCGGCGGTGCAGTCCGAGGCCGTCGGCTCCCCCGTCGAGCGCGATCCGGTGCTCGTGCTCCCGCGCCTCGGACGGCATCGTCGCGATGGCCTCGGTCGGCACGTACGGCGCGTTCACCGCGATGACGTCCACCGTCCCGCGCAGGCGCTCGGGCAGTGGATCGAACAGGTCGCCGAGCACCACGATCCCGCGGTCGCCGATGTTCTCGGCCGCGGTGTCCACGGCCTCCGGGTCGAGGTCGGCTGCCACCAGGTCGAGCGCGCCGACACGCTCGAGCAGCGCCACGCCGATCGCACCGACCCCGCAGCAGAGGTCGACGACGCGGTCGTACCGCTGCAGTCGCCGGGCAGCCTCCGCGACGACCACGCCGGTCCGCGCTCGCGGCACGAACACCCCCGGCGCAACCCGCAGCCGGTGACCGTCGAACGCCGCCCAACCCAGCACGTACTCGAGGGGCTCTCCCGCGAGCCGTCGCTGGACCAGCCCGCGGAGTCGGATCGGGTCGCCGTCACCCGCTTCGAGCAGGAGATCGGCTTCTTCTTCGGCGTAGACACTCCCCGACGCCCGCAACCGCGTCGCGAGCGCGTCCCGCGCGGGAGAGGTCAAGCGGCGCCGTCGAACATCGACGTCACGGAGCCGTCGTCGAAGACCTCGTGGATGGCGCGCGCGATGAGCGGTGCGATCGGCAGGACCTCGAGGCGGTCCCAACGCTTGTCCTCCGGCAGCGGCAGGGTGTCGGTGACGACGACCTTGTCGATGAACTCGCTCTGCAGCAGCTCGGTGGCCGGGTCGGAGAACACGGCGTGGGTCGCGGCGACCACGACGCCGGTGGCACCGTTCGCCTTGAGCGCCTCGGCGGCCTTCGCGATCGTGCGGCCGGTGTCGATCAGGTCGTCGACGAGCAGGCAGACGCGACCCTTCACGTCGCCGACGATCTCGTGCACGGACACCTGGTTCGGGACGAGCGGGTCGCGACGCTTGTGGATGATCGCGAGCGGCGCACCGAGCTTCTCGGACCAGATGTCGGCGACGCGCACGCGCCCCATGTCCGGCGAGACCACCGTGAGCGTCGACGGGTCGAGGATCTCTTGGAACCGCTCGAGCAGGACCGGCATGGCGAACAGGTGGTCGACCGGACCGTCGAAGAAGCCCTGGATCTGCGCGGCGTGCAGGTCGACGCTCATGATGCGGTGCGCACCGGCGGCCTTGAACAGGTCGGCGACGAGCCGGGCCGAGATCGGCTCGCGCCCACGGCCCTTCTTGTCCTGCCGGGCGTACGGGTAGAAGGGTGCGACGACGGTGATGCGCTTGGCCGACGCACGCTTCAGCGCGTCGACGATGATCAGCTGCTCCATGAGCCACTCGTTGATCGGCGCCGTGTGGGACTGGATGACGAACGCGTCGCACCCACGGACGGACTCGTCGAAGCGGGCGTAGAGCTCACCGTTCGCGAACGTGCGGGCGTCGGTCGGGACGAGGTCCACACCGAGCTCCTCCGCGATCTCGGCGGACAGGGCGGGGTGCGCCCGGCCCGAGACGAGGACGAGTCGCTTCTGACCAGTGGCTTTGATTCCGGACAAGTGCCGTGCTCACTCCCTGACCCGCTGGGGGCCGTGTCGATCGACCCGGGGGCCGTCAGATGTGTTCGCCGTGCGCCCGCCGAGCCGCCTCGGCCGCCGGCGTGCCGGGTCGGTGTTCCTCGACCCAGCCGTCGGTGTTGCGCTGGGGGGCGTAGCTGATCGCCAGCGAACCGGCCGGGACGTCCTTGCGGACGGTGGTCCCGGCGCCGGTGTACGCTCCGTCACCAATCCTAACCGGGGCGACGAACACGTTGTGCGACCCCGTCCGGACGTTCGAACCGACCTCGGTGCGGTGCTTCGCGACGCCGTCGTAGTTCGCCGTGATGGTGTTCGCGCCGATGTTGGAGTCCTCCCCGACCACCGTGTCGCCGATGTAGCTGAGGTGCGGGACCTTGCTCCCGCGGCCGATCTCCGCGTTCTTCGTCTCGACGAAGGTCCCGATCTTGCCCCGTTCCCCGAGGATGGTCCCTGGTCGCAGGTAGGCGAACGGCCCGACCGTGGCGCCGTCGCCGACCACCGCGAGCGTCGCGTCTGTGCGGCTCACGTGCGCGCCCGCCCCGACCTCGGTGTCCCGGAGCGTGGTGTCGGGCCCGACGACGGCCCCGGCCGCGATCGCCGTCGCGCCGACGAGCTGCGTGTTCGGGAGGATCTCGGCGTCGGGTTCGATCGTGACGTCGGCGTCGATCCAGGTCGTCGCCGGGTCCTGCACGGTCACCCCGGCCACCTGGTGCCGACGGACGATCCGGGCGTTGAGCTCGCGAGCGGCGTCCGCGAGCTGGGCGCGGTCGTTGATGCCGGCGACCAGCCACGGGTCGGTGAGCGTGACGACGTCGATGCGTCCGCCGCGCGCGCCGATGAGCGCCGGTGCGTCGGTGATGTACTTCTCGCCCTGGGCGTTCGCCGTGGTGAGCAACGGCAGGACCGCTCGCAGGTGGGTGACGTCGAAGGCGTAGATGCCGGCGTTCGTCTCGGTGATCGACAGCTGATCAGGCGTCGCGTCCTTGTGCTCCACGACCCCGACGAACGACCCGTCGGCGTCGCGGACGACGCGTCCGAGGCCGGTCGGGTCGGGGGCGATCGCGCTGACGAAGGTGGCACCGTTGCCGCCCGAGGTGTGCGATCCGACGAGTGCGCGGAGCGAGTCGACGTCGAGCAGCGGCACGTCGCCGGACAGCACCACGACGGCGCCCTCGAAGTCGGTCGGGAGCGCCTGCACGGCGACCTCGACGGCACGGCCGGTGCCGGGGACGTCGTCCTGGTCCACCACGAGGGCGTCGGGCGCGCGCTCGACCACCTCGGCCGCGACCCGATCACGCTCGTGGCGCACCACCACGGCGATGTGTTCGGGCTCGAGCGCCGCGGCGGTCCTGAGCACGTGCGCGAGGAGCGGCAGCCCGGCGAGACGGTGCAGCACCTTGGGCGTGGCGGACTTCATGCGGGTGCCCTGGCCGGCGGCGAGGACGACGACGGCGATGCGCTGGTCGGTCATGCTCCCATCCTGGCGCACGGCACCCGGTGGCGCGGCACACTCGTGCGCGATCGAACCCATCACGCCTGCTGTAGGAAGCCGGATCGCTCGTCGGTGACCGGAAGGAACGGCCTCCTACGAGCGGATCGGCCGACCACGAGCGAAACGGCCGACCACGAGCGAAACGGCCGACCACGAGCGGAGCGGCCAACCACGAGCGGAACGGCCAACCACGAGCGGAACGGTCAACCACGAGCCCGCGCGGGACGGCTACCGGGCTCCGCCCGCACGAACGCCGTGCACACCAGCCCCGCCACGAGCACCACGACGATCCCGAGGATCCCGTACCGAGTCGAGCCGCCGATCGTCACGGCGAGCGAGAACAGCGCCGGCGCCAGGAACGTCGCCGCCCGACCGGTGGTGGCGTACAGCCCGAACAGCTCCCCCTCCCGACCGGGCGTCGCCAGCCGCGCCAGGTACGACCGGGAGGATGCCTGCACCGGTCCGACGAACAGCGCCAGGGTGAGCCCGAGCACCCAGAACAGCGCCGCGGACGTCCCGGCGGCGAGCACCCCGAGTCCGCAGAGCGCCAGCCCGACGAGCGACACCATGATGATCGCGCGGGAGCCGAAGCGGTCGTCGAGCCGTCCGGAGGCGAAGGTGGCGACCCCGGCGACGACGTTCGCGGCGATGGCGAACAGGATCACCTGCGACGAGGAGAACCCGAACACCTGCGCGGCGATGATGCCCCCGAAGGTGAACACCGCGCCGACCCCGTCGCGGAACACGGCGCTGGCGAGCAGGAACCCGAGCACGTTCCGGCGTTCCCGCCACAGCCGGGCGATGTCGCGCCCGAGGTCGCGGTACGCGCTGAGCACGGTGCCGGTGCGCGAGCGGTCGGGCGCCGCCTCGGGCACGACGAGGAAGAGCGGGATCGAGCTGACCGCGAGCCAGACCGCGGCGATGCCGATCGCGACGCGCACGTCCCACTGGCCCGTCGCGACGGTGGCCGGGAGCTGCAGCAGTCCGGCGACGTCGCCGCTGCCGAAGTCCTGGATGCACAGCACCAGCAGGAGCACGAGGAGCACGATGCCGCCGAAGTAGCCGGCTGCCCAGCCGATGGCCGACACGCGGCCGGTCCGCTCGCCGGGCGCCACCTGCCCGAGCATGGCGTTGTAGCCGACGGTCGCGATCTCGTACGCGACGGTGCCGATGCCGAGGAGCGCCGCGCCGAGGTACAGGTAGGGCTGGCTCGGCGCGACGAACACCATGCCGCCGATGGACAGCGCGATCCCGATCGTCGCGATGAGCACCGACCGGCGACGGTGCCCGGTGCTGTCCGCCAGGCGTCCGAGCGCCGGTGCGACGAGCGCGACCACGACACCGGCGATCGCGAGGGTGGTCGACACGACGGCCGCGTTGTGCGCCAGCTCACGCTCGACCGCCGCCCGGCCGGCCGCCGAGGTGTCGGCGACGAGCGCCGGGTCGACGAAGGCCCGGCTCGCCAGGTAGGTGGTGAACACGAAGGTGGTCACCACGGCGTTGAACGCGGCGGACCCCCAGTCCCAGAGCGCCCAGGACACGAGCGCCCGGCGGTCGGTGCGCTGCGGGGGCACGGCGGTGTGCGACGCGGTCATGGCCGAACCGTAGCGCGTCCCGGTGTCCTCCCGGTGGTCCCAGTGGAGGGGAGCATGACGAGGGGGTCACGACGAGGTGGCGCTCCGAGCGGGCAGCGCCGGTCGCGCGGGCGACCACGGACGGCCGGGAGGCGCGTGGCGGCGCCGCCACGCGCCTCCCGGCCCGGTGGTCGCGCACCTCGGTGCGCTCGTCCCACCGCGACGGCGGGTGCACCGCCGCTCAGGCGGGTGCACCGCCCGGGTACACGACCGACTTGAGGGATGCCGGGTCCGTGTCGGACTCGAGTGCCGCGCGGACGTCGTCGAGCCCGTACCGGCCCGTGACGAGCGAGTCGAGGTCGACCTGGCCGGAGGCGACGAGGTCGATCGCCACCGGCCACGTGTTGGTGTAGCGGAAGATGCCGGTGACCGTGACCTCGAGGTTCTGGATGTGCTCGACGGGCAGGGTCATCTCGGAGTTGCCGAGGCCGACGAGCACGGCCGCACCGGCGGGGCCGACGGCCTTGATCCCGTCGGAGACCGCACGGGGTGCGCCGCTGGCGTCGATGAACGCGTCGACCGGCACGATGTCGGCGGTGACGTCGACGGCCGTCGGGTCGACCACCTCGGTGGCGCCGAAGGACAGCGCACGCTCACGACGTTCGGCGACCAGGTCGCTGACGACGATGCGGGTGGCTCCGAAGGCTCGCGCGGCCTGCGCGCAGATGACCCCGATCGGGCCGGCGCCGGCGATGAGCACGGAGGACCCCGGGACGATCCCGGCCTTGCGGACGGCGGCGATCCCCACCGACAGGGGTTCGAGCAGGGCACCCGCCTCGAACGAGACCGTGTCGGGCAGGGTGTGCGCGAACTCGGACTCGATCGTCACGAACTCGGTGAAGGCGCCGTCGACGGGCGGTGTGGCGTAGAAGCGCATGTGCGGGCAGAGGTTGTACCGGCCCGCGAGGCACTGCGCGCACCGGTGGCAGGGACGCTGCGGCTCGACGGCGACGCGCTGGCCGACGCGGGCGGGGTCGACGCCCGCTCCGACGGCCTCGATGGTGCCGGACAGCTCGTGGCCGAGGACGAGGGGCTCCTCGACGACGAAGTCGCCGATGCGGCCGTGCCGGTAGTAGTGCACGTCGGAGCCGCAGACCCCGACGGCGGCGACGCGGACGAGCACGTCGCCGGCGTCCGGGACGGGGACGGGGCGGTCCTCGACCGTGAGGTCCTCGGTGCCGAGGAGCACGCTCGTGCGCTGGGTGTCGGTCATGCGGTTCTCGCTTCCTCGACCGCGGCGTCGCGGTCGTGCTGGGGTCGTGGTCCGGCGGCGGCGACCGAGGCCGGGTCGCGGAGCAGGTCGCGGAAGCCGATCTCGGCGGCTCCGCGGGTGAGGACGTCGGTGCCGAGCGCGGCGGGGACGATCCGGAGTCGGTCGGTCATACCGGGCATCGCCTGGGCGCGCACGTCCTCGATGATGCGGTCCCCGACGTGCTCGAGCAGGACGCCGAGGAACCCGCCGAGGACCACCACCTCCGGGTTGACGGTGTGGATGGCGTTCCGGAGCGCGGTCGCGAGCGCGGAAACTTGGCGGTCGACGACGGCCTCGACCTCGGGCCGCCGCTCGGCGAGCACCTCGGCGAGCGCCGTCAGGTCGTCCGGAGCCGTCCCGGTGGCGTCGGTCAGCGCCTCGCGGGACGCCTCGGTCTCGAGGCACCCCACCGCGCCGCAGTGGCAGCGGATCCCGTTCGCGGCGACGAAGGTGTGGCCGAGTTCGCCCGCGTAGCCGTCGGCACCGCCGAGTGGTCGGGCGGCGCTGATCACACCGCCGCCGATGCCGCTGGCGCCACCGTTCAGGTACACGAGGTCGTCGACGCCGCGGGCGCTCCCGGCGAGCCGCTCGGCCCAGGCGCCGAGGTTCGCGTCGTTGGCGGCGGACACCGGCAGCCCGGTGCGGTCGGCGAGGGGCCCGGCGATGGGCTCGTCGTGCCAGCCGAGGTGCGGTGCGTGGTGGACGGTGCCGTCCTCGGCACGCACCGTGCCCGGGACGGCGACGCCGATGCCGACGACCCGCACGGGAGCGTCCTCGGACGCGGCGGCGGTGGCGTCCGCGACGAGTCCGGCGACGACGCGCACGGCCTCCCCCGCCGAGGGGGGCTCGTCCTGGGCGGCGGAGCGACGTTCGCGCACCGAGCCGTCGAGCCCGACGAGCGCGACCGTCACCGCGTCGATCTCGACCACGGCTGCGGCGGCGACGACGTCGGCGGACGCCCGGACCACGGGGCTCGGCCGGCCGACACCGTTGCCGGGGCCTCCGGCCGGGGGCGCCTCCTCGTGCACGAGCCCGAGATCGGCGAGCTCCCCGACGAGCGCGAGGATGGTGGACCGGTTCAGGCCGGTGCGACGGGTGAGCTCGGCGCGGCTGATCGGCCCGTCCTCGTGCACGAGGCGGAGGACCCGTGCGGCGTTGCCGGGCGCGGTCTGCGGTGCCATGGGGGCTTCCTGGTGGTGGTCGGGGCGGAGCCGGGTCTCGGCTCCGCGGACGGTCCCGCGGTCGCGGGACCGCGGAACTGTCCGCCTGGCCGAGTCTCGGCGAGCGCGGGTGCGGGCGGCGCGCGGGCGGGCGCGGGCGGCGTGCACGGCGCCGCGCGCGCTCAGCGCGAGCGGGAGAACGCGGCGTCGAACGCGGCGTCCGGCGGGGAGATCGTGCCGAGCCGCCGCACGAACGCGAGCGCCTCGGGGCCGCCGACGAGCCGGTCCATGCCCGCGTCCTCCCACTCGACGCTCGTCGGGCCGTCGTACCCGATGTGGTTCAGCACGCGGAACACCCGCTCCCAGGGCACGTCGCCGTGCCCGGCGGTCACGAAGTCCCAGCCGCGCCGGGGGTCGCCCCACGCCAGGTGCGAGGAGAGCCGCCCGTTGCGTCCGTCGAGCTGCTTCACCGACTCCTTGCAGTGCACGTGGTACACCCGGTCGGCGAAGTCGAGCAGGAACGCGGCGGGGTCGAGGTCCTGCCAGACGAAGTGCGACGGGTCGAAGTTGAACCCGAACGACGGCCGGTCGGCGAACACCTCCAGGGTCCGACGAGCCGTCCAGTAGTCGTACGCGATCTCGGACGGGTGCACCTCGAGCGCGAAGCGGACGCCGACCTCCTCGAACACGTCGAGGATCGGCGACCAGCGGTCGTGGAAGTCCTGGTACCCGGCGTCGATCATGCCCTCCGGCACCGGCGGGAACCCCGCGACGGTCTTCCAGATCGACGATCCGGAGAACCCGGTGACGGTGCGGACACCGAGGGCCGCCGCCGCGCGCGCCGTCCACTGCAGTTCCTCGGCGGCGCGCTGGCGGACGCCCTCGGGCTCGCCGTCGCCCCACACGTGCTCCGGGACGATGTCCTGGTGTCGCTGGTCGATCGGGTCGTCGCACACGGCCTGGCCGGTGAGGTGGTTCGCGATCGTCCAGACCTGCAGCCCGTTGCGCTCCAGGATCGCCTTCCGGTCCGCCACGTACTCCGGGTCCGTCGCGGCGCGCCGCACGTCGAGGTGGTCGCCCCAGCACGCGATCTCGAGGCCGTCGTAGCCCCACTCGCCCGCCAGGCGCGCCACCTCCTCGAAGGGCAGGTCGGCCCACTGGCCGGTGAACAGGGTGACCGGCCGGGAGGCGCGGGTCGTCTCCGCCCCGCCCGTCCCGCCCGACGTGCCGGTCGCGTTCATCGGGCCGGTCGCGTTCGTCGCCGGGGTTCCGTCCGTCGTCGTCATCGTCGTCGTCCTTCCTCGCCTGTCGTGCTCGTGTGGCTGCTCGTCGTGGTCACCATGATCCCGGGTCGGCGCCCGCGGGCACCGTCTCCGGCCGGTCGACGCGCGAGCGCACGTCGACCACGGTGTGCTCGCGGGCTGCGGTGGCGACCGCCTCCATGACCTCGAGCACGTGGAACGCGAGGTCGCCGCTCGCCCGGTGCGGCCGGTCGGTGGCGATCGCGTGCGCCATGTCGGCGAGCCCGTAGCCGCGGCCGGCGTCGGCGTACCCGGCGGTCACGGGGAGCTCGCGCCACTCGCGGTCGTCGGCGGTCGCGATCGTCACCGGGTCGGAGAACCGGTTCGGGTCGGGGACGCCGAGGGTGCCGGACGTGCCGTACACCTCGAACAGCGGGGCCCGGGTGGCCCAGACCTCGAACGAGACGGTGACGGTCGAGACGACCCCGTCCGCGTGTTCGAGGACGGCGACGACGTGCGTGTCGATGTCGACCCGGAGCGGGGTGCCGGCGGCGGGGCCGGTGGCGATGGTGCGCTCCCGGTCCGAGCGGGTCGAGGCGCCACTGACCCGGACGACGGGGCCGAAGAACTGCACGAGGCTGGTCAGGTAGTAGGGGCCCATGTCGAGCAGGGGGCCACCGCCGGGCTGGTAGTAGAACGCCGGTGCCGGGTGCCAGAGCTCGTGCCCGGGTGCGGACCACGACACGGCGGCACCGACGGGCGTGCCGACCAGTCCGTCGTCGAGCGCGGCGCGGGCGGTCTGGATGCCGGTGCCGAGCACGGTGTCCGGTGCGCTGCCGACCCGCAGGCCTGCGCGTCGGGCGAGGTCGAGCACGGGCTGCGCCTCGGCGGTCGACATCGCGAGCGGCTTCTCGCCGTACACGTGCTTGCCGGCCTCGAGCGCCCGGGTGGCGACCTCGGCGTGCGCGGCCGGGATCGTCAGGTTGAGCACGACGTCGACGTCGTCCGCCGCGAGCAGGTCGTCGACGGAGGACCCGCGGACGCCCTGCGCCTCGCCGACGGACTGCGCCCGGGCGACGTCGATGTCCGCGACCGCGGTGAGCTCGAGGCCGTCGAGCGCCGGGAAGTGCTCGAAGTACTGCTGGCTGATGACGCCGACCCCGACGACACCGACGCGGAGCGGCTTGGCGGCTCCGACGCGGAGCGGCCTGGCAGCGGCACTGTCCCTCATCGGGCTGCCCACAGGAGTCCCCTCTCGATGATCGTGCGGAGCGGCTGCGACTCGACGACCTCGAGCCGGTGCCCGGGCGCCGAGACGAACACGCGTCCCTGGCCCCACTGCCGGGTCCAGATCGCCGGTGCCGTGACCGGACGGTTCCAGGCGTCGAAGTCCCGCGCCTCCTGCGTGGTGGTCGCGAGGACGTCGTTGTACTCGTCGGAGAGCACCCAGTACTGCTCGGTGACGAGGTCGAAGTCCTCGATGCCCTGCGTGACGGGGTGCGAACGCCCGGCCTCGGTCATGTGCACCGTGTACGGGATGTAGTTGTCCGACTGCTCGCCGGTGCGCTCCGACGGGTGCTTGCCCGCGTGGTGTGCGAACTGCCCGCCGATCATGTGGAGGTAGTCGGCGGTGTTCCGGAACGCGTCCGCGATCCCGCCGTGCCACCCGGCCAGTCCCGCGCCGCCGAGCACGGCACGCTGCAGGCCTGCGAACTCGTCGTCCGCGATCGTCGACATGGTGACGATCTGCACGATGAGGTCGACGTCCGCCATGACGGCCTCGTCGGCGTAGACGGCGGTCGACTCCGACACGTGCACGTCGAACCCGTTGTCCCAGAGGAACGGGACGAAGAGGTCCGTCGTCTCGACGGGCATGTGGCCGTCCCAGCCGCCGCGGACGACGAGGGCCTTCCTGGTGTCCGCCACTCAGACCACCGTCCAGGCGCTGCCGTCGGCCGCACTGCGCTCGACCGCGTCGAGGACCTGCTGCACGTGCAGCCCCTCCTCGAACGACGGGGACGGGTCCTCGCCGGCGACGATCGCCTGCACGAAGTCCTTCACCTCGTGGCTGAAGGTGTGCTCGTACCCGATGAGGTGCCCGGTCGGCCACCACGCGGCCATGTAGGGGTGCTCGGGCTCGGTCACGATGATCCGTTGGAAGCCCTGCTCCCCCGCCGGGGCGGTGGCGTCGTAGAAGCGGAGTTCGTTCATCGACTCGAGGTCGAACTGGATCGCGCCGTCGGACCCGCTGACCTCGAGCGTGAGTCCGTTCTTCCGGCCGGTCGCGTACCGCGTGGCCTCGAACGTGCCGATCGCCCGGTCGGCCGCGCCGCCGCTGAGCCGCGCGGTGAAGAACGCGGCGTCGTCGACGGTGACCTGCCCGCGTTCGGAGGACGCCGTGCCGGAGAGTCCGACGCCCTCGGCCATGAGCGGACGCTCGGTCACGAACGTCTCGAGCGTGCCGGACACCGTCGCGAGCGACGCGCCGGTGACGTGCTCGACGAGGTCGATCGCGTGCGCGCCGATGTCGCCGAGCGAGCCCGAGCCCGCGAGCGACTTGTCGAGTCGCCAGGTCATCGGGCCCTCGGGGTCTGCCAACCAGTCCTGCAGGTACAGTGCGCGGACCTGGCGGACCGTGCCGAGCCTCCCGGCCTCCACCAGCTGCTTCGCGAACGCGACGGCGGGCACCCGACGGTAGCTGAACCCGACCATCGAGCGGACGCCGTCCGCGCGGGCGGCCGCGGCCGCGGCGGTCATGGCCTCGGCCTCGGCCACGGAGTTCGCGAGCGGCTTCTCGCAGAGGACGTGCTTGCCGGCCCGCAGGGCCGCGATCGCGACCTCGACGTGCGTCGAGCCGGGCGAGCAGATGTCGACGACGTCGATGTCGGGGTCCTCGACCACCGCTCGCCAGTCGGTCGACGCCGCCTGCCAGCCGTACTGCCGGCGGGACGCCTCGGTGCGTTCCGGATCCCGTCCGACGATCACCGCCATCTCCGTCTCGACCCCGAGGTCGAAGAACCTGGGGGCGGTCCGCCACCCCTGTGAGTGGGCGGCTCCCATGAAGCCGTGTCCCACCATCGCCACACGCAGCCGATCCTGCGCCTGTCGGTCCGATGCCATCCGTTCGCTCCCTTGCGATCGCGCTCTTGCCAGAGTCAACACTACCGCTTATGTTGGGCGCGGCAACATTTTGTTTCGACGAAGAACGGTGATCCCCATGGCAGTGCAGCCAACCCGTGCAGACAAGTTCTCCTTCGGTCTCTGGACCATCGGCTACAACGGCTCCGACCCGTTCGGTGGCCCGACGCGTCCGGCGCTCGACGTGGTCGAGGCGGTCGAGAAGCTCGACGAGCTCGGCGCCTACGGCCTGACGTTCCACGACGACGACCTGTTCGCGTTCGGCTCGACCGACGCCGAGCGGCAGACGCAGATCGACCGCCTCAAGGGCGCGCTCGACTCGACGGGCATCGTCGTGCCGATGGTCACGACGAACCTGTTCTCGGCCCCGGTGTTCAAGGACGGCGGCTTCACCTCGAACGACCGTCAGGTCCGCCGCTTCGCGCTCCGCAAGGTGCTCCGCAACATCGACCTGGCCGCCGAGCTCGGCGCGTCGACGTTCGTGATGTGGGGCGGCCGCGAAGGCTCCGAGTACGACTCCGCGAAGGACGTGCAGGCGGCGCTCGAGCGCTACCGCGAGGCGGTCAACCTGCTCGCGCAGTACGTCACCGACAAGGGCTACGGCATCCGCTTCGCCATCGAGCCGAAGCCGAACGAGCCCCGCGGCGACATCCTCCTGCCGACGCTCGGCCACGCGATCGCCTTCACCGAGACGCTCGAGCGCCCGGAGCTGTTCGGCATCAACCCCGAGGTCGGCCACGAGCAGATGGCGGGACTGAACTTCACGGCCGGCATCGCCCAGGCCCTCTACCAGGGCAAGCTCTTCCACATCGACCTCAACGGGCAGCGCGGCATCAAGTACGACCAAGACCTGGTGTTCGGCCACGGCGACCTGCAGAACGCGTTCTCGCTCGTCGACCTCCTCGAGCACGGTGCCCCGCAGGGCGGCCCCGCGTACGACGGCCCCCGGCACTTCGACTACAAGCCGTCCCGCACCGAGGACATCACGGGCGTCTGGGACTCGGCGAAGGCGAACATGCGCATGTACCTGCTCCTCAAGGAGCGTGCGCAGGCCTTCCGCGCCGACCCCGAGGTGCAGGAGGCGCTGTCGGCGGCCAAGGTCGACGAGCTGAGCACCCCGACGCTGAACGCAGGCGAGTCCTACGACGACTTCCTCGCCGACCGTTCGGCGTTCGAGGACTTCGACGCCGACGCGTACTTCGGCGGCAAGGGCTTCGGGTTCGTCCGCCTGCAGCAGCTCGCGATCGAGCACCTGATGGGCGCTCGGTGACCCTGGTCGCCGGGGTCGACTCGTCGACCCAGTCCTGCAAGGTCACGATCCGTGACGCCGACTCCGGTGCGATCGTCCGGGAGGGGCGCGCGTCCCACCCGGACGGCACGTCCGTCGACCCCCGCCACTGGTGGGACGCGCTCGGCACCGCGATCGCGGACGCCGGCGGGTTCGACGACGTCGCCGCCGTCGCGGTCGCCGGGCAGCAGCACGGCATGGTCGCGCTCGACGCGGAGGGCCGGGTGGTGCGCGACGCGCTCCTCTGGAACGACGTGCGGAGCGCGGACGCGGCCGCGCAGATGGTCGAGGAGCTCGGACGGGAGGCATGGGTCGTCCGGGCGGGTCTGGTCCCGGTGGCGTCGTTCACCGGCACCAAGCTGCGGTGGCTCCGCGACGCGGAGCCGGAGAACGCGGCGCGGGTCGCCGCCGTCGCGCTCCCCCACGACTGGCTGTCGTGGCGGCTGCGCGGGTACGGTCCTTCGGACGAGAGCCCGCTCGGACCGGACCTCGACGCGCTCGCGACCGACGGCTCGGACGCCAGCGGCACGGCGTACTGGGACCCGGTGCGCCGGGAGTACGACGCCGAGCTGTTCGAGGTCGCGTTCGGCCGCGGACTGCGCGTCGCCTGCGGCTCGGACGGCGCGTCGGGTGGCGCGTCGACCGGCTCATCGACCGGGCGGAACCAGGTTCCGGACACGGAACCACGGAAAAGCGCGGTGCAGCGTCCGGAACCTGGTTCCGCGGGCGACTCGGACGCGGTCGTGGTGCCGCGGGTGGTCGCCCCGGACGAGGCGATGGGCGCGCTCGACGGCGACGTCGAGCTGCCCGGCGGCGCGGTCGCACGCGCCGGGCTGGTCGTGGGCGCGGGGCTCGGCGACAACGCCGGGGCAGCGCTCGGCCTCGGACTGGGCCCGGGCGACGTCGCGGTGTCCCTCGGCACGAGCGGCACCGTCTTCGGGGTGACCGACACCGAGGTGACGGACCCGAGCGGGACCGTGGCGGGCTTCGCCGACGGGACCGGGTCGCGCCTCCCGATCGTCACGACGCTCAACGCGGCCCGTGTGCTCGAGGTGGTCGGCGGCCTGCTGGGCGTCGACCACGACGAGCTCGGCGCGCTGGCGCTGCAGGCGCCGGCCGGAGCCGACGGTCTGGTCCTCGTGCCGTACTTCGTCGGCGAACGCACGCCGAACCGGCCGGACGCGACCGCGTCCCTCGTCGGGATGACGCCGACCACCACCGACCGCCCACACCTGGCGCGCGCCGCCGTCGAGGGCATGCTCTGCGCCCTCGCCGACGGGCTCGCCGCGGTGGAGGGCACCGGAGTGCGCGTCTCGCGGCTGCTGCTCATCGGTGGTGCGGCACGGAACGAGGCCGTCCGGGTCGTCGCCGCGCAGGTGTTCGGCCGCGACGTCGAGCTCCCGGAGCCGGGCGAGTACGTCGCTGCGGGTGCCGCCCGGCAGGCGGCGTGGGCGCTCCGCGGCTCGCTGCCGTCATGGAGCGTCGCGACCACGACGATCCCGGCGGACCCGCACCCCGAGGTGCTCGAGCGGTACCGCTCGGCGGCAGCCTGACGAACGACGACGCCCCACCCGGACGGATCCGGGTGGGGCGTCGTCACGTCGTGATGTCGTGGCGACCGACCGCCCGGACCGATCACGGCACGCCGACACCGCGAACGGCTCAGGCACCGGAGACGAACAGGTACGCGGCGAGCGCGACCGAACACACTGCGATCGCGATCCGCAGCACCGCGTGCGGGAGCCGCTGCGCGACGGTCGGGCCGATGAGCCCGCCCGCGACCGCCCCGGCACCGAGGGCGAGCGCCGCCGACCACACGACGTGCCCGGACACCGCGAAGACGACGGCGGGCAGCAGGTCGGCGCACACCAGCAGGACGTTCTTCGCCGCGTTCGCCCGCGGCAGGTCCGACTCGCCGGTGAGCAGCAGGACAGCGATCATGAGGACGCCGGCGCCTGCCCCGAAGTACCCGTTGTAGAGGCCGACGGCCGCGATGCTCGGAGCGGCGGCGCCTGCCCGCGCGGCCTCGGGCCGTCGTCGGTCGAGGAGCGGTCCGAGCAGCACGAGGACCCCGCCGACGAGGACCAGGAACGGTACGACCCGGTCGAAGAGGTGCGCCGGGGTGACGACGAGCAGCACGGCACCGCAGAGCGAGGCACCGACGGTCAGCGCCAGCCACCGCCCGACGGGGGACGGGCGGTCACGGAGCTGCGATCGCGCGCGGAGCGCCGAACTCGCACCGCTGCCGAGGAGCGCGACGGAGTTCGTCACGTTCGCGGCGAGCGGCGGGAGCCCGACGGCCAGCAGCGCCGGGTACGCCACGAGCGAGGTGATGCCGCCGGCCGTGCCGATGATGCCGGCGACGACGCCGGCGACCAGGAGCACCGCGACGGTCAGCACACCCGATGCTGACACGTCCGGCCCGGGCTGGTCAGGAGGGGCGGTCGGTCTCGTACACGGACATGAGCATCGCGGCGCCGAGCCGCGCGGTGCGGGCGGGCTGCGCCGAGCCCTGCACCGCCGAGTCGACCCGTGCGCCCTCGACGAGCAGCAGGATGTTCTGCGCGATGTGCGCCGGGATGCCCGCCCGGTTGCACAGCTGGGTCAGGTGCTGTTCGACCTGCCGGAAGTGGTCCCGCGCCAGCTCGGCGACGACGGGGTCCTGCCGACCGAGTTCCGCGTGGTGGTTGATGAACGCGCAGCCACGCCAGCCCTCGTCGGCGAAGCACTCCTCGAGGTAGCCGAACACCCCGAGGATCTGGTCGCGCGGGTCCGTGCTCGCCGTTGCGATCCGGTCGAGCGCCTCGGTCCACGATGCGTGCCAGCGCTGCAGGACGGCCACCACGAGATCGTGCTTGGTCGGGTAGGCGTCGTGCAGCTCGTGGATCGGCAGTCCGGCTCGACGCGCGACGTCCTCGAGCGTCACCGGGACGACGCCGTGTTCGGTGAACAGGGCGTCGGCCGCCTCGACCGCCGCGGCGTGCGCAGGCGTGGCGAGGTGGACTGGGGTGAGCATCGTGGTCGTCATGGGTCCTTCGGAGGCTACCGGAGCGGGTCGTGGCGGTTGCGGACGGGACTCAGCCAGAGGATCGGTCACCCGGAGAAGAAGTCGGCGTAGGTCGGTTCCTGCGCCGGGCCGTCGTGGCCGTTGACCCGGGCCGTCACCATGGCGCGCAGGACGGCCGGGTGGGTGAGTCCGCGTCGGTTCCACTCCCGCGGATCACGTCGGAGTTCCTCGATGCTCGTTCGTCCGCTCACGGTCTCGCTCACGCTCCCAGCCCGATCACGACCGCTGCCGAGGCGGCCACCGACACCGACAGGAGTCCCGTGCTGATCGCGACGAGCTGCAACGCGCGCTGCCGTCGTGCGGCCCGGACCTCGCTGAACGAGGTGCGGTGGTGACGACGTCCGGAGACGGACACGGACGGGTGTGCGCTCTTCGGTCCGACCTGCAGGTCGGTGTCGGCGATCATGGTCACGGTGGTTCCTCGGTTCGCGGCCCCGGCGGATCCGGGGCGTCCTCTGACCATGACGGTACGAACTCCGCGATCGTCACGCGGCGGTGTCGGACGGCTTCGTCGAAAGTCGGATGTCCGGGTCGGCGCGACCGTCACCCGGTGGACATCGGACGACGACCCGGGCAGCACGACCCCCGGACTGGGGGCGTCGGGCGATGGCCGTTTCCGGCGCTTCCCGGACAGGACGCGCGCGGACCGACAGGCTGCATCGGTACCCCATGGCCGAACACACCCCCACCCGAGTCCAGGTCGAGTCGCAGAGCGACGACCTCGACGTCGCGCGCGACTTCCTGGCGGACGCGTACGCCGGCAACCAGTGGAGCGCCGACCGGACGGACGAGGCCTTCCGGTTCCGGTTCCGTGCTGTCGGGGACGAGGCCATGACGCTCCGGTCGATCACGTTCGACGGCCACCTCGACGGCGTGATGACGCCCTCGGACGACTTCGTGGTCCAGTGGACGACGCGGGGACGCGGGGTGGTCACGGCACCGGGTGAGGACCCGATCGTCATGGAACCCGGCCGCCCGCAGCTCTGGCCGCAGCAGGGCGCCGCGTTCGACTACGCCGACTACGACCAGCGCCTCGTGCAGATCAACCGGTCTGCCCTGCAGGAGGTCGCCGGGGAGCGTGGCACCGACCCGGCGTCGCTGCAGCTCGACCACCGGGTGCGTCCGGACGACCGCGCGATGCAGACCTGGCGGAGCGCGGTGCAGCTCATCTCGCACACCGTCCTCGACGGCCGCGCGTCGCCGCTGCTGCAGGCCGAGATGGGGCGACTCGGGGCACTGGCGCTCCTGGAGCTCTACCCCGTGGTGTCGCGCACGCTCCCGGACGAGCTGCTCCTCCCCCGCAACGCGCACGTCCGACGAGCGGTCGAGTACGTGCACGAGCACTGCCACCTGCCGATCACGAGCTCCGACCTGGCGCGCGTCGCGTCCCTGAGCCTCCGCGCCCTCCAGCACGCCTTCCAGCGGAGCTTCGACTGCTCGCCGAACGCCTACATCCGGCGGGTCCGGCTCGACCGGGTGCGGGACGCGCTGCTCCGGCGCGACCCGGCGACGACGAGCATCGCTGACGTCGCCAAGGAGTGGGGCTTCGCACACGCGGGCCGGTTCTCGGCGTCGTACCTGCAGCAGCACGGCGAGTACCCGCGAGACACGCTCCGCCGCACGGCCTGACCCGCGGGCACTGAGCCGCGCCGCCGACCAGCGGGGACGGGGCGGCCCGACCGAAGGGCCGCACGACCGGAGGCACCCCGAACCACGCGGAACCGTGGGTCGGGGTGCCTCCGGTCGAGCGCAGCGCGCTGTGCCGCGCACCGCGCACCGCGCACCGCGCACCGCGCACCGCGCACCGCGCGGCCGCGGTGCGCCGCTCAGCCCACCTGCGCCGTGACCGTCCGCCGGTCCGTCGGCAGCACCTCGCGCACCGGCCCGGTGACCAGCACGACCGCACGCTCGGTGGCGGAGCCGGGCACCGGCGCCGGGCCGGCACCGCGTCCCACGGCGACGATCCCGTCCGTGTGCACCGTGCCTCCAGGCCGGGACGCCGCCGCGTGCGACGCGACCCACACCTCGACGTCGCCGGGCTCGACCACACGGCGGAGCGACTGGTCCGAGAACGCGAACCGCTGCACGGGCACGTCGAACCGGACCCGCACGGCCGCCCCCGCCGACACGGCCACGCGGGTGTAGCCGAGGAGCTGCACGAGGGGTCGCGTGACCGACGCGGTGACGTCGTGCCCGTAGAGCTGGACCACGTCCTCACCGTCGCGGTCCCCGGTGTTCCGGACGGTCACGGAGACGCCGAAGGCGCCGTCGGTCGTGACGGTGTCGTCGACGACGAGGTCCTCGTACGCGAACGTCGTGAACCCGAGCCCGAACCCGAACGGCCGAACCGGCGTCGAGTCCGCCGACGTGACGTCCGACGGCCCCCCGAGCCGCGGGTGCAGGTACGTGTACGGCTGCGCCCCGGCGGCACGCGGCAGCGAGACCGGCAGACGTCCGGACGGCGAGGTCGCCCCGGTGAGGAGGTCGGCGATCGCGAGCCCGCCGCCCTCGCCGGGGAAGAAGGCCTGCACGACGGCTCCCGGTGCCCCGGTGCCGCCGTCGAGCGCCCACCCGATCGCGTACGGACGGCCGGTGAGCAGCACCACGACGGTCGGTGTCCCGGTCGCGACGACGGCCTCGACGAGCTCGCGCTGCACACCGGGCAGGTCGAGCGAGTCCGTGTCGTTGCCCTCGCCGACGGTGCCGCGGCCGAACAGTCCGGCCTGGTCGCCGACGACGACGACCGCGACGTCGGACTCCCGGGCCACCGCCACGGCGTCGGCGATGCCCGAGCGGTCCTCCCCCTCGACGGCACACCCGACGGCGAACCGGACGGCCCCGGAGCCGACCGCCGCGGCGAGCGCCTCCCGCACGGTCGGGATGGCGAACCCGAGCGGCAGGTCGGGGTGCGACGCGAGGACGTGGTTCGCGAAGGAGTAGCACCCCTGCAGGGCCTCGGCTCGGTCGGCGTTCGGGCCGATGACCGCCACCGAGGACCCCGGCGTGAGCGGGAGGACCGGAGCGTCGGCCCCCCCGACCGCCTCGTTGCGGAGCAGGACGAGCGACCGGGCGGCGAGGTCCCGCGCGAGTGCACGGTGCCTCGGCGTGTCGAGGTCGATCGCCGTCGGCGGCTCGTCGGCGAACGCGTCGGGGTCGAGCAGGCCGAGCCGCTCCTTCTGCCGGAGCACCCGGAGCACGGCGCGGTCGACGAGCGCTTCGTCCACCGCGCCGGAGCGCACGCGGTCGACGAGCGGCTCCAGGTACGCGTCGCCGGTCGGCAGCTCGACGTCGATCCCCGCGGCGAGCGCCAGTGCAGCGGCCTCGCCACGATCGGCGGCGACGCCGTGCATGACCTCGAGGAACGCCACCGAGAAGTAGTCCGCGACCACGGTGCCGTCGAAGCCGAGCCCGTCGCGGAGCAGGTCCGTCAGGAGCGTCGGGTCGGCGGCGACGGGCACGCCGTCGACCTCGGCGTAGGAGTTCATCACCGATCGCGCACCGCCGTCGCGGATCGCCATCTCGAACGGGGGCAGGTACACGTCGGCGACCTCCCGCGGTCCGGCGTGCACGGGCGCGTGGTTCCGCCCCGCCTGCGACGCCGAGTACCCGAGGAAGTGCTTCAGGGTGGCGTCGACCCCGGCGGACTGCAGCCCGCGGACGTAGGCGCTGCCGATCGTCCCGACCAGGTACGGGTCTTCACCGATGCACTCGTCGACCCGCCCCCAGCGCGGGTCGCGGATCACGTCGAGCACGGGCGCGAGGCCCTGGTGGACGCCGAGCAGCCGCATCGAGTCGCCGATCGCGGCGGCCACCTGCTCGACGAGCTCCGGGTCGAACGCCGCACCCCACGCGAGCGGCGTGGGGAAGGTCGCGGCCTTCCAGGCGGCGAGCCCGGTGAGGCACTCCTCGTGGACGAGCGCGGGGATCCCGAGCCGGGTCTCGCGCTGCAGACGGCGCTGCTCGGCCCACAGCCACGCGGCGCGCTCGTCCGGTTCGACCGGTCGGGTGCCGTACACGCGGGTGTACTGGCCGATGCCGTGCCGCGTGATGTCGGTCAGCGTCGTCCCGTCCTGTCCCGCCGCCATCTCGCCCTGCATGGGCGCGACGACGCCGTTCTGGTCGAGCCAGTAGCCGACGAGCTGCGCCGTCTTCTCCTCGAGCGTCATCGCGGCCAGCAGCGCGGTCACGCGGTCGGGGGCGGCACCGTCCGCCAGGACGGTGCGTTCGTCCGGGAGGCGCGGTGCGGGGCCGCCACGCGCCTCCCGGCCGGCGTCGATCGCGTCGGCGACGGGCGGGGCGGAGGCGGGACGCGCCTCCTGGCCGTCCGCGCGGGGCGCGGCCTGGTCGAGCGTGCTCACCCCTTCACCGCCCCGGTGAGGCCGCCGACGATGCGCTTCTGGAACACGGCGAAGAACACCAGCGCCGGGATCATCGAGAGCGACGTGAAGGCGAGCACGCGGGCGGTGTCCACCGAGTACTGCGACGCGAACGCCTGCACGCCGAGCGGCAGCGTGTACGTCGACGCGTCGTTGAGGATGAACAGCGGCAGGAGGTAGCTGTTCCAGCTGCCGATGAACGCGAGGATGCCGACCGTCACGACGCCGGGGAGCGAGAGCGGGACGACCATCCGGAAGAAGAACCCGATCCGGCTGGCTCCGTCGATGGCCGCGGCCTCCTCGAGCTCGTCCGGGATCGCCCGGAGGAAGGGCACGAGGATGATGACGGTCGTCGGCAGCGCGAACGCGATCTGCGGCAGGATCACGCCGGCGAGGTTGTTCGTCAGTCCGAGGTCCTTGACGAGGATGTACAGCGGCGTGATCGCGACCGTGATGGGGAACATGAGCCCGGCGGCGAAGAGCGAGTACAGCGCGCCCTGACCGCGGAACCGGTAGCGGGCGAGGACGAAGCTCACCATGAGGCCGAGCACCACGACGCCGATCGTGGTGGTGACGCCAGCGACGGCCGAGTTGCCGAGCTGCTGCCAGAACACGCCGCTCGTGAGCACCGAGACGTAGTTGCCGATCTGCCACGGGTCGGGCAGGCCGGCCGGGCTCGCGGTGATCTGCGAGTTCGTGCGGAAGCCGCCCAGGATGATGTACGCGACGGGGCCGATGCACACCGCGATGAACAGCAGCGCGATGAAGTAGGTCCCGAGGTTGCGCTCCCGGCGCACCGGTCCGGTTTCCCGTTGCCGGCGCTTGGGTGCGACGAGAGATGCGGTGGCGGTCATCGGTCGCCCTTCTCGGTCAGGGCGCCGGCGGTGTCGCGGCGCAGGACGAACCGCTGGTAGACGAGGGCGACGACCAGCGAGATGAGGAAGATCACCACGGCGACGGCGTTGCCGTACCCGTAGTTGCCGGACAGTCGACCGTTCGCGACCATGTACGTCGCCATCGTCGAGGTGCCGGCGGTCGAGGCGATGTACTGGCCCCAGATGATGTAGACGAGGTCGAACAGCTGGAGCGAGCCGATGATCGACAGGAACGCCCAGATGCGGATCGTCGGACCGAGGAGCGGCAACGTGATGCGTCGCTGGATCTGCCAGTAGCTCGCGCCGTCGAGCTGTGCCGCTTCGAACAGCTCCTCCGGGATGCTCTGCAGCCCGGCGAGGAACAGGATCACCGCGAACCCGATGTACTTCCACGAGATGATCCCGAGCAGGGTCCAGATCGCGATGTCGGGGTTCGACAGCCAGTCGGCGCGGAGCGCTCCGAGTCCGACGGCCTGGAGCAGGTCGTTCACGGCACCGGCGGACTGGAGCATGAGGCTCCAGCCCGTGCCGACGATGACCTCGGAGATGACGTACGGCACGAAGATGAGCACGCGGATGAGCCCGCGGCCCCGGATGCGCTGGTTGAGCAGGAGCGCGACGACGATGGCGATCGGCCCCTGCACGATGAGCGAACCGATCACGATGAACAGGTTGTGCCAGAGCACGCCCCGGAACGCGGGGTCGATGAAGATGACCGTGTAGTTCTGCAACCCGACGAAGTCGGTGGGGGTGCCGTAGCCCTGCCAGCGGTAGAAGCCGTAGTAGGCGGCGAGCGCGACGGGCAGGATGACGAACCCGACGAACATGATGACCGCCGGGCCGGCGAGGACGGCGATCTCGACCCGGGTCCGGACGTCGCTGCCCTTGCGGGCCCGGCGGGCCGGGGCCGACGGCGAACCGTCGGCCCCGCCCGTGCGACGCCCCGTCCCGGACCGCGCTTCCTTCGAGCGCGGTGCGACGGAGGTGGTCATGCGTCAGCCCTTCGCCGCGGCCTGGTTGACGGTCGACACGATGTCCGAGACGGACCCCTTGCCGGCGAGCAGGTTGACGACGCTGGTGTTGAGCGCGTTGCCGACGTTCTGGCCGTAGAGCGTGTCCAGGTAGTTCGAGACGAACGGGGCGTCGTTGTAGGCCTTGAGCACGGTCTTCAGGTAGGGCTCGGTGACGACCGACTGGGCCGACTGGTTCGCCGGGATCGAGTTGAACGCCTTGTAGTAGTTCTCCTGGACGCTCTTCTGCGTGACGAAGTTGAGGAAGTCGGTGCAGGCCGGCTTCGGTGCCTTCGCCGAGCAGGACAGGCCGCCGACCGCGCCCATCATCGAGCCGGGCGCACCCTTGCCGCCGGAGACCTCCGGGAACGGGAAGAAGCCGAGGTCGGACAGCGGCTTGCCGTCCGGGGTGAGGGACGAGATCACGCCCGGGTCCCAGGCGCCCATGAGCTCCATCGCGGCCTTGTGGTTCGCGATGAGACCGGCCGAGCTCCCCGCGCCCTGCTGGGCGGAGGTCGTCAGGAAGCCGTCGTTGAAGGGCTTGGTGTCGAAGAACGCCTTGGTGTCCTGGCCCGCCTGCTTCCAGCAGGAGTTCGTGAACTTGAGGTCCTGCGCGGTCTTCGTGAGCACGCTGGCCGGGCAGGCGCGCAGTGCGAAGTTGTAGTACCAGTGCGCGGCGGGCCACGCGTCCTTCGCACCGACGGCGACCGGGGCGATGCCCGCGTCCTTCAGCTTGGTGATGTCCGCGTTCAGCTCGTCCATCGTGGTCGGGGTGCCGTCGATGCCGGCCTTGGCGAACAGGTCCTTGCTGTACCAGATGCCCTCGGGGTCGACGTTCGTCGGCATCGCCCAGGTCTTGCCGTTCAGCTCGAACGCCTTGAACGAGCCCTTGCTGATCTGGCTCTTCGCGTTCGAGCCGATCGCGTCGGAGATGTCCATGACCTGACCGGCGTTGACCATCGCGGCCATCTTGCCGCCGCCGCGCTGCATGAAGATGTCGGGCGCCGAGCCGGAGTTGAGGGCGGTCTGCAGCTTGCCGTCCAGGTCCTCGTTCTGGATCGCCTGGATCTTGATCGTGACGTTCGGGTTCTTCGCCTCGAAGTCCTTGACCGTCTGGTCCCAGAAGGCCTTGCCCGGGCCGGTCGTCGAGTTGTGCCAGAAGGTCATGGAGACCTTCCCGCCGTCACTCGAGGCGTTGCTGCCGGCGGAACAGCCCGCGGCCAGCAGTGCGGTCGCCCCGACCAGCGCGATGGCTGCCGCGGCACGGATCTTCCTCGTCATCGTGGAACTCCTGTTGGTGTCGTCGTTGACTCGCAGCGACATTGCTTGCCGCTGCGGAGAGCGTGCCAGGCCGCCGTGCGGCTTGTCAATCGTTATCGATAACGTTTTCGTTGCCCTGCGAAATCCCGCAGCGGCGGTACGGTGTGCAGATGGAGACGGCCGTGGGAGCGCGTCCCGGGTCGGGCCGGGTGACGATCGCCGACGTCGCACGCGTCGCGGGCGTCTCGATCCCGACGGTCTCGAAGGTGATCAACCAGCGCGACGGCGTCGCCCCGGCCACGATCGTCCGCGTGCAGGAGGTCGTCGACCAGCTCGGCTACGAGACGTCGCTCGTGGCCAGGAGTCTCCGGAGCTCCCGCACGGGCGTGGTCGGCATCCTGGTGCCCGAGTTCGAGCCGTTCTCCACCGAGCTCCTCCGCGGCATCTCGAGCGCCACCACGGGCACCGGCTACGAGCTCCTCGCCTACGCGGGACTGGTGACGGGGACGGACCAGCCGGGGTGGGAGCGGCGGTCGCTCTCGCGGCTCTCCGGCACGCTCATCGACGGCGCGATCGTGGTGACCCCGACGACGGCGCTGTCGAGCTCGCCCATCCCCGTCGTCGCGATCGACCCCCACACCGGGCCCGAGGGACACGCGACGATCGACTCGGACAACGAGGCCGGGGCCGTGCAGGCCGTGGAGCACCTGGTCGCGCTCGGGCACACCCGCATCGCCCACCTGCGCGGCCGTCCCGACCTGGCGTCGGCACAGCTGCGCGAGGCCGGGTACCGCCGGGCCGTCGCGGCCGCGGGACTCACCGTCGACGAGGCGCTCGTGCGCGACGGCGGGTACCAGGAGGACCAGTCGGCCGCCGTGGCCAGGGACCTGCTGACCGGGCCCGACCGCCCGAGCGCGGTCTTCGCCGCGAACGACTCCTCGGCGGTCGGTGTGCTCCGGACGGCGGCGGAACTCGGCCTCGGCGTGCCGTCCGACCTGTCGGTCGTCGGGTTCGACGACGTCCCGCAGGCGTCGATGACCACGCCGCCGCTCACGACCGTGGCGCAGCCGCTCACCGAGCTCGGGTCCCGGGCAGTCGAGATGCTGCTCCGCATGCTCCGGGGCGACCCGGGGTCGGCGCACGTGCGGCTCGCCACGACGCTCCGTGTCCGGCAGAGCACGGGCCCGGCGCCGGCCGTCGTCCCGCGCTGAACCCGGCGCTGGCCGCGCCCGCGTGCGCGTGCGCGTGCGTGTGTCCGCGCGCGCGAGGCGGGCCCCGCACCGCGGTGGCACCGCGGTGGCACCGCGGCCGCACCGCCGTCTCACCGCGACCGCGTCAGCGACGCAGCGTCTGCTTCGGGTACTCCCCGAACCGCTCCGCGTACGACGCCGAGAACCGCCCGAGGTGCGTGAAGCCCCACCGCCGCGCGACGTCGCCGACGGCACCGACCTGCGGGTCCTGCGCGAGCAGTTCCTCGCGGACCCGGTCGAGCCGGACCTGGCGCAGGTAGGTCAGCGGCGACACGTCGAACACCCGGCGGAACGACTCCTGCACGGACCGCACGCTGAGCCCGGCGATGGCCGACAGCTCGCGGACCGTGATGTCCTCGGCGGCGTGCGCATGGATGTGCTCGACCGCGGCACGCAGCCGCGCGTTCTTCGCCAGCCGGAGCACCGCGGGCAGGTCGTCGGTGCGCGGCGGGAACATCTCGAGGAACACCAGGACGGCAGCCTGCTTGGCGGTCCGCCAGGGCTCGGAACCGGGTCCCGCACCCCGGAGCGCGCGGGTCAGCCCGGCGAGGGCGACGTGCCACGACTGCAGGCCCTCGGGGGCGGGCTCGGCGAGGTGGTCGAACCGCAGCGGGCGGTCGCCGAGGTCGAACTGCCCGGCCGCGATCCCGTGCACGAAGTCGCGGTCGAAGTGCACGATGCGGTGGTCGTAGTCGGACGCGGAGAACACGAAGTCGCGGTCGGTCGGGAACAGCACCGGCACGTCGGGTCGCATCTCGAACGCCTCGACCCCGACGTCGAGCTGCGTCTGGCCCGCGGTGAGCCAGCCCACCACGTAGTCGTCCCCGGGCGTCACCGGCCCGCGGATCGAGCCGCGGAGCTGGGAGCGTCGGACGGTGACGTCGGAGTCGCCGACGGCGGTGTAGCGGTACGAGAACCCGGTCGAACCGGCCCGGGCGATCCAGCGGTCGCCGTGGTACAGCCCACCGAGGTCACGCACCGCGGCGGACGGCTCGGTCCCGGCGAGCTCGAAGCGGACGGCCTCGGGCGAGCGGTCCGGGAGGAGTGCTTCGCTCACCGACCGACACCCGCCTGAGACACTGTCCACATGGCGCATCCGGACGCGCTATCCGGATACGGTTGAGGGGTGAGTGCAGCGTATCGTGGCGCGGAGTCGATCCGCAGTGAGGGGGCGATCGCATGAGCGATCTCGACCTCATGGGCGCCCTGAGCCGCCTCGAGGGCGCGGTCTCCGCACTGCGTTCGCGTCTGCGTGACCAGCTCGGGGTGTCCGCCGGCGACCTGACGGTCATCCAGTTCGTCGCGCGCGCCGAAGCCGCCCACCGGACGGTCCGCGTGAAGGACCTCGCCACGCACCTGGGCCTGACGGGTCCAGCGGTCACGGGACTCGTCGACCGTCTGGAACGTGCGGGCCACCTGTGCCGCGTCCCGAACCCGGACGACGGCCGCAGCCGACACATCGAACTGACCCCGAGCACGCGACAGGCCTACACCGTCGCGATGGACGGGACGAACAGTCTCCTGCACGAGCTGATGGCCTCCTTCTCGGAACGGGACAGAGCACGGTTCGTCCGCATCGTCGACCGCGTCATCGCGGCGATCGATCACGGTTCCCCAGGCTCCTGACGGCAGGGTACGGGCGGACCAGCACCTCCCCAGCCCGTTTGTCCAGCATACGCAATTAGGTAACTTCTCTACCTAGTTGGCGGTCACTGCCCCGGCGGAGTCCGTACCGTCAGCACCGGCCGGGGCAGCCGCTCCGACCGTTGACGACGAGTGCCGCGCCGATCAGCAGGGACGGCGGGCGCTCGGGCGGACGACCGCACGGGCAGACCAACAGGGAGCAGCAATGGGCGCGTACCAGACGGAACCCGGCGTCGAGCCGGTCCGCATCGAGACGATGCGCGGGATGCGTCGCCGGTGGAAGCACGGCGAACTCCGCGAGGCTCCGGCGACCCCGGACGACTTCTTCCGCGACACCTCCCGGGACGCTCGGCGGCGCTGACCGCCGGAGCGCTGTCGCTTTCGCGGGAGTGACCGCGGACACGACGGACGGGAGGCACGTGGCGGCACCGCCACGTGCCTCCCGTCCGCCGTGTGGGGGCCCGGCCCACCGGGCGCTGCCCACGGCCAGCGCTCGTCCCGCTGCTGGCGGCTCCGCGCTCTGAGCGCACGGGGAAGCGACAGGTCGTACGGCGATGACCGCACCACACTGTCGCTCTCGCGGAAGCGACAGGTCGAGCGGTGCCGACGGCGACGCACTGTCGCTCTCGTGGAAGCGACAGATCGCACGGCGACGACCGCGAAGCACTGTCGCTCTCGCGGAAGCGACAGATCGTACGGCGACGACCGCACCACACTGTCGCCACCGCGGCAGCGACGCGGCGGTGACGACGCACACTGTCGCTTCCGCGGGAGCCGGGCACCGCGTGGCACAGGCGGACGCCGGACCCCGGTCGTGTCAGCGCAACGGTGCCACCGCGGTGGACTCCGCTCGGCGCAGGGTGCACGGCAGGAGGAAGTGGGGCAGCTCGTCCGGGCCGCCGTCGAGCTGGTCGATGAGCGCATCGGCGGCTCGGGTGCCGAGCTCGACACTCGGGGCGATCATCGTGTCGAGCCGCGGGTGGTGCTGGTCGGCGTTGCGCGCCGAGGACGCGATGCTCAGCACCGACACGTCGTCGGGCACGCTCCGTCCGGCGGCGTAGAGGCCGACGAGCAGCCCGCCGGCCGCGTCGTCCTTCATGACCAGGACGGCGGTGACGTCGGGGTCGGCGACGAGGATGTCGGCGGCCGCGGTCTGCCCGCCCTCGCTGCCCGTCCCCGCGTAGACGACGGTGCCCGCCAGCCCACGCTCGGCGACCGTGGACCGGAACGTGGACTCGGTCCGGATGTGGGGGGCGTACCCGGCCATCGGGGTGCCGCCGAGGTCCTCGAGCACCAGGGCGAGCCGCCGGTGCCCGAGCGACTCGAGGTGGTCGACGCTGTGCTCGATCGTCGTCTCGAAGTCGATGTCGACGAACGGCAGGTCGGCGCTGTCCCGGGTGCGGCCGATGAGGGTGAACGGCACCTCGAGAGCACTCAGCACGGCGACACGCGGGTCGTCCATCCGGACCTCCATGAGGATCACGCCGTCGACGAGCCCGCCCGACACGAGGTCGTCGAGGTCGTCGCCGGCGGGGTCGACCGGCCAGAGGACGAGGTGGTACCCGCGCTCGGACGCCCGTTCGGCCGCGCTCATGAAGAACTCCGACGTCGTCGGGCTGAACCGGTTGCCCGTGGTCGGGAAGAGCAGCGCGATGATCCTGGTCCGGCGACTGGCGAGGGCGCGCGCCACGACGTTGCCGCGGAACTTCAGCTCCCGCATCGCCGTCCGCACCCGGGCGGTCGTGGCGGGCGTCACGTACTTCGTGCCGTTCACCACGAACGACACGGTCGCGATCGACACGCCCGCACGGTCGGCCACCTGCTGCATGGTCGCCACGGCGCCTCCCCTCTCGATCAGGATGCGCTCAGCATATCGGCGCGGTTCCAGAAAAGCGCTTTACAGGTGAAGCGCTTTTCTGTTAGCTTCTCGCCCCAAGGCAGGTGGCGACGACGACGTCGACGAGTCGTGGTCGTCCGCCGAAGTCCATGACTCCACCGAGTCGAACCCACCAAGAGAAGAGCTGTGCAATGAAGCAGAAGTTCCCCTCGTCGCCGCGGCGACTCCGTGCCGTCCTCGGCGCGGTCGCCGTCCTCGCGACGGTCCCCCTGGTGCTCGCCGGTTGCTCCGGTTCCGGCGCCGCGTCCGGTGGCAGCAAGAGCCTCTCGATCGAGGACTACTACGACGCCTCCTACAACCCCGTCTACAAGCAGTGCGCGAAGGACGTCGACGCGACGGTCTCGATCACACACGTGCCCGGTGCCGGTCTGATCTCGAAGGTGCTGCAGCAGGCGTCGTCGCGGACCCTCCCCGACGTGCTCATGCTCGACAACCCCGACGTGCAGCAGATCGCGGCCTCCGGCGCCCTCTCCGACCTCAGCGACTACGGCCTGAACGCCAAGGGCGACGTCCCCGGCGTGGTCGCCGCGAGCACCTACAAGGGCAAGCTCTACGGTCTGCAGTCGAACACGAACTCCATCGCCCTCTACTACAACAAGAAGATGCTCTCCGACGCCGGTGTCGAGCCGCCCAAGACCTGGGACGAGCTGAAGACCGCGGCCAAGAAGCTCACCAAGGGCTCGACCTACGGCTTCGCGATGAGCAACATCAACACCTACGAGGGGACCTGGCAGTTCCTGCCCTTCTTCTGGTCCAACGGCGGCGACGAGAAGGACATCGCGACCCCCGAGGCCGCGCAGGCCCTGCAGCTCGTCCTCGACCTGCAGGACGCCGGTTCGCTGTCGAAGAGCTCGGTCAGCTGGGACCAGGCGGACGTCAACAGCCAGTTCATCGCCGGCAAGGCCGCGATGATGATCAACGGCCCGTGGCAGCTCCCCGCCCTCAACGCGAAGAAGGGCCTGGAGTTCGACAGCGTCCCGATCCCGACCCGCACCGGCTCGGAGACCGTCGCCCCGCTCGGTGGCGAGGCGTTCACCGTCCCGCAGACCGGCGACAAGGCGAAGATGCAGCTCGCCGCGAAGTTCGTCGAGTGCCTGCACTCCCCGAAGACGCAGAAGGCCCTCGCCGAGGTGAGCGGCAACGTGCCGACGAACCTCGAGGCCGGCGCCGCCTGGGCGTCCGACCACCCGCAGGTCGCCTCGTTCGTGACCACCGTCAAGACCGCTCGCGCCCGCACCGGTGAGCTCGGACCGGACTGGCCCAAGGCCGCCACGAAGATCTACACCGCCGTCCAGCTCGCCCTCACCGGCAAGGCCGACCCCGAGGCAGCGCTCCAGCAGGCGCAGTCCCAGAACCAGTAGTGCGTCGGGGAGCCGACCGGACCGGTCGGCTCCCTCCCGCGCCTCGGCAAGGACTCGGAAGGAACAGGATCCGGCATGAGCGTCTCCACGCAGACCCCACCACGGGCGGCGACCCGACCCCGGTCGACCGTCGCCCCCGCACCCCGACCCGGCCAGCGCCGCGCGCGCATGCGGTCCGGGATCACCCGATGGCTCTTCGTCGTCCCGGCCGCGGTGTTCGTGGCCGTGTTCTTCGGCTACCCGGTCGTCAAGAACGTCGTGATGTCGTTCCAGGACTACACGACGAAGACCTTCTTCACCGGCGAGGCCCCCTGGGTGGGCTTCGGCAACTACGTCCAGGTGTTCACGAGCGCCGTCTTCACGACGAGCGTGGTGAACACCGCGCTGTTCACGATCGGGTCGATCGTCCTGCAGTTCGTGATCGGGCTCGGGTTGGCGCTGTTCTTCCGCCGCCACTTCCCGCTCTCCGGGTTCCTGCGCGGCCTGCTGCTCCTGCCGTGGCTGCTGCCCCTGATCGCGTCGAGCGCGGTCTGGAAGTGGCTGCTCGACCAGGACAGCGGCGCCCTGAACCAGCTGCTCGGCGTCTTCGGGATCTCGCCCATCCCGTGGCTGGTCAGCCCCAGCCTGGCGCTCGTCGCCGTGATCGGCGTGAACGTCTGGCTCGGGATCCCGTTCAACACGACGATCCTGTACAGCGGGCTGCAGTCGGTGCCGCCGGAGCTGTACGAGGCCGGCGCGCTCGACGGCGCCACCGGCTTCAAGGCGTTCTGGTACATCACCTGGCCGAGCATCCGGAGCGTGGTCAGCGTCGTCATCGTCCTCGGCGTCGTCTACACACTGAAGGTCGTGGACATCATCCTCGGCCTGACCGGGGGCGGCCCGGCGAACTCGACCCAGACGCTCGCCACGAACGCTTACCACCAGTCGTTCGTCAACTTCCAGTTCGGCATCGGAGCCGCGGTGAGCAACGTCCTCATCGTCGTCTCGTTCGTCTTCGCGATGGTCTACATCGCGATCTCCAGGAAGGCGGTCGACGAATGAGCGTCGGACTCGCGAGCAAGACCGTCACGGCCACCCGGGCGATCACGACCGCCGACAGCGGACGGGTCCGCCGGCAGCGCCGGAGCACGAAGGGCATCCCCTTCACCGTCCTCGGCATCCTGTTCCTGGCGGTCATGGTGTTCCCCGTCTACTGGATGGTGAACACCAGCCTGCAGACGACCGCGGGCGCGGCGACGGCGACCTGGTTCCCGTGGTCCCCGACGTTCGCCGGGTACGAGGCCGCGTTCGCGCAGCAGGGCCAGAACTTCCTGTCGAGCATGATCATCGGGCTCGGCACCGTCGTGCTGACCCTGGCCATCGCGACCCCGGCCGCCTACGGCCTGGCCCGCTTCCGGATGCGCGGCACCCGGGTCTTCCTGCTCGTGCTGCTCATCACGCAGATGATCCCGGCGATCGTGATCGCGAACGCGCTGTACACGCTGTTCAACAACGTCGGTCTGCTCAACAGCTACGTCGGGCTGATCCTCGCCGACAGCGCCGTGCAGGTGCCGTTCGCGGTGCTGCTCATGCGGGCCTTCATGGAGTCGATCCCGCCGAGCCTCGTCGAGGCGGCCCTGGTGGACGGCGCGAACGACTTCCGCGCGTTCGTGTCGATCGTCCTGCCGATCAGCCGCAACGCGATCGTCACCGCGGCGCTGTTCACGTTCCTCGGAGCGTGGGGCGACTTCCTCATCGCGCTGACCCTGACGTCCACCCCCACCGTCCGGCCGATCACCCTCGGCATCTACAACTACATCGGCTCGAACGTCGTCGACTGGGGTCCCGTCATGGCCACCTCCGTCCTGGCGTCCCTGCCCGCCGCCGTGCTGCTCATCGTCGCGCAGCGGTACATCTCCGCGGGTGCGCTCGGCGGCGCGGTCAAGTGACCACGACGCCGTCGTCCGGACCGGACACGCACCCCTCCCAGCCAGAAAGGCACACCATGACCACTCCCCTGCGCATCACCGTCTGGGGCGAGAACGTCCACGAGCAGGTCGAGCAGCACGTCGCCGAGCGGTACCCCGACGGCATGCACGGGGCCATCGCGGACGGCATCCGCGAGAACCTCCCGGACGCCGTCATCCGCACCGCGACGATGCAGGAGCCGGAGCACGGTCTCACCGACGAGGTCCTCGCCGAGACCGACGTCCTCACCTGGTGGGGCCACGCCGCACACGCCGACGTCGACGACGCCGTGGTCGACCGGGTGCACAAGCACGTGCTCTCCGGCATGGGGCTCGTCGTCCTGCACTCCGGCCACTGGTCGAAGATCTTCGGCAAGCTCATGGGCACCACGTGCACGCTCCGGTGGCGGAGCGAGCACGACCAGGAACTCGTCTGGACGGTCAACCCGCAGCACCCGATCACCCGTGGCGTCCCGAACCCGATCGTCATCCCCGAGCAGGAGATGTACGGCGAGTACTTCGACGTCCCGACCCCCGACGAACTCATCTTCATCTCGGGGTTCACCGGAGGCGAGGTCTTCCGCAGCGGCATGACGTACCGCCGCGGCTTCGGGAAGATCTTCTACTTCTCCCCCGGTGACCAGGACTTCCCCGTCTACCACCACCCCGACGTGCGCCGCGTCATCGCGAACGGCGCCGAGTGGGCACGCCCGGAGCAGGAGCGGGAGCTGCCCACCCTCCGCCGCTACGACCTCGGCGAGTACTTCGACGGCCAGCACTACCGCGGCCCGTTCGACGACGCCCCGGTCGACGAGGAGATGTCGGCGTGACCGCGCCGCTCCGGGTCGTCCAGGTCGGTGCGGGCGGCATGGGCCGTGCGTGGCTCGAGACGGTGGCGGCCGATCCCGACGTCGAGCTCGTCGGCGTGGTCGACCTCGACCTCGACGCCGCCCGGGCCGGCGCAGCGCTCGCGGGTGCCCCGGACCTGCCGGTGGACCGCGACCTGTCGGCGCTCATCGCGGCGACCGGCGCCGAGGCCGTGCTCGACATCACGGTCCCCGTCGCGCACCACCCGGTGACGCTCGAGGCGCTGCGAGCCGGTCTGCCCGTCCTCGGCGAGAAGCCCGCCGCGCAGACCGTGGCCGAGGCGCTCGCTCTCGCCGCAGCCGCGGAGGCCACCGGCAAGCTGTTCATGGTGTCGCAGTCGCGCCGCTACAACGACCAGCTCGTCGCGTTCCGGCAGCACGTCCGCGGGCTGGGCGCGATCGGCGGCCTGAGCACGCGCTTCGCCAAGGCGCCGCACTTCGGCGGCTTCCGCGAGGAGATGGACGACGTCCTCCTGCTCGACATGGCGATCCACGCGTTCGACTCGGCACGCTACGTGCTCGAACGCGACCCCGTGTCGGTGTACTGCGAGTCGTGGAACCCGTCGTGGTCCTGGTACCGGGGCGACGCCGCCGCGGCCGCCGTGTTCACCTTCGAGGACGACGTCCGGTACGTGTACGACGGTTCGTGGTGCGCGCCGGGGGCAGAGACCTCGTGGAACGGCGAGTGGCGGGCCTCCGGTGCCGGCGGGACAGCGCTGTGGGACGGCGACCACGACCCGTGGAGCGACCTGGACGGCACGCCGGGCGCTCCGACGTCGGCACCGAGCGTCGGGAACGAGATCGCCGGTTCGCTCGCGTCGTTCGTGCGGGCGGTCCGCTCCGGTGAGGTCCCGGACGGCGAGGTCCACGGCAACGTCATGAGCCTGACGATGGTGGACGCTGCGATCGCCTCGGCGCGCTCTGGTCGGCGCATCGTCATCGACGAGGTGCTCGAGCAGGCGCACGCCACGGCGATCGAGCACGAGCAGGACCCCGCGATCCGCGAGCGGCTCACGGCGTGGGGGTCCGTCCGGTCGGCGCTCGCGAGCGGTTCCCCGGACACGGCCGCCCTCGGCTGAGCGCGACCGCGCATCGGCAACCCTCCCGCACGTCGGCAGCCGAACCGCTCGTGCGTGGCCGTTCCGCGCATGGGTTGCCAGATCGCTCGTAGGTGGCCGGAACTTCCGGCCCCCTACGAGCGATTCGGCTTTCCATTGCGGGTGCTGTGGGCAGGAACGTCGCGGGACGCGACCGCACGACGGACGGGAGGCCCGGTGCCAGCTGGCACCGGGCCTCCCGTCCGTCCGTGCGCGCGTCAGCGCGGGATGACCGAGAACAGGAACTTCTTCCGCACCATGTACCAGGCGAGCAGGATCAGCAGCGTGTGGGTGGCGAACCCGACCCAGCCGTTGAACCAGTCGATGCCCGGGATCGACGCGATGGCCAGGGCGAAGAACACCTGCCAGACGAAGACGTAGAGGCTCGCCTGCCCGAGCGGGATCCACAGCCACCCGAGGGCCGCCGCGATCGGCTTCCAGAAGACGGTGAGGATGGCGTAGGAGACGATCGCGAAGAACGCGATGTCGACCAGACGCCCCCACTGCAGGTCCACGCGCTGGTACGCGGTGTTGTACAGCTGGTCGTACATCGTCGACGGGAACGGCGCGGGCGTGAACCCGAAGTGGTTGCCGGCCCACACGTAGACGAGGAAGAGGGCGTAGCCGACCATCCCGATCCCGATGAGCACCTTGCCGAGCCGCCCGGTCAGTGCGGCCACGATCTGCCGCCGGTACACGCCGAGGACGAGTCCGTGGGTGAACACCACCTGCCAGGTCAGGAGCGGGAAGACGGCCTCGAACTGCGAGTTGAGCGGCCGGAAGTCGGGGTTGAGCGCCTGGTAGACGTACAGCGCCCAGCTGACGATGAGCAGCGCCCACCAGAACCCCCGGCGGATCACCCACATGAACACCGGGATGAACAGGCTGAGCACCACGAACAGGCCCATGATGTTGAACGGCCACGGCCCCATCTCGAGCAGCAGGAACTGCCGGATCGCGAACCAGGGCGGCGGGTAGGCCAGCAGCTGCATCACGTTCGGGTACAGGTCGTACACGCGTCCCTCCGCCCCGACGCCCCCGGTGCCGGTCCCCCGGTCGGTGAACGTCGTGATCGCGTCGGTGTTCAGGAACGGCACGAAGCTCAGCGCGAAGACGACCAGGATGACGACGAGCGTCACGAGGTACTGCTTCCGCGCGCGCTTCCACGCACCGACCGCGGCCGCCCACTCGCCGAACTTCTTGATCGCGAACGGGTACGTCATGCCGAGGACCACGCCGGACAGGAACACGAACATCTCGGCGCCCGTGATCGCTCCGACGGCGTGCAGCGTGATGTACGAGTACGGGCCACCGATCTCGATGTGCGTGATGACCACGGCGAGGATGATGAACCCGCGGAACAGGTCGAGTCGCAGGTCGCGTCCGGGCTTGCCGTCGTCCGGGTACCGCCACCTCGGCACGAGCCGGCCGAACAGGCCGCTGAGGAGGAACACGGCCGCCAGGCCCACGGCGAGCCAGACGATCCACGCCATCTGGTCGCCGCCGGTCTCGTACTGCTGGTTCGTCGCGGCGGCACCCTCCCGCGGCGTGACCCGCTCGGTGACCGGGCCGAACACGAAGTCCCCCGCCCGTTCGAGGTCGGTGCGGAACGACCCCGCGATCCCGGGCACCGCGGTGTCGCGCCAGTCGGCCACGCGGTTGCCGGCCTCGGGCTCGCGGCGGTTCGTCTCGAGGAAGGTCACCCCCTCGATCAGCGGGCGGTCCTGCACGGCCGCGATGACCTGCCGCCACCAGCCCTGCTTCACGGCCAGCTCGTCCGCACCTCGGAGCGAGTGGTCGTAGAGCGCCCCGGTGTCGAGCAGCATCGGCAGGTCCTTGCCCGCCGCGAACCGGTCGTAGAAGGGTCCGGCGCTGACCGGCTGCTCGTAGCCCCAGGTCTCGTCGAACCGGGCCGCCACCTCGCCGGACTGCGGGACGTCGTTGCGGGTCAGTGGGACGTCGCGTCCGGCGGCCTCGGTGGCCTTGCCCTTGCCGAAGGAGAACATCGACAGGCCGACCCAGTCGACGCTCGACGCTCCCGGCCAGTACGGCTGGTAGGGATCGTCCGCCGCGGTGAGCGCGCCGTCGCCGTTCGTGTCGAGGGCGCGGACGTCGGTGGACGACAGGTCGCGGAGCCGGCCGGCGGACTCGCCGAACGGGTAGCCGGCACCGTACGAGGGCGCCCAGACCATCGCGGCCCGCGAGTCGCCCTGGTGCACCTGTCGCGCGAGCGACCGGAAGGTGCGGACGAACTCGGTCGGCTGCTGCCCCCACGACACCCACGTGCCGTTCATCTGCGGCGCGAACCGGACGAGGACCTTCGTGCCGTACTGCGTGTGGACCTGCTCGAGGAGTCGGTTCGCGGTCCGTGCGTCATCGGTCGTGATGCGGTCGAGGTCCACGTCGGGCTCGAGGCTCACGACGAGGACGGCCCCCTGCGCGGCTGCGGCACGCGTCGACCGCAGGAGCTCGCGGCGGGCGGTGCGGTCGATCGGGTAGTCGATCGAGACGCCGTACACGGACGGGATCGCGCCGAGTCGTCCCGCGTACCCGTCGGGGGCGTCGTCACCCCAGTCGAGGTCCGGCCCGAACCAGCGCTTGCCCTCCGGCGGCCCGGAGGGCGTCGACTTCGTGGGCGCTGCGGTGGGGGTCGCGGTCGCGGCGGCCCCGGACAGCGGCGACGACGCAGCACCCGCGGACGACCGAGCTGTGGACGACGCAGCTCCCGCGGACGACCCGGCAGCGCTCGACGCAGCGGCGCTCGCGGGCACGGCTCCCCCGAGCACGAGGGTCGCGACCACGGCGAGGAGCGCGACGATCCGCCTCACCGGTTGCACACCAGCGTCCAGACGTTGTGCCCGTGCTCGTGCCGGTGCTCCAGCCGGTCGAGCGCGGCGATGGCGAGTGCCAGTCCGCGGCCGCTCTCCTCGTCGACGTCGGCCATCGTCACCGCGGCGAGGTCGACGTCGGCGGGACGGCCGTTGTCGGTGAGCACGGCCGTGAGTTCGTGGTCGGTGGCGTCGAGTCGCACGGTGTAGCGCCTGCCTGCTTCCTGGTCGGTGCGTCGGGTGTGCTCGACGATGTTGGCAGCGATCTCGGCGAGGGCCGTCTCGAGCTTGAAGCGGAGGGCGACGTCGTCCTCACCGACGCCCTCCCACCAGGCGGCGAAGCGGTCCTGGACCTCGTCGAGGGATTCGGCGGTCGCGGGGACCTCGAACGTCGTGGTGCTCACAGGGGTCCTCCCACGGTGCTCGACTCGTGCGCGACGGGCGGCGTGAACACCGGCGCGCGGTAGAGGACGGCGCGGATCACGATGCTGAAGATGAACAGGTCGAAGACCACCCACGCCGTGTTCACGAGCGGCGCGATCCCGGCGGCCTGGCCGGTGGCGTAGCGGATGGCGATCATCACGAGCGCGGCGACGAGCGCACCGATCGCGTACAGCTGCGGCTTCACGAGGTCCCACCGCGGCTTCTGGTCGGACTCGTCGCGGACCTTCGGGGTGACCCGGAAGCCGAGGGGCTTGCCGCGGAACACGTTCTCGAAGGCGCTCGTGACTGACTCGATCCACACCGGGAACAGTGCGAGGGAGTACTGCTGACCGCGCCACGTCGGCCGACCTGCGGCGACCACCCAGAACAGGAGCTGGTTGAGCACGAGGAACGGGATGAGCCGGGCGAAGAAGTCGACGCTGTAGGCCTGGACGGGGACGACCCCGAACGACAGGCAGAGCACGGGCGCGGCGATGTACACGACGGCCGCGAACCCGGACAGGTAGCTCCACATCGTGGAGAAGTACATCAGGCGCTGGCCCCACGACAGGCCCTTCTGCACGAGGGGGTTCTCGCGGAAGAACACCTGCATGGTGCCCTGCGCCCAGCGGAGCCGTTGCACGAGCATCGTCGGCAGGTCGTCGGGAGCGAGTCCGGTGGCGAGGATCTCGTCGTGGTACGCGGATTTCCAGCCGAGGCCGTGCAGGCGCATCGCGGTGGCCATGTCCTCGGTGACCGAGATGGTGGCGAGGGGCATGATCGGCTGCGCCTCGTCGTCGCGGTTGACGTCGAGCGCCCGGGCGAGGACCGCGATCGACTCGATCGCCGCGACCGGGGAGGCGTCCCGTCGGCCGAGCACGTCGAGTGCGGCGTCGTCGAGCCCGGCGAAGGTGTCAGCCTCGGTCGACATCGCGGCGAGCTCCTGCAGGTCGTTCCGGACCGACTCGAGGTCGGCTGCGGCGAAGCGGAACGCGATCGCGTCGATGCCGCGCTGGAACGCGTAGGTGACGTCGCCGAGGGGCTCGCCGGCTGCGACCTGCTCCCGTGCGCGGGCGACGACGCCCTCCGCCTCGTCGAGGGCCTCGAGGACGCGGGGGTCGGTCTCGGTCTCGCGAGCACGGGCGAGGAGCTTGCGGGAGGTCGTGAGGGTCCGCTGGACCGATGCCTCCACCTCGCGCACGTACCGGGTGACGCCGAGCTGCATGAGCGCCTCACGGCGGAGGATCGCGTTGGAGCCGCAGAAGAACGCGGCGTTCCAGCCGTCCTTCGACTGCTGGATCGGGCCGTAGAACAGGGGCGCCTGGCTGCCGAGCAGGTCCTCCTCCGGCACGTTCTCGAACCACTGCGGGGTCTGCACGAGCGCCATCCGCTCGTCCTTGAAGTACCCGAGGGTGCGGTCGAGGATCGCCGGGTCCGGCACCTGGTCGGCGTCGAGGATCAGGAGGAACTCGCCCTGGGTGGCGAGGAGGGCGTTGTTGAGGTTGCCGGCCTTGGCGTGGCGAGGCCGGTCGATCCAGTCCTCGCCGCGCGTGATGATGCCGATGCCGAGCGACTCCGCGGCCGCTCGCATCTCAGGCCGGTTGCCGTCGTCGAGGATCCACGTGGAGTGCGGGTGCCGGATCGCCTTCGCCGCCCGGGCGGTTCGGAGGACCAGGTCGACGGGCTCGTTGTAGGTCGTGATGAAGACGTCGACGGTCACGTGGTCGCCCGGCGGGGTCGGCGGCTCCCCGCGTTCGCGGAGCCGCCACGCGCCGAACGCGAAGAGCAGCGAGTCGATGACGCTGTACGTCTCGGCGAGGATGAGCGGCACGGCGATCCACCACGAGTGCCAGTTCACCGAGGCCGCCCAGCGCCAGACGATGTAGTCCAGGCCGGCGAGGGAGGCGAGCAACGCGACGGTCCGTACCGTCACGAGCCGACGCCGTGCGGTTCCGGTCGCGAGACGGCGTCGGTCCTGCCGACTGACGTCGAGCGCGCTCATCGACAGCCCCTTTCGTCCGGAGACGGTCTCGTCCTCGGGAGACGGTCCAGCCCCTGCTGGCCACGACCTGGTGAGTGATCGCGTACAGGCCTGTCTACCGCAGGGCACGGGTGCCTGTCAGCAGACACCCCCGACGGCGCGTGGAGCGGCGCGCTCTGCGACCGTCACGCTCCCGTCCCGGCCAGCAGTCCGAGGTCGTCGGCGAGCCGCAGCACCACCTGGTCGAAGTAGGCGTCGGCGTCGCGGACGGAGCCGACGGTGTGGCCGAAGAGCTCGAACGAGAGGACGCCGAACACGGTGGTCCACGCCATCAGGATCCGCAGCAGGAGCTCGTCCGGCAGATCGTCGGCGAACCCGCGGTCGCGGACGTAGGCCGCGGCGTCCCCGATCGACGAGGTGAGGTCCCCGGGAGCCGCCGTGGGTGCCGGACGCGATCCGCGCCTCCCGGCCGTCCACGCGTCCGCGACCACCAGGAGCAGCACGTGCGTCGTCCGCGACGCCGGCGCGATGGTGTCCGCCGGCGCGGCGTAGCCGGGCACCGGCGAACCGTAGAGCAGGGCGAAGTCGCCCGGGTGTGTGATCGCCCAGGAGCGGATGGCCCGGCACGTCGCGACCCAGCGGCCCGCGTGGTCGTCGCGTTCGACCGCTCCCTCGGCAGCCTCCACCGCGGCTCCGAGCTCGTCGTAGTCGAGGACCAGCAGGGCGGTCAACAGGTCGTCGCGACTCGGGAAGTAGCGGTAGACGGCGGAGGAGACCAGCCCGACGTCGCGTGCGACGGCCCGCAGGCTGAGCTGGGCCGGACCCTCCCGGGTGAGCCGGGCGCGGGCGGCGGCGAGGATGCTCGCGTGCACGGTCTCGCGGGCGAGCGCACGTGCGGTCGGGGCCTTCGGTTCCATGCCCTCACGATGCCACGAGAGAGCACTGCACACAAACGAGAGCGGTGCTCTTGCTTTTCCGGTCCCACCCGTGCAGACTCCTTTCCGAGAGCACTGCTCTCCCGAACTCAGGAGGAACCGTATGTCAGAACGTCACCTCGTCGTCGGCGCCGGCCCGGTGGGCCGGCACGTCGCCGCACTCCTCGCCGAGCAGGGCGCGGACGTCACGGTGGTCACCCGGTCGGGTCGCGACACCGGCCTGGGAGGCGTGGGTCACCTCGCCCTCGACGCCTCCGACGCCGACGCGCTCACGCGGGCGACCGAAGGCGCCGCGGTGCTCTACAACTGCGCGAACCCGGGCGACTACACCCAGTGGGAGCGCACCTGGCCGCCGCTGATGACCGCCATGCTGACGGCCGCCGAGCGGACCGGTGCCGTGTACGCGATCACGGGGAACCTCTACCCCTACGGCCCCGTCGACGGACCGATGCACGAGGCGCTGCCGGACGCCGCGACCGACCACAAGGGGGTCCTGCGTGCGAGGCTCTGGGCCGACGCCCTCGCCGCGCACCGAGCGGGCCGTGTGCGCGCGGTCGAGGTCCGTGGATCGGACTACGTCGGCCCGGGCGTCGGCGGGAACGGGCACATCACCCGCGTGCTGCCGGCGGCCCTGCAGGGGAAGGCCGTGACGATGCTCAACCGCACCGACCTGCCGCACACGTTCACGGACGTGCTCGACGTGGCGAGGACCCTCGTGGCCGCGGCCCGCGACGAGTCCGCGCACGGGCGAACCTGGAACGTGCCCTCGAACCCGCCGCGGACGCAGGAGCAGGCGGTGACGGACATGCTCGCCGCGGCCGGCCGGCCGCCGGTCGCGGTGCGGCGCATCCCCGCGGGCGTGGTCCGGGCGGCGGGGCTCGTCGTGCCGTTCATGCGGGAGATGGCGGAGATGTCCTACCAGTGGACGCGGCCGTACGTGCTCGACGACTCCGCGGCGCGGACGCACTTCGCCATGGAACCGACGCCGTGGGAGGAGGTGTGCCGGCGCACGGTCGAGGGCCTGTAGCGCGACGCGCAACACCTGTCGTTCACCGCGCGGTCACCGCTCGGTCAGCCGGTGTCGCGACCATGCGAGGACACTCAGCATCGTCCCTCCCGACAGGAGTCCTCCGTGCCCGCCCTCCGCACCGTGCGGGTCCTCGCGCTGACCGCCGCGTTGACCGCCATCCTCGGCGCCGCAGCGATCTCGACCGAGACCGCCAACGCCACCCCCGCGACCGCCACCGCCGCCACCGCCACCGCCACCGCCACCCCCGCGACCGCCACCACCGCGGCCGCCGCACCCGTCACCGACGACCGCGACCCGAGCTGCACCGCCGACAGCACGGCCGCGCTCTGTGCGGCACCGGACACCCTGCTCGACGTCCGGATCGGTGACGTGCACCCGACGCAACCGTCGCTCGGCTACGACGAGGTGTACTACAAGCTCGGTCGGTACTCGACGGCGCTGAGCAAGGACGCCGTCAACAAGAAGTTCGACGACTGGTGCGAGGCGAACGGGCAGGAGGAGGCGGCGACCACGACCGCAGCCTCGACGCTCACCGACCCGTCCTCGTTCACGTGCACGGTGCCGGTCGGCTCTGAGACGGCCGCGACGATCGCCCCGATGAAGACCGTCGTCATCGGCCCCGGCGGCACCCTGTACCTCACCGACGGGCACCACACGCTGACGTCCTTCGACGAGGACAGCGGCCCGGACGTGCACGTCCGACTGCGGGTGCTCGGCAACCTGTCCGGCATGAGCGAGTCCGCGTTCTGGCAGACGATGCAGGACAACCGATGGGTCTGGCTCCGCGACACCGCGGGACGGGCCATCACCCCCGCCCAGCTCCCGCAGAACGTCGGGCTCGCGAACTTCCAGGACGACAGCGCCCGCAGCATCATGTACTTCGGACGGGACATCGGCTACACGGCCGACGGTGCCGTGCCGTTCCAGGAGTTCTACTGGGGCTCCTGGCTCCGGTCGCACCCGGAACTCGGGCTTGCCGACTGGGACCAGGACGACTTCGCGGGCTCGCTCGCGCTCGTCGAACGGATCACGAAGGCGCAGGTCGCGCTGCCGCGCGACGAGGTCGTCGACGCCGAGAGCGGGTACACCGCGGCGGACCTCAGCACCCTGACCGCGTGGAACGACGGCAAGGCCGCGACCAAGGGCGAGTGGGCGAAGCTCTCTGCGCCGTACTCGTCGGACAAGCCGGGCAAGCTCGCCTACATGACCGAGTACCGGAAGACGCTCGCCGCAGAGCCCGGCGACCCGGGCACCGATCCGACCGACCCGGGCACGCCGACCGACCCGGGCACGCCGACCGACCCGGGCACGCCGACCGACCCGGGCGCCCCGACCGACCCCGGCACCGGTCCGACAACCCCGGCAACCCCGGCCGACCCCGGCACGACCGACCCGACGAGCGTCCGTGGCACGGTGCGCGTTTCCGGCACCCTGGTCGCGGGTGGTTCCGTCACGGTCCGCGGAACCGGCTTCGCGGCCGACACCGACGCCCGGGTCGAGATCCACTCCGACCCGGTGCTGCTCGGCACCGTCCGGACCGACGGTGCCGGTTCGTTCACGCTCACCGCGACCGTCCCGGCCAGCCTCCCTGCAGGCACGCACACGGTCGTGGTGGTCGTGGACGGCGTGACCGTCGGGTCGACCTCCGTGACCGTCGCCGCCGACGACGGCGCGGGCACGGACGGCGAGCTCGCCTTCACGGGAGCGGAGGGACTCGTGCCCGCCGCGGTCGCAGCGCTCCTCGCGCTGCTCGTCGGGACGGGCACCGTGCTCGCGCGCCGACGGCGGTCGCACCGCGCGTAGCGCGCGGCTCCGCACGACGGACGGGAGGCACGGTGCCAGCCGGCACCGCGCCTCCCGTCCGTCGCCCGTCGCGTCAGATCGACGTGAGCCGGTCGAACTGCCCCGTCGAGAGCTGCTGTGCGGCGCCGCCGGCGGCGGGGATGCGCCAGAGGCCCGAGTCGGCGTCGACGAACAGGTCGCCTGCCGAGTCCGCGGCGCTCGGGTAGAACCCGTTCGTCCAGACCTTCGGGCCACCCGTCACCGTGAGGTCCTGCGTCGAGCCGGATGCGCTCCGCACGAACAGGTGGGCCACCGTGTGGTCGGCCGTGCAGGGGTGGAACGGGTCGGCCTCGGAGATCGCGGGACACCACCCGGCGGACTGACCGAGCAGCAGTGCGTCACCGTTCGTCGCGCTGAACTGGTAGGCCAGTCGCGTGGACACCTGCACGAGCGTCGACGACCCCGCGGCGAGCGACCAGAAGTTGTTGGAGGAGCTGCCCCCGAACGCGCGGTAGTCGACGTAGAGCGTGCCCTGACCGTCGGCGAGCAGGCCGCCGAAGTAGCCGATGGGCTGCTTGGCGGCGGTCGTCACCGTGCGGGTCGTCACCGTCCCGCGGGCGGTGCGGCTGACGACGGTGCCGCCGTTGCTCGTGGTGGTGAAGGTCGAGACGGTGCCGTCGCGGCCGACCGTCCACGCCGTGCCGCTGGTGGGCAGGATCGTCTTCGGCGTCCCCGCCCCGATGGGGAGCTCGACGATCGCTCCGGAGACCGAGTCGACCCAGTAGACGTCGCCGGCCACGTCGGAGCGCAGGTCCTTCGTGAGGTGCTGCCCGGTCACGAGGACCTGGGCGGCGCCACCGGCGGCAGGGTACTGCAGCAGCGACCGTCCGTCGCTCGACGGGACGAAGACGTTGCCGACGTCGTCGGCGGCGTAGCCCTCCCCGCCCGCGGCGATCGTCTTCGGCGTCCCGGTCCCGGAGGTCGGGAAGCGGACCACTGCACCGGATGCGTCGACGCCGTAGAGGGACTGGGCGACGGCGGTGCTGGCCGGCGCGCTGTAGTGGACGTCGACCGAGCGCCCCGAGCCCTTCGCCCCGACCGCGCGCACCGAGAACGTGTACCGCACCCCTGCGCGGATCCAGCCGTACCGCTCCGAGCGCACGCTCGCGGGCACCACGGCCGTCCCGCTGCCCGGCTGCCCGGAGGCCGGACGGATCGACACCCGCCACCCGGTCACGGCGGCACCCGAGCGCGGCGCACCCCAGGTCAGCGTCGCGGCGTCGCCGGCACCGCTGACCCGGACGGACGTCGGGGCTCCCGGGAGCCTCGACGAGCCGGTGGCCGCCACCGCGGGCGACACTCCACCGATGACCAACGCCGCAGCAGCCGCGACGGTGAGCACTGCTCTGTACACGATCGATCCCCTCGTTCCCGTGACCTTCGGGTGGTCACGGCTGCGCACATCGAAGCACCGCGCAGGAGCGGCGCGGGGACGGCCAGGTCGATCGTGCGGGGTCGGCGACGAGTTGGCGGGACCCCGCAAGCGGCGACGAACGATCCCATCACGTGCGCTGTAGGTTGCCGTTCCGCTCGTGGGAGGCCGGAAATTCCGACCTCCTACGAGCGGAACGACCTCCTACGAGCGGAACGGCCAACCACGAGCGGAACGGCCGCTCGCGGGAGTCGTGCGCCAGGGCCGTGCTCAGTGGCGGGGCTTGCGCGCGCCGCGGTCGTCGCGGTCGTACCGGCCGCCACCACGCGGACCCCGGTCGTCGCGGTCACGACCCCGGTCGTCGCGGTCGTACCGGCCGCCGCCACGCGGACCCCGGTCGTCGCGGTCACGACCGCGGTCGTCGCGGTCGTACCGGCCACCGCCACGCGGACCCCGGGCTCCCCCGCGGCGGTCGGGCTTGATCTCGATGAGCTTGCCGCTGATCCGGGTGTCCGACAGCCGGTCGAGCACACCGGCGTCCATGTCCGTCGGCAGCTCCACGATCGAGAAGTCCGGCCGGATCTGGATCGCGCCGAAGTCGTCGCGACGCAGTCCGCCCTCGTTCGCGAGCGCGCCGACGATCTGCCGCGGCTCGACGCGGTGTCGGCGCCCGACCTCGATGCGGTAGGCCGTCATCGGCTGCGAGCGACGCGGACCGCGGTCCTCCCGGTCGTCGCGGTCCCGACGACCACCGGACGCGCCGTCCCGACCGACCCGGGCGCTGAGTTCGTCGGAGTCCGGGTCGAGGAGCAGCGGGTCGTCGCCCTGCGCCACGACCGCGAGGGCCGCGGAGACGTCCTCGGCGGGGACGTCGTGGTTGCGGACGTAGTGCGCGATGACGTCGCGGAACGCGGTGATCCGGTCCTGCTGCTCGAGTGCCGCGGTGATCGCGTCGTCGAAGCGGGTCAGGCGCGTCTCGTTGACGTCCTCGATGGTGGGGAGCTGCATCTGCGTGAGCGGCTGCTTGGTGTGCCGCTCGATCGCGGCGAGCAGACGGCGCTCGCGCGGCGTGACGAAGCTGATCGAGTCACCCTTGCGGCCGGCGCGCCCGGTGCGGCCGATGCGGTGGACGTAGGACTCGATGTCCACGGGGATGTCGAAGTTCACGACGTGCGTGATGCGGTCGACGTCGAGCCCGCGGGCGGCGACGTCGGTGGCGACGAGGATGTCGAGCTTGCCGGACTTCAGCTGGCCCACGGTCCGTTCGCGCTGCGCCTGGGCGACGTCACCGCTGATGGCCGCGGCGGCGTACCCGCGGGCACGGAGCTTCTCCGCCAGGGTCTCGGTCTCGCTCTTCGTGCGGACGAAGATGATCATCCCCTCGAAGTCCTCGACCTCGAGGATGCGGGTCAGGGCGTCGACCTTCTGCGGGTACGACACCATCAGGTACCGCTGGGTGATGTTCGCCGCGGTCTTCGTCTTCGTCTTGACGGTGATCTCGGCCGGGTCGGTGAGGTACTGCTGCGAGATGCGGCGGATCTGCGCGGGCATCGTCGCCGAGAAGAGCGCGACCTGCTTGTCGTCCGGGGTCTCGGCGAGGATCGTCTCGACGTCCTCGGCGAAGCCCATCTTGAGCATCTCGTCGGCCTCGTCGAGCACGAGGTACTTCAGCTCGGACAGGTCGAGCGTGCCCTTCGCGATGTGGTCCATGATGCGGCCGGGCGTGCCGACGACGACGTCCACGCCGCGACGGAGCGCGGAGAGCTGGACGCCGTAGGCCTGACCGCCGTAGACGGGCAGGACGTGGACGTGCTTCATGTGCGACGCGAACTGCTCGAACGCCTCGCACACCTGCAGCGCCAGCTCGCGCGTCGGGGACAGCACGAGCGCCTGCGGCACCTTGCTGCCCGACTCCATGCGGGACAGGATCGGCAGGGCGAAGGCGGCGGTCTTGCCGGTGCCGGTCTGCGCGAGGCCGACGACGTCGCGCCCCTCGAGCAGGGTCGGGATGGTCGCCTCCTGGATGGCGGAGGGGGTCTCGTAGCCGATGTCCTTGACGGCCTTGAGCACCTGATCGCTCAGGCCGAGGTCGGCGAAGGTCACCACGGGCCCCTCGTCGGTGGTCTCGGCGGTGCTGCTGCTCTCGGTGCTCATGGGGAGAACGGTATCCCGGATGCGGCACGGAGAGTGAATGCCCGACGCGGCCCACGACCGCACGTGGCGCGGAACCTGGTTCCGGCGGTCAGGTGGCCGCGTCGCGCGCAGTCGCGCCCACCCCGAACAGGGCGTCGGCACGGTCGTTGAGCCGCTCCAGGAGCGCGGCGAGGTCGCGCAGCTCGGTCGGGGCGAAGACCTCGGTGAGCTCGTCGAACACCTCGGCACCGGCGAGGTCGAGCTGGTCGAGGACCTCGACGCCGAGGGGCGCCAGCGACAGCAGGGCCGCGCGGCCGTCCGCCGGGTCGGGTGCCGAGGTGAGGAAGCCCGCGTCGACGAGCGAGGCGACGCGTCGGCTGATCACCGGTCGGGACAGACCGGTCGCGTCGGCGATCGCGGTGGAGCGCACCGCGCCGGAGTGCTCGACCGCCCGGAGGATCACCCGCGCGGTCGGGTCGAGTCCCCCGCGCGACTCGATGAGCGACGCCCGGATGGTCTGGCGCACCCAGAGCCGGTCGAGTTGCGATCGCAGGAGTCGCTCGGCGGCGGCGCGGTCCTCGTTCACGGCGCCAGCGTACTGCCCCAACTAGTTGCTTTCGGAACGCAACGGATGTAACGTTGCGCGGTCTGCAAACTTTCACAGCGCGAAACCCTTTCCGCGCAGCCTGATCCAAGGAGCTCGATGACAGCCACCGCACCCGTCCCGGTGCAGGCCCCCGCGGCCGCCGGTGGGGCCGGTCAGCAGCCGCTGATGACCCACCGCCAGATCCTCCTCGTCATCTACGGCCTGATGGCGGGCATGTTCCTGTCCTCGCTCGGCCAGACCGTCTTCGGCACGGCGATCCGCACGATCGGCGACGACCTGCACGGGCTCGACCAGCAGGCCTGGGTCACGACGGCGTACCTCATCACCTCCACGATCGCGACGCCGATCTACGGCAAGCTCTCGGACGTCTTCGGCCGCCGGCCGCTGTACATCTTCGGCATCGTGGTCTTCATCCTCGGCGCCGTGCTGTCGTCGATGTCGACCTCGATGATCATGCTCGCCGGGTTCCGCGCCGTGCAGGGCATCGGTGCCGGTGCGCTCATTTCGCTGCCGCTCGCGATCATGGGCGACATCCTCGCGCCGCGGGAGCGCGCGAAGTACCAGGGCTACTTCCTGGCGGTGTTCGGCATCTCCTCCGTGATCGGCCCGCTCATCGGCGGCCTCCTCGCCGGCTCCTCGGAGATCTTGTGGATCACGGGCTGGCGCTGGGTGCTCCTCATCAACGTGCCGATCGGCATCGCCGCACTCGTCATGGTCATCGTCTTCCTCCACCTGCCGAAGGTGCACTCCGACGCGGCGAAGCCGGTCGTCGACTGGTGGGGAGCCACCGCCGTCGTCGTGACGCTCGTGCCGCTGCTGCTCGTCGCCGAACAGGGCCGGACGTGGGGCTGGGCATCGCCGGCCGCGATCGCCTGCTACGTCGTCGGTGTCATCGGCCTGGTCGGCCTGCTCCTCGTCGAGTCGCGGATGGGTGACGCTGCGATCATCCCCCTGGGGCTCTTCCGCTCCGGGACGTTCTCGATGGCGACCGTCATCGGGTTCCTCGTCGGGTTCGCGATGTTCGGCGCGATGCTGACGATCCCGCTCTACCTGCAGATCGTCGTCGGCCTGACCCCCACCGAGTCCGGCTTCGCGACGCTGCCGCTCGTCGGCGGGCTCATGATCGCCTCGATCACCTCCGGGCAGATCGTCGCCCGCGTGGGTCGCTACCGGATCTTCCCCGTGATCGGCACCTTCCTGGTGTCCACCGGGTACGTGGTCCTGACGTTCATGACGATCGACAAGCCGCTCTGGTTCCTGATGATCGGCATGTTCCTGATCGGCCTCGGCCTCGGGTCCGTCATGCAGTCGCTGACCCTGGCCTCGCAGGGGTCCGTCGAGGCCCGGGACATGGGCGTCGCGACGTCGTCGGCGACGTTCTTCCGCCAGATCGGCGGAACGCTCGGCACCGCGGTGCTGCTCTCGGTGCTGTTCTCGGTGATGCCGGCGAACATCCTGCACGCGACCGCGAACGAGAAGGACCTCTCTGCAGCGCTCGGTGCCGCGACCAACCCGACGGTGGCGACCGCGAGCGAGAACCGAGGCGTCATGGACAAGATCTGGACGCCGATCGTCACGCCGATCGAGGACGCTGTGCAGTCGAAGCTCGACGACGCCGCCGCACAGGCGAAGCGCGCCGCCGACACCGCGGTGACCGAGCAGGTGACCGCCGCGGTCCAGCAGCAGGTCGCGGCCGGCGCCGTGCCCGCAGCGGCAGCGCAGCAGGTCATCGACCAGCAGGTCGCCGCAGCCACCCCCGCCGCCGAGCAGCAGGCCCTCGCCGCCGTCGCGGACAAGGCACACGCCACAGTCCAGGACGGCACCGTGACCGTGGACTGGTCGAACGCGTCGCAGCGCTCGTACTGGGTCGACCAGCTCACCCCGACGCTCGCGAAGCAGATCGACGACGGGTCGGGGACGAGCGAGAACGCCTCGAGCGCGAACGACACGTCGTTCCTGACCGGCGCGGACAGCCGATTGACCCGGCCGTTCATGGCGGGCTTCAACGCGTCGTCCGTGACGATCTACTGGGTCGGACTCGGCGTGATCCTCCTCGCGTTCGTCCTGACCTGGTTCTTCCGGGTGCCGCCGCTCCGCCAGCGCTCCGCCCTGCAGGAGCGGGCCGACCTGTCCGCCGAGGCCCAGCTCGAGAGCGAAGCCGGCCTGGCAGCGGCCGAGGCCGGGTCGTTCACCGGGCCGATGACAGGGTCCGTCCCCGTGCCGTCCGGACCGTCCGACGGCCAGCCCCGCCCGCACGGAGCCCACGCGCGGCGGTGACCGACCGGGGCGCCCGCCCGACTCCCCCTCCCGGGCGGGCGCCCCACACCACAGCAGCACGACCACCCCGAACCAGGAGCACACACCGTGACCACCTCGGCGCTCGACCTCGACACCGCCGTCGACGCAGAGCCCTGTTCCCTCCGCGAACGCAAGAAGCAGCACACCCGTCAGGCGCTGCACCGGGCCGCCCTCGACCGGGTCGCCGAGCACGGCCTCGACGGCGTGACCGTCGAGCAGATCTGCGCCGACGCGGACGTCTCCCCCCGGACGTTCTTCAACTACTTCTCGTCCAAGGCACACGCGGCCCTCGGCCTCGACACCGTCGGCACGCCCGAGTGGGCGGCCGAGCGGTTCCGGACGGGTACGGGGCGGCTCGTCGACGACGTCTGCTCGCTGGTCGCGGCGACCGTCCCGCTCTCCCAGGACCGGCAGCGGACCAAGGACCTGCTCGTGCGTCGACCCGAGATGGGACCGACGGTCATGCAGTGGATGGCCGAGTCGCGGCAGGCGATGCTCGCGACGGTGTCCACCCGGACGGACGAGCAGACCGCCCGGACGCTCGTCACCCTCGTGATGTCCGCCCTGTCCGAGGTCGCCCACCGCGAGACCGTCACGACGCCGCGCGAGCTCGGAGACCTGCTCCGCACGGTCGTCGGGGAGATGGTCGCGCTCGCGACCGCCTGACCCCGTGACCGTCTGAGACACGTCGACCGGGCAGCGCACCCGGACCGTAGGGTGGGAGGACGAGGTCCACGCCTCGATCAGCGAGGGGGGGGTGCAGCGATGGTCTCCGAGGCACTGCTGCCCGCGTTCGTCCACGCTGACGTGTGGCTGCAGGCCGAGGTCGCGCATCCGCTCGCGGTGGTCCTCGCGGTGACCCTGTCCGCCGTCACGGCGATCGTCCTTCTGCGATCCGTCCGCCGTGTCGGTCGCGGTCCGCTCCTTGCGCTGCCGCACCGGCCGACCCCGACCGCTCGTCGTGTCGTCGTGCGAGCCGCCCGACCACGAGCCGCCGTCCTGCTCACCAGCGGGCACGGAGCGCGGGCACCGGGCGCGACCGAGCGTCGCCGCTCCCGGTCCTGACCACGGCCGGGACGCGGTGACGTTCCGTCACGCCCGCGTCACCGACCGATCAGGACCCCATGCCACACCGCACCGCTGCACGACCGTTCCGCCACGCCCGCCACGTCCGCGCTCGACTCCGACGGGTGCGGCGACGCCTCGAGGCACGACTCGTGCGCTTCTCCGGTTGGGTGTGGGTCGCCGCCGTCTCCCTCGTCGGGATCGAGGTGTTCGAGGTCGTGTTCGGCACGTTCGTCCTCGCACCGGAGTTCTTGCCCGTGGCCTTGATCGTCATGGCGCTCGCGTACGTCTTCCGCGAACGTCTCCGTCGCGTGCGGCGTCGAGTCGTCGTGTGCCTGCGATCCAGGCGGGCGCGGCGCTGACACGAGGTCGGGCTCATCTCGGGCTTGCCACGCGGCACGGCGACCGACCGCCGGACGGGGGGCCCGTGGCGGCGTCCCGACGAGCCTTCCGTGCGGCGCTGGTGTCAGATCATGCATCCCCTGCTCTGAGCCGTGGCCGATCCGGTGCGCGGGGCCCCGAGGTCAGCGCACCGGATCGGCCACCCTCGACGCCGGGAGCCAGCCGCAGTACCCTCCGTGCATGAGCGCCCCCGCACCGTCGCCGTACTTCCTGCTCCCCGGCACCGCGCGTGCGGCACTCCACCGCTGGTCGGAGGTCTTCGGCGGCGCCGTCAGCATCGCGACCTACGGCGAGCTCGGGCGCACGGACGGTCCTGCCGACGCCGTCGCGCACGGACAGCTCGACGGCGGAGTCCACGTGGCCGCGGCCGACGCCGCCGAGGGCGAGACCGCCTTCGCGGCGACGGGGCTGCTCCTGTCGCTGCTCGGCACCGCCGACCCGGCGACCCTCACCCGCTGGTTCGAGGCCCTGTCGGTCGACGGCACCGTCCTCGACCCGCTCCAGCGCCGGCCCTGGGGCGACTGGGACGGCACGGTCCGCGACGCGTTCGGCGTCACGTGGTTGATCGGCTACCAGGCGTCGGCGCTCGAGGAGGCCGCTCCGGGCCGCTGACCGCACGTCCGGGCCGCTGACCGCACGTCCGGCCCGCTGACCGCCCGTCCGCCCCGCGCCCTCGATCAGTCCCGGGCCCGCGATCACTCCCGGGCGACGAGCGGCGCCCAGAACGTGTCCGGCGCCTCCTCCTGCACGCTGTCCGCAGCGAAGTCGAACCCGTACTGCTCGACGAACTCCCGTGCAGCGGCGATCTCGTCCATCTCGTCGTCCTGGGAGGCGTCGAACAGGTAGACGCCGTGGCCCATGTCGACGCCGCTGTCGCTGACGACGGTCAGGTCCCACCGCCCCGTCTCGGAGCGCACGATCCGGACGACGGCGGCCTGGTCAGCGGTGAAGTCAGCCATGTTGCGCAGCATACGGCGTGTCCTGTACCCCGACCACAGGCACGGACACGGGACGCGGACACCCCCCGCGTACCGTCCGCCGCATGAGTGAACAGCGCGGCGAACCCGCAGAACAGCAGCACCCCGTGATGGACGGTGCGGAGGAAGCGACGAACGAGGAGAAGCTCCACGGCCTCGTCGAGCAGGTCGAGCACGACCACGGGCACGAGGGTGCATCCGCGATGGCGGACCACCTCCGCGACCGCGCGGCCGAGACCGGCGTCGAGACCGAGGAGCCGTCCGACCACGTCGAGTGAGCACCGGGCGACCCGGGAATGGACCCAGCCGCTCCGGCGTACACATGAACACCGATCTCACGAGGAGCGAGCCATGATCCAGACCGACGCCCAGTCCACCGACCGCGACGAGCTGCAGTGCCGCCCGGTGCCCACCCTCACGGACGCACCGGAGCACCGCTTCGGGCGGTGGCTCGGACTCATCAACGACGGTCGCTGAGGCGACCCGAGGTCGCCTGGGGCGACCACCCTCCGGACGGGAGGCGCGGAGCCGGCTGGCACCGCGCCTCCCGTCCGTCGTCCCGGCCGTCCGCGCTGTCGGCGGCACACGCAGGACAGGGTGCCGGTCGGTAGGCTGTGCGGTCGTACACGATCCGAGGAGATCAGCATGTCAGTGGGGTTGCTCGCGGTCGTCGACGACATCCTGTCCGCCGCGCTCAAGGCGAGCGCGAAGACGGCGGGTGTCGTCATCGACGACGCCGCCGTGACGCCGCAGTACGTGCAGGGCATCGCGCCCGCCCGGGAGTTGCCGGTGGTCGGGCGGATCGCGCTCGGATCGCTGTTCAACAAGTTCGTGATCATCGTGCCGGTGGCGCTGCTCCTCACCGCGTTCGCCCCGTGGGCGCTGCCCTGGCTGCTGCTCGTCGGCGGCACCTACCTGTGCTTCGAGGGCGCCGAGAAGGTCACCGAGTGGTTCGGGGTGCACCACGAGACCGAGGCGGAGGCGCCGACGACCGAGCCGAAGCTCGTGTTCGGCGCGATCCGGACCGACCTGATCCTCAGCACCGAGATCATGCTCATCGCCCTCGCCGGGCTCGACCCCGACCTCGGTTTCTGGCCGACCGTGGGCGCGCTGCTCGTGATCGGCCTGGTCATGACGATCGCGGTCTACGGCGCCGTGGCACTGCTCGTGAAGATCGACGACGTCGGCCTGCAGCTGATGAAGAGCCCGTCGCGGACGACCCGACGGGCTGGTGCCCGCATCGTGCGCGCGATGCCCGCCGTGTTCCGCGTGATCGGGGTCGTCGGCACCGTGGCCATGCTCTGGGTCGGCGGTCACCTCGTCGTGCAGAACCTCGGCGAGACGATCTGGCACGGCCCCGTCGACCTGCTGCACGCCGTCGAGCACGTCGTCGAGGCGGCCGGCCCGGTCGTGACCTGGATCGTCGACACCGCGATCTCCGCCGTGCTCGGGCTCGTCCTCGGCATGGTCGTCGTCGGCATCGTGCTCGGTGTCCGCCGACTGCGGGACCGCGCCGAACCCGTGCGCTCGCACTAGTCGCGCGGGCCGACGGTCAGATCTCGACGTCGCTGCCCATCGTCACCGTCCGCTGCGGCGGCAGGCCGAAGCGCGCCGCCGGGTCGGCCGCGTTGTGCGCGAGCCCGACGAACAGCTTCTTCCGCCAGCTCGCCATGCCCCGGTTGCCGGGCTGCGGCCGGAGCGCCCCGCGGGAGATGAAGTACGACGCCTTCGCCATCTCGTCCGGATCGATGTCGAGGACCTCGGCGAGGCAGGCGGCGTGCAGCGCCCGCGGGAGGTCCTGGTCGTCCGAGAACCCGAACTTCACGGTGATGTGGTCGATGCCGTCGTCCTCGTACCCGAGGTCGTCGCGGAAGAACGCCTTCGCGTGCGGGACGTGCGGGACGTTCGCGGTCAGGACCGACACGATGATGACCGTCCGGTGCACGACGTGGTTGTGCTCCACGTTCGCCCGGAGCGCGAGCGGGGTCGTCTCCTTGTTCGGGTGCGGGAACACGGCGATCCCGGTGACGCGCGGGACGCCCTTGGTGTTGATCTTGGTGATGAAGTCCGCCAGCGAGCCCTCGCGCTCCTGCCGTTCCTCCTGCACGAGCTGCCGTCCGCGCCGCCACGTCGTCATGAGCGTGATGACGGCCAGGGCGATGAGGAGCGGGACGAAACCGCCGTGCACGATCTTCGAGAGGTTGCCGGAGAGGAACGTCAGCTCGAGACCCCCGAAGACGACCGCGGCGAGCACGAGCTTCCACGTCTTCCACTGCCAGAGCGGCTTGACGACCAGGAGCAGCAGCAGCGTGTCGACCACGAGCGCCCCCGTGACGGACACGCCGTACGCGGTGGCGAGGCTCGCCGAGGACCGGAACGCGAGCATGATCGCGAGGACGCCGATGAACAGCAGGAGGTTGACCGCCGGCAGGTAGATCTGGCCGCCCTCCTCGCGCGAGGTCTGCCGGATGTTCAGGGGCGGCAGGAGTCCGAGCTGCACGGCCTGGCGGCTCAGCGAGAACGCCCCGGAGATGACCGCCTGGCTCGCGATGACCGTGGCGGCCGTGGCGAGCACGACGACCGGCAGCTGCAGCGCGCTCGGGAACAGCAGGAAGAACGGGTCCTTCGCGGTCTCCGGGTCGCGGAGCACGAGCGACGCCTGGCCGAGGTAGTTCAGCACGAGGGCGGGGAAGACGACGAAGAACCAGGCGCGGAGGATCGGCTTCCGCCCGAAGTGGCCCATGTCGGCGTACAGCGCCTCGGCTCCGGTGATGACGAGCACGACCGCGCCCATCGCCACGAACGTGATGTACGGGTGTGCGATGAGGAACGTGATCGCCCAGGTCGGCGAGAGCCCCTGCAGCACGCCCGGGTGCTGCACGATGTGCGGGACGCCGGCCGCCGCGATCACCACGAACCACAGCAGCATGACCGGTCCGAACAGGTTGCCGACCTTGCCGGTGCCGAACCGCTGCACCGCGAAGAGCAGGATGAGGATCACCGCGGCGATCGGCACGATGAGGTGCTCGATGCTCGGGGTCGCCGTCTGCAGGCCCTCGACGGCCGAGAGCACCGAGACGGCCGGCGTGATCACCGAGTCGCCGTAGAAGAGCGAGACGCCGACGATGCCGATCACGAGGAAGATGACCGCTCCCCCACGTCGCTTCGCGTAGAGCCGGCGGGCCAGCGCGGCGAGCGCCATGACCCCGCCCTCGCCGTTGTTGTCGGCCCGCATGAGCACGAGGACGTACTTGATCGACACGATGATCGTGATCGACCAGAACATCATCGAGATGACGCCGTAGACGTCCTCCTGGTTGGCCTTCACGAGGCCGCCGTCGATCGTGAAGACGGTCCGCAGCGCGTAGAGCGGGCTCGTGCCGATGTCGCCGAACACCACGCCGAGGGCGGCCAGCGCGAGGGCCGCCACGCCCTTGCCGGGTCCGTGCGGGGCGTCGTCGGCCGTGTCGGTCGCGGGTGTGTGAGAGCGGGTCTCGGTCACGCTCGTCTCTTCCGTCGGGAGGCCGTCCGTGCGACGACCGCGGATCATCCTCGCACCGAGCGGGGGCCGTCGCTCGCAGCGGGCACCCATGTGTGCGGAACGAGCCCGCAGACGGACGGGAGGCGCGGTGCCCGCTGGCACCGCGCCTCCCGCCCGTCACCTGGTCGCGTCAGCGACGGCGGAAGTAGCCGTTCGCGCCGCCGACGAACATCAGGATGGTCGCGACGATCACCGCGAGGCCACCGATCCACCCGAAGGCGTTGTTGCCGGACGCCGCGCCGACGCCGACGCCGATGACCTGGAGGATCGCGAGGACGAGCAGGACGATGCGCGCCCAGTTCCGGCCGTCGCGCATCTTGAAGACGATGACGAGCTCGATCACGGCGAGGATGAACGCGAAGATCGCGGCGCCGATGAACGGTGCCGTCCCGACGCCCTGCGCCGCCGCCGAGGTGCTGCCGGCGATGAGCCCGAGCACGCCGGAGAGGATGTTCGCCAGGATCACCACCAGCCAGATGATGAACGAGACGGTGACGGTGGTCGGACGACCGCTGGTGTTGGCCATTGTGTGCTCCCTCTGCATCGGTCGCGTTCAGCGACCTTCCCGCGAACGTACAGATGCGTGTGCCGCCTGTCCGCGCTCCGGCCGGAAACCGCGTCCCGCGCACAACGGACACCCACCGTTCACGGCGTCGCTGCGCCGAGTGCTGGATTCCTGGGCAGATTCCCAGCTACAGTGCTGCCGCCCCCGTTCGAGGGGTGACCATCGATCGAAAGCGACACCGATGCCCTTCCCGATCCGCCGCACCGTGCTCGTCACCACGACCACGGCTGCGCTCGTCGCCGGTTCCGTCCTGACCGGCTCGCTCACCGCCAGCGCGCACCCCGCGCACGACCCCGGCCACCACGACGGCCAGCTCACCCCGCGCACCTCGTTCACCATGGCGGCCGACGGTTCGTCCGGGGCGACGCAGGGCGGCGAGGGCATCCCGAACATCGACTCCGTAAAGAAGACGATCGCCACCTACTACGGCGACCCCGGCACCGGGATCTCGGACAAGACCGACAGCCCGTACATCCGCGAGATGCGCTCGATCGTGGCGAAGCAGACGAAGGAGCTCCGCGGTGAGTATCGCCGGGCCGTCGCGCACCACCAGAAGCCCGCGATCGTCCTCGACGCCGACGACACGACGCTGTGGACGTACGACATGGAGGTCGGGGACATGCACTTCGTGTTCTCGCCCGCCGAGCAGGACGTCTGGGTGCAGGACGAGCGCTTCCCGGCCGTGCCGGCGATGGTGTCCTACGTGAACACGGCGAAGGCGATGGGCTTCACGGTCTTCGGCATCACGGGGCGGAACGACGACCAGAAGGCCGCGACGCTCGCCAACCTGCAGAAGGTCGGCTACCAGGGCTTCACCGCCGACCACTACTTCACGAAGTGGACCGGCAAGGGCACCTCGCAGCAGCCGTCGTACGTGCAGTGCGCCGCGGCGTCCTGCACCACGGTCGAGTACAAGGCGCTGACCCGTCGCCACATCGAGCGCGACCTCGGCTACACGATCGTCGACAACGTCGGCGACCAGTGGTCGGACCTGCAGGGCGGGTACGCCCAGGAGCAGGTCAAGCTCCCGAACCCGACCTACTACCTGCCGTCGGCCGACCTGCCCGGTGTCCGCGAGCCTCGGCTCGCACCGCGCACGCACTTCCGGATGGCCGCTGACGGCTCGTCCGGCGCCACGCAGGGCGGCGAGGGCATCCCGAACATCGACTCGGTGAAGAAGACCATCGCCACCTACTACGGCGACCCCGGCACCGGCATCGCCGACAAGACCGACAGCCCCTACATCCGCGAGATGCGCTCCATCGTCCGGAAGCAGGCGCCGATCGTCGCTGCGCAGTGCTTCGTGGCCTCCCGCCAGCACCGCAACCCGGCGATCGTCCTCGACGCCGACGACACGACGCTCTGGACGTACGACATGGAGGTCGCCGCGATGCACTTCGTGTTCGACCCGGCGCTGCAGGACGTCTACGTGCAGGACCAGCGGTTCCCGGCCACCCCGTCGATGACGTCGCTCGCCGCGGTCGCGGAGCGCTCCGGCTGCACCGTGATCGGGCTCACCGGCCGGAACGCGGCGCAGCAGGACGCCACGATCGCGAACCTGCAGAAGGTCGGCTACCCGCAGATCACCGCGGAGCAGGACGGCAACCGGACCTACTACACGAAGTGGACCGGCACCGGCACCTCGCAGCAGCCGTCGTACATCACGTGCGCGGCCGCGAAGTGCACCACCATCGAGTACAAGTCGCAGACCCGGGCGCACATCGAGTCGCCCGAGGGCGGTCGGTACGACATCGTGGCGAACTTCGGCGACCAGTACAGCGATCTGATCGGCGGATCGGCGGACCGGACCGTCAAGCTGCCGAACCCGACGTACTACCTGCCCTGATCCGGCGCCGGGGCGCACCCGGTCCGGCGACCGGTCGGGGTGCGCCCCGCCCGGTCGCCGGACCTCGTCCTCGACGTGCGTTCAGTCGGGGACGGGCGCACCCCGGTCCTCCACAGGCGACGAGGCCTACCGTCGGGTCCGACACTCGAGGAGGGACCCCCGTGAACTTCGACGGATTCGACCCGGCCGGACTCATCGCCTTCGCCGTCGCCTGTGCGGTGGTGATCGGCGGGCTGCTGTCCAGCCGACGCCACCGCTGAGCGCCTCAGCACGGCCGGGGTCGGCCGGGGTCGCGCCCCGGGCCGCCTCCGCCCCCGTCGCCACACCCGCTGCGGCCACGCCGTCCGACGGGGTGGCGTCGTCGGCCCTGCTCTCCACGATCGGCATCGGCGTCCAGGGGGCCGCGAAGCTCGTCGTGACGGTCGTGATCGGTCGGGTGTTCGGCACCGAGACGCTCGGCCAGGCCACCGCCCTGCTGTCGCTGTCGGTCTTCGCGGCGCTGCTCTGGCCGTCGGCCGCGGGCAACACCGCCTCCCGGTACCTCGCGCTCGCGCTGCGGACCGGCCGGTCGGACGCAGCACTGAACCGGCTGCTCGGACGGACGATGCTCGTCTGCTCGGTGGTGCTCGCCGGGTGCACCGTGCCCGTCGCCGTCGCGTGGGGCAACGGCCCCGGCACCGTGCTCGGCGGCGTGGGGGTCGTCGTCGGGTACGGCCTCTACGCCTACACCCGCGGGGCGCAGCTCGGGTACGGCCGGGCACGGCGCGTCGCCGGTTGGGACGTCGTCACGAGCACGCTGACGTTCGCCCTGCTCGTGCTCGCCTGCGTCACCGGGGCCGAGCCGTTCGTGCTCGTGCCGATCGCCGTCGGGTACACGGTGTTCGCGATCGCCTGCTGGCCGCGCGGAGCGTCCGGACTCCGGCGCGGAGCCGCACCCGCGGGCACGGCGTCGACCGACGGTGTCCTGGGGTTCGCGGGGTGGAACGTCCTCGCCGGCCTCACCGCCAACGGCCTGCTGCAGCTGGCGATGATCGCCGCGACCGTCACCGCGTCGCAGCACGACGCCGGGGTCTACGCGGCCGCGTTCACGCTCGCCACCCCCGCCTCGATGGTCGGACAGGCGGTCGGGCAGGCCGTGATCCCGGCCTTCGCGCACCGGGCACACGCCTCGTCCCTGCGGTCCCGCGGCGCCGTGCTGCTCGTCGGCGGGTTCGCGGCGGGGACCGCCGCGCTGTTCGGGCTCGTGGCGTTGCTCGCGCCGTGGTTCCTCCCGCTGTTCTACCCGGCCGAGGGCGCGGCTGCGGTGTCGGACCTCCGGTTCCTCGTGGTCGGCGTGTGGGTGTTCACCGTCTCGCTCCTGCCCGCGGCGCTCCTGCTGTCCGCCGGGCGGTCGAAGCAGGTGGCGCTCGCGTCGATCGCCGGGTTCGTCGCCGGCACCGTGCTGATGGCCGTGCTCAGCCCCGTCCTCGGGGTGGCCGGCGGCACGGTCGGGTTCCTGGTCGGCAGCGTCGTGAACCTCGTGACGGTCGTCGTCCTGGGACTGCGCCGACCGGCCGTCGACTGACCGGCACGACGACTTCTTGCGCGGACCGTGCGAACGGTTGCGCGTGGGCGGGAACTGCGCGCGATCCGCGAGCACACGGGCAAGAATGCGTCCGACGCCCGTCGTTAGGCTTCCATCAGGATCCGGCGCGCACGCCCGGATCTGCCGCACCGCCGCGGCCGACCCAGTGACGGGAGGTACGACCATGTCGCAGTTCGTCCAGAAGTTCACGCAGGACGCCATCGTCGGAGAGCCCGAGGTCGTCGAGGACCGGCACGACACCGTCGCCGAGGACGTCCGCCACACCGCCGGGGACCTCCCCCGGTCCGCGCCGGGAGTCCGCGAGGTCGCCAGCCACCCGGCCTGGCTCCGGCTGAAGGCCGCCGCCACCGCCCTGCAGGGACTCCAGACGAAGGACGGCTCCGTGCCGGACCCGGTCGACCACGGGCGCGCCGCCGAACTCGTCGACGAGATCGTCACGGCGATCGCCGAGCTCGCCCCGGCGTTCCCGCACGACGCCGCCTACCTCGACGCCCTCCCCTCGGACTTCGCCCGCTGGCGCGACTCGGGCTTCGGCGTCCCGGACTTCCTCGACTCGCTGAACGCCTTCCAGCCGCAGCAGCACCGGGTCGACGGTCTCGGACACCTCGTCGTGTTCCCGATGGTCACGCAGAACGGCAGCAGCTCGCGCTTCGTCGAGGCGCTGCTCGTCGAGGTCATCTGGCCGGACTTCATCGCCGAGCTCGAGGCCGGCGAGTACGGCAACAAGCTGTTCGTCGCGCTCCGCTTCGTCGACTTCACACCCGGCTACGACACGAACTCCGCGGTGCTGTTCCCCGAGACCGTCGCGATGCGCGAGATCCCGGCGTTCACCTGGGGCGCGATCTTCCAGGACCGCGAGGCCGCCCGCTACCGCCGGGTCGTCCGCGCCGCCGCCGAGGTCACCAAGCTCGATCTGCCCGAACCCGCGGCCGCGATGCTCGACGACCAGGAGCTGACCGAGCGCGTCTTCGTGATGTGGGACATCATCCACGACCGCTCCCACATGCGCGGCGACCTGCCCTTCGACCCGTTCATGATCAAGCAGCGGATGCCGTTCTTCCTGTACTCGCTCGAGGAGCTCCGCTGCGACCTGACCGCGTTCCGCGAATCGGTGCGTCTCCAGCGCACCCTGTCGGCCGTGCCGGACGCCGAGCTGTCCGACGACCGGCGTGCGATCCGTGACCACGCGAAGCTCGTGCAGTACGCGGTGCTGTTCGACCGCATCTTCCGCTTCGCGATCACCGGTAGCCGCGTGCGGAACTACGACGGGCTCGGCGGCCAGCTCCTCTTCGCCTGGCTGCACCAGCACGGTGTCCTGCACTGGACCGACACCCAGCTCACGATCGACTGGGACGCCGTCCCCGACGTGGTGATCGCGCTGAGCGACCAGATCAACGAGCTCTACTGGCGCTCGATCGACCGCCCGAAGTCGGCGCACTGGCTGGCCGCCTACGAGATGCTCACGGAGACCCTCACCCCGCACCCGGCTTCGGCGTGGGCGAAGGGCCTGCCGTCGGAGACGCTCGCCGGGCCGCCGAAGGGCTACACCGACGCCGTGCTCGACGACGAGTTCCCGCTCTCGATGTTCTACGAGGCGCTCGACAAGAAGATGGCGACCGTCATCGGCTCGACGACGGGCATCACGGGCACCACCGACCGCGCGTCGGCCGCCGCCGCGTGAGCGGCGGCACCCTGGCCGGCCGCACGGTGCTGGTCGCGGGAGCGACCAGCACCAGCGGCACGGCCGTGTCCCGCGCGCTCGTCGTCGCCGGCGCGGCCGTCATCGCCGTCGGCGCACGCGCGGACGGACTGGAGGCACTGCGCACGGCCGTCCCGCAGGTCACGACCCAGCGGTGCGACCTGGCGGACCGCGGCGCGGTCGACGGACTGGTGTCGCGCCTCCAGACCGACGGTGTCCACGTGGACGGTCTCGTGCACCTGGTGGGCGGGTGGCGCGGCGGCGGCAGCCTCGCGGGGCAGTCCGACGACGACTGGGACTTCCTCGAACGCGGCTTCCGCACCCTCCGGAACACCACCCGCGCGCTCCACGACGACCTCGTCGCCTCGCCCGCCGGACGCCTCGCGATCGTGTCCTCGACCAGCGTGGAGTCGCCCACGGCGGGCGGTGCGAACTACGCCGCGGCCAAGGCGGCGGCCGACGCCTGGACGCGGGCCGTGGCGCAGGGCTTCCGGAAGGACGCGCCGGACACCGCGGCCGCGACCGTCTTCGTCGTCCGGTCCCTCGCGGGGCTGGAGGAGCGCCTCGCCGACGAGGTCGTCGGGCTCTGGGACGCCACCGCGGACGTCGTCAACGGTGCCCGCATCCCCATCGAACCTAGGATCGAACGGTGACCCTCCGACTCCACGACCTCGACCTCCGCGGCTTCGCCTCCGACAACTACGCCGGCATCCACCCGGAGGTCCTCGACGCCATCGCGGCCGCGAACCAGGGCCACCAGATCGCCTACGGCGAGGACGCCTACACGTCCCGGCTGCAGGAGGTGTTCCGCGAGCACTTCGGCGAGCAGGCCCAGGCGTTCCCGGTGTTCAACGGCACCGGCGCGAACGTCGTCGGCCTGCAGTCGATGCTCCCGCGGTGGGGTGCCGTCGTCTGCACGGCGACCGCGCACGTCCACACCGACGAGGCCGGGGCGCCCGAGAAGGTCGGCGGCATCAAGCTCCTGCCGGTCGCGACGCCGGACGGCAAGCTCACGCCCGAGCTCATCGACCGCGAGGCCTGGGGCTGGGGCGACGAACACCGCGCGCAACCGCTCGTCGTGTCGATCACCCAGACCACCGAGCTCGGCACCGCCTACACCGTGGACGAGGTCCGGGCGATCGCCGACCACGTGCACGGGCTCGGCATGACGCTGCACATGGACGGCGCCCGGATCTCGAACGCCGCGGCGACGCTCGGCGTGCCCCTGCGCGCCTTCACGACCGACGCCGGGGTCGACGTGCTGAGCTTCGGCGGCACGAAGAACGGCCTGCTCTACGGCGAGGCCGTCGTCGTGCTGGAGCCCTCTGCGTCCGAGGGGCTGCACTACCTCCGCAAGCTCAACATGCAGCTGTCGTCGAAGATGCGGTTCGTGTCCGCGCAGCTCATCGCCCTGCTCACCGACGACCTGTACCTCCGGTCGGCCCGGCACGCCAACGCCATGGCCGCGCGGCTCCGGAGCGCGCTCGAGGCCGGGATCGCCGACGGCAGCATCGCGGGCGTCGGCTTCAGCCAGGAGACCCAGGCGAACGGGGTCTTCGCGACGCTGCCCGCCGGCGTGGCCGACCGGCTCCGCGAGCACTTCCGCTTCTACGACTGGGACGCCAGCCGCAACGAGGTGCGCTGGATGTGCTCGTTCGACACCACCGAGCAGGACATCGACGCGTTCGTGGCGGCGCTGCGGTCGGAGCTCGCCGCGGTGTGACGATCGGGGTCGTCGATCCGTCCTACCGGTGGAATGCAGGAACACGTTGACGAACACCGGAACCACGAGATCGAACGAACCCGCTGCCGGAGCACCTTCGGGGGCTGGCGATGCGAGCTGGACGCCGGCCACGAGGGTCTGCACCGGCACCGGGACGGCACGACGCTCGCGGAGTGGAGCGCTGACCTGACCGGACGGCGGGTCGGCGACCTGTGGGGACGCGGGCGCTGACCTCCGGACACGGAGATGATGGGTCGGACGGGACCGTCTCCCTGGTGGCCCCGGAAGCGAGGAGCACCGTGGCGAGCCCGATCCCCGAGCACATGACCGCCGTCGTGACGACCGGCACCGGGGGCCCCGAGCGGCTGCAGGTCCGGCGGGTCCCCGTGCCGGAGGTCGGTGACCACGACGTGCTCGTGCGCGTCCTCGCCGCCGGTGTGAACAACACCGACATCAACACGCGTGTCGGCTGGTACGACCGCGGGCCCGTGGACGGATCCGACGACGGCCCCACGGGCTACAACGGCGCGACGAGGTTCCCGCTCGTGCAGGGCGCGGACTGCTGCGGCGTGGTGGTCGCGGCCGGCCGGGGCGTCGTCGATCCCCCGATCGACCGCCGGGTGCTGGTCCGGTCCTGCATGACCGACCCCGACGACCCGCACCGCGCCGAGTGGCTCGGATCGGACCGCGACGGCGCGTTCGCGCAGTACGTCGTCGTCCCCGCCACCGAGGCGTTCCCCGTGGACTCGGCGTGGTCGGACGCGGAGCTCGCCACCATCCCGTGCTCGTGGGGCACCGCCGAGAACATGCTGCGCCGCGCCGACGTCCGCGCCGGTGACCGGGTGCTCGTCACGGGCGCCTCGGGTGGAGTGGGGTCGGCGACCGTGCAGCTCGCGCGGCGGCGGGGCGCTCAGGTCGTCGCGGTCGCCAGCCGGTCGAAGCACGACGCGGTCCGTGCGCTCGGCGCCGACCGGGTCCTCGAGCGCGGGACGAACCTGCGCGGCGCACTGGCCGACACACCCGTCGACGTCGCGGTCGACAACGTCGCCGGGCCGGGGTTCGGCGCCGTGCTCGACGTGCTCCGTCCCGGTGGCACGGTCGTCACGTCGGGCGCGATCGCCGGTGCCGTGGTCGAGCTCGACCTCCGCAGCCTGTACCTGCAGGACCGCAGCGTCCTCGGGACGACGACCTGGCACCCGGACGTGTTCGCCGACCTGGTGGGCTACGTCGAGCGCGACGAGGTCCGCCCGGTCCTCGCGGACACCTTCCCGCTCGAGGAGATCGTGCGGGCGCAGGAGGCGTTCCGGCACGCCGACCGCGTCGGCAGCGTCGTCCTGCTGCCGCGGCAGGAGGGCCCGGCCGCGTGAACCGCCCACCCACCTCGCTGGGTGGGTGACGACCTCAGTGTGGGCGACGACCTCAGTCGGCGTCGGGCGTTCCTGGCGGGTCGGTGCGCAGCCGCTCCGCCTCGGCCTCCGGCTCCTGCGAGTGCGACGACGCCGCGTCGACGAACCGTCCGCCGCCGACGGCCGCCGTCCGACGGACGAGCTCGTTGACGAGGTCGGCGTCTTCCGGCTCGAGCTCGTCGTCCGGAGCCGGCTCCACCATCACCGATGACGCCGGACCGAGGAGCACCTCGGACACGGATGCCACACCGTGCTCGTCGGCCGTGGGGATCTCGACGATGTCCGTCGTGCCGTTCTCCCCCAGCGCGGCCGCGTAGCCGAGGACCGCCTCCGCGATCGCGTCGCCGGTCATCACCTTGTTGTCTCCGTAGATCACGTACTTCACGTGTCCACCCAACGCGGCGTCGCCGAGAACCGGCCCAGTGCCGGACGGGAGGCCCGTGGCGGCGCCGCCACGGGCCTCCCGTCCGACGTCGCGGACGTCCGTGACGCCCTCCGCTCAGGCGCGGCGCGTCGCGCCGATCGCCCAGACGCGCGGCGGCTCGGTCCCGTTGACCGCGTGGTCGCCGACGATCCGCGCCTTGAACACCCACGGGTTGTGGCTGCCCGCGGTGCGGGCGTTCCGCCAGTGCCGGTCGAGGTTCTTCGTCGTGCTCACCCCGGAGGCGGCGAGCGCGTCGAACAGGTGCGACGTCGCCGACGTGGCGAGCGTCGTCAGCGCCACCTGCGCCTGCGCCGTCGCGAGCTCGGCGCGGTCGTTGCGGCGCTCGTCCTCGGCGGTGTCGAGCGCGGCGCCCTCGTACGCCGCCTGCAGCGCCTCCGCGGCCCGGTCGACGATCGCGGTGGCGGCGAACCCGGCAGCGGAGACCTCGCCGACGACCTGCAGGATCTGCGGGTCCGCGGCGAACGTGTCGGCGTTGCCGTGCGAGAACACCCGGTTGCGGTTCCGGACCTGCAGGGCGATCTCGCGTTCGGCGGCGAGGACCGACCCGGCGAGCACCGTGAGCAGGACCGCCTGGTAGTAGGCGGTCTGGTACTTGAAGCGGTCATCGAACGGGATGACCGCGTCGGCCTGCACGACCGCGTCGGTGAACGTGCTCGTGCCGGACCCGGTGGTGCGCTGGCCGAATCCGTCCCAGTCGTCGCCGTGCGTCACGCCGGGCTGGTGCGCGTCGACGATCGCGATGACCCGCTCACCCGTGTCGGTCCGTTCGGCGTACGTGTCGATCCAGTCGGCGAAGATGCTGCCGGTCGAGTAGTACTTCTGCCCCGAGATGCGGAACGTGCCGTCCGGCTGCGGCGTCACCTTCGTGATGACGTCGCCGATCTGCACCGAGCCGACCTCGGTCCAGGAGTTGCCGGCGATCTCGCCCCGCCCGAACCGCTCGAGCCACGCGTCGCGCTCCCCGGAGCGGGCGACGAGCCGGTCCTCCACCAGGGCGAAGTGGCCGCGGAGGGCCTGCGGGATGTTGCTGTCGGCGGCGGCCAGTTCGGTGAGCAGACGGAATGTCTGCGGCAGGGTCGCGCCCGCTCCCCCGAACTCCGTGGGGACGCGGACCGCGCCGAAGCCGGCGGCGGCGAGCTCCCGGATCTCGTCGAACGGCAGCCGGTGCTGCTGCTCGCGCTCGGAGGCCCCGGCGGCGATGCGGTCGAAGATCGGGCGGAACCGGCCGGCGAGCGTCTCGTAGTCGACGACGCCGGTGTCGGTCGTGGGCGGGGTGGTGGTGTCGGTCATGGTGTCGGTGTCTCCTCGGTCGTGGTGGTGCCGGTGCGGTGGTGGTGCGTGGTGCGCTTCGCGCTCTGCGCGGTGCGGTGCGCGCTGCGCTCTGCGCTTCGCTGTGCGCGGTGCGCGGTGCGGTCAGGCGGGCACGGAGCCCGGGGTGGTGGTGCTGGCGGCGGCCGGACGACGGCGGGTCAGGACGGCCGCTCCGCCGAAGACCACGACGAGCACGACGAGCGCCCCCGCCGTGGCCGCGGCACCGGTCGGCCAGTTCCCGGTCAACCCGAGCAGGGCCGGGACCGTCGTGGTGGTCTGGCTCGCCAGCACGAGGGCCCAGCCCGTGTACCGCGTGAGCCCGGCGCGACCGAGGGCGAGCAGGACGAAGAAGAGCGTCCAGAGCACCGCCCACCCGGCCCAGAGCGTCGCGAGCACCGGGTCGTCGACGACGTGGATCGCGGCGAAGAACACCGCGACGGCGGCGACGAGGCCGCAGAACCACCCGAGACCGACGGCGCCCAGGCCGGCGAGGGAGTCGATCCCGACGTACAGGTACGTCAGGCCGAACAGGAACGTGCCCGCGACGGCGAGCAGCGCGGGGAGGGACCCGTCCGCCGTCACCGCGAGGGCGGTGCAGAGGACGAGTTGGAGGCCGCCGATGAGCACGTTGAACACGCCGCTGTCGCGGCCGGGGATCCGGCCGAGCAGGGTGAGTCCGTTCACGAGCAGCGCGGCCCCGGACAGGATCAAGCAGATGTACGCCACAGGAGGACCGTGCCACCGGCCGAGGGCCCGGCGCCACGATGTGGCGCTCGGTGTCGCTCCGTGACGAAGCGTGACGGGCGTCAGTGTGCGGTCAGCGTCCGGTGGGCCGGAACCAGCGGATGAGCTCCCGGACCGCCCGGGCGGACGGCACGTCGGCGTCGGTGTCGCCGGCGGTCTCGAGGTCGTCGAACGTCGACCGGTAGCCCGGCACCCGCGCGACGTCGGCCCCGGCGGCGGGGAACCCCATGGTCCACTCCGGGAACTGCCGTTCCTCCACGTGGTCCTCGAGGATCACCCGGACCTTCGTGTGCCGATCGTCGTGCTTGATGCGCTCGAGCTTCGCCCGGACCGCGGCGTCGGGCCCCTCGAGCAGCTGCAGGAAGTAGCCGTTCCGGAAGAGCAGCACACCGGTCACGTCCTCGCGCTCGTTCGAACGACGGCTCTGTTCGAGCAGGCGGGCGAGGTCGTCGTCGCCGAGCGGTCGTGTCGCGACGCTCGAGTAGATCAGGGCCAGCATCGGGTTCCTCTCCGGGGCGGGCCGCCAGTCAACTCCGCGCAGCCGCGAACCCCCTGCGCCCGCTACCAGCCCGTCGTGAGCACCCGGTCGAGCGCGTCGACGAACCGGTCGACCGACTGCCGGGTCACGACGAGCGGTGGCTTGATCTTCAGCACGTTCTGGTGGTCCCCCGTCGGCTGCATCACGACGCCGAGTTCGAGCAGCCGGTCGCAGATCGCCGCTGTCTCCTCGGTCGCCGGCTCGAGCGTCGAGCGGTCCCGGACGAACTCGAGCCCCAGGTAGAGTCCCGACCCGTGCACCGTCCCGACGATGGCGTGCCGGTCACCGAGGGCGCGGAGTCGTCCGGCCAGGTGCCCGCCGACCTCGGCCGCGTGCTGCTGCAGTCCCTCGGAATCGATCACGTCGAGCACGGCCGACCCGACCGCCGCCGAGACCGGGGAGCCGCCGGTCGACGAGAAGAAGTAGCCCTGGCTGCGGTAGCGGTCGGCGATCTCCCGACGGGTCACGACGATGCCGATCGGGGTACCGGCGCCGACCGACTTCGCGACCGCGACGACATCCGGCACCACGCCCTGCTGCTCGAAGCCCCAGAACCAGTGCCCGAGGCGGCCGAACCCGACCTGTACCTCGTCGGCGATCGTCAGGCCGCCCACGTGGTGCACGGCGTCGTACACCTGTCGGAGGTAGCCGTCCGGCAGCGCGATGCCGCCCGCGTTGCCGTAGACCGGCTCGCAGATGAACCCGGCGAGGTCGTGTCCCGCCGCGGCGAGCGCCCGGATCCGCTCGGCCGCCTCGGGCGCGTACCGCGCCGCGTCCGCACCCCGGTGCGCGCCCCTGTAGGCGTTCGCCGCGTCCACCGTGTGCACCCACGCGGGACGGGTCGCGAGGGCGTTCGGGTTGTCCGCGATGGACGTCGAGACGGCATCGCTCGCGAACGTCCACCCGTGGTACGCCTCGCGCATCGCGACGACGTCGGTCCGTCCCGTGGCGGCCATCACGATGCGGAGGGCGAGGTCGGTCGCCTCGGACCCGGAGTTGACGAAGAACACCGTGTCGAGCTCGTCGGGCAGCAGGGCGGCGACCCGTTCGGCGTACTCGACGATGCCGGCGTAGTGGAACCGGGAGTTCGTGTTGAGCAGACGGTGTTGGCGCGCGGCGGCGTCGGCGACGTGCGGGTGCGCGTGCCCGACGCTCGCGACGTTGTTGACCATGTCGGTGTACACGCGGCCGTCGACGTCGACGAGCAGGTCGCGCCAGCCCCGCTCGATCCGCGGCGGTTCGGCGTAGTAGTGCTCCTGCACCTCGGCGAGGACGCGGCCGCGGCGTTCGAGCAGGCCGTCGGCGCGGGATCCGCCCTCGTCCGTCGCCGGTGTGCCGAGTGCGGCGGCGGGGTCGCCGAGGAGCGTCCGCCAGCCCGGCGCGGCGACCGCGGCGACGGTCCTGGGCAGGTCGGCGTCGCGGTGCTCCGCAGCGACGACGCGGACGTGGACGGGGACCCCGGCGGGCAGCTCCAGCCCGTCGTCGGTGGGCTCCGCCGGGTCGAACTGGAGGACCGACCCACTCTGGGTGCACGCCTCGCGTCGGACGGTGGTCGGCTCGGCGAGCCACAGGGTCGCGCCCGTGGGCACGGTCGCCGGCGCGCTCGCGGCGTCGATCGCGGCGCTGGTCAGCACCGGTGACCACGCGGGCAGCACCACGGCGGGTGCGCCGTCGTCGAGCAGCCGTCGGGCCTCGGCCGCGAGTGCGTCGGGCTCGGTCCAGCGGCCGTCGTCGTGGACGGGACTCGTCGTCCCGGCGTCGAGGACCACGGGTTCGACGTCGACCACCCGTCGGGCCCAGGTCGGGCCGGGGCCCGGCGGGAACCCGAGTGTCCGTCGGAGCACGCCCGTGACCACCTCGGACGGCACGGACACCGCCTGCCGGAAGATCCGGAACTCGCGGTCGAGCGCGCCCGACGCGTACGCGTTGTCGTCGTCGAGGCGCACCTGTTGGCGCCCGCTCAGCACGAGGACGGCGCCGCGGAGGACCACGAGCGGCCAGAGCGCGTCGACCTCGTCCGATGACAGGGGCCGGAGCGCGTGGAACGCCCGGACGGCGGGGAGCACCGACCACACGCTCGCCCCGTCGTGGTGGAGCACGCTCGACAGCGTCACGGCGAGCTCCCCGACGGCCCACGACTCGGCGACGTCCCCGAAGTCGATGACGGCGTCCGGCAGGGTCACCGGACCGTCGGGCCGCAGCACGTTGTCGTCGGTGACGTCGAAGTGCCCGAGCTGGCGTGGCAGCCGGTCCCCGAGCGCGTCGACCACGGCCGCCGCCCGGTCCACCGCGGCCAGCACCTCGTCGACGACCGCCCGCTCCGGTTCGGTGGCGGCGATCGTCCGGGCGACGCGGACCGCGTGCCGGAGGTCCCACTGCAGCGTGCGGTGCGCCGCCGGGTGCTCGAGCCCGGCCAGTGCGGTCTGGACCCGCGCGGCGAGTTCGCCGAGCCGGGCGACCGCCGCCGGCCGGAGGTACCTGCTGCCGGTGAGCGTGCTGCCGGCCACGAACGAGATCACCCGGGCGTGCAGGCGGCCCTCGCTCGTGTCCCACCAACCCGCCGCCAGGACCGCGGGCACCCGCACGCCCGGCTCGACCTCGGCGACCCGCGCTGCTGCGACGGCCTGCAGGTCGATCTCCGCCTCGCTGAAGCACGGGTTGCTGATCTTCAGGACACCGAGCGGCTCGTCGGCGTCGGGGGTGCGGACGAGGAAGTTCTGGTCCTGCTGGCTGCCGAGCGACTCGAGTGTGGCGTCGATGCCGAACCGGGCGGCGAGGAGCGCGGTGGCCTCGGCGGTGGGCAGGACCGGCGTCGGGAGCTCCGGTCGGGTGAAGTAGTCGAAGACGGCGGTGTGCACGAGGACTCCTGGGCCAGGGAGGGCGGGGCGAGGGACGACGTGGCGTCCGACCGACGGGACACCACGAGCGGAGGACCGATCGCTCGTCCGCTCCGCGAGGTGTTCGGCTTATTCGCGGATGCCAGCGGTGGCGCGGATCGCGGATCCCAGTGCTGACGGACGTTCCACGGGTATCGGGATTCTGTTCCACGAGGTCGCTCCGCGGCTCGATGCAGCAGGACCTCAGCGGTAGCTAAGCCCGCGCCTCGCCGCGTCCGCCGCGTCTGTGGGCTAGAGGGTACCCATCCCACAACCGACCATCGAGCTCACGACCGTTCTGTTTGGGCGTGCGACCGCCCCACTGCTTGAAGAAGAACGGCACGTTGGCGGCCAGGCACTGGTCTCGAATGTCACGGACCCACTCCGCCTGCATCTCGCGGTGGCGCGGCCCTGACTCACCGCCAGCGATGACCCAGTCAATGCAGTTGAGGGGGAGGTCCGGGAGCGCCGCGATCAGCGGCTCGCAGGAGAGGAAGCGGACGGCAGCTGGAACTTCGGCGAGGTCTGCTACGCGGTCAAGAACCTTCGGTTCCTCGACGGACGTGCCGACCCACACGTTCTCTGGCCAGGGCAGGTCGCCCGCCATCCGCCGTAGTCTCGTCGGGCGCTTTGTCAGGATCTGGTAGGTGTGCTGCGGTGTGGCCAACATCACGTCAAACACGTCCTGGATGAAGGGCTTCGGCACTTTCGCATGGAAGAGGTCACTCATCGAGTTGACAAACACTGTTGTAGGACGCTTCCACTTCGCGGGCTGGGCGAGCACCTCGGGATGAGTCGTCACCCCGAAGCCGGGGCCCGAGGTGATGGGGTTGCCGTCCTTCTGGTACTTCTCGGCTCCCATCGCCTTCAAGCGCTTGGCCAGTGCTAGTGCGTAGCAGTTGTCGCAGCCGGCCGTGACACGGTCACAGCCAGTGACCGGGTTCCAGGTCGCCTCGGTCCACTCGATCGTGCTCTTCTTCACTACATCACCTCGGTGAGAACTCTAGGCTCGCCAGATCGTCTGCTTCTCGAGGCTGCCCTTCGGACAGCCGTTCGTGACGCCCTCCGTTGCGAGCTCCTTCCAGGCTGCCCGTATGTGTGTCTCGCGGGCGATGCCTACGGCTGTCCCCAAGACCTTGTCGAGGTTCTTACTCACGTGGAGGCGACCCAACTTGCTCAGGTGAAGGGTCACTGAGTCCTTCACGTCATCGATCGCCTGGCGCTTCGTGGCCTCCTCGTCGTCGGCGAAACGTCGTCTCGCTTCTGCGAGACGGCTCTCGCCTAGAAGAGGATTTGTCTCATCGAGGGCCTCAGCTTCAGCGAAGTCCATTTCAGCCAAGAACTTTCGCCAGTCCTGTGCAGCCAGGCTCACGTGGTCGTTGTAGCTGTAAAGCGCGTTGATGCGAGGGAAGAAGAGAGCGAGCATGAACAGTGGCTTGTCCGTCGGCTTGCGCCTGATCTCCACGTCGTAGGAGTTATAGCCCAGCGCGTCGCGCACGCGCGCCGCGTACTGCCCCCATACCGCGAGCGCAGCAGGATGCGCACGCTCCTCACGGGGCAAGGCGAGCAGTTCCTCCTTGAGGAACTCCGCACGCCACCAATCGCCGCCTAGCCAGCTGTCGAGGTTGGCCAACGTCGCCGCTCGGCCTTGAGCGCCGTCATCCTCATACAGGCGAGCCCCCATCCTACGAACCGCCTGCAGCGAGAAGTTCAGGAGTAATTCTGTCGGCACTGTGTCCCCGCGCGAAGCGAGCGCCGCCACCGTCTGGTCATGGTCCAAGGACCGGCCGAACGGGTCGAGGAACACCAGCGTAGGGATGTTCGCGGATCGCCGGATCGCGTCCTCGTAGTGATCGCTGATGTCTCCCTGTAGCGCTAGAGCCGAGCGGTCTCCGCATGAGTCCACGAGGGTCTTCAGCTGCGCGAAAGCGTCGGGCCGCTTCTCCACGAAGGTGCACTCCAGCTTGATGCCGCGCGACCGAAGGTCCTGCGCGATGGTGAGTGCGATCCTCGGGGAGCCAACTTCCGTGACCCCAGTAACCGGGTGTCGGTACTCACCTTCCCCAGCGAACCCATCGATGAACGCGACTCGGCGACCGGGCGCGGTAGTCGCAGTCGCTCCGGCGAACTTCGCGAGGTAGCGACGAAGGATGCCGTGTTTGAGGACCGCGGCGGCCTTCTTCGGGTCCTGAAAGAAACCTTCATTGCTGGGCATGTACACCTCGAGACATGACAGAAGCTTGCCTCCTGCCGAGAGCGAGCAGGCGCGACACGCGGCGGACGATCCACGACAAGTGACCTGCTTCTCTCACCGGGTTGAAGGGAAGGCGCACTGACAAGCTCACGAGCGCCGCCCAGATGCGGGCCTCCGTTGCACTGAAGGCCAGGAGCACGGAAGGGCGACGGCAGGCAACGAGGCAGCGAAGCGAACGCCAGCCACACAGCAGACTTCGCGGCTCGCCTTCCAGGAGGGAGTGAGGATTGCTATGCTTTTGAAGGTGAGCGACGAGGAACCATCAAGCAGCCGTTGGCCTCTTCGCAGAGAGAGTGCGCGGCACATGCCACATCTGGTGCGGCTCGCGCTAGCCGCAGCTGGACTCGCGGCCCTCTCCATGGGCACTTGGGCTGTGCTTCGACCTCATTCGGGGGATCTGGGCAGTACCGCGCTAATTGTGGTCGGAGGCGTGCTGGTTCTACTCGCAGTACTTGGTCGCTTCCCGGACCGCCTGTCGGTGGGAGACGTTGAGATGGAATTCCGGCGCGACTCGCTGGAAGAGATACTCGCGGTCGTTCGTGCGGAAGCGCCTGAGATCTTCGATCAGGTCGTTGACATCGCGCGAGGCGGTACTCGGACACCGGACGCCGTGGACGAAGCGGCGCGCGCCGCCCAAGAGGAGCAGCGGCAAGAAGCAGCATTCGAAACGACTGTGATGCTCCGCGATTCTGTACCCGCAGCGGAGGCAGCCGAGAACGTCGACCTCGGCTCTCTCAGCGGCCTCCGTCGCGACGTCGACGTTGCCGTGCCATCCCGCGGCCGGCCGCCACGCGTTGACGCTACCTTCCACCTTGACGGGAAGGTTGTCGCGATCGAGATCAAGAGCAGCTGGAGCCGCTCCACCAGCAGACTCGTCAAGCAGCGCCTAGCGAGGGTACTGACGAGTCCGGAGTATGCCGCTGCCGTTCTCATCGTTCCGAGGGAACTGCTGACGCGCGCACTCGCGGATATCGACGATCCGCGTATCGTCGTTGCAACTCCCGACGACGTCGCTCGGCTACCTCAACTCGTACGCACGGCGATTGCCGAGAGCGATTGACGAGTAGGCCTCGCTGGTCACTCGAACGACCGATTTTTTAGAACGGTAGACCGGCGCTGGACGACCGCGCGGACCTTATCAGGTGCAGAGCTTCCTAGGTGGTCACGTGCCAGTCATTGGTGGGGCGTGCAATGCCAGCACTGAGACTTGCAGGCCGAGGCACGACGTCGTGCGCGGCAGTCGACGAAATCGACAGCAGTCTTTCTTGCTTGAGAAGCGCAACATAGTTGTCCGCCAAAATGGCCCCCGCGCCGAGGGTGTAGGACGCGAAGGCCACGGTCGACGCGATGCGGAGTCGTCCATCCTCTTGACGGGCCTTGAGCGATTGGGAGTCGGGCGTACGCGCCGATAACGCTCATTCGGTCGACCGGACAGTGGCCGCATGCACAGGGTCCAGCGCGCCCACACCGGCAATCGGGTTCATCGAGCGTGGGACGGTTCGAGGCGCAGCCTTTCACGGTCCGTCGTTGGCGGTTACTCGTGGACGCGGGTGCTGAGGACGACGCGCTCGTCTTGGTCGAGATCCCAGAGCATGGTCGCGGTATGACCTGCGGCTTGCTCGTAGGCGAGGAGGAGGACCGCGTCGGCGGCGGTGCGGCACCAGCGCATAGACGACTGGGCGAAGATGGGGTCGTTTGGGTCGGGTAGGGCGGGGTCGCTCTCGAAGCGGTCTCGCTGCTCCCGGAGGATCTGGGGGCTCGTGGTGCCGGTGTGCGACAGCATGTCAGCGAGATGCTGCGTCAGGGTGATGGGCAGCGACCTGCCGGCCGCGGGTGGATCCTTCAACTGAGTGCGCTCGACGCGGGACGTCGCAAGCTGGCGATCTCTGGTCGATCTCACCGCCATTGGAACCGAGGTCGGTGCAGCAGCTGGAGGATCACCACGAGAGCAGACGTCTCCTCCTTTCAATCTTGCACTCTCAGCTGGGGGAACCAGGACCGGGCCGTAACGCGTCGCCGGCATGACGAAGCGCCGCTCACCAATGGTGAGCGGCGCTTCGACGGCCCGGCGCGGCTGTCCGACAGCGGCCACACCGTTACCGCAGGCGGTCGTCGCTGCCGACGAGACTCAGTTGAGGAGGTCAGGGTCGGGGAGGCTCGGCTCAGACTCGGACGCGTCGCGCTTCATGATGATCAGCTCGATGACCCAGGGCGCGTGTCGGAACGCCGTCGCCGGTCGCTGGTCGTACCAGCCGGGCTTGTAGTTCGACTCGCGGGAGCCGGTCGGGTTGTCCGCAGCGTGCGACGGGGTCGCGTCGAGCTGGACGCGCTGGCTGACACCCGGCAGGTAGCTCCACTGACGCGGCGTAGACGCGTCCGTGGCCCAGTGGTCAACGCTCTGCTGGTCGGCGTTCTGCTGCTCGATGAGGTTCCGCGTGGAGCGCCGCTGGGCACCCTCGAGGTGGTCGTACTTGCGGGTGGGCGGGAGCATCGCGGCGGGGACACGGTGCGCGTACCCGAAGCAGTTCGGGTCGTTCGGCGCGGGCGTCGGGGCCGGCTGCAGCACTTCCGTCCAGGTTGGTCTCCCCCACGGTGCGGGGCGTGGCGACGGGCCATCCGTCGCAGTGCCAGCGCACCAGGACGTTGCTGACCTGGATGTCGGCCTCCAGCACGCGGCTGCGGTGCAGCTCCGTCTTGTCCGACTGCGACGCATCGGTCGGGGTGAACGTGGCGTCCACCGCGTAGGTGTCGACGAACTGGCGGCGCCAGGCACGGATCATCGGGCAGGTGAACTCCTGCCGGCCTCGGCGGCCGGCTCGGCGGAGGGCGATGCGCAGCTGCTGCAGCTCCTCGACGCTGTGGATGTGGTGCGTCGTCTGCGTGCAGGTCGTGATGGGGGTGTTGCTGATGGTGAGGTTGCGGTCCATGGTGGTGTCCTTCAGGTCGGAGCGAGGCGGTTGCTCGCTTGCGCCACCCCTATGCGAGCTCGTGCTTGCGAGCGGGGCGCCGACACTGTTCGCGGACCTGATTTGGGACTCTAAGAGCCGTTTTGCCCCTCGTTCGTGGGCCAGAATGTTGCCTGTTCGGCGTTTTCTGACCCCCGGAGTGGGGAGTCCGGGCTGGGAGTTCGGACTGGGACTCAGGAGTCGCTGAAGCGCGTGGCGGCGACGGGTTTTCCTGCTGGTGGACTCGGCGCCGTTCGAACGGCCCCTTGAGTGGCGCGGGCCTCGTAGCGTGCGCAACATGCGTCGCATCGCGAGTCACACCAGGAGTGCCATCACCAGTCCGACGGGGCGTCCCGAGAGGACTGCCGAGACCGGTGACGGGTCTGCTTCGTGAATGGCAGCCCCGACGAGACGGCGCTGACCGCGAAGCAGCGTCAGCAGCTCGCCGCGATTCGTGGCATGGCGCGCATCCCGTTATCGGACCTGCGCGACCAGAGTCCCCCGAACCTCCAGGCCCTCTACGCCGAACTGCAGGACGGCCAGGCGCTGATCCCGGGCCTGAAGATGGGGCTCGGTGCTCTCACCGTCCAGCGTTGGGATCCCGCTTACGCGGCCAAGGGTTGGACGCTGTACGGTGCGGACCTCACGCTCGACATGGGGCACCCGTTCGGGTCGATGTTCTACCGCAACGACACCGACGGCCGTGTGCTGCGCATCGGTGTGAAGTGGCACCCGCCGGTGCAGCAACTCGAGTTCCCTGCCCTGCACCCATCGAAGCCGGAGCTCACGTCTGACTGCACGGCTGAGGAGGTCGCCGCGGTCGTGTTGGACGCGCGGAGTCGGATCGGGACTCTTGTCGCGATCAACGCGCAAATCGGGTCGTTCGTAGCCACCGAAGAGTCAGAGAACGCCATCCTCGACGCATCAGGGCTCGGGCTCGAGCGGCTCTCCGAAGACGACCCACGGTTGGCTGGCGATGCCTGAGCGTGGGGCGGCGCTGCGATTCGAGCCGGTGCCGTTGCGGCTGCTGTCGTTGTCGGCGCAGTTCGACGCCGGGATCTGGCCGACGTTGGCCGGAATGACGTTCACGAACTCCACCGGGCCGAAGATCCTGCAGCGGACCGTCAACGTCCGCACCAGCGAAGACGGGTGGGTGTTCACGCTCCTGAACGGAACACCATTGTCGGATCCTGCGGACCCGCTGCGTGAGGCAGCGACTCAAGTGATGGACGCACTGTCGAAGCTTCGTGCGGTGGGGCGTGGTCCTGAAGCGGCTGGTGCGGCTGATGTCTGACCGGCAGTGGGTGCGGACCATCCGGCATGAGCAGTCGATGCTGTCGCTGCCGTTCGGGCTTGGCTACACGATCGACATCACCGAGACCCTCACCGCCCTCGCTGCTGCCGGGCTGACCGCACGCGTGGAGACGTTCGACCGGCTCCGATTCGACGACGGCCGCACGGCGCTTCTCGCCACCCCGGACCCGACCACCACCGTCACCGACGGCGACGGCGGCGAGGGCCGGGTGGATGATGTGATCCTCCTGCCCGGCGGGTCCGAGGGCGGGGTGCTGTCACTGGTGCGCCGATACCCCGACCTGGTGGTCGTGAACGGGAAACGCGGGCGGGTGTGGGCTGACGGGCGGCAGCTGTCCGGCACGTCGATGCAACGGGAAGCGACCCCAGGGTGGCGGACCGTGTTCGCGATCGCCCGCGCCATCGCCATCCACGGCGGGGGTTCTCAGTCAATCGCGGACCGCATCGGCATTCCACTTGATGTTGTGCGTGCCGCGATGCCTGCTCTCGGGACACACGTGTTCTTCACGCCGATCGGGTGGGAAGCAGCCGATCGCGCCGCCCTGTGCGATTGGGCGCTGGCGGCCTACCCCGGTGTCGGTGGAATCCGGACCTGCTGGCGCCGCGACACCACCATCGACGAGCAGGCGGACCAGCTGATTGCGTTGGGTGGGGTGATGTCGGACCGGTGGGCGGCGCAGCAGTCCGGCGTACTCGTCCCGCCAGACCGATTGACCGCGTTCTTCGCCGAGCATCCCGACATGCAGGCGCTCGGCTACGAGCCCGCCACTATGAATGAGGCGACAGTGTCGGTCGTCATCCCGCAGGACACCACCGTCCTGACCGGCGCTGAGGGGTGCTGCGCGGACGACTTCATCACCGCGCACGTTCTCTACGAAGACAGCTGGGTGGCCGCGAACACGGATGCGGTGAACGGGCTGCGGCAGCTGCTGCACTTCAAGTCGGACCTTGCCCATGACCTTCGCTGGCACCCCGGCAGCGGTGAGGGCAGGGAGGGCTGATGCTGCAACTGCTGTCACTGACGTTGGCGTACGACGACACCCGATTCTTCGGCTCCGTCATGTTCACCGACCCCACCCACCCGGACGACAATCCCGCCGCGGTCCTGGTGGACCACACGGATGAACCGCCCTGGTTCCGGCTCACCAACGTGGACCCGGACGGGCAGGATCGTTCGGTCCCGGCGATGGTCGAGGCGGAACGCATCATGCGGTTCCTCCTCCGCTACACGCCCGAACGCATCGGCCGCACTCCCGCCGACTTCCCCCAGCCCTGATCCGCTCTGCTCACGCCCGTCCCTTTGGAGATAGTTGCTGATGATGCATCTGGTGTCCCTGCATCTCTCGAACGACCGGATCCTCTCGGGGCATGTCCTCCTCGAGGACACCGAGAACCCGGACGCACACCTGGCGCAGATCCTTGTCCGCGCCGTGGATGTCGAGCCGGGGTATGAGCTCTACGACAGGATCAACACGGTCCTGTCGGACCTGACGGTGCCGGCGGTGCGGGAAGCGAACCGTATCGTGCAGACCCTCCTCATCCCCGCCTCCGAGATCGCGAAGCGGGAGAAAGCCGTTCGGGCGGTGATCCACTCCGGCTACTTGGAAGGGTCCCCCGACGACATGCCCTGGCAGTCGCAGCTGTGGATGTACGCCCGCGGTGAAGTCACCCGCGAGCAGCTCAGCGCCTACGCCGACGAAGGCAGACAGATCCCCCGTGCCCCCGACCACGGTGCTGTTGGTCCGGCGGACGTTCCCGAGGACTGGTGGCAGACCACACAGGCCCGAATCCGCCGGAACCTCCTGAACACGACCCTCACCGAACCCGAAGTCGCTGCGGCCCTGCAGGTCAGCATTGACGAGGTCGGGGAGCTGTTCGAGTCGTGCCGGCTGACGAGCTTCGACCTCGATGGCGAAGAACGCATCCCGGACTGGCAACTCGTGAAGCCCGCCCTCCCCGAGTTCGGCGACCCGTCCTCGCTGCTGCCAGGCCTTGACGTCCTCTACGCGGCAGCCCCGCAGCCGCTCCTCGACGCGGCAGCAATGACGGAGTTCATCACCACACCCTTGGACTTCCTCGCCGTCGACGACCGGATCCTGACCCCGCTCGACTGGATGCGGGAAGGCCGACCGCTGACGACGATCATCGCCCTGTTCCGCGGACGACGGTGGCGACCATGACCAACCGGCCGGACCTGTTCCTCCTCAACGTCTCCTACGACGTCACCGGGGTGCACGGGCACGTGTTCTTCCGCGACCCGCCTAGCAGCGAGCTGCGGCAGGTCATCATCCGCAGCACCGACACCGGCAACATCTGCGAACCAGTACACGGGGACACCCGCGACGGGTGGGAACCGTTCCTCGAAGAAACCCGCTGGCTGATCGCCATCACCCGGCCCGACACCCCGGGAGAACAAAGCTGATGGGAGGCTCGAATGGGTCGCCGCCGCATACGCCGGCCGGCCGCGGATCACGATGCCGTATGGGCTCGGTGACACCACCGACCTCACCGACACCCTCACCGTCCTGAAACTCGCTGGGCTTCGCGCGGTCGTGGAGACGCACGACACAATCCGCCTCCCCGACGGCCGCCGAGCACGCTTCCCGACCCTCACCCAACGCCCCCGCAACGACGACCCGACTGATGCGGAACTGCTCCTGCTGGCCCCGCGGACCGTGACTGCGACGCAGATCGCGCTCGCGGAGCAGACGGCGACGGTGCTGCTGGTCGACGTCGACCGGCGCCGCGTCTGGATCGACGGCAGACAAGCCCTCGGGACGAAGGAACGATGGAAGGACGCCGCCCCCATCTACGTCACCTTCGCCGTCGCACGGCTGCTCGCCGTCAACGGCTCCACCTTCGACAAGCTCGTGCAGGCCGGACTCACTGCCGGACAGGTAGATGACGCGCTCGCACGCCTCGGGAAGCGCGTGCACCGCACGGACATCGGGTGGGAGTCACGGCAGGTCGGTGGCCTCGTGGACTTCGCTATCGCCTGCTATCCAGGACCGGGCGGCGTCAGGACACGATGGACGTCCGACCTGCCGCTGGCCGAGCAGGCGGAACGGCTCATAGGTGCGGGCTGTCGCATCTCCGGGCGCGCCATCTCCGCCCGGCCCGGCTACCCCGCCATCAGTAGACGGGAGATGCCGTACCGGCTCGTCGCGTTCACCGAGGAAGAAGTTGACATGGCCGCGCTCGGGTTCGAACCCGACACGATCGGCTTCGCCGGCACCGAACTCATCCGGCCAGCGGACCCCGCGATCTTCCTCACCGCGGCCGCCGCCGGCTACACGGACCGCACCGACGACATCATCACCGCGAACACGATTCTCCGCGCCGACTACCGCAACGCCGACGACACAGCGTCCCTCGAGGAGGTGCGGAACCGGCTGCAGTTCCTCGCCGACATCGGCTACGACCTCCGCCACAACCTGCCCAACTGACGAGGACGCAGGGGAGTGCTCCTCGGTCAGCAACCGAGAACCGTCTCACTTCTGCGCGCCCGCAGACAAGTCCGACACGCGACTTTGAGTGGATCCGACACGCCGAGACGAAGATTCCACACTTGTGGATCGAGCGCGTCCACGGGTGTGGGGAAGTGTCGGTGGTCGGCCGTGGATGCTTGATGTTCCGGGATTACCCGAACTGTTCAGACTGTGGAAGACGTTGTGGAGAACTACACGGCTGTAACACTTCCATCAGACACAAGTGCGGCAGGGCAGTGGTCCGTCGTAGGATCGAGTTGAGGCCGAACACAGTTTCGAGCCTCGTAACGCAAGAACCTCCAGTCGATTCCGACTGGAGGCGCCAGCGGGACTGCATTCCGGATCTAGCTTGCCGGCACGGATCGGAAATCAGCCCTTACCACGAAAGTCAGGAACATGTCAACTCCCGCCCCTCATGGCTATCAGTTTAGGCCCCAACTGCCCACTTTGGCCAACATCCGTGCGCGCCTTGGGCGTGTCGAGTTGCGGATCTTGAAGCCCTCGCGATCCGTGATCACTGTGTCGCCTGACCTGCGAGCGATCATCGACTTGATGAAGTTCGCGGTTGCAGCCTACGTGGCTATCCGCTACAGCGTCGGGCTGTAACTGTCAAGTACCGAACGGTCTCGACTCCTCAGAGTCGAGGCCGTTCGGTGTCTACAGAGACGTGGCCGCGAACCACACGACATCAAGGACATCCACATGGACATCATCGGCGAGATCGCCAGCAGCGCCCGACCGCGGTAGGTCACCGTGGGCCACTTGTCAGCCGCCCGTCTGAAGGTTCACGCTCTGCGGGCCAATCGTCTACCCGCGGAGTGCGCTCCGATGCAGCAGCGCCGACTGGCGCATCTGCGGTCTGGCCATCACACGCTCCCCCGAGCCGACTCCCGCAGCGGCGACGACGCGGCCTCGCTCGAAGAAGTACGGAACTGGCTGCTGTTCGCCGCCGACACCAGCTACGACCTCCGCTACAACCTGCCCAGCTGACGAAGACCAATCGATTAGGTGGAAGTCACATCACCTTGCCATGGTGCTTCCCCGAACTGCGCCACACCCAGGCGGCGAGCTTGGTCTCGCCGCGACCGGCTTCCACCCAGACGGCGTCCCGAGTCAGGCGGTACGCATGGGCGTCACTTCGACGAATCAGGCGGTCGGGCAACTGGAACCACGCATGCACCGGCAACGACTTCGGCAGTTCGCGCATCTCCGTGCCACGGGCATCCTCCTTGAGCGAGAACGGCGAGCCGGGCAACCAACGATCCGAACGGAGACGACCCATGACCGCGACAGTAGGAGGCCGCACCTACGTTCGCATCCCGGGCCCTCATCGAGAACATCCCCGGGACCAGTCATGTGAGCAGCTTCGCTTTGTGTCGTCCTTCTGCCTTCGCTTTGTGTCGTGACCGCGTCCCGGTAGCTGGTGAATCAGCGGACAGTTCCGGCGGATGGTGCTGGCTGCGTCGAGTTCTTCCAACTCACCGTGAAGGCAATGGCAATGAGGAGGACCGCGCTGACGAGTCCGGTGCCCGCGTCGAGGCCGCCTCGAGAGTGTGGGACGGCGATGTAGTCGGCGAAGGATGCGCCGATCGGTCGGGTGAGGACGTACGCGGTCCAGAACGCTGTGACAGGGCCGAGGACCGCTGTTGCCCGTGCGAGGACGACGACGATCATCGCGGCAACGAACACGAGGCCGCCGCTGAGGTAGCCGAGGTGGAAGGTGCTGGCGGCGAGGTCTCCGGCGGCGGTCCCCATTGCGAACGTGGTGATCACGGCGGCCCAGTAGAACAGTTGCCGGGGGATGCTGGTGATGGTGTGCACGTCGACCGTTCCCTCGACGCGACGCCACAAGACAAAGACGGCGACGAGCCCGGCGAGGAACACGGGCGTCGACACCGCGTAGGGGACGCCGAGCGCGACGTGGGTGACGTCGGCGACCATCGTGCCAAAGACTCCCACCATGGAAACGGTGCCCCAGTACAACCAGGGCCGGTATCGGTCCGCCCGCAGCTGGACGATGAGGATCACCGCGAAGAGGACCGCGGTGATCAGCACGGTCGGGACGGGGGCGAAGCGTGTGACGAGGAAGTCGGAGAGTGCTTCACCCATCCCGGTGGTGAGGACCTTGATCAGCCAGAACGATGCGGTGGGTTTCGGCACCCGGTTCAGCTCGCCTCGCGTGGTGTTCACTGCTCGCGAGCCGTCCGCTCAGCGGATGCGGGCGCGGATGCGGACGTGTCTCGGTTCTTCCGAGCGACGTGGCGGCGGAGTGCGCCGATGACGATCGGGAGGATCGAGACCAGGATGATGACGAACATCAGCGCGTCGATGTTGTGAGCGATGAGCGGGATGCCGCCGAGGAGCACACCGACAACGGTCAGGCCGCAGGCCCAGGAGATCGCGCCGATGAGGTTGAAGAGCAGGAACCGGCGGTAGTGCATCTGCGCGGTGCCGGCGGCGAGGGGGACGTAGGTGCGGACGATCGGGACGAACCGGCCGAGGACCAGGCTGAGGCCGCCCCACTTGGTGAAGAACGCCTCCGCTTCGTCGAGTCGAGCGGTGGTGAGGATGCGGGCGTCTTCCTTGAACAGGCGTCGCCCGAAGCGCTTCCCGATCCAGTAGCCGACCTGGTCGCCGGCGATCGCGGCGATCGCGGCGACGATGGCGACCTGCCACGGTGTCACACCGAGCGTGCTGCTGATGATCGCTGCGGTGACGAGGAGCGAGTCTCCGGGCAGGAAGGGGAACAGGACCCCGGACTCGATGAAGATCAGCAGCGCGATCCCGGCGAGGACGAACGGGCCGAACGCATGCAGCACGGAGGCTGCGTCGAACAGGCTCACTGCGAGCGGAACGGTGTGGAGCACGAGGTGCCTTTCACGGGACGGGCTGGTGCAGCCGCCGTTCGAGTCGACGGCGGCACCAGCGAACGGGGTCAGACGGTGAGTCGGCTCCGCTGCGCGGGTTCCTCGCGGCGGAGCCGGATCACGAGGAAGCTGATGATCGCGGCGATGACGACGAAGAACACGACGCTCGTGGTGATGGTCCCGATCCCGAGTCCGCCGTCCTTCGTGGACGCGGACAGCAGGTCACCGGTGGACGCGCCGAGGGGACGGGTGAGGATGTATGCGATCCAGAAGCACAGGACAGGACCGCGACGGCCGATGAACCAGACCGCAGCGGTCAGGGCGATAGCGCCGGCGAAGAGCAGCAGGGACGGGAAGTACCCCAGGCCGGTCTGCTCGGCGATCAGGTCACCGGCAGCGGTACCGAGTGCGAACGTGAACAGGATCGCGAGCCAGTAGAACGCTTCGCGGCGGACCGTGTCGATGCTGTGGATCGACAGGGTGCCCTCGACGCGGTACCAGATCGCGAACACGACCAGCAGGGCGACGCCGAAGACGGTGGTGCTGACGGCCAGGGGGATGCCGAGGCCGTCGGTGAGGTTGTCGGTGACGCAGGTGCCAACGATGCTGATCAGCACCACGGTGATCCAGTACAGCGGCGGCCGGTAGCTGCGGGCACGGAACTGCAGCACCAGGAACACGGCCAGCGCGGCCGCCATGATCAGCGTTGTCAGCGGTAAGCCCAGACCGACGGTGTCGCTGAGGAGGTCCGCCGCGGTCTCGCCGACGGTGGTCGCGAGGACCTTGATGATCCAGAACGACGCGGTCGGATCAGGCACCTTGTTCGAGCGGCTCCGGGTTGGCATCGGCGCTGCGGGCGAGTGGGACATGGCGTTCTCCTCGTCGGGACGGGCCGTGCCGCGGTGTGCGGGACCGGCGATGCTCCGACGGTAGAAAGCGGCGCGCAAGACTCCACCAAGAATCACGCCTGACTGGTGGGGAGATCGGTTTCTTGGCCGTTCCTTGACCAGCGGCGGTGAGGATCCGTGCACCGGTGTTGCCATGAGTGAGGCAGGATCGAGCCAACACGGCGACGCCGGAACGCACCCCCTCGCGTTCCGGCGTCGCTTGTCCGGAAGGGGTCTCACGTCGGCAGGATGGCGGTCAACGGTCGCAGACAAGCTGGCTCGATGGTCGTTCCGGTCGAGTCCTGAGACCGACCCGGACCGGTTGACCTACCGACGGTCGGTGGTCGGGATTGCGCTCCGCGTCGCGGTCGTGTCAGCGGCGCTGGTGATCGCGATCATCGTCCTCGTCGTGACGTACGTGTTGTGGCAGCTGACACCGAACCAGCTCCACGAACGCCCCGGGCCGACCGACATCCACATCTACCTCGACACCATCGACCTGAGCATCGCGGTCATCGGCGTCGGTGGTCTCGCGATCATCCTCGCCGGCATCGCAGCATGGGTCATCGCCCGTCGAGCAGTGCGGCCGATCGCGGAAGCGGCACGGATGCAGCGCACCTTCGTCGCGGACGCCAGCCACGAGCTCCGCACCCCGTTGACGGTGCTCCATGCACGCGTGCAACGTCTGCAACGCATGACCCCGGCGCACGATCGGCGGCGCCCGGTCGTCGACGAGCTGCGTGGCGACACGCAGATCTTGATCAACATCGTCAACGACCTCCTCGAAGCAGCTGCAGGGTCGGGTGGCTCGGACGGCGCCGCTGACCTGAGGGCCGCGATGGAAGCCGTGCACCGCGACATGGACGTCCTCGCAACTGAACGGCAGGTGCACCTCGATGTCGACCCGGTCGACGCGGTGGTGCAGGTGTCGGAGACCCAGCTGCACCGCTGCCTGATTGCCTTGTCCGACAACGCCATCGGCCACACCCGGGCCGGTGGCAGCGTTCACATCACCGCGGTGACTAACGGTGGTCGCGTGACGATCCGCGTCGCGGACGAGGGCCCCGGCGTGGTCGGTATCGAGCCAGCACGGGTCTTCGACCGGTTCGCTCACGGCACCCCCGTCGAAGCGACCACGACAACCAGCACCCGCACGGGGTACGGCATCGGGTTGGCGTTGGTCCGCGACATCGCCGTCAGAGCCGGCGGCGACGCCGTCGTCGTCGTCGAGCACACCGATAGCAGCGGGACGGTCTTCGCACTCCGTCTCCCGATCACAGACGACCGCGCACCGGAACACGATCGGGAGGCCCGCGCATGATGCCGCGACTGCTGCTCGTCGAGGACGACCCCCGACTCGGGCCGCTGGTCGCGGACGAGCTGGCCGAGCAGTGGACCGTCACGCTCTGCGCCGACGGGGAATCCGCGCTCGAGACCGCAGACGCGGAGTACTTCGACGTCATGGTCATCGACCGTCGACTCCCGGGCATCGACGGCACCACGGTGATCGCGACCCTCCGACAGCGACGCATCAGCACCCCCGTGCTGATGCTCACCGCCCTTAGCGAGGTCCACGACCGTGTCTCCGGGCTGGACGCCGGCGCCAACGACTACCTCGTCAAGCCGTTCGACTTCGACGAACTCACCGCCCGGCTCCGCGCGCTCACCCGCGACTACACCGGCACCGGCACCAGCGTCGAGATCGGCGGGTGGGCGTTCTACCCCGAGGACCACAGCATCACCTCCCCCTACGCGGGACGGGTGATGCTCACCGAGAAGGAAACCGCGTTGCTCCGGCTGCTCGCGGGCGAACCATCCCGCGCGTTCACCCGGCAGCATCTGCTGTCCGCGGTGTTCGACAACGGCGAGCAGCTCGGCACGGTCGACACGTACGTCCACTACATCCGCCGGAAGACCGACCGCGACCTCATCACCACCATCCGCGGCGTCGGATACCGGCTCGGCACACCAGTCTGAGGCCACCGCTCAGTCATCGAAGAGGCCCTCGCGCTCAGCTTCCGAGGCCACTGCGAGTACAGCAGCTCCAACCGAACCGACGATCACCAGCAGCACGACGACCACTGCGCACACCAACCACACGCCCACGGGGAACCACCTCCGAGGCCACCCTCGCCGCTGCACACCAAGGAACGACCAAGTCTCAGCCTCAGCCCATGTCAGTGCGCTGACGTGGTGGGCCTGGTCGCGACTGGTGCCAACCACTGCGTCAGGCACACCGCGGTGCACGATCCGGCGGCCATGATCGCGGCGAGCACCACGATCTGGAACCGGCCGGCGTCCAGCGGCGACAACCCGCCGAACACCGCTCCGACAAACGCGCCGGGCAACGTCACCAACCCGGTCGTCTTGGTCTGATCTACCGTCGGCACGAGCGCCGCGCTGACCGCCCGACGCACCAGCCGTTCCGTCGCACGTCGAGGTGACGCTCCAAGCGCGAGCCACCCCTCGACCTCGTCCCACTGATCGGCCACGAGCTCCCGGAACCGCCGGCCGCTGATGGTCGCAATCGTCATCGCGTTTCCGATCACGATCCCACCGATGGCGAGGGCGTACCGAGGGCTGAACTCGACCGCACCCGTGCCGAAGACGACGCTGCCGGTCACCAGGACGCCGCACGCCATGGACACCGCCACCGGAAGTGCCATCGTGGACACGCTGCCGAGTCGACGCGCGGCAGTCACCACAGCGACGGAGAACATCATTAGGAGTGCCGCCCCGATCAGCAGCGGCGATCGGATGATTCCACTCAGCACCAGGCTAATCGCCGCCAGCTGTGCCGCGCCACGCACGATCGCGACGGCCGGCGCCCATGGCACTTCCGCCCGCGCCAGGACCAGCACCGCAGACGCGACCCCAAGGAGCAGCACTACACCGAGCAGCGCGTGCGTCAGCTGATCAGCCACGCGTGCTCCGAACACTCACGTCTGAACTGTAGGCCTCTGGCTCCGCGGCCCTTGCGGCACGACTGACCCCGACCGACCCTCCCACCGGTGTCCGATAGCCGATCCGGCGCGGTGGAAGGGGCGGGAAATCGGCGCGGCGGTGCATTCGATTCGGGTGCATACTGGTGGTGTCTTCGGACCCGGCAGTGGGGCTTGCCGGACCCAACTTCGACACTCGTCGACAACAGTCCCTATCTCAGCTGGTCGCGCTTCTGCGCGCCTGAGGTAGGGAGAAGACATGGGACAAGCAGTACCGACCGGCGCGGTCGTCGTCGGCGTGCGGGCCGGGCAGGTGCGTGACGTTGTGACGGTCGCGGCGCAGATCGCTGAACGCTTCACGGTTCCCCTTGTGTGCGTGACCGTCGACCCAGCGCTCCTGTCAGCCGGGAATCGAGCGGACGGGTCCGAGATCATCGAGCCGATCGATCCGGACTCGGCAGACGCCGGGCCGGCGGATCTTCCCGAAACTGACCGGGCCGTCATCGAGCAGATCGCCGCTGCTCGGTCGGTTCACGCCTCGGTGCTGGCGAAGGTCGGCGATCCCGCACGCGCGCTGGCCGCGGTCGCCGAGGAACGCGACGCGGTGATGATCGTCGTCGGCGCCCAAACCGGTCGCCGGCGGATCACGGAGTTCTTCAACGGCTCGGTCGCGGCGCGACTCGCGCATCAGCAGCACCGTCCCGTCCTCGTGGTCCCCGTGAACCCCGTGGGGTTCGATGAACCGCTCCCGTGGGATGCGTCATGACGGGTGCACTGGTGCTCCTTCGGCATGGGGAGAGCACCGCGAACCAGGCCGGGACCTTCACGGGCCTGCTCGACGTGCTCCTCACCGCTCGCGGTGAGGAGCAGGCTCGACAGGCCGGTCGGCTTCTTGCCGTGCACCACGTGATCCCGGACCTGATCCTCACGTCGACGTTGCAGCGCGCCGTCCACACCGCGGACCTCGTCAGCGACGTCCTCGGTCGGGACATCCCGACCACCGCGGTGTGGGAGTTGAACGAGCGGAACTTCGGCGCGCTCACCGGGATGACCAAGGCGGCATCCCTCGCTGCGCTTGGGGACGCCGAGTACCTGCGGCTGCGCCGTTCCCGAGACGGCCGACCAGCACCGATGCCACTCCGGCAATGGCTCACCCTTCGTCGGAGCCCAGCCCTGCGGGGTCTTCCGCGGGCGGCGGTCCGGCGAACGGAATCATTCGCCGACGTCATCACCCGCATCCGCCCAGTGCTGCGCGACCGGCTCCTACCCGCGGTGGCGGCGGGGCGGACGGTGTTGGTCGTCGCGCACGGGAACTCGTTGCGGGCGCTCTGCGCCTGCATCGATGACCTGTCGGATGCGGAGCTGGCGGAGCTGAACCTGCCCACTGGGCAGCCCTTGCTGTACCGGCCGACTGGCGCCGGTTCGTTGCAGCCGCGGGGTGGGGAGTACCTCGACCCTGCAGCACATCACGCCGCGGCTCTCGTCGCGGCAGAAGGCGGAACATGACCACCCGAACGGACACCCCGATACTCGATGATCAGCTCCCATCCGACCCCGACGTCGATGTTTCCGATCCGCGACCGGTCATGCGGCCCGTGCACTTGCGGTGGCGCTACCTTGGCCTCGTCGCGCTCGGCGGTGCCGTCGGCACCGCGCTCCGCGACGTCATCAGCGGCCTCCTCCCCGCAGATGGTGGGGTGAGCTGGTCGATCTTCTGGATCAACATCACCGGCGCACTGCTGCTCGGTGTGCTCCTGGAAGCGCTCGCGCACCGCGGGCCCGACCAGGGCCGCCGTCGCGTCCTGCGGCTCCTCCTCGGCACGGGGGTCCTCGGTGGGTTCACTACCTACAGCACACTCGCCGAGTCCACCGCCGCGCTGTTCCTGGGCGGGCATGGCCTCGCCGGCACCGGGTACGCGCTCCTGACCGTCTTGTCTGGTGCGATCGCGACCGCCTGCGGGCTCGTCGTCGCGTCTTGGTTCCGTCCGCGGGAGGTGCGCGCATGAGCCCGCTCCTGGTCCTCGCCGTCGCGGCCGGTGGTGGGGTCGGCGCTGCCGGACGGTTCCTTCTCGACGGCCTGATCAACACGGGCCGGCAGTTCCGGCTCCCGGTCGGGACGTTGACGATCAACATCACCGGGTCGCTGCTACTCGGGATCATCGTCGGCGCTGCTACACACCTCGGCGCGGTGCCGGTCGCGGTCCTCGGGACCGGGGTGATGGGCGGCTACACCACGTTCAGCACCGCCAGCTTCGAGACCGTCCGCCTCGCCCGCGGCGGCCGGATCAACGCCGCCGCCGTCAATGGTCTCGGGATGCTCGTCGTCTCCGTCGCCGCAGCGACCGCCGGCATCCTCCTCGGCGGTCTGCTGTGACCGCCACCCCACATCCTGAAACGGACCTCCCCATGCAGTTCGACGTCACGATCGAGATCCCCCGCGGCAGCGGCAACAAGTACGAAGTCGACCACACCACCGGCCGGATCCGGCTCGACCGGGCCGTGTTCACCAGCATGGTGTTCCCCCAGGACTACGGCTCCATCGACAACACCCTCGGCGAGGACGGCGACCCCCTCGACGCGCTCGTGCTCCTACCCCGCCCCACGTTCCCCGGCGTCGTGATCGACGTCCGCCCGGTTGGGATGCTCCGCATGGTCGACGAGAACGGCGGCGACGACAAGATCCTCGCCGTCCCCGCCGTCCCCGCCGGCGACGACCGGTTCGAAGACCTGCAGGACATCAGCGACGTCCCGGAGCACACCCTCATCGAGATCGAGCACTTCTTCTCCCACTACAAGGAGATCGAACACGGCAAGCACGTCACCACCAACGGGTGGGCCAACCGTCCTGCTGCCGAAGCCGTTATCCGCACCGCACAGGAAGCCCACACCCGACACCCGTGATCCACGGGCCCCTTGACCGCCGCGGGGAGGCACTGGCGCTGAGTGATCGCCAGCAGGTCGTCCCCTCCGCCTCCCCGCGGCTTTCCCTTCCATCCGCACGACCACGACGCATGACCCGACCAGAAGGAGCGTCACCATGAACGACTACATCAGCGGCATCCACCACCACGGAGCCCACCAGGGCGAGTACGTCACCCACCACGACCACCCCGTCACCATCGACGCCGTCCACAGCACCCGCATCCTCGACTCCCGCGGCTACCCGACCGTCCGCGTCCTGCTCGAACTCGACGACGGCCGCACCGTCACCGGCGACGCCCCCGCGGGCGCATCCACCGGTGCCCACGAAGCCATCGAGCTCCGCGACGGCGGAACAGCGTTCGGCGGCCGCGACATCACCCAGGCGCTCCACCTGATCAACACCGACATTGCGGGCCTCCTCACAGGGCGATCGTGGTCCGCAATCGGACAGGTCGACGCCGCCCTCGCCGAACTCGACGGCACCACCGGGTACCGCCGGCTCGGCGCGAACAGCGTCGTCGCAACCTCCATCGCCGCATCCCGGGCGCTCGCACACGCCGCGGGCCTCCCGCTCTGGCAGTGGATCGCCGAGATCACCGGCTCGACGCCGCGGATGCCGGTCCCGCACTTCAACGTTCTCAACGGCGGCGCGCACGCAGCGAACAAGCTCGACTTCCAGGAGTTCATGATCGCCCCCGTCAACGCCTCATCGATGGCCGACGCTGTCCGCATCGGCGCGGACGTGTACCACGCCCTCGCGGGCCTGGTGCGGGACCGGTTCGGTAGCCTCGGCCTCGGCGACGAGGGCGGCTTCGCACCATCGATCGCTGCACCCGAGGAAGCGCTCGACCTGCTGGTCACCGCGATCCGCGCCGCAGGCTACGAGCCGGGCGTCGACCAGGTGGCGATCGCCCTCGATCCGGCCGCGAACGAGTTCTCCCTCGGAGACGGCTCGTATCGGATGCTCGACGACAGCCTCGACCGGGACGGGTTGGTCGACTACTACCGGCAGCTCATCGACACGTACCCGATCCGCAGCATCGAAGACGGGTGCGCTGAGGACGACTATGACGGGTTCCGCCGCATGCAGGCGGCGCTCGGTGACCGGATCCAGAACGTCGGCGACGACCTCTACGTCACCGACCCCCAACGCATCCGCGACGGCGGCGAGCAACACCTGACGAACGCGGCACTGATCAAGCCGAACCAGATCGGCACCGTCTCCCAGACCCTCGGCGCGATCGCCACCGCCACCAGCATCGGGATGGCCAGCATGGTGTCGCACCGTTCCGGGGAGACCACGGACACGTTCATCGCCGACCTCGTCGTCGGGACCGGCACTGGGCAGATCAAGTCCGGCGCACCCGCCCGCGGCGAACGGGTCGCGAAGTACAACCGGCTCACCGAGATCGCCGAGCAGCACCCGGATCTGCCCTACGGACTGATCTGACCACCGGCACTCGAGCTGCGAGCGGTGTCCAAAAACGCCGTGACAGCAGGCCCGGGGTGGCCCGACCAGATCGCACGCAGCGACCGGATCAGCGGCGGGCCGAGCAGCGGCACTCGGACGAGGGCACCGTCGGCGAGGTCCCTGCCGACGGTGCGGAGACTCATCACCGCCGGAGCGATGCCCGCTCGAGCGTTGGCGCGGATGATGCCCGTCGTCTCCAGTACCGCCGCTGGCGGAACGAGGGTGCGGCCCGCATCGTCGAGCCACGCCTCGACCGTGGCGCGGGTGCCGGACCCTTCCTCACGGAGCAGTAGCGGCGTCTCCGCGAGGTCATCCGCGGTGATGCTCGAAGCCCGCGCCCACGGATGGTGCGGAGCGACGACAACCACGAGTTCGTCCTCGTCGACCACCAGAGAGGAGAGGTCAGGTGGCGCAGCAGGGGTCTCCGTGAATCCGACGTCGGCAGCGCCGGAGCGAACAAGGTCGATCACAGCGGTGGAGTTGCCCGCGATCAATCGGACCGGCGCATCGGGCGCGGCAGCACGGTGGGTGAGCAACCATCCAGGCAGCAAGAGTTCGGCGATCGTCTGCGACGCTGCGACCACGAGGGATCCCGCCGGTTCTCGAAGCGCGACAAGTCCTGCTTCGAGCCGCTGCGACGCCTCCAACACCGGAACGGCCAGACCGAGCACCACCCGGCCGGCGTCGGTCAAAGCTGTCCCGGATGCTCTCCGGTGCGCCAGCGGCTGACCGATCGCCTGCTCCGCGGCACGCAGTCGCGCAGACACCGCCTGCTGTGTCACCCCCAACACTTCGGCCGCGCGGGTCAACGAACCGGTTTCCGCGACGCGGACGAGGACCTCGAGAGTGTCGAGGTCCAGGGTCCGGTCGGTCAGCCGTCGCAGTGCCACAAGCAAACATTGTGCCCCGCCAACGAGTTCGCCGTTCCCGAACCATGGGAAACACGCGCACGCTGGGTGCATGTCCGCTCACCTCGCCCATGCACCCGCACCCGCACGTTCCGAGCATGGTGTGCAAGAACGGCGGTTGTTCCGGGAGTTGGAGCGGCCCGGGCTGATCGTGTCGAACCTGACCCCGAACTGGTTCGCATCGATCATGGGGACCGGGATCGTCGCCGTCGCGGCTGCGTCGTTGCCGCTGCAGTTCCCAGGTCTGCGCACTGCGGCGACGGTCGTATGGGCGATCGCCGCGGTCCTGCTCGTCGCCCTCACGATCGCGACGGTGCTGCACTGGATCCGCTACCGGAGCACCGCAGCGAAGCACCACCTGCACCCGGTCATCTCCCACTTCTACGGGGCACCGCCGATGGCGTTCCTCACCGTTGGTGCCGGAACGATCCTGCTCGGCAAGGACTGGATCGGCCTCCCGGCTGCCGTCACCGTCGACTGGGTGCTCTGGAGCATCGGCACCATCGGAGGACTGCTCACGGCAGTGCTCGTGCCGTACCTGGCGTTCACCCGCCACGAGAACACGCCCGACTCCGCGTTCGGCGGTTGGCTGATGCCGATCGTCCCGCCGATGGTGTCCGCCTCCACCGGTGCGCTCCTGCTGCCGTACGCTCCCGCCGGGCAGGCGCGGGAGACGCTGCTGTGGTCCTGCTACGGCTTCTTCGGCCTCAGCCTCATCACGTCGCTGGTGGTGATCACGCTGATCTGGAACCGTCTCGCGCAGCACAAGGTCGGCGCCGCGGGCATGGTCCCGACTCTGTGGATCGTCCTCGGGCCGGTCGGACAGTCGATCACCGCCGTGAACCTCCTCGCATCGAACGCCCCCACCGTTGTCGATGCGAGTACCGCGCATGCCCTGCTGGTCGTGGCGCTGGTGTTCGGGTTCGCGATGCTCGGCTTCGCGCTGCTGTGGACCGTCATCGCCCTCGCGATCACCATCCGCACTGCCCGAGAGCACTTGCCGTTCAGCCTGACCTGGTGGTCCTTCACGTTCCCCGTCGGGACCTGCGTCACCGGCCTGAACGGCCTGGCCCTGCACTCCGGACTCACCGTCGTCGCCGTCCTCGCAGTTGTCTACTACGTCGGCCTCGTCGCCGCGTGGATCACCGTTGCCGTCCGCACCTTCCACGGCTCCGTCATCCGAGGCACCCTCCTGGCACCGCCACAGCCGGCGTGAGCTCCGCCGAGGAGCTCGCGGACGAGCTCGCGGACGTTCGATCGCTGAACGCCCTCGCCGAGACATGGCGCACCGCACCGGACGGCTCGCGACGGTTCGTCCCGAGCTTCGACCCACGATCCGGCGGCACATCAAGCCGCGTGCTGGTCCTCATGCAGTCGCCCGGCCCGCAGACCATTGCCGCCGCGCACGCGGCGGTCTGCAGCGAGGACAACCCGGGCCCGACCGCGGCCGCGTTCCGCGCAGCCCGCATCGAGTCCGGACTCGCACGCAACGAGTACCTCCGCTGGAACCTCATCCCCTGGGAAGTCCCCGGCCGCGTACGACCTGCGGACATCGACGAGGGGCGACGCGCCCTCGGAGCTTTGCTCGAGGCGCTCCCCGTGCTCGACGCCATCGTCACTTACGGGACCGTTGCCCTTGACGGAGTCATGCGGCATCTCACCCTGGACGAGCACCCCAGACTCATACCCGTCATCGCGGCGCCACACCCCTCTCCCGCCAACGGCCGCCACCGCGCGGAACAACAACGACGTTCCGTGCAAGCACTCCAGCTTGCCGCACTGAAGCGACCGGTGTAGCGAATACGGAGGTATATGTGACAAGTTCAGAGCAGGGACCCGAGGTCGGAGCCGAGGGAGGGGTAGGTGGCGGTGGCGGATCTGAGTTGCCGTGTCGTGAGCCCGAGTTTGATGGCGAGGCCGAAAGTGTTGATCAGTTCCGAGTAGCCGGGGCCGAGGAGGTGTGCGCCGAGGATTTGGTCGGTGCGGATGTCGATAATGACCTTGGCCGCGGCGGTGGTTTCGGCCACCCGGTAGGTGGAGTACCAGCCGCTGGTGTCGGTGAAGCGGATGGCGATGTCGTGGCTCGGGGCCGCTTCTTCTTCGAGGAGGCCGACGCGGTTGAGTTCCGGGATGGTGAATATGGTCGTGGGGACCCCGATGTAGTCAGGTGCCGTGGTGGTGCCCTTGAGCATGTTCGACGCGGCGACTTTCCCTTCGAACACGGCCACCGGGGTCAGGGGGCGCCCGGCCGTGTCGGCGGCGTCTCCGGCGGCGTACACGGCGGTGTTGGTGGTGCTTTGCAGGTGGCCAGCTACCGTGACCCCACGCGGACCGCTGGCGATGCCGGCAGCGTCCAGGCGCAGGCTCTCGACATTCGGGAGGCGGCCGGCGCCGTGGACGACGAGGTCCGCATCGATGCGCTTTGCTATGCCGTCACTGTCGACGCCGATCTGCAGTCCGGTGGAAGTGGCGTCCACCGTGGAGACGCGGGTACCGCGGAGGATGCGGATGCCCGCCTGCTCGCTCCGTGACACCAACAGCCCCACCAAGTCGGGATCGAATTCGCGCAGCGGCCGGGGACCGTGGTCGACGATCGTGCACTGCGCACCAGCTCGGGCGGCGATGTGGGCGAACTCAAACGAGATGAACCCGCCGCCAATGAACACGATCCGCTTGGGCAGTTCCTCCAGATCGAGGAACTGCGTGCTGTCGATCAGGTGCTCCGCCCCGGGGAACGTCAACGGCTTTGGTGTGGCGCCGGAGGCGATGAGGAACCTTTCCGCCTGATGGGTCGTGCCGTCGATGCTCAGGGTGTTCGGACCGGTGAACTCAGCATGGCCGTGGAAGGTGGTGGCGCCGTTGCCGGTGAGTTCGTCTTCCACGCCCTTCGGTACCCCATCCGTGAAGCCGCGCTTTCTCTGCATCAAGGCTGCCCAGTCGACACTGAGGCCGTTTTCCTGAATACCGGTGCCGTTCATCAATCGGGCGGCATCGATGACTTCCGCTCCGCGGCGGAGGATCTTCTTCGGGTCGCATCCGCGAAGAGCGCACGTGCCCCCGTAGGGCAGAGCATCGACGATGCCGACCCGCCACCCTTGTGCCGCGCACTTGTTAGCTGCGGACGTGCCGGCCATTCCGGCGCCGATGACCAGCAGGTCGAACACGTCGCTCATCGGGTGCCTGCTTCGATGTCCGCGATCGCATCCCGGATTTGCTCTGTCGTCGGGGACCCGGCAAGGCCTTCGGGCGTCAGATACACCCGGCACGACAGGCCAGGAGGAGCGTCTGGCGCAGGGAACAGTGCTGCCCCGTCAGCCAGAAGAGTAGGAGACCCGCGGAAGTCGACTGATTCCGCTTCCTCTTGCGTTTCGATGCGGTGCCGCTTTACCGTGACCTCGGGTCGTTCCGCGGTGATCGCGGCGAGGCGCTCCGCGACCGTTCCCCAATTCGGGCATCCATCGAAGTACTGCAACGTGATCTCCATACGCCGACCGTAAACGTTGCAGCGAGGTACAAGGTCAAGTGGTGTGATGGAAGCATGCGCATCGGAGACCTCGCTGCCGCCACTGGCGTAAGCACGCAAACCATCCGCTTCTACGAACGCGAGGGGCTGCTTCCGGTGCCGAGTCGAGGGAGCAACGGATACCGGGTCTACAAGGATGAGGTCACTACACGGGTCGGGTTCATCCGTGCCGCTCAAGCAGCTGGGCTAACACTGTCGGACATCGCCGGCGTTCTCGCCCTCCGACAGGAAGGGCAGGCACCGTGCTCGCACGTGCTTTCGCTTCTCGCCAGCAGGCTCGGAGCGGTCAGAGCCCGCCAACAGGAACTCGCTCGCCTCGAAACGGAACTCGTCGCCATGATCACAACGAGTTCGACCTTAGATCCGACCACATGCACGGAGCGCAGCGTCTGCGACATCATCCCGCAGTAACATCATCAGCCACCGTGCTGAGAGACTCAGCGTCGAAGGCCTCAATGCCCATATGAACCGGCCAAGTCACAACTGCAAGAGGGCTGGACTGCTGGCGACGGCGACGATGATCAGCGCACCGAGCGTCACGGCGGTGACCGCTTGCAGCGGAACTGCGGCGGGGCGAGACCGGGGTTTTTCCGGTGCATGGAAGGCCGTTGACACCCACCGGAGGGTGTAGAACAGCGACGCGACTGAGACGGCAGCGGCGATGACCACCAGCCACGGCATGCCGCCCTGCCAGGTGGCCGTGAACACGGCGAGCTTGCCGACGAAGACGGCGGTTGGTGGTGTCCCGACAAGGCTCAGCAGGCCGACCAGGATGACACCGGTTATGACGGGATGTTCCCGTGCCGCTCCGCGCCATGAGGGAATTGTCCTGCGGTCTGGTACCGCGGCGATCGCGGCGAACAGGGCCAGGTTGGTCACGGCGTAGAACACCAGGTACATCAGCAAGGCGGCGCGCGCCGACGGTTCGACACCGATCACAGCGACGGGCATCAGCAGGAACCCAACCTGGCCAACCGTGGACCAGCCGAGCAGCCGCGGCGCGCTGCGCTGCCAGAACGCCGCGAGGGTGCCGAGGATCATGCTCGCGGCGGCGAGCACACCGACCAGCAGCGACGCGTTCACGGTGCCGGGTATGACGTCCACGAGGCGTGCCAGCGCGATCAGTGCCCCGAGCTTCGGGACGGTGGTGATGAAAGCGGCGATGCCGAGACCGGCGCCCTCTGCTGCATCCGGAACCCAGAAGTGCCCTGGGACCGCTCCGGCTTTGAACAGCAGGCCAGCGAGGACCCCGATGAATCCGAGCGCGATCGCTGCCGCCGGCACGTGTGGCAGCGCCTGTTGGAGCTCAGGGTAGGTGCTGCCGCCGGCGACACCGATGAGGACGGCGATGCCGAAGAGCATCACGACGCCGAAGATCGCGCCCAGCAGGTACGTCTTCATTGTCGCCTCGGCTGCGGCCGGGGATCGGGACAGTCCGATCAACGCGTAGAGCGGCACGGTCGCTAGGAGGAACCCGGTGGCGACGATGAGCAGGTCGTTGGCGCCGGCGAGGACGACCGTGCCGAGTGCCGCGAGGAGCAGCAGTGATGCGGTTTCGCTCTCCCGAGCGGAGCCTCGGGATTCTTCGCGTCCGATGAGCATCACGACCGCGGTCGCCAACGGTACGAGGATCCTGATCGTCGTTGTCGCGTTGTCGAGTGCGTAGCTGTCACTGAAGACGGACGGTGGCCCGGTGCTCAGAGCAGCGGTGACGGCGCTGCCGCACGCCACGATGATCGCGAACCAGGTCACGAGCGCCTGCCGGCGCCGGGGCAGGAAGCTGCCGCCGAGGAGCGCGACGATGGCACCGCCCATCAGGATGATCTCCGGCAGGAGCGCGCCGTAGTTCATGTTCACGCGGGACCTCCGACCAGCGCGGCGAGCTGTCGGGCGGCGGGAGCGATGAGCTGCAGCAACGGTCCGGGCACCACGCCGACCGCCAGGGAGAGCAGCAGGAGCGCCCCGACCGTCACGGTCTCCCGAGCGGTGACGTCGGTGAAACCATCGGCGAGGCGTTCCGTGGGTCCGCTGAGCAGCTTCTGCACGGTGCGGAGGAACAGCGCTGCGGTGATGAGGATCCCCGGCAGCGCGATCGCAGCGATCGCTGTCGCACCGATGCTGCCGGCGAATATCTCGAACTCAGCGATGAATCCGCTGAAGGCGGGGATGCCGAGGGACGCGAACGCGGCGACGGCGAACAGTCCGGAGAACCGTGGGGCCGGCTTCGCGAGGCCGCTGTAGTCGCTGATCTCGTAGCTGCCCCGCCGGTCGTGGAGGACACCCGCGAGGAGGAACAGTGCACCGGTGATGAGCCCGTGCGACACCATCTGCACGGTTGCGCCGGTGATCGCCAGCTGCTGCGCCTGTGCAGAGGATGACCCGGTCAGACCCGCGGCGCCGACGGCGAGCACGACGTAGCCCATGTGGTTCACCGAGGTGTACGCGATCAGCCGCTTCACGTTCGTCTGCGCCAACGCCACGAGTGCCCCGTACAGCACGGACACGATGCCGACGACGACGATCACCCATGCCCAGGACCGCCACGCGTCCGGCAGCATCGGCATCGCGATGCGGAGGAACCCGTAGGTGCCCATCTTCAGCAGGACGCTCGCGAGGACGACAGAGCCAATCGCGGGTGCGTCGGTATGTGCCGGTGGCAGCCAGGAGTGGAATGGGACCGTGGGGGTTTTGACGGCGAAACCCACGACGAGCGCGGCGAGGACGGCGCCGGCGGTCAGGGGTGTGCCGGTGAAGCCGTTCCGGGTGAGCTCGACCATGTCGAAGGTGTGCGGTGTGGAGCCGAGGTAGAGGCCGATGAAGCCGAGGAGCAGCGCCAGGGATCCGAGGAACGTGTAGAGGAAGAATCGCAGCGCGGACCGCTGGTGGTCGCCATGTCCCCACCCGGCGATCACGAAGTACATGCCGACGATGGACAGGTCGAAGAACACGAAGAACACGAGCAGGTCCTGCGCGGCGAACACCCCAAGACATGTGGTCTGGAGGGACAGGAAGAGTGCAGCCTGTGGGCGGGGCCGGTCGGTGTCCCGCATCGCCCAGAGCGCGCAGACGAGGAACACAACGTCGGTCAGGAGCAGCAACGGGGCGGAAAAACCGTCAACGCCGAGGTGGTAGCTGGTGCCGACGCTCGGCATCCACTCCATCCGCTCCTCCCAGTGCAGCCCCGACGCGGTGGATCCGGGGATGGACGCGAGGATCCCGAGGGCGAGCTCCACGATGCTCGTCATCAGCCACACCCACGCGGCTGCCCGTCCGGACATCGATCGCGTCAGGGCGAGGACCGCCGCGACGACAACGGGAAGGAACACGATCAGACTGAGCACGATCACCTCACGACCAAGAGCAGGACAGCTGCGGCAGCGACGGTCACGGTCGCGCCGATGTAGTAGTGGTGCACCTGGCCGGTCTGCGGTCGCCGAGCCAGTCGACCGAGGACCGCGACGGCGGAACCGATCCACCCCGTCACGGCGGCGGGGCCACGCTGATCAAGAGCGCGCGCGGCTCGGGCGGTCTGCTCGAGCGCACGGCCCGACCGATCGACTGCCGTGCCGTACCGGTCGTCGAGACGCGCGAGGGCGGCGGAGAGTCGCAGTGTCGGCGTGGCGATGACTGCAATGGCTGCCCGCTCCAGCCCGAACCAGTGCATCCCACTGCGGACTGTGGGTGTGCGCCACAGAGTCAACAGGACCACGACCACCGCGATTGCCCCGGACGCCGCGAGCTCCGGCCACGACACCGACGTCCCGGACAGCGGAGCGAGCATCGGATGCAACAGCGGTGTGCCGAGAAGCGCAAGTCCGGCTGCGGCAACGGCAAGCACCACCATCGGGACGACCGCGAGGCGTGGCACCCGCCGGGTGCCGCGCTCTTCGTCGTCCCAGGACGCTTCCGGTGTGCCGGCACGCCGCCACAGCAGCGCGATGATCCGGGCGGAGTAAGCCGCTGCAAGTGCCGCTCCGGCCAGGCCCGCCGCATACAACCAGGGTTCTTCCTCCAATGCTGCGGCGAGGACGACGTCCTTGGTGTACCAGAGCGACAACGGTGGCAGGCCGGCCAGCGACAACGCACCGACGGTCGCGAGGACGCCGACCGCGGGCCAGCGGGCGGCGACGCCGCGGAGACCGGTGAATTGTTTCGTCCCGGTGGCCGTCAGCCATGCGCCCGCGGTGAGGAACAGCAGCGCTTTCGTGGCGGCGTGTGCGACGAGCTGCGCGGTGCCGCCGCTGACCGAGCCGACGCCAGCGGCGAGGACGACGAACCCCAGCTGGGATGCCGTCGACGCGGCGAGGACCTGCTTCACGTCCCGCTGCGACAGTGCGATGACACCGAGGACGATCGCGGTCGTGACGCCCAGCCACGCCGCCGTCGGACCTGCCCAGCCGGTCACGTTCAGGAGCGGTTCGACGCGGAGGAGCAGGTACCCGCCCATGGCGACCATCGCTGCGGAGTGCAGCAGCGCACTCACCGCGCTGGGGCCCTCCATGGCGCGGGAGATCCAGAACGAGAACGGCAGCTGCGCTGCCTTCCCGAAGCCGGCAGCGAGCAATCCTGCGGCAGCGACGTGCACCCAGGGGCCTGGCAGCGACTGCAGTGCGGTCAGTGACCAGGAGCCGCCGCCGGCGACGACGGCGCCAGCGGCGAGGTACAGGCCGAGGTCCCCGGCGCGGGTGACAGTGAACGCGGTGAATCCACCGGCGACGCGGTTCCGGTCTTGCCAGCGGAATCCGATGAGCGCGTAGGAGGTGGCGCCCATCACCTCCCATGCGGCGAGGAGCAATGGCAGGCCGGTTGCGGTCACGGTGACGACGACGGCAGCGAGGAAGAGCAGCATCAGCCCGTGGAACCGCGCCGCCGGTCGGGTCCGGTCCGCAGTCGCGAACACGAGGACGAGGAATCCGATCCATACCACGGTCGGCAGGACGACAGCGGCCAGCGCGTCGACGCGGAGATCCGGGCCAGGGGCGCCAAGCATCGCAGGCACCCCGCCGGTCACCTCGGCACCCGTGATGGCTGCAATGGTCGCTGCGATCGCCATGACCGCTGCCGCGAAGAGGCTGACGGGAACGGCGATCCGTTCGGCGAAGCGTCCAGCTGTCGCCAGTGCGGCTCCGACGAGGGCGGGCAGGATGATGGCGGTGATCAGCGCGGCGCTCACTGGCTGAGGTCCGTCGCAGAATCGGTCATGTCGGAGTTCCGGGAACGGTGCAGGATCGTCGCAACCGCGAAGCCCATCGCCATCTCGATCGTCATCGCCGCGATGATCACCAGCAGCAGCACCTGCCCATCGACCGTCGGTGCGAGGTACCACCAGAACGCGGCGGCGGCGAGGATGACGGCGTTGATCATCACCTCGATGCCCATCATCACCATCACCACCACCTGCTGCGAGATCGCGCCGTACAGTCCGATGGCGAACAGCGCAGCCACGACGAGCAGAACGAGTTGCAGCGTCATCGTCCGACACCTCCCGGCTCCGGGTCAGCGGGGGCATTCTGGAGGTCGTCCCCGAGCCGGTCGTACCGGCCACGAGGGTTCGCCAGGACGAGGGCGGCGATGATCGTGGCGAACAGGATCGGGCTGATCGTCAGCATCACCAGCATTTTCGAGCTCATGATCGCCTCGCCAAGGGCACGGGTGGTGTCCGCCGCCGCGGTCCCGGCACGGGCTGGCCACGGGATGAAGAGCGCGGCTGCGGCGAGGCCGACGAACACGGCGGCCGCGATCACTGCCGCGGGGCGTTTGCTGTGGGTCATATCCATTGGCATCAGCGCCGGGTTCATGCCCATATAGGAGACCATGAACACCGCCATCACGGCCATCTCCATCACCATCATCAGGATCGTGATGACCCCGATGAAGTCCAGGTGCAGCACCAGCACGGTGACGCCGACGGCGATGAACGACACCGCCAGCGCGTACGTCGCGCGCGCCATCGAGTCCACCCGGAACACCGCGGCGGCAGCGAGCACCGCGACGACCGCCGCGACCCAGAACACGATCGTTGCCATCCCGGTCATCCTTTCCCCATCACGGCGAGCACCGACGTGACCAGCAGTTGCAGCAGCACCAGCGGCAACACGACAACCCAGCCCAGCTCCGCGAGCCGCTGCGGCCGGATCGCGGGCATCGCGTGTCCGAGCAGCAAGAACACGGCGAGCAGCAAACACGTCTTCAACAGCACCCATAGCGCCGACGGAAGCAACGGACCAGCTCCGCCGCCGAGGAACATCGGCACCGCGAATGCGGCGCCGACCACGAGCAGACACCATCTGCCGGCGAGAACGAGCAGTCGGTCGACGCCGGAGAGTTCCCCGAGGACACCGCCGGCGATGTCTGTGCCGGCGGGAAACGCGAACGGACCCCAGGCGGAGAACGCGGTGACGGAGGCGCAGTAGACGATGAACGCGACCGGCATTGTCAGGGCGAACCAGATCGGTTGCTGCGCGGCGACCACGTCGGTCAGCCGAAGGCTCTGCGCACCGATGGCGGGGGCGGTCAGGGCGAACATCAGCGGGATCTCGTACGCCAGGGCCTGCGCCAGGAACCGGTACCCGCCGATCAGCGGGTGCACGCTGTTGCCGCCCCACCCGAGCAGCCACCACAAGGCCCAGAGGGAGACGTCGACGGCGTTGAACCACACCACGCCGACCGGAATGTCCAGTGGTACCAGAGCGCCGACGGGAACGGCGAGAGCGGCGAGGAACGCGGCGACGGCTAGCCCGGACCCGCCGATCCGCCACAGAAGGGAGTCCGCGCCGAGCACGGATCGACGTTGTTGGCGGAGGAGCCGGCCGGTTTCCCGGAACGGCGAGAGGACCCCAACATGCACCGGTATCCCGCGGTCTCGTGCTGCCAGGGCGGCGTTGCCGCTGGCGGCCAGGATGGCGAGGACGAGGACGACGCCGGGCAGGACGAGTGCCCAGAGGGCGTTTCCGACATCAACCATGCTGATGCCGTCTCGTCGTGCCGACCTCATCGGCCGAGTCCGCGCGAGGCATGGGAAATACGGTGAGCGCAGCAATGATGAGGCGGGCGCTGCCGATGTCGCGTCCTTTAACCAGGGATGGGATCTCATCTACCGGCGTCGCCGGTTCCGGCTCGAACTGACGTCCGTTGAGTGCGGCGTCTGCGCGCTCGAGTCGAGTGAGGAGGACCGTGCGGACGTCGATGTCGGGTCGAACCTGGAGGCCGCGCAGGGACCAGCGGAGCATCACGGAGCGCTCGATCCGGCGGCGCAGCGGCCGAATGCGTTCCCGCGCCTGGTCCCGGCGGCCGGTCACGGCAAGATCCCGTACGCGGAGCGTCCGGGCTGCCACGGCATCCCATCCGGCGACGGCGAGTATCTGGGCGGCCTGGTCGAGCGCGGAGGCCGCGCCGCTCTGTGGCTCCCCCCGCTTGTGGTCGTCGACATCGATCACCGAGGCGGAGGCGTCGGTGATGGTGTCGCCGGTGAGCGTCACGTCCAGGATCACGCCAGCTGGCCAGACCGGCAGGATCGGACCGAGTCGCCGGTGCAGCACGTCCATCTCCAGCCCGTCCCGATCATCCGCCCCGTCGGCGAGTGGGTAGCCGCCCGGACCGCTCATCGACATGTGATCCATCGACATGTGGTCGTGACCGCCCATGGGCATGTCGTGTTCATGCATCGATTCGTCGGTGTCGTCCGGGTGCTCGTCGTTGGGATGTTCGTGGTCGGGGCCGTCCTCGGCGAGGTGCCGGCCATCGATCCCATCCTCGCGAGCGGCGGAGCGCTGTGCACGTCGGTCCGTGAGTGAGTCCTGCGCGGTCGTGAAGACGGTGCCGATTTCGTCGGGGCTGGTCAGTGCCGCCCGGTGCTTCGGGTAGGGCATCTGATCCCACACGCGGTCGATGACCGTCCGCATCTCTGGTCCGGGGATTCCGCACACGAGCAGGACGTCGCTTTCGGCCGGGTGGGTGGCCAGGACATGACCGGCGGACGCAGCCGCTGCTTCCAGTGCAATCCGGGCTGCACCGTTGCCGGGCACCTCGACGAGGAGCACATGCAGCGGTCGGCGGCGATCCGTGGTCACACCCATCGGAACGCTCCTTCCCGCCAGGCCCAGACGACACCCGCCAGGAGAACCCCGAGGAAGACGAACATCTCGATGACCGCCTCTGCACCCATCTGCGCGACAACGACAGCCCACGGGTACATGAAGAGCATTTCCACGTCGAACGCGAGGAACACCAGCGTCATTGGGTACCAGCGGGTGTGGAAGCGCGAGAGCGCGTGTTCCTGGAGATCCCACCCGGACCCGAACGGCAGCACGTCTTTGCGAATCGGAGCGACCGCTGTCGCTCGAGACAGCAGCATCAGGGCGGCGATGCCGAGCAGTGCGACGCCGAGCACGATGCCGATGGTGATGTACCCGGACATTCGATCTCCTTCCCGAGCTGCTATACCCCGGAGGGGTAATGCGGGTGAGTGTAGGCGGGCGGCGGGCTCGGTGTCCGCCGGTCAGCGAGGCTGGAACGTGCGCAGGCGCAGACTGTTGCTGACAACGAACACCGAGGAAAGGGCCATCGCGGCGCCGGCGATCATTGGGTTCAGCAGGCCGGCCATCGCGAGCGGGATCGCGGCGACGTTGTAGGCGAAGGCCCAGAACAGGTTCACCTTGATCGTGCCGAGGGTGCGGCGGGCGAGCGCGATCGCGTCCGCCGCGGCGCTCAGGTCCGCTCGGATGAGGGTGATGTCGGCGGCTTCCATGGCCGCGTCGGTGCCGCTACCCATCGCGATCCCGAGATCAGCGGCGGCGAGAGCGGCGGCGTCGTTGACGCCGTCGCCGATCATCGCCACGGACCGGCCCTGCTGCTGCAGCCGGGTGACGGTCCGGTACTTGTCTTCGGGTCGCACCTCGGCTTCGACGTCGTCGATGCCAACCTCCGCTGCGACGGTCCGGGCGACGTCTTCAGCGTCGCCGGTGAGCATGATCGTGCGCAGCCCCATGTCGTGCAGGCGACGGATCGCGTCCGGGCTGGTCGGCGCGATGGTGTCCGCGACGCTGATGACGCCGCGGGCTGCGCCGTCCCATGCGACAACGACCGCGGTCGCGCCGCCCTGTTCCGCGGTCCGGACCGCGTCCGTGACCGCTTCGGGGATGGTGATGGCCCACTGGTCGGTCAACCAGGCGGGTCGGCCGACGAGCACGAGGGTGTCGTCGACGACGGCTTGGACGCCGAGCCCGGCGGTGGACTGGAACGTGTCCGCGGTGGGGTGGTCGGTGGCGGCTGCGGTGATGGCGCGGGCGATGGGGTGTTCGGATCCTGCTTCCGCGGCGGCGGCGAGGGCGAGGACTCGGGTGTCGGTTTCCCCGCCGACGGCGGTGACCTGGTGGACGCTCATCTTGCCGGTGGTGACGGTGCCGGTCTTGTCGAGCACGACGGTGTCGATCCGGCGGGTGGCCTCGAGGACCTGGGGTCCGCGGATGAGGATCCCGAGCTGGGAGCCACGTCCGGTGCCGACGAGCAGCGCGGTCGGAGTTGCCAGCCCCAGGGCGCACGGGCAGGCGATCACCAGGGTCGCAACGGCGGCGGTGAACGCGGCTTGCACGTCGCCGGTGAGCAGCAGCCACCCGATGAGGGTCAGCACCGCCAGGCCCATGACGATCGGGACGAACACGGCGGAAACCCGGTCGGCGAGGCGCTGCACCTCGGCCTTGCCGGTCTGCGCGGACACGACGAGCCGGCCGATGCGGGCAAGCTCCGTGTCCTGGCCGACGCGGGTGGCTTCGACGATGAGTCGGCCGCCGACGTTCACGGTCGCGCCGGTGACGGTGTCGCCGGTGCCAACCTCGACGGGGACCGCTTCACCGGTCATCACGCTGGTGTCGATCGCGCTCGTGCCATCGGTGATGGTTCCGTCGGTGGCGATGCGTTCACCGGGACGGACCACGAACCGGTCCCCGACCTGCAGTGCTGCGGTCGGCACCTCAGTTTCGACACCGTCTCGGAGCACCCGGGCAGTCGGTGCACCCAAGGCGAGGAGCGCCTGCAGGGCGGCGCCGGAGCGGTCCTTCGCGCGGGCCTCGAAGTATCGGCCGGCGAGGAGGAACACCGTCACCGCGGCGGCGACTTCGAAGTACGGCTCCGGAGCCGCGCCCGGGTGCGGGAACCAGGAGAACGCCATCTGCATCCCGATGTGCCCGGCGCCGCCGAACACGAGCGCCCAGACGGACCACACGGTCGCGGCGGCGACGCCGACGCTGACGAGGGTGTCCATCGTCGCGGCCCCATGCCGGGCGTTGATCGCGGCAGCACGATGGAACGGCCACGCACCCCACACAGCGACCGGCAGCGCCAGCACCAGAACGGCCCACTGCCATCCCGGGAACTGCAGGACCGGGACCATCGACAGCGCCACCACCGGGACGGCGAGCACCGTGGACACGATCAGGCGCCGCCGGAGCGGCGCGAGCTCGTCGGTGTCCGCACCGGGCGGTTCGGGCAGGCGCGCGCCGTACCCGGCCGCTTCAATGGTCCGGATCGCGTCGTCGACAGCGAGGTCCGCGGGGAGCGTGACGGAGGCGCTTTCCGTGGCGTAGTTCACGCTCGCGGTCACGCCGGGCAGCTTGTTCAGCTTCCGCTCGATCCGGTTCGCGCACGACGCGCAGGTCATCCCCTCGATCGTCAGCTCAACCGGCGGGGTGCTGGTCGTGGTCATGATGCGACCAACGTGTAGCCGGCCTCCTCCACAGCGGCGGAAACTTCCTCCTGCGGCAGGTCACGGGTACTGGTCACCCGGGCGGTGGAGACACCGCCGACGTTGAGGTCGATCGTCACGTCCGTGACACCCGGCACGGCGACGAGTTCCTCGTTGACACTCATCACGCAGTGCCCGCACGTCATGCCCGTGATGGCGTACGTGTTCGTCAGCTGCTCGCTCATCGTGGTGATCCCTTCGTTCTTCACGTTCATCAGGTACCCTAGGGGGGTACCGTAGTGAGTGTAACGCCGGTCGGGCGGATGTGTTCCCAATCCGCCAAACCGGCATCCGGAAAGAGGACGTGATGGCGAGCAGAACTGATCGGCGCGAAGAGGCGCGGCGGAAAGCCGCTGACCGCAGAGCGGAACAGCAGCGCAGCCGCACCCGCCGGTGGTGGCTGCTGGGCGCCGCCGTGGTCATCGTCCTCGCCGCGGTCACCACGATCACGGTCACCGCGCTGAACCGTGGCAACGACACGGCGCCAACAGCGTCCGGAGCGACAGCGGCCCCGCCGTGGCCGGCCCCCGCGGATGCGGCGGCGCGGGCGAAGGCTGCCGGGCTCGAGGTGGCGGGGATGGAAGGTGCAGCGCTGCACACCCATCAGCATCTGTCCGTATCGGTGGACGGGGAGCCGGTGGCGGTGCCGGCGAACATCGGCGTCGACGTGCAGCGGGGCGGCATGTCTGCACTCCACACCCACGACACCTCCGGCATCGTGCACGTCGAGTCCGCGAAGGTGCAGCCGTTCACCCTCGGACAGCTCTTTACCGAGTGGGACGTGACCTTGCGAGACGGGCAGGTCGGCGGGTACGTCGACGGGAAGAACGACCGGCACGTCGCCGTGTTCGTCAACGGCACCCGCACCACCACGCCCCTGCCGGATCTGGAACTGCAGGACCAGCAGGACATCGCCATCGTCATCACCCGTGGGTCCGGTACGCCGATCGCGCCGACCCCGTTCGATTGGTCGACGGCGGCATGAGCGCCGCTACCGTAATCGGTGAACCCCGAGGAGCGTCCATGACCGACACCACCGCACCCGCAGCAGAGCACCACCACGGGTACATCACCGCGAAGGACGACTACCTCAAACGGTTGCGCCGCATCGAGGGGCAAGCCCGCGGCCTGCAGCGGATGGTCGATGAGGAGCAGTACTGCATCGACATCCTCACCCAGGTGTCCGCGATGACGAAGGCGCTGCAATCCGTCGCGCTCGGCCTGCTGGATGACCACCTCGCGCACTGCGTCACCGACGCCGTCGCCGAAGGCGGCGACGCGGCCGCGGTGAAGCTCAAGGAAGCCTCCGACGCGATCGCCCGCCTCGTGCGCGCCTAACCAGCTCTCCGCCCACCAGACGGGGCGGTTGTCCTCTCAGCGCTCGTCCTGCACCATAGAACCCGCACCCCCGCCAGCCATCAGTACGGATCCGCATGCTCACCACCGCGAACACCACGCGCCGCCGCCTGCTGCTGCAGGCCACGGCAGTGCTGGCGTTGCTGCTGCTGGTCGGGTTCACGGTCCTGATGCACAGCATGCTCGGCCACGCGACCACCGGCGAGCACGCCATGACCGCCATGACGGCCGAGCACACCCACAGCGACGCAGCCGAGCACGCTGCCGCGCCGGCTGGCGCGGTGGTGAGCGTGCTCAGTGATGCTGGCTGCGATGGCGGCCTGTGCGCGCTGATGTGCTCCCTGATGGGGATGGCCTGCGCGCTGACGATCGCCCTGTTCGCGTGGGCGCTTCTGCGCACCCGGAACGGCGGGGTCCTCTACGTCCTCGCACGCCTCCTCGCCCTCGGGGACCGTGTCGCACGCCGCGTCGCGGCACCCAAGCCGCCATCACTGACGGCGCTGCAGATCATCCGTATCTGATCCATCCCCGGCGGGAGCGCTCCCTTCGGAAGCTCTCGCATGCCCAGAACACGGGCAGGTATTCGCCTGCCCGGAACACCTGACGCATCACGGGATTGGATCCATGAACACCACCATCACGCGCACCCTCGCGGCCACCGCCGCCCTCACCATCGGCCTCACCCTCGCCGGATGCTCCACCAACAACGCCGGCTCCTCGGACAACTCCTCCTCGTCGTCCTCGTCGTCCTCGTCGACGCACAATGACCAGGACGTGACGTTCACGCAGGGGATGCTGCCGCACCACAAGCAGGCCATCGAGATGAGCGACATGCTCCTCGCCAAGGGCTCCGACGTGGACCCCGACGTCGTCACGCTCGCGAAGCAAATCAAGGCCGAGCAGGCACCGGAGATCAAGACGATGACCGGCTGGTTGAAGGCCTGGGGCGAGCCCACGGAGATGTCGAGCATGTCCGGGATGGATCACTCCTCCATGTCGGGCGGGATGATGTCCGACGCCGATATGAACGCCCTCGACAGTGCCTCCCCGGCGGACGCCGGGAAGCTGTTCCTGCAGCAGATGGTCGAGCACCACACCAGCGCTGTCGACATGGCGAAGACCGAAGTCGATAAGGGCAAGAACACCGACGCGGTCGCGATGGCGAAGTCGATCGTGTCGAGCCAGACCGAGCAGATCAGCCAGATGAAGGACATGCTCGCGTCGATGTGACCCCGGCCGTGGGTCGCGGCGGTGTCCCCCCTCCCTGCCGCGATCCGCGACCGGCTTTCCCCCTCTCCCGCTCGAGCACCCCGCCGAGCGGCCCTGTTTCTTCTGACGGGCTCATCCCCGTCCGCCGTCTTTCTTGGAGCCTGCCTGTGCCCCAGCAGCACCCCCACACCCCCACTGCAACGCCGCTGACGCGCCGCGAAGCCCTCGCCGCAGAACGCGCCACACCCCCCGCTCCGCGGACGCCCCGCATCCGCCGGACCCCCGCTGTCGTGAGTCGGCCGCCGCTGCCCGCCGTGACGGTGGCCGCGCCGGCTCCGACGCGGACGTTCCGATCCCGGGCGCTGGCGGCGATTCCGCTGACCGGTGCTGCTGCGGCGATGGCGCTGTTCACCGCCGCGGCGCTTCCCGCGCAGGCATCTACCGGCCCCGCCGTCACCGTGCCCGGCGGCACCCCGTCCGCTACCGGGCAGAGCTTCACCGCGACCGGGCTGACCGTGACCGTTGACCGGGACGGCTACACCGTCACCAAGCCCGCCGTGAAGCCCGTGATCACCAAGACGACCACCAGCACCACGAACAGCGCCACAGCAGCGGCAGGTAGCACGGCTGCAGTCGCGCCCACCGGGACGATCGTGAACACCGGCGCCGGCGATATCCGCTGGCCCGTCGCCGGCAGCATCCGGGTCAGCTCCCCGTTCGGCCCCCGCCTCGCCCCGTGCGCGGCGTGCTCGTCGATCCACCAGGGCGCCGACATCACCCCCGGCGCCGGCACCCCCATCGGCGCCGTCGCCGCCGGCACCGTCCGAATCTCGGGCACCCACCCGGAGTACGGCCAGTACGTCATCATCGACCATCAGATCGACGGTCAGACCATCTCCACCCTCTACGCGCACATGATCTTCGGCTCGTCACCGCTGCATGCCGGGCAGAGCGTCGCCGTCGGGCAGCTCGTCGGCCTCGTCGGCAACACCGGCGCCAGCACCGGCGCCCACCTGCACCTGCAGGTCATGCTCGGCAGCAGCACCCCAATCGACCCCATTGCCTGGCTTACAACGAATGCCGGGCGCACCTTGTGAGCGGCGCCCACTCAGCCCGCTCCGCGGCAACCATCCGATCGCGCGCCGACGATCGCCTCCGGGCCGGCGGCAGCGTTGTGGAGAGCCGGCCGGCTGCACGTCGCCGATCATCGGTCGATACCGATATGATCGGCGTATGACGATCACTTGCCGGATGATGGTTCCCGTGTCTCGGCCGCCGCTTGTTGAGTCGAACCGATGATCGGCACGATTGCGGCGGCGGTGGGTCTCTTTGCTGCCACCAACATCGATGACGTCGTGGTCCTGACGGTTCTGTTCCTCGCATCGACGCGTGGAACGTTGCCTGGGTGGAAGGTCGTCGTCGGTCAGTACGCCGGCTTCATCGCCCTCGTCGCGATCAGCGTCCTCGCTGCCGCGGGGCTCACCATCGTTCCGGACAAGTGGGTGGGGCTGCTGGGGCTCATCCCCCTGGGTATTGGTCTGGTGGGGTTGGTCCGTGCTCTGCGACGACGCGGTGATGACGACGACGATGACGACTCGGTGGTGCGCGCGGGTGGGGTCCTCGGGGTCGCGGGGATCACCATCGCCAACGGCGCCGACAACATCTCCCTCTACACGCCGGTGTTCCGGACGACCCCGATCCCGGACACCGTGGTCACGATTGCGGTGTTCCTTGTGCTCGTCGCGGTGTGGTGCCTCGTGGCTCGCTTCGTGGGGACGAACAAGACCGTCACGGAAGCCCTCGAGAAGATCGAGCACTGGCTCGTGCCCGCCGTGTTCACGGGCCTGGGCCTCTACATCCTGATCGAGTCCGGTGTGATCGTGCGACTCATCGACGTGCTCTCGTGAGAGCGGGTACACGAGTGGTCGTGGTGCTGCTGATCGCCGGGGCCGCGCTCACCATCGACCAGCTCACGAAAGCGTGGGCACTGTCCGGCCTCGGCCCGTCGCGCACAATTGAGCTGGCTCCGGGTGCGACCCTCCAGCTCGTGTTCAACCCCGGCGTCGCTTTCAGCCTCGGCAGCGAGATGGGGCCGCCGCTCGCACTCGGCATCATCGCCCTGACGTTGTGCCTGGCAACGTGGGCAGTCGTGCGCGCCGTGCGCGGCACCGACATGCTCGCCACTGGGCTGATGAGCGTCGCCGTCGGCGGGGCCGCAGGCAACCTCTGCGACCGCATCACCCGCGCCGATTCCGGGCCGCTCACTGGCGAAGTCGTCGACTTCATCAACATCGACTGGTTCGCCATCTTCAACGTCGCCGACATCTTCGCCACCCTGGGGATCGCCGGATTCGCGATCCGCTTCCTGATGCCGGGCAGCCACAAGGACGAGCCCGCGCCCACGGAGCGATCAGCGTGACCGGGAACCCTTTCGCGGAAGCGATCCTCAGCGGGCAGCTCCTGATCGCCGTGCCGGTCGCACTCCTGGCCGGGCTGGTGTCCTTCCTCTCACCATGCGTTCTCCCACTCGTCCCCGGGTACCTCGGCTTCATCGGCGGTGTCGCAGAACAACGCCGCCGCAGCACGCTCACCCTGGGCGTGCTCCTGTTCATCCTCGGCTTCACCGTCATCTTCGTCGCCTACGCCGCCGCATTCGGCGCCGCCGGCTTCTGGCTGATCCGCTGGCGCGACCTGCTCACGCAGATCCTCGGCGGCTTCGTCATCATCATGGGACTCGTGTTCATCGGCCGCTTCGGGATCCTGCAGCGCACCCTCAAACCACGATGGAAGCCGGCCACCGGCATCGCCGGCGCACCCCTGCTCGGGATCGTGTTCGGGCTCGGATGGACCCCCTGCCTTGGCCCGACCCTCACCGCGATCAACCTGCTGAGCCTGCAAGCCGCGAGCACCTGGAACGGCGTCCTGCTCGGCATCGCCTACTGCCTCGGACTCGGCATCCCCTTCCTCCTCCTCGCCCTTGGAACCACCTGGGCCACCACCGCGATCAGCCGCGTCAAACGGCACCTACGGACCGTGAACCTGATCGGTGGTGGCACGCTGATCCTCATCGGTGTCCTCATGGTCACCGGACTGTGGTCATCGCTGATGTACACGATCGGCGCGCAGATCGGGCAGTACGTCACCCTCCTCTAATAAGGCCGACCATCGCACCACGCAGGCCCACGGCTGTCAGACATGACGGCGCAGCGGAACGCGAGTGGCGGGTCGCTGCGAAGAATCGCGTCGACGAGGCATCAGCGGGACGCGCAACGAGGCGCACCGATATCATCGGTGTATGCCGATCGTAGAAGCACGGGGCGATCTTGCCGCCGTATCGCTGTTCCACTCGCTCGCGGACCCGACCCGACTGCGCATCGTGCGTCGCCTCCGTTTGGGAGAGGCTCGCGTGAGTGACCTCGTGGCGGAGTTGGGGCTTGCGCAGTCGACGATCTCCGAGCATGTCGCGTGCTTGCGTGACTGCGCTCTCGTAGAGGGGCGGACTCAGGGCCGGCAGGTGTTCTACTCGCTCGCGCAGCCGGAGCTGATGGATCTCCTCGAATCTGCGGAAACGCTGTTGCACGCCACCGGCTACCAGGTGGACCTCTGCGGCACCTACGGCTCGGACGCGAGGGCTACCGAATGAGCACCCGCACCGTGACCGAAACGGAGCAGCTCACCCGACGAGGGCTCCGCCTTGCGCAGTTCACCGTCGCGTACAACGTCATCGAGGGAATCGTCGCCATCGCAGCGGGTATTGCCGCGGGACTTGTATCCGTCATCGGCTTCGGTATCGACTCCGGGATCGAGTCGATCGCCGCAGTGCTGGTGGGTCTGCGTCTCGCGGCGCGGCTCCGTCATGGTGAAGCGGACGAGGCCAAGGAGCGACGTACGCTGAAGTTCGTCGCGGTGACGTTCTTCCTCCTCGCGGCCTACGTCGTCGTCGAGGGCATCCGCAGCCTGATCAACCATGAGACGCCCGAGACCTCCCCGGTCAGCATCGTGCTCCTGGTCCTTTCGATCATCGTCATGCCGGTCCTTGCCGCGCTGAAAACCCGAGTCGGAAAGAAGCTTGGAGACCCGCTGATCCTCGCGGACGCCGCAGAAACCCGGATCTGCGTCCTCCTCAGCATCTCAACCCTCGTCGGACTCCTCCTCTACGCCCTCACCGGCGCAGCATGGCTCGATCCCGTCGCGGGATTCGTCATCGCCCTCTTCGCCATCCACGAAGGACGCGAAGCCTGGGAAGGTGAACTCGTCGAAGATGACGATGACGACTGAAACAACCGCTCTCTAGCGACACCAAGCGCCGCGACCCAGCGGTGCTGTCCACAAGTAACTTGCTTGCTCTTCCAGCTTCCGTCGCCGGGTAGTCGATTGGGGTTCACGAAGGACAACTAGCTTCGTACTTGATGCGGTCCAGCGAGCACGGTTCGTTTCGGGTCGACGTGCACGCTGTCCGGGCCGTCGCCGTCGTACTCGTGGTGGTCTATCACCTTGGGGTCGGCTGGTTCCCCGGCGGTTTCGTGGGAGTCGATGCCTTCTTCGTCGTCTCCGGCTTTCTCATCACCAGGCAACTCAGTCGTGAGCTGGAGTGCCGCGGACGGGTGTCGGTACTGGCGTTCTGGGCCCGGCGTGTGCGCCGTCTCGCACCGTCTGCGCTGATCGTACTTGCGGTGACGGGGGCCGCAGCATTGGCGCTGTACCCGAAGGAGGACTGGCCGAAGCTCGGAGCGCAGTTCGCCGGGAGCGTGGGCTCCGTCGAGAACTGGGTGCTCGCTGCGTCGAGGACCGACTATCTCGCTGCCGGTACGCCGTCGACCCCGTTTGAGCACTTTTGGTCACTCGGCGTCGAGGAGCAGTTCTACATTGTCTGGCCGATCCTGCTTCTACTGATCTGGCGATTCGCCCCTCGGAGGCCGCCTCTGATGTGGGCCGTCGGGGCGGCGACCGGGGCTTCCCTTGTTGGTTCCGTGCTCCTGACCGCCTTGGAGCCGGCCGCTGCGTACTTCTGGCCACATACGCGGGCCTGGGAGTTCGGGGTTGGGGCACTGCTGGCGCTGCTCGGGCCGCAGTCCGGCGCGCTCCTCCCGCTGAAATCGCAGACGCGCGCCGGGGCCGCGCTGCTCGGGTGGGCGTCGCTGACCGCCGCGGGCGTGCTTTTCTCACCCGGGGTGTCGTATCCAGGGATCCTGGCCGCGATCCCAGTCGCGGCGACCGCGCTCATCATCACTGCCGGCGCGGACACGGGCGTACTCGGCTGGGTGCTCCGTTGGGGTCCAGTGCGCTGGCTTGGGTCCATCTCCTACCCGCTGTACTTGTGGCACTGGCCGGTCGTACTGTTGCTCCCGCGAGCGGTCGAGCTGCCGTCCCCGGTTCGAATCCTCGCTACTGCCGCACTGTCGCTGATCCTCGCGCAGCTGACGCACGTCCTGGTCGAGAATCGCGGTCGTTTCGGACCGCTCTCACGCCGCCGCTCAACAGCTGTGCTCGCCGTGACGGCAGGTGTGATGGTGGTGCTGCTGCTCGTCCCAACGACGGGTTGGGCGGCGCTGCAGGGTCAGGAACGTCAGGACCGGGCGGTCGCGGTCACGCTGAGCGGGGGCGGCTGCTTCGGCGCCGCGGCCGCGTGGAATCGCTCCTGCCAACTCAGTGGTGATCCGCGGGAGCCGTTCACCCCGGCCACCATGACCGCCGCCTACGACATCGACTCGACGTGGGACGACTGCGAGGCACAGACCACTGCCGCCCGCAGCTGCGTGGTTGGCGTGCGAGGGGGCACTCGAGTGGCGTTGATCGGGGACTCCCACGCCCACCAATGGGCTTCGACGCTGACACGGATCGCTCGCGAGCGCGGCTGGGAACTGCACCTCTACGTCAAGGGCGGGTGCGACTTCTCCCACGTGCGGTGGTCTGACGTGTCGGACGCGAATCAACGACGGTGCGCAATCTGGAACGATGACGTCGACCGCTCACTCGAGGCCGAGGCTCCATACGCGCTGGTCTTCACAGCCGCTCGCGCGGATCTCCGCGGCAACCCGGTAGGAGCCGACCCCGACCGCGCGGCACAGCGCGGCTACCGTGCATCGTGGGGGCCGCTGATTGCCCGCGGGGCGACGATCCTTGCGATTCGGGACACCCCCGCCGCGGGTACGGGTGTGCAACGTTGCCTCGATGTGAATGGGGACGCGGTTTCCCGCTGCCAGTTGAGTACAGCGCGCGCGTTCGCTGCGACGGACTACCTCACGGTTGCGGCGCAGCGCATCCGTGGTGCGCGGGTGCTGGATATGACGGCGTCGTTCTGTCGTGCTGGGTGGTGTCCTGCGGTGATTGGGAACGTGCTCGTGTATCGCGACTCGCAGCACATCACTCGCACCTACGCGAACACCCTCACGCGTCCGCTGCAGCGCGCTGTCAACGCCGCACTTGCACCAGCGCTGGCAGCGACGCATCGGACGGCGACGGCTGAGGTCACTCGTGTGGGCGGTCACGCCCGTTCATCGCGGCGAGCCGTTCGTTGTAGGCGCGAAGCTCAGCGTCGCCGTCGCGTTCCGCCTGACGATCGAGGCGCTTGGCGTCGCGCTTGTCCGACGTGACCCAGTTCCGCACGACAAGCAGCGCCACGAACACCATCGGCAGCTCGGAAGCACCCCACGCAATGCCGCCGCCGGTGTGTTGGTCAGCGAGGAGCGCAGCTTCGTTTGTTTGTCCGAGTGCGCGGAACCAGTCCAGTGCATACACCTCGGTTGAGGTCATCACTGCGACGCCGAAGAACGCATGGAACGCCAGCGTCGCCAGCAGCGCGATGATGAGGATCGGGTACGCGGGCCGTTGCGGGCCGGGGTCGACGCCGACGAAGACCCAGAAGAACAGGTAGCCGCTCAGCACGAAGTGGACGACCATGACGATGTGCCATTCGTGTGACTGCATCGCGGCTTGGAACGCCGGGGTGAAGTAGAACACCACGAGGGACCCGGCGAAGATCACCCCGGCCACCGCCGGCTTGGCCATGAATTGCATGTAGCGCGAATGCACGAACAGCATCAGCCACTCGCGGGCGCCGCGGGAGCCGTCGTTGCGCACCGGCAGGGTGCGGAGCGCGAGCAGCACCGGGCCGCCGAGGACGAGCGGCAGCGGCACGAACATCATCAGGAGCATGTGCTGGATCATGTGCGAGGAGAAGTGGATCATGCCGTAAACGGCAGGGCCGCCGTTCATCGTCCAGATGAAAATGAGGCAGCCAGCGACCCAGCTGATTGTCCGCCCGATCGGCCACGCGTCGCCGCGCTTGCGAAGTTTGCGGACGGCGATGAGGTACCAGCCGATGCCGATGACGGCGAGTGCGGTCCATGCCCAGTCCCAGTGCCACGCGCTCAGGAAGTTCTGCAGGGTCTGGGTGGGCGGGTAGGTGAAGCCGATCAGCCCGTCACGCGTGTCTGCCCCGGTTTCCGGTGTCTGCGGGATCGGCGGTTGGCTCCGGGATACGGCGACAGAGGCGCCGATCGCAATCGCCATGAAGATGATCTCGGCGAGTGCGAACCGGACGAATAGTCGACGGTTCGCTGGGTTTCGGAGGAGTCCTGGGACGAGTTTTCGGCGCTGCACGACGCCGGCGATGCCGAGGAGGATCAGCGCGGCCGCTTTGACGGTGATCAGCCACCCGTACGAGGTGGTGACCAGATCTGCAGGTCCGGTGAGTCGGAGCGCCGCGTTGACGATGCCGGAGAACGCGACGGCGGCGAAGGACCAGCCGGCGAGGGTCGAGTATCGGGCAACAACACGGCCGGTCGCGCCCTTGGTCATTGTGCGCAGCAGCAGCACGGCGGTGAGCCCACCAACCCAGACGCATACGCCGATCAGGTGGATCGCGAGTGAGTTCACGGCGTTGGCGTGTTCGAGCGAGCCAGCTGCGTGCCCGGAAAGCGACAGCGGCAGAAGCGCGAAGATGGCGAAGACCGTGGCGACGGCGATGCTGGTCACCCGCGTTGCGAACGCGGCGACGATCGTTGCAATCAGGACCGCGTTCGCAGAGACGAGGTACACCTGCCCGGCTTCCAGACGGAAGAGAAACTCCGGAAACGTTCGCGCGAACACGGAGCTCGTGATCGGGGCGCCGATGGTGTTGGCGCCGGTGAAGACGATTCCGACCACGGCGGCGAGGAACCAGAGCGCGCCGCTCCACGCCGCCCAGCGTGCGGCCCGGTACTGCGTCCAGGAGGCTCGGCCCCGTTCCTTGCGCTGCCCGGGCAGCGCGAACGCTGCGACGATGAGCAGCCCGATCGTGACTGCCGCCATGGCATCGTGGACTACTCGAGCGATGGGCAGGCCGTAGTCGACCAGCCTGCCGGCGTCGACGAGCTGCGTCGCTTCTCCGAGCGCACCGGTCAAGGTCAGCCCGAGCAGCGTGCATGCCAGTGCCAGTGGTACCGCGACGACGAGTGTCGAGCGGACTGCTACCGCGTCCGGTGCGGCGCCAACGGGTGCGCCGTGGGTGTTTGCCGCGCGGTGGTTCGTGTCAGTCAATGGGTCATCACAGGTCGTTGTCGGGCCGCTGGTTCATCGCTGTGCAGCAGGTTCCGGGGTGGAGAAGCATGCGACGTGTCAGACGTGGGGGGTGTGTTCGTGTTGGCTGTGTCCGGCCGGTTCCAGCTGGAAGGTGGAGTGCTCGACGCTGACCTCGAAGTGTTCCGCGACGCACCGCTGGAGGTCATCGAGTAGTGCCGGCACGCTGCCGTCGGTGAAACAGGCGGAGTCAATGCTGACATGTGCGGTGAGCACCGGCAGGCCCGTCGCGATCTGGGACGCGTGGAGGTCGTGCACATCGATCACGTGTTCCCGCTCGAGCAGGTGTGTGCGGACGTCGTCGAGGTTCAGGCCTGTCGGCGTGGACTCGAGCAACACGTTCACGGTCTCTCGGAGCAGCTTGAACGCCCGCGGCAGGATGAGCACGCCGATGAGAAGCCCTGCGATGGCGTCGGCTCCGCCCCAACCGGTGACGGCGATGATGATCGCGGCGATGATGACGGCGACGGATCCGAGGGCGTCGTTGAGGACCTCGAGGAACGCGGCTCGGAGGTTGAAGTTCGCGTTCCGTCCGGAGGCGAGCACCAGGATCGACGCGATGTTACCGACGAGGCCGATGATGCCGAAGACGAACAGCCCCCCGGAGGCAATCTCCGGAGGTGCGAACAGCCGCTGGACCCCTTCGATGAGGACGAACAGCCCGACCGCGAGCAGGACTGCTGCCTGCGCTGTGGCAGAGAGCACCTCGGCGCGGGCGAAGCCCCAGGTGCGCTTCGCAGTCGTGGGTCGTCGTGCGAGGTTCGCCGCGACGAGTGCAGTTGCCAGCCCGCCGGCGTCGGTGAGCATGTGTGCTGCGTCGACGAGGAGCGCGAGGCTGTTGGTCGCAATGGCACCGATGACTTCGGCGACGAGGATCGTTGCGGTGATGCCAAAGGCGATCGCGAGGCGCCGGCGGTTCACGGCGTGCGCGTCGATGCCATGGTCGTGCGGAGTGCTCATGCGTCGTGCTCCGTGTTGTGATGGTGCCGGACGACGTCGCCGACGGTGTGCTCGGCCTGGAAGATGGCGTCGTGCACGAGCTTGTTGGCGTGGTCGTTCGCGAGGCGGTAGTAGACCCGGTTGCCCTCCTGCCGGGTGGTGACCATGCGGGCCATGCGCAGCTTCGCGAGATGCTGCGACACGGCGGTCTGGGATCGGTCAACGACGGCAGCGAGGTGCCCCACCGGCATCTCCTCCTCCCGGAGCGCGAGGACGAGCCGGATGCGAGTCGGGTCGGCGAGCATGGCGAAGATCTCGGCGGCCAGTTCGACGTGTGCATCGTCGAACTCCGCCAACCCCACATTCGAATATTCGCTCATGCGAATATGGTTGCATGTTGATGGTGAGGTGTCTACCGTCGGGTGGCATGGAATCGCTGGCGTGGATACCGACCGCACCGCCCACCCTGGCCGCGTTGCTCGCACCGACGCTGCAGCCCGTGCCCGTGATCCCCGTGATCGCGTTGCTGCTCGCTGCCGCGTACGTGACCGGATGGCTGCGCATTCGGCTGCAACGCCGGCCGTGGCCGATGTGGCGGGGCGTGCTGTTCCTGACTGGCTGCGTTCTGCTTGCGGTCACGATGGGCGCCGGCATCGAGGGCTACGGCTTCGTGCTGTTCTCCGCGTTCATGTTCCAGCAGCTCACACTGATGATGACCGTTCCGCTGCTGCTCGTCCTCGGCGCACCGGGCACGTTGCTCCTCCGAGCGACACCGCATCGCGGCCCCGGTCGGCTGGTGTTGCAGTCGGCGATGTTCGGGCTGCGATCACGGATCGGACGGTTCCTGCTGCATCCCGGGTTCATGATTCCGCTGTTCCTGATCACCTTCTACGGCCTCTACCTCACCAGCGCCGCCGACGCGCTCCTCCAGACCTGGGCCGGACACGTCGGCCTCGAGCTCGCGTTCCTCGCCGCCGGAGTGCTCTTCACCGCTCCGCTGATTCCCACCGACCCGCTGCCACGCCGACAGGGGCACCTCGGCCGGCTGCTGGATGCGTTTCTGGAGATGCCGCTGCACGCGTTTTTCGGTGTCATCCTGATGATGGCGACCGTGCCGCTCGTGCCCGCATTCACTGACATCCCTGCCGCGTGGGGTATCACCGCCGTCGGCGACCAAGCGTTCGCGGGCGGGCTGGCATGGTCCTACGGAGAGGCACCCTCGCTCGCGTTGGTGCTGATCCTGATGACCAGCTGGTTCCGCCACGAATCTCGGAAGAGCCGGGAGCGGGACCGTGCGATCGATCGCGACGGCGACCCCGATCTGGACGCCTACAACGCGCACCTCGCACGGCTGCAAGGACGGACCATCCCACCCCACGAGCAGCACGGGTGACCCACCGGCACCGCACGTCCAGACGTCCGAACACGCCCAGCGAACTCACCTGTGGCGCTTGACAGGGTCCTGCACAATAGATGCGGCCGCACCGATCGGGCCATCCTCATCATGACGACGCTTCGCCACCTCCTCCCGCTCCGGCTGCTTCGCGCTGCCACCGCGGTGATCGCAGCCGTCCTGCTGCTGCTCGGCGCGATGACGTTGCAGAACCTGGCCGCGCACACGGACGACCCGGTGGCGAGCCTCACCGGCGCATCCACCGTGTCCGAACTGGAACAGGACACCTCCGGCGCCGCCCACGTGGACCAGCACGAAGGCGTCAGCGGCATCTTCTGCGCACTGCTGGGACTGGCGGCGCTGGTGATGAGTGCCGGCCTCGTCCTGGCGCTGCTTGCGCACGACCTCCGCCGTCCGTTGTTCTCCTTGTCGCGGGTACTCGCCAGACTGCGACCGCGGCTCATCCGACAGGACCAGACAGCGGTATCGCTGACGGTCCTGTCGATCGCACGCGTCTGATTCTCCTTCCGGACGACCCCGCTCCCTGGGGTCGTCGACTGCGTCTTGCCCGCTCAACGGAAGCCTTCTTGCAGACCTGTGACGAACCAGACCGCTCTCCTGCCCGATCCCCCAACTCCCCTCACGCGCCGCGCAGCCCTCGACGCTGAACGCCTCGCCCAGCGAGCACGCGCCCCCCGGCAGCTCCGACACCGACCCCTTCCCCGTCCGCGCATCGTCACGGGCTCCCCCACTCGCCCGAGGAGGGCTCTCTCCTCGCAGTTGGTGATAACGAGTGCAGCAGCAGCCGTCGTGCTCTTTGCAACTGCCGCACTGCCTGGGCCGGCAACGGCATCCGTGGCCGCGCCGGCGACGATCCTCGCCCCCGGCGTGACCGGTCAGAGCCTCCAGGTGGCGGCTGCGGCGTTGGACCCCACCGTTCAGCGCGACTCCTTCACCGTCAGCACCCCGGCAGTGGTCAGCAGCACACCGGGTACTGCAACCGGTCAGGTGGGCGCCGTCACCGGCGGGGGTGATGTTCGCTGGCCGTTCCCCGGTCCGGTGCCGCAGAGCTCCGGCTTCGGGTATCGCATTGCGCCATGCGCCACCTGCTCAACAGCGCATCAGGGCCTCGACCTCACCCCCGGAGCTGGCACCCCCATCGGCGCCGTCGCGGATGGCGTGGTCCGCGTCTCCGGTCGGCATTCGGAGTTCGGGCAGTACGTGATCATCGACCACCAGGTCGGCGGGCAGCTCGTGTCCACGCTGTACGCCCACATGATCATCGGTTCGTCCCCGCTCCGGACGGGGCAACGCGTCGCTGTCGGCGACCGGGTGGGGCTTGTCGGGTCTTCCGGTCGCAGTACCGGAGCGCACCTGCACCTCGAGGTGCATCAGGGCGGCGCCACTCCCATCGACCCGGAAGCGTGGCTGCGCAGCAATGCTGGCCGCAACTTCTAACAGGAAGGCACTCGTGCGACTTCGCACCCTTATCGCAACCCTCATCCCGGCAACTGTGCTCGCCACGGCACTGACCATGGCTGCCCCGGCAAGTGCGCACGACGCCCTCGCATCAGCAACGCCCGCCGCCGACACCACCATCAGCGGCGACCTCAACGCGGTCACCCTGACGTTTTCGGAGCAGCCGTTGGCGGGGCTGGAATCCGGACTGGTGATCAGCGTCATCGGGCCCTACGGGTCCGAAGTCACCACGGGCACGCTGAACGTCGACGGCAGCACCCTCACCAAACCCGTCGATGTCGCTGCCCCCGGCACGTACAAACTCGCCTGGCGCAGCGTCTCCGTCGATGGGCACCCGATCTCCGGCGGCTACCAGTTCACCTCCACCGGCAGCACCGCATCCGCAACCCCGACAGCCTCAGCCGCACCGTCGACACCCGCAGCAACCGCCTCCCCGACCGCAACAGGAACAGCAACAGCCCAGGGCGGCAGCGCGAAGGACACCAGCCCGGCGATCTGGGCACTTGGCGGTCTGACCGGGCTGTTCGTCCTCGCGGTCGTCGGGATCCTGCTCATCACCCGCCGCCGCCCGAAGGCCCCCGAATGATGCGGCGCACCACGCTCGCCGCGGCCACCATCATCGGGATCGTCATCGCTGCGCTGCCCGCAGCACCCGCGGCGGCAGCAACGGCACCGAGCTGGGCAGACGTCCTCCGCGCTCGAGGCGACGAAGCGGCCGCCTCCCGGCAGGCCGAGCAGATCGCCGCGCTCGTCGCGGAACTCGAAGAAACGACCGCGACGGCCAAGGCGAACGCTGCCGCCCGCGGACGCGAGCTGCAAGTCGCTCAGGACGCCGCTGACACTGCGGCTGGCCGCTTCGACACGCTCACCGCGCAGGCCGACGAAGCACGAGCGGATGCCGCCGGCGCGGAGGAGCAGATCGCGTCCTGGTCGGCGTATCTCTCCCGGTCGGCAGGACGCGATCTCACGGTGAGTATTACGGCGGACACTGACGATCTCCTCTCCCGTCTGGGCACAGCGTCCAAGGTCACCGACACCATGAACACCGCCCTCGGCGACGCCGCTACCAAGGCTGGGACCGCGACGGCGTTGAGCAAGCAAGCGAAGGCCGCCAAGCGCAAGCGGGACCAGCTCCGGAACACCGCTGCCGGCGCCTTCACGGCCGCGTCGACGGCCGCCACTGCCGCTGCCGCTGCGGAGGCCACCCAGCGCAGCCGACAGCGGGAACTCACCGACCAGCTTGCGGTGCTCCGCAATCGGACGCTGAGTACGGAGGCGGCGTACACGGAGGCTGAGCGGCGCCGCGCTGCAGCCGCGCGAGCCGCCGCGGCGGCTGCTGCAGCACAAGCTGCGCAGAACCGTCCGCAGACCCCGTCGAACCCCGGGGCCGTTTCCGCATCGGGATGGACGATGCCGATCACGTCGTACAGCTCGTACCAGGCGTACGGCAACCGGCTGCACCCGGTCCTTGGCTACTACCGCCTCCACGCGGGCGATGACTTCGGAGCCGCATGTGGCACGGGCCTCTACGCCGCGTCCGCCGGCACCGTCACCTACGCCGGCCCCTACGGCGGCTACGGAAACCTCATCACCATCGACCACGGCGGCGGCGTCACCACCAACTACGCGCACATGTTCACCGCCGGCGTGCAAGTCACCGTCGGACAGCGCGTCAACGCCGGACAGAAAATCGCGGAAGTCGGCAACGCCGGACTCTCCACCGGCTGCCACCTGCACTTCGAGGTGCGGCAGGGCGGCACCGCGACCCCGCCAACCCCGTTCCTCAACGGCAAGGGCGCCTGATGGGGTCCATACGGACGACCTGGTCAGCCGTGCAGGTAATCGTCCTCACGATCGCCGTCGCCGCCTGCAGCGTGATGCTGCTCCGTGACGGCCCAGGACCGGGCAGCGTCTACGTGATCGGCGCGGTCTGCTTCGGTTTCGCCCTCATCGGCCACATCACCGTCCTCCTCCTCGCACGTTCCGCTCGGGGCCGCGCCCCCAATCCCCACTCAACAAAGGGACCCCATGACTCGTAGCACCCGCATCGGTGTCGTATCCGGCCTCATCGCCGGCGCACTCGTCCTCATCGTTACCGCCGTCTTCATCATCCGCGCCAACGTTCCCTCAGCGCCAACCGCAGCAACGGCGGCGTCTTCGAGCCCAACCGGTGCCGTGACGCCAACACGGGTGCTCGGCCCTCCCGGCAAGGGCGCCGTGACCGTCGTCGAATTCCTCGACTTCGAGTGCGAAGCCTGCGCGGCGTTCTACCCCTACGTCGAGGAGCTCCGCCAGAAGTACAAGGGCGACGTCACCTTCGGATTCCGATACTTCCCCCTCCCCGGCCACGGCAACTCCCGCACTTCCGCCGCCGCCGTCGAAGCCGCCGCCCAGCAGAACAAGGTCGAAGACATGTACCAGCGGATGTACGAGACGCAGAAGGAGTGGGGCGAGCGAGGCACCGACTCGCAGGCCGAACGGTTCCGCGGTTACGCAGAAGACCTGGGCCTGAACATGAGCCAATACGACCGCGACGTCACCAGCAAAGCAGTGCTTGAGCGCATTCAGCGGGACGTTGATCTCGGTACGACACTCGGCGTGAACAGCACACCTACGTTCTTCATCAACGGCGAATTGGTTCCCCTGCAGACCTACACGGACCTGGAAGCTGCTGTGGCAGACGCGGTACAGGAAACACGATGACCGGCCTCCGAGTGCGGCGCCGAGGAGTCGCCGTGACGGCGGCAGCAATCGCGGTGATGCTGCTGGCTGGGTGTGCCGGCGGTCAAACCGGTGCGCTGAGCTCCCAGTACCGCGGCGGCGAAACGAAGAACTACGTGTCCGGCGACGGCACCGTGACGCAGGTGCCAACATCCAACCGGGGCACACCGGTGCGCTTCGACGAGACCGCGACGGACGGCACGCAACTGAGCAGCGAGGATCTCCGCGGGCAGGTTGTCGTCCTCAACTTCTGGTACGCCTCCTGCCCGCCGTGCCGCGCTGAAGCGAAGCACCTCAACACGGTCGCCGAACGCTTCGAAACCCAAGACGTGCAGTTCATCGGCGTAAATGTCCGCGACGCTCAGGGCACCGCAGAAGCCTTCGAACGCCGCTTCAACGTGACCTACCCATCGATCCTCGACGCTGACACCGGTCGCATGCAACTCGCGCTCTCCGGCGAAGTGGCGCCAAACGCTGTCCCCACCACGATCGTCCTCGACACCCGCGGGAGGGTCGCCGTGCGGATCCTCGGAGCCATCGGCGGACCGGGAACCCTCGCCACACTCATCGAAGACGAGCTCACCCGGACATGAGTAGCAGCAGCCCTCCACACCACCCAGCCGGCGCAGAACGCGGCTCCACCTCTCGGCGGGGACGCGCTTTCGCGACGGTGGTCGGGGTTGGGGTGCTCGTCGCGGCGGTTGATCAGCAGACCAAACTGTGGGCGCTCTGGCACCTCGACCCCCACCGGCCCATTCCAATCCTCGGCGACTTGGTCGGCCTGCAATTGGCGTTCAACCGTGGAGCGGCATTCTCCCTCGCCGAAGGACGAACCTGGATACTCTCCGTCCTCGCAGCACTCGTGGTGGCCAGCCTGCTGGTGTGGGCAGCGACCGGCCTCCGGCTCATCATCGCCGTCGGCGTCGGCTGTCTAGTCGGCGGCGCAGCCAGCAACCTTAGCGACCGGCTCACCCGCGGGAAAAACCTCGGCGAAGGCGCCGTTGTCGACATGATCAACTACGCCGACATCGCAATCGGCAACGTCGCGGACATTGCGATCCTCGTCGGCGTCATCATCCTCGCGATCACGTTCGCTCGATCCCCAACGCCCCGAACCACGCGTGGCACCGCCGGCACTTCCAACGCCGACGATCCGACTGAACCTGAGAACCGGGAACTTCGTTGACGTTGCAAGAGACCGTCTTCAGTGGGCAGATGCTGGCCGCTGTTCCGATTGCCATGCTCGCCGGACTGATCTCCTTCGCCTCACCGTGCGTCCTCCCCCTTGTGCCCGGATACCTCGGCTATGTCAGCAGCTCCGCGACCGCCGTCACAACGCGTCGCACCCTCGCCGGCGCCACACTCTTCGTCGTCGGGTTCGGACTGGTCTTCATCGCGTACGGTGCAGCGTTTGGCGCCGCTGGCGCATGGCTCGTCCGATGGCAGGACCTCGTCATCCGCCTTCTCGGAGTCGTCGTCATCATCATGGGAGCCGCGTTCATTGGGCTCTTCCGTCCGCTCCAACAGACCGTTCGAACGGCATGGAGACCGCGACCCGGTCTCCTCGGAGCACCGCTGCTGGGAGCAACGTTCGGATTGGGCTGGACGCCCTGCTTCGGCCCCACCCTCGCCACCATCACCGCTCTCAGCCTCGACTCCGGTACAGGACTCCGCGGCGCAGCCCTCGGCTTGGCCTACTGCCTAGGCCTCGGCATCCCGTTCATCATCATTGCTGCCGGCTTCGGCTGGGCCAGCCGAACAGTGAAGTACCTACGGAACCACATCCGGGCGGTCAATCTCCTCGGCGGATGCATCCTCATCGCTACCGGAATCGCGATGCTCACCGGGATGTGGAGCCTCATCATGACCATCCTGCAAGGGGTGGTCGCGAACACACCAGTCGTTCTGTAGTCCCCCGGAACTTCCCACACCCGGACCGTGACGAGCACAGCAGCATGCAGTGCGTAATCGCCGACGGCATCGGGGCGACTGCCCATCAGTCCTAGGAAGCCGCGGCGCTGTTGAGGGTTAGCGCGTTGGTGCGGCGATCAGGCCGGCGAGGGTGTCGAGGGCGCCGGGAACGAGGGAGAAGTACGCCCAGGTGCCGCGCTTCTCACGGTGGAGGATCCCGGCGTCGACGAGGACCTTCAAATGGTGGGACACGGTCGGCTGGGACAGGCCGAGCGGTTCCTGCAGGTCGCACACGCATGCCTCGGACCCGTCGTGCGCTGCGACCATCGAGATCAGCCGCAAGCGGGCCGGGTCGGCGATCGCCTTCAGCGACTTCGCGAGGACCTCGGCGGATGCCTGGTCCATCGCCTCGGTCGTGACGGGCGAGCAGCACGCAGTGACGTCCTGAATGGGAAGCAGCTCGATCGTCATGACCTCATCCTCCCACGGACTTCGACACGCGTCTATATTTGCGCACATCGATATCGACGTGCTTCGATGTAGCTGCCGGCTCTCGGCTCCCGCTCGATCCGTGAAGGACCAGCCTGATGACTCACCTCCTCGCCGTCGGCGGCAGCGACGCCGGCATCGCCGCAGCACTCCGCGCCCGCGAACTCGACCCGACCACCGACGTGACGGTGGTGCTCGCCGACGAGTTCCCGAACTTCTCCATCTGCGGCATCCCGTACTGGGTGTCCGGCGACGTCGCCACGGAAGCGTCCCTCGCGCACCGCACCCGCACCGATCTTGAGGCTGCCGGCATGACTGTGCGTTCTTCGACGTGGGCCTCGGCCGTCGACGTCGATCGCCGCCGACTCTCCGTCACGGGCCCCGCCGGGGAAGAGCAGATCGCTTACGACGAGCTGCTGATCGGCACCGGCGCCGAGCCGGTGCGCCCGGCCGGGGTCCCGTTCGGGGAACCGGGCATCCACCTGCTGCACTCCATGACCGACGCCGAGCAGGTCGTCGCTGCCCTCGAGCTGCTGCCGGCGGGGAGCCGGGTCGCGGTCGTCGGTGCCGGGTACATCGGCCTGGAGATGACCGAGGGCCTCGTCGCCCGTGGGTTCGACACGACGCTGATCCAGCGCGGTCCCGAAGTGCTCTCCACCCTCGACCCCGAACTCGGTTCCCTCGTCACCGCCGAGGTCCGCCGCCACGGCGCGACCGTGCTGACGGGGTCCACTGTCACCGGGATCACACCGGCAGACGGTGGACAGTGGCGCGTCGCCACCAGCTCGACCTCTGGCGACGCGGAGGGCACGTTCGCCCTCGTCGTGGTCTGCGTCGGCGTCCGTCCCGTCACGGGACTCGCCGTAGCCGCTGGAGCGCAGCTGGGCCAGGCTGGCGCGATCGTGGTCGACGCGTCCATGCGGACCGGGGTGCCGCACGTGTGGGCTGCCGGTGACTGCGTCGTGACGCACCACCGGCTTCTCGGCACGACGTGGCTGCCGCTCGGGACGACGGCGCACAAGCAGGGTCGCGTCGCCGGGGAGAACATGCTCGGCGGCTCGAAGACGTTCGCCGGTTCGGTGGGGACGCAGGTGGTGAAGGTGTTCGACCTCGTCGCCGCCCGCACCGGCCTCCGCCAGCACGAAACCAGCCCGCTCGAGGTGCCGCCGCTGACTCGGGTGACGGTGGCGGATGACCACAAGCGGTACTACCCGGGCGCCGTCCCGCTGACGATCAGCGTCACCGGCGACCAGACCACCGGTCGGCTCCTCGGCGCGCAGATCGTCGGGCAGCGCACCGCGGAGATCAGCAAGCGCATCGACACGTTCGCCACCGCCCTCCACGCGGAACTCACCGTCGACGACGTGATCGATCTCGACCTCAGCTACACGCCGCCGCTCGGGTCCCCGTGGGACGCTGTGCAGGTCGCCGCGCAGGGCTGGGAGCGCGCCGCGGCCGCGAACCAGGCCGGGGTGACTGCCTGATGGTGATGGCTGTGCTCGCTGCGGCGATCTTCGTCGCGACGCTCGTGGTGGTGATCTGGCAGCCCAAGGGCTTCCCGATCGGCTACACCGCGCTCATCGGCGCCGTCATCGCCCTCGCCACCACCGTCGTCGGCCTCTCCGACATCCCGACCGTGGTCGGGATCGTGTGGAACGCGACACTGACGTTCGTCGCGGTGGTGCTGATCTCGTTGATCCTCGACGAGGCCGGGTTCTTCGAGTGGGCTGCCCTCCACGTCGCCCGTTGGGGCCGCGGCAACGGACGGCTGCTGTTCGTGCTGATCGTCGGCCTCGGCGCCGTCATCGCGGCGGTGTTCGCCAACGACGGGGCCGCGCTGATCCTCACCCCAATCGTCGTCGGCATGCTCCGGGCCCTGAACATGCCGCAGAAGGCGGCGCTCGGGTTCATCCTCGCCACCGGGTTCATCGCCGACACCGGCAGCCTGCCGCTGGTGGTGTCGAACCTGGTCAACATCGTCTCCGCCGACTACTTCCACCTCGGCTTCGCCGAGTACGCGGCCGTCATGATCCCCGTCGGCATCGTCTCCGTCCTCGCCTCCCTCGGCATGCTGCTGCTCTACTTCGGCAAGAGCATCCCGAAGCGGTACGACGTCCTCGCCCTCACCAGCCCCGCCGCCGCGATCACGGACCGGGCGACGTTCCGCACCGGCTGGGTCGTCCTGGCACTGCTGCTGGTCGGCTACTTCGCCGCCGACCCCCTCGGCGTCCCGCTCGCGGCCGTCGCCGGTGTCGGGGCGGTCGTCATCGTCGCCGTGGCGGCCCGGCAGCCCGCGTTCCTCTTCGCCCGGGCCGAGGCAGCGCCGGTCCTCGTCAGCACCCGCGGCACCGCCACCGTCACCGCCGGCGGCACCGAACCAAGTGCAGCGTCGGGGCGGGTGATTCCGGTGTGGAAGACGATCCGGGAGGCGCCGTGGCAGATCGTGCTGTTCTCCATCGGCATGTACCTCGTCGTCTACGGCCTCCAGAACCAGGGGCTCACTGACCACCTCGCGAAGCTGTTCGACGTGTTCGGTGACCACGGGGTCCTCGTCACCGCGCTCGGCGTCGGGTTCACCATCGCGATCCTCGCGTCCCTGATGAACAACATGCCCACCGTCCTCATCGCCGCCCTCGCCATCGGCGGCGCCGGCGCGACCGGCCTCACCCACGAGGTGATGGTCTACGCCAACGTCATCGGCTCCGACCTCGGCCCGAAGATCACCCCCATCGGGTCCCTCGCGACCCTGCTGTGGTTGCACGTGCTGGAGAAGAAGGGCATCCACATCGGGTGGGGGCAGTACTTCCGCACCGGCATCGTCCTCACCATCCCCGTTCTCGCCGTCACCCTCGCCGCCCTCGCCGGCTGGCTCACCCTCATCCGCTGAACCCGGAAAGACACACACCCATGAGTGACAAGCCCACGATCCTGTTCGTCTGCGTCCACAACGCCGGGCGGTCCCAGATGGCCGCCGGGTACGCCCAGGCCCTCGGTGGCGACCGCGTCGAGGTTCTCTCCGCCGGCTCCGAGCCGAAGGACCAGATCAACCCGGTCGCGATCCAGGCGATGGCCGAAGACGGCATCGACATCGCCGGCAACCAGCCGAAGATCCTCACCACCGACGCGGTCCGGGAATCCGACGCCGTCATCACCATGGGCTGTGGCGACGCCTGCCCGATCTTCCCCGGCAAGCGGTACGAGGACTGGGACCTCACCGATCCTGCCGGTCGCGGCATCGAGGACGTCCGCCCCATCCGGGACGACATCAAGCACCGCGTCCAGACGCTCCTCGCCGAGCTGCTGCCCACCGAAGCAACCGCGTAACGACCAGGAAGCCGCAGATCATGACGCTCACCCTCACTGTCCCACCACGGACTGACGCGGACCGCCTCACCGGACTCCCCGTTGCCGTCATCGGCGCCGGCCCCGTCGGGCTCGCTGCCGCCGCGCACCTCCTCGATCAGGGCCTCGATGTCGTGGTCTACGAAGCTGGCCCGACGGTCGGGACGAGCGTTCGCGCGTGGGGGCACACTCGACTGTTCTCCCCGTGGCGGTACGTCATCGACCCCGCCGCCCAGCGACTCCTGGAAGCCACCGGCTGGGAAGCACCCCGTGCGTCATCTCTGCCCACTGGCCAGGACCTCGTCGACACGTACCTGGCGCCCCTCGCGGCGACCCCGCAGCTCGCACCGGTGATCCAGTACGGCACCCGCGTGGAAGCGGTGTCACGGCAGGGCATGGACCGCACCCGCTCCACCGGCCGCGCAGACACCCCATTCCTGCTCCGCCTCCACACCGCCGACGGCGTCACTGACGTGACTGCGCGTGCGGTCGTCGACACCTCGGGCACCTACACGTCCCCGAACCCCCTCACTGCCGCTGGCCTCGTACCGGCCGCGGATCTCGGCGACCGGGTCGTCCACGCACTGCCCGACGTCCTCGGCGCCGACCGTGACCGGTTCGCGGGGAAGCGGGTCCTCGTCGTCGGTGCCGGCCACTCCGCCGCGAACACCCTCATCAAGCTCGCCAGCCTCGCCAAGATCGCGCCGAGTACCGACGTGCTGTGGGCTGTCCGGAACGCCGGCACAGCCCGGCTCGGCGCCGACGCCGCAGACGGGCTCGCCGCCCGCGGGCAGCTCGGGTCCACCGTCCACGGGCTCGTCGAGTCCGGTCAGGTGCAGCAGATCGCCTCGTACGAGATCGACGACGTCCGCGCCGACGGCGACCAGGTCACCGTCACCGGCCGTCGCGCCGGAGAGCCCTTCGCGGTGACCGTCGACGTCATCGTGAACGCGACCGGGTTCCGGCCCGACCTCGACATGCTCCGCGAGATCCGCCTCGGCCTCGACGACATCGTCGAAGCACCCCGAGCCCTCGCGCCGCTCATCGACCCGAACCTGCACTCCTGCGGCTCCGTCCCTCCGCACGGTGTCGCCGAGTTGGCGCACCCAGAGCCGAACTTCTTCATCGCCGGCATGAAGTCCTACGGCCGCGCCCCCACCTTCCTGCTCCTCACCGGCTACGAGCAAGTCCGCTCCATCGCCGCTGAACTCGCTGGCGACCACACCGGAGCCCGATAGCTCGAACTCGTCCTCCCCGAAACGGGCGTCTGCTCCTCCGACATCGGTGGCAGCTCCTGCTGCACCACCCCAGCCGTCACCGGCACTCCTGCCGCTGACGAGGCTGCGTGCTGCACTCTGCCGGAGCCGGCCACTGACAGCACCTCGTGCTGCACCAACTGACCGGACTCGCGCCCATGACCACGAAGCCGACCGTCCTGTTCATCTGTAAGCACAACGCCGGACGCTCCCAACTCGGCGCCGCCCTCCTCGAAATCGCGGCCCCCGGCCGGTACACGGCCACCTCCGCCGGCATCACCCCGGCCGACGAGGTGAACCCCTCGATCGCCGCGACCGTGGGCGAGCTCGGCCTCGACATCACCGGACGCGTCCCCCGGCGAGTGACGCCCGACCTGCTCGAACAGGCGGACATCGTCGTCCTCATGAAGCCCGGTCTCGAACTCCCCGCCGAACCACGCGGGACAGTCCTCGAGTGGTCGTTCCCCGACCCCACCTCCTGGTCACCGGCAGACGTGCGACCGATGCGGAACGCCGTCGCGGAACGCATCGAACGAGAGCTCCTGCAGCCGTAGCGACCGGCCTACCCGACACCAAGCGAAGCCAGAAGCACGACACAGAACGAAGCTGCTCACACATCTGAGACAGACAGAACTGCGTCAAGGACAGGCTCTGACCACTCGTCCGTTGAAGGACCGGCGGTTTCAAGGGGTCGTTGCTACGGGTGGTTGTTTTGGGTCCGAGAGTAGCTGTTCGAATGCTTCTGCAGGGCTGCGGTAGTCGAGGGTCTTGCGGGGGCGGCCGTTGAGTTCAGCCGCGACTTCGAGGAGCCGTTCCGGGCTGTGGATGCTGAGGTCGGTGGACTTCGGGAAGTACTGCCGGAGCAGCCCGTTGGTGTTCTCGTTTGAGCCGCGCTGCCAGGGTTTGTGGGGGTCGCGGAAGTAGATCGCGAGGTCCGTGGCGAGGGTGATGTCTTTGTGTCGGGCAAGCTCGGTGCCTTGATCCCACGTCAACGACCGGCGCAGATGCTCGGGCAGGGTCTGGATGGTGGGGATCATCGCGTCACGGACCGCGTCGGCGCTGTGCCCGTTGGGCAAATGCAGCAGCATCACGTAGCGGGTGGTGCGTTCGACGAGGGTGCCGATCGCGCTGCGGGCGTTGATCCCGACGATCAGGTCGCCTTCCCAGTGGCCGGGAACGGCCCGGTCGTCGGCCTCGGCGGGGCGTTCGCTGATCAGGATCATGTCGCGGATCTTCGACCACGACGCTTGCCGACGTTCACCGCGGTGCCGGCGGAGGGCTCGGCCGGTGCGGAGGTGTTTGTGCAGGTCAGCGCGCAGGTGGCCGCGGCCTTGGACGAAGAGGGACTGGTAGATCGTCTCGTGGGACACGTGCATCTCCGGCCGGTCGGGGAATGTCCTAGCCAGGTCATCACGGATCTGCTCCGGGGACCAGTTCCGCACCAACCGCAGCTCGACCTGCAGAGCGAGCTCCAGCCGGTCGAGTTTCCGCGGTTTCGGGCGTCGCGCACGAGCACGGCATTGCTTCTCAGCCGAGTACGGCCGGTAGGTTCCGCCAGCCGCTGCGTTCCTGGTGAGCTCGCGGCTGATCGTCGACGGCGACCGACCGAGTGCTTTGGCGATCGCGCGCACGCCCTCACCGTCCTGGCGTAGGTCTGCGATCTGGAGCCGCTCTTCTTGGCTGAGGTACCTGTCGGAGCGGGGCGTGTTGGCGAACGGGTTCCGTCCGCCGGCTGCTTTGACCCATCGGTATCCCTGACGTCGGTCCACGCCGACAGCATCACAGGCCGCCGTGCGTCCGAGACCCTGTCTCAATAGCTCCCAGAACCGCGCCTCTCGGGCACGGTGGTCCAGCCTCGATCCCATCTGCAACACTCCAATTCACGGTGGTGTTGCAACGACCGGCTGAACCCACGATCGGCTAGTGAGACGGTCCGCCGCCTGTCGTGCGACTGCTTAGAACGCCCTCGACGATCCAGCACACCAGGCCGATCACGATCAGCGCACTACCGATCCAGATCGGGGTGGGGCGGCCACACTCCCGTGGGCTTCTAGGCAGATCAGCGGCTGCCATTTCCGCCGCCGGCCGACAGCACTCGCCAAGTCGCGGAAGCCTTGGCGGCAGACAAACAAGGAGCGGAACAGACAGTTTGAGGCACTTCGAGACACTTTCGCTCCCCTCTTCACAACAACAACCCTGCCTGCTGCCGCAAGCCGACGAACCGCGAGAACATCCCGTGGAACGCCATCGCGATGGTGTGGGTTGGGCCGACGGATCGCTCTGCCCGCAGCCGATTCGGGTAGCCGCTCCCCCGCTGCCGGCTGGTTGCAAGCCTCGCCGTCGCTCACGACGTGCCCGGTGCTGACACGTTGAGGCGAACGAGTAGTGGGGCTGCGGTCGACGGCGCAGCTAGCGGGTCTCCGCGCTGCGCGGGGTCCGCTTCCGTCCGGTGGTCGTCCCTGCCGGGCGGTTCCGCCACTGGCCTTCCTCTGACTTCTTCTTTGACCGCGGTGCCGAGCGGTGAGATGTGAGGGCGCAGTTGGGGCAGCCGGTCGCGTATTTGCAGGTGTGGTTGTCTGGCCGGACTGAGAATGCTCCGTGTTCGCTACAGTTCACGGTCACGTCGGTTCGCGCGTCCAAGTACACGACATCGGTGTAGTCGTACCGGTCGCCGTGCGTGGCCAGAGCCTTCGCAACGAATCGCTCGCGACGAATCTTCGCCTGAGCGTTGAACCCTCTGCAGTCTCGGCAACCCTGGCCACGCTGTGGGCCCCAGGGCGTTTCGCGGACTCGGCGGTGCTCGCGCGGGGTCTGCTCGAAGGGCCCATGGTCGGGGCAGATGATGGTGACCTTGGTGTCGCCGTTGACGTAGCCGAGTGGAACGTGCGCGTAGTCGTATCGGCCGTCGTGCAGCTTCGTCGCGAAGTCGATGAACTCGGCGGCTCGTTCTTCCCGGGTAGCGGTGCGGTAGTCCAAGGGGTCCTCCAGGAGTCGTTGTCCTGGAGCTATGCCGGCACGTCCGAACCAGCCGGGGAAGTCGGCTCGGACTCGTCCTTCGGGGTCGGGTTGCTCGACTTTTTGACGTTCTTCACGTCAAGGCGCGGCCGTCAGGCATAGCCGTGGCATGCCTTCGCTCCCTTCCGCCGTTCGAGCGGCGCTCCGCTCACCGAGTTCAACCGAGCACCTCGTCGTGCCGAACCAGGAGACCATCACGTCCGCGACCGCCCTGGGGCGGCCGATGGGCGCCGCGTTCGGCCGTCCGTTCCCACGTCAAGGTCCCGTCGAGCACTGCTCGCACGTCCAATGTTGGGAACCCGAGCCGCTCATCCTCGGGGACTCAACGCTCGGTGCCCGAAGCTCAAACCCAGACAACGGGACTCTTATCGCGCAGCTTCGCCCAGAGCCCCTCCACGCGATGCGGAAGTACCGGAGCCAGTCGGTTCCCACCGACCGGTGGGCCAACATCGAGCCGTTCGTGCTGGACGCTGTCGCGCTCGTCGCGCCCGCGTGTGCCTACCTCGCTGAGCGGCTGATGGTCGCGGTGACGCCGTACGTTGACTGGGTCGTCCACATCAACGGGATGCAGAAGGTCGCGAACGTGTTCCACCCGGTGCTGATCCGCCGGTACATCTCCCGCGACGACCTCCACCTCAAGGATAAGACGCTCCGCGACTACCGGTCCTTTCTGCTCCGGATCTCGGAGGTCGTCCTCCCCGACGAGGGACCGATCGAGTTTGCGCCGTTGAACGGGCAGTCCGTTACCGCCCCGTACACCGACCTCGAAATGAACCTGCTCGAGACCTGGGCGCTTGGGCAGTCGACGGCACTGCGACGTCGAGGTGCTGGCGCAGTCCTCGCCCTGGGAGCAGGTGCTGGGCTTGACCCGTGGGAGATGCAGCAGCTGCGGCGGAGCGACGTGCTCGTTGACCGTGACGGAGCGCTCGTCGACGTCCAGGGCGGAAGGCCGAGGTCGGTACCTGTGCTCGAACGATGGGAACAGCTCCTCATCGACTCCCTCGCGGACGTGCCGGACGACGCATGGGTGCTTGGCGGGGAGGACAGAAAGGCGACCTACAACTTCGTCACGCCGTTCATCAATCACACCGACTTCGGCAACGAGCCGAAGCCAGTCCCCACGCGAATGCGCGCTACGTGGATCACTACGCACCTCGCTGGCGGCACGCACGTCGGGGAGCTCATGGCTGCCGGCGGACTGCGCAAGCCGGAGCACTTGGTCACGTCCCTGCGGCACATTCCGACGATGGACGCTTCCGAGCACCGTCGACGGATCCTCGCTGAGGCTCGCGAAGTTCGGTAACGCCGTCAGAGGACCCGGAACCGTGCTGCCCGGAGCTGCTGTTCGCGTTCGGGCAGCAGGCGGCCGCGGGCGTGCTGGGCTCGTTGCTGGGCAACCCACCGTCCGATCGTCACCTCGGCAGGGTCGGTCGCGCGACGACGCGGCGGTCGCTGATGATCAACCCAGAACTGCTGGTGCGCGGCGAGCATCGACGACCACTGCGCGTCACGGGGGTTCCAGGCGAAGCCCGGCACCGCTTCAAGTCGTCGAACCTGGTACGAGCAGTAGCCGCCCGCAGCGCCGACCTGCCGGAAGTACGTAAGGGTGTCAACGAGGGTCTGTTCGGCGGTCGCAGGGCGAGGACGGGTCGAGTCGGCGCGGGGCATCCGTCCGTGCTTGTCGACGAAGTCGTCGAGGTCGTGCACTCGGTCGGTCCAGCGTCGTACGAAGGATTCAACCTCGACGGCGTCATCGGTGTCGGCGAGGTAGAACGCGACGCCGCGTCGTTGGTCGAGGGTGAGCGTCAGGGCTGACTGCGTTGCGTGGTCGGAGTACTCGGCGTGGAGCGCTGCGAGCGCCGTGGTCGGGGCGGGCATGTGGTCCTCTCCGAGGCCGGCGGTCGGCCTCGGAGGGGGTATGCGCGGAACGGGCGTGATCTTGGAGGACGCGCGGGTCGCGGACGAGCGGGGTCCGCAAACAGGACCAATCCGGCCGCGAAGATCACTACGTTTTCTGAGTCCCCGAAGCAGAGAGCCGCCCGGATCGCATGCACATCGCGAGCGTCACGCGTACGACGCCGACGTCACCGTCGCGTGCGCAAGCAAGCGGCGACACGCCCGGCATCACGCGTCCGTTCGCATCGGCGGCGGTACCCGCCGATCCGTGCGGGCACGCGGATCGGCAGGCAACGAGATCAGAATCTGGAGCGCTTTCCCACAGCTCATCTCACTGCGCCTGCATAGGCCGGGCATGCCTAGCCAGATCCTCCGCTCGTTGCGTCAGTACATCGCCGCGATGCTGCGCGCCCTCTTGTCGTTCCTCGCACGCGGAGGAACACTGGTGAAGTACGTCGCGACGTTCGCGGACGACCGATGGAGCGTTGTCCGGGACTTCGTAGTCAGCGCAGTGGCCGACGCGGCAGCATCCATTGCTCAGCCCGCCGACCGGCTCATCGTCGTTGCGGCACCGTTCGTCGACTGGGTCATCAACGTCAACGGATACCCGGCGAAGACCGCCGTCGTGTTCCACCCCGTCATCATCCGGCGCTACATCACCCGGACCGACGTCACCTGGTCGGACACCACGCGTCGCACGTACCGGTCCGCTCTGATGCGCATGTCCGAGGTCCTCGTCGGCGAGGTGCCGCTGGAGTTCGCGCCGACGGCTCCGCAGAACACCGCAGCACCCTACGACGACCTCGACCTGCACCTCCTCGAGAGCTGGGCGACGGGCCAGTCGACCGCGGCACGACGGCGCAGCGCCGGCGTCGTCCTCGCGCTCTGCGCTGGAGCGGGGCTCAAAGCGAACGAGCTCCTCCAGGTCCGCCGCCGCGACATCGTCGCTGACGCCGAGGGTGTCCTCGTCACCGTCACGGCGGGAGCCCGGACCGTTCCGCTCCTGGCCCGATTTGAGACGCTCCTGCTCAACTCCATTGCCGAGGTCGAGCCGGAGCACTGGGTATTCGGGTCGCCGAAGCGGGTCAAGCACGGCATCAGTACGCTCACCACGTTCCTCTACGACACAGACCGCGGCAACGAACCAGGTCCCGTCACCACCCGCATGCGGAACACCTGGCTCATCACCCACCTCATTGCCCGCACCGACATGCGCGCTCTCATGACCGCCGCCGGCGTCACGAAGTTCGAACACCTCGACCAACTCGTCGCCCATGTCCCGGCACTGGACACCGACTCCTACCGAAGCCAGCTCCGCGCGGAGGTGGCACGATGACCGCGCCGCTTCCCAAGCACCACGACTACGAAGATGCTGAGCGATTCATGCTCGAAGCCTTCGGTGTGCCTATGGGGAAGTACATGCGCGTCGGCGAAGTGGTTCCACTCGAACTCGCTGTCCACGAGGCGGTTCTCCTGTTCAGCCGCGCAGCGATTGAAGAACGAGTGATGGAGTGGCGGCGTGAGGAACGTCGCTCGAATCGAGGACGTCGCGCACTCTTCTCAGAAGCAAGCCTTCTGAAGTTGATGTTCGTGACGATGCGAGCTCGACGAAGCGTCAGCATCAAGAAGATGACCGAAGTCGCGATGTCCTTGACCGTTCGGCAACGCGAAGCCGTTGGCATCCTTCATTTCTCTCCGCACCAGGCTACGCAGTACCGCCGCCTCTGGGAGGCGATCCAGCGCCTGCGAACCCTCACTGACCGACACCCCGGCAAGCGGGGCGAGCGAATGCTGAAGAAGGACTACGACCTCCTCGTCGCGAGTCGAGAGCGTAAGCAGATGGCCAAACGGCACGCGCGAATGCTCGAGCTCACGAACCTCCTCATTGACGGCTCGGTCAACTTCCTGCCGAGGGACGTCCGCCGACGGTTCAAGGGCGCTGTCGCCATCGACGCCACCTTTGCGGAGGTCTCCGGCAGCCAGAAGGGTGACAAGACAATCGGCCCGAACGATACGGTTTCGGTGAACTTCGACTGCGGGTGGTACACGCGCGATGGCGATCACGACGGGTCCGGAGTCAAGAAGAGCAAGCGCAAGTTCGGCTGGGAGGTCGAGTTCGCGGTCATGACTCGCGACCCTGCTGAAAGCGACTTCACATACCCGCTCCTGTTCCTCGCGACCAGCGGGCACAAGCCGGGCAAGACTCGCGGACACGGGCTGCACCTCTACAACTCGATGCGCTCGCGCGGAATCGACGTCAAGACACTCATCGGCGACCGCGCGTACTTCCCCGGCGCCCGAGTTCAGGACCTCCAAGGGCCGCTCGCGAAAGCTGGCGTCAAGGTCGTTATGGACTACAAGACGACCGAACTCGGCATCCAGGCGTCCTACAACAGCAAAGACGGCCGTCACAAGCTCATCATGGTGGGCGGCAACTGGTACATGGCATGCATGCCCTCAACCCTCGTCTTCCTCGAACAAACTCACCAGGCACGACTTGCCGCCATTGAAGAGTTACCGGAAGAAGCGCAAAGCGCCGCTCGCGCTGAGGCCGAGGCACTCGCGACGAAGCGTCGAAACTCGCGCAGCAAGTACCATCTGAAGCCGCGCAGCAACTTCGACCAGACGGGCGCCCGGCAGTACACCTATCCCACGTTCAAGAGCGATGAGGTCGAGTTCGATCCCGAATCCGGCGAAGTCGTGGAACTCAAAGTGCCTGGGAAGACCGTCAAGGTCCCGGGCAACCTCAGCAATCGCCCGGGTGTGTTGAATCAGCGCCACCTGAAGTACCACCAGGAGTTCGAGTACGGTTCCGACGAGCAGCGTGCCTGGTTCGGCCAGCGCAACAATGTCGAGAACGGCAACTCGCGCCTCAAAGACGCCGATCGCGAAGCCCTCGGAGTGGCTATGAAGCGTCGCGTCCGCGGACCCTGGTTTGTCGAGCTCGCTGCCGCTTTTGCAGCTGCAAGCGCAAACCTCGCTCGCATCATCGAGTGGCTGAAGGAGCGACTGAGCCTCGCGCCCATCAACCGCATGAACAACACCAGCCCCGCCCTGTTCGAGGCCGGCCTGAGCACCCTGACCCTCGACGAGCACGACTCTCGAAACGGCTTCAACGCAATCGCGCAGCTACCAGAGTTCCAACTACTGGACTGACGAGCCCGCGCCTCCAAACTTCATAGACCCTGAACTCCCCCTCGCCACGTCCGGCAGGGGGTATTCGTCGTTCCTCGAAGCGAACGCAGACCAAGGCACGCGTCGCGGTACGCTCCCCAGCGGTCGTCGGGACAGGACGAGCGACCCTGGGAGCGGAGCTGAACGCGGTTTTCCACCTCGGCCTGCTGTCACGCCCGAATATTCCGACTGAGATCGCCGAAAACTCCGAACACCCCTCCGCTCCGCCTCCAGGATTCGAACCCGGACCTCACGGCACCAAAGGCCGTCGTGCTGCCGTTACACCAAGGCGGAACGCACCCGGCGGGGTGGAGCCCACCCGGTGCCCGTCCATCCTCCCATGCCGACCGTGCTGGCCGTGCGCTCCCGGTTCGGCCAAGATGGAGGGATGCCGCCAGAGGACGAGGTCGATCGGATCGTCGCGGCGTGGGGTCGCGAGCGTGACGACCTCGACTTCGCCCCGCTCGAGGTGTTCTCGCGCGTGGACCGGCTCGCACGGCACCTCGACCGAGCCCGGCGTGTGGCGTTCGACGCGAGTGGGGTCGAGCCGTGGGAGTTCGACGTGCTGTCGGCACTCCGGCGTGCTGGTGAGCCGTACGAGCTCAGCCCGAAGACCCTGCTGCAGCAGACACTGGTGTCGAGCGGCACGATGACGAACCGCGTCGACCGGCTCGCGGCCCGCGGGCTCGTCAGCCGCCGCACCGACCCGCGCGACGGCCGGGGCATCCTCGTCGCGCTGACCGCGAAGGGGCGGACGGCGGTGGACGCGGCCATCGCGGACCTGCTCGAGGCCGAGCGGTCGGTCCTCGCCGAGGTCTCCCCGTCCGAGCAGGCGCAGCTCGCGGGGCTCCTCCGGCGGCTCATCCTGGGGCTCGGCGACTGATCGACCACGCGGACGGGGGGAATCCTCGACCGTTTCCCGGTCCACTACGGTGGCGGCATGGACGCGGGGCGGGTCATCCTGGGGGCTGCGACGGCGGCGGCGTTCGTGCTTGCCGCCGGGTTCACGGTCGTCGTCGGGCAGGGGACCACCGAGACGCCCGTGGTCGACGAGGGCGGCATCTGCGGCACGCTCCCCGCCGGGAGCACCTCCGCGGCGGCGTGGTTCCTCGTCCCGCTCCGCAACGACTCGGACGTTCCCGTCCGTTTCGACGACCTGCGACCGCTCGACGTCCGGGGCGTCGGCCTGTCGCACCTCGCCGTCGCGGTGCACCCGGGCTCGACTGCCCCGACGCTGATCGTGGGCGACGACGAGTCGACGGCGCCAGCCGAGTTCAGCCGGACCGTCCCGGCTCCTCGGAGTGCGGCGGTGGCCCCCGGCGGCGTCCTCGCCGTCGTCGGCCGGATCGAACTGCGCTCCGACTCGGGTGCCGGAAGGGTCCGCGGCATCGTCGCGCGCGGCAGTGGACTGCTCGGCGTACCGGTCATCGCGACGAGCGGGACGGCGTTCGGCATCGGGATCGGCCGTGGTCACCCCGAAGCCGACATCGGCTGCCCGGGCACGTGACGCCTGTGTGCGGCAGGGCTCGGCACGACCGGGGTCACGCGGAACCGCGGACGCCGCCGAAACGGCACGCCCGACACCGCGCACTACACGCCGAGCAGCTCCGCGACCTCGAGCCACCGCTCCTCGAGCTGCTCGACCTCGGCCTCCAGTTCGGCCAGGCGGGCCTGCAGCGCCCCGAGGCCCGCGTAGTCGGACTGGTCGTGCGCCGCGAACGCGTCGAGGACCTCCTGCCGGTCGGCGCCGATGCGGGCGATCCGGCGGTCGAGCGCCGACATCTCCTTCTCCGCGGCGCGACGGTCGGCCCCCGACAGAGCGGACGCAGGCGGTGCGGACGCGCCGGAGCCGGCCCCGGCCCCTGACCCGGCCCCGGCCCCGCTGCCGGCCGAGCCGGACCCGCCTGCCGTGTCGGGCCTCCCGGCAGCAGCGGCGGCAGCCGCCGAGGCGGTGGCGGGCACCGCACCCGACGCACGCAGCCGCATGTACTCGTCGACGCCGCCGGGCAGGTGCCGCAGGTGGCCGCCGAGCACCGCGTACTGCTGGTCGGTCACGCGCTCGAGCAGGTAGCGGTCGTGCGAGACGACCAGGAGCGTGCCGGGCCAGGTGTCGAGGAGGTCCTCCATGGCCGCGAGCATGTCGGTGTCGAGGTCGTTCGTCGGCTCGTCGAGGATGAGCACGTTCGGTTCGTCGAGCAGGATGAGCATGAGCTGGAGGCGTCGCTTCTGCCCACCGCTCAGGTCCTTGACCGGCGTGGAGAGCTGCGCGGACGTGAAGCCGAGCCGCTCGAGCAGCTGCGAGGGCGTCATCTCCTTGCCGTCGGCGACGTAGCTCGTCTTCTTGCGGGCGACGACCTCGCGCACGCGGTCGTCGGCGTACTGCTGCAGGTCGGCGAGCTGCTGGTCGAGCACCGCGACCTGTACGGTCTTGCCCGTCTTGACCCGGCCGCTCGTCGGCTGGAGCTTCCCGGACACCAGGTTCAGGAGCGTCGACTTCCCGGCACCGTTCGGGCCGAGGATGCCGGTCCGCTCCCCCGGCGCGATCCGCCACTCGACGTCACGCAGGATGACGTCGTCGCCGAACGTCACGCCCGCGTCGAGCAGGTCGACGACGTCCTTCCCGAGGCGCGCGGTCGCCATCTGGGACAGGGCGACGGTGTCGCGGATCGGCGGGACGTCGTCGATGAGGGCGTTCGCGGCCTCGATGCGGAACTTCGGCTTGCTCGTCCGGGCCGGGGCACCGCGGCGGAGCCACGCGAGCTCCTTGCGGGCGAGGTTCTGGCGGCGCTGTTCGGAGGCGGCGGCCTGCCGGTCCCGCTCGACGCGCTGGAGGATGTAGGCCGCGTACCCGCCCTCGAAGGGTTCGACGATGCCGTCGTGGACCTCCCACGTGTCCGTCGACACGGCGTCGAGGAACCACCGGTCGTGCGTCACGACGACGAGGCCGCCCTGGTTCGCGGACCACCGCCGCTTGATGTGGTCGGCGAGCCACTGGATGCCCTCGACGTCGAGGTGGTTCGTCGGCTCGTCGAGGAACAGCACGTCCCAGTCGCCGACGAGCAGCTTCGCGAGCGCGATCCGCCGCCGCTGCCCGCCGGAGAGCTCGTCGACGCTCGCCTCCCACGGGATGTCGGACACGAGGCCGCCGATGATGTCGCGGATGGTCGGGTCTCCGGCCCATTCGTGCTCGGCTCGGTCGCCGACGACGGTCGCGCCCACGGTCGCACCGGCGGGCAGGACATCGCGCTGGTCGAGGTAGCCGACCGTCAGGCCGCGCCGGTGCGTGACCCGACCGCCGTCCGGCTCGATCCGCTGGGCCAGCAGGGCGAGGAGCGTCGACTTGCCGTCACCGTTCCGGCCGACCACGCCGATGCGGTCGCCCTCGTCGATGCCGAGGGTGACGCTGTCGAAGACGACACGGGTGGGGAACTCGAGATGCACGTTCTCGGCGCCGAGGAGATGAGCCACCCGACAAGGGTACGGGGGCGCGCCGGCGGCTCCGGGCTTCCCGCGGAACCAGGTTCTGGACACAGCACCGTGGAAGAGCGCAGTGCAGTGTCCGGAACCAGGTTCCGGGGGCGCTGTGTGCGGGCGGCCGGGAGGCGCGGCTCAGCTCGCCGGGGTCGTGTCGCCTTCGCCCGCGGCCTCCTTGGCACGCTTCAGGCGCGCCTGGGCCTCCCAGTACTCGATCTCGCGCTCGAGGTCGGCCAGCTCCTGCTCGGTGCCGCTGACGCGCTTGTCACCGTGGGCCGAGCGGGCCTCGCCGAGGGTGGCGTACCGGTCCTCGTGCCGCACGGGGTCCATGTAGCGACCGTGGTTCCGCTCGCCCGGGGCCCAGTCGTGCCCGACGGCGAACCACACGATCGGGCCGACGACGGGCACGAAGATGCAGATCAGGACCCAGGCCAGCTTCGGGAGTCCCCGGATCTCGGCGTCGGTCTTCGTCAGGATGTCGATCAGGGCGAAGACGAGCAGGAGGGTACCCGCCCCGTACAGCAACACGCTCATGAGCCGAATCCTATGGAGGTCCCGAGAACGCGGCCACGCCCCGAACGCGTGCCGCGGTTGCGATCGGGCAACGGTCTCCTGCGACGACGCACAGGGTCCGGTCTCAGAGCGCGGCGACCCACTCGTCGGAGCCGTCGAGGAACCGCTGGTGCTTCCAGATCGGGGTGCGCTCCTTCACGAGGTCGACCAGGGCGGCGCACGCGGCGAACGCCTGTGCCCGGTGCGGCGAGGACACGGCGGCGGCGAGCGCCACGTCCCCGATCACGAGTGCCCCCACACGGTGCAGTACGGCGATGCGGACCTCGGGGTGCTCCGTCGCGATCGTCACCGCGACGTCGCGGATGACCTCGGCCGCCGTGGGGTGCCCCTCGTAGTCGAGGGCTGTGACGCCCTTGCCGCCGTCGTGATCGCGGACGACCCCGGCGAAGGTCACCACCGCACCGTCCCGGTCGGTGGCGACGGCGTCGACTGTCTCCGCCACGGTGATCGTCCGGTCGACGACGTCGGCGAGTGTGACCCGCTCCGCTGCGGAGGGCTGCTCGGCGGCGGTCACGAGGCGCTCCGGGGCGCGTGCCCGGCACCGTGGAGCTGGGCGAGCAGGTGGTCGAGCAGGCCGTCGAGGACGTCGAGCCCGTCCGTCACCCCGCCGCGGGACCCCGGCAGCGTCACGATGAAGGTGCCGCCGGACGCGATCCCGGCCACCCCGCGGCTGAGGAGCGCGGTCGGTCCGGCGCCGGCGAGCCCACGACGTCGGACTTCCTCGACGATGCCGGGGAGCTCGAGGTCGAGCAGGGGCGCGACGGACTCGGGCGTGCGGTCGGTCGGGGTGACACCGGTGCCGCCCGTGGTGATGACCACGCGGGCACCGGCGAGGACCTCGCCCGTGATCGTCTCGGCGATCGGACCGCCGTCGGGCACGATCGTCGGCTCGGCCGTCGTGAAGCCGTGCTCGCGCAGCCAGGCGGCGATGACCGGCCCGGTGCGGTCGAGCGCAGCGTCGACGGCAGCCTGCGTGGACACGACGATCACCGCTGCGCGCCCCTTCGTCGGCTCGGAGGTCATCGGTCCGCCGTCCAGTCGCCCGAGCGTCCGCCGTGCTTCTCGAGCACCCGGACGTCGGTGATGGTCGCCGATCGGTCGACCGCCTTCACCATGTCGTAGACCGTGAGCGCGCCGACGCTCGCACCGGTCAGGGCCTCCATCTCGACGCCGGTGCGCGACGTGGTGCGGACGGACACCTCGACGACCACGCGGTCCCCGGTCCCGGTGATGTCGACCTGCACGCCGGAGATCGGCAGCGGGTGGCAGAGCGGCACCAGGTCGGACGTCTTCTTGACCGCCATGATCGCGGCGACGCGGGCGGTCCCGATCACCTCGCCCTTGGGCAGGGAGCCGTCGAGGATGCGTGCGACGACGTCGGGCCGGGTCACCAGTGTGGCCGAGGCCGTGGCCGCGCGGTCGGTGACGGCCTTGTCGGAGACGTCGACCATGTGGGCGGACCCGTCGGGGCGGACGTGGGAGAGGTCGGTCATCTACAGGCTCCAGACGGTGAGGGGATCGCCCGGTGCGACGGTGTCGGTGCCGACGGGGACGTGGACGAGGTGTGTGGCGGCAGCGTAGTGCGCGAGGAGGTGCGAACTCGGCCCGCCGACGAGGTGGACGCGCCCGTCCTCGACCCGGCCGCGGCGCACCTGGTGCTTCGTGGCGGGCGACGTCGCCGCCTCGGCCGAGGGCAGCACCGCGGTGGGTCGTCCGGCGGGCAGCCCGACGAGGGGTGCGAGCACGGGACGGAGGAACACCTCGAACGACACGAGCGCCGAGACCGGGTTGCCGGGGAAGGACACCACCGGCACGGTCCGTTCCCCGAACCGGACGCTGCCCAGGGCCTGGGGACCGCCGGGCTGCATCGCGACGGGCGTGACGACGAGGCCGCGCGGTCCGAGCGCCTGGCGGACGACCTCGTACGCGCCCGCGCTGATCCCGCCCGTGGTCAGCACGACGTCCGCCCAGTCGCCGACGCCGGCGGTCACCCCGGCGGTGAACGCGGTCTCGTCGTCGGGCACCACGACGGTCCTGGCCTCGGCACCGACCTCGGCGAGGGCCGCCACGAGCGCCACCCCGTTCGCATCGCCGATCGCCGCACCCGCCGTGCCCGTGTCCGGGCGGTCGGTGCCCGGGTCGCCGGTGTCCGGGTCGTTCGCGTCCGTGTCGTGGGCGGGCGCGAGCTCCGAGCCGGTGCTGACGACGAGGACCCGCAGCCGTCGGACGACGTCGACCCGGTCGATCCCGACCGCGGCGAGCGCGCCGAGCAGCGCCGGTGTGACGAGCGCTCCGGCCTCGGCCACCACGGCACCGGGCGGCAGGTCCGATCCGGTCGGGCGCACGAACGCCCCGGCGACGACGTCGTCGGGCACCCTCACCCGGTCGAGCCCGAGCGCCGCGGGGAACGCACCGACCTCGGTGCGCTCGACCGGGAACACGGCGTCGGCGCCCTCGGGGATGGGCGCGCCGGTCATGATCGGTGCCGCCGTGCCGGGAGCGAGCGGTGCCGGCACGTGCCCGGCCGGGACGGGCGCCGCGACGGTGACGACGCGACCGGCGTCGCCGGCGCGGACGGCGAAGCCGTCCATCTGGCTGTTGTCGAAGGCCGGCAGCGGGCGGGGCGCGACGATGCGCGTTCCGAGCCGGCGGTGTGCCCCGGCGCCGGCGGCGGCGGCGAGGTCGGACAGGCTCCGGGCCTCCAGGCAGGAGGGATCCGGCGCCGCGGACGTGAGCCGGGCGAGGGTGGGACGCAGGAGCGTCGCCACCGCGTCCGCGTGTCGACCGATCGTTCGCACGGTGCCCTTCCGGATCAGGTGGGTGACCGCCGTCAGGCGGCGTCAGTAGCGTATCCAGGGCGCGTACCGCGCAGACGACGATCCGGAGGACCTGTGGAGAACGACGTGACGATCGGCGTGATCGGTGGATCTGGCCTGTACCAACTGTTCGAGTCCGGCACGGCGGAGGAGCGCATCGTCGCGACCCCGTACGGCGAGACCTCGAGCCCGATCAGCATCGGCACGATGTCCGGCAGGCGCGTCGCGTTCCTCACCCGGCACGGTCGGTCGCACTCCGTCGCGCCGCACCGGATCAACCACCGGGCGAACACCTGGGCGCTGCGCTCCCTCGGGGTCCGCGCGGTGGTGTCGTCGAGCGCGGTCGGGGGCCTGCACCCCGACTACGCCCCGGGCACCTTCGTCGTCACCGACCAGCTCATCGACCGGACCTGGGGTCGCGCCGACACGTTCTTCGAGGACGAGGTGCAGCACCTGTCGTTCGCGGACCCGTTCGACCCGGCGCTCCGCGGGGCCGCGGTCGACGCGATCGCCGCCCTCGACGTGCCGTACCGGCCGACCGGCACGTGCGTCGTCATCCAGGGCCCGCGGTTCTCGAGCCGTGCCGAGTCGGTGTGGATGCGCGAGGCCGGCGGGCACACCATCAACATGACCATGACGCCGGAGGTGCCCCTCGCCGCCGAGCTCGGGATGGGCACCGTGAACCTGTCGTTCGTCACCGACGCCGACGCCGGGCTGCAGGGCGCGTCGGGCTCCGACGAGCCGGTGTCGCACGGGCTCGTGATGGAGCGGCTGGCCCGGGCGAACGAGGTCATCGTGCGGGCGATCGGGTCGATCGTCGGTGCGGTCCCGGACGACTTCACCCCGCGCGAGCTCGTGCCGGCGAGTGCGAGCGCGTCGGTGCTGGCGCGACCGGTCGGCGGTGCCGCGTGAGCCGGCTGCTCGTCACCGGCGGCGCGGGGTTCATCGGCTCGGCGATCGTGCGCCGGGCGCTGGCCGAGGGGCACGAGGTCCGGGTGCTCGACTCGCTCCGTGCTGACGTGCACGGCGATGCAGCCGACGGGCGGACCCCGGTGCCGGAGGGGGTCGCTTTCGTGCGCGGGGACGTGCGCGACGACGACGTGCTCGACGCAGCACTCGACGGCATCGACGTCGTGTGCCACCAGGCGGCGAAGGTCGGCCTCGGTGTCGACTTCCAGGACGCCCCCGACTACGTGTCGTCGAACGACACCGGGACGGCGCACGTCCTCGCGGCGATGGACCGCCGCGGGATCGACCGGCTCGTGGTCGCGAGCTCGATGGTCGTCTACGGCGAGGGCGCCTACGCGACCGCCTCCGGGCAGCCGACCCGCCCGCCGGCACGTCGGCGCGAGGACCTCGACGCCGGCGTGTTCGACCCGATCGGTCCGGACGGCGAGCCGCTCGTGCCCGGGCTGATCGACGAGGACGCGTCGCTCGACCCGCGCAACGTGTACGCGCAGACCAAGGTCGCGCAGGAGCACCTGGCGTCGTCGTGGGCCCGGGCGACCGGTGGTCGGGCGATCGCGCTCCGCTACCACAACGTCTACGGTCCGGGCATGCCGGCGAACACCCCCTACGCCGGCGTCGCGTCACTGTTCCGGTCGGCCCTGGCCCGCGGCGAGGCACCCCGGGTCTTCGAGGACGGCCGCCAGCGCCGCGACTTCGTGCACGTGGACGACGTCGCCGGGGCGAACGCGGCCTCGATCGCGGCGACGGCGGACCTGCCCGCCGACTCGTTCCGGGCGTACAACGTCGGGTCGGGGACGGTGCACACGATCGGTGAGATGGCCGCCGCGATCGCCGGACCCGACGGGCCGCAGCCGGTCGTCACGGGCGAGTACCGGCTCGGGGACGTGCGGCACGTGACGGCGTCCTCGGAGCGGATCGGGCGCGAGCTCGGCTGGCACGCCGAGGTCGACTTCGAGCGGGGCATGCGCGAGTTCGCGACCGCACCGCTGCGGGCCGCGGTGCGCTGACGCCGGGCGGTGCGGCGGGCGCGCCCCGTCCGGCGCCGGTGCATGCCCGAGTCTCGGCTCGGCGGACGTTCCTCGGGTCGCGCGCCGCGAGCTTCGTCCGCCCACCCGAGACTCGGCGGTCCGACGCCACCCCGACGGGACCACACCACCCCGACAGGACAACACCACCCGACGGACCCGCGCCGCCCCGTTCGGGGGACACCCACGCCGGACACCGGGGGACAAGCCGTGCCGGTTCCGGTCAGGTGGTCCGGGTTCCGTGGGTGCATGACCACCCAGCCACGACCCCCGGGGCGCGCCCACCACGCGCGTCCGGCACGCCCGCACGGCGTGTCCCCCGTCGATCGTGACGACCGCACCGAATGGACGACATGACCGTCGACGTGATCCTCCCCTGCCTCGACGAGGCCGACGCCCTGCCCCGGGTGATCGGCCGGCTGCCCGAGGGCTTCCGCGCCATCGTCGTCGACAACGGTTCGACGGACGGATCGGCCGAGGTGGCCCGCGCGCACGGGGCCGTGGTCGTCACGGAGCCGCGGCGCGGGTTCGGCTCGGCGTGCGCCGCCGGTCTCGCCGCCGCCACCGCCGACTTCGTCGCGTTCTGCGACGCCGACGCCTCGATGGACCCGGCCGAGCTCCCCGGCCTGGTCGAGCGCGTCGCGAACGGACGTGTCGACCTGGCCCTCGGTCGCCGGGTGCCGACCGCGCGCGGCGCCTGGGCACCGCACGCCCGGTTCGCGAACCGCGTGCTCGCGGTCCTCATGCGTCGGGCCACCGGCTACCGGCTCCACGACCTCGGCCCGATGCGCGTCATGCGTCGCGAGCAGCTCGTCGCGCTCGACCTGCAGGACCGGCGCAGCGGCTACCCGCTCGAGATGGTCCTCGCCGCGCACGCCGCGGGCCTCCGCGTCGACGAGTCCGACATCGGCTACGCGCAGCGCATCGGCGACAGCAAGGTGACGGGCACGCTGCGCGGCACCGTCAACGCCGTCCGCGACATGTCGCGCCTGCTGCGCGAGTACCGGTCGCGCGACCGCCGCTCCGCCCTGGAGGCCCGGCTCGCCGCCCCGACGTCGACCGACGTCCGCCCCGTGGCCGCCGCGGACATCGCGGGCACCGACACCGCGGGCGCCGAGACCGCCGGCACCGACACCGCGGGCAGCCGCACCGCCGCCGTCAGCGCCCCCGCCGCCGTCGAGGAGGTCCGGTCGTGACCGCCGTCACCGTGGCCGTCGTCGCCAAGGAGTGCCTGCCCGGCAAGGTGAAGACCCGCCTGATCCCCGCGCTCGGCGCCGAGGGTGCCGCGCGCGTGGCCGCCGCGAGTCTCGCCGACACCATCGCCACCGTGCGGGCCCTGCCGGCCGCCCGACGCATCCTGTTCTTCGACGGCGACGTCGTGCCGGAGTCGGCGGCGGGCTTCCACGTCCTCCCCCAGCCCGCCGGCGGCCTCGACGAACGCCTCGGCGCCCTGTTCGACGCCGTCCAGGGGCCGCTCCTGCTCGTCGGCATGGACACGCCGCAGGTCACCGCCGACGACCTCGCACCCGTGTTCGCGCAGCCGGAGCGGGACTCCTGGTTCGGCCCGGCCGAGGACGGTGGCTTCTGGTCGCTGTACATGCACGAGCCGGACGGTGCGCTCATCCGCGGCGTGCCGATGTCCCGCGACGACACCGGGGCCGTGCAGCGCGCCCGACTGACCGACGCCGGGCTCGAGGTGGGCGACCTCGGCACGCTCCTCGACGTCGACGAGATCCCCGATGCCGAGCGCGTGGCCGCCCTCGCGCCCGGTTCGTCCTTCGCCGCCGCGCTCGCTGCGGAACGCACGCCCTCCGGAGGTGCCCGATGACCCTGCACGCCCCGACGACGTTCGGTGCCGGCGGCGGCGAGCCGTACGCCCGCGCCCTCCGCTCCGACGGCCGACTGCGGCTGACGGACCCGGAGCGCCCCGGCACCGTGACCACGATGGACGTCTCCCGCTGGAGCGCCGCGGCCGACCGGGTCGACCGGTCGCTGCTCGACGACGCGGACGGCCCCGTGATCGACATCGGGTGCGGACCGGGCCGGATGCTCGTGGCCGCCCGCACGGTCGGGCTGCCCTCCCTCGGCGTCGACGTCTCGGCGGAGGCCGTGGCGATCGCCCGTCGGTCCGGCGGCGACGCCCTGCACGGATCGGTGTTCGACCCCGTCCCGGACGAGGGCCGCTGGGACACCGCGCTCGTGATCGACGGCAACATCGGCATCGGGGGCGACCCCGCCGCGCTCCTCGCACGGTGTCGCGAGATCGTGCGCGTCGGCGGCCGGGTGCTCGTCGAGACCCACCCCGACCGGAGCGCCGACCGGACGTACACCGCGCGTGTCGTCGACACGGACGGGCACGAGAGCGCAGCGTTCCCGTGGGCCGAGGTCGGTCTCGACGCCCTGCACGACCACGCCGCCTCCGCGGGGCTGCTCGCCCGGCAGAGCTGGACGGCCGAGGGTCGGACGTTCTGCGAGCTCATCGCCTGAGTCCCGGCCACGCCCGAGTCCCGATCACGCTCTTCTTTTGCATCATGCAAAAGAGTCGGCTACCGTGGGGTGCATGCAGACCCGAGACTTCCCCTTCGGCGGCACGTACGTGAGCGGCACCTCCGACCGTGCCGAGCGCGGCGCGTACGCCGTGCCCGCCGCGTCCCGCCCCCTCGGCACCTACACGGGCGTCCCAACCGGCAGCGCGCTCGGCCGCTTCGTCGATGTCGCACCGCGCCGCCGGCGCACCGCGACCGGCTCGGTCCGCACCGCGACCGGCTCCGTCCGCACCGCGACCGGGTCGTTCCGCACCGCCTGAGCCACACCCCCACAGACCGCGAGCGGTCGCCCGCAGGACCGTCCCCCCTACCGGTCCCGGCAGGGCGGCCGCTCGCTCCACGTCGAGGGCAGCGCTGTCCACAGCTCGGTGCACCCCGAGCGCCCGGGTGCCAGGATGGGCACATGACCGACCGTGCCGGAACCCCCGCGACCGCCGACGACCTCGTCGACCTCGACGCCCTCATCGCCGCGTACCACGAGCGTGTGCCGGACGTGTCGGTGCCCGAGCAGCGGGTCGTGTTCGGCACCTCGGGACACCGCGGGTCGTCGCTCGACACGGCGTTCAACGACGCCCACATCGCCGCGATCACCCAGGCCATCGTGGAGTACCGGCGCGCCCAGGGCACCGACGGTCCGCTCTTCATCGGCCGCGACACCCACGCCCTGTCCGCCCCCGCCGAGCAGACCGCGCTGCAGGTGCTCGCGGCGAACGGCGTCACGGTGCTGGCCGACGCGCAGGACGGCTACGTCCCGACCCCGGCCCTCAGCCACGCGATCATCGCGTACAACCGTGCCGGCCACGACGACACCGCCGACGGCATCGTCATCACGCCGAGCCACAACCCGCCCCGGGACGGCGGCTTCAAGTACAACCCGCCGCACGGCGGCCCGGCGGACAGCGACGCGACCTCCTGGATCGCGGACCGGGCGAACGAGATCATCGCGGGCGGCAACGCCGACGTCCAGCGCACCGAGCAGACCGACCCGGGCCGGTACGACTACCTCGGCTCGTACGTCGCCGACCTCGAGAACATCATCGACATCGACGCGATCAAGCGCGCCGGCGTGAAGATCGGCGCCGACCCGCTCGGGGGCGCCTCCCTGCCCTACTGGGAGCGCATCCGCGACCACTACGGCCTCGACCTCACCGTCGTGAACCCGCAGGTCGACCCGACCTGGGCGTTCATGACCCTCGACTGGGACGGCAAGATCCGGATGGACCCGTCGAGCCCGAGCGCGATGGCCTCCGTCCTCGCGCGCAAGGACGACTTCGACGTGCTCACCGGCAACGACGCGGACTCCGACCGCCACGGCATCGTCACGCCCGACGGCGGGCTGATGAACCCGAACCACTACCTCGCGGTGGCGATCGAGTACCTCTACGCACACCGGCCCGAGTGGCGCGACGACGCCGCGATCGGCAAGACCCTCGTGTCGTCGAGCATCATCGACCGGGTCGCGGAGTCGCTCGGCCGTCGCCTGTGGGAGGTCCCCGTCGGGTTCAAGTGGTTCGTCCCCGGCCTGATCGACGGGTCCGTGGCGTTCGGTGGCGAGGAGTCCGCGGGCGCGTCGTTCCTGCGCAAGGACGGCACGGCCTGGACCACCGACAAGGACGGCATCATCCTGGCCCTCCTGGCCTCCGAGATCACGGCCGTCACGGGGAAGACCCCCTCGCAGCTGTACGCCGAGCTCACCGAGCGCTTCGGTGCCCCGGTGTACCAGCGCGTCGACGCCGCGGCGAGCAAGGAGCAGAAGGCCCGCCTGTCGAAGCTGGACGGCGACGCGATCACGGCGGACACGCTCGCGGGCGACCCCGTCACCGCCAAGCTGTCGAAGGCTCCCGGCAACGACGCGGCGGTCGGCGGCGTCAAGGTCGTCACCGACCGGGCGTGGTTCGCCGCCCGCCCGTCCGGCACCGAGGACGTCTACAAGATCTACGCGGAGAGCTTCGTCGGGCAGGAGCACCTCGAGCAGGTCCAGCGTGAGGCGAAGGAGATCGTCGACGCTGCCCTCGGCGCCTGATGCCCTGGTTCCGTCGGCGGCGCGAGCCCGAGCTGCCGCAGTCGCTCGTCGCGGCCGCCCAGCGCGTGCTCGCGGAGCGTGGCGTCGAGACGACGATCGAGGGTCCGGTCGACGACCCCCAGCGGGTCGCCCTGCGCGCCGCCGACGGCCAGGTCTTCCTGCTCGGCAACCTCGTCGGCACGGTGGGCGGCGCGGGCCCCGCAACGCGGGACGACGTCCTCCGGCGGCACTTCGACGCGATGCTCGCGGCCCGGTCCGACCCCGACGTCGAGGACCTCTCCCCCGACGAGCTCCGGCAGCGCGTCCGGCTCCGGCTCGTCGCCGACGTCGGCAGCGACCCGGCGGACCTGTCGTACGCGCGGCCGTTCGCCCCCGGTGTCCTCGCAGTCCTCTGCGTCGACTTCCCCACCACGGTGGTCACCCTGTCCGCCGGCCAGGTCCGACGCCTGCCGCTCGGGCTCGACGAGCTGTTCGCGATCGGCCAGCTGAACACCGACGACGAACGGGTCGAGATCGCCGAGGTCGCGCCCGGGTTGATCGTCGCCGAGGGCGAGTCGCTCTTCACAGCGTCGAAGGCGGCGAACCTGCCCGCGGTGGTGGGCGCCCTCCCGCACGGTGCGGTGATCGCGGTCCCCAACCGGCACCTGCTGCTCGTGGCGCCGATCCGCGACGCATCGAGCCTGCAGGCGGTGAACGCCCTCGCCGGTGCGCTGACGCAGGTGCTCGCGGACCCGAACCGGTCGCCGGGCGGCGTCGTCTGCGACCGGCTGCTGTTCTCGCGGAACGGCGAGACGAGCATCGTCTCCTCGACCGACCCGGAGACCGGAACACTGCGCATCGAGGTCGACGAACGCTTCCAGGCAGCACTCGAGGAAGTCCTGGCGTAACGTCAGCGCGGTCGGCAGACGGCTGCCGATCCACTCAGGAACGCGCTGGGAGCGGGCCTCTGCTTTGCGGAGGTTGTAACTTTGCAGCGAGCGCAAAGTTGTGCCGAGCACCCCTGGAGACCCCACGATGACCCAGACCGCGACCGCACCCGCGGCACCCACGACGTCCTCGAGCGCCGTGATGAACCACCGGCAGATCCTGCTGGTCATCTACGGCCTGATGGCCGGCATGTTCCTCGGTGCCCTCGACCAGACGATCGTCGGTACCGCGATCCGCACGATCGGCGACGACCTGCACGGGCTCGACCAGCAGGCGTGGGTGACGACCGGCTACCTCATCGCGTCGACGATCACGACGCCGATCTACGGCAAGCTGTCCGACATCTTCGGTCGCCGGCCGCTGTTCCTCACCGCGATCGGCATCTTCATCGTCGGTTCGTTCGCCGCGTCGTTCTCGACCTCGATGCTCATGCTCGCCGGGTTCCGTGCCCTGCAGGGCCTCGGTGCCGGTGGTCTGATGTCGCTGCCGCTCGCGATCATGGGCGACATGCTCGCGCCCCGGGAGCGCGCGAAGTACCAGGGCTACTTCCTCGCCGTGTTCGGCATCTCGAGCGTGATCGGCCCGCTCGTCGGCGGGCTCTTCGCGGGCGCCAACGAGCTCGTCTTCATCGCCGGCTGGCGCTGGGTGTTCCTGATCAACGTCCCGATCGGCATCATCGCTCTCGTCATGGTGACGACCTTCCTGCACCTGCCGAAGTTCGGCGACCGGGGCAAGCCGCGGATCGACTGGTGGGGCGCGGCGCTCGTCATCGTCACGCTCGTCCCACTCCTCCTCGTCGCCGAGCAGGGGCGTGACTGGGGCTGGTGGTCCGCCGGCTCGATCGCCTGCTACGCGGTCGGTGCGGCCGGTCTCGTCGCGTTCGTGATCGTCGAACGGGCGATGGGCGACGACGCGATCCTGCCGCTCAAGCTGTTCGGTTCGCACGTCTTCTCGATGGCCGCGGTGCTCAGCGTCCTCGTCGGCTTCGGGATGTTCGGCGCGATGCTCACCATCCCGCTGTACCTGCAGATCGTGAAGGGCGTCACGCCCACGGAGTCGGGCTTCGCGATGCTGCCCATGGTGCTCGGTCTGATGATCGCCTCGATCGCCTCGGGTCAGATCATCTCCCGCACCGGCAAGTACCAGGTGTTCCCCGTCACCGGCACGGCGTTCACGGCCATCGGCTTCACGGTCCTCACCTTCCTCACCGCGGACAGCCCGCTCTGGTTCCTCATGCTCGGCATGTTCGGCATCGGCCTCGGGCTCGGGCAGCTCATGCAGACGCTGACGCTGGCGGCGCAGAACTCCGTCAGCCCGCGCGACATCGGCGTCGCCACGAGCGCCGCGACCTTCTTCCGCCAGATCGGCGGCACGATGGGCACCGCCGTGTTGCTGTCGGTGCTGTTCTCGCTCATGCCGACGAACATCACGACGGCGCTGCAGAACGAGTCGACGCTGAAGAGCAGCCTGAACGCCGCCCTGACCCCGTCGGTCGCGAACGCGTCGGAGAACAAGGCCGTCATGGACCAGATCTGGAACAAGATCGTCGACCCGGTCCAGCAGAACGTGCAGAACGGTCTGAACAAGGCCGCCGTCGCCGCGAAGGAGGCCGCCGACCAGGCGGTCACGAAGCAGGTCACGGCGAAGGTGGAGCAGGCGGTCGCCGCCGGGCAGATCCCGTCCTCGCAGGCGCAGTCCGTCATCGACCAGCAGGTCGCCGCCGCGAAGTCCGACGCCGAGCAGCAGGCCCTCGAGCAGGCGGCGTCGCAGGCGAAGGCCGACGTGGTCGACGGCACCCTCCAGGTCGACTACTCGAACGCCACGCAGCGGCGGAACGTCGTCGACGAGGTGGCCCCGACGATCCGCAAGCAGCTCGAGAACGGGAAGACCAGTTCGTCGAGCTCGTCGACCACGAGCGACACGTCCTTCCTGAACGGTGCGGACCCACGGCTCACCCGGTCGTTCCTCGTCGGCTTCAGCGACTCGGCCGTCACGGTCTACTACGTGGGACTCGGGGTGATCCTGCTGGCCTTCGTCCTGACGTGGTTCTTCCGCGTGCCGCCGCTCCGCAAGGTGTCGGCGCTGCAGGAGCAGGCCGACGCCGCCAAGGGCAGCGCGGCGGGCGACGCCGACCGGCTGACCGTCGACGCGCAGCAGGCCGCCGCCAACACCGGCTCGCTCGTCACGCCGGACACCGGTTCGGTGGCGGTGGTCCCCACCTCTCCCGACGTCACGGTGCCCCGCCGCGACGAGCCGGGAGGCACGCCCTCCCCCGTCGCGTCGGTCCCGTCCGCCTCGGGTGCGGCCCGTGCGCACGGTGAGACACGCGCCCCGCTGCCCGGGGCCACCACGCACGGTGCGCACTCCGCCGCCGCCCCGGTGGACGAGCCGCCCACCACCACCGGCACCATCCGCACCCGTCCGGCGCACGCCGCGCCGACCGACGACGGTCCGGCAGCCGGCGCGGACCCGGCCACCCCGGGATCGCGGGTCGACGCCGCGGAGCCGGCGCGTGCCTCCCGGCCGGACCAGGGCGAGCACCCGCACGGCCGTCACTCGGCAGAGTAGGCCCGACCCGTGCGCGTTCTCCGCCGTCAGCCGACGGCGGAGAACGTCGCGTCGGGCAGGCGTCGCCGCATGACCTCGATCGCGGCCGCGTTGTCGTCGACGAGCACGTAGCGGCGGCCGAGCGCACCGGCGACCGCCCCCGTCGTCCCGCTGCCCGCGAAGAAGTCCAGGACCCAGTCGCCCTCGCGCGAGGACGCCTGCACGATCCGACGGAGCACCCCCTCGGGCTTCTGCGTCGGGTAGCCCGTCTTCTCCCGCCCCGTCGGCGACACGATCGTGTGCCACCAGACGTCGGTCGGCAGCTTCCCGCGCTCGCGTTGCTCCGGCGTGACGAGCCCGGGAGCCATGTAGGGCTCGCGGTCGACTGCGGCGGAGTCGAAGTGGTACCGGTCGGGGTCCTTCACGTACACCAGGATCGTGTCGTGCTTCGTGGGCCAGCGGGTCTTCGCCTTGGCGCCGAAGTCGTAGGCCCAGACGATCTCGTTGAGGAACGAGTCGCGGCCGAACAGAGCGTCGAGCAGCACCTTGGCGTAGTGCGACTCGCGGTAGTCGAGGTGCAGGTAGAGGGTGCCGTCGTCGGCGAGGAGCCGCCAGGCCTCGAGCAGCCGCGGTTCGAGGAACGACCAGTAGTCGTCGAACCGGTCGTCGAACCGGAGCAGGTCGCCACGGACCCGCTCGTAGGTGCCGCCGCGGAAACCGGTGATCGTCTCGCGGCGACCGGATCGGGGCTGGTCGGCGGTGGCCGTCGTCCGGACCGCGGTGCTCGCGTGACGGCGCTGCTTGCGGCCGGTGTTGAACGGCGGGTCCAGGTAGACGAGCGTGAAGGAGCCGTCTCCGAGCGTCGACGCGACGTCCAGGGCGTCGCCGTGGACCACCCGGTCCGGTCCTCGGTCGTCGTGCACGGGGTCCATCCTCCCGCACCGGAACGGCCGTGCGGAGCGGGCCGTCCCACGGCGTGCGCGCTCCTCCCGGTCGGACGGCGTACGGTCGTCCGCATGGCGACACCAGAGGTCCGCAACGACACGGACCAGCAGCAGTACTCCCTCGTCGAGGACGGCCAGGTCATCGGGCTGGCTGCCTACGAGATCGACGGGGACCAGATCCGGTTCACCCACACCGAGGTGGACCCGGCGCACCGCGGTGGCGGGCACGCGTCGATGCTCGTGCGGTCGGCGCTCGACGACGTGCGGGCGAACTCCGACCGGAGCGTCGTTCCCCAGTGCAGCTACGTCAAGGCGTGGATCGAGCGGCACCCGGACTACCAGGAACTCGTCGCCCGCTGACCTGCCGTCGGGTGCCTGCGTGCGCTCAGCGGGCGCCTGCGTGCGCTCAGTACGAGCGGTCGTGGGTGCCGACGCGCGTCTCCCGGACGTCGGAGCGGAGCGCCGGCACCTTGATGAGCACCGTCCCGCTCAGCAGGTCGTGGTCGTCGTCCGACGGCGTCGGCGCCTCGCGCGGGAGCCGTGCCTGCCGCTCGTACTCCGCCTGCGACTCGTGACGGGTCGGCGCGAAGACCTCGTCCATCATCGACACGACACCGCCGGATCCGCCGCTGCGTGTGGCCTTGTTCGACAGGTCGATCCACCCCACGCGATCGGCGATCCACATCGCGACGACCGCTGCGGCCACCGCCCCCAGGAGGATCAACCAGTTCACGCTGACGACGCTACGGCCGTCTGTGCGCCGTCGCATCAGCCGCGCGGCGGATTCTCCTGATCCACACACGTCGTTCTTGGGGACGACACCGAGACTGGTCTCGCGGCGGCCCGGTACCCCCCTCCCGGGCCGCCGACCACGTCCCGGCGCCCCGGCGGCAGCGCGGCCGGGATCGCGGACGGACCGGCAGCAACGGGACCTGTTCGCCGGCGGACGGGCCGGGTCAGGACCGCACGACGGCCGACGCCACCAACCGGAGCAGCAGCGCGACCGCACCGACGACGCCGAGGGCGATCCCGACGCCGCTCAGCAGGAGCACCCGGAACAGCAGGTGCGCCTCGGACTCCTCGTCGCCGGCGACGAGCACCGCGGCGACCGACAGCACGATGCCCGCGGCGACGAGCAGGAGCACGCCGATCCACGTCGCCGCGCGCAGCGCCCCCGGTACCGGCGTCCGGTCGCGCGGCTCGCCCGGACGGGCCCGCGCACCCTCCCGCTCCCAGTCGGCTCGCTCCCAGTCGGCCGGTTCCTGCACCGTCGGTCCGCTCACGACGGCCCCCTCTCGTCGTCGCCATCGTAGGGCTCCGCAGTGCCGACACGGGCGTGACACCCGTCCGGGCCGGTGGCACGACCCGGGCAGCGCCGCGCGGCCGAAGCTCCGCGTCTTCTCATCGTGCTCCGGCCCCGGCACAGCGGCGTGATCACCGGGATCGTTAGCGTCGCCGTCGTCGGCACACGGACGGGAGGCACGTGGTGGCGGAGCGCAGGACGGCGACGGCACGCAGACGGCGGCGTCCGACGATCGCCCTGATCGTGGTGTTCGCCCTGGTCGCGGCCTTCGTCGGCCGCCTCGTGGACGTCCAGCTCGTCGAGGCGCGCGGGTTGGACGCGCAGGCCGCGTCGACACAGCAGGTGACCGAGACGCTGCCGGGTCTCCGCGGCGCGATCGTCGCCCGCGACGGCACCGTCCTCGCCGCCAGCGTGCCACGGTACGACGTCACCGCAGCGCCCGTGCACGTCGCCGCGTTCACCGGCACGCTCGGCGGCACCCGGACGAAGCGGATCAGCGTCGCCACCGCCCTGGCCGCGATCGCACACGCGGCGGACGTGCCGGGCGCCACGGCGGCGACGATGCGCGCGGCGGTCCGGGCCGACCCGTCGTCGCAGTTCGCGTACCTCGCCAAGGGACTGACGGTCGCCGAACACGAGGCCGTCAGCAAGCTCGACGTGCCGTGGGTGTACTCGATCGAGCAGACCCAGCGCAGCTACCCGGACGGTGCCGCGGTGGGCAACCTCACCGGCTTCGTCGGGACCGACGGCGCCCAGGCGGGACTCGAGCTCGCGGACGACACCTGCCTCGCCGGGCACAGCGGTTCCGAGACCTACGACCGGTCCGGCAGCGGTGTCGCGCTCCCCGGCACGACCCGCGTGGTCCGGGCGGCCCGCGACGGCGACACCCTGCGGACCACCATCGACGCGGACATGCAGTACCAGGCGGAGCAGGACATCGCGACCGCGGGGACGACGATGGGGGCGCAGTCGGCGACCGCCATCGTGATGGACGCCCACACCGGTGCCGTCCGGGCGCTGGCCGACTGGCCGACCGTCGACCCGGACGACGTCACGCCGACCGCCGAGCACGACCCCGCGGCGCTCGGTTCGCAGGCGCTCACCGCCGCGTACGAGCCCGGTTCGACGATCAAGGCGGTGACGGCGGCCGCGCTCCTGCAGGAGGGAGCGGCCACCCCGACCAGTGCGGTGTCGGTGCCGGACACCCGGACGTTCCCGTGGGGCGGCACGATCGGTGACGCCGAGGCGCACCCGACCGAACCCCTCACGCTGACCGGGGTCCTGGCGCAGTCGTCGAACGTCGGGATCACCCTGCTCGGCCAACGCCTGTCGGAGCAGACCCGCTACCGCTACCTCGAGGCGTTCGGGCTCTTCCAGCAGGACCCCGCGCTCACGTTCCCGGGCCAGCCGTCGTGGCCGCAGCAGCAGTCGCCGACGTGGGACGCGCAGACCGACGTGAACTCGATGTTCGGGCAGGGCATCACCGCGACCGCACTCCAGGTCGCCGGCGTGTACCAGACGCTCGCGAACGGCGGTGTCCGGGTGAGCCCGCACATCGTCGAGGGCTGCGCCGACGCGTCCGGCCGGATCGTGTCCGACGAGCCGCACGTGACGTCCACCCGGGTGGTGTCGGCCACGACCGCGAAGGAGGTCGTCGACATGCTGCAGAGCACGACCGACCCCGCGGCCGACGGCACCCTGTCGAACATGCAGCCCATCCCCGGGTACACCCTGTCGTTGAAGACGGGGACCGCGCAGATCGCCCTGTCCGGTGGGCGTGGCTACGGTCCGGACACCATCGTGTCGGTCGAGGGCATGGTGCCGGCGGCGGACCCGAGGTGGATCGTCGCGGTCGCGTTCACGAAGCCGCAGACGTCGAAGCTGTCGTCGGTCGCCGCGCCCGCGTTCCGCGCCCTGACGAGCCAGGTGCTCGAGCGCTACCGCGTCCCGCCGGGCCCCGGGGCGACGACCTACCCGACGCGCTGGTAGCCAGACGCGCTGGTGGCGCGACGACACCGGGAACGGGGCGGTACGGTCGGACGGTGCCACACCACGAAGATCCCGCGTCGATCACGATCAGGTCCGCCGTCCCCGCCGACGCCGTTGCGATCGCCCACGTGCACGCGGCTTCGTGGCGGGAGACGTACGGCCACGTCGTCGACGACCCGGACACGAGTCCGTGGTTCGACGCCGACCGCCGCGTGCCGATGTGGCGGGAGAACCTGACCGGCGACGTGTTCACCGCGGTCGTCGCGGAGGACGGCAGCGGCATCGTCGGCTTCGCGGCCGTGCAACCCGCCACCGACGACGGCGCCGTCCGGCCCGAGGAGCTCACGATGCTCTACACGCTCGCACGGGTGCACGGCTCCGGGGCCGGACAGGGACTCCTCGACGCCGTGCTCGGAGCCCGGCCGGCGCAGCTCTGGGTCGCGGACGACAACGCCCGCGCGATCGCGTTCTACCGGCGCAACGGGTTCTCGGCCGACGGTGCGACGTCGTCGTTCGGCCCGATCGAGCGGTCCCTCCGCCTCGTGCGCTGACCGGGCCGAGGACCGCCACCGCGGCCACGGCCGACCAGCGCCGCCCACGCACCCACGCACACGACGGGAGGCACGCTGCCCACCGGCACCGTGCCTCCCGTCCGTCAGCGTGTCAGCGCTGCGTCACCGACGGATCGTCAGCCCTTGACCGGGATCGACTGCGCCTTGAGCGCCGCGATCGTCTTCGACTGCCCGGACTCGAGCGCCTCCAGCAGGGTGCCCTGCCCGGCCGTCGCCTGGCCGAAGCCGTCCGAGACGTCCGAGTAGGTCTGGGTCATGGTCGGACCCCAGGTGAACGGCTGGATGTTCTCGGCCGCCTTCGCGAACTCCTCGTAGATCTTCTGGTTGCCGTAGAACGGCAGGCCCTCGGTCAGCGCGGGGAGGTCGGCACCGGTGGTCGAGGCCGGGTACAGGTTGGCCTGCTTGTTCAGCGCGGCGAGCGCCTCCTTCGAGGTGTTCAGCCAGACCAGGAACTTCGACGCCTCGGCCGGGTGCTTGCTGCCCGCGAAGACGACGTTCGACGAACCACCCCAGGCTGCCGACTTGTTCTCGCCCTCGTTCCACTGCGGCATCGGCGCGACGGCCCAGTCACCGGAGGTCGACGGCGCGCCGCTCGAGATGGTGTTCGCACCCCAGACGGCCGAGACCCAGGTCCAGTCCTGACCCTTGTCGTAGGCGCTGTTCCACTGGTCCGAGAAGCTCGGCAGCGTGTTGACGAGCTTCTTCGAGATGAGGTCCTGCCAGTAGTTCGCGACCTTCTTCGACGCGCTGTCGGTCAGGTTGACGGTCCAGTCGGAGCCCGAGTTCGAGAACCACTGGCCACCGGCCTGCGAGACGAGCCCGGCGAACTGGTTGACGTCGCTCTTCGAGAAGTTCGTGATGTTGCCGCCCATCGCCTTGATCTTCACGGCGTCCTCGGCGTACTCGTCCCAGGTCTTCGGCACGGACAGGCCGGCCTTCTCGAACAGGTCCTTGCGGTAGTACAGCGCCATCGGGCCGGAGTCCTGCGGGATGGCGTAGACCGACTTCGAGTCACCGAAGGTCACCTGGTTCCAGAGGCCCTCGGAGAAGTCCTTCTTCGCGTCGGCGACGCCGGCGCAGCCGCCGATGTCCTCGAGACCGTCCTGCACACGGAACGCCGGCAGCGAGTCGTACTCGACCTGGCCGATGTCCGGGGCCTGCTTGGCCTTGAGCTGGTTGAAGAAGTTCTGGTAGGTGCCGCTGTTGCCGCTCGCGACGATGGAGACCTTGACCTGGATGTCCGGGTTCTCCTTGTTCCAGATCTCGACGACCTTGTCCATGTTCGGCACCCAGGTCGTGAAGTCGAGCGTGACCTTGCCGCCCGACGCCTTGCAGCTCGCCGCCGAGGAGGAGCCGGATCCGCTGCCGGAGCCGCTGCTGCCGGAGCTGCAGCCGGCGAGGGCGACGGCCGCGGCGACCGCGACGGCGGCGACGCTGAGGAACTTCGTTGTCTTCATGCTGTTTCCGTTCGGGATGTGGTTGGGGATGTGGTGCGGGTTCGGGGACCGCCGCGGTCGGGCCAGGGGGCGTGCGCGACCGCGGCGGGGTCGGTCACTTCAGGCCGCCGGCACCCAGGCCGGACCGCCAGAAGCGCTGGAGGGAGAGGAACGCGATGAGCAGCGGGATGATCGACAGGAACGACCCGATGAGCACGAGGGTGCGGAGGTCCGGGTACTGGCTCACGTTCGAGTTCCACGTGTAGAGGCCGAGGGTGACGGGGAACAGCGACGAGTCGCGGAGCATCACGAGCGGCAGGAAGAAGTTGTTCCAGATCGCGACGAACTGGAACAGGAAGATCGTCACGAGCGCGGGCGACATGAGCCGCACGGCGACCGTGAAGAACGTGCGCACCTCGCCGGAGCCGTCGATGCGCGCGGCCTCGATGATCTCGTCGGGCACGCTCGACGCCGCGAACAGTCGCGACAGGTACACGCCGAACGGGCTGACGATGCTCGGCAGGAACACCGACCAGAAGGTGTCGGTGAGGTCGACCTGGCTGAAGATGAGGAACAGCGGCAGGGCGAGCGCCGTGGCCGGCACGAGGACGCCGCCGAGGAACACGTTGAACAGGACCTCGCGTCCGCGGAACCGGTACTTCGCCAGCGCGTAGCCGCACATCGCCGACAGCACGGTGCCGATGAGCCCGGCGACGGCCGCGTAGGCGATGCTGTTCGCCATCCACCGAAGGTAGATGCCGCCCTGGTAGGTGAACAGCTGCCCGAGGTTCGTGACGACGTCCTGCAGTGACGACGCACTGAACCACAGCGAGAACGTCGTGTTGAAGTTCGTCGCGGTCTTCGTCGACGAGACCAGCAGCCAGAAGATCGGCAGCAGGAAGTAGACGGTGAAGACGCCCATGACGAGCATCGCGGCGGACCGCGAGATGACGCTCTCACGCGGACCCCGCGCTCCGCGCTGGTGCGGACGGGAGGCACGGTTCGGCTCGAGCGGTCGGCCCGCGTCCGCCACGAGCTCGCGCCGGTCGGGTGCGTTGACGGTCACTGGGCTTCCTTCCGCTGGGTCAGTCGGAGGAACCCGATCGACAGGATGAACGTCGCGACGGCGAGGACGACCGAGAACGCGGCGGCGAGGTTGAAGTTCGGCACCGACGAGGTCGAGTACACGAGCATGTTCGGCGTGAACGTCGACGAGATCGTCGAGGTGAACTGGCGGAACACGGTCGGCTCGGTGAGGAGCTGCAGGGTGCCGATGATCGAGAACACGGCGGTCAGGACGATCGCCGGGATCACCATCGGGATCTTGACCGAGAGGGCGATCCGGAGCTGCGAGGCGCCGTCGAGCTTGGCCGCCTCGTAGATCTCGGTCGGGATCGCGAGGAGCGACGAGTAGATGATGAGCATGTTGTAGCCGACGTAGACCCAGGTCACGACGTTCGCGATGGCCCACAGGACCGTGCTGCCGCCGAGCAGGTCGAACCGGCTCGTGACCGCCGAGAACGGCGAGAGGTTCGGCGCGTACAGGTAGCCCCACATGATGGCGGCGATGACACCGGGGACGGCGTACGGGGCGAAGAACGCCAGGCGGAAGAAGCGCTTGCCGCGGAGCAGCGGCGAGTCCAGCAGCAGTGCGAACACCAGGGCGAGCAGGAGCATCACCGGCACCTGCACGACGCCGAAGAGCAGTACCCGGAGCACCGAGCCCCAGAACTCGCTGTTCTGGAACACGAGCACGTACTGGCTCAGGCCGCCGAACACCTGCGTCGGCGCGCCGAACGTGCCCTGCCGCTCGATCTTCTGGAGCGACTCCCACACCGCGTAGAGGATGGGGACGAGGTAGAACGCGGTGAAGAGGACGGCGAACGGCGTCACGAAGACGACGATCGCGCGGCGGTACCGGAAGCCCCCGCCGGTCCGACGTCGGGCGACCCGCGGTCGCTGGGCTGTGGTGGTCATGGTCGCTCCCTGTCCGTCCGGATGATCTGGGTGCCGCCCGGGGCGATGACGGTGACGCCGTCCACAGCCCGGTCGGCGACGAGCTCGTGGCCCGTCACGGTGTGCTCGACGGCACGGTCGGTGTGGTTGAGCAGGAAGACCCACTCGTGCTGCTCGTCCCGGCGCCGGACCACCTCGAGCCCCGGCTGTGCGACCGGGTCCGGTGCGGTGCCGGCCTCGGCGAGCACGCGACGGAGCAGTGCGCCCCGCGCGGCGTCGTCGAGGACCGTCGACACGTACCAGGCGGTCCCGTCGCCGTGCTCGTTGCGGGTGACCGCGGGGCTGCCGGCCAGCGGTCCCTCCGCGTGGTCGACGACGCTCGTGGCGCCGTGCAGCTCGACGGGNCGCGGGCGACGTGCTCCTGGATCACCGCGGCGTGCTCGTCGCGCACCATGTAGAGCTCGGGCACGACGACGACGGCGTAGCCGTCGAGGGGTGCGCCGGGCGCGACCACGTCGACCGTGACGCCGGCGTCCCACAGCGCGCCGTGGAAGGCGTGGACCTGCTCGAGGTACCGCAGCGCGGTGCTGGGGTGGGCCTCCAGGTCGGCCGCCCACTGGTTCTCCCAGCTGAAGACGAGCGCGACGTCGGCGGCGACGCGGGAACCGCGGAGCTCGCCGAGGCGCTCGACGAGGGCGCCGAGCTCCGTGACCTCCCGCCAGGTCCGCGAGTTCGTGCCCGCGTGCGGCAGCAGCGCCGAGTGGAACTTCTCGCTGCCCTGCACGGAGGCGCGCCACTGGAAGAAGCAGACGCCGTCGGCGCCGTGGGCGATGTGCGCGACCGTGTTGCGGAGCATCTGGCCGGGCGCCTTCGCGATGTTCACCGGCTGCCAGTTCACCGCACCGGTCGAGTGCTCCATGAGCAACCACGGAGCACCGCCGGCGAGCCCCCGGGTCGTGTCGGCGGCGAAGGCGAGCTCGACGTGCGGCCGGGGCAGGCGGTGGTCGAGGTAGTGGTCGTTGGCGATGACGTCCATGTCGCCCGTCCACGTCCAGTAGTCGAGCGCCGTGATGTGGGCGGCGACCATGAAGTTGGTCGTCACGGGCTTGTCGCTCAGCTCGCGGAGGACGGCGGCCTCGGCCCGGTGGTGGCCGAGGAGTTCGTCGGACGAGAACCGGTCGAAGTCGATCACCTGCGACGGGTTGTTCGTCGAGAGGGTCAGCCGGGGCGGCAGGACCTCGTCGAAGGTGCCGTAGCGCTGGCTCCAGAAGGCGGTCCCCCACGCGGCGTTGAGCGCCTCGACGGTGCCGTAGCGGTTCCGGAGCCATCCCCGGAACGCCTCGGCCGAGACGTCGCAGTAGCAGTGCGCGTTGTGGCAGCCGAGCTCGTTCGACACGTGCCAGAGCTTGACCGCGGGGTGGTCGCCGTACCGCTCGGCGGTGGCGCGGACGAGGGCCAGCGCGTGCTCGCGGTAGACCGGGGAGCTCGGGCAGAACGCCTGGCGACCGCCCGGCCAACGGATGGTGCCGTCGGCGACGACCGGCAGGACCTCGGGGTGGGCGGTGGTCAACCACGGTGGGGTCGACGCGGTGCCGGTGCCGAGGTCGACCCCGATGCCGGCGTCGTGGAGCAGTCCGATGACCCGGTCGAGCGCGGCGAAGTCGTACTCACCCGGCCGCGGCTCGACGTGCGACCAGCCGAAGACGTTGATCGCGACGAGGTTGACGCCGGCCTCGCGCATGAGGCGCACGTCCTCGACCCAGACCTCGGGGTCCCACTGCTCGGGGTTGTAGTCGCAGCCGAACGCCAGGCCGGTCGAGCCGAGCCCGAGGGCCGTGCTGGCCGGGGCCGGGAGGGTGGTGGTCACGTCGGTGTCCTCGTCCGTCGCGGGCGGCGACCGCCGTCTGCGTCCGAGGACCCCTTCGACGGCGAAGGCCACCCAGTGTTCTGGGAGCGCTCCCAGTCCGCTCCGGCCGAGCGGGGCCGGAGACTTCTGGGAGCGCTCCCAGAGTAAACGCCGTTCTGCGCCGCTTGTCAAGACGGGCCACGCCGTCGAGCCGTCACGGGCGGCTACAGTGGCCGCATGTCCGACGTCCGAACGTCCCGTGCCCGCGCCACGATCCAGGACGTCGCGGACGAAGCCGGCCTCTCCCGCGGCACGGTGTCGCGCGTCCTCAACGACGAGCCGTACGTGTCTCCGAAGGCCCGCGAGGCCGTGCAGGAGGCCGTCCGCCGGGTCGGGTACGTCCGCAGCGCAGCCGCCAGGAGCCTCGTCACCCGCAGGTCGGGCGCGGTCGCGCTCATCGTGCACGAGCCGTCCGTCCAGGTGCTCGACGACCCGAACATCGGCAACATCCTGATCGGCACGAACGCGGTGCTGTCCGAGGCCGACCAGCAGCTCGTGACGATCATGGTCGACTCCGTCCGCGACGACGAGCGGGTCGTCGAGTACCTGCGGGGCGGGTTCGTCGACGGGGCGATCGTGCTGTCCGCCCGCGACGGGGACGCCGTCACCCGGGCGATCGAGGAGATGGGCCTGCCGGCGTGCTTCGTCGGCCACCCGACCGACGCCGCGAACACGTCCTGGATCGGCATCGACAACCGTGCCGCGGCCTTCGCGATCACCAGCCGACTCGTCGAGACCGGACGCCGCCGGATCGGGATGCTCGCCTCGGGACTCGACCGCGACTCCGGGCAGGACCGGCTCGCGGGCTTCACCGAGGCGCTGGGCGACCGCTTCGACCCCGCGCTCGTGGCGAGGAACCCCCTGTTCAGCTACACCGCCGGGGTCGAGGGGATGCGCGAGCTGCTCGACCGGGCACCGGACGTCGACGGGGTCTTCGCCGCGTCGGACGCGGTCGCCGCCGGCGCCATGGACGTGCTGCACCGGGCCGGCCGCTCCGTGCCGCACGACATCGGCGTGGTGGGCTTCGACGACAGTGCGTGGGCGCTCCGCTGCGACCCACCGCTGTCGACGGTGCGGCAGCCCGCCCGGACCCTCGGCGAGCACGCGGCGCGGCAGGTCCTCGCCCAGATCGCCGGCACGGACGACGACGGGCCGCAGGGGCTGGTCCTGCCGACCGAGGTGGTCTGGCGGCAGAGCGCGTAGCCCGGACGGGCAGCGCGGGCGGACAGGCCGGGCGGACAACGCCCCGGACCGCGAGCGGGCAGCGCCCCGTACCGCGCACGGGCAGCGCCTCGTACCGCGAGCGGGCAGCGCCTCGTACCGCGCACGGGCAGCGCTCCGTGCCGCGGGTCGGGCGCCAGCGCGTCGCCTGGCGCTAGCCTGCTCGCATGCCCGACGTCGCGCTCCCCGGCCTGCCGCCCCTCACCTGGACCGGTGCCGCCGGGTCCGTCACCGTCGATCCGGGGGCCGGGTCCCTGGTGCTCGACGCGGCTGCGGGCGTGGACTGGACGAACGACGCCGGCGGCGGTCCGCAGCAGCACGGTGCGAGCGCCCTGGCGTTCGCCGCACCATCCGGCGACTTCACCCTGTCGGCGCGCGTCCGGGTGCCCGGGCCGCGGACGACGTTCGACGCCGGTGCCCTCGCGCTCTGGTCGGACCCGGACCACTGGGCGAAGGTCTGCGACGAGCGGTCGCCCCAGGGTCGGGACATGGTCGTCAGCGTCGTGACGGACGGGTACTCCGACGACGCGAACGGCCGACTGCTCGACGCTGACGGGGTGTTCCTCCGGGTCGCCCGGGTGGGGTCGGCGTGGGCGTTCCACTCCTCGGACGACGGAGCGACGTGGGACTTCGTGCGGGTCTTCCGGCTCGGCTCCGGTGACGCGCCGTGGTCGGTGGGGTTCCTCGCCCAGGCACCGACCGGCCGGGGCTGCCGGGCGGTGTTCGACCGGATCGAGCTCCGGGAACGCACGCTCGCCGACCTGCGCGACGGGTCGTGACCGGCCGCCGGACGACACGCTCTCGAGCGGGTTCCGGATCGCGTCGCCGCCCGGACCCGGACCGGTCGTAGGCTTCGCGGTGCGGTCCGGACGACGACGTCCGGCCGCCGGACGAAGGGGTCTCGGCATGCAACCACGGATCCGGAGCACGCTCCGGCACATCGCGATCGGCCTCACGGCCGGCAGCGCACTCATCGCGGCGGGCATCGGGGTGCCCGCCGTCGCCTCCGCAGCGACCCCGACGTCGATCTCCTCGGCGCTGCAGGAGTTCGGCGCACCGGGACTCGGGCCGAACGTCATGGTGTTCACCCCGTCGGCACCGCAGGCCGACGTGCAGGCGGCGTTCGACGCCGTGTCGGCGCAGCAGGTGTCCAACCAGTTCGGTCCGGAGCGGTACACGCTCCTGTTCGCCCCCGGCACCTACGGCAGCGCGGCCGAACCGCTCGTGGTGCAGGTGGGGTACTACGAGCAGGTCGCCGGCCTCGGAGCGGACCCGGGCGACGTCGTCGTCAACGGCGCGGTGAACGTCCTCAACCAGTGCGACGCGACGAGCGGGTGCATCGCCCTGAACAACTTCTGGCGGTCCCTGTCGAACCTCACGATCAACCCGACGGGCTCGAGCGGCTGCCGGGCGGACACCGAGTTCTGGGCGGTGTCGCAGGCTTCGCCGATGCGGCGGGTGCAGGTGAACGGCACGACCACGCTCATGGACTACTGCACCGCGGGTCCGCAGTACGCCAGCGGCGGGTTCATCGCCGACTCCGCGTTCTCGGGCCAGGTGGTCAACGGCTCGCAGCAGCAGTTCCTCGTCCGGAACTCCTCGATCGGCGGCTGGTCGAACGGAGTGTGGAACCAGGTGTTCTCCGGCGTCACCGGGGCTCCCACCGAGACCTTCGGCCAGTCCGGAGCCCAGCCGTACACGACGCTCGCCACGACCCCGGTCACCCGCGAGACCCCGTTCCTCGTCCGTTCCGCAGGCGGCTCGTACTCGGTCCGCGTCCCCGACGCCACGGAGGACACCTCCGGGACCTCGTGGGCGTCGGACGCCACCGCACGTTCGGTCCCGCTGCGCGACTTCTTCGTCGCGACACCGCGGACACCGGTCGCGCAGGTGAACCGGGCGCTCGCGCGAGGCTCCGACCTGCTGCTCAGCCCCGGCGTCTACTCGTACGCGGAGCCGATCCGCGTCGTCCACCCCGACACGGTGGTGATGGGCCTCGGTTTCGCCACGCTGGTGCCGACGGCGGGCGGCCACGCGCTCGACCTCCGAGGGGCAGCCGGCAGCGTGGTCACGGGACTCGTGCTCGACGCGGGTCCGCGCGGGTCACGGACGCTCCTCGACGTCGGTCGCGGTCGCTCCGGCGGCCAGCCGACCCTCGTCTCGGACGTGTTCTTCCGGGTCGGCGGTGCCACGGCCGGACGGACCGACACCGCGCTGACGGTGGACGCGTCCGACGTCGTCCTCGACGACGTCTGGGCCTGGCGGGCGGACCACGGGACGGGCGTCGGCTGGTCGAGCAACAGGTCCGACACCGGGGTCGTGGTGAACGGTGACCGGGTCACGGCGACCGGGCTCTTCGTCGAGCACTTCCAGAAGACGGAGGTGCAGTGGAACGGTGAGGACGGACGGGTCGTGTTCTTCCAGAACGAGATGCCCTACGACGTGCCGTCCCAGGCAGCGTGGAACGCCTCCCGGAACACGAAGGGCTACCCGGCGCTGGCGATCTCGCCCCGTGTCCGGAGCTTCCACGGATCGGGCATGGGGAGCTACAGCTTCTTCGACCAGGGGGTCGACGTCCATGCCTCGGAGGCGTTCACGACCTCGGGGCGGAGCGGGATCGTCATGCACGACCTGCTGACCCGGTTCCTCAACGGCTCGGGCGGCATCGACTCCGTCATCGACGGCACGGGTGCAGCGGTCGACGCGACGAACCCCGGGCCGGCACAGGTGGTCGACGCGCACTGAGCGCGAGGGGCCCGACGGGGTGTGCCGGCGACGAGGACTCGGTCGCCGGCGCACCCCGTCGTGGACGTCGAGCGCTCAGGGCACCCGCTCGAGCCACTCCTTCGTCGCGAACTTCGTCGCGATGAGCTCCTGCGCCCGCTGCCGCTCGGCCTCGGTGACGTGCCCCTCGTGCGCCCCGTAGAGCTTCGTGAACGTGCCGATGAGCCGCTCGATGACCTCCGCGCGCGGCAGGCCGGTCTGCGAACGCAGCGGGTCGACGCGCTTCGCTGCCGAGGTCGTGCCCTTGTCGCTCATCTTCTCGCGACCGATGCGGAGCACCTCGACCATCTTCTGGCCGTCCATGTCGTAGCTCATCGTCGCGTGGTGCAGCACGGCGCCGGTGCCGAGGCGCTTCTGCGCGGCGCCGCCGATCTTGCCCTTCGCCGAGGTGATGTCGTTGAGCGGCTGGTAGTACGCGTCGATGCCGAGGGACTTCAGCGCCTCGATCACCCACTCGTCGAGGTAGGCGTACGAGTCGGCGAAGGTCATGCCCTGCACGAGGTCGGCCGGCACGTACAGCGAGTACGAGATGATCGCGCCCGCCTCCATGAACATCGCGCCGCCGCCGGAGATGCGTCGGACGACCTGCACGCCGTACTTCGCCGCGCCGTCCGGGTCGACCTCGTTCTTGAGGGACTGGAACGACCCGATGACGACCGCGGACTCGTCCCACTCCCAGATGCGGAGCGTCGGACCACGACGGCCGGCCCCGACCTCCTCGGTGAGGACCTGGTCGAGCGCGAGGTGCTCGTTCGGGGAGATCGGTCCCTCGTGGATGACCTCCCAGTCGTAGTCCTGCCACGAGGACGCGCGGGAGAGCGCCCGCCGGACGGCGACCCCGACCGACTCGGGCGTGAAGCCGAGCAGCTGCGCACCCTCGGGCAGCGCACCGCGGACGGCCGCGGCGATCCCGGCGGCGTCCGTCGTCGACGGCAGGCCGTTCACGGCGGCGTCGATCAGCGGCAGCGCGTCGTCCGGTTCGAGGAAGAAGTCGCCGGCGAGCCGGAACTCCTGGATGGTTCCGTCGACGACCTCGAGGTCGACGACGACGAGCTTCCCGCCTGGGACCTTGTACTCACCGTGCACACGACGACCTTACGCCCGTGCACTCCGGCCCGCGGATCGGTCAGGCCCCGCCACGGAGGTTCTTCGCGAGGTACGCAGAGGCCTCCTGCGCGGTCACCTGCCGACCGTCGTCGTCCACGTACGTGTAGTCGTACTCCTGGACCTCGCCCGTCGCCACGTACCCGGCCCGCTCGTACAGGCGGCGCGCGTCCGGGTTGTCGAGCGCGACGCCGATGCGGAGCACCCCGCACGCCGCCGCGAGGCGTTCGGCCGCGGCGATGAGGGCCGACCCGACACCCCGCCCACGGTGGTCCAGATCGACCCGGAGGTTCCGCAGCTCCGGTTCGTCGCCCGCCGTGACCTCACCCGACCCGACCGGCTCCGTACCGGCCCAGGCGACGAGGACGGTCAGTTCACCGCGGTCCTGTGCGGCTGCTGCCCACCGCGCGTACCGCCGCCCGGGCGGCTCGCGTCGCTCGAGCGCCACCGCCGCCGCCGCGTCGAGGACCGTCACCACCACGTCAGCGCGCCGCTCCGTCATCGTCGTCCCCGTCTCTCTGCCTGGAGGCGCGCGGCGGGCCCGCCCCGCGCCTCCAGTCCGTCCCGTCGTCGCGTCCACCCCGCCGGGGGTCGACCCGCCTGCGGAACCAGGTTCCGGACACGGAACCACGCTCTTTCGCGGTGCTGTGTCCGGAACCTGGTTCCGCCCGCACGGCAGGCGCACCCCGTCAGCGCGCGACCGCGCGACCCAGCCAGGCGACGAGGTCGGCGACGACCTCGTCGCGGTTCGTCTCGTTGTAGACCTCGTGCCGCGCCCCCTCGTACACCCGCACCTCGACGTCCGTCAGCTTCTCGCGCGTCCGGTAGGCCCGGGCCAGGCGTTCGACGGACCGCGGGCCGCCGAGGGAGTCGTCCGACCCGACCTGCAGGAGCATCGGGACGTCGTGCGGGATCCCTCGCCGCGGCACCCCGAGCAGCCGCAGGGTGTCCGGGAGTCCGAAGAGCCGGATGACGTCGGCCTCGACCGCGAGCGGGTCCAGCCCGATCGCGTCGATCACCGCCCGGTCGCGACTGATCCACTCGTACTTCGTCGGCCCGGCTCCGGCGAACCGGGCGTTGAGGTCGCCGCTGTTCATCCACCCGGGCAGCCGGTACGCGGTGGCGGAGAGCACGATCCCGTCGTACGCCTCGCTCGACGTGTTCACGATCCGCTGCGCCATGAGCGACCCCCACGAGTGCCCGAGCAGGACGAGCGGGACGTCCGGGGTGTCCTCGCGGGCGAGGGTGCTCAGCTGCTCGACCGCCGCGATCGCGGCGCGCAGGCCCCCGGGACCGAGCCGACCGAGCTTCGCGTGGTCGCCGCCCCACTGCGCCAGGCCGGTCCGGCCGTGGCCGCGGTGGTCGTTCGCGACGACCGTCCAGCCGGCGCGGACGAGGTCCTGCGCGAGCGGCTCGTAGCGGAGCGAGTGCTCGCCGACGCCGTGCGCGATCTGCACGACGCCCTTCGGCCGGGCGGCACGCCAGGTCGAGTAGACGATCTCGACGCCGTGCGCGTCGGTGAACGAGGAGTCCCCTCGGGCTGCGGAGAAGGTCGGCACCCCCGCATCCTCGCAGACGCGCGGGCGCCGCACGGGTTCCGTGGTGTGTTCACCCGGCGTTCACGCAGCGCGCTCGCACCGGGCCTACCGTCTCGCGCATGGACGTCCTCGTCACCGTCGTGCTGGTGATCGTGGTGGCCCTCGTGTTCGACTTCACGAACGGCTTCCACGACACCGCGAACGCCATGGCCACCTCGGTCGCCACCGGAGCCCTGAAGCCCCGGACCGCCGTGCTCATCTCCGCCGTCCTCAACGTGGTCGGCGCGTTCCTCTCCACCGAGGTCGCCAAGACCGTCTCGCAGGGCATCATCCGCGAGGGCCAGGACGGTATCCACATCTCCCCCGTGATGATCTTCGCCGGCCTCGTCGGCGCCGTGCTGTGGAACCTCGCCACGTGGTACTTCGGCCTGCCGTCGTCGTCGACGCACGCGCTGTTCGGCGGGCTCATCGGGGCGTCGATCATCGGTGCGGGGCTGAACTCGGTCGACTGGGCGACGGTGGTGTCGAAGGTCGTGCTGCCGGCCCTGCTCTCGCCGGTCATCGCGGGGCTGATCGCCCTCGTCGCCACCTACCTCGCGTACACGCTCACGAGGAACGCGACGACGCACGGTGCCGCGACGGGCTTCCGGCACGGCCAGACGGTGTCCGCGTCGCTCGTCTCGCTCGCCCACGGCACGAACGACGCGCAGAAGACGATGGGCGTCATCACGCTGACCCTGATCGCCGCGAACTACCAGCCGTCGGGCAGCGGGCCGGCGCTCTGGGTGATCCTGGCGTGCGGACTCGCGATCGGCCTCGGTACGTACATGGGCGGGTGGCGGATCATGCGGACGGTCGGGAAGCGCATCTCGGACGTGCAGTCGCCGCAGGGGTTCGCGGCCGAGGCGAGCTCCGCCGCGACCATCCTGGTCGCGTCCCACCTCGGGTTCGCGCTCTCGACGACCCACGTGACGAGCGGCTCGGTGATCGGCTCGGGCCTCGGCAAGAAGCTCGCCGACGTGCACTGGTCGATCGTCGGCCGGATCGTCGTCGCCTGGGTCATCACCCTGCCGGCGGCGGCGGTGGTCGGTGCCCTCGCGACGGCGGTGGCGGCGACCTCGACCGTCGGGCTGGTCATCGTCGCCGTGCTCGCGCTCGCGGCCGGGATCGGCTTCTTCGTCCTCGCTCGCCGCAAGCCGGTGACGCAGGACAACGTCAACGACGAACAGCCGGCGTCGCAGCCGGTCGCGGCCTGATCGGAGGACCCGGTGGACATCGACTTCGGAGCGATCTGGACCGTCGCGTGGGTGGGGTTCGTCGCCGCGGTCGGCGTGGTGCTGCTCTACACGCTGGGCCTGCGCCTCCTCGGGACCGGACAGCCGGTCGACGCGGGTGGCGAGCGGACGCAGTACGCCGAGGAGACGCCGCGGTCCGGGCACACGCCCCTCCCCGCGCTGGTCGGGGCGTGGACGTGCTTCGCGGTGTGCGGCGCGGCGGTGCTGTTCGGGATCTGGCTGACCATCCCGGCCTTCCACCGGTAGGGCGCGGCTGCTGCGAGGATCGACGGGTGACCGCACACCGCATCGACGCCTCGCTCACCACCGCCATCGACGTCTTCGACGCCACGCGTCCACCGGTGCTCCGCGTGGATCCGGGTGACACGGTGACCGTCCGGACCCTGAGCGCCGCCGGGTACACCGAACGGCAGCCGGAGCCCGGGGCCGAGGTCCCGACGCTCCTGCCGTCCCGCCGCGGGCACTGCCTCGTCGGGCCGATCGCGGTGGACGGCGCACGTCCGGGTCAGGTGCTCGCCGTCCACTTCGACGACCTGGTGCCCGACGACTGGGGGTACACCGGCTCGGGCGGTGTCGACACCCCGGTGAACCGGGCACTGGGCCTCGTGGAGCGGGAGTCGCGCGGTCCGCTGCTGTGGTCCGTCGACGCCGACCGGGGCACGGCGCGGAACCAGCTCGGGCTGTCGGTCCGCACGGCACCGTTCCTCGGGGTGGTCGGCGTCGCTCCGGACCCGATCGGCGAGCACTCGACCATCCCACCGCGGCCGGTCGGCGGCGGGAACATCGACTGCCGGGAGCTCGTCGCCGGTTCCACGCTGTTCCTCCCGGTCACGGTCCCGGACGGGCTGCTCTGGGTCGGTGACGGCCACGCGGCCCAGGGCGACGGCGAGGTCTCCGGCACCGCCATCGAGTGCGGCATGACGACGACGATGACGCTCGAGGTCCTGGACGACGCCCCCGTGGCCGGCATCCACGCCACGACCCCGGCCGGCCGCATCACCTTCGGGTTCGACGCCGACCTCAACACCGCCACCACCACGGCCCTCGACGCGATGGTCGACTGGATCGCCGGGCTGTTCGCCATCGGTCGCGCGGAGGCCCTCGCCATGGCGAGCGTCGCCGTGAGCATGCGGGTCACGCAGGTCGCGAACCGCACGTGGGGTGTGCACGCGCTGCTCCCCCACGACGCGATCACGGCGACGCGCTGACGGCGCGGCGGGCCGACGGGCCGGCTGACGGACAGGAGGCCCGGATCACGTGACCGACGTCGGTCACGTGATCCGGGCCTCCCGTTCGACCGCCCGTGTCAGTGCGCGCTGTAGCCGCCGTCGACCAGGTGGTAGCTGCCGCTGATGAACGAGGCCTTGTCGCTCAGCAGGAAGAGCACGAGCGCGGCGACCTCGGCGTCGGTGCCGAGCCGTCCGGCCGCGTGCTCCTGCTCGAGCGCCGTCAGCGCCTCGGCGGAGAGCGACGAGCGCACGAGCGGGGTGTCGATGAAGCCCGGTCCGACCGCGTTCGTGCGGACGCCCTGTGCGGTGTACTCGAGCGCCGCGACCTTCGTGAGGCCGACGAGGGCGTGCTTGGACGCGACGTAGGCCGCGTTCTGCGCGATGCCGACCGAGCCGAGCACCGACGACATGTTGACGATCGCGCCGCCGCCGGCGGCGAGCATCGCGGGGATCTCGTAGCGCAGGCCGTAGAAGACCCCGTCGAGGTCGACGCCGCGGACGCGGTCCCACGCCTCGACGTCGTACTCGCCGATCGGCTGCGGAGCGGCTCCGATCCCCGCGTTGTTCACGGCGAGGTGGAGCGCGCCGTACGTGTCCACGGCGAACCGCACCATGCGCTCGTTGTCGGCGGCCAGCGCGGAGTTCGCCTCGAACGCGCTCGCGGTGCCGCCCGCTGACTCGATCTCGGTCACGACCCGCTCGGCCGCGTCGCGCTTGATGTCGGTCACGACGACGCTCGCACCCGCGCGGGCGAGCTCCTTCGCGATCGCCTCGCCGATCCCGCTGCCGCCACCGGTGACGACGGCGACCTTGCGCTCGAACTCGGACATGTGCTCCTTCTTCCGTTCATCTGGACAACACCTGTTGCCCACAGTCCGAACGGTACACGTGCGACACGCATTCCGGATCCGCGGAACGCACAACCAGTTCGTTCACCGAACTAATTTGCTAGGCTAACGACCATGCCCGCCACCGCCACCCGCACGTCGCTCGCGACCGACCTCCGGATCGCGGTCAACCGGCTCTCGCGGACGCTCCGGAACCAGAAGGCCGACACGAGCGTCACCGACGCCCAGTTCTCCGCCCTCGCCCGGCTCCACCGCGACGGCCCGATGACCCTCGCGGAGCTCAGCCGGCAGGACGGGGTGACCCCGCCGTCGATGACGAAGACCGTCGCCGTGCTCACCGACCGCGGCCTCGTCACGAAGACCCTGCACGACGTCGACCGACGCAAGGTCCTCATCGCGCCGACCCCGGCCGGAGCCGCGTTCGTCGAGGAGACCCGTCGCCGACGTGACGGCTGGCTCACCCCGCGCCTGGCGAGGCTCACCCCGGCGGAGCGGACGACGCTCGCCGAGGCCACCGACATCCTGAGGAGGCTCGCCCAGCAGTGACCGCCATGTTCCGGTCCCTCGCGGGACGCAACTACCGCATCTGGTTCGCCGGTGCCCTGGTGTCGAACGTCGGCACCTGGATGCAGCGCACGGCACAGGACTGGATCGTGCTCACCCAGCTGTCGAACGACGACGCGGTGGCCGTCGGCGTCACGATGGCGCTGCAGTTCGGGCCGCAGCTGCTCCTCCTGCCGTTCACCGGACTCGTCGCCGACCGGTTCGACCGTCGGAAGATGCTCATGCTCACGCAGGGGCTCATGGGTGCGCTCGGACTCGGGCTCGGCGTGATGGTGCTCACGCACACCGCCACCCTGCTGTCGCTGTACGGCTTCGCACTCGCGCTCGGCATCGTCGCCGCATTCGACACCCCGATCCGGCAGGCGTTCGTGTCCGACGTGGTGCAGGGCGAACACGTCGCGAACGCCGTGGCGCTCAACTCCGCGTCGTTCAACGCCGCCCGGCTGATCGGGCCCGCGGTCGCCGGGGTGCTCATCGCGGCGATCGGCTCCGGGTGGGTGTTCGTGATCAACGCCGCGTCGTTCCTCGCGGTCCTGATCGCGCTGCGGTTCGTCGACCCGACCCAGCTCGCCGACCGGCCGCGGGCGAAGCGGGGCAAGGGCCAGATCGTCGCGGGCTTCCGGTACGTCCGGACCCGGCCGGACATCATCGTCGTGCTGTGCATGATCTTCGTCGTCGGGACGTTCGGCGTGAACTTCCCGATCTTCACCTCGACGATGGCGAAGGTCGAGTTCCACCGGGGCGCGGGCGAGTTCGGCCTGCTCAACTCGGTGATGGCGATCGGTTCCGTCCTCGGCGCCCTGCTGTCGGCGCGACGGGACCGGCCCCGCATGCGGACGCTCGTCGTCGCGTCGGCGGGGTTCGGACTCGCGTGCACCGCCGCCGCGTTCGCCCCGACGTACTGGAGCTTCGCCGTCGTGCTGATGTTCGTCGGGCTCGCGTCACTGACCTTCATGACCACCGCGAACGCCCTCGTGCAGACCACCACGACCCCCGCGATGCGCGGTCGCGTCATGGCGCTCTACATGGCGATCTTCGCCGGCGGCACCCCCATCGGGGCGCCGATCGTCGGGGCGATCGCCGACGCGGCAGGCCCGCGGTGGGCCATCGGCGTGGGCGCGGCATCCGGGTTCGTCGCCCTCGCGATCGCCGTCGTCTGGCTCGTCCGCTTCCAACGACTGCGGCTGCGCTACGACGCCGACACCCGCCTGCACCTGGCGATCACGCACGCCGTCCCCGTGGTCGGCACGCGCGCCGCGCGCTCCGCGCTGCGGCAGGACCTGTCCCGCGACGAGGCGGTCGCCAACCGGTCCAGCGGCGTCTGACGCCGACCCACCGGCCGGGAGGAACGGCTCGCCCCCGCCACGCACCCACCGCAGGCGGTGCACCGGTCCGGCACCGCGCCTCCCGGCCGGAGTGACGGCAGTCGTTGGACACCGCTCGGCGCCCGTCGCCGGTCGTCTGGTGCCCGGCGACCGGCGGCCGTCGTCCGGCGCCCGTCGCCCGTCGCCGGTCTTCCGTCGTCCGTCGCCCGTCGCCGGTCTTCCGTCGTCCGTCGTTCGTCGTCCGCCGTCGTCAGGAGACCGCGGACGCGACCGAGAACACCCGGGCCTCGAGCGCGGCGTCGACGGCCTTCCCCGCATCCGCGAGGCGCGTCGTGACCGCTCGGAGCCCCGCGAGCACCTCCTGCGGCGCGACCGCGTCGAGGGCGGCGACCGCGCGCCGGAAGGCCGCGACCTCATCGGCGACGCACGCGGCGGTGACCCGCTCGAGCCCGTCGACCGCGCGGTGCGCGAGGAACGCCACCGTCCGCGGACTGTGCGTGTCGAGGAGCAGGAACGCGGCGGCCTCCGAGGGGTCGACGTCGTGGTGCGCACCCCGGCGGAAGGCCTCGGCGGCGCCGCACCCGCGCAGGGCGTCCGACCACGCCTCGGGCGAGGACGGGTCGAGCAGTCCGGAGCTGAGCAGGGCCGAGGTGGTCCGCACCCGGGAGAGCGACCGGCCGAGCGTGAAGAACGCCCACACGTCGTCGCGGCTCGCGTCCCCGTCGACCACCCCGACGGCCAGCGCGCTCCGCTCCTTCGCCCAACCGAGGAAGTCGTGAGCTCGGTCGCCGCCGACCTTGCGCGGCATCCGCGAACGCGTCACGTCGAGGCAGTCCCAGAGCTCGGTCGAGACGACCTCGCGGGCACGGCGCGCGGCGTCGCGGGCGACCGCCACCGCGTGTGCGATCGAGGCCGGCTCGTGCCGGTCGAGCGCGAGCGCGTCGAGCGTCGCGGCGGGGTCGGCGTCCCGCGCGTCCGACGCCCCGACCACCGACCGCAGGAGCGACGCGGTCCGGGCGTGACCCGCGGGCACGGACGCCGACGGCCGCACCACGTAGACGTCCAGCAGCCGCGCCACGAGGTCGGTGTGCTCGAGGGCGGCGCCGAGGCGGAACACGCTCCCGGCGAGATGGCTCATCACGTCGGCACCCGCATGCGGCGAACCTACTGAGCGGTCGTTGCGGGAGTGTTTCGGCCGGGCGTCGCGGGTGTTGCGTGGCCGTTCGGCGCGCACTCGCTAGACAATCTAACTAGAGCGTCTAGCATTGTGGTATGACCACCGAGGCAGCAACGGACTCCGCGGGGTACTGGTACGACGAGCGCACGAGGGCCGACGCGGTCTCCGTGTTGAACGCCCTCCGGCGCTACCGCAGCGCCGCGAACGCGGCACGACGTCGGGCGCGCGAGGCGCTCGGCGTGGGCGAGAACGCCCTCCTCGCACTGCAGGTCCTGCTCGACGCCGAACAGGCCGGGCACCGCGTGAACTCCAAGCAGCTCGCCGAGGAACTCGGCATCACCGCGGCGTCGACGTCCGCGCTCGTGGACCGGCTCGTCCGCAGCGGGCACGTCGAGCGTCACCCAGACCCGCACGACCGCCGCGGGGTGTTCCTCACGGCGTCCGGTGGCGCCATGCGGCAGGCGCTCGCGGTCCTGGACGAACTCGACGACAGCGGCGCGTCGGTGGCGTCCCGCCTCGACCACGACGACGTCCGGGTCATCGTGTCGTTCCTCGACGAGATGACCCGCGTCGTCGACGACATCGCTCCGGACGACCTCACCACGGACGACGTCGCCCTCGCGTAGCCTGCCGGCATGACGCCGCAGCGCTGGAGCGCACCGTGAGACCGGTCGTCCCCTCCGGCGGCGACGTGCCGGAGCACGACCCCGAGGACGACATGCCCCTCGCCGAACTCGACGCACGTGCCCGGGCGGACGCCGCACTCCGGCGTATCCGGGCCGGGGCGGATCCCACCAGTGAGGCCTTCGACCTGGCGAACACGATGAACGACGAAGCCGTCGGACGGTTCACTGCGGCCGTCCGACGGCTCCTGCGTCGCTCCTGACGCCCGCCCGCGTCAGAACGCCGTGGCGACCGCGGCGATGTCGTCGGAACCGTGCCCCGCGGCGCTCGCGTCGGCGTAGACCCGTCCGAGTGCGTCGAGGAGGACCGTCGAGACGCCGGCGTCGCGCGCCGCGTCCGTGATGAGGCCGATGTCCTTCCGGATTCCGTCGAGCGCGAACTGCGGCGGGTACTCCCCCGCGATCATCGCCTCGCCCTTGGTGTGGGCGTAGGGCGAGTCGCTCGCGGTCCCGTCGATCGCCTCGAGGAACAGCGCCGGGTCGAGCCCGAGGGCCCGCGCCACGGCGAGCGACTGCGCGGTGGCGGCCGTGATGGACGCGACCCAGGCGTTCGCCGCGAGCTTGAGCGCCGTGCCCTGGCCGACCTGGTCGCCGGCGCGCACGGTCTTCACCGAGACGGCGTCGAACACCGGGGTCAGCCGGTCGAGCACCTCGGGCGACCCGGCCGCGAGCAGGGTCAGCTTGCCCTGCTCCGCCGGCGCCTTCGTGCCGAGCATCATCGCCTCGACGAGGGTGATGCCGTACTTCGCCGCGAGCTGGACCACGGTCTCCGTGCCTGCCGTGCCGATCGTGGAGGCCTGCACCCACACGGCGTCCTCCGGGGCGTCCCCGGCTGCCTGCTCGAGGACGTCGACCACCGCGTCGGTGTCGAAGAGGGTCAGGAGCACGACCTCGGCGTCCGCGACCGCTGCCGACGGGTCGTCCGCGACGCTCGCGCCCGAGTCGCCGAGCGGCACCGCCCGGTCGCGCGTCCGGTTCCAGACCGTGACCTCGTGACCTCCTCGCAGCAGTGAACCGGCGACACCGGCCCCCATCGCACCCGTTCCCAACACCGACACGCGCACCAGCGGCTCCGTCCTGTCCGGCACCGTGCCGGGACGCCGCCGAGGCTACGCCTGCGTGGTCAGAGGAGCCCGCGGGCGTGCAGCCACACCGCGGGGTCGACCGGGGTCCCGCCGACGATGACCTCGAAGTGCAGGTGCGGGCCGGTCGAGACGCCGGTGTTGCCGACGGCGCCGACGACGTCGGACACGCGGACCTCCTGGCCGACACGGACGTCGATGCGGGAGAGGTGCGCGTACCGGGTGCGCGTGCCGTCCGGGTGTGCGAGGAGCACCTGGTTGCCGTAGCCACCGGACGGCCCGGCGGACACGACGCGACCCGACATCACCGCGAGGACGGGAGCCCCCGGAGCCGCGGCGAAGTCGAGACCCTGGTGGTCCGTCGAGCACGCCGCGCACCCGGCGACCGTGCGGTGCCCGAAACCGCCGGCGGTCGGGACGTCACCGAGGACCGGACGGACGACCGCGGAACCGGACACCGTGCCCGATGCTCGGGACGTCGCTCCGCGCCGGGCCTGCTCGGCGATGCGGAAGCCGTCCCGTGGGGACGCCGTCAGGGTCGCGTCCGGCGCGACGTACTGCTGACCTCCGAGGCCGAGCGCGGGAGCCGCCACCTGCGGCGTCGCAGCGACCGCGGTCTGCGGTGAGGCCAGCGACACCACCATGCACGTCGCGACAGCGACGGCCGTGACCGGCAGGGCGCGGGCCGCGGCGACCGCGGACGCAACGCTGCGGAGGGGCAGGGTCACCGCCGCGGCGGCCACGTGCCCGAGGGCCGCAGGGCGGGGTCGCCGTCCGGCGCGCTCGGCAGCTCGTGCCGCCCGCCGGGTCGGGAGCGTGCCGGCTCCGGCCAGCGGCGCAGGCGAGGACCGCCGACGGGTGTGCGGCAGCGGACCGGTGCGCGGCAGCGGGCCGATGTGCGGCAGGCCGTTGCGTGGCGTGGGCACCGACGCGGCAGGAGGTGACACCGCCGCGCCGGTGGTCTCGGGGGCGCTCGACACGGCAGCCGGAGCCGGAGCCGGGGCCGGGGTTGCCCCGTGGCGGCGGGAACGTCGGGCCGCCTTCGGCGCGGTCGACGGGGGCACTGCTGTGGGACGCGTGATGGCGGGGCGCACGGTGGTGGGACGCGCGGTGGAGGCGCGCGCGGCGGGGGCGGTCATCGGCATCGGGTCCGGCGGTTGCGTCCGGGAGTCAGACGCGGACGACGCCCTCGCGGGCGATCCGGTCGAACTCCGCGGCGACGGCGTCGACGACCGCGCGGATGATCGCGTCGGTGACGACCTCGACGAGCATGAGCTGATCAGCGGGCACGGGGACGGCTCCACCGAGCCGCGCGGTGAGCTGCGCGGGGATCGCGTCGATCGCGGCGACGAGCGCATCCGGGACGACGGTCGGACGGACGGCGGGGACGGCGGGGGCGGGTGCCGGTGACACCGGGGTGGACGTGGTCGCGGGGGCCGGGGTGGCCGCCGCGACACGAGCGGCCGTCGGGACACGAGCGGCCGTCGGGCGGACGGGAGCCTCGTGGTGACGGGCGACGGCGTCGAAGAGGGGCGTGGAGGACATGCTGCCTGCCTTCCGATGGGCGGTCGGCCGGACCGTTCGGTCGGTCCGGGTGTGCAACGGCACCCCTCCATCGAACCACAAATATTTCACATGTGCAATGGCGAGCGTCAGTCCGGCTCGACCTCCGCGGTGGGGTCGTCCCGCCGGAACGCCTGCTTGACCCGCTCCACGATGGTCGCCGGCGGGTTGTTGTAGGTGCCGGCGGGCTCCTGCCCACTGAGTTGCTGGATCGCCGCCATCACCGCGTCCGTCGCGTGCCGCCGGGCACGTCCGGAGGACGCCTCGCCGAACGACGAGAGGTCGAGCGGTTCACCGAACTCGATGGTCACCTTCGCCAGGCGCGGGATCCGGGAGCCGACCGGCTGGACGTCCTCGGTCCCCGTCAGTGCGACGGGCACCACGGGTGCACCGCTCGTCAGCGCCAGCCACGCGACCCCGGTGCGTCCCTTGTACAGCCGGCCGTCGAGCGAGCGCGTGCCCTCCGGGTAGATCGCGAAGGCCTCGCCCGCCTCGAGTCGCTCGAGTCCGAGGTCGAGGGCGTGCTGCGCCGCCGCCCCCGCGCCGCGCTCCACCCCGATCGCCCCGATGCCGCCGAAGAACGCACGGGACAGCGCACCCTTCACCCCGGTCCCGGTGAAGTACTCCTGCTTGGCCAGGAAGGAGACCTTCCGCGGTGCCATGAGCGTGATGGCCGGGGAGTCGATGAACGACCGGTGGTTGCTGGCGAGGATCACCGGGCCGTGCTTCGGGACGTTCCGCCGCCCGACGATCCGCGGCCGCCACAGCATGCGCGCCAGCGGCGTGACCACCGCGCGGCTCAGCGCGGTGGCGAACTTCGTCGAACCGGACACCCGGGCCTCCTCGTGACGGGGGTTCCGAGTGTAGTGAGCGCTCGCGCGGTTGCATGCCGCATGCGGCATGCAGTGTCGTTCAGTCGCCGGTGGCCGCCACGACGTCGAGCACCGCGCGTCCGTACCGCTCCAGCTTCGCCGCGCCGACGCCCGAGATCTCGGCGAGTTCGTCGACGTCCGCCGGGCGCACCGCGGCGATGCCGCGCAGGGTCGCGTCGTTGAACACGACGTACGCGGGCACCCCCTGCTCGCGCGCCGCTGCGGCACGCCAGGTCCGCAGCGCCTCGAACAGTCCGAGGGCCTGCTGCGGCATGTCCGTCACGACGGTGCGCCGGCTCCGCGACCCCCGCGGCGCCTTGACGGGGTCGCGACGCATCCGGACCGTGACCCGGCCGCCGAGCACGTCGGCGCTCGTCGGGCTGAGGACGATGGTGCCGTACCCGTCGCCGGACACAGCCATGTAGCCCTGCGCCAACAGCTGCCGTGCGACGGCCCGCCACTCCCCCTCGCCGAGGTCGGTGCCGATCCCGAAGGTCGCGAGCGAGTCGTGCCGGAGCTCCTGCACGCGCGGCGACTGCTTGCCGACGAGGATGTCGACGAGGTGCGCGACGCCGTACCGCTGCCCGCGCTCGCGCTCGAGCCGGACGACGGTCGACAGCAGCTTCTGCGCGGGCACCGTGCCGTCCCACGACTCCGGCGGGGCGATGCACGTGTCGCAGTTGCCGCACGCTGTCGACTCCTGCCCGAAGTACGCGAGGAGCCGGACCCGCCGGCACTCGATCGTCTCGCAGAGGGCGAGCATGGCGTCGAGGTGGGCGCTCAGCTGCCGTCGGTGGGCCGCATCGCCCTCGGACTGGTCGATCATCCGCCGCTGCTGCACGACGTCGTTGAGGCCGTACGCCAGCCACGCGGTCGAGGGCAGCCCGTCGCGCCCGGCCCGACCGGTCTCCTGGTAGTAGCCCTCGACCGACTTCGGCAGGTCGAGGTGCGCGACGAACCGGACGTCCGGCTTGTCGATGCCCATGCCGAACGCGATCGTCGCGACCATGACGACGCCGTCCTCGCGGAGGAACGTCGACTGGTTGCGCTCCCGCACCCGGGCGTCGAGGCCGGCGTGGTACGGCAGCGCCGGGATGCCCTGCTCGGCCAGCGCGGCGGCCGTGCGCTCGACGGAGTTGCGCGAGAGGCAGTACACGATGCCCGCGTCGCCGCTGTGCTCGGTCCGGATGAAGGTGAGGAGCTGCTGCAGCGCCCCCGTCTTCGGCTCGATCCGGTACTGGATGTTCGGCCGGTCGAAGTCGGCGACGAAGTGCGCGGCGTCGTCGAGGCCGAGCCGGGCCGAGATCTCGCGGTGGGTCTGCGGCGTCGCCGTGGCCGTCAGCGCGATCCGGGGCACCGTCGGCCACCGCTCGTGCAGGACGCTCAGCTCGAGGTAGTCCGGCCGGAAGTCGTGCCCCCACTGGGCCACGCAGTGTGCCTCGTCGATGGCGAACAGGGCGATGCGGGCACGGTCGAGGAGCGCCCGCGTCGACTCGAGCCGGAGCCGCTCGGGCGCGAGGTAGAGCATGTCGACCTGACCGGACACGACCGCCTGCTCGACCCGGGCACGCTCGTCGGGGCCCTGCGTGGAGTTGAGGAAGGCGGCCCGGACGCCGTTGGCGGCGAGGGCGTCGACCTGGTCCTGCATGAGGGCGATGAGCGGCGACACGACCACCCCGACGCCGTCGCGGACGAGCGCGGGCACCTGGTAGCAGAGCGACTTGCCGCCCCCCGTGGGCATCAGCACCAGGGCGTCACCACCGCCGACGACCTGGTCGATGATCGCCGCCTGCTGCCCGCGGAAGGCGTCGTAGCCCCACACCCGGTGCAGGACGTCGAGCGCCGCGGCCTGCGAGGGGGAGGTCGTGGTCGGCGCACTCATGCGACCAGCCTACGAGCGACCGGCGACACCCACCCCGTTGTCCACAGCGCCGTCCGTGCGGTCGCCGGAGCCGGCCGCGCCGTCGGCGTGGGCCGGCGCGTCCGACCAGCCCGTGCCTCCCGGCCGGACCCAGCGCGCGCCGCCCGCCCAGGCGGGCACCGGTCCGCGGAAGCGCGGTGCCTCGCGCCCGGCGAACCGCCGGTCGAGGCCGGTGCGCCACGCGAGGAACTCGACCATGCCCCAGTACGCCAGCGACGTGCCGAGGGTGACCAGCCACCCGCCGACCGTGCCCTCCGCGTCCTGCGAGGTCAGGTCGATGCGCGACCACCCGGGCGCCTGGAGCACGAAGATCATGATGTTGTTGAAGCCGTGCTGGAGGACGGTGGCCTCGAGCCCGCCGGTCCGGAGCACGATGATCGCCGCCACGAGCCCGAACGAGCCCACGTCGAGGATGCCCCAGACGTTGTAGCCGTTCGGGATGTGCAGGAGGGCGAACACGACGGTCGAGACGACGACCGCGGCGACCGTGCCGAACCAGCGCGGGATCCACGACGCCACCGTCTGCATGAGGAAACCGCGGAAGACGTACTCCTCCGCCGCGCCCTGGAACGGCACGAGCACCACCACGAGCACGAGGGTGAGGACGAGCGTCGACACCGTCACCGTCGACTGCCCGATCTCGGCGTGGTCCCATCCCAGTCCCCCGTCGAACGTGAGCATCGGGAGGCCCTGGAACGCGAACATGACCACCGCGATGACCAGGGTCGGCAGCACGCACCAGGCCGTCCACCCCCAGCGCACCCGGAAGCGCACCGACGACAGCACGCCCCGGCCGAGCCCGGCCACCCGGACGGCGAGGACGATCCCCGGCAGGAGCACCACGAGCGAGACGAGCGACACCGAGAGGACGAGCGGGTCGGTCGGGTCGAGGGCCGCGTCCGAGATCTTCCGCTCGAAGTCGATCAGGCCCTGGGCGCCCGCGCTCGCGCCGATCGGGACCGTGTAGGCCACCACGATGAGCACCTGTGACACGAGGTACCAGCCGGCGAGGAACGCGATCGCGACCAGCGGACGCCACCACCGCCAGCGGGCATCGATGCGGGTCAGACGCTGGTAGGGAACGCTCACGGTTCGCAGGGTACCGGGACGGGCAGGATGGGAGCCGTGCTCACCGTCGTCCTCGGCCTGTCCGGCGCGCTCGTCTACGGGTTCGCCGACTTCCTCGGCGGGGTGGCCTCGCGTCGGGTCCGCCCCGTGGTCGTCACGGCGGCGGCAGCGCTCGTCGGGCTCCTGCCGCTGCTCGTCGGCCTGGTCGTCGTCGGGGGGACGTTCTCGTCGTCCGCCGTCGTCTGGGGCGTCGTGGCGGGGCTCGCCGGCGGTGCGGGTGTCCTGCTGCTCTACACCGCCCTCGCGATCGGGCCGATGAGCGTGCTCTCCCCCGTGACCGCCGTCTTCGCCGCGGTCGTGCCGGTCGTCGTCGCGGTCCTGCGCGGCACCGCGCTGTCCCCGCTGGCGGTCGTGGCCCTCGTGGTCGCCGTCGTCGCGGTCGTGCTCGTCGCGGCGGTCCGGGACGCCTCCGGGGCACGGGTGACGGCCAGGGGCGTGCTCACCGCCGCGGTCGCGGGGTGCGGGTTCGGTGGGATCGTGCTCGCGTACGACCAGACGCCGGACGCCTCCGGCGTCGCGCCGCTCGTCGTCGCGCGGGCGCTGCAGGCGGTGCTGCTCGGCATCGCGGCGGGGGTCGCGGTGGCGCGGGGACGGACGGGAGGCACGGGTCGCCTCCGTCCGCCGGCCCCGGTCGCGGGCGGGGCCGCTCCCGGCAGCGGCGAGCCGCCCGCCCGGGCGGGTGCGGACATCCGGTCGTCCGGCGCGTCGTCCGGCGGGTCGCGGACGCGGCTGCTCGCCGTCGTGGTCGTGTGCGGGGTGCTCGACGCGCTCGCGAACGTGTTCGTGCAGGCCGGGTTGCGCTCGAGCGACGACCCGCTGACCCTGCCCGTGATGAGCGTGCTCAACGCGCTGTACCCGATCGGCACGGTGGTGCTCGCGGGGGTGGTGCTGCGGGAGCGTCTGACCCGGTTGCAGATCGTCGGGATCGTGCTGGCGTTCTCGGCGTCGGTCGGGCTCGCGCTGGCCTGACCGGGTGCCCGGGCGGGGTCGGGGATCAGGCGTCGGGGATCAGGCGCTTGCCGAGCGACACGGTCTGGTCGGGCGAGTACCCGAGCGACTCGTAGAAGCCGATCACCCGCTCGTTGCCCGCGCGGACCTGCAGGTTGACCTTCGGGCACCCCATCGCCGCGAGCCGCTGCTCGAACTCGGCCATGAGCGTCCGCCCCAGACCGGACCCCTGGAGCTCCGGGAGGACGGCGAGGTAGTTCACCCACCCGCGGTGTCCGTCGAAGCCGGCCATGCCCGCGGCCACGACACGGCGGTCGGCGTCCTCGGCGACCAGGAAGAGCTCCGACTGCACGGTCGCCTTGCGCTCGATGTCGCGGCGGGGGTCGTTCCACGGACGGACGAGTCCGCAGGCCTCCCACAGCGCGACGACGGACTCGGTGTCCGACGGGACGAAGGCTCGGATGCGGTACTCCATCTCCACACGGTAACGGTCCTGTGGACGACGCCGTCACCGTCCCGTCGGCGTGGGATGGTAGAACAGTCCGACCACCAGGATCAGGAGCCCCGTGACCGCACACGACACCCTCCCGTCGCACCGGGGCGCGGAGGAGGACGACCACGACGTCTCGAGGCGCCCCCGACGACGGCAGTCGGTGGGCGGCGCGGTCGTGTCGTTGGTCGCCGAACTGCTCATCATCGCCGGCGCAGCCACCGGACTGTACGTGGTCTGGACGGCGTGGTGGACGGACGTCGTGGCCGTGCAGGCGCAGACGAAGCTCGTGGACGGGCTCGAGCAGCCGGCGCCGAAGGCGACGACCGGCACGGAGCACCGCGGCACGGCACCGGTGCTCGCCGAGCCGAAGGACGTCACCGACGTGTTCGGCACCATGCAGATCCCGCGGTTCGGCAAGGACTACGACCGACCGATCGGCGAGGGCACGGACCGCGAGAAGGTGCTCAACACGATCGGCCTGGGGCACTACCAGGACACCGCGATGCCCGGAGCCCCCGGCAACTTCGCGGTCGCCGGGCACCGTGTGACCTACGGAAAGCCGCTCAACCAGATCGCCGAGCTCAAGGACGGCGACGCGATCGTGGTCCGGGTCACCGACAAGGCCACGAAGTTCGACGTCTGGTACGTCTACAAGGTCACGGACTCGCAGATCGTCACGCCGGACCACATCGAGACGATCGCCCCGGTCCCGAACAAGCCCGGCGTCGAGCCGACCGCGAGCGACCGGTGGCTCACCCTGACGGCATGCCACCCGATGTGGTCGGCGGCCGAGCGGTACATCGTGCACGCCAAGCTCGACTACTGGATGCCCGTGTCCGAGGGCACCCCGAAGGAGCTCGCCCAGTGATCTTCCCCCTCGTGTGGCGGCTGTTGCCGGGTCCGACGGCGCTCAAGGTCGTCGAGCTGGTCGTCCTGCTCGCCGCGATCGTGTTCGTCCTGTTCACGTGGGTGTTCCCCTGGGTCGCCGCGGACATCCTGCCGCCGCCGGACGGCACCGTCGACCCGTCGGCATCGCCGAGTCCGTAGCGGGCGGGCGGTCAGACGGTCGTCGTCACCCGTGAGGCCCCGGAAGCCGTCCGCCGCACCGCGATCCGCTCGGGAATCCGCTGCTTGAGCTCCTCCACGTGGCTGACGATGCCGACCTGCCGTCCGCCCGCGGTCAGGCGAGCGAGCTGCGCCAGCACACCGTCGAGCGCCTCCGGGTCGAGCGTGCCGAACCCCTCGTCGACGAACAGCGTGCCGAGCGACACCCCGCCCGCCTCCGCCTGCACGACGTCGGCCAGCCCGAGCGCGAGGCAGAGCGAGACCGTGAACGTCTCGCCGCCGGACAGGCTCCGTGGATCGCGGACGGAGTCGGTCGTGTGGTCGTGCACGGCGAGCGCCAGGCCCGTCCTGCGGGCCCGTGACCCGGACTCCCGCTCGTCGGAGGTCTCGAGCGTGAACCGGCCGCCGAGCATGGTGCGCAGCCGGTCGTTCGCGGCGGCGACCACGTCCTCGAACCGGCGCATGAGCACGTAGGTGCCGAGGGTGATCCCGGTCGGGTTCGCCGAGCCGGACCCGTTGGCGATGTCGGCCAGACGCACGACCGCTCGGCTCCGGGCCGACGTGTCGTCCCGCGCCCGCACCGCTCGGCGCAGGTCGGCGGCGCACCGCCCGACGGCGGCGGCACGGTCGGCGGCGGTCACGGCGATGCGGACCGCGTCCTCGGCAGCGGCTGCCGTCCGGGCGCGTTCCGCCGCGGAGGCCTCGAGGTCGAACTCGGTGTCCTCGTCGTCGGCGGCGGCCCGGACCGCGGGTTCGTCGAGCCCGGCGTCGACGACCGCCCTGGCGGTGACGGCGGCGTCCACCGTGCGACGGAGCTCCCGCTCGGTCGGCTCGTCCACCACCGCGGCACGCGCGGCGACGACGTCGTCGAACCCGTGCTCCGCGAGGGCGGTCTCGACCTCTGCGACCCGGTCGGCCACCACCCGCTCGCACTCGGCGACGGCGGCGTCCGCGGCGGCGATCGTCCGCAGCACGTCGATGCGGTGGTCGAGCGACCGCACGACGGCCCCGAGCCCCTGGTCGGCCGGCCAGGACCCGGACGTCCCGGAGTCCGCTGCCGACGGGTCGTCCACGTGCCGGACGAGTCGCGCCGCCGCGGCGGCGACGGCGTCCGAGTCACGCTCGAGCGCTTCGGCGTCGGTGGCGAGGGCGCCGTCGAGGACGGCACGGCGCGTGACGAGCTCGTGGCGGTCGTGTTCGCGGCGGCGGGTGACGTCGTCGTGGGCCGCGAGGGCCTGGTCGCACGCCGTGCCCTCGTCGACCGCGTCGCGAGCCGCGGTGACGTCCTGCTCGGCGTGGAGCAGGCGCTCGGCCAGGACGGCGGCGTCGAGGTCCCCGACGAGCTGCGCAAGGCGCTGCTCCTCGGCACGCTCGACGGCGAGGTCGGCTGCGACGTCGGCGAGGCGGCGTTCCGCGTCGCGTGCGCGCTGTGCCGCGGCGTCGATCGCCTCGGGCGTCGGGTGGTCATCCTGCGGGAGTGCCCGGCTGGGGTGTTCGACCGCGCCGCAGACCGGGCACGGCTCGCCGTCGTGCAGTGCGGCACCGAGCTCGCCGGCGAGGCCCGCGATGCGTCGCTCACGGAGGTGCTGCTCGGCTGCGACCGCGGAGCTCGCCGCGGCACGGGCGGCCCCGACGGCGTCCGCAGCGGTGCGCACCCGTGCGGTGGCGGCCGCGAGCGCATCGAGCTCCCGGCGGAGTGCCGTGAGCCGCGTGACCTCGTGTTCGGCATCCGCGAGCCCCGAAGCGGTCCGTGCAGCCGCGGTCGCACGCTCGACGATCGCCGCGCGCCCCTCCGGCCGCTCGGCGAGCTCGCGGTCGAGGTCGGCGAGCCGCGCCGTGAGGTCGTCTCGCTCCGCCCGTGCCCGCTCGAGCGCCCGAGTGCGTGCGGACAGCCCGTCGGCCACCGCGACGAGGTGGCGGTCTCGGGCGACGTCCGTCGCGATCGCCTCGGCCAGGGCGTGGACGTCCGCGGCGGCGTCGACGGCGTGCCGGTCGCGGAGCACGGCGGCGTCCGCCCGGGCCGACGCCGCTCGGTCACGCGCAGCGTCGAGACCGTCGGCGACGCCGACGACCCGTCCCGCCCGGGCGCCGACCGACAGACGGTCGCGTGCTGCCTGGACGGCCGGAGCGCCCTCGTCGAGCTCGGCACGGCGACGCAGCAGGTCTCGTCGGCGGTCGCGTGCTGCTGCGCGGGCGCGGAGTCGGTCGTCGTGTGCGGCGGCGGTGTCCGCAGCGGTGACGGCGGCGGCGCGGTCCTCGTCGGCTCGTCGGGCGGCCCGGTCGACCGCAGCGACGACCCCGTTGACGACGACCTCGATGACGTCGGACCCGGCGCGGTCGGGCTGGGCGGCGTCGGTCAGCGGGTCCACCCCGGCCGCCTGCTCGAACCGCGCGAGGGCATCGCGCACCCGGGCGTCCGCGCCCTCCACCTCGGCGAGCACGGCCCGGCGGCGGGCGGCGAGTTCCTCGGCGGTGCGGTCGTACACCTGCGTGCCGAAGAGGGATTGCAGGAGCTTGCGGCGGTCCTCGCCGGGCGAGCGGAGGAAGCGGGCGAACTCCCCCTGCGGCAGCACCACGGTCTGCAGGAACTGGGCACGGTCGAGCCCGACGATCCGGGCGATCTCCGCCCCGACCTCGGGGATGCGGGCGGACAGGGGCTCGCCGGCGGGGTCGGTCGGCGACGCGAGCCGGACGAGCTGCGCGGACGCCTGCTGCCGGACCGTCCCGGTGCCGCGCTGCTTCGGGCGGTCGTACTGTGGCGACCGCCGGACCCGGTACACCCCGGCCCCGGTCTCGAACACGAGCTCGACGAACGGCTCGACCGCGGGGTCGGCGTGCTGGCTGTGCAGGCGGTCGTTGCTGGCGTCGGCCCCGGCGAGTCCGCCGTAGAGCGCGAAGACGACGGCGTCGATGATGGTCGACTTGCCCGAGCCGGTCGGCCCCTCGAGCAGGAACACGCCGGACGCGGCGAGTGCCGCGAAGTCGATCGTCACGGTGTCCGGGTACGGCCCGATGGCGCGGAGCTCCAGCCGGTGCAGGTACATCAGCGGTCTCCCTCGGTGGCGAGCGCGCGCGCCGCGGCCTCGTACGACTCGGTGAGCACGGCACGGTCGTCGTCGTCCGGTGCGACCCCGGTGGCGAACGTCACGAAGTCCGCAGCGACCTCGACCGGGTCCGAGGTCGCGCTGACGGCCCGCGCCGCCGTCCGGGTGCCGGCTTCGGCGGGTTCGTGGGTGATCGCGAGCGCGTGGGGCAGGTGGTCCTTGACGCGTGCGTACATCCGCTCGGGGTGGACGGTGTCGGTGACGGCGACCCGGACCCAGGCGTCGGCGTCGGCGGCGAACGCGCCCTGCTCGATCTCGTCGATCGTGCCGCGGACGTCGGCGAGCCGTCGGAGCACGGGCAGCGGCAGCAGCTCGACGGCCACCGCGCCGTCGGCGGCGAGGTCGACGAGCGTCACCGACTTGGCCTGGTGCCGCTCGCCGAACGAGAACGCCAGCGGGGAACCCGCGTACCGCACCCGGTCGTCGGGACCCACCCGCTGCGGGCCGTGCAGGTGCCCGAGGGCGACGTAGTCGAAGCCGTCGAACGTGGACCGCGCGACCATGTCGACGCCACCGACCCGGATGTCCTGCTCGCTGTCGCTCGGCTCGGCACCACCGACGAAGGCGTGCGCCACCACGACGCTGCGGGTGCCCGTGCGGGTCGCCAGGTCGGCGCGGATGCGGTCGGTCGCGGCTCCGACGACGGCCTGGTGCGACCGGGCGAGCGGCTCGTCGGGGACCTCGGCCAGTGCGTACCGCGTGAGGTCGGGGTGCAGGTACGGGATGCCGTAGACGGCGACCGGGCCAGCGTCGTCGTCGAGGAGCACCGGCGTGGCGATGCCCGCGGGTTCGGCGAGGATGCGCACCCGCGCGCCCATGACGCCGGCACCGAACCCGAGTCGCGCCGCCGAGTCGTGGTTGCCGGGCGTGATGACCACGGTCGCGTGCTCGGACAGGCGTTCGAGGGCCCGGGAGAGCATGCGGACCGCCTCGACCGGGGGCACCGCGCGGTCGTAGACGTCTCCCGCGACGACGACCAGGTCGACCGAGCGCCGCTGCACGAGGTCGACGAGGTGGTCGAGGAAGGCGGCCTGGTGTCCGAGGAGGTCGGCACCGAGCAGCGTGCGGCCGAGGTGCCAGTCGCCGGTGTGCAGGATGCGCATGCGGTCACGGTAGCGGCGGCCCCGGACATCCGTGGGCGCCCCGCGGCGACGGTGGACGGTGCACGTCACCCACACTGGGCGACGACGCCGAGCCCGACGACCGAGACCAGGGTGACCCGCACCGGTTGGGTCGTCTCCGCGGTCCACGTCCCGCCGAGGTTCGTCCGCAGCTGGAGGTCGAACGTGCCGAGCGAGAGCAGCCCACTGCCGCCGTAGGGAAGCGACGTCGCGGTCCCGGGCGCCGACGCCACGACCGTCGACCCGGAGAGCAGCTCGAACGCGATCGGCACGCCGTCGGCGGTGCTGCCGGGGTAGGACCACGAGATCCTGACCGAGGTCGCGGACGCCGCTGCACACGTCAGCCCGGTGACGACCCGGGGCGTCCCCGCCCCGAACGACGCCGTGGACGCGGTCGCCCTCGAGAACGGCACCGCGATCGCTGACGGTGACGGCAGCACCCCGGCCCCGACCACGAGCAGTGCGACCGCGGCCGCGCTGCCGGCCCGGTGCGCCGACCGGCGCGTCCCGACGGTCGGACCACCGGACGGGAGGGACGGTGCGGGCCCGCCCCGCGCCTCCCGTCCGTCTCGGCCGGGGTCCGGACCGTCGTGGTCGTCCGCGTGGTCGAGTCCGGCCCGGCGGAGGGAGCGGTCTGCGGAGCAGAGCGCGAGCGCGGCCGCGACCGCGAGCGCCAGCAGCGCGAGCCTCGCCCAGTCGCCGTCGCGTGCCCAGGTGACGGGCAGGCCGACGAACGGCACGCGCAGGACGGCGACGCCCCGCACGGCGTCGGGCTGGACCGGGGTCGAGTCGACCCTCGGGTTCGCGTCGCCCTTCGTGACGAGTGTGCCGCGGTCGCCGGGCTCGACGTAGCGGTGCAGGCGGAGGTGTCCGGCCTGGTCGGGGTCGTCGGCGAGCAGGACCCGACCGACCTCGACCGCGGTGTGGTCGACCGGACGCGAGACGACGACGTCGCTGGGCAGCAGCCGTGGTGCCATCGACCCGGTCACGACGGTCGTCGGCTCCCAGCCCACCGCAGCCGGGACGGCCGCCCAGAACGCGAGTCCGAGCACGACCGCGATGCCCGCGCGTGCGACCGTGGCGACGACGACGCGAGCCCAGTCGGTCGCGTCGTGCGTGACGGGACGCGGTGCACCACGGTGCGCCGCGGTGCTGACCATGCCGGTGTCCGTCCGAGGGTCAGCTGTTCTGTGCCTCCCACGTGAACCCGAGCGACGCGGTTCCGCCCTGGAGCGAGTTCAGGGCACCGGACGGCAGCCCGTAGGTGAACCGGTACACGCGGGTCTCCGAGGCGGTGCCCGTCGGGGCCCAAGACCCGACGCCGGTCGCGAAGTTCGTGGAGGTGGACCCGAAGTCGGCGAGCGTGGTGTCGACGAGCGTGCCGTTCGTCGACGCCGGCGTGAAGCCCGAGCACGAGCCGAAGCCGCCGCCGGTGCCCTGCTCGATCTTCAGCGTGATGCTCGAGGCGAGCGACTTCGTGGTCGCCGCGGACGTGCCGTAGAGCTTGACGGTCGACGGGAGCGTGCCGGTCGAGGTCACGGCGATGCAGTTCGAGCCGGAGGATCCCGGCTTCAGCCCGGGGACGGTGAAGAGCGCGGTGTCGGCGTCGTCGTCGGACAGGGCGACGGTACCGGCCGCCCACGTGCTGGTGGGGTTGACGGTCGTGGCCGAGAAGGCCGAGTACGAAGCGGTCGAGACGACGACACCCGACGCGACGAGTGCGGCGGGGACGGCGATCCAGGCGGTGAGGCGCGCAGCGCGCGGCGTGACACGGGACATGCTGACTCCAGCGGAGAAGTGATCTGATCGGTGGTGGCCCGGAACCGCGGTGGTTGGTCGCGCTGCGAGCCGAGGGTCCGGTCGGGGTGAGCGACCGGTGGAGTGGTACGACCATCAAGCTACTTCCCGACCGAGCGACCCACAAGGGTGTCGGCACCCCAGCGTTGGGGGTATCTTGATCATCAAGATTCTTGTTCCATGGAGACCGAGGACGCCTCGCCCTCCCGACCGAGAGAACCCATGCCCGACACCGCTCCCGTCCTGCCCCGCCCGCTGGACACCGTCCCGCCGACCTCACCGGACGTCGACGCCGTGGGGTCCACGCCGGTCGACTCCCCCGACGACGGGCTCGCCCGACTGCGGACGGCGTTCCGACTGTTCCAGGTGCAGCACGCGCGACTCCTCGACCACGAGAGCGACGCCCGCGGCCTGCACGCGACGGACGCGCGGCTCGTCTTCCACCTCGCCGCGGCGGACGGCGCCGCCCTGACGCCGAAGCAGGCCGGGGCGTTCCTGGGGCTGTCGACCGGAGCGATGACCTCGCTCGTGGACCGGCTCGAACGACGCGGGCACCTGGAGCGGCGGCCGAACCCCGCCGACCGTCGGAGCATCCTGCTGCAGCTCACGCCGTCGGGCGCGGAGCTCGCCGAGGCGATCGGCGCCCGCTGGACCGATGCGCTGGCGTCGGTCGTCCCCGCCGTCGACCGCGCCGCCCTCGCGGACGTGTTCGACCGGCTCGGTGCCGCACTGGGGTCGCGACCGGACAGGTGAGGGCGAACGCCGGCGCGCCCGCGTAGCGTCGCCGGGGTGACCCCTTCCGAACTCCTCATCGAAGCGTTCTCCCGCGTCCCCGAGACGGTGGGCCGCGCCGTCGACGGCCTCTCCGAGGACCAGCTCGCCACCCGGCCCGCAGCGGGGGCGAACACCCTCGCGTGGCTGGCCTGGCACACCGCTCGCGGGCAGGACGCCCAGGTGGCCGACCTGGCCGGTTCCGAGCAGGTGTGGACCGCGGACGGCTGGGTGGAACGCTTCGGCCTGCCGTTCCCGGCGGAGGCGCTCGGCTACGGGATGTCGGGCGAGGAGGTCGGGCGCGTCCGGGCGTCGGCCGAACTGCTCACCGGGTACCTCGCCGCCGTGCACGAGCGCACCGTCGCCTACCTGTCGTCGCTGGCTCCGGAGGACCTCGACGCCGTCGTGGACGACGCGTGGGACCCGCCGGTGACCGCCGGCGTCCGGCTCGTCAGCATCCTCGACGACTGCGTGCAGCACGCCGGTCAGGCCGGTTACGTGCGCGGCCTGCTCTTCTTCAGCAACTGACACCGGAACGGACGGGAGGCCCGTGGCGGTGTCGCCACGGGCCTCCCGTCCGTCGTCGGGCACCTCCGGTGCCCCGCACCCGTCAGCGCGCCGCGAGCTCCGCGACCAGGCGGTCGCCGGGAGCGGCGTCCACGAGGTCGGCCTCGATCTCGGCGTTGTCGAGGATGCCCTCGATCTTCCGACGGCGGTTGCGCGTGACGATGGTCACGACGGTGCCCTCGGCGCCGGCCCGGCCGGTGCGGCCGGAGCGGTGCAGGTACGCCTTGTAGTCGTCCGGGGCGTCCGCCTGCACGACGAGCGAGACGTCGTCGACGTGGATGCCGCGGGCCGCGACGTCGGTGGCGACGAGGACGTTCACCCGGCCGCTCGACAGGAGCCCGAGGTTCCGGGTCCGGCGCGACTGGTTGAGGTCGCCGTGGAGCGAGGTCGCGCGGATGCCGGCGTCCTCGAACTGGTCGGCGAGCCGCTCGGCGTAGGCGCGGGTGCGGGCGAACACGATGGTCTTGCCCTCGCCGGCCACGAGCTCCTCGAGGAGCTGGTCCTTCTGGCGCTGCTCGACCACGAGCACGCGGTGGTCGATCGTCGAGGACGCCTGGTCCTCGCCGGCGACCTCGTGGACGCTCGGCTCGTGCAGGAACTCGGTGACGAGGGACGCGACCTGCGCGTCGAGCGTCGCGCTGAACAGGAGCTTCTGCGCGCGGTTGCCCTGCGGCGTGACCTCGGCGGTCGCGGACAGGATCTCGCGCACGGGCTCGAGGAACCCGAGGTCGCACATGTGGTCGGCCTCGTCGAGCACGGACACGATGACCTCGCTGAGGTCGAGCTTGCCCTTGTTCATGAGGTCCTGCACGCGACCGGGCGTGCCGACGATGATGTCGACGCCGCGCTGGAGCGCACCCTCCTGGCGACCGTAGGGGACGCCGCCGTAGATCTGCGTCGTGAAGAGCCCGACCGAGCGGGCGATCGGCTGCACGGTGCGGTCGATCTGCAGGGCGAGCTCGCGGGTCGGCGCGAGGATGAGCGCTCTCGGGGCGCGGCCCATCTTCCGCTTCGTGCCGCCGCCGTGCTCCATGAGCTTCTCGACGAGGGGCGCTCCGAAGGCGATGGTCTTGCCGGAGCCGGTGCGGCCACGGCCGAGCACGTCCTTGCCGGCGAGGACGTCGGGGATCGTGGCGGCCTGGATCGGGAACGGGCTCGTCGCGCCCATCTCGGCGAGGGTGCGGGAGATGTTGCCACCGATGCCGAGGTCGGCGAAGGTCACGCCCTCGACGTCGGCCGCGACGGTGGCCTCGGCCTGGAGCTTCTCGAGCTTGACGTCGTCGGCGGGCACGTAGGGGGTGCGGGACGCGTCGCGGTCGGAGCGGTCGCGGCGGGGGCGGTCCTCGTCGAACGAGCGGCGCGGGCGGTCGTCGAAGCGGCGGGGGGCGCGGTCGCGGTCGTCGTGGTCGAAGCGCTCACGGCGGGGACGGTCCTCGGCGAACGAGCGGCGGGGGGCGCGGTCGCGGTCGTCCCGGTCGAAGCGGCGCGGGGCGCGATCGTCCCGGTCGAAGCGACGCGCGCGGTCGTCCTGGTCACGACGCGGCGCACGGTCGCGGTCGTCGCGGTCGAAGCGACGCGGACGGTCGTCACGGTCACGACGCGGAGCGCGATCGTCGCGGTCGAACCGACGCGGAGCGCGGTCGTCACGGTCACGACGCGGAGCGCGATCGTCGCGGTCGAACCGACGCGGAGCGCTGGGCCCCTGCTCGCCGGTACCGGCGCGACGCGGAGCCTGCGGAGCGTCGCGACGGCCGTGCGAGGAGGGAGCGTCACGGTCACGACGCGGAGCGCGATCGTCGCGGTCGAACCGGCGCGGACGGTCGTCGCGGTCGAACCGACGCGGGCGGTCGTCCTGGTCACGACGCGGCGCACGGTCACGGTCGTCACGGTCGAACCGGCGCGGACGGTCGTCACGGTTCCAGCGGCTCTGGCCGCCCTCGCGGGGCTCCCAGTTCGGCCGCGCCGGACGGTCGCCCTGCGCGCCACGGCCGCGACGCTCCTCGGCGTCCCAGCGCTGCTTCTGGCGCGGCTGCGCCGGGTCGGCGGCACGGAAGCCGCGGTGCTTGCTCGACCGAGCGGCAGGGGTGCCGTTCGGGTGGCGGACTCGATCGTCGGCACGCTGACGCGCGCCCTTGTCGTACGGGGCCATCGTTCTTTCCGGGGTGCGGACATGCCACGACACCCGGCAGCGACATCGGCGGGGGCGGTACGTGGAGCGGGGGTTCATCCCGTCGCGGATCGACGTGATTCCAGCCCTCGAGCAACACACACCCAAACGAAGAACTCCGTGGTCACAGTGCCACGGCGTCGAAGGCCGACCGAGTGAGTCTACGCGATGCGCCGCGCCCTGGCCAGCCCCGACCGGCGGGAGCCCTCTCAGGACTCGGCGAGCCGCCGCCGCTGCTCGGCCACGTCGAAGTCCGCGGGCGGCCAGGTGAGCTGCATGTCCTCGAGCGCTCGGAGCAGGAGCTGCTGCACCGCGAGCCGCGCGTACCACTTCCGGTTCGCAGGCACCACGTACCAGGGCGCCTGCGCGGTCGAGGTCCGGTCGAACACGATCTGGTACGCCTGCTGGTAGTCGTCCCAGAGCTGGCGTTCGTCGATGTCACCCGGGTTGAACTTCCAGTGCTTGTCCGGGCGGTCCAGCCGGTCGCCGAGGCGTTCGCGCTGCTCGTCCTTCGAGATGTGCAGCATGACCTTGACGATGGTCGTGCCCTCGGCGACCAGGCGGTCCTCGAAGTCGACGATGGCGCCGTACCGACGCTCGATCTCCTCCGGCGGTGCGAAGGACCGCACGCGCTGGATGAGGACGTCCTCGTAGTGCGAACGGTCGAACACGCCGAGCTGCCCGGCGCGCGGGAGTTCCCGCTCGATGCGCCAGAGGAAGTCGTGCGCCCGTTCCTCGGCCGTCGGCGCCTTGAAGCCGGCGTAGTGCACGCCGTTCGGGTCGACCGCGCCGACGACGTGCGAGACGATCCCGCCCTTGCCCGCGGTGTCCATCGCCTGGAGCACGAGCAGCACGCGGCGCTGGTCGCCCGCGGTGGAGGCGGCGTACAGGCGTTCCTGCAGGGCGGACAGCCGCGACGCCCCCGCGGCGAGCGCCTCGAGCCCGTCGATCTTGCGGCCGGGGAAGCCCGGGGTGCCGTCGGGGTCGATGCGGTCGAGGCGGAAGCCCTCCTCGACGCGGAGCAGCGGTTCGGGGTCGGCGTTCCAGGCCTTGCGTCGGCTCACGGGTCCTCCTGCGGGGTTCTGCGCCCATCCTGGCACCGGCGGACGACGCACGGACGGGCCGGACCGGGTTAGCGTTGACGTGATGGGAACCGGCCGCCGCACCTCGCTCGCCGTCGCGGGTGCGCTCGCCACGCTGCTGGCCCTCGCCGCCTGCAACCCCGGCGCGACCGGTGACCGGAACGAGGTCGTCACCGCCGATCCCGTGATCTACCCGCTGTCGCTCCGCTACCACGGCATCGACGTCGTCGCCGACGTCCCGTACGGGGCGGATCCGCTGCAGCGGCTCGACGTGTGCCTGCCGGCGGACAGCGATCCCGCGACGACCGCGACGCCGGAGCCGACCGCCACGGCCACCGGGGACGCCCGCTCGCTCGCACAGGACTCGAGCCGCGCCCGTCCGGCGGTGCTCCTGGTGCACGGCGGGAGCTGGTCGCACGGCGACAAGGCGACGGCGGCCTACCGGTCGGTGTGCCGGTACCTCGCGTCGCAGGGCTTCGTCACGTTCAACGTCGACTACCGGCTCGCCCCGACTGACCCGTTCCCCGCCGGGTACGACGACGTCCGGCGGGCGCTCGACTGGGTGTTCCGCGACGCGACGCTCGCCACCTACGACGTCGACCGCGACCGCGTGGGCGTGTTCGGCGGCAGCGCGGGCGGCAACCTCGTGGCGCTCCTGGCGGTCACCGACCACGAGTCCGCGGCGTACGCGGCGGGCGACCGCATCCGTGCGGTAATCGACCTCAGCGGGCCGACGGACCTGACCACCCGGTCGACCGAGGAGGACGGCGTCTCGGCGTCGTTCCAGCGGAAGCAGCTGCTCTACCTCGGGTGCCGGACCTACGCCGCGTGCCCGGCGGCCGAGCAGGCCTCGCCCACGTTCCACGTCACGGCGGACACCCCGCCGTTCTTCATCGGGCACTCGACGGACGAGTTCATCCCGCTGTGGGAGTCACAGGAGTTCGCGGCGGCGCTGCGGGCGCACGACGTGCCGGTCACGCTCGTGCAGGTCCGGGGGACGGCGCACTCGATCGCCCAGCTCGACGAGGCGATGAGCAAGCGCGTGGTCGCGTTCCTGCGCGCCCGTCTCGGCTGACGGGCGCTCCGCCCCGACCGTCGGACGGGAGGCGCGGTGCGGGCCCGTACCGCGCCTCCCGTCCGCCGCCGGGTCGCGTCCGCAACCGGACGCGGCCGGCTCGGGCTGGGCCCGCCGCGGGCTGGCCCGGTCTCGAGCTGGGCCCGGTCATTACGCGCGAGGACGGACACGCCGCCAACCGGCATGGGTTGTCGATCTCCGGTCTGGCCGATCGGGCGTTCCCGCCCCGGGTTCCGCGAACCGGATCGGCCAGATGCGGATCGCAACGTGCGCCGCTGCGCGTGTGCGCAACGCGCGTCCCCTGCCCGGGTGGCACCCGGAGTCGGGACTGCTGCCCGACGCCCGGACGGCGCAGACTGCCGGGGTGACCGACACCTCCACGCGCCCCGCGACCGCCCCGACCACGTGGCCGTACGCGTCCTCGCTCCGGACTGCGGCCGAGTTGCTGCTCGGGCTCTCGTTCCTCGCGACCGTGGCGTTCGGGGGCTTCGCCGCCCTCGCCGGTGAGCGCTCGGTCGTCGCGCAGGTCGCAGCGGTGGTGTTCCTCGTCACCCTGACCTGTGTGCTCGTCAGCTGGTTCCGCGGCGTGGAGGCCGACGACCGCTGACGACCCCGGACCCCCGCGTCGGGTGACGGTGCCCGCCGTCCCCGACGCGGGCTACTGCGCCGCGGCCTTCACAGCGCGCCGCTGACGTCGTTCCTCGCGACGGCGCTGTCGCCACTCCCGGCGGCTGATCCCGGCGGCGATCCGGTCCGCTCGGCGCTCGCGGGCGCCCTCGACCACGGAGTACAGCGCCGGGAGCACCACGAGGGTCAGCAGGGTCGACGACACCAGGCCGCCGATCACGACGAGCGCGAGCGGCTGCGAGATGAACCCCGACTTGCCGGTCAGGCCGAGCGCCATGGGCACGAGCGCGAAGATCGTCGCGAGGGCGGTCATCAGGATCGGCCGGAGCCGCCTCGTCGCGCCCTCGACGAGCGCCTCGCGGACCCGCAGTCCCCGGCGCCGGTACTGGTTGACCAGGTCGATCAGCACGATCGCGTTCGTCACGACGATGCCGACGAGCATGAGCAGACCGATGAGGGACGCCACCCCGAGCGGGATGCCCGTCACGATCTGCAGCAGGAGTGCACCCGTCGCGGCGAACGGCACCGACACGAGGAGGAGGAGCGGCTGCAGCAGGCTCCGGAACGTGGCCACCATGATCACGTAGACGATCAGGACCGCCACGAGCGCGGCGAGCAGCAGCTGGCTGAACGCCGACGACTGGCTCGACGCGACACCGCCGATGCTCGCGGACGCTCCGCGCGGCAGGTCGAGGGCGTCGACCGCTGCGGTGACGTTCTGCACGGCGGCCCCGAGGTTCGTCGAGTCCGGCGTCACCGTGATCGTCGCGGTCCGGACGGCGTTCGCGGTCGTGATCGTGGTCGGGCCGTCGGACTGCTCGACCGTCGCGAGGTCCGACAGCGGCACCGTGCCCGTCGACGTCGGGATCGACAGCGCCTTCAGCTGGTCGATCGTCGTGGGCGGGTCCGCGTCGGCGATGTAGACGTCGAGGGTCGCGTCGTCGATCTCGACCGTGCCGGTGTCCCGCGGGGACACGGCAGCCGCCACGACCGCGCCGACCTGCGTCTCGGTGAGGCCGCGCTCCGCCGCCTTCGTCCGGTCGACCCGCACCGCCAGGTAGGGCTCGGCCGCGGAGAGGTTGCTCGTCGCACCGGTCGTCGCGTCGACGCCGCGCATCTTCCGCAGCACCTCGTCCGCGGCGGTCCGCAGCTCAGCCTGGGTCGGGGCCGTGACGTCGACCTCGATGTCGCTCGAGCCGCCGAACCCGCCGCCCGCGGTCGAGAGGGAGACCTCACCCGCGCCGTCGATGCGGTCGATCCGGTCACGGGCCTCGGACTGGATCGTCGTCTGGTCGGCGCCGGAGTCGGTGGTCACGTTGTACTGCACGGACGCGGTGGCGCTGCCGCCGAACGCCGCCTGGATCGACTGTCCGCTCGAGCCGATGGTGGTCTGCACGGTCTCGACGCCGTCGATGCCCTGCAGCACCTGCTCGACCTTCCGCGCGGCGTCGGACTGTTCGGTGAGGCTCGTGCCGGGCTCGAGGTCCTGCGTCACGGTGAAGGTGTTCTGGCCGGAGTCGCCGAGGTAGTTCGTCTTGACGAACGGCACGGCCGCCGCGGTGCCGCCGAGCACGACGAGGGCCAGCAGCAGGACGACCGCGGGCCGCCGTACGACCCAGGCGAGCACGGGCACGTACCCGCGCTGCAGGCGGTCGCGGCGACCGGCGTCGTGCAGGTCGTCGGCGGACGCGAGCGTACCGGTCGACGCCGACCGGGCCGGGGACGGAGCCTCGACGGCGGGCTCCGCCTCGCCGTGCCCGGCAGCGTCGCTCCGCTCGGCCGCCGCGTGCCGGTGCGACTTCGGCGCCCGGAGGAACCAGTACGCGAGCACCGGCACGATCGTCAGCGACACGAGCAGGGACGCCACCAGGGCCATCGTCACGGTGAGCGCGAACGGTCGGAACAGCTCGCCGACCAGCTCGGCGACGAACGCCACCGGCAGGAACACCGCGACGGTCGTCAGGGTCGAGGCGGTGACGGCGCCGGCCACTTCGCGGACCGCGTCGAGCACCGCCTGCGCCCGGTCCACCCCGGGCTGCAGGTGCCGCTTGATGTTCTCGATGACCACGATCGAGTCGTCGACCACTCGACCGATCGCGATCGTGAGCGCCGCGAGCGTGATGATGTTGAGTGTGTAGCCCGCGGCCTGCATGCCGATGGCGGCGAGGAGCACCGAGGTCGGGATCGAGATCGCGGTGACCAACGTCGAGCGCAGCGACAGCAGGAACACCAGGATCACGACGACCGCGAAGCCGAGGCCGAGCAGGCCCTCCTCGGCCAGGGAGTCGATCGACTGCTGGATGTAGGGCGCCTGGTCGAACACCACGGTGAACTGCGGGTTGCCGGCGACCTTGGCCTCGATGCCGGGGAGCGCGTCCTTGACCGTGTTCGACACGTCGACCGTGTTGGCCTCCTGCGTCTTCGTGATGGCGATCGTCAGCGCGGTCTTGCCGTCGACGCGGCTGATCGAGGTGCGCGGCGACTCCTCGATGGCGACCTTCGCGACGTCGCCCAGCAGGGTCGGCGTCGTGGTCGCGCCGGATGCCGGACTGGAGGCGCTGCCCGCGCCCGTCCCGCCGGCTGCGGTCGTGCCGCCGGTCGCGCTCGTCCCGCCGGTCGCGCTGGTCGCGCCGGTCGCGGAACCGGACGACCCGGTCGCCGCGGAACCGCCCGAACCGCCCGAGCCGCTCGAGCTGCCCGAACTGCCCGAACTGCTCGAGCTGCCCGAGCCGCTCGACGACGCCGTCAGCGGCAGCGCCTCGATGTCCTGCACGGAGGCGATCCGCTCACCGGTCTGGACCGAGAGCGTCTTCCCGTCCTGGGTGATCGTGCCGCCCGGGATCAGCGTGCCGTTGTCGTTCAGGGCGTCGGAGATGGACTGCGTCGTCAGGCCCTTCGCGGCGAGCTCGTCCTCGTCCGGCGTGATGACGACGCGCCGCCCGGGGTTGCCGAACACGTCGGCCTGCCGGACGCCGTCGAGCTTCTCGAGGTCCGGGACCGCCGTGGCGTTCAACCGGTCCACCAGCTGCTCCTGGTTGCCCGACCCGGTGACGGCGAGCTGCAGGACGGGCAGGTCGTCGAACGACCCGGTCACGATCTGCGTCTGCACGGTGTCGGGCAGGGACAGCGCGTTCACGGCGGTCTGGATCTTGTCCTCGGCGCTCGCGAGGTTCGAGCCGTACCGGAACGAGGCGGAGACGACACTCTGGCCGGTCGAGGACGTCGCACTCGTCGACTCGAGGTCCGGCACCACCTGGATCGCCTGCTCGATCTTCGTCGAGACGTCGTTCGACACCACCTCCGGGGTCGCGCCGGGGTACGCGCTGACGATGGCGACCTGCGGGAACTCGACGCTCGGGATCAGCTCCTGCTTGAGGTTCGTCAGTGCGATGCCCCCGAACACCGCGACCACGATCGTGACGAGTGCGATGAGGGCACGGTTCCGGAGGCTGAAGACGGAGAGGAGGTGCACGGGACGATCCTCGCAGGCCCGGGAGCCCGGGGTTCAGCCGAGCAGCAGGTAGGCGCCGGTGACGCCGGCCGTCCCGACCACCCCGGTGCCGAGCGCGATCAGCCGTCCGGCGATCGTCCGGCACGTCAGCACGCCGACGAGCAGCACCGCGACGCCGACGACGATCTCCACCGTCCAGAAGCCGGTGCCGGTGGTCGCGGCGACCGCCTGGAGTCCGCGGACCCCCTCGCCCACGAGCACCGCGGCACCGACCCCGGCGGCCGCGGCACGCCAACGTTCGGCGCCGGACCGGAGTGCCCAGGCCACCGCGCCCGCGAGCAACCCTGCCGGGACCCCGATCAGCACCCAGAAGTTCGTGATCGACAGGAAGTCCGGGTAGCCGCGGAGGTTCGTCGTCGCCCAGTACCCCACGTGCATGAGCTCGAGCACGACGACGCCGAGCACCATCGGCAGCACGACCCCGCGGACGCGCACGACGAGCACGAGGAGCACGGCGACCGCGAACCAGGGCCCGGCCGAGTTCGCGAGCACGCCGAGGCCGGGGACGGCCTGCCCGAACGAGGTGAGCGCACCGGCCAGCACGGCGGCCGAGAGCGCCATCGTCAGCCGTGCCGCGGCGGGCACCCCGGTCGTGGCGGTGCGGTCGCGGTCGATCGTCGTGTCCATGACCCCACGGTCCCGCACCCGGGCTCGGACGGGCATCCGCCCGGAGGACGCACCGGGTCCACCGGAGGGATGACCCGTCCGCGTCAGACGACGGCCGCCAGCGACCCGGTCGTGCCGGCGACCTCGCCGCCGACGCGCGCCCAGGCCCGGGCGAGCACGTCCACCGTCCGCTCCCGGTCGGCCGCGGGCATCGTGAAGGGCACGCGCAGGAACCGCTCGAACCCGCCGTCGGCGCCGAACACCCCGCCCGAGGCGAGCACGACGCCCTCGTTCCGGGCCGCGAGCACGAGCGTGCTCGACACCGGGCGGCCGAGTCCGACCCACGTCGTCAACCCGCCCGCCGGCGACGGGACGTCCCACTCCGGGAGTCGCGCACGCAACCCGCCCACGACGTCGTCGCGGGCCTGCGTCAGGTACGCACGCCGTTCCTCCAGGACGGACTCGGTGCGCGGGACGAGCTCGCGCGCGACGAGTTGGTCGAGCACGGGCGTGCCGAGGTCGCCGGTCGGCCGGGCCAGGAGCAACCGCTGGAGCAGCTCGGGCCGCGCCCGGATCCAGCCGATCCGCAGACCGCCCCAGAAGACCTTGTCGGCCGAGCCGATCATCACCACGTCGTCGGAGGCCGCCGCGAGCGGGGTCGCCGCCGGGCCGTCGATGCGGAGCTCCCCCATCGTCTCGTCGGCGACGACGGTCGTGCCGACGGAGGCCGCGACCGACACCAGGAGGTCGCGGGCGTCCGGCGTCATCGTGGCGCCGGTGGGGTTGTGCAGGGCGGGCATGACGTACGCGACCGCCGGTACGGCGCGACGGAGGACGTGCTCGAGGACGCCGGTGTCCCATCCCCGTCGGGCGTCGACCGGCACGCCGACGAGTCGACCGCCGGCCTCACGGAACGCCTCGTGCGCGTGCGGGTACGTCGGCGACTCGACCAGCACCGCGTCCCCGCGGCGCACGAGCACCCGGGCGAGGAGCGCGATGGCGTGCTGCGCCCCGATCGTGACGATGACCTGCGACGGCGTCGTGGGGAGTCCGCGTGCGGTGTACCGGTCGGCGATCGCGGCGCGCAGGCCCGGGTCCCCGACCGTGTCGTAGCCGACCCCGGCGAGCGCCGCGGGCACGTGCCGGACGGCGCGCTCCACGGCCTCCGCGATGCCGGGTGCCGCGTGCAGGGCGGCCTTGCGGAGGTCGAGGACGTCGCCGTCCACCACACCGCCGAGGCGTTCCGGGTCCGGACGGCCGACGAGGTCGCGTGGCAGCCGGACGACGCTGCCGGACCCGCGCAGCGACACGAGGAAGCCGTCCTCGCGGAGCCGGGCGTAGGCGCCGGCGACGGTGGTGCGGGAGACGCCGAGCGCCGCCGCCAGGCCCCGTTCGGCGGGCAGGCGGGCGCCCTGGGGCACCCGGCCGTCGATCACGAGGACGCGGAGGGCGTCGGACAGGGCCTCGTACGCGGGGGCGTCGGCGTCACCGCGCCAGTCGGTGAGGAGGGCCGCGGCGGACCGTGCACTGAGCAGGACGGGGGTCACGGGTCCACGGTAGCGCGATTGGCCCTCGACGTGCAGGCCAATCCGTCCCACCATCGGAGGGTGTCCCGCTCCCCTGCACTCGTCCTCCGCTTCGCCCAGCTGTTCGTCGGCCTGTTCCTGTACGGCGCCTCGACCGCACTCCAGGTCCGCGCCGTGGTGGGCGTCGCCTCGTGGACGGTCCTCACCGAGGGCCTCGAGCACGTCGTGCCGTGGTCGTTCGGGGTCATCACCGTGGTGTCGAGCGGGGTGATCCTGCTCCTCTGGATCCCGCTCCGGCAGAAGCCGGGCATCGGGACGCTCCTCAACGCCCTCGCGATCGGGCCGTCCGCGGACCTGGTGCTGTGGCTCGTCCCCGCACCGGACGGACTGCCCGCCCGCCTCGGCCTGTTCGTCGGTGGACTCGTCCTGCTGGCGGTGGCGACGGCGCTGTACATCGGTGCCGGGTTCGGGACGGGGGCGCGCGACGGGTTGATGGTCGGCGTCTCGCAGCGCTTCGGGTGGCCGATCTGGGTGGCCAGGACCGTCATCGAGGTGACCGTCGTCGTGGTGGGCTGGCTGCTCGGTGGCGACGTGGGGGCCGGGACCGTCCTCGCCGCGTTCGTGATCGGCCCGATGGTGCAGCCGCTGCTGCCGGTGTTCCGCCGGTTCCCGTGGAGCCCCGAGCGGGTCGCCGTCACCACCCCGTCGACGCCCGGGCCCACGACCCGGGTCGCTTCCTGATCCGACCCTTGCACCCGCCCGGAATCGCGATGTATCGTGTTCGCACCAGACGCGATACATCGCGAGTTCGAGGAGGCAACATGGCGCAGGAGAAGTGGCTCGTCGAGGAGCCCAAGGTCATCGACACCGGGATCGTCCGACGCCTGCGCGTCGGACTCGTCGGTGGACAGGTCGACGTCGTCGCCCACGACGAGCCGACCGCCCGGGTGGAGGTGCACAGTGTCTCCGGCAAGCCCCTCATGGTCGAGGTGGACGGCGACACCCTCACCGTCGACCACCCGCAGATCCGCTGGGACGACCCGATCGGGTTCCTCAAGTCCTTCCGCGGTCGGGCCCAGGCGGACGTCAGCATCCTCGTGCCGCGCGACGCCCCGTTGACGCTCGGCGTCGTGTCCGCGGGCTCGCTGCTCTCCGGCACGAACCGCGGTGCGACGCTCCACACGGTGTCGGGCGACGTGGTCGTCGACGGCGTCGCGGGCGACGTCACGGTCAACGCCGTGTCGGGCACCACGACGGTCCGGGAGCTCGACGGCGCGCTCACGGTGCACACCGTGTCCGGGGACGTCGTGGCGACCGGGGCGATCCCGCGCTTCCAGGCCGACGGCGTGAACGCCGACGTCGTGCTCGACCTGCACGGCACGCCCGACTCCGCCCGGGTCAACACCGTGTCGGGCTCGGTCAGCGTCCGGCTCGAGGACGGCGTGCCCTACCGCTGCACGGTGTCGACCGCCTCCGGCAAGCTCCAGTTCGACGACTCGGAGATCCGCGGCGTGCGCGGCTCCTACGTCAAGCAGGGCGGCGAGCTGTCCGGGCAGTGGCTCGACCTCAAGGTGAACTCCGTCTCGGGCGACATCGCGGTGCTGCACGCGCCGCCCGTCGCCGACGGGTCCGCCGCCACCTCGACGACCGACGGCGAGGTGCCCGCATGAGCCCCGTCTTCGCGCACGGCCACCTGCGCCTCTACCTGCTCGTCCTGCTGGCCGACCACCCGATGCACGGGTACGAGGTCATCACCGCGCTCGGCGACCGCTTCGGCGGCACCTACGTCCCGAGCGCCGGCACCGTGTACCCCCGCTTGGCGAAGCTCCAGGAGGAGGGTCTCGTGACCGGGACGCCCGACGGCCGGAAGACCGTCTACGCCATCACCGACGCCGGTCGTGCCGAGCTCGACGCCCGGTCAGCCGAGGTCGCCGCGCTCGAGGACGGCGTGACCGACTCGGTGAAGTCCCTCGCCGACGGCGTCCGTGCCTCGGTGGGCGAGGCGATGCGGTCCCTCCGCGCCGACCTCGCGGCGAGCACCCAGGCCCCGCGCGGTCAGACGGCCGACGAGCCGGTCGACGTCCCGACCGCCGGTGCCAGCGCTCTCCGCGAGGTCGAGATGGTCCTGTCGTCGTTCCGGCAGCAGGTCCGTGCGGACCTCCGCCGCCAGGCGACGCGGGGCACGCTCACGGGCGACACCGTGTCGCGGCTGCGCGACGGCCTCGAGGCGCTGCGCAAGTCGCTCTGAACCGAGCGCGGCGGTGCGGGCGCACGCCGCGCCTCCCGGTCGGCGGGTGGTCCCCGCCCCGGAACCTGGTTCCGGACACCGCACCGTGCTTGTTCGCGGTGTCGTGTCCGGAACCTGGTTCCGGACGGGAGGCACGGGGCACGACCGCCCCGTGCCTCCCGTCCGTCACGCGGTCGCCGTCGGGTCGACGCCACCCGCGTCGGCGAGCGCGTGCATCGCGTCGCGCAGCGCGCGCGACGCTCCCGCCCCCGCCCACTCGTAGGCGTGCGTGAACCGCTCGTCCTGCACGTACATGTCGGCGAGCGTGCGGAAGCGGTCGGCGTCGATCCCCGGGCCCGGCGCGTGCCGGAGCCAGTCCAGCTGTCGTCGCGCGAGGGCCGTGCCCGCCTCGGAACCGGGACCGTCACCGGAGGCGGCGAGCGCCGCGGCGTCCCGTGCGACGGCACGCTGTTCGTCCTGGAAGGCGGTCTTGGCGGCGGCGTCCTGCGACGACCACCAGTCCTGTCCGCGCTGCCATGCGTCGGCGCCCCAGCGTTCCTCGACCTCCTGCCGGAAGCGGGTCTGGTCGAACCCGTCGAAGGTGTCCTGTGCGTTCATGTCGTCTCCTCGTCCGATCCTCGTGATGGTGGTGCGCACTGCCGCGAGCTGCCGCGCGATGCGGTCGCGCTCGGCCTCGAGCCACTCGACGTGCGCTGTGAGGGCCGCCACGTCGTCCTGTTCCCCGTCGAGCACCCGTCCGATCTCCGCGAGCCCCAGCCCGAGCCCGCGGAGCAGCAGGATGCGCTGGAGCCGCACGAGCGCGCGGTCGTCGTAGCGACGCAGCCCACCGGCACCGGTCGCCGTGGCCGGTAGCAGCCCGACCGCGTCGTAGTGACGGAGGGTGCGACTGCTCACCCCGGCGGAGCGTGCGACGTCGGCGATCGTGTGCGGCGCTTTCGCAGCCGCATCCGACGAGTCTGTCCAGTCCCTCATGTCCACCACGCTAGAGGTTGACGCGGCGTCAACCGCAAGGCCCGTCATCCGTGACGTTGCGCAGGATCGCGCCGGTGCGGGAATACGTGGACGGCGTCCCGTGTTGACTCGCGGTCCGTTTCGAGTAGGTTGGCCCGTCGTGACGAACGAGATCCGGTCGCTGAAGTCGCGATTGATCGGGGATCCCCTCCCCTCCGAGAAACTCGAGGGGCAGCTCCTCCCGAAGCACCTGGCGCTGCCGATCTTCGCGAGCGACCCACTGTCGTCCGTGGCCTACGCGCCGCAGGAGCTCCTCATGATCCTGCTGCTCGGCGGGATGGCGTTCCTGACCTTCGCTCCGTGGGTGGCCGCGCTCGTCGTCCTGCTGCTGGTCGTCGTCGTCGCGAGCTACCGGCAGCTCATCAAGGCTTACCCCTCGGGCGGCGGCGACTACGAGGTCGCGCACCGCAACCTGGGCGAGAAGGCCGGCCTCGTCGTCGCCAGCGCCCTCCTCGTCGACTACGTCATGACGGTCGCCGTGTCCGTCGCGTCCGGCGTCGACAACATCATCTCGGCGCTGCCAGAGCTCAACCCCTTCCGGGTCGAGCTCGCACTGCTGTTCGTCGTGGTCCTCGCCGCGGTGAACCTCCGCGGCGTGCGGGAGTCGAGCAAGGCCTTCGCCATCCCGACGTACCTGTTCGTGGCCTCCGTGCTGCTCATGGTCGTCACCGGGCTGTTCCGGATCGCGGTCGGGAACGCGCCCGTGGCCGAGTCCGCCGCGTACACGGTGCAGAACGTCGACCACACGACCCAGGCCGCGTTCGTCCTCCTGCTGCTCCGGGCCTTCGCGTCCGGCTGCTCGGCGTTGACCGGCGTCGAGGCGATCGCGAACGGCGTGCAGGCGTTCCGGCGCCCGAAGGTGAAGAACGCGCAGAAGACCCTCGTCTACATGGGGTCGATCGCGATCGTGCTGTTCATCGGGCTCATCACGCTCGCCCTCGTGGCCCGGGTGCACTACGCCGAGAGCGCGTGCGACCTGCAGGGGTTCGCGGACTGCGCCACCACCCCGCAGCGCTCGCTCATCGCACAGATCGCCGCCGCGACCTTCGGCAACGACTCGGTCCTGTTCTTCGTCGTCCAGGCCACCACCGCGGCCGTCCTGCTCCTCGCCGCGAACACCGCGTTCAACGGCTTCCCCCTGCTCGGCTCGATCCTCGCCCGCGACTCCTACGCCCCGAAGGCGCTGTCGACCCGCGGCGACCGGCTCATCTACTCCAACGGCGTGATCGTGCTGGCCCTCGTCGCCGCCGCACTGCTCGTGCTCTACCGGGCGAACGTCACGAACCTCATCCAGCTCTACATCATCGGCGTGTTCGTCTCGTTCACCCTCGGGCAGACCGGCATGGTCGTGCACTGGACCCGCCTGCTGCGCGAGGACCGGGCGGGCACGGCCACCGAACCGGTGAACCGCGGGCAGGTGATCCGGTCGCGGCTCATCAACACGATCGGCGCGAGCTTCACCTTCGTGGTGCTCGTCATCGTCACCATCACGAAGTTCACGCACGGCGCCTGGCTCGTGTTCGTGATCATGCCGGTGCTGTTCGTCCTGATGCTCGGCGTGAACCGCTACTACCGTGACGTCTCGCACGAGATCGAGGCCGACGAGGAGACCGAGTTCGGCGCGTCCGGCGACCACGCGATCGTGCTCGTCAACAAGCTGCAGAAGCCGGTGCTCAAGGCGCTCGACTACGCCATCGCCGCCAAGCACGCCAGCTTCGAGGCCGTGCACGTCGCGATCGACGACGCCGAGTCCGCCCGGCTGCGCGAGCAGTGGGCGGCGCATGGCATCGAGGTCCCGCTGACCATCGTGCCGAGTCCGTACCGCGACATCTCGATGCCGCTCATCAAGTACATCAAGGCCCACCGCGCCGAGCACGGGTCCGAGGTCGTGACCGTGTACACGCCGGTGTTCGTGGTCGGGCACTGGTGGGAGAACCTGCTCCACAACCACCGTGGCCGTCGGATCCGCAAGAAGCTCCTGCTCGTGCACGGTGTCACGGTCGCCCTCGTGCCGTGGCTGCTCGACTCGTCGGAGCTCCTCTACGGCCGCCGCTCCCGGCCGCTCCCCGGGCAGGAGCGCCGCGGCGAACCCGTCCGTCCGCAGCTCCGCCGGTCCCCGCACGGGGTGTTCCGGTCCGACGACGCCGAGGACCGCGCCCGCCGTTCGACCGAGCGGAACAGCCTGCAGGTCCCGCGGGACGCCCAGCAGCCCCGACGCGCGACCCGGCCCGCCGGTCCCGCCGAGGGCGTCGACCCGGCGCTCTGCACGGGCGAGGTCCGCACCCTCGTCGCGTCCCCGCCGACCGTCCGCTCCCCCACGTCGAACGAGTGACGGCGGTGCACGCGTGAGGGTGGCCGGTCGTACGATGTGAGGCCATGTCCATGAGCCCTGCAGACCTCCGCGCCTTCGCGACGTTCGACGCGCACGGCGGCAAGGTGTCGAAGCGCGTCGAGGTCCTCGACCACGAACCGACCGCCGGCGGTCCCCACGAGGGCCTCGTCGCCGTCCGGGGCGAACACCCGCTCGGCGCGCTCGACGAGCGGGCCGCCGACGAGTCCGGTCCGCTGTCGCGCGGCGAGCCCGTCGTCGGCTGGGTCGACCCCGCCACGCTCCGCGACTGGTACCGACCCGACCGCGTCGTCGTCAGTCGGCTCGAGGCGCGGCGCTCCGGCATCGTCCCCGGCACGTACGCCGACTCCCGCGGGCGCGGCCGCGTCCGCATCGACGGCCAGGAGGCCCTGCTCGGCCCCGACGGTCGGCCCGCGTTCCGCGCGCTGGCCGGTCCCGACGACGCCCCGGTGGTCGACGTGCCGTTGCCGACCGACCAGGCCGTCCGGCTGGTCCGGGTCGCCGCCGTGCACGACGGCCTCGAGATCGTCACGACGCCGGCCTCGCCGTACCTGTCCCCCGGCGTCCACCGGTCGTACGCCGACGACGTCCCCGGCCTGCCACCCCGGGCGTCGACCGGTCGCGTCCGTGTCGCCGCGTCGGTGCTCCTCGACGGCACGCTGCACGAGGTGGACCGGATCGACGAGCGCGCCGCGACGATGTGGGTCCACCGCGACGGCGCCGTCGTGCCGATCGCGCTGCGCGCCGTCGGCCCCGACCTCGTCCGGTACCGGTCCACCCCCGCCTGACGCGGCGGCCCGCACCGTCCGGGGGACGCACCGCTGGGGTGGTCGTCGGGGGTACGGCGTAGCGTCCGCCCCATGAGCGATGCAGACCGCGCCGAACAGCAGCAGACGCCCGACGGCGAGCACACCGGCGAGACCCTCGGTGGACCCCGACCCGACCCCTCGACGACCGCGAGCAAGGACCCGGAGGAGTGGGTCACCGGCGACGAGCCGATGACCGGTCCGCAGCGCAGCTACCTCGACACCCTCGCACGGGAAGCCGGCGAGGAACTGCCCGCCGACCTCACGAAGGCCGAGGCCTCGGAGCACATCGACCGCCTCCAGCAGCAGACCGGGCGCGGGGCGGACAGCGCGTCCTGAGGGCTGGGCATGTCCTGGCGATGACCTGGTGATGTCCGCCGAGGCCCTCCTCCGGGCAGCCGTGGTGACACGTCACCGGGTACGGTCCCGGCATGCGAACGACAACGACCTCGATCGGCCTCACCGTCCTCCGCGTCGTCCTCGGCGTGGTCTTCGTCGCGCACGGCGCGCAGAAGTTCGCGCAGGGGATCCCCCAGGTGGCCCGGGGCTTCGCCGGGATGGGTGTCCCGCTCGCCGAGGTCGCCACGCCGCTGGTGGCCGGTCTCGAACTCGTCGGCGGGGTGTTCCTCGTGCTCGGGGTCGCGACGCGTGTCCTTGCCGGGCTCCTCGCCGTGGACATGGTCGTGGCCGGCCTGCTGGCGCACGTCTCCGCCGGGTTCTTCGCGCAGGGCGGTGGTGTCGAGTACGTGCTCGTGCTCGCGGCCGCAGCACTCGCGGTGACGCTGACCGGTCCGGGCCGGTTCTCGCTCGACGCAGTCGTGCAGCGGACGCGGCGTCGTCGGCGCGCGCCGCTCGGCGCCTGAGCGACGCCGGGCGACGGGTGCGCGAAGGTGACCACCTGCGAGGCGTGCGGTCGCCGGACGACCGGCACCGTGCCTCCCGTCCGTGGCGTACGCCGCCGGTCCGTCAGCCGCCGGCGAGCACGTCGACGACCTGCCGGGCGATCCGTCGACCGGCCCGGTTCGCGCCGATGGTCGACGCCTGCGGGCCGTAGCCCGCGAGGAACAGCCGGGGTTCGTCCTCGGAGCGTCCGTCCTCGACGACGACGCCGCCGCGCGCGGTCCTGAGCCGCAGCGGTGCCAGGTGCCGCAGGTCGGCGCGGAACCCGGTCGCCCAGATCACGGCGTCCGCGTGCACGTGGTCGCCGTCGGCGGTGACCACGCCGTCGGCGTCGAGCCGCGTGAACATCGGCGCCTCCCGGAGGACCCCGCGGTCGATGCCGGCGCGGATCCGGCGGGTGACCGGGACGCCGGTACCGCTCACGATGCTCGGCAGGACCTCGCCGGCGCGCGCCGCACGATCCTGCTCGTCGACCGCGGCGACGGCCGACTCGACGTCGAGCGCGGCGGTGCCCGACCAGACCACCGGCCGGCGGGTGAACCACCGGGTGGACCGGGCGACCCCGTCGAGCTCGAGCAGGAACCCGATCGCGCTCGTGCCACCGCCGACCACGAGGACGTCCTGTCCGGCGAACTCGGCGGCGCTGCGGTACTCCGTCGTGTCGAGCTGTCGGCCGCGGAAGACGTCACGGCCCGGGTACCACGGGACGAACGGCGTGCCCCAGGTCCCGGAGGCGTTCACGACGACCTCGGCACGGACGCGCTGCTCACGGCCGTCGGCGGTCCGGGTCGTCACACAGAGCCCCTCGTCCGCTCCGATCCGGGTCACCGACGCGACCGTCACCGGACGCCGGACCCGGAGGTCGTAGTGCTGCTCGAAGCGCCGGTAGTACTCGGCGACGACGTCCCGTGCCGGCCGGGCCCGGTCGGCGTCGTCGAACCGCAGGCGCACCGCGTGCATCCCGGGCAGGTCGTGCACGCGGTGCGCAGCGCCGAGCCGAAGGGCCTCCCACCGGTACTGCCAGGCACCGCCGGCATCGGGTCCACGGTCGAGCACCACGACGTCGCGGCCCGGCTCGAGCCCGAGCCGACGCAGGTGGTAGACGACGGAGAGTCCGGCCTGCCCGGCACCGATCACCACGACACGCGCGACCTGGTCCGGGGCGGGGTTCGTGGCGTCGCTCATCACATCCGATCCTGCCGGGTCCGCCCGGCTGGCGGCGATGTCCGGATCGGGGTACATGGTAGAGTGATCGGCAGATTTCAAACCACGAAACCGTCCGATTCCCCGGGTGCACGATCGCAGCCGCCAGGATCGGACCAGAGCCGATCACGAGGGGGTCACGCATGGGGCGCGGCCGTCAGAAGGCGAAGCACACCAAGGTCGCCCGGGAGCTGAAGTACTTCAGCCCGGAGACGAACTACGGTGCGCTCGAGCGAGAACTCTCCGCCGGACAGCACTCCGACGAAGAGTCGTACGTCGACCGCTGGGCAGACCAGTACGGTGACGACCAGTACGACGACGAGGACGAGCTCGAGCCCCAACAGGACCAGAACAAGTCCGCCTGAGTCCCACCCTCGTGTGACGCGCCGCTCACCCTCGGGGTGCGCGGCGTTTCGGCGTGCACGCTGGGTGATCCTCAGGAACGTCGCGCGGGCCGCGAGTCGCTGCCGGTCGTGCTCGCGACCGCTGCCGGGCACGGCGAGCCGGAGCGTCACGCAGCGGTTCCAAAATCACGGCACCTGGATCGCCCTCCACCCCGTGGATGGAACCTCGGCGTTGGCCGTGCGGCGAGTCGCGGAACCCACGCCGGACGCATCGGCTGAGCTGATCCCCGCAGGCAGTGTCCGGCCGAACCGCCAGTGTCCCCGGCCCGGGCGCTCTGGCGCTCGTCGCGGTTCCACGACTCGCCGCCGGCCGAGCACCGAGGTTCCACTGACCGGGTCGCGCGGGCCCGAGATGCCGTTGTTTCGGAACCTGGAGCAGGCAGCGCGGGACGGCCCAACCCGGCGCGCGCCCGGCCGTGGGCGACGCGCGGGCGCCCCGGGCATCAGCCGGCGTACGCCCCCACGAGCCGGACGGCCCCGCCGTCGACGCCCTTCGCGCCCTGCTCGAACCCGGCGAGGTCCGCTCGCGGCGCGGTCGAGATCGTCCCGACCGACCACGACGGCAGGCCCGCAGCCCCGAGCGACGCGATCACGTCCGACGCAGCCGCGGCCGAGACCACGGCGAACATCCCGATGCCGAGGTTCCACGTGCCCTCGGTGTCCTCGAGCGCGGTGCCCGCCATGTCGGCGAGCACCCGGAACACCGGCAGCGGCGTCCAGGTCGACCGGTCGACCTCGACCCACGAGCCGACCGGCAGCACGCGGGCGAGGTTCGCGGCGATGCCCCCACCGGTGACGTGCGACAGCGAGTGCACCGCCCCGGGGTGCGAGGCGAGCAGGGACAGCAGCGGGGTCGTGTAGAGCCGGGTGGGCTCGAGCAGCGCCTCGCCGACCGAGACGCCCGCGCCGAACTCCGGCAGCTGGTCGGTGTACTGGACGCCCCGCGTCGACAGGATGTGCCGCACGAGGGAGTACCCGTTCGAGTGCAGCCCCGAGGACGCGATGGCCACGACGACGTCACCGTCCTGCACCAGGTGCGCGCCGAGCTGCTCACCGGCCTCGACCACGCCGGTCGCGGCGCCCGCCACGTCGTAGTCGTCCGGACCGAGCAGCCCCGGGTGCTCCGCGGTCTCGCCGCCGACCAGGGCGGTCCCGGTGTCCGAACAGCCGCGGGCGATGCCGGCGACGATGTCCGCGATCCGGTTCGGCACGACCCGGCCGCACGCGATGTAGTCCGTCATGAACAGCGGCTTCGCGCCCACCACGACGATGTCGTCGACGACCATGCCGACGAGGTCCTGCCCGATGGTGTCGTGCTTGTCGATCGCCTGCGCGATGGCGACCTTCGTCCCGACGCCGTCGGTCGAGGTCGCGAGCAGCGGGCGTTCGAAGTCCTTCAGGAACGAGACGTCGTAGAGCCCTGCGAACCCGCCGACACCGCCCGTCACCGAGGCGTTGTGCGTGGCCGAGACCGCCGACTTCATGAGTTCGACCGCGAGGTCGCCGGCTGCAGTGTCGACGCCGGCCTCGGCGTAGGGGTTCGTCATGCGTCGTCCTCCGCGGGGCATGGCAGACTTGTTCGGTCCCCCCGATTCTACGGTCTGGAGCACACCGCGAATGTGCGGCATCGTCGGGCTCGTCGCCCAGAGTCCTGCCAACCAATCCATCTACGACGCACTGCTCCTCCTGCAGCACCGAGGACAGGACTCGACCGGCATCGCCACGGTCGAGGGTCACATCCACCACATGCACAAGACGCGTGGTCACGTGCGGGAGGCCTTCCGCACGCGTGACATGCGGTCCCTGCTCGGCACCATGGGCCTCGGCCACGTCCGTTACGCCACGAAGGGCGCCGCGAGCAACGAGGAGGAGGCGCAGCCGTTCTACGTGAACGCGCCCTACGGCATCGTCCTCGTGCACAACGGCAACCTGACGAACACGCGCGAGCTCACGCGCGAGCTGTTCGACATCGACCGCCGCCACCTCAACACGAGCTCCGACACCGAACTGCTCGTCAACGTCCTGGCGCACGAGCTCCAGGGCCAGGTGCGCGGCGCGGACCTCGACCCCGGCCAGGTGTTCGACGCGGTCGAGCGCGTGCACGAGCGCGTCGAGGGCTCCTACGCCGCGATCGCGACCATCGCCGGTCACGGGCTGCTCGCCTTCCGCGACCCGTTCGGCATCCGCCCGCTGATCCTCGGCCACAAGTTCGACGAGGCCGGCCAGCCGGAGTGGGTCGTCGCGAGCGAGTCGCTCGTCCTCGAGTCGGGCGGCTACGAGATCGTCCGCGACATCGCGCCCGGCGAGGCCGTGTTCATCGAGATGAACGGCCAGATGCACGCCCGCCAGTGCGCGAAGGACCCGCGCCTCGTGCCGTGCTCGTTCGAGTACGTGTACCTCGCCCGACCCGACTCGATCATGAACGGCATCTCGGTCTACGACGCCCGACTCCGACTCGGCAACCGGCTCGCGGACACGATCGAGCGGTACGCGCCGACGGGGAACATCGACGTCGTCATGCCGATCCCCGACTCGTCGCGTCCGGCGGCGATGCAGGTCGCGCAGAAGCTCGGCATCGAGTACCGCGAGGGCTTCTACAAGAACCGCTACGTCGGCCGCACGTTCATCATGCCGGGGCAGGCGGAGCGCAAGCGGTCCGTCCGGCAGAAGCTCAACGCGATGTCGTCCGAGTTCAAGGGCAAGAACATCCTCATCGTCGACGACTCGATCGTGCGCGGGACGACGAGCCGCGAGATCGTCGAGATGGCCCGTGCCGCCGGCGCGAACGAGGTGACGTTCACGAGCGCCGCCCCGCCTGTCCGGTTCCCGCACGTCTACGGCATCAACATGCCGACCCGGGCGGAGCTCATCGCGCACGACCGGAAGATCCCGGAGATCAACCGCGTGCTCGGCAGCGACCACCTCATCTACCAGGAGATCGCGGACATGCGCGACGCGATCATCGAGGGTTCGGACGTCACCGACCTCGAGATGAGCTGCTTCACCGGCGAGTACGTGACGGGCACCGTCAGCCCGGAGTACCTGTCCTGGGTCGAGGCGAACCAGCTCAGCTAGGTCGCGGACGCGACCAGCGGTCGGACGGGAGGCCCGTGGCGGCGCCGCCACGGGCCTCCCGTCCGGAACGCGTTCGGGTCAGCGACCGGCGTCGTCGGTGTGTGCGTCTCCGGGGCCTGCGCCGCGCGCACCCGGCTCCTCGAGCTCACCGTCCACCGTCTCGGTGGCCGGCTCCACCTCGACGCGCTCGGCGGTGAGCGCTGCCGAGCGCCGCCCGAGCGCCCGGTCGAGCACGATGGCGACGACCGCGCCGACGGCCGCTCCGATGGTCACGCCGTAGAGGGAGAAGTAGCCGACGAGCTGCCCGAACGAGGCGGTCTCCTGCTGGTCGCCCCGGTCGATGCCCATGGTCGCCGACACGACGACGAGCGTCGCCACGAAGCCGAGCACCGCGCCGCCGATGATGAACGCGCCGAACTTCGGCGCACGGCGGATCGTCACCTCGTCGGAGGTGGAGACGGCGTTCGGCGCCGGTCGCTCTTCGGGTCCGTCGGTGTTGCTCACCCGTCCATTGTCCCCCACTGTGGGACGTGCTCCCGACTGTGCGTGGCACCCGATCCGCGGCAGGATGGTCCCCACCCAGGGAGCGGAGGTGCGGAGGTGACCCGGATGCGCGAACGAGCGGCGCGGGGTGGCCACGGACCGTCCTCGGCACGTCCGGCGCGGATCGCGTGGCCCATCGCCCAGCGGCGCGAGGAGGACCGTGCCGTCGCGGTCGTCGCCGAGCACGGCTGGAGCGTCGCGCTCGTCGGGGCCCCCGGGCTCGGCAAGAGCACCGTGGCCGAGCGTGTGACCGACCGGGTCGCCGGACGGGACGGCTCCGGCCGGACGCTCGTGGTGCCGATCACCGCGGTCGCCGCCGCCCGGTCGATGCCCTTCGGTGTCGTGTCCGACCACTTCGGCGAGCTGCCGGCGACGTTCGCCGACCTCGTCGACGAGCAGCACGCGGGCGACCGACTCCGCGCACTCGCCGGCGAGGACCGCGACGTGCTGCTCCGGGTGGACGACGCCGACCACCTCGACCAGGTCTCCGCCCGGTACGTGGCCTGGCTCGTCCGACACCAGGGCGCGCGGCTCGTGCTCACCTGCCGCGACTTCACCGCACTGCCCGAACCCCTCCGTGCCCTCTGGCAGGACGACCTGCTCGAGCGGATCGACCTCGCCCCGCTCGACCTGCGCGAGACCACCGAGCTCGTGACCGCGGCGCTCGGCGCTCAGCTCGAGAACGCGTCGGCGGAACGCGTGCACCGGGCGACCGCCGGCAACCCGCTCTACCTCCGTGAGGTGGTCCGGGCTGCGCTCGCCTCCGGTGCCCTCGAGCAGACCGCGTCCGGCTGGTACTGGCGTGGTCGGGTCACGGCCTCGAACAGCCTCGCCGACATGTACCGGACCGAGCTCGGGTCGCTTCCGGAAGACCTGCGCGACGTGGTCGACATCGTCGCGCTCGCCGACCCGATCCCGCTCCCCCGCCTGCTCGGACTGGTGACCGGCGGCGACATCGACCGGGTCGTCGCCCTCGGACTCGTCCGGATCACCTCGACCGAGGACGGGTCGGCCGTCGTCCGGCCGTCCCACCCGCTCATCGGCGAGGTCGTGCGCGGCCTCGTCCCCGTCGCCCGCCGAGCGATGCTCTTCGCCCGGGCCAACGCGTTCCGTGCCGCCCACGACGAGGACGCCCCGCCCGCCGCACGCCTCCGTGCCGCGCTCTGGGCGCTCGAGTGCGGCGTGTCCCCGGACCCGCGTGAGCTCCTCGAGGCGGCGGAGGTGGCGGTGCGGCTGCAGGAGCACGAGAGCGCGGTCCTGCTCACCTCGGCCGCGCTCCGGACCCCGCTCCCGGCCACGCTCCGGATCACGGCGCACGTCCTCCGTTCACTCGCGCACGGGTACTCCACCGGGCGGGAGGCAGGGCGCGCCGACGCCGAGGCCGCGTGGGCCATCGCGCGGTCCCGCACCGAGACCGTCGCCGACGCCGCGGTCGTCGAGGCGTGCGAGACACTGGCGAACATCCGGCAGTTCCACGACGACGACGTCCTCGCCGCGGTCGCCCTCACCGACACGGCGATCGGGCTGGTCGGCCCCGAGACGGCCGAGCGACTGCGCCTGCTGCGCCTGGCCCACCTCGGGTGGGGCGGGCGGTTCGCGGAGGTCCGCGCCGAGGTCGAGCGGAGCGGCATCGTGCACGCGCCGACCGTCCCGTTCGGGTTCCTCTGCCTCGCGCCGTGCGCGGTGATGGCGCTGGCGACGGCCGGTCGGCTCGACGACGCGGTCACGCTCGCCAAGGGGTCCCTGGCCACCGCGGTCGCGCACCTCGAGTCGGCGCCGTGGAGCGTCGGTGAGATCGTGTCCGTGCTCCACCAGGTGCAGGTGTGGCGGGGCGACATCGCCGAGCTCCTCACCGAGGTGCCGGTGCGACGGTCGAGCCCGTACCTGAAGTACGACTTCACCCTCGAGCTCATCGGCGACGGCAACCAGGCCATCGGGCAGCGGCGGTGGGACGACGCGATCACCGCGTTCTCGGCGGCCTGCGAACGGTACGACATCGCCGACCACGGCGGCTTCGCGGCGTACCCGTGGGCGCGCCTGGCGATGGCGTACGCCTACGCCGGACGGCTCGAGGAAGCTTCCGCGGCGCTCGAGCGGGCGCGCACGACGCCGCTCCGCGCCATGCGGATCGTCGGCGAGCAGGTCGCGGTGTCGATCGCGTGGACCGAGTCGGTGCTCGGCAACCCGGCGGGCCTCCGGCACATGGACGAGGTGATCGAGCGCGCCACGGCGACCGGCTCGTGGACGCACGTGCTCTACGGCTTCACCCTGCACTACGCACTCGACCTGCAAGCCGGACGCGAGGGGGCGGCGTCGCTCGACCGGATGCGGGTCGCGGCGGAGCGGGTGGACGGGCCGCTCGCCGCGGCGATCGCCCACTACGCCGACGCGGTGCGCTCCGGCGACCGCGCGCGGGTGATCGCGGCGCAGGGCGTCCTCGCATCGCACGGCATGGCGGTCACGGCCGGACACGTCAAGCCGGCGCTGACGAACCGCGAGTACGAGGTCGCCCGGCTGGCGGCCGACGGCCTCAGCAACCGCCGCATCGCGGAGACCCTCGGGCTGTCGGTGCGGACGATCGACGCGCACCTGTCGCGCGTGTTCCAGAAGTGGGACCTGCACGCGCGGACGGAGCTCGCCGAGCTCCTCTGAACGCCAGGTGGACTGACCGCAAACCGCGCGCGACGTTGCGGGTTGCAGCACGACTCGCCGTCCCGGTTGACACAGGAGGCCGGTCATCGCGTAGCGTGTCCCCTGTCGCCGGGTTCGGACCCGTTCGGGTCGGGTCCGAATCCCGGCGACTTCCACGATACGCAGCCGCTCACACGGTGCACATCGGTAGGACCTACCTAATTCGCCGACGGGATCCGTCGCGGTTAGGTCGCGCGACCGATGCGATCGACCGTCCTCGGCTGTGACGATGCTGCCGTGCCCTTCACCGTGAGTCACGCCGTCGTCGCGTTCGCCGCCCGACGCACCGCGTTGCCCGTCGCCGCGGTCGCTGCCGGGTCGATGGCGCCCGACGCCGTGCTGTTCGTCCCGTGGCTGCCGCCGTACGCGTTCACCCACTCGTGGGCCGGCGTGGTGACCGTCGACCTCGCGGTGGCGCTCGTCGTGGTCGCGGCCTGGTGGTGGCTCGTCCGACCGGCCTGGACCGCGGCGCTGCCGGCGGTCGCGCGCCGGGTGCCCGAGGCGTGGTCGACACCACCGCACCCCGCCGTGGGAACTGCAGCGTGGACGGTGGTGGCGTGCGTGGTGGGGAGCGTCACCCACGTCGCGTGGGACGCGTTCTCGCACCCGCACGGCTGGGTGGTCCAGCGCGTCGCGCTGCTCCGGGTCGACGTCGCCGGTCACCCCGCCTGGGCGGTCGTGCAGGACGCGTCGAGCGCGCTCGGGCTCCTCGCGCTGCTCGCCGCGCTGGCCGTGTGGTGGCGTCGGGCGGGTCGTCGCGAACGGGTCGGGCACGGCTCCCGCGCCGGACGGGAGGCGCGGGTCGTCCTGGGCGCGGTCGTCGCGCTGGTGGTCGGGGTGACGCTGGTGCGCTGCGGGCGGGTCGCGCTCGTCGGCGGTGGTCCGGGTGCCGTGCTCGTGACCGGGGCGTTCACGATCCCGCCGGTCGTCGCCGTGGCGCTCGTGGCGGGTGCGGTGGCGCTGCTCGTGCTCCGCGCCCGGCGGGCAGCCGGGCAGGTCAGGCCGGAAGCCGGACCGGTCAGGCCGGAAGCCGGACCGGGAGGAACGCCGCCAGGTCCGCCCGGGACCCCGATGCGCTGACCCGCGACGCGGCGACCGCCTCGTCCCAGCGGAGTTCGCCCGTCGCGAGGGCGAGCCACGTCCCGGCGTCCGTCTCCACCACGTTCGGCGGCGTCCCCCGGGTGTGCCGTGGTCCGGGGATCGCCTGCACCGCCGCGAACGGCGGGACCCGCACCTCGACGCTGTTGCCCGGCACGTCCTCGGCGAGCCGCTGCAGGGTCCACCGGACGGCGGTCGCCACCTCCGGACGGCCCGGGGTCCCCTGCTGCACGGCGCGCAGGGCGGCGCGTCCGTCCTCGTCGTCGATCGTCCTGCGGGCCATCCGCCCAGGCTAGCCACCCCATCGCAACGCGGACCGGCGGCTCGGTAGGCTGACCCCGTGCGAATCCTCGTCCTCGGTTCCGGTGCCCGCGAGCACGCCATCGTCACGGCCCTCCTCGCCGAGCAGGCCGGGCACGTCATCACGGTCGCACCCGGCAACGCCGGCATCGCCGCCGACGTCGAGACGGTCTCCCTCGACCCGACGAACGGCGCGCTGGTCGCGGACTACGCGATCGAGAACGACGTCGAGCTCGTCGTCGTCGGCCCCGAAGCACCGCTCATCGCCGGTGTGGCCGACCCGGTCCGCACCCGCGGCATCCCGGTGTTCGGCCCGGGCAAGGCCGCCGCGCAGCTCGAGGGCTCGAAGGCGTTCGCGAAGCGCATCATGGCGGAGGCCGGTGTCCCCACCGGCCGTCCGGTGTACGCCGGCACGGTGGACGAGGCGGTCGCCGCGCTCGACGAGCTCGGTGCCCCCTACGTCGTGAAGGCCGACGGGCTCGCCGCCGGCAAGGGCGTGCTCGTGACGGAGGACCGTCAGGCGGCGGTCGACCACGCGACGTACTGGCTGCAGCACGGACCGGTCGTCGTCGAGGAGTTCCTCGACGGCGAGGAGGTCTCGCTGTTCTTCCTGAGCGACGGACACGACGTCCGGCCGCTCAGCCCCGCCCAGGACTACAAGCGCCTCGCCGACGGCGACGCCGGGCCGAACACGGGCGGCATGGGCGCCTACTCGCCGCTGCCGTGGCTGGCCGACCGGTGGGAGTCGGAACAGGCGTTCGTGGCCGAGGTGGCCGACCTCGTCGCGCTCCCGACCGTCCGTCGGCTCGAGCACGAGGGCACGCCCTTCGTCGGCCTGCTCTACTGCGGTCTCATCGTCACCGAGCAGGGCGTGCGGGTGATCGAGTTCAACGCCCGGTTCGGGGACCCCGAGACCCAGGTCGTCCTCCCGCGCCTGGCGACGCCGCTCAGCGAGCTCATGCTCGCCGCCGCCACCGGTCGTCTCGGCTCCGTGCCGGCCCCCGTCTTCCGTGACGAGGTCGCCGTGACGGTGGTCCTCGCGAGCGAGGGGTACCCGGAGAACCCGCACACCGGTCGACCGATCACCGGGATCGACGCCGCGAACAGCCGCGAGGGGGTCCACGTCGCCCACGCCGCGACCGGCAGCCTCGACGGCGGACTCGTCGCCACGGGTGGCCGGGTGCTCAGCGTCGTGGGCACCGGCCGGTCGTTCACCGAGGCCCGCGAGCGCGCCTACGCCGGCCTGCACGACATCACGCTCGAGGGCGGGCAGTACCGCACCGACATCGCCGCGAAGGTCGCCGAGTGAGCGCCCCCGCCGTGCCCGGCTGGCGGCACGTCTCCTCCGGCAAGGTGCGCGAGCTCTACGTGCCGGAGGGCACCGCCGACGTGGCGGACGCCGACGAGCTGCTCCTCGTCGCGTCGGACCGGGTCAGCGCCTACGACTTCGCCTTGGAACCGCCGATCCCGGGCAAGGGCGAGCTGCTGACGCGGCTCTCCCGCTTCTGGTTCGACCGGATCGCCGACGTGCCGAACCACCTCCTCGACGACGGCCACGGCGGCACCCCCGTCCCCGAGGCGGTCGCCGCGCGCTCGATGCACGTCCGTCCCCTGCGCATGTTCCCGGTCGAGTGCGTCGTCCGCGGCTACCTGGTCGGCAGCGGCTGGGCGGAGTACCGCGAAAGCGGCAGCGTCTGCGGTGTGCCGTTGCCCGCAGGGCTGTCCGAGGGCGACCGGCTGCCGGAGCCGATCTACACGCCCGCGTACAAGGCGCCGCAGGGCGAGCACGACGAGAACATCTCGTTCGAGCAGACGGTCGAGCTCGTCGGACGGGCCGACGCGGAGACCCTCCGCGACCTGTCGTTGCACGTGTACGCCACGGCCGCGGCGATCGCGCTCGAGCACGACGTCGTCATCGCCGACACGAAGTTCGAGTTCGGGCGCGACGGCGACGGCGTGGTCCGGATCGCGGACGAGGTCCTGACGAGCGACTCGAGCCGCTACTGGGACGCCCGGACGGACACCGCCACGAGCCGGACCGACTCGTTCGACAAGCAGATCGTCCGCGACTGGCTGAGCGCGCACTGGGATCGCCAGGGCACCCCGCCCGTGCTGCCGGACGAGATCGTCGCGCGCACGGCGGCCCGGTACCGCGAGCTCATCGAGCGTCTCGGCGCCTGACCCGGCCACGACGACCGAGGCGTCCCGGACGACCGCGACGGCTCAGGCGTCCCGGACGACGGCTCAGGCGTCGCGGGCGACGGCTCAGGCGTCGCGGGCGACCACGACCACGGTGAGGTCGTCCCCCGGGTCGTGCTCCTGCGCGCGGGCACGCACCCGGTCGAGGAAGCCCGCGACGTCGTCCGCCTGCCGGTAGAGCTCCCCGAGCCGCGTCATCGACGCCAGGGTGGAATCCCACAGCTCGAGCGCCCCATCGCTGACGACCACGAGGACGTCGCCCGGGTCGAGCACGAGCGAGCCCGACGACCGGGCGATGCCCGCCGGGTGCAGCCCGATCGGCAGGTCGACGGATCGGAGCACGTCCTCGCCGCCGTCCGCACGGAGGTGGAGCACGAGCCCGTGCCCCGCGTCGACGAAGTCCACCTGCCCGGTGGTCGGCACGAGCCGCCCGTGGAACAGCGTCGCGAAGGACTCGGCTCGGTTGAACTCGGGGCCGACCTGCGCTTCGAGGGCGGCCACCGCACGGTCCGGCCGGTCACCGCCCCGGGCGAGCAGCGCACCGCGGACGTTCGCGGCGAGGAGCCCGGCCGACATGCCCTTGCCCATCACGTCGGCGAGGGTGAGCACGAGGTCGTCGCCGTCGCGGTGCCAGTCGTGGAGGTCCCCGGAGACGACGGCGTGCGGCAAGCTGAGACCCGCCACGCGGTAGCCGGGCAGCTCCACGTCGGTGGGCTCGAGGCCCGCGAGCACCGCACGCAACCGGTCCTCGTCGGCGCCCGCGGCGAGTTCGCGCTCCGCCCAGACGCCGAGGTCCTCGAGCAGCGCGAGGTCCTCCGGTGCGAGCGTCCGCGGTGTCTGGTCGACGAGGCACAGTGTCCCGACCTTGACGTCGTCGTCACCGAGCCGGAGCGGCACCCCGGCGTAGAAGCGCACGTTCGGGTCGTCGACCACCATCGGCATGTCGGCGAAGCGGGCATCCGCTCGGGCGTCCTCGACGATGACCGGGCCGGGGCTCCCGAGCGTCCGGCCGCAGAAGGTGTCCTGCAGCGGGATCTCGGGCCCGAACCGCTCGGCGCTCTGCTGCGACTTGATGGTCAGCATCGACTCACCGGCGAGGTTGAGGAAGGAGCCCGACACCCCGAAGGCGTCCCGCGCGATCCGGGTGATGCGGTCGAACCGCTCCTCCGGGCCGCCGGCGACCACGTCGAGCGCGGCGAGCAGCGTTGCCCGCCGTCCTGATCCGGTGGTGATGGTCTGCGCTGGTGAGGCGTCCATCCCTCCACGGTAGTGCTCGGGACCGTGAGGGGCGTACCCCACAACGGTGGACGCGGCGGGCCCCGGCACCGGCCGGTCGACGGCACGGCGTAGCCTGGTGCGGTGCTCCGTCGTGCCCTGCCCGTCCTCGTCCTCGGCGCTGCGGCGACGTTCGCCCTGACCGGGTGCGGCGCACACGACTCGACGGGCCAGATCGCCGTGACGGTCTCCGGGAACGCGGCGGACCACGCCTACGAGGTCCGGGTCTACGCGTCGACCGGCAAGCTCGCCGAGCACCAGCGGGTGTTCCCCGGCGGGACGGCGTCGTTCGCCGGGGTGCCGCTCGGTGCCGTCACGGTTCGTGCTGGCGACCTGTGCCCCGCCGAGGCGACGGTCTCGGACGCCTCGGTCGCCGAGGTCACCCTGTCGACGACGGGCTGCTGACCGCGCCACGCCGCCCGGTCGCGGCCCGACTCCGCACCGCCGCCCGGCCGGGCCCCGCACCGCGGCACGCCGCCCGGCCG
>NZ_NXIA01000002.1 GCF_002412165.1 Curtobacterium sp. 'Ferrero'
CCGACCAGATCGAACGCACCATGCGGCTGCTGGGCGTGGCCTCCCTCGACGAACTCGAACCCGCCCACGTCACCCAACTCCGACGACTCACCCCCAGGACCTGACCCGAACGGTTCCCCACGAACCCCGGCGCCCGTCGACGATCCCCCGAGGACGGGCGCCGGTCCTCGAGCCGTGCCGTCCGGCCGGTTCCCGCTTCAACGGAGAGGCACCACACGATGCTGTCCCAGATCACGCACACACCACCGAGCGGGACGGGCGACGGGCGCCAGACGCCGTCGCGCCGCTCCCGCTTCCGGTCCGCCGTCGCCGTCGCCACCGTGGCAGCCGTCGCGACCGGACTCGCCCTCGCCGGGGGTGCCGCACCGGCATCCGCCGCCAGCACGGTCTCCGTGACGAGCACCTACGGCACGAACGCCGGCACCCTGAGCGGCGACGAACTCCTCAACGGGTCGCAGGGCGGGTACAACGTCACGAAGAACCTGCACCTCAACCCGGTGAACTCCGGCAAGTACGCGTCCACGGGCCTCCGACAGGTCCGGGTCGACCACATCTTCGACGACGACTTCTACCACGTGGCCAGCCGGGACAGCTCCGGCAACCTGAAGCTCGACTTCACCAAGCTCGACGCCGTGGTGCTGCCCCTGTTCAAGGAGGGCATGAAGCCGTTCTTCTGCCTGAGCTACACCCCGGGCGTGCTCAACTCGAACAAGTTCGCGGCACCGTCCAGCCTCACCGACTGGAGCACCCTCGTCCAGGGCACCGTCGCGCACTACAAGGCCCTCGGCTACACCGGGTTGAACTGGGAGGTCTGGAACGAGCCCGACGGGAACTTCTGGCAGTCGGGGCAGCAGTCCTTCGACAACCTCTACGCGGCCTCCGCGCAGGCCGTGAAGGCCGCCGACTCGACCGCGCAGATCGGCGGGCCCGCCCCGTACAACGTGAACGGGCAGTTCATGTCCGACTTCCTGAACTACATCGCCGCCAACCCGACCGTGCCGTTCGACTTCGTGTCGTGGCACGACTACGGCGGGTACGACTTCTCGTCGGCGACGAACGTCGCGAACATGCTCTCGACGCGCAAGATCCCGGCGAAGAAGGAGTACATCACCGAGTGGAACTCGACGGCGGCGTTCGGCACCGCGCCGGGTGAGGGCGTGGACACGAACGGACTCGCCTCGTACGCGGCACGGCGGATGACCTCGGCGCTCAGCCAGCCGAACCTGTCCGGCGTGTTCTTCTTCAGCCCGCTCGAGGGGTACAACCCCACGGCGGACTTCTCGAGCGACCTCGGGCTGTACACGATCGACGAGCACCGCAAGGCCGTCGCGAACGTGTTCGACATGATCAACCAGATGCCGAGCACCGTGCTGCAGTCGACCGTCAGCGGCGCCCCGACGGACCGCTCGGTCGGAGCGGTGGCGACCGGTGACACGACCGCGAAGTCGACGGCGTTCCTCGCGTGGAACGACGGCACCGACACGTCGACCGTCCAGCTGACCGCGAACTCGCTGCCGTACGGGTCGTCGAACTACAAGGTGACCCGGTACGACGTCAACGCCACGTCGGGCAACTACTACTCGACCTGGGCGGCGGGCACCAAGAACCTCGCAGTCGCCGCCAACGAGTACCTCAGTCCGACCAGCGTGACGGTCAACGGTGCGGCATCGTCGTGGAACACCACCCTGTCGATGCCGGCGAACTCGGTGACGCTCGTCGTGCTCACGCCGACGACGGACGCCACGGGGACCAAGGCCCAGACCGCTCCGCCGACCACGGCCGACGTCGCCCGGGGCTCGACCGTCACCAGCTCCTCGAGCTACACCGGCGGAGGCTGGTCGCCGGCAAACCTGGTCGACGGCCGACGCCACACGTTCGACGAGAGCGACGCGAACGGCATCACGCAGGGGTTCACGTCGGCGGCCCACGCGACCGCGGCCGCCACCGAGTGGGTGCAGACCGACCTCGGTTCCGCGAAGCCCTTCGACACCGTCACGCTCTGGCCGCGGGACGACCAGGCGGCGGACGGGGCGTCGTTCCCCGTCGACTTCACCATCGCCGGGTCGAACGACGGGAGCTCCTGGACGTCGCTGGTGAGCAAGACCGGGTACAAGGCCGGCACCGCCGTGTCCGGACCCCAGGTGTTCTCCGTCGGGTCGCAGAACTACCGGTACGTCCGCGTGACCGCCACGAAGCTCGGACTGCCCGTGCTCGAGGGCTCGTCGAACGTGTACCGGCTGCAGCTCGCCGAGCTCGAGGTGAACCAGGAAGGCCTGGCGAACCCCGGGTTCGAGAGCGGTGACCTGTCGTCGTGGTCGGTCGAGGGGTCGGCGTCGGTCAGTTCCGACGTCCCGTTCAGTGGCAACGACGCGGCGACGTTCACCGGTGCCGGTCGCGGGGTGTTCCAGGTGGTGTCCGGCCTCCAGCCGAACACGACCTACACCTTCGGCGGGTTCGTGAAGTCCGGCGCCGCGGGTGACCCCGTCTACCTCGGCGTGAAGAACTACGGCGGCACCGAGACCTCGGTCCCGGTGACGAGCACGGTCTACGAGCAGGCATGGGTGACGTTCACCACCGGGGCGAACTCCACCTCGGCGCTGGTGTACGTCTACAAGAACAGCGGCACCGCCCAGGCCTGGTTCGACGACGCGGTCCTCGCCAAGCAGTGACCGTCGACGACCGACCGCCGGCACGGGGTGTGGCGGTGGTCGGGGTCGGGGACCGCGTGAGCGGTCCCCGACCGTGGGTGCCGAGGGCATCGGGGCTCTCGGCACCCATTCGGATGGTGACCCGCACAGAAGACGTCGAAGGTCCCGACTACCGTGACACCCATGCAGCCGCTCGCTCCCGGGTCCCTCCGCATCCTGCACCTCTCCGACACACACCTCACCGGTGACGGTGCGCTCCACCAGGGCTCGACCGACACCACCGCCGCGCTCGAGGCCGTGCTCGCCTCGGCCGAGGGGGTCCCCGACGTCGGCCTCGTGGTCGTGTCGGGGGACGTCTCCGAGGACGGCTCGCGGGAGTCGTACGCGGCGGTGCGCGACCTCGTGGGCGGCTGGGCGGAACGGCACGGCACCGCGTTCGTCACGGTCCCCGGGAACCACGACCTGCGGGAGGGCTTCCGCGGGGCCCTCGCGAACGGTCACGTCCTCGGCGAGGGCGGACGGCCGCTCGCGCACACGATGGAGCACCTGCCCCCGACGGTGCCGGTGTCGGGACGGTCCGTCGTCGCCGGGCGCCGGATCGTGACGGTCGACACGAGCGTCCCCGGCGCCGGGTACGGCGAGGTGTCCGAGCACGCGCTCGAACGGCTGCGCGCCGCTCTCGGCAGCGAGGACGCTCCGGGCGGGTCCGTCGTCGTCCTCCACCATCCGCCCCTGCCGGCGCCGACGGCCCTGCACGACGCGCTGCGGCTCCGCAACCCGGAGGCCCTGGCGGCCGTGCTCCGGGACTCCGACGTGCGGGTCGTCCTCGGTGGTCACCAGCACCACCACGCTGTCGGGAGCCTCGCCGGCGTCCCGGTCCTCGTCGCCCCGGCCGTGGCCAACGACACGGACGTCGTCGGAGCGTACCGCGAGGAGTCCGCGCACATCGACGCCGGGTACCTCGTCGTGGACCTCGCCGAGGACGGCTCGGTCTGGTCGACGCCGGTGCGCGTGCCGCGCCCCGACTCCGACCCGCTCGCGTTCCACCACGACGCCGACACGGTCGCGCGGATCATCGACGCGGCCGGCTGACCGGCGCGCCTCGCGCCCCACGTTCCCCGAGCCGGACGGGAGGCGCGTGGCGGCGCCGCCACGCGCCTCCCGTCCGGCGGTGGGAAGTCCCCCGGACGTGCGGACACCACGCCGGGAGCGCGTGTAGATCTGGTGCAGAACGACTTCGAAGGAGCGCGCCATGCGACACGGCAACGCAGTGCAGTACGACCGCTACGGCGGTTTCGACGTGGTCCAGTTGGTCCCGCAGGAGCGGCCCGACGCCGGCCCCGGTGAGATCGTCGTCGAGGTGGTCGCCGCGGGGCTGAACCACATCGAGCGCTTCCTCCGCGAGGGCAAGCTGCGCGAGTTCATCGAGCTGGACTTCCCGGCCCACCAGGGCGTCGACTTCGCCGGGATCGTGCGCGCCCGGGGCGCGGACGTCAAGGACGTGCGTGTCGGCGACGAGGTCCTCGGGCACGCGCCGCACGGCGGATCGCACGCCAACTGGATCACCGTGCCGCGCGGCGCCGTGATCAAGAAGCCGGAGCACGTCGGGTGGGAGGTCGCCGGCGGACTGTACCTGGCCGGCTGCACGGCCGCGACGATCGTGCGCGGCCTCCGCCTCGGTCCGCAGGACACCGTGGTGATCAGCGCCGCGGCCGGCGGGGTCGGGCACATCCAGTGCCAGCTCGCCCACGACGCCGGCGCGACCGTGATCGCCCTCGGGAGTGCGCGCAACCACGACTACCTCCGGCAGATCGGCACGCTCCCGGTCGTGTACGGCAGCGGAGAAGAGGACCGCATCCGCGAGATCGCCGACGGGCGCCCGATCACGGCGTTCATCGACAACCACGGCGAGTCGGACGCCGAGTCGCTCGCCGAGCGCCTCGGGGTGCCCGCCGAGCGCTTCGTCTCGTCCGAGCAGCGGCGCGACGTCGAGATCCGGTTCCTGCGTGCCCCGGCGGACGACGAGGAGGCACGCGACCTGCTCACCATGCTCACCAAGGCCGTGCAGGACCGTCGCGTCCAGGTGCTCATCTCCGGGTTCTACCCGTTCGAGTACATCGTCGACGCGTACGAGGACCTGGCGCAGATGCAGTCGCGCGGCAAGGTGGTCATCGGCATGCAGACGGTCGAGACCGGCGCGCGCATGGACTGGTACCGGTCCGAGAAGAACCGCGACCTGCGCGATCCGGTCCGCCGGCCGCAGACCGCCGACGCCGGCTGAGCCCGCCTTGCACGAAGGACGTGCCCGGCGCCGCGCCGAGCACGTCCTCCGTCGTGGGCTGCTCGTCGAGCACGCTCGTCGTCGTCGGCTGCTAGCTGAGCACGTCCTTCGTGGCGAAGCGGGAGTAGGCGAGCGCACCGAACACCACCACGTAGCCGAGCTGCAGCACGGCGTTCGACCCGAACGAGTCGAACGCGATCGGATCGCGCAGCAGGTCGCCGAACCCGAGCCACTGGTGCGAGAACAGGTACGGGTGCAGCCAGTCGAGCTGGGGGAGCTGGTCGAGCACCTGCGACACCCCGGCGAGCACCACCGTCGCCGCCATCGCCCCGACCGGCACGGTGGTCAGCGTCGAGGCGAACAGACCGATCGCCGCGAGCCCGAGCATCGACAGCGTGACGTAGCCGGCGAGCAGCAGGGCACGTCCGGCGTACGACCAGCCGTCGACCTGGGTGCCGGACAGCAGTGTCACCGGCCCGATCGGGAACAGCACGGCACCGATCGCGGCGCCGACGAGCACCACCAGGAGCGTCGCCGCCAGGCAGAACGCCACCGTGCCGACGTACTTCACCACGATGAACCGGACCCTTCCCGCCGGCGCGACGAGCAGGTACCGGAGGGTGCCGTGGCTCGCCTCGCCCGCCACGGTGTCCCCGGCGACGACCCCGACGGTCAGGGGCAGGAAGAGCGGGATCGACACCGTCAGTGCGGTGAAGGCGACGAAGAGGCCGTTGTTCGTGATGTCGCCGAGGAAGGCGGGACCGCCGCGGTCGGGTCCGGTGGTGATCCGGACGGCGATCGCGATGAGGACCGGCACGAGCGCGAGCGCGCCGAGCATCGCCCAGGTGCGACGGCGGCGGAACAGCAGCGCGAGTTCGGAGCCGAGCAGCGCGGTGGTCCGGCGGCGTGTGGGCGGTACCGCGGCGGCCGGGCCGACCGGCGTGGTGGTGACCTGGGCGGTGCGGTCAGCCGGCGACATCGAAGCCCTCCCCGGTCAGTGCCACGAAGAGGTCCTCGAGGGTGCCGCCGCCGACCGTCAGACCACGCACGCGCACGTCGGCGCGGACGAGCTCGGCGGTGACGGTCTCGGGCAGCACGTCGGACGGGAGGTCGGCGACGAGGACGTCGGCCCCGCCTTCGTGTCGGGGTGCGAGTCCCATCCGCGTGAGCACGCTCCCCGCCTGGCCGCGGTCGGGCGTACGAACGGTCACGGTCCGGCTGCCGAGCGCACGGAGGTCGTCCAGCGTGCCCTGCGCGACGAGCCGGCCGGTCCGCATGACCCCGGCGTGTGTGCACACCTGCTCGATCTCGGCGAGGAGGTGGCTCGACACGAACACCGTCGTCCCGTCGTCGGCGAGCGACCGGATGAGGTTCCGGACCTCACGGGTGCCCTGTGGGTCGAGGCCGTTCGTCGGTTCGTCGAGCACGAGCAGCTCGCGGGGTGTCAGCAGCGCGTTCGCGAGCCCGAGCCGCTGCTTCATGCCCAGGGAGTAGGCGTGCGCCTTCTTGTCGGCGGCGTGCGTCAGCCCCACCCGGTCGAGTGCGGCGGCGACGCGCTCCCTCCGGGACCGGGGGTCGGACGTGGGGTCGGCGGCGTCGAAGCGCGAGAGGTTCGCGCGGCCGCTCAGGTACGGGTAGAACGCCGGTCCCTCGACCAGGGCGCCCACCTGCGGCAGGACGTCGTGGAGGGCGTCGGGCACCGCCCGGCCGAGCAGCTCGATCGTGCCGTCGGTCGCGCGGGACAGGCCGAGCAGCATCCGGATCGTGGTGGTCTTGCCGGAGCCGTTCGGCCCGAGGAACCCGAACACCGACCCGCGCGGCACGGCGAGGTCGATGCCGTCGACCGCGCGCTGCCGGCGGAACACCTTCGCCAGGCCCGTCGTGCTGATCGCCAGTCCGGGACCGGAGGTCGTCGGCGCGTCGGGAGCGGCCGTCACGCCGGGGGTCGTGCCGTCGCTCACTCGGCGGCGGCGACGAGCGTCGACACCGGGACGGCACCGGCGAAGACACGTCCGTCGTCGGTCAGGTACACCGACACGAGCGACGTCTGCACGGCGCGGCCGCCGTCGACGGCACGGGTGAGCTGGTCGAGGAGTCCGCTCCCGTCGGTGCCGAGGGCCGAGCGGTCGACGGTGCCGGCGGGCAGCTCGACCACCGTGCTCCACCCGGAACCGGTCACGACGGGGCGGTCCGCCGTGGTGCCGTCACCCGGCCGACGGTGGTCGCCGTGGGCGTGCGCACCCCTCGAGCGGTCGGAGAGGTCCTTGGTGGTGACCTTCGCTCCGGACGGCGGGGTGAAGTCGAACAGTCGCGCTGCCGGTGCGCCGTAGTCGAGGCTCGTGAACCCGACGCGGAAGGCCGGCGACGACTGGCCGTCGGCGCGGACGATCACCTGCAGCGGCAGGCCGGTCTGCTGGTCGACGGCGAGCTCGACGGACCCGACGAGGGTGCCCGACCCCTTCGGCGTCAGGGTGACCGCCCAGGCGTCGTGTCCGGCGACACGGGTGGTGGTCGGCTTCGACACGGTCGTGGTCGGCGTGATCGCGTCGACGGCGCGTTGCGCGAGCTCGGACGGCGTCACGGTGCCGTCCTCCGTGCCGGTCCCCGCAGCCGCGTGGTCGGGGAGGACGACGTGCGTGGCCTCGCGCGCCTTCGAGTCCCAGGTCCAGACGTCGGACCCGTTGCGGACGAGGTCCTGCTCGGCGAGCTGCTCGGTGACCTGTACCCGCTGCCGGTCGGCGCCGTCGACGTACACCCGGGCGGTGTGCGGGGCGGTGAGCAGGCTGAGCGCGTCGGACGCGACGCCCTGCAACGACGACCCGCCGGACCCGGCGGGGAGCTCGGGGAGACCGAGGTCGCTCGTCTGCTCGAGCTTGCCCGAGTACTGCGCGTCCGACGACCGCGCGATGCTGGCGATCACCTGCGCGGCGGTCGGGTGCGCGCCCGCGATCGGGGTGCTCGCGGCGTTCGCGATGACCGGGGCGGCGACCGCTCCGGCGACGACGACCGGCGCGATGACGGCGGGCAACCAGGCTGACTTCTTCATCGGGACCCCCTGGGCGGAGCGAGCTGGGTGGTGCGTGCGGGACGGCAGCACCGTACGTCCGACAACCGACAGAACGCTGGGCATCGCCGACCTCCCTAGACTTCTCGCGCGGACGCGGACGCGGTCCGCGCCGGACGGCGAAGGAGACGGCATGCGGGCGGTGCTCGGAGTGGACATCGGCACGTCGAGCACCAAGGCGCTGCTCGCTCGGCTCGACGGGACGATCCTCGCCGAGTCGAGCCGCGCGCACGAGGTCGACCGGCCGGAGCAGGGGCTCGTCGAGATGGACGGTGACTCGTGGTGGGCCGAGTTCGCGGAGCTCACCCGCGAACTGCTGCACGCCGTCCCGGACGCCGTTGTCGCGGCGGTCGGGGTCAGCGGCATCGGTCCCTGCGTCCTGCTGACCGACGCCGACGACCGACCGTTGCGGCCCGCCGTGCTCTACGGCGTGGACACCCGCACGGCGGACATGCTCGACGAGGTGACGGCCGAGCTCGGTGGCCCCGACGCCGTCCGGGACCGCTGCGGCAGCGCGCTGACCACCCAGGCCGCGGGCGTGAAGCTCGCCTGGCTCGCGCGGAACGAGCCCGACACCTGGGGGCGGGCGGAGCGGTTCACCATGCCGTCGTCCCGGGTCGTCGGCCTGCTGACCGGCGAGTACGTCCTCGACCACCACTCGGCGAGCCAGACGACCCCGCTCTACGACGTGCACGAGCACCGCTGGATCCCCGAGTGGTGCGACGCGCTCGCACCGGGCCTGACCATGCCGCGGCTGGTGTGGTCGGGCGACCGGGCTGGGACGGTGACCGAAGCGGCGGCCGCGGCCACGGGCCTCCCGGCCGGCATCCCGGTGACCGCCGGGGCCATCGACGCCTGTGCCGAGGGAGTGAGCGTCGGCGAAGCCGTCCCGGGACGCATGTTCCTGCAGTACGGGACGACGATGTTCATGATCGCGCCGACGACCGGCGCGGTCGCGGTGCCGGGGATGTGGACGACCGTCGGGACGCGACCGGGGGAGGCCTGCGTCGCGGGTGGCACCGCGACCTCCGGGGCGATCACCGAGTGGCTGCGACGGCTGTTCCACGGCGACTGGTCGACGATGCTCGAGGAGGCCGAGGCCTCGGGCCCCGGCGCGAACGGGCTGCTCATGCTGCCCTACTTCGCGGGGGAGCGGACACCGATCGCGGACCCGCACGCGCGTGGGGTGGTGGCCGGGCTGACGGTCCGACACACCCGGGGCGACCTCTTCCGGGCAGCCCTCGAGGCGACGGCCTACGCGGTCCGCCACAACCTCGAGACGCTCGCGGCGGCCGGCGTCGAGGTCCGCGAGCTCGTGGGGGCGGGTGGTGGCCTCCGCGGTTCGCTCTGGCCGAGCATCGTGTCCGACGTCACCGGGTTGCCGCAGACCGTGCCCAGCGTGACGGTGGGGGCGTGCTTCGGGTCGGCGTTCCTCGCGGCGGGGCTCGTCGCCGACGTCGACATCGCGACGTGGAACCCGCCCGACCGGGTCATCCGTCCCGATCCCGAGGCGCACCGCTTCCACGAGGCCGGGTACCGCGACTTCCGCGACCTCTACGACGCCACGGCCGCGGTCGTGCACCGACTGGCCCGGCGGGCGGCTCCGCCCCGCTGACGGAGCCGCCCACCGGCGACGCTCAGGAGCGCCGGGACGGGATGATCGAGACCTTGACGCTCGCGCCTGCCGAGTCGCCGACCAGGTCGAGCGCCTCCTGGAAGTCCTCCAGCGCGAACTGGTGGGTGCAGATCTCCGACATCGGCAGGGTCTCCGACTCGAGGAGCTTGATCGCGGCCGGCCAGGTGTGCGGTCCGAGGTGCGCGCCGCGGACGTCGAGCTCCTTGTCGTCCGAGATGATCGACCAGTCCACGGAGACGTTGTCCTTGAAGACCGAGTACTCGACGAACGTGCCGAGCTTGCGCAGGATGTTGAGGCCCTGCGGCACGGCCGACGGGTGGCCGGTCGCCTCGATGTAGACGTCGGCGCCGTACCCGTCGGTGAGTTCCTTGACGCGGGCGACGGCGTCCTCCTCGGCGATGTTGATCACGATGTCCGCGCCGACCTTGCGGGCGAGCTCGAGCTTCTCCGGCACGACGTCGAGGGCGATGATCCGGAGGGGGTTCTTCTGCCGGGTGCCGGCGATCGCGGAGAGGCCGATCGGGCCCGCGCCGGCGATCACGACCGTGTCGCCGAACTTGATGTCACCGCGCTCGACGGCGTGGAAGGCGCAGGACAGCGGCTCGGCGAACGCGGCGACCTGCCCGGGGAGGTCGCTCGACACGGGATGGGTGAGTGCCTTGGACGGCACGAGGACGTACTCGGCCATCGCGCCGTCGTAGCCCTTGAAGCCGAACATGTCGTGGACGTTGCACATCCAGTAGATGCCCTCGAGGCAGTAGCGGCACTCCCAGCACGGCACGATCTGCTCACAGGCGATGCGGTCGCCGAGCGACACCTTGCGCTTGGCGAGCGCGTCGTCGTCGCCCGCGATGATCGTGCCGACGAACTCGTGCCCGGGGATCCGGTCGGTCTCGGCCCACGCCGGCCGGTTCTCGTCGCCCCAGAACTTCGCGGCGCCGTGGTAGCACTTCAGGTCCGATGCGCAGATCCCGACCGCGTCGGTGCGGAGGAGCAGCTCGCCGGGTCCGGGCGTCGGGACGGGGCGCTCCTCGAGCCGGTAGTCGCCGGGGCCGTGGACCACGACGGCGCGCATGGTCGCCGGGATGGTCTCGGAGCCGCTGCTCTTTGGGGTCTCGGTCGTCGTGGACATGAGGATCTCCAGGGGTCGTGAGTCTCGCCGCGTCATCGCGGCGAGGGCGACACTACGCGACGCAGAACAAAAGTCAAGAACAAGATTTCTGTGAGCGGGTCAGGGTGTTCGAACCTGGCGAATCCGGCGCGTCCACTTGCAGAAATTTCGTCACGCACATAATTTCTGCTTTGCACCACGCTGTGTGGTGCCGGTCCGCATCCCGACGGACCGACGCAACGGAGCGATTCACGAGGAGCACGCGATGACGCGAGCCGACCACAGGACCGGGCATCCCGACGCGACCCGGGCCGCCACCAGCCTCCCGGGCTGCCGCGCGGCCCGAGCCGTCCGAGACGGGGCCGTCCGATGACCGCCACCGGCGCGGTCCAGCCGGTGCGGAACCGCCGGGCCGTCAAGCGCATCGTCCTCGTCGCGGTCGTCCTCGTCGTCGTCATCGCCATGGCGCTCTCGGTCAAGGTGGTCGGCAAAGGCTCGACGGTCGGCGCCGGCCCCGCCGCGTTCTCCGCGTCCGCCTGGGGGAAGACCAACTTCCCGAAGGTCCAGGCGGCGATCGCGAAGCGCGCCGTCCCCGCGACCGAGCTCGCACCGGCGATCATCGCCGACTCCACCGCGGCGACGAAGAAGTACGGCGTCGACGCCGGCACCGGGCCGGAGTTCGCGACCACCTTCACCGGCACGGTCGGCGCTCCGCAGGACGGCATCTACCCGGTCACGGTCTCCGGTCTCCCGAGCGGGCTGCTGATCCGCATCCAGACCGGCCCGGCGATCAACGGCACCGACCTGCGCGACGCCCCGGGGACGATCGAGTTCGGTCAGTTCACGAACCAGATCGACTACCAGAACGCGGGCGCGGCGCTCAACGACCAGCTGAAGAAGCAGGTGCTCGCGAAGGTGGACACCACTTCGCTCGAGGGCAAGAAGGTCACCGTCACCGGTGCGTTCCAGCTGATCAACCCGAAGGGCTGGCTCGTCACGCCGTCCGCACTGGAGGTGGACGGATGAGCGCCCACGACGCGATCGGGACGGTCGTCCTCGAGGCGACCGACGTCGTGAAGACGTACGGTGCGACCCGAGCGCTCAAGGGGGTGGCGTTCGCGGTGCACCGCGGGCAGGTCACAACGCTGTTCGGGGAGAACGGGGCGGGCAAGTCGACGCTCATGAAGATCCTGTCCGGCGTCGAGCAGCCCACCTCCGGGACCCTCACACTGCACGGCGAGCCGGTGTCCTTCGCCGACACGGTGGACGCCCGCGAGCACGGCATCTCGATCATCCACCAGGAGCTGAGCCTCGCCCCCAACCTCACGGTGCGCGACAACATCTTCATGGGGCGTGAGCTGCGCGGACCGACCGGCGTCGACTACGCCGAGGAGGCCCGGCAGGCCGCGGCCGTCCTCGCCGAACTGGGCGAGGACATCGACCCGCTGGCGCTGGTGTCCGACCTGCGCCTCGGCCAGCAGCAGCTCGTCGAGATCGCCCGGGCGCTCTCGGTCGACGCGCGGATCCTCATCATGGACGAGCCGACGAGCGCGCTCTCGGCGTCCGAGGTCGAGGTGCTCTTCACGGTCGTCCGCGACCTCAAGGCCCGTGGCGTGTCGATCGTCTACATCTCGCACCACCTCGAGGAGGCCCTCGAGATCACCGACCACGCCGTCGTGCTCCGCGACGGATCGGTCACCGCGACGGCCCGGCGTGCGGACATCGACCTCGAGTGGGTCGTCCGCGCGATGGTCGGCGAGGGGTTCGACCTCGGTTCGCCGCCCACCGGGTACGAGTTCGGCGCACCAGCGCTCGCCATCGAGGACGTCGTGGTCGCCGACCCGGACGTCCCGGGTCGCAACGTCGTCGACCACGTGTCGCTGTCGGTCCGGAAGGGCGAGATCGTCTGCATCTACGGCCTCATGGGCGCCGGCCGGACCGAGCTGCTCGAGGCAGTCGCCGGACGGACACCCGTCGACGGCGGCGCGATCCGCAAGGGCGACCGCGACCTCGCCGGGCTGTCCATCGCCGAGCGCATCGACGCCGGGCTCGGACTCGTGCCGGAGGACCGGCAGCGCGACGGCCTCGTCCAGACCATGACCGTCGGCTCGAACATGTCCCTGGCGTCCATCGGCGCCTTCGTCAAGGGCCTGTTCCTGTCCGGTCGCCGCGAGGTCGACCTCGTCACCGACTCGATCCGGACCGTCCACGTGAAGACGGCCGGTGGCGGCGCCATGATCGGCTCACTCAGCGGCGGGAACCAGCAGAAGGTCGTCATCGGCAAGATGCTCGCGACCGACCCCGACGTCATCCTGCTCGACGAACCGAGCCGGGGCATCGACATCGGGGCCAAGGCAGAGGTCTTCCGGCTGCTCGCCGAGCGTGCCCGGCAGGGTCTCGCCGTCGTCTACACCACCTCAGAGGTCGGCGAGTGCCTGAGCATCGCCCACCGCATCGTCGTCATGAGCCGCGGGCGGATCGCCGCCGAGTTCGGTTCGGACGTGACCAAGGAAGCGATCATGGCCGCCTCGGGCGAAGCCGTGGTCGCGTGACCGCCAGGAACGGAACAGCAATGACCACCACGACCGCCGGTCAGCGGCGCCCCGCCCTCTTCGCCGACGGGTTCAGCGTCGGACGCCTCCTGCTGCAGGGGCGCGCCTACTTCGCCCTCGTCGTCATCATCGTCGTCTTCTCGATCCTGTCGCCGAACTACTTCACGGTGAGCAACCTCCTGACGATGTCGTCGCACGTCGCCGTGTACGCCATCCTCGCGCTCGGCATGCTCCTGGTCATCCTCAACGGCGGCATCGACCTGTCCGTCGGCTCCACGCTCGGCTTCTCGGGGGTGATCGCCGGGTTCCTCATGAAAGGGGTCGCAATCGGCGGGGTCACGCTCTACCCGAAGGTCTGGGTCGTGGTCGTGCTCGCCTGTGCGTCCGGTGCGCTCATCGGCCTCGTCAACGGGGTGCTCGTCGCGCGGTTCAAGGTCGCGCCGTTCGTGGCCACCCTCGGCATGCTGTACGTGGTGCGCGGCATCGGCCTCCTGATGACGAACGGCCTGACCTACAACAACCTCGAGGGGAACGCCGCGCTCGGCAACACCGGGTTCGACTGGCTCGGCTTCAACCGGCTGCTCGGGCTCCCGATCGGTGTGATCGTGATGATCGTCGCCGCCGTCGTCGGATCGCTGCTCCTCAACCGGACCGTCTTCGGCCGCTGGCTGTACGCCTCCGGTGGCAACGAGCGTGCCGCGGAGCTGTCGGGTGTGCCGGTGAAGCGGGTCAAGATCCGCGTCTACGTCCTCTCGGGCCTGTGCGCCGCGATCGCCGGACTCATCCTGTCGTCCGAGCTCACGAGCGCCAGCCCCACGGCCGGCAGCTCCTACGAACTGACCGCGATCGCGGCGGTCGTCATCGGCGGCGCGGCACTGTCCGGCGGCGTCGGCAACGTCCGCGGCACGCTGCTCGGCGCGTTCGTCATCGGCTTCCTGTCCGACGGTCTCGTCATCATCGGCGTCTCGGCCTACTGGCAGACCGTCTTCACCGGCGCCGTCATCGTGTTCGCCGTCCTCCTCAACGCGGTCCAGTACAAGCGTCGTCCGGCACGTGCCGGCGGCGCTGCGGACCCCCGACAGACCTCTCCCACCGACACCCAGCCCCCGGCGGCCGTCGGCGAGAAGACAGCCGTCTGACCCTCCCGTCACACGGTCCACAGCGAAAGGAAACCCCACCATGAACCGCAAGCTCGCAACGGTGCTCGCAGCGGGAGTCGGACTCAGCCTGGTCCTGACCGGCTGCTCCGCCGGCGGTGCCGCGTCCGGCGGCAACGGCTCGTCCAAGAAGGGCGGCCTCATCTCGATCATCGTCAACGACCCGTCGAACCCGTACTGGAAGACGGAGGGCGACGTCGCGTCGGCCGAGGCGAAGTCGCTCGGCTACAAGTCGAACGTCTCGGCGTCGAAGGGTGACACGAACACCGAGAGCAACCTCATCGACACCGCCATCACGAACAAGTCGGTCGCGATCATCCTCGACCCGGCCAACGCGAGCGGGTCGATCGGCGCCGTGAAGAAGGCGGACGCCGCGGGCATCCCGGTGTTCCTCGTGAACGCGGAGATCAACCAGGCCGGACTCGCGAAGGCCCAGCTCGTCTCGAACAACGCCCAGGGCGCAGCCATCGGCGCGCAGCAGTGGGTGAAGTCGATCGGGGACTCCGGCAACTACGCGGAGCTGTTCGGCGCGCCGTCGGACAACAACGCCCAGACCCGGTCCAACGGGTACAAGACCGTCCTCTCCCAGTACCCGGACCTCAAGGAGGTCGCCAAGCAGGTCGCGAACTGGGACCGGACGCAGGGCCACGACAAGACCCAGTCGATCCTCCAGGCCAACCCCGACATCAAGGGCATCATCTCCGGCAACGACGAGATGGCGCTGGGTGCGATCGCGGCCCTCAAGGAGGCCGGGAAGCTCGACCAGGTCAAGGTCGGCGGCTTCGACGGTTCGCCGGACGCGGTCGACGCCGTGAAGGCGGGCGAGCTGCAGTACACCGTGCTCCAGCCGGTGGCGACGTTCGCCAAGAAGGCCGTGCAGGAGGCCGACGAGTACCTCCGCACGGGCAAGACCGGCGCGGCGCAGGAGAAGCAGGCGTTCGACTGCGTGCTCATCACCAAGGAGAACGCGGACAAGGTGACCTCGCCGTTCACCCTCTCCGAGTGACGCGCCCCTGACCGCGGACGACGGCCCCGGTCCCGCACCCAGTGGTGCGGGCCGGGGCCGTCGCACGTTGTGCGCCGGCCGAGCAGGTGACGCAGCGGCGCGGCGGCTGCTGACGGACCGCGCGAGTCGACCGTCGACACCACGAAGGACCGGCCGCAGCGATCCCCTGTCGCTGCGGCCGGTCCTGATCGGTCGGTCCTCCCGTGGTCGGTCCTCAGCCGGCGGCGGACGCCCCCGCGTCGATGCCCGAGGGCGACGAGCCGTCGTACCCGCAGATGGCGGCGACCTTCTCCGCGCTCGCCGACGTCGGGTCGAACTCGTAGCCGAGCCACTCCCGGACGAGGCGTCGGGCGAGCTCGACGCCGATCACGCGCTGACCGAGGCACAGCACCTGCGCGTCGTTGGAGAGCACCGAGCGCTCGACGCTGAACGAGTCGTGCGCCGTCACCGCACGGATCCCCGGCACCTTGTTCGCGCTGATCGCGACCCCGAGCCCGGTGCCGCACACCAGGACCGCCCGGTCCGCACGGCCGTCCGCGACCATCCGCGCTGCGTCCACGGCCACGTGCGGGTACGCGGTGTGCCCGTCCGCGTCGACGCCGACGTCCTCGACGGACGCCACCCGGTCGTCGGCGAGCAGGTCGCGCTTGATGATCTCCTTGTAGTCGTACCCGGCATCGTCCGAGCCGATCACGATCCTGTGGGTCATGCGTGTGTTCCTTCCTGTCGGTCTGCACGGTCGGCGAGGACCTCGCCGACACGGGTGAGGATCAAGCCCATCGACGTCGCGCCGGCGTCGGGCGTGCCGATGCTCTTCTCCGCGAGCGGCCGCGCCCGTCCGACGCGGGGACGCAGGTCGGCGGTGGCGGCTGCCTCGGTGACGGCGATCGCTGCGGCTGCGCGCCACGCGGTCGCGGTGTCCTGGCCGGCGTCGACGCCCTCGCGGAGGGCGTCGACGAAGGGGAGGAGGGCGTCGAGGAGCGTCTTGTCGCCGCGCGCGGCGCGGCCGAGGTGCACGATCGCGTCGGCGAAGGCCTGCGCGGCGTCGACGACGTCGGCGGGGCGGTACTCGTCACGGTCGTCGCGCAGCGACCGACCGAACGCCTCGAGCGCTGCGCCCCAGAGGACGCCGGAGGTGCCGCCCGCGAACTCGGCCCACGCGTCACCGGCGCGTCCGAGGACGAAGGCGACCCCTGCCTCCCGGTCGAGCCGGTCGACGGCCCGGCGGGCCGCTCCCGATCCCTTGACCATGCCGCGGCCGTGGTCGCCGTCGCCGGCGACGGCGTCGATGCGGCCGAGCTCCTCCTCGTGCTCGCGGAGCAGCGCGTCGACCGCGTCGAACACGGCGCGCGCCGTCGCGGCGGCCTGCCGGGAGGCGGTGGTCGCGTCCGGCACCGCGGTCGCCTCCGCCGCGGCGTCCTCCACCGCGTCGGCCGGGACGAGCGCGGCGACCGGGGCCGCCACCTTGCGGTACGCCGGCGTGTAGGCGTCGGCGCGCCAGTACCGCTCGAGTTCGTCGTCGAGCCACTGCAGGGTCAGCGAGCAGCCGCCCATGTCGAGGCTCGTGACGAGCTCGCCGACCTCGGGTTCGACCACCTCGAGGCCGGCCTCGGTCAGCAGCGGGAGCACCCGGCCCCAGAGCAGGAAGAGCTCCTCGTACTTGGTGTCGCCGAGCCCGTTCAGGATCGGGGCGACGCGGTTCGTGGACCCGGGACGCTCGGTCAGCAGCCGCTCGACGAGCAGCGTCGCGAGCTCGCGCGCCGGCAGCAGGGGGACGTCCTCGATGCCCGGCTCACCGTGGATGCCGAGCCCGAGCCCGAGGTGGCCCGCCGGGACGGTGAAGAGCGGTTCGCCGCCGCCCGGCATCGTGCAGCCCGAGAACGCGACGCCGATGGTCCGGGTGGCGGCGTTGGCGGCGTTGCCGACGCGCTCGACCTCGTCCAACGACGCCCCGGCGGCCGCGGCGGCCCCCATCGCCTTGAAGACCGAGAAGTCACCGGCAATGCCGCGGCGCTGCGGCGGCTCGTCGGCGCTGGCGACGTCGTCGGTCACGACCACGATGCGCGTCGGGATGCCCTCGGCGTTGAGGCGCTCAGCCGCGATCCCGAAGTTCATCACGTCACCGGCGTAGTTCCCGAACGTGAGCACGACGCCGCGGCCCTGGTCGGCGGCCTTCGCGACCGAGTACACCTGGGCGGTCGACGGCGAGGTGAAGACGTTGCCGACGACCGCGCCGGTGGCGAAGCCCGGGCCGACGACGCCGCAGAACGCCGGGTAGTGGCCGGACCCGCCGCCGACGACGACCGCGACCTGCGGGTCGGCGTCGGCGGTGGGGAGCGTCACGACCCCGCCGTGGACCGCGCGCACGCGGTCGGCGTAGAGCGCGGTCCAGCCGGCCAGCTGGTCCTCGGCGAAGTCCTCGGGGTCGTCGTGGATGGTCGTCATCGTGGTGGGGTCCTGTCGGTGGTGGTGGATGGGGGACCGGGCGGCGGCGGGACGGCCGCCACCACCCGGGGTCAGTGCGTCCGGTCGCCCTGCGGGACGCGCAGGAAGTGGATCATCACGAACGCGCAGGCGTAGAGGCCGACGAAGGTCCAGGTGACCGCCTGGCCGCCGCCGCCGAGCGCGAACACCGCCGCGACGACACCGGTGCCGAGGAAAGCAGCGCCGCCTGCCGCCGTCGTGTACATCGCCATCGCGGCTCCCTTGTGGTCCGGGGCGAGCGCGGGCATGATCGCGCCCATCGGCACGAACCCGGCGAGGAGGCAGCCGAACACGCAGCCGGCGACGACGGAGAGCACGTAGCCCCAGTCCGACCCGGCGGGCACGAGCTGCGGCACGTACCACCACGCGACGAGGCCCGTCGCGGACCCGACGATGCCGAACCACTTGACGGTGCGCTGCCAGCCGATGCGGTCGCCGACCCACCCGAACAGGGCGTTCACCAGGATGTTGGTGGCGTAGACGCAGACGGTCATGAGGAGCCAGCGACCCTGGCCCCAGCCGCGGTCCTGGGCGATCACGGCGGGCAGGACGACGAACATCCCGAACTCGGGCGCGGTGTTGATCAGTCGGACGAGGAAGCCCATGAGGACCTTCGGCCGGGTGACGGTGAGGCGGACACCGCTCGTGAGGACGCGCCAGGTGCTCTCGCCCTCCGGTGCGATCCGGCTGAAGCCGTTCGGGAGCCGGACGCCGAAGAGCATGACGAGGAAGCCGATCAGGACGAGCCCGATCGAGGCGATCATCGCGCCGGTCTCCCCACCGGTCCCGCCGCCGAACAGCGGGATCGCGCCGATGGCGAAGAGCGACCCGAGCGTGGGGAGGCCGCCGGTGAACGCGACGTAGAACCAGCCGACCGCGGAGCCGTTCCGCTCGACGGGCGTCGTGATGTTCACCCAGACGAGGAACGCGAACGCGAACAGCGGGTAGCCGAACCCGCGGAGCGCGTACGACACCGCGGCGAAGGGGACGCTGCCGATCGCGAGCGCGACGAGGAAAAGCACCTCGAAGACCACCCAGACGGCGAACCCGAGCACCATCACCCGGCGCGGACCGACGAGGTCGGACAGGGCGCCGGACACGTAGGACCCGATGAGCGCCGCGAGGCTGTAGAACGTCACGATGGTCGCGACCGTCGTCTCGGGGCTGCCGAGCACGGCCACCATGTGCGGCGTGATGAAGTTCGACTCGACGCCGTTGCCCGTCATGAAGACGAGGACCGCGACGAAGCCGAGCGCGAGCGGCCTCGGGATCCCCATCCGGTCCAACCGACCCTCGGTTCGACGTGGTGCCCGCGTGCCGGTCGCACGCTGTGTCGTCGTCGACATCCTCGACTCCTGTGTCCTGGTGGTCTGCGATCGGATCCGACCCTACACCCGTGGAACGTTTGCTCAGAACAGAATTTCCTCAATTCGCGCGGCACGCCGCGTTCCGCCTGTGGCACCGACCCGGACGGGGATACGATCGCGATGTCCGCGCGAACCGATCGCTCGTCGACCGGTGTCGGCGACGCTCCGAAAGGCGATGCCACATGTCCTCCGACCCCCCTGCCTCCCCGACGGAGGCCGGGCGCTCGCGGTTCCCGCTCGACACCGTGTTCCAGGCGGCGCGGATGTACTACCTCGAGGACGCCACGCAGGTCGAGATCGCGGCCCGGCTCGGGGTCTCCCGCCCGACCGTCAGCCGACTCGTCGCCGAGGCCCGTCGGGCGGGGCTCGTCCGCATCGAGGTCGTCGACCCGTTCCAGGACGAGACCGTCGCCCTCGCCGAGCGCCTGCAGGTCGTGCTCGGGTTGCAGTCCGTGCACCTCGCCGCGGTCACCCACCCCGCGACGCTCGGGGTCGACCTCGCCGGACCGATCGCCACCGCGTTCGAGGGCATGGGGCTGGCGCCGGGGGACGCCGTGCTGATGTCGTCGGGGCGGACCGTGTACGACGTCGCCCAGGCGGGGATGCCGCGGCTGTCCGGTGTCCAGCTCGTCCCCACGGTCGGTGGTCAGGCCGACCCGATGCCGTGGTTCCAGACGAACGAGATCACCCGGACCGCCGCCGAGCACTCCGGGGCGATCCCCGCGTTCCTGTTCGCCCAGGCGATCCCGTCAGCCGCGATGCGCGCGACCCTCGACGAGGACCCGGCGTTCCAACACGTCGTCGGACTCTGGGGGAGTGCCAAGGGCGCGGTGCTCGGGATCGGCGCACCGCCGGCCACCCGTGACGCGATCGCGAGGGGAATCCCCGTCCAGGACGCCGCGTTCGACCTCGCGGCGGGCGACGTGTGCCTGAACTTCTTCGCCGCGGACGGGTCCGCGATCGAGTTCCCGGGCAGCGACCGCATGGTCAGGACCTCCCGCGAGGTGCTGGCGGCCGTCCCGCACGCCGTCGGCGTCGCGGTCGGCGAAGCGAAGGTCGCGAGCATCATCGGTGCGGTCCGTGGCCGCCTCGTCAACGAGCTCGTGACGGACGCGGCGACGGCGCGCGCCCTCCTCGACGCGCTCGCCTGACGGCGCGCTCGCGCGGCGGCACGCGCACCGTGGTGACCCACCGGAAGACGCGACCGGCGTCGGTGACGCACCCCGTGCCTCCCGGGAGGCGCGACCCGGCTACCGCGCGCGCCGCACGTCCCACAGGTGGTGCACCGGGTCGTGCGCGTAGTAGGTCGCGAGCGTCGCGACCGTGAACGCGCTGCCGTCCGAGCGCACGGCGCGGCGGTCGAGGTCCGCGTCCGCGACCGACGCGAAGGCCTGCGCGGCGCGGTCCGCCGCGGCGACGAGCTCACGCGCGACGGTCGCCGGGTCCTGCGCGGCGTAGTCGTCCGCCACCGCCGTGGCGTCCTGGTCCCAGTTCGCGAAGGTCGGCGTGTCCTCGGCGAGCACCAGGGCGAGCCGCTCGGTCATCTTCCGGTGCACGTCGCGGACGTGCGCGCCGTACTCCAACGGCGACCAGGTGTGGTCGTCCGGTCGGTCGCGGACGTCGGGACGGGCGAGCACCTCCGGCCACGCGGCGGCGTTCGCTTCGATGATGCCGGGGACGTCCCGGAACGCCACCGAGCTGCCGTCGAACCCGCACTCCGGGCACCGGGACTCGATGACCCACGTCCAGTTCTTCGTCTCGGGTTCGATCGCCATGGCCGAACGTTACCGGGTCGTGATTCAGGTTCGGCGCATCCCCATGGGCACGGGGATCGGGCGTGCGGTGGCCGACGGCGGACACGCCGTTGTCTGTGAATCCCCACACAGTGACATTCCGGTGGGTCGGTACCGTAGCCCGCTGTTCGTCCGACCACCGAAGTCCACCTGATCCGAGGAGACACACCCGATGGGCAACGACCCCAGCCATACCCAGCACCGTCGACGGCTCCGCCAGAGCGACGTGACCATCGTCGACAAGAGCATGATGCGCCGAGCAGTCGGCGGCATGGTCGTCGGCAACACCATGGAGTGGTACGACGTCGGCGTCTACGGCTACCTCGCCGTGACCATGGGGAAGGTCTTCCTGCCCACCGCGGAGCCCGCGGTGCAGATCCTGTTCAGCCTCGGGGTGTTCGCGGCGACCTACATCGCCCGACCGCTCGGCGGCATCGTCTTCGGTCGGCTCGGTGACCGCGTGGGTCGGCAGAAGGTGCTCGCGACCACGCTCATCATGATGGCGGCGTCGACGTTCCTGATCGGAGCGCTGCCCGCGTACGCGACGATCGGCGTGTTCGCCCCCGTCGTGCTCGTCGTGCTCAAGCTCCTGCAGGGCTTCTCCACCGGCGGTGAGTACGCCGGGGCGACGACCTTCATCACCGAGTACGCGCCGGACCGTCGCCGCGGCTTCTTCGCGAGCATCCTCGACTTCGGCAGCTACATGGGCTTCGCCCTCGGCGCCACCGTCGTGACCGTGCTGCAGCTCACCCTCGGCGACGAGGCCATGACCGCCTACGGCTGGCGCTTCCCGTTCCTCGCTGCCGGCGTGATCGGCGCCGTCGCCATCTACTTCCGGCTCCGCATCGAGGAGTCGCCCGTGTTCCAGGCCACGCAGGCCGCGCAGGAGGCCGCTGCCGAGGCCCGCGCCGACGCCACCGGTGCCCGCCCGACCAGCGTGTGGGCCATGGTGCGCGACCACTGGCGTCCGATCCTCATCGCGATCATGCTCGTCGCCGCGTCGAACACCGTCGGCTACGCGCTCACGTCGTACATGCCGACGTACCTGACCGACTCGCTCGGCTACTCGGCGCTGAACGGCACGCTCCTCACCATCCCGGTCCTCGTTCTCCTGGCGGTCATGCTCCCGCTCACCGGGCGTCTCTCCGACCGCCTCGGACGCCGCACGGTGATGTGGCTCGGTGCCGGCACCACCGTGGTGCTCGTCGTCCCGGCGTTCCTGCTCATCGCGCACGGTGCGCAGTGGTCGACGCTGCTCGGGCTCGCGCTGCTGGCGCTCATGACGGCGCTGTGGGTCTCGAACCAGGCCGCCTCGCTGCCCGCCCTGTTCCCGACCTCGACGCGCTACGGCGCGATGGGCTTCGCGTACAACATCGCGATCGCCGTGTTCGGCGGGACCACGCCGCTCATCGTCCAGGCCCTGCTGACCTGGACCGGGGACGAGCTCGCGCCCGCGTACTTCCTCATGGCGATGAGCGCGCTCGGCGCCGTCGGGGTGTTCTGCATGAAGGAGTCCTCGCAGCGGCCGCTGCCGGGCTCGATGCCCGCGGTCGAGACCGAGGACGAGGCCCGCGAGCTCGTGCTGACGCAGGACACGAACCCGCACCTGGACCTCGGCGACCTGCCGTTCGGTGCGGCGGACGCCGTGCGCGAGGAGCCCGCAGCGCCCGCACGCTGAGGCCGTCGTGCACGTGCGCCCCGGCCGGGCCTAGGGGGTCCGGCCGGGGCGCACGTGCGTGTGTGGTCGGCGGCGTGCCGGTCGCGCTCGGTCGGGAGCTGCTCGTGCCCGGCCGGGTGCCGCCGCCGCTGCTGGACGACGTCGCTGCTGTCGTACGACGACCGCGGAGTCGTTCGTTGCGCGCAGAGGTTGGTGAACGCCGGAGAAAGCGACAGTGCCGCTGTCGCACGACGACCGCCGTGTCGTCCGGCAGCGGCGAACACGCCTGTCCAGGCCGGCTGCACCCGCCCGCCTCGGCCGCACCCGCCCGGCGGGCCGTCCGCCGCGACCGCGCCACGTGACCGGTCAGTCGCCGTGGTGTCCGTGCGACGGGTCGAGCGCCGGCCAGACCGGGAACGGGTCCGCCCACGTCCGCCACAGGTCCGGCCCGGCCAGGAGCTCGGACGGCGTCAGCAGCGCACGGTCGAGCGCTCGCTCGATCCCGCGCACGTCGAGCCGTTCGCCGACGAACCAGATCGCCTGCCCGACCGGCGCGTCCGCGTCCCACGAGGGGTTCGCCGTGGGGTCGAGCGCGAGCATCGCACCCAAGCTCGACCACGAGCCGACGTGGTCCGGTCGTGAGGCGAGCCGGAAGAACCCCTTCGAGCGCAACACCCGTCCGTTCACCCCCGGTGCGAGGTCCTGCTCGATCGTCGTGGCGAGGCGCCCCGGGTGGAACGGGAGCGGCTCCCGGTACCGGAGCGTGACGAGGTCGTCGTGCTCGTCCCGGCCGTGGTCGGCGGCTCCCGAGAGGGCGCGCATCCACCCGGCACCCGACGCCAGGAAACGGGCGGCACCGCCGTTCGACGCCGGCAGGTCCCGCGGCCCGCGCACGGCTGGCCCGGCCAGGACGACGGCGTTCGGCGCCAGTCGGTGGAGCAGCGACACCAGTGCCCGCCGTCGACGTCCGGACAGGGGCTCGATGCGGTCGAGCACGACGACCGTGGCGTACTCCACGAGCGACGCGATCCGGTCGGCGGCGACGAACGCGTCGTCGACGTCGCCCCACAGCAGCCGAGCGACGTCGTCGGCGCGCAGCACGGACACGACGTGTCGCAGGATCCGGTCGTCGCCGTGTTCGGCGCGTGCCGCGTTCGCGAGCATCATCCCCACCGCCCGGACGTCGGTGCCGGGGGCGAGGCTGACGACGAGTCCGTGGTCGGCGTCCGGCCCGCACACCTGGTCGAGACGGTCGGCGCGCTCCGCCACCGCACGGGCGACCGACACGGCGTCGCCGGCGAGGTGCATCCGGTGTCCGGTGTCGATCCGTGCGGCGGTGCCGGTGGCGTCCGGACCGTGGAGGGCGGACACGAGCGTGATCGAGGCGACGAGCATGTGAGCTAATCTACATGAGAATCGTTACCAACAAGGAGGCTCGCGATGAAGGTCCGCAACTCGCTCAAGGCACTGAAGAAGATCCCCGGCTCGCAGGTCGTCCGCCGCCGCGGTCGCGTCTACGTCATCAACAAGAAGAACCCGCGCTGGAACACCCGGCAGGGATGACGTCACCGCTTCCGTAGGGTGGCAGGCATGCGACTCCTGCTCATCCGCCACGGCCAGACCCCCGCCAACGTGCACGGCATCCTCGACGCCGAGGTGCCAGGCCCCGGACTCACCGAGCTCGGGCAGCAGCAGGCCGACGCCCTCCCGGCCGCCCTCGCCGACCGCGGCATCGAGCGGCTCTTCGTCTCGTCGATGGTCCGCACCCAGCTCACCGCGGCACCCCTGGCAGCCGCACTCGGACTCGAGCCCGTCGTCCTGCCCGGCCTCCGCGAGATCGAGGCCGGCGACACCCAGGGCAAGAGCGACAAGGTGTCCGTCCAGACGTACATCTCGACCGTGCACGGATGGTCCGGCGGCGACCGGACGACCCGCATGCCCGGAGCCGAGAGCGGCACCGAGTTCTTCGCACGCTACGACGACGCGGTCCGCCAGATCGAGGCGACGGGCGTGTCGGTCGCCGCCGCGGTCAGCCACGGCGCGGCCATCCGCACCTGGGCGAGCGCGGTCGCGCAGAACACCCCGGACGAGTTCGGGACGAAGCGCCACCTGGAGAACACCGGGATCGTCGAGCTGGAGGGCTCGTTCGACGACGGCTGGCGGCTCGTCGACTGGGAGGGGGAGCCCGTCGGCGGCGAGGACCTCATCGACCGGACCGCGCAGGACCCGACCGGCGAACGGTTCTGACGGGGACGACGGGCGGGTCGCGCGACGCGACCCCGTGACGGACGGGAGGCCCGGTACCAGCTGGTACCGGGCCTCCCGTCCGTCATCCGGTCGCGTCGGGACGCGACACGCGCGGACTACGCGAGCTGCGACGCCGACGTCAGCGGCACGATGACGCCGTGCGACTCGCGGAGCACGTCGAGCGTGCGCTGCACCTCGTCGGCGCGCTCCTCCGCGCTCCAGCCGAGGGTCTCGGCCAGCACGTCGGCGAGCTCGTCGAGCAGGTCGATCGTGACACCGCCCACGAACGCGAGGTTCGTGCGACGGAGCACCACGTCGACCAGGTGCACGGCCTGCTCGTGGCGGGCGAAGTACGCGACCTCGGCCCGGGTGAGCTTCGGGTCGGACTCGAGCGGCTCGACCGGTCCGTCGGTGAGGACGTCCACGACCTCGGCGGCGCGGGTGCCGTAGCGCTCGAGCAGTCCCTCGACGAGCGACGCGTCGAGGCCGTCGCGGTGGGACGTGATCCACAGGTCGCGCTGGGCGTCGGTGGTCGGGAAGTCCTTGCCGCCGCCGATCGCCATGCCGGCGGTGTCGACCTTGCGGGCGACGCCGAGCTTCGTCGTGGCCTCGGTGGAGAGGTGCGCGGCGAGGGCGCGGAACGTCGTCCACTTGCCGCCGACGAGCGAGAGCACCGTGGAGTCGGGCAGCCCGGCGATCGGGGTGTCGACGATCCGGTAGTCACGGGACACGAAGCCGGGGGCGGTGTCCTCGTGACGGGGGAGCGGGCGGATGCCGGAGTAGCTGTAGACGATGTGGTCGCGCGTGACCTCGATCTGCGGGAACACGTGCTTCACGAGCCCGAAGAAGTAGTCGATCTCCTCCTCGGTGGTCGTGACCGGCTTCGAGGGGTCCGCATCGATGTCGGTCGTGCCGATGAGCACCCGGCCCTTGAGCGGGTAGATGAGCACGATGCGGCCGTCGTTGTTCTCGAAGAACAGCTCGCGGCCCTTGGTCGCCTCGAGGAGCTCGTCGTTGTGCACGACGATGTGGGAGCCCTTCGTGCCGCCCATGAACTTCGTCTCGCCGCCGAACGCCTGGTTGGTCAGGTCGGTCCAGGGGCCGGACGCGTTGATGACGACGTCCGCGGTCACCACGAACTCCGAGCCGGTCTCGCGGTCGCGGAGCAGGACGCCGCCGTCGCGGGTGCCGACGGCCTCGACGTAGTTGACGGCGCGGGCCGTCGCTGCCGAGCCGGTGCCGGTGCCGGCGGCGAGCCCGTCCTTGAGCACGTCGAGCGCAAGGCGCTCCGGCTCGTGCACGGAGGCGTCGTAGTAGGTGCCGGTGTACTTCAGGTCCTTGTTGAGCGCCGGCATGTCCGCGAGCGCCGCCTTCTTCGTGAGGAAGCGGTGCTTCGGTACGGAGCCGCCGTCGCGCGAGAACGAGTCGTAGATCGTCATGCCGATCTTGATGAGCGCCGCGCCGCGCTCCTTGGTCGAGCGCTGCTTGTGGGTGAGCATGCGCAGCGGGGCGTTCATGATGCCGGAGAACGTCGAGAAGATCGGCATCGTCGTCTGCAGCGGCTTGACGTAGTGCGGGGCGATGCGGATGAGGCCGTTGCGCTCCTGCACGCTCTCGCGCACGAGGCGGAACTCGCCGTTCTCGAGGTACCGGATGCCGCCGTGGATCATGTGGCTCGAGGCCGCGGAAGCACCGCTGGCGTAGTCCCCACGCTCGACGAGGGCGACGTCGACGCCCTGCAGGGCGAGGTCGCGGAACGTGGCGATCCCGTTGATGCCACCGCCGACGATGAGGACCTGGGCGTTCGGGCGCTCGGTGAGCGCGGTCACCGTGTTCCGGGGCTGCGTCTTCTTCGACATGTGTCGCTTCCTTGGTCGATCGGGGGTTGGTTCACCGTCGATCGTGCTCCCGCGTGGGAGGCCGGGCAACTCGCGTGCACGAACGTGCAGCACACGTGTCGTCGGCTCCGCCGGGCCGACCGGGAGGCGCGGCAGGGGTTGCAGCGGGCGTGCACGTCCGTGCATGGTTGCGTGACGACCGTGCGGCAGCCCGTGCGGCGGGGCGACAGATCGGAGCACCATGAGCGATGCGGCTCAGCCCATGCGCACGCAGCAGGCGCTGCGCGCCGCGCACCTGTACTACCTGCAGGACCTCACCATGGACGCGATCGCCGACGAGCTCGGCACGTCCCGCTCCTCGGTCTCGCGGCTGCTCAAGTACGCCAGGGACACCGGGCTCGTCGACATCCAGATCCGCTCGCCGCTCGACCAGGCGGCGGCGCTCAGTCGTTCCATCCGGTCGCGGTTCGGCGTGCACGCCCACGTCGTCCCCGTCCCGGACCACACGAGCGACGTCGACCGTCTGGAACGGGTCGCCCTGTCCGCCGCACGCATCCTCACGCAGTACATCGACTCGAACATGGTGATCGGGATCTCGTGGGGCTCGACCGTGAGCGCGGTCAGCCGGTACCTCGTGCCGAAGACGACGCACGGATCGACGATCGTCCAGGTGAACGGCGCCGCGAACACCCGGACGACCGGCATCGTCTACGCGTCCGAGATCCTCCGACGGTTCGGGGAGGCGTACGGCGCGTTCGTGCAGCAGTTCCCCGTGCCGGCGTTCTTCGACGACCCCGCGACGAAGGAGATGCTCTTCCGGGAGCGCTCGATCCGCCGCGTCCTCGACCTGCACGAGCGGATGGACCTCGTCGTGTTCGGTGTCGGCGCGCCGCAGGCCCCGGTGCCGTCGCACGTGTACTCCGGTGGCTACCTCGACCCCGCCGACCAGCAGGAGCTCGTGCGGGCGAAGGTCGTCGGTGACGTCTCCACCGTGTTCTACCGCGCGGACGGTTCGTGGCGGGACATCGGGGTGAACGCGCGTGCGGGCGGCCCGGACCTCGACACGATCAAGCGTGCACCGCGGCGGGTCTGCGTCGTGGCCGGGCGGTCCAAGGCGGCGTCGCTCCGCGGGGCGCTCGCAGCGGGGCTCGTCACCGACCTGATCATCGACGAGAGCGTGGGACAGGCGATCCTGCAGCCCTGACCGGGGCTTTGTCCACCGAACGCGAGGTGATGTCGGTGGTCGCGGGTACCTTCTGGCCCATGGTGCCCGACTGCGAGACCCCCGTGCCCGACGCGGTGTCCGACGGTTCCGCGGCGGTGTCCCCGATCGATGTCCGCGGGGCGTCGTGTCCCGTCGGTCCGCGGTCCTTCCGCCGGCTCGTCGGACACGACCTCGACGAGGCGCTCGCGTTCTTCAGCGACGGGTACGACCTCCGAGCGCCGCGCGTCCGACGTATCCGGCCGACCACCCCCTGGGACTTCGCGGGGGTGGGCGACGAACGCATGTCGCTGCGGTCTTCCCGCTTCGGTGTCGACCTCCGGAGCGAGAGCATGGTGGACGACGCCTTCCTCGTCGCCTGGCTGCGATCGGGGTCGAGCACCATCACCTTCGGCGGCCAGTCCGTCGAGCTCGAGGTCGGCGTCCCCGTCGTCCTGCCGTTCGGCGCCCCCTACGAGCTGCACCACCGGGACATCGGCCTGAACCTCGTGCACCTCGACCGCGACTTCGTCCGTGCGGTCGCGGGTGACGACGCGTTCGAGTTCGAGCCGCTGCGGAAGCCCTCACCCGAGGGGCTGCGCGTCTGGCGGTCAGTCGTCCGTGAGCACTCGTCGACGTGGCTCGACATGGACCACGAGCTCTCCGCGGCCGCCCAGTACGACATCGCGGAGGCGTTCGTCCGCGCCGCGATCGACGCGTTTCCGGAGCGCAGCCGCTGGCGGTCGAGCGTCACGGGCACCGGGCCGGAGCACGAGCGGCTCCGCCGTGCCCTCGAGTACGTGCACGGCCACGCCCGCGAGCCCATCGGCACCCCGGAGATCGCCGTCGCGGCCGGGCTCAGCCCGCGTGGGCTCCAGCAGTCCCTTCGACGGCACCTCGGCGTCACGCCCGGCGAACTCCTCCGGTCCGTCCGGCTCGACGGCGCCCGGGCCGACCTGGTCCGCGGAGACCGCGACGACACCTCGGTGGCCGAGATCGCGCGGACCTGGGGGTTCGGGCACCTCGGACGCTTCTCGGCCTCGTACCGTTCGCGGTTCGGCGAGCTGCCCAGCGAGTCCCTCCGCGCGCGCTGATCCGCGTCGTCAGAGCACTCGCCGTCGTCGGCCGTCGTTCAACCCGTCTCAGACCGGCGAACGGTCACCGGGCGGCTGCGAAGGCGTCGATGGCTTCGCGGGCGAGTCGCACTTCCTCGGGACCGCCGTGTCCTTCGGACTCGACGATCGTGAGCCTGCTGCCCGGCCAGGCACGGTGCAGCATCCAGGGCGTGACGGCCGGACCGCTGATGTCGACGAGAGCCGTCACCGGCCAGCGGTAGCGTCGACGGCATGGACACCGTCGTCTCCGGCCCCACGGACTCCCGCACCGACCGATCCTTCCGATCCTTGGTCGTCGCCGAACTGCGCCGCGCTCTCGATGCCCCGGCTGGCGACACCGTGCTGACCGACACCGTGCCGACCGACATCGTCCGCTCCGACCCGGAAGAGCTCGACGCCGTCCGCACCGACCGGTCCGGGTGGATCGCCGACGGCGTCCCGATCGCCCTGGTCGAGGCCCGGACGGTCGAACACGTCCAGGCGACACTGCGGACGTGCTCACGCCTCGGTGTCCCGGTCGTCCCCCGCGGCGCCGGCACCGGGCTCGCCGGCGGCGCGAACGGCACCGACGGCTCGGTCGTCCTGAGTGTCGCCCGGATGGATCGCATCCTCGAGGTGTCGGTGGAGGACGAGCTCGCTGTCGTCGAGCCGGGCGTCCTCAACGGAACGCTGAACGCCGCCGTCGCCGAGCACGGCCTCCGCTTCGCCCCGGACCCGGCGAGTGCGGCGATCGCGAGCGTCGGCGGCAACATCGCGACCAACGCGGGCGGACTGCGCTGCGTCAAGTACGGCGTCACCCGCGAGGCGGTGCTCGGGCTCGACGTGGTCCTCGCCGACGGCCGGCTCGTGCGCACCGGACGACGCACGGTCAAGGGGGTGACGGGCCTCGACCTCACGGCGCTCATGGTCGGGTCGGAGGGCACGCTCGGGGTCATCGTCGGTGCGACGGTGCGGCTCGTGCCGATCCCCGCGGGGGAGCCCGCCACGCTCGGTGCGGTCTTCCCGACGGTCCACCAGGCTGCGGCGGCGTCCGCGGCGATCGTCGCCGCGGGGGCCGGGGGCGCGCCGCGTCCGTCGACGGTCGAGTTGCTCGACGCGGCCTCGCTCGCGGCCATCGCGGACCTCCTCGGCCCGTCGGTCGTGACCGAGACCGTCGGCCTGGCCGGCGGCGCGGTCGGTGGCGACGCCCCGGCCGGTGGGCAGGGCCCGGCCGGTGGACCGGGTTCGGCGGGCGGGGTGTTCCTGCTCGTGGAGTACGACGGCGTGGGCGCGACGGAGGCGGCGTCGGGTGCCGTGCCGCTCCTCCAGGCCGCCGGCGGCACCGTCCGCCTGGCCGGGTCGGCCGCCGAGCGCGACCGCCTGCTCACCATCCGCCGGTCGTTCCACGCCGCGATGACGGCACGCGGGCGGGTGCTCATCGAGGACGTGGCCGTGCCGCGCAGCCGGCTCGCCGAGATGTTCGACCGGGTCGAGGCGATCGGACGCGAGTTCGACGTGGAGATCCCGACGGTCGCCCACGCCGGCGACGGCAACCTGCACCCGAACTTCGTGTTCGACGGCGAGGTCGTGCCGCAGAAGGTCTGGGACGCGGCCGACGCCCTGTTCCGTGCTGCCGTCGAGCTCGGTGGGACCCTCACCGGGGAGCACGGGGTCGGCGTGCTGAAGCGGCACCACCTCGGGGACGAGGTCGGCGAGGACGTGCTCGAACTCCAGCGCGGGATCCGGCGCGTGTTCGACCCGGCCGGCATCCTCAACCCGGGCAAGGTGTTCTGACACCGAATCCTGTGGCATTTCCGGATCAGATCGTGCGCAGAAGTTCGGCCGAAACGCGGCCGTAACGAATTCGGGCGCATCGTGGTGTCGAACGAGCACCGCCCACGAAGGAGTCCGTGATGCTGATCGGCGTCCCCACCGAAGTCAAGAACAACGAGTACCGCGTCGCGGCCACGCCGGCCGGTGTCGCCGAGCTGTCGCTGCACGGGCACGAGGTCCTCGTGCAGGCCGGGGCCGGCGTCGGCTCGGCCTTCCCGGACGAGGAGTACGTCGCCGCGGGGGCGACGATCGTCCCCACCGCGGACGAGGTCTGGGCGCGCGCCGAGATGATCCTCAAGGTCAAGGAGCCGGTCGCCTCCGAGTACGGGTCCATCCGCCCGGGGCAGGTGCTGTTCACCTACCTGCACCTCGCCGCGGACCGTCCGCTGACGACGGCGCTGATGGAGTCCGGCGCGACCGCGATCGCCTACGAGACCGTGCAGCTCGCGGACCGTTCGCTGCCGCTCCTCTCGCCGATGTCGGAGATCGCGGGTCGGCTCTCCGCCCAGGTCGGCGCGTACCACCTGATGCGGACGAACGGCGGCCGCGGGCTGCTGCTCGGCGGGGTCCCCGGCACGCCGAAGGGCCGCGTGGTGGTCATCGGCGGCGGGGTCGCGGGGGAGCACGCCGCCACTATGGCGCTCGGCCTCGGGGCCGAGGTCACCGTCTTCGACATCAGCCTCCCGCGGCTGCGCGCACTCGACGCCCGGTTCGACGGCCGGATCACCACGCTGCGGTCATCGTCGCACGCGATCGCCTCGGCGTTGACGACCGCGGACCTGGTGATCGGTTCGGTCCTCATCCCGGGCGCCTCGGCACCGAAGCTCGTCACCGACTCCATGGTGGCCGACATGCAGCCCGGATCGGTGCTCGTCGACATCGCGATCGACCAGGGCGGCTGCTTCGAGGGGTCGCACCCGACGACGCACGATGACCCGACCTTCCAGGTCCACGACGCGGTGTACTACTGCGTGGCGAACATGCCCGGGGCGGTGCCGCGCACCTCGACGATCTCGCTCACGAACGCGACCCTGCCGTACGCGGTGGCGATCGCGAACCGCGGGTGGGAGCAGGCGCTCGCGGACGACCCCGCGCTGGCGCTCGGCCTGAACGTGCACGCGGGACAGGTCACGAACGAGGCCGTCGCCGCTGCGCACGGCCTGACGCCCGCAGCGCGCTGACGCCCGCCGGGCGCTGACGCCCCCGGGACGGCACACTGTCGCTCTCGCGAGAGCGACAGTGTGCCGCATTCCGTCGGCCGGAATCTGTCGCTTCCGCGGGACCGACGGTGCGGCCGGCGACGAGACTGTCGCTTCCGCGGAACCGAAGGTCACCGGCGCGGCAACCGAGGCCACCGGCGCGGCAGCTGCAGCCGCAGCCACAGCCGCCCCGTCGGGTCGCGCGCCACGTCCGACCGGCCGGGAGGCGCGGCGCACGTCCGCCCCGCCTCCCGCGCCGGTCAGGCGGTCGCCACTGCCGGCCGGCGGGCCGACCAGCCCGCGCGGGTCCGCACCACGAGCGTGACGAGCACGACCACCACGACGGCGACCACGGCGGTCACGGCCGTCGGCACCGAGACGAGCGGTCCGTCGAGCCGTCCGACCGCCACCCACGCCAGGCCCCAGCCGAGCGCTGCGGTCGGGGTGAGCCGTCCTCGGCCCCACACCGCCACGAGCACCCCGACGAGTCCGGCGACCGCGGCCACGAGCACGCCCCACACGTCCTGCCCGAGGCCGAAGCCCCGGAACCCGGCGGCGGTCAGGACGGCTGCCGTGTTCGCCGCCGTGGCGACGCACACCCACCCGAGGTAGAGGCCGAACGTGCCGTCGGTCACGACCGCCTCCACGACGCCCGACGGCCGGGTGCGCCGCAGGATCGCGAACGTCCAGACCAGGACGACGAGCAGCGCGACGATGATCGGCTCGCTCGCCGACAGGAAGCCGAACTGCACCGACAGGATCCACGCGGCGTTGAGGAGCAGCGAGAGCGTCGCGGGGACCGCGAGCCGGGCGTGCCGTGCGTCGTCCGCCGTCCGGAAGAGCTGCCGGACGGCGTACACGATCAGCCCGAGGTAGATCACGGACCAGATGCCGAACGCCGGACCGTCCGGCGCGATCGCCGTGGACGACGCCGAGAGCGCACCGCCCGCCGCGTCCTGGATGGGGGTCCCGCCCGCCGCGCCGGACCCGATGAACGACCCGATCACCGCGACGACCGCGCTCACCGCGACCACGATCCTCCAGGCCCTGCTGCCCGCTGTCCCAGTCATGTCCGCTCCTTTCGTCAGCATGCTGATGACCGGGACGGTACGCCGCTTCCCTGCGTCCGGGTGCGTACGGTGGGGGACGTGAGCGTGGAGTTGAACACCGTGTACGTCGACAAGATCGCACCGATCGCGTGCCCGTCGCTCCAGGACACCTTCCGGATGCTCGACGAGCAGGGCGCGAGCGCGTGCATCGTGCTCCACCGGCCCGACGCGCAGGAGCTCGGCGACGTCGCGGTGGCCCTCGGTCTGCACGAGCTCGCGGTCGAGGACGCCGCCGAGGGCCACCAGCGCCCGAAGCTCGAGCGGTACGGGTCCACGCTGTTCGTCGTGCTGAAGCCCGCCGTCTACCACGACGACAAGGAGGAGGTCGAGTTCGGCGAGGTGCACGCCTTCGTCGGTGAGGACTTCTTCCTGGCGGTGGTGCCGGCCGACCCCCGCGGCCCGCAGGCGGTGCCGCGGGCGCTCAAGCGGATGAGCGGGAAGCCCGGCCTCGTGACCGCCGGTCCGCAGGCGCAGCTCTGGGCCCTCATGGACTCGATCGTGGACGGCTACGTGCCGGTCATCGACGGGCTCGAGGAGGACATCAACCAGATCGAGCAGCAGCTGTTCGCCGGCGCCACCGGGGTGTCGAAGCGCATCTACGAGCTGTTCGGCGAGGTCGTCGACTTCCAGCGCGCCGCCCGACCGCTCGTCTACATGATCGAGAACCTCCACCGCGGCGCCGAGAAGTACCACCTGCCGGTCGAGATGCAGCGGCGGTTCCGGGACGTCCTCGACCACGCCATCCGCACGGTCGAGCGGCTGGACACCTTCCGGCAGCTGCTGCAGAACGCCCTGACGGTCGACTCGACGCTCGCCGCGCAGAAGCAGAACGACGACACGAAGAAGATCTCCGGATGGGCGGCGATCCTCTTCGCTCCGACCCTCATCGCGGCGATCTACGGCATGAACTTCACGCACATGCCGGAGTTGTCCTGGCCGTACGGGTACCCGCTGGCGATCCTCGCGATGGTGGTGTTCGCCGTCGTCCTCTTCGTGGTGTTCAAGGTGAAACGCTGGTTCTGACCCGGAAGTCGTGACCGCGAGCCCGTCCGCGCTCTCCGTCCCGTCTGGGTGGGCGCGGTGGGGGGAGCGGGTTCGCTCGGTTCCATGGGATCCCTGCCGCTGTGGCTGCTCGTCGTCATCTTCGTCGCCGGTGCGGCCGTGATCTGGGTCGCCGGCATCCAGCTGTCGAAGAGCACCGACATCCTCGACGACCGGCTGCACCTCGGGAGCGCGCTGGGCGGTCTGATCGTCCTCGCCGTCGCGACGAACCTGCCCGAGATCGCGATCACCGTGAGCGCGGCGGCGTCCGGGAGCATCGAGGTCGCAGCGGGCAACATCCTCGGCGGCATCGCCCTGCAGACGGTCGTGATCGCGATCCTCGACGTGTTCGGCAAGCGTGGCAAAGGAGTGCGCCCGATCACGTACCGTGCCGCGTCGCTGGGACTGGTGCTCGAGGCGATCGTCGTCGTGGCGGTCCTCGCGGTCGTCATCGCCGGCAGTCAGCTCCCACCGCGGCTCGTCGTCGCGCGCCTGACCCCCGACGTCGTGCTCATCGCCGCGATCTGGGTGGTCGGACTCTTCCTGGTCCAGCGCGCCGGCAAGCGGCTGCCCTGGCACGAGGACGGCGTCGCGCCGGACACGTCGACGCCGCGGCCGAGCGGACACCGCACGCGTGGGCACGACGAGCACCACCGGACGAGCACGGGCCGCGCGGCCGTCGTGTTCACGGCGTCCGCGGTGGCGACCCTGGTGGCCGGCGTCGTGCTCGAGCGCGCCGGGGACGCCGCATCGAGCCAGATCGGGCTCTCCGGGGTGCTGTTCGGCGCGACCGTGCTCGCCCTCGCGACGAGCCTGCCGGAGATCTCCACGGGCCTCCAGGCGGTCCGCCAGGGCGACGACAACCTCGCGATCAGCGACATCTTCGGCGGGAACGCCTTCCTGCCCGTGCTGTTCCTCGTCGCGACCGTCATCTCCGGGCGTGCCGTCCTCCCGCAGGCGAACGCGAGCGACGTGTACCTGACGGCGATCGCCGCGCTGCTGACGCTCGTGTACGCGGTCGGCCTGGTCTTCCGTCCGCAGCGGCGCATCGCGGGGATGGGGATCGACTCGTTCGTCGTCGTGCTGCTCTACCTCGCCGGCGTCGGTGGCCTGGTGGCGATCGCCGTGCTCTGACCGCTGGACGCGTCGGCGGAGGCGATTCGCTAGGCAGCCTAGTAACATGCCCGACGCCGACGAGACCGGAGGGAACGATGACTGGTCTGCCACGCAACCCGGCCGACGACCCGGAGCGCCTCGGCGCGGAGCCCAACGACCTGGTCGACTGGGTCACCGAGGGCTTCGACGTCGACCCCGCCGACCCTGCCGCCGGGGCGGTCGGCGGCGCCTGACCCGCCTCCCGTGCGTCCACAGGGCGGACGAGCGGACCGCACGCGGGGTCCGCCGGACGGGAGGCACGGCTCGTCCCCGCCACGGGCCTGGCGTCCGTCGTCCGGTCGCCGCGCCGTCGTCCGCAAGCGCGGTCCGCGACCGGTCTGGGCCCGTGCGCGCGTCGCGCTTGCGCGCGACCGCGGTCGCCCGCCAAGGTCGGAGCATGACCGACGTCGTCCACCTCACCGCCGAGGGTGTCTCCCTCGTCCTCGACTGTTCCCTGGGAGCGCTCCCAGCCGTCCTGCACTGGGGGTCGGCCCTCGGCCCGCTGGCGGACGCGGACCTCGTCGCGATGGCGGCCGACCAGCCGCTCGTCGCGCCGAACGAGATGGACGTGCCCGTCCGGCTCGCGGTCCTGCCCGAGCCGCACCGGGGGTGGGGCGGACGACCCGGTGTCTCCGGCCACCGCGACGGACGCGACTGGTCGCCGGCGTTCACCGTCACCGACCTCGACGTGACGGAGCGCTCGGTGGTCGCGCGCGGCGCCGACGACACCGCCGGGCTCGCGGTGGTCCTCGAGGTCGAGCTCACCGCGTCCGGGCTCGTCCGCACCCGCGCCGAGGTGACGAACACCGGTCCGGGCGTCTACACCCTCGACGACGTCCACCTGGCGCTGCCCGTTCCGGACCGGGCGCGCGAGGTGCTCGACTTCGCCGGGCGCTGGGGCGGCGAGCGGACGCCGCAGCGGAGCGTCCTGCAGGTCGGCACCCACGAGCGCGACAACCGCCGTGGGCGCACCGGCCCGGACGCCGCCACGGTCCTGAGCGTCGGCGAGCCCGGCTTCGGCTTCGCGAGTGGCGAGGTGTGGGGCGTCCACACCGCCTGGAGCGGGAACCACCGGCACCTGGCCGAGCGACTCGCCACCGGTCGCCAGGTCGTCGGGGGCGGCGAGCTGCTGCTGCCCGGCGAGGTCCGGCTCGACACCGGGGCGTCGTACCGGACGCCGTGGGTGTACTTCGCGTACGGCCACGGGCTGGACGACCAGGCCCGCCGGTTCCACCGCTTCCTCCGGAGCCGCCCGCAGCACCCGTCCTCGCCGCGCCCGATGACGATCAACGTCTGGGAGGCCGTGTACTTCGACCACGACCTCGCGCGGCTCACCGACCTCGCCGAGCGCGCCGCGGCGCTCGGCGTCGAGCGGTACGTCCTCGACGACGGCTGGTTCCGGAACCGCCGCGACGACCACGCCGGCCTCGGCGACTGGTACGTCGACGAGGGGGTCTGGCCCGACGGGCTCGGTCCGCTCGTCGACCGGGTGCGCTCGCTCGGCATGCAGTTCGGCCTCTGGTTCGAACCGGAGATGGTGAACGAGGACAGCGACCTCGCCCGCGCGCACCCGGAGTGGATCATGCAGGCCGACGGACGGCTGCCCCTGCGCTCCCGCGACCAGCAGGTGCTCGACCTCGCGATCCCCGAGGCGTTCGCGTACGTGCTCGAACGCATGACCGCCGTCATCGGCGAGTACGGCGTGGACTACGTCAAGTGGGACCACAACCGCGACCTGCTCGAGGCAGGGTTCCCCGGCGGCGGGGCCGCCGTCCACGAGCAGACCCGTGCCACGTACCGGCTCATGGCGACGCTCAAGGAGCGGTTCCCGGCGCTGGAGATCGAGTCGTGCTCGTCCGGCGGCGCCCGCGTCGACCTCGGGGTGATCGAGCACACGGACCGGGTGTGGGTGTCCGACTGCATCGACCCGCTCGAACGCCAGCGGATGCACCGGTGGACGCAGCAGCTCCTGCCGCCGGAGCTGCTCGGCGCGCACATCGCGAGCGGGACCAACCACACGACGGGCCGCCACCACGACCTCGCGTTCCGGGCCGGCACGGCGCTCGTCGGGCACCTCGGGATCGAGTGGGACCTCGCCCGCGCGACCGAGGACGAGCTCCGCGACCTCGCCGCGTGGACCGCGCTGTACAAGGAGCTCCGGCCGCTCCTGCACGGCGGCGACCTGGTCCGGCTCGACGAGGTCGACGAGACCCGCCTGGTGTACGGCACCGTCGCTCCCGACCGGCGTTCGGCGGTGTTCTTCTTCGCGAGCACCGGCCGCTCCGACGTCTCGAACACGGGACGGATGCGCTTCCGCGACCTCGATCCCGACACGCGCTACCGCGTCGACCCCGTCGTCATCGGGGACGGGCACCTGCTGCGGGGGCCGGACTGGTGGTCGGGGCCGCGCGAGTTCACCGGCCGGGTGCTCGAGACCGTCGGGCTCCAGCCGCCCCAGACGCCGGCCGAGTGCGTGGTGCCGTTCCGCGTGACGGCGGTCTGACCGGCGCCGGAGCGGACGACCCGGGCGGGGCCCCGGCCGTCGGTACGCTGGTGCGCATGCCGCGTTCCGGTCACGCCACCCCCGTCTGGGCGTTCCGCCTCGGCATCGTCACCGCCCTCGTCGGCGTCGCCGGCGGCATCGCCGGGATCGCGGTGTGGCTCGCGCTGCAGCTCATCCAGTTCGTCGCGTTCGGGTACCCGTACGGCGGGCACCGGGAAGCGGCGGACGCCCCCTCGGCGTGGAACCGCTTCCTCGCGCTCGCCGCGGCCGGGGTGCTCACCGGCGTCGCCTGGTGGGCGCTCCGGCGGTGGGCGCGGCCGACGGTGGCGGTCACGGCGGCCGTGTCGGGGAAGCGCATGCCGACCTTCTCGACCGTCGCGAACGCCGGCGTGCAGATCCTGGCGGTCGGGCTCGGCGCCTCGATCGGCAAGGAGGTCGCGCCGCGCGAGGTCGGCGCCTGGCTCGCCCAGCGGATCACCGCCCGGGCCGGGCTGACCGCACGCGAGACCCGGATCCTCGTGGCGTGCGGCGCGGCGGCGGGCCTCGCCGCGGTCTACGACGTCCCGCTCGGCGGCGCGCTCTTCGCCGTCGAGGTGCTGCTCGGCGAACTGACCTTCGCGACCGCGCTGCCCGCCTTCGCGACGAGCGCCATCGCCGCGTTCGTCGCCCGCGCGGTGATCCCCGACGAGGTGCTCTACCACGTGCCCGCGATGCCGATGTCGCCGTCGCTGCTCGTCTGGTCGGTGGTGGTCGGCCCGGTGCTCGGGATCGCCGGCGTGGGGTTCGTCAAGGCGACGAACCGGTTGCAGCGGACGGCACCGAAGGGCTGGGTGCTCCTCGTCGTGCTCCCGGTGGCGTTCGCGCTCGTCGGGTTGGTCGCCGTGCCGTTCCCCGAGGTCCTCGGCAACGGACGGGCGCTCGGGATCGTCGCGATGAACACCTCGCTCGACGACGCCTCGGTGCTCGGGCTCGCACCGATCCTCCTCCTGCTCGTCCTGGGCCTGGCGAAGACCGCGACCACCTCCCTCACCATCGGGGCCGGCGCGGTGGGCGGGACCCTCACCCCGTCGATCGCGATCGGCTCGGCGGTCGGGGGAGCGCTCGGCGGAGCGTGGATGCTCCTCTGGCCGGCGGACGGGCCCTCGCTGGCGTCCTTCGCGTTCGTCGGGGCGGCGGCGTTCCTCGCGACCACCATGCGGGCACCGTTCACGGCGCTCGTCCTCGTGGTCGAGTTCACCCAGCAGGGCACCGACATCCTCATCCCGTCGCTGCTCGCCGTCAGCGGTTCCGTCGCGGTCGGGTACGTGCTCGCCCGACGCCGGAGCGCCCAGATGGCGTGACGCCGGTCCCCGGAGCGCCCCGACGGCGTGATGTCCGGCCGCGGAGTGCCCGGACGCCGTGACGCCCGACGCTCCGGACGCCTACCATCGGCCGCACACGGGGCAGACCGGCCCCGACCGAGTGGAGGAGCCGATCATGGCCGGGTTCGACGACATCACCAAGAAGGCGCAGGGCTTCCTGCAGGACGGCAAGGTCCAGGACGCCCTGAAGAGCGAGAAGGCGGAGGACGTCAGCGACAAGATCCTCGACGGCGTGGCCGACGCCGTGAAGAAGGCGACGGGCGGCAAGTTCGACGACAAGATCGACAGCGCCCGCGACACCGCCGACAAGCACATCGGCAACGAGTAGCGCGGGGGCCCCGCGCAGCGGCCACGGGGTCCGACTGGACGTCGGCGGGAACAACGACCACGATTGACGGGTCGTCCCGTGACCGGCGACACCAGGAGGACCGACCGTGACCACCGTGGCACCGAGCGCGCCGTTCACCGAGGACGAGGTGGCCCGCATCCGGGCGGACTTCCCGATCCTGCAGCAGGAGGTGGACGGGCAACCGCTCACGTACCTCGACTCCGGTGCGACCGCCCAGCGTCCCGTGCAGGTCCTCGACGCCGAGCGCGCGTTCCTCGAGCGCGACAACGCCGCCGTGCACCGCGGCGCGCACACACTGGCGGCACGCAGCACCGACGCGTACGAGGACGCCCGTGCGACCGTCGCCCGGTTCGTCGGTGCCGCCACCCCGGGCGAGGTCGTCTGGACGGCGAACGCCACCGACGCCCTCAACCTCGTGGCGTACGGGATCGCGAACGCGAGCCGTGGCCGGGGCGGCCAGGCCGCGGAGCGCTTCCGCCTGGGCCCGGGCGACGAGATCGTCGTGACCGAGGCCGAGCACCACGCGAACCTCGTGCCGTGGCAGGAGCTCGCCGCGCTCACCGGTGCGACGCTGCGCTGGGTGCCCGTCGCCGACGACGGCACGTGGACGGCCGCGGACGCCGCCGCCGTGATCACGGACCGGACGCGGGTCGTCGCGTTCGCGCACGTGTCGAACGTCACCGGCATGGTCGCGCCCGTCGCCGAGGTCGTCGCGGCCGCGCACGCGGTGGGTGCACTCGTCGTGCTCGACGCTTGCCAGTCCGCGCCGCACCGGCCGCTCGACGTCGCGCACCTCGATGTCGACTTCGCCGCGTTCTCCGGGCACAAGATGCTCGGCCCGAACGGCATCGGCGTGCTCTGGGGGCGTGCCGACCTGCTCGACGCCCTGCCCCCGTTCCGCACGGGCGGTTCCATGATCACGACCGTGACGATGGAGGCGAGCGAGTACATGCCCGCACCCGAGCGGTTCGAGGCAGGCACGCAACCGGTCTCCCAGGCGGTCGCGCTGGCCGAGGCCGTCCGCTACCTGCAGCGGCTCGGCACCGACCGGGTCCTGGCGCACGAGGAGCACCTCGCGCAGCGCATGCTCGACGGGCTCGCCGCCGTCCCGGGCATCGGGGTCGTGGGTCCGCCCGCCGGCGTGCCCCGCTCGGGCCTGGTGTCGTTCGACGTCGACGGCGTGCACGCCCACGACGTCGCGCAGTACCTGGACGCACAGGGCATCGCCGTGCGCTCCGGCCACCACTGCGCGCAGCCGCTGCACCGTCGGCTCGGGCTCGTCGCGACGACCCGGGCGAGCACGTACGTGTACACGACCGCCGCGGACGTCGACCGCTTCGTGCAGGCCGTCGGCGAGGTCCGGGCCTACTTCGGTGCGGCGGAGGTGACCGCGTGAACGCCCTCGACTCGCTCTACCAGCAGGTCATCCTCGACCACGCACGGGCCCGGCACGGCGACGGTCCCCTCGAGCACGCCGACGCCGAGCACTTCGAGCGCAACCCGACGTGCGGCGACGAGATCACCGTGCGCGTGCGCCTCGAGCCCGGTACCGACCGCATCGCCGCGGTGGCGTGGCAGGGCGACGGCTGTTCGATCTCGATGGCGTCGGCCTCGGTGCTCACGGACATGGCCCCCGGCCGCACCGTCCCCGAGTTCCTCCGGCTGACCGAGTCGTTCCGCGAGATGATGCGGTCGCGCGGCGCGGGCGAGCCCGACGAGGACGTCCTCGAGGACCTCGTGGCGTTCCACGGCGTCTCGAAGTTCGTGATGCGGGTCAAGTGCGGCATGCTCGCCTGGGTCGCCGCCGAGGCCGCGGTCCGCGAAGCGACCGCCTGACACGACCCGTCGCGCGACGCCCGTCGAGTGACGCCCGCCGCGCGACGCCCGCCGCGGGACGCCCAGCGCCACCGCAGCCGCGCCCTCAGCGACCCCGGCGCGACGCCGACCAGGTCTCGCGGGGCAGTTCGCCGAACTCGCTGCGGTAGCTGCTCGCGAACCGTCCGAGGTGCCCGAAGCCGACCGCGCGCGCCACGTCCCCGACGCTCTCGGCGGTGCCCGACTCCAGCTCCTCGCGGGCGAGCAGCAGCCGGATGCGCCGGAGGTACACGGTGGGGGTGACCCCGTGGTGCCGACGGAACGCGTCCTGCAGTCCGCGCACGCTGAGGCCCGCCGCGTCGGCGACGTCCTCGACCGAGATCGGCTCGCGCGCGTGCTCGAGCAGGAACCCCTCGGCGCGGGCGAAGCGGGCGGCCGCGGCGGTGGGTGGCGGACCGTCCTCGCCGACCGGCCAGTGCGGGATCGCGGTGAGGAGGCCCGCGGCGGCGAACCGGGTCAGCTCCCGTTCGCGTTCCTCGGGCACGTCGCCGGGACCGCGCAGGACCTCGGCCGCGACGGTCCGCACCATCAGCCACCAGGCGGCGAGCTCCGGTCCCTCCGGGATGTGGTGCGGCTGGAACTCGATCGGCCCGGCGCGCCAGGCACCCCGCTCGGCGGCGACGGCCTCGACGGTGGAACGGTCGATGCGGATGAGGTCGAGCTCGTACCCGCACCACCGGACCTGCTGCGGGTCGTGCCGGAACAGCGACGGCCGCCCGGTGGGCACGTCGTGGTCGTCGTCGACCGAGCCGGTGCCGGACTTCAGCCAGAACAGGACCATCGCGGTCTCGGCGACCACCTCGCCGCGGACGTCCCCCGTGCACGACGACGACCACAGCGACAGCAGGTCGGTGCCGCGTCGTCGGGCGTCGAACGAGAACGGGCCCTCACCGGGGTCGACGTCGACCCGTCGCAGGTCGGGCAGCCCGAGCAGGTGCTCGGCGGCGCGCTCGGGCTCCGCGGTACGGACGGACCACCGGGTCCGCTGAATGGTCTGGGGCACCCCTGCATCCTGCCGCGCCGAGGGCCGCCGTGTCCGGACGTCCGCTGCACGCCACCCCCGGCGCGGAGGCGACCGGTCTGCCGGTCCCCGCCGGTCTGTCTGGTTTCACCCGGCTGGAGGGGCCGCCTCGCGCCTCCCGGCCGACGCGGCGTGTCACACGACGCAACGCGCGTGGCGGACGCGGCCGACCGCCCGTAGCGTCACGACCGTGACGACCAACGGCGCCCCTCGGCAGATCCGCTTCAACGCGTTCGACATGAACTGCGTCGCGCACCAGTCCTCCGGGCTGTGGCGCCACCCCCGCGACCGCTCGCGGCACTACAACGACCTGTCCTACTGGACGGAGCTGGCCAAGACGCTCGAGTCGGGCGCCTTCGACGGCATCTTCATCGCCGACGTCCTCGGCACCTACGACGTGTACGGCGGCTCGAACGAGTCGGCGCTCCGCACCGGGTCGCAGGTCCCCGTGAACGACCCGGTCCTGCTCGTGTCGGCGATGGCCGCCGTGACCGAGCACCTCGGGTTCGGGATCACGGCCGGCACTGCCTACGAGCACCCGTACCCGTTCGCCCGACGCATGTCGACGCTCGACCACCTCACGAAGGGCCGCATCGGCTGGAACGTCGTCACCGGCTACCTGCCCAGCGCGGCGCGCAACATGGGGCAGACCGACCAGCTCTCGCACGACGACCGCTACGACGTGGCCGACGAGTACCTCGAGGTCCTCTACAAGCTGTGGGAGGGGTCGTGGGAGGACGACGCCGTCGTCGAGGACCGCGAGACCGGCGTGTTCACCGACCCGGCGAAGGTGCACCCGATCGAGCACCACGGCGAGCACTTCGACGTGCCGGGCATCCACCTGTCCGAGCCGTCCGTGCAGCGGAGCCCCGTCATCTACCAGGCGGGAGCGTCGCCGCGCGGCGTCCGCTTCGCGGCCGAGAACGCCGAGGCCGTCTTCGTCGGCGCACCGACGCTGCCGCAGCTGGCAGCGACGGTCACGAAGATCCGGGACGCCCTGGAGGCGGCTGGTCGCGACCGGTACGCGGCTCGCGTCTACTCGCTGCTCACCGTGATCACCGACGCCACCGACGAGGCCGCCCAGGCGAAGTACGAGGACTACCTGTCGTACGCGTCCGAGGAGGGCGCGCTGGTGCTCAACTCCGGGTGGATGGGCGTCGACCTGTCGCAGTGGGACCTCGACGAGCCGCTCGGCGACGTCGAGTCGAACGCGATCCAGTCCGTGGCGGCGAACATCTCCGCGGCCGAGGGCACCGACGGGTCGAAGTGGACGATCCGCGACCTCGCCCGGCACACCGCGATCGGCGGCCTCGGGCCGGTCGCGGTCGGCTCCGGTGCCACCATCGCGGACACGCTGCAGCGGATCCAGGAGCAGACCGACGTCGACGGGTTCAACCTCGCCTACGCGGTGACGCCGGGCACGTGGGAGGACGTCATCGAGTTCGTCATCCCCGAGCTCCGGGCCCGCGGCGCCTACCCCGAGGGGTACGTCGAGGGGTCGCTCCGCCACAAGCTGCACGGCCGCGGGGACCGGCTGCCGGAGGAGCACCGAGGCGCGGCCTTCCGGCTCCGTCAGGACCAGGTCGTAGGCTGACGACGTGATCGGGTCGTCCTTCGTCGTGCGCGCCGCGACGGAGGACGAACCCGCCGCGTGCACCGACCTGTGGGTGGCAGCGGTCGCCGCCCGCGACGGTCAGGCCGAGTCCGAGGCCGTCCGTCGGCGTGCCGGCGACAAGTTCTCCGTCGACCGGGTGGCCCTGGTGGTCGCCGAGGACCAGGAGGGGCTCGTCGGGTTCGTGCTGGTGACCGCCCCCGGCACCGGGGGACCGACCGACCCCGAGGACGCCGCCTACCTCTCGCTGCTGGCCGTGGCCCCGCGGGCACAGGGCCGGGGCATCGGGCGACGGCTCCTCCGGTCCGCCGTCGACGAGGCCGCTCGGGCGGGACACCGCCGCTGCGTGCTGCACGCCCTCGACGACAACGCCCCGGCACTGGGGCTGTACCGGGGAGCGGGCTTCCGCGCCGTCGGCGACCCGTTCCCGCACCCGCTCAGCGGCCGGCCGACGCGCGTCTGGCTCGCCACGGCGTGAGCGACCCGGCGAACCGCGCGACGAGCCGCCACAGCCCGACGGGCGACAGCACCGCCGCGGACAGCCCGACCAGCGAGTCGGTGCCCGCGACCGGCGACCAGTCCTGGATGCCCGTCCGGAAGACCGGCGCGGGGTCCGCGAGCGCGTCGGACGGGTCCGGCCACGGTGCCCACTTGGCCCGCGGCGCGGTCAGCAGGTACGGCTGCGGCGTCGGGTAGCTGACGAGCTCGAGGGTCGACCCCCACGGCGTGCGCGTGTAGACGAACCGGTTGCCCTCGCCGGCCTCGACTCCGGCCAGGTCGCGCGGGTCCGAGTTGCGCGCGCCGCCGGCGGCCTCGACCTTGGCGAGCGAGGCGTCCATGTCGTCGACGTACACGGCGAGGTGCTGCCAGCCGAGGTCCGACGGGGCCGCGGCGGTCCGCTGGTCCGGACCGAGGTACTCGAACAGCTCGAGCCCGGGCCCCTCCGGCATCGCGAGCATGCGGATCGCACCCTGCGCCATGGTCGTGGGGATGCCGAGGTAGCGGTGTGCCTCGGGGGTGTTGCGCGGCGCCTCCGTGCGGCACCGGACGTCGTACAACACGACGGCGTCGAACGCCGCCGCGAAGAACGCCGTGGCGGCGTCCACGTCCGGCACCGTGACGCCGATGTGGTCGATCCGGAATCCCCTGCCCATGCCCCGATCGTCACACCGTCCCGCACCCAGGTCCGAGATCACCCGGGTCCGTGCGGCCCCGTGCGGGGAAGGTGCGGTTTCCCGCACCGTCACCGACGGGGTCAGGTAAGGCTGTCCTCACCCGAAAACCCCTGATCAGGGCAGCCTCACCTTGCTGGCGCGCGGGCCGTTCGGGTGGCATCCTGGCTCGCATGTCGACCGCATCGGACCTCGTGCTCCCCGTCACCACCGATCACGACGCCACCAGCGCCGCCAAGCTCAACTGGCTGCGCGCCGGACTCCTCGGCGCGAACGACGGCATCGTGTCGGTGGCCGCTGTGCTCGTCGGCGTGGCCGGGGCGGGAGCCCCCACCGACGCCGTCGTGGCGGCGGGCACCGCGGCCCTGGTCGGCGGAGCCGTCTCGATGGCGCTCGGCGAGTACGTCTCGGTGAGCGGAGCACGGGACGCTCAGCGTACCGGGCAGGCCGCGCAGCAGGCGCAGCTCGAGGCGGATGCCGAGGACGCCGGGACCATCGCCGCTCACTACCGCGGGCTCGGGGTCGCGGCGGACGTCGCGGCGTCGGTCGCCGCGGAGCTCGTCCGTCCGGAGGTCCGCCGGGCGCGGGCGGCCGCCGCGCTGCGGGACGCCGAGGACGAGGTCGTCAGCCCGTGGCGCGCCGCCTGGGTGTCCGCGGCCACGTTCACCACGGGGGCGCTCCTGCCGTTCCTCGCCATGCTCCTCGCGCCCGGGTCGGCTCGGATCGCGGTGACCGTCGTCGCCGTGCTCGTGGCGCTCGCGGCGACCGGGGCGACCGGGGCGACCCTCGGCGGTGCCCCGCGCGGTCGGGCCACCCTGCGCGTCGTCGTCGGGGGAGCCCTCGCGCTCGCCGCGACCTACGGAGCGGGAGCGCTCCTCGGGGCGCACGTCGGCTGACCTGCCGACATCCGCGGCCGGCCGGTCACCCGGCGGGCGCGTGCTCCGACCCACCCGCCTCGGCGACGAGCACCGTGTTCCGACGCGCGATGATGTGCCGGAGGTACCGGTCCAGGACGAGCATCTCGGCGATCCGCCCGAGCGGTCCGAGGGGTGCGGCGAACTCGACCACGTCGACCATCCGCGTCCCGGCACCGGCCGCGGCGAAGCGGTGTTCGTGCCGGAAGCGGGCGAACGGTCCGCGCACCTGCTCGTCGACGAACCGGTGCGGGGCGTCCAGCACCGTGATCCGGCTGGTGAGCCGCCAGACGATGCCGAGGTGTCGCGCCCGGAACGTCACCGTCTGCCCGAGGGTGATCGTGCCGGAGGTGACGCCGCCCACCGCCCGCTCCCCGGTGTCGGCGAGGGAGCGCTCGTGGACGCCGACGTCGAGCGACAGCGCCGCGGCCCGGTCCGGTGGGCAGTCGAGGTGGGTGTCGAGCCGGAACCGGACGGTCACGCCGACGGCCAGCCGTGCGCGACCGACCGGTCGTCGTCCCGGAGCACCGCCGCGAGCACCTCGTCGTGTCGACGCCCGCGGTGGGCCACCCCGGACCGGCGGAGGCCCTCGTACGTCATGCCGACCCGCTGCGCGACCGCGGCCGATGCCCGGTTCGTGGCGAGCGCCCGCCACTGCACCCGCACCAGCCCGAGCCCGTGCGGCGGCTCCGCGAACGCCCAGTCGACCACCCGGGCGACGGCCTCGGTGACGAAGCCGCGCCCCCGGGCGTCCGGGTGGGTGGCGTACCCGACCTCGGCGCCGCCGTCGGCGATGCCGAACAGCTCGACCGTGCCGAGGAGCCGGGGGTCCTCGTGCCGGCGGATCGCGAACGCCAGCCGGGTGCCCTCCTGCCAGCCGGTCCGGCAGCGGGCCGTGAAGTCCTGCGCCTCGGCGTGCCCGTACGGCACGGGCACCGGGGTGTTCGCGACCACGTCGGGGTCGGTGGCGTAGGCGATGACGTCCTCGGTGTCGGCGTCGACGGGCACGGAGAGCACCAGCCGGTCCGTGCGGAGGGTCACCGGGTCCACGTCGCACCGTCCATGCCGCGAGCCTAGCGACCGGGCGGTACCGTCGACGGATGCACCCCTTCCCCGTGATCGACGGCCACAACGACCTCCCCTGGGAACGACGGACGACCCACGGGTCCGGGGTGGAGGGGATCGACTCCGAGCAGGACTCGCTGCACACGGACCTGCCGAAGCTGCGCGCCGGCGGGGTCGTCGGGCAGTTCTGGTCGGTGTTCGTCCCCTGCGACCAGCCCGACCCGGTGCGCGCGACGCTGCAGCAGATCGACCTCGCCCACCGGATCATCGAGCGGTACCCGGACGACCTCGCGTTCGTGCGCACGGCGGCCGAGGTCCGAGCCGCGATCGCGTCCGGGCGGATCGCGTCGCTGCTCGGCGCCGAGGGCGGGCACGCGATCGGGGACGACCTCGCCGTCCTGCGCACCTTCGCCCGGCTCGGCGTCCGGTACATGACCCTCACCCACAACGAGGACACCCCGTGGGCCGACTCCGCCACGGGGGAGCGGGCGCACGGCGGACTGACCGACCGGGGCCGGGAGGTCGTGGCCGAGATGGAGCGGATCGGCATGCTCGTCGACCTCTCCCACACGGCCCCCACGACCATGCGCGACGTGCTCGACGTCGCCACCGCACCCGTGCTGTTCAGTCACTCGTCGGCCTCGGCCGTGCACGACCACCCCAGGAACGTGCCCGACGACGTGCTCCGGCGGTTGGCGGGCAACGGCGGCGTCGTGATGACGACTTTCGTCCCCAAGTTCGTCTCGCGAGCGTACGCGGAGTGGGAGGCCGCGGGCTCGACGGGCACCGCCCCGCTCGTCACCGTCGCCGACGTCGCCGACCACGTCGAGCACGCCCGCGAGGTCGCCGGCGTGGAGCACGTCGGGATCGGCGGGGACTACGACGGCACCCCGGTCCTGCCGCCCGACCTCCGCGACGTCTCGCGGTACCCCGTGCTCGCCGCCGAGCTCGAACGCCGGGGCTGGAGTGCGGCGGACCTGCGGGCGCTCGCCGGGGGCAACGTCCTGCGGGTGCTCGAGGCGACGGACGGGGCGTTCACCCGCTGACCGGCACCGACCGGACGCGCCGCGGCGCGGTGCGGGACCCGGTGCGGTCCCCGCAGCGCGGCGACCGGCGCAGCGCGCCGTCACGAACAGGGGAACACCGGTCCCGATCGCTAGCATTGCAGCGCACACCGCGCCTCCAGTGCGGGCGGCGCGACCCGACCCGAAGGAACGGACAGATGAGCGGCACCATCCACGACAACATCTCGCAGGCGTTCGGGAACACCCCGCTCGTCCGGCTGAACCGTCTCCCGCGGGAGGGCAGCGCCGAGATCCTCGCCAAGCTCGAGTTCTACAACCCGGGTGCGAGCGTCAAGGACCGCCTCGGGGTCGCGATCATCGACGCCGCGGAGGAATCGGGCGAGCTGCAGGCCGGCGGCACGATCGTCGAGGGCTCCTCCGGCAACACCGGCATCGCGCTCGCCCTCGTCGGCGCGGCCCGCGGCTACCGGGTCGTCATCACGATGCCGGAGACCATGAGCGTCGAGCGACGTGCACTGATCCGTGCGTACGGCGCCGAGGTCGTGCTCACCCCGGGCTCCGAGGGCATGAAGGGTGCGGTGGCGAAGGCCGAGCAGATCGTCGCGGAGACCCCCGGCGCGATACTGGCGCACCAGTTCGAGACCCCGGCGAACGCGGCCATCCACCGACGGACCACGGCGGAGGAGATCCTCCGGGACACCGAGGGTCACGTCGACGTGTTCATCGCGGGCGTCGGTACCGGCGGCACCATCACGGGCGTCGGCCAGGTGCTCAAGGAGCGCGTGCCCGGCGTGCAGGTCGTCGCCGTCGAGCCCAAGGACTCGCCGCTCCTCACCGAGGGCAAGGCCGGCCCGCACAAGATCCAGGGCATCGGTGCGAACTTCGTGCCGGAGGTCCTCGACCGCAGCGTCATCGACGAGGTGTTCGACGTCGAGCTCGACGACGCGCTCCGTGTCGCCCGCGACCTCGGGACGCAGGAGGGGATCCTGTCCGGCATCTCGTCGGGCGCGATCATCCACGCCGCGATCGAGGTGGCCGCGCGCCCCGAGAACGCCGGCAAGCGCGTCGTCGCCATCGTCTGCGACACGGGCGAGCGCTACCTGTCGACGGTGCTGTTCGAGGGGCTCACTGCGTGACCGCAGGCCGACGACGCGGCTCGCAGGGACGCGGCCCGCTGCGGACCGGTGTGCCGCGGACCGGCGTGCTGGGGACCGGCGTGCTGCGGACCGTGCGCGAGGACCTCGCAGCAGCGCGCCGCGGCGACCCCGCGGCGCGGGGGGACCTGGAGAACGCGGTCGTCTACTCCGGCCTGCACGCGATCTGGACCTACCGCCTCACGCACCGGCTCTGGCTCGCGCGCGGCCTGCCCGGGTCGCGGTTCGCCGCGCGGGTGATCGCGCAGGCGGCCCGGTCCGTCACGGGCATCGAGATCCACCCGGGCGCCCGCATCGGTCGTCGCTTCTTCATCGACCACGGCATGGGTGTGGTGATCGGGGAGACGGCGGTCATCGGAGACGACGTGGTGGTGTTCCACGGCGTGACCCTGGGCGGCCGCGGCGGCGAACACGGACCGGGCGTCCGTCGGCACCCGAGGGTCGATGACCGCGTGGTGCTCGGTGCCGGGTCGTCGCTCATCGGCGCGATCACGGTCGGCGCGGACTCGGTCGTCGGCGCGAACACGGTCGTCACGAAGGACGTCCCGCCCGGCTCGGTCGTGACCGGTGTGGCCGGGACGGCACGGCCGCGTTCCGGGCACGAGGGCGTGCCGCCTCTCTGACGGGCGACCTCCGGTCGCGGATCCGGCCGGGAGGCACGGCGTGCGTCCGGCGCTTCGGCGTCGGGCCGGCGGGTCGGCGTCGGGCCGGCGGGTCGGCGTCGGGCCGGCGGGTCGGCGTCGGGCCGGCGGGGCATCGCGTCGACCGCGCGGTCAGCTCAGCTCAGCTCGCAGGCGATCCCGTCGCCGTCGGCGTCCATCTTCTTGTTCGCCGCGTAGAGCGCGTCGTCCTTCTTCACGGTGCCCTTGAGCGCCCGGTAGGTCACCTTCCCCTTGGACGTGACCCGGTTCTTCGTCACGGACTTCTTCGCGATGCCGCCCGAGTACACGCGGTGGACCGCGTCGCAGTTCTTGTAGACGGTGGGAGCGGCCTGCGCGGCCGAGGCGCCACCGACGACGGCGGTCGTGGCGAGGACGATGCCGGCGGTGGCCAGGCTGAGGGTTCGGGTGATGCGCACGGACTGAGGATACTTCGAGGATGCCGGTGTGGGACACCCCAGTCCGCGGCACGAGGTCGGGGGCGCGACGTCGGCGGTCGGGGGCATGCTGGGTCACATGGACGGCGAGACGCTGCACGAGGTGGTCGCACGGACGGCGATGGGTCTCCCCGCGGTCGAGGAGACCGCGCCCTTCGGCGAGGGCGCCCTCGTCTACAAGGTCGTCGGCAAGATGTTCGCGATGACCGCAGAGCTGCGCGGTGTCCCCATCGTCAACTGCAAGTGCGCGCCGCCGCACGGGGCGGCCCTGGTCCGCGACCACGACGAGATCACGCCGGGCTGGCACATGAACAAGCAGCACTGGATCACGCTCGCTCCGGGCGACGGCATCGACGAGACACTCGTCGAGGACCTCGTCGCCAACGCGTACGACCTCGTGGTCGCCGGACTGCCGCGGGCGAAGCGGCCGATCGACCCCGTCCGCCGGACCCTGCCGGACTGACCCGGCGCAGTACCGGTCCCGGTCAGCCCCGGGCGAGCGCCTTCGTCAGCAGCACCTGCAGCTTCGGCGGGACCGGTCGCCCCGCATCGAGCACCGTCCGTGCGCGCTCGGCGGAGAGCCCGGCGAACAGCTCGCCGATCGTGACGCCGTGGTCCGGACGGTCACGCACCTCGACGGTGTCGCCCGCCGAGACCGGGCCGGACCGCACGACCCGGAGGTAGGCGCCCGGACGGCCCTCCTCGGCGAAGCGTCGGACCCACCCGGCGATCCCCATCCGCCGCTGGAAGGTGCCGCAGGGGATCCGCGGGATGGTGACCTCGAGCACGAGCGACTCGCCGACGTGCCAGCGCTCACCGGTCACCGCGCCGGTCACGTCGACGCCGCTCGTCCTGAGGTTCTCGCCGAAGAGGCCGGGAGGGACCTCGCGGTCGAGCGCACCGGCGAAGTACGCCGCGTCCTCGTCCGCGTAGGCGTACACCGCCTGGTCCTCGCCGCCGTGGTGCTTCCGGTCGGCCTGCACGTCCGCACGGAGCCCGAGGGGGCGGACCCGCACGGGGCCGTCCACCGGGCGCTTGTCGATCGCGGTGACCCCGATCGTGCCGGAGTCGGGCAGGAGCCGCTCGACGCGGCAGACGGCGGTCACCTGGGGCACGGCACCAGCATGCCGCACCGGAGCGGTCGGCGGGGACCCCGGAGATCGGGCGTGACGAAGTGCCCCGCTGACCCGTCACACCGGTGTGGGCCGCCGCCGAGCCCGACGACGCGCCGGCCCGAGGAGGAACGATGACCACCGACACCCAGTCCCCGCGCTCCGGCCGACCGGTCCGCCCGCACCACCACGGCGGCCGCACGCACCTGCTCGCAGAGGCACGGATCCGGGCGTTGGGTGCGCGTCCGGTCGGCCCGTTCCGGGTGACGTCGGTGCACGCGGCGGGCACCACGGGGACGTGACCCGTCGCAGGACGCGTCCCCAGCAACACCCCACCCGACCTGGTAGAAGGAATCCGTGCCCCAACAGCCCCTCACCGACCTCGACGACGCCGTCCTCGCCGGCCGTTCCGCCGATGGTGACGTCCGGGCGTTCGCGGTCCTGATCCGTCGGTACACCCCGCTCCTGCGGGCCTACGCGCGACGGACCCTCGGATCCACCGACGAACTCGACGACGTCGTCCAGGAGACCTTCATCACCGCGTGGGAACGCCTCGACCGACTCGAGGACCCGGCACGGGTCAAGTCCTGGATGATGCGCATCCTGAGCCGGAAGTGCATCGACCGGATCCGTGCCCGACGGTTCCACGACGACGTGACCGAACTCGAGGTCGAGGCACCGTCCGACGATGCGCCGGAACGGGTGGCCGAGGCCCGCTCGCGCGAGGAGGCCGTCGAGACGGCGCTCGCCGAGCTCCCGGAGGCGCAACGGCGCTGCTGGGTGATGAAGGAGGTGCTCGAGTACTCCTACGACCAGATCGCCGAGGAACTCGACCTCCCGGCGTCGACCGTCCGCGGGCTGTTGTCCCGCGCCCGCAAGAACATGATCCGTCTCATGGAGGGATGGCGATGACCGACCACGAGCACGTCCGGCTCGAGTCCCTCGAACCCGACGACCTCGACGGCCACTCGATCGACGAGCTGGCCGACTACCTCGACGCGGGCATGCAGCCCGCCGACCCGAGCATCGACGACTCCCCGGCGTGCCAGAACGCGCTCGCGGCGATCGTCCGGCTCCGCCAGACGTCCCTCGGCTCGCTCGAGGCCGCCGCTGCGCAGGAGGCCCCGGCCGACGAGTCCTGGGTCAGCGGGGTCCTCGCGAACATCTCGCTGGAGGCCCGCGCCGGACGGGACGTCCCCCTGCGCCCGACGGTGCCGACGGAGCGTCCGGTGATGACCGAGGGCGCCATCCGGTCGCTCGTCCGGAGCGCGGGGGACGGCGTCGACGACGCGTTGATCGCGCGGTGCACGCTGGACGGCGACGTGACCGAGCTCGGCGCGCCGATCCGGGTGGTCGTCGAGATCGCGGTCCGCGCCGGATCGACCGTCCGCACCGTGGCGGACGCGGTCCGTGAGACGGTCGCGGCGGTCCTCGCGGCGCAGACGGACCTGGTGGTCGAGTCGGTCGACGTCGTCGTCCGCGACCTCCTGCCGCTGAGCGCCGAGACTGACACCGACACCGACACCGACACCGATGCAGCCACGACCGACGGGGAGCACGAGGCATGAGCACCACCGACGACACCCTGGCCGCCGTCGAGCAGGCCGTCCTCGCCGTGCCCGGGGTCGCCGAGCTCTACCGGGCCCGCCCGACCGTCGGCAGCGCGGTCGCTGCCGTCCGCAGCCTGGCGAGCGGTTCGGCACCCACTCGGGTCGCGCTCGAGGGTGACGTCCTGCGGGTCGTGATCGGCACCGACGGGTCGCGCCCGGCGCCCGAGACCGCGCACGCGGCGCACCTCGCCGCCTACGAGGCGGCGACCGCGCGGGGCGTCGAGCTCAGCCGGGTGGACGTCCGGGTCGCCCGCATCGGGTGACCCGTTCCTCAGCGCCGGTCGGCCACCTCGAGCACGACGACGACCGCCGCGACGAGGACGGCCGTCGCGACGAGTGACACCTCCGGGACCCACACGGACGCGGCGATCGCCAGTGCGAGCGTGACGACGGCGGTGTTCCACCCGGTGGACAGTGACGGTCGGAGCGCGAGCGCCCAGATCGCGAGCACGAACAACGCCACCGGCACGGCCGTCGTCGCCGCGACCGTCACCCGGGAGAGGTCCGCTCCACCAGCGTCGGCGCTCACCGCCACCTCGATGCCGGCGGGCAGCGCACCGGCCGCGGCGAACACGACGTAGTGGCCGTACCCGAACACGAGCGCCGTCGGGAGCGACCGGATGTGCGCGTGCTGCTCGCGGGAGAAGTAGATCCACCAGAGCCCGACGACGATGACCAGACCGGAAGCCGCCAGCACGAGCAGGGGTCCGAGGTGCTCGGCATCAGCGACGGCGTCGATGACCGCGTTCGCCGACGCGACGAGCCCCTCGCCGAGGACGATGAGGGTGAAGAGCGAGTACCGCTCCGCGATGTGGCGGGTGTGCCACGGGGTCGTCGCCGATCCGTGCTCGGCGAACGGCGGCACGAGGACCTCGAGCAGGATCAGCACGGGGACCGCCCAGCCGCGCGCCGTGCCGGGGAGGAGCAGCGCGAGCACCCAGAGCGCCTGCACGACGACGATCCCGACGGCGTAGCGGAGCGCGGTGCGGCGGTACGTGGTCGACGACGCCGCAGCCCGGAGCCACTGCGCGACGAGTGCGAGCCGCATCACGACGTACCCGGCGACCACGACGGAGGAGTCGCCGTCCACCATGAGCCCGTGCACGCCGGCGGCGAGGACGAGGACGCCGGCCATCTGCACGAAGGTGGTGACGCGGTACAGCCAGTCGTCGGTGTCGAACGACGTCGCGAACCAGGTGAAGTTGATCCACGCCCACCAGATCGCGAAGAACACGAACGCGTAGGCGACGATCGCGGAGGAGACGTGCCCCTCCGCCTCGATCGCGTGCAGGTCCGACGCGGCGAACCCCACCGCGACGACGAAGACCAGGTCGAACAGGAGCTCGAGCGGGCTCGCGGCGCGGTGCGCCTCGGCGGGGTCTCGGGGCGCCATGCGGCGCAGTGCGGAGGTGGTCACGAGGCATGCCTACCGCACGTCCGACGCGACCACGAGACGGACGGGATCAGTAGAAGTTCGACGCCTGCGAGTGCCCCCACGCCGCGCAGGGCGTGCCGTAGGCGTCTGCGATGTACTGCAGGCCCCACTTGATCTGCGTGGTGGCGTTGGTCTGCCAGTCGGAGCCCATCGTCGCCATCTTCGAGCCCGGAAGCGCCTGCGGGATGCCGGTCGCGCCGCCGTTGCTGTTGACGGCCTGGTAGTTCCAGCCGGACTCCTTGGTCCACAGGCTGTCGAGGCACTGGAACTGGCCCGAGCCCCAGCCGTACTGCGACGCCGCGAGGGAGGAGGCGGTGGCCTTCGCGCCGGCGACGGTGTTGCCGGCGGCGAGCTTCCGCGCAGCCTCGGCGGCGGCGGCCGCTGCCTTCGCGGCGGCGGCCTTCTCGGCTGCTGCCTTCGCCGCCGCTGCCGCTGCCGCGTCGGCGTCCGACTTGTCCTGCGCGGCGCTCGCCTCGGCGACCTCCGTGCTCGCGGAGACCGTCGATGCGATCCGCGTCGTGAGCGCGCCGCCGGACAGCTTCCGGAAGTCGCCGAGTGCCTCGATCCGCTGTTCGAGTGCGCGGGTGTCGACCTTGTCGTTCGCGTGGGCGAGGACGTTGTCGGCGGTCGAGATGGTGGCCTGCGCCTGCGCGCGGTCCAGGGCCGTCCCGGACAGCGCGGGGGAGCTCGTCGGGGAGGCGCTCGGGACGCCGAGGGCTTCACCGAGAGCGGGCTGGGTGCCCACTGCGACACCGCCACCCGCGATGGCGAGGACCGCGGCGCCGGAGGCGATGAGGGTGGTGCGGCGGCGGAGCGCTCGGCGCACCCGCCGGGAGCGGGAGTCGAGTGCCTCGCGCCGGGTGGTGGCGGTCGCCGGGACGGCGGTGGTGACGCTGCTGCTGGTGGACGTGGGGGAGGGGGTGGTGCGACGTGTCATCGGTTCCGGTGGTCGGCCGGCTCGTCGCGCACGGAGGCGCCGGGGCACGTCGGGGTGACGACGGGTGCGACGGACGCAGTGCGGGATCTTCGGGGATCAGGAGAGCCGGGGTGGCCCGGACGGTGGTGTGGAGCCCGTCCGCCCGCCCGGTGCGACCCGTGGGGTGGGCCGCGGAGGCGGAGCCGACACCATGACCCGGCTCACTGGACGGAGCGTCCAGGAACACTGGCAGAACCGTCCGTCCACCCCGTTGGTAACGGTTCGGTAACGGGCGGGTCAGACGTCGGAGGTGGGAGTTCCCTGAGCCGCCTCGGCACGCTGCGGCCGCTCGCCCTGCGCGACGCGTTCGAGGGCGGCGAGGGCGCCGGCGATCGCGGTGACGTCCTCGGCGGGCAGCTCGGCGATGAGCTCCGCGACGATGCCCGTGCGCTGCGACCGGGCAGCGGCGACGGCCGCGATTCCCTCCGGTGTGGCGTGCACCATGAACGCTCGACCGTCGCGCGGATCTGCCTCGCGCTCGATGAACCCGCGCTGCTCCAGCTCGGTCAGGATCCGCGTCATGGTGGGCTTCGTGACCACCTCGAGCCGGGAGAGGTCGCCGGGCCGGAGGGGGCCTTCGCGCTCGATGGTGGCGAGGGCGGAGACGATGCCGTACCCGAGTGCGGCGGAGTCGGAACGGGCCCGACGGTTGATGCGGCCGACGGCGTCGGCGAGCCGTGCTGCGACGTCGGTGCGGTCGGGCTCGCTGGTGCTCATGGGCGTCCCTCGGATCGGCGTGCGGGCGGTCGACGGAATGCTACCGGCCAGGTCTGCGTCACCGGTGCACCGCCGTTCCTGTACGGACGGACAGGCACGGCTCAGCGTTTCTCGCCGGGGAGCATGTGGATCGCCTCGGTCGCGAGCTCAGCGGCGACGTTGTCACCGGCCTCCGTCGCGGCGCGCAGGCGTCGGAAGTCCTCCGTCATCCGGTCCCAGTCGAGCAGCTCGTCGAGGTTCGGCAGGCGCAACCGGAACCCGAGCCCGTCCGCCGTGTCGCGGCAGACCCGCTGCAGGTTCTCGTTCCCGCAGACGTCGACGTACAAGCCGAAGACGTCGAGCGCGTCGTGGTTGACGGCCTTGATGTCGTGTGCCTCGAACTCCGCGATGGTCTTGTCCAGGGCGGCGAGGATGCGCTTCCGGGTCGTGGCGTTCAGGCGGGGGACCGCGAGCCGGACGACCCCGCCGAACAGGACCCCGAGCGTCTGCAGGGCCTCCACCACCTCGTCGGGGTTCGGCGTCGTGACGCGCGTGTACCGGTTCGGCGCCATCTCGATGAGGCCGGCGCGGGCGAGCTGGCTCAGGGCCTCGCGGATGGGCGTGCGGGAGACGCCGAGCCAGGCGATCAGCTCGTCGTCGTTGAGGCGCTCGCCGGGCAGGAGCGTGCCGTCCATGATCGCGTCGTGGATCTTCTGGCGGACGGTGTCGCGGAGCAGCTGGTGCTCGGTCGGGGCGCTCGTGGGGACCGGCATGACGTTCCTCCGGGTTCGGGTGGGTCTGCGGGCCGACACTCCGGGTGCGGCCGTACGGATCACCGTACCTGATATACGGGTTGCGAGAACTGCTCGGCGGCCGGTCAGCCGGACAGCGCGTCGAGCCGGCGGAGCGTCTCCGGGTCGAGCACGCCGCCGTACCAGCGCTCGAGCGCACCCGTGAACGGTGTCGGGTCCTCGGCGGCGCGCGCGAACAGCGTCAGCGAGGAACGCAGCTTCACCGCGTCGACCCCGCCGAGCAGCTGGTCCGCCGACGCAGCCGGAGCCGCCGTCACGGTGGCGACCGCATCGAGGAGGCGCGGGCCGAGCACCGGGTGCGCGAGGTACGCACGCGCCTCCTGCAGACCGGCCAGGGCGTAGTACTGCGCGGTCGGGCTGCGGCCGAGGCCGGTGAGCTGCGGGAAGACGAACCACATCCAGTGCGACCGCTTCCGCCCCGACCGGAGCTCGGCGAGGGCGTTCTCGTGGACGCCCTCCTGCGCCGTGACGAAGCGTTCGAGGTCGTCGGTCACCGGACGACCTCGCCCCATGCGTACCGGACGGTGGTGGCGTCGACGACGAGCGCGGAGTCGGGCGCGCGGTCGAACAGCCCGGGCACACCGACCGCGTCGGGCAGGTCGCCCTCGAGGCGTTCCACGCGCGCCGACCGGACGGCGAGGGGCGGGTGCTGGCGCTGCCAGAAGACGGTCTGCGCCAGGTGCCTGGCGTGGATGCCCGCACGGGTGGTGAGTTCCGGGGCCAGCGCGGACGTCGCGGACTCCCCGGCCACGACGCGGACGCTGGCGGCGTGACGGGGCCGCGCCGTGCCTCCCGTCCCGGTCCACGACCCCAGCCGGACCGCGCGGGCCGCGCGGAACGGGTGCACCGCGCGGTTCGGTCGCCGGACCGAGCGGTGCGCGATGCTGTCGCCGCGTCGGCGCGACCGGGCGTGCGCGAACGTGTACGGGACGCCGAGGAGCGCATGTGCCGCGACGATCGCCGGGACGTTCGCGGTGTCGATCGTCCGGTACGCGACGCCGTGGCGGTCGCGGTCGTCGACGGTCAGCACCTCGATCGTGACCTCCGTCATCGAGCCGAGCCGGCCGGACGGCGGGAACGGGGGCACGCGCGTGTCGCGGAAGACGTACGCCGACAGCCCCACCCAGGCACTGCCGTCGACGACGTCGGGCCGGGTGCCGCGCGGGACCAGCCCGGCGAGCGCCTCGGGGTCGCGCCGCCAGTGCAGGAACACCACGTCCTCCCACGCGTGCACCGTCACCGGGCGGTGCCGGAGCGGCCCGGCTGCCCGGTCCGCTGGCGCACCGGTCACCGTGCGTGCCGCCCCACCCTGGCCGCCCACGCGACGAGTGGTGCCTGCAGGGGGAGTCGGAGGACCGACACGATCCGCGCGGTCCGCGTCGACCGCGGGCTGTCGAGCAGGTCGCGCGCCATCTTGACGTTGGCGGGGAACACGGCGACGAACAGGGCGGCGGCGGCCCACCCGGCCCGACGCCGGGTCGCGGGCAGCGCCAGGCCCGCGGCGATGCCGAGCTCGGCGAGCCCGGACGCGAGCGTCGTCAACCGAGGCGGCAGCGCGTCCGGGACGATCCGGTCGTACCCGCGCGGGCGGAGGAAGTGGGTGACCCCGGCTCCCCCGAGCACGAGGGCGAGGAGAGCGGCGGTGCGGTCGGCACGCCTGCGGCGTTCACGTCGTCCCATGGCCCCATCGTGCCCGTCCGGCTGCCGTGTTGTCCGGACCGGGCGGTCGCGTCAGGCCAGGCGGCCGTCGTGTCGGGCCGGGGCGGAGGCGTCAGGCCAGGGCAGTGGCGTCAGGCCAGGGCGGTGGCGTCAGGCCAGGGCGGTCAGGCCAGGGCGGTCGCGACGAGGTCGAGCACCGCGGCGGCCACCTCGGCCTTGGTCCCCGACGTCTCCCGGACGACCTCGCCGCCCGGGGTGAGGACCTCGATGGCGTTCTCCTCACGCTCGAACCCCGCCGACCAGCCGACGTGGTTCACGACGAGCAGGTCCGCCGGCTTCCTGGCGATCTTCGCCCGCCCGAGCGTGATCCGGGCGTCGCGGTCCGGTTCGGTCTCGGCGGCGAAGCCCACGACGATCTGCCCGGTCCGCCGGTTCGCCACGAGTTCCGCGAGCACGTCCGGGTTCCGCACGAGCTCGAGCATCAGGGTGTCGCCCTGTGCGTCCTTCTTGAGCTTCTCCGACAGCACCTCGGCCGGCCGGTAGTCGGCGACCGCGGCCGTCATCACGACCACGTCGGCCTCGGGCGCGGCCGCGCGGACCGCCTCGGCGAGCTCGAGGGCGGAGCCGACGGGGACGACCTCGGCGTCGAGGTCCGCCGTCAGCCCGGCGTCGACGTTGGCGGCGACGAGGGTCACGACCGCGCCGCGCGCCGCGGCGTCCGCGGCGATCGCGACGCCCTGCCGGCCGCTCGAACGGTTGCCGACGAAGCGCACCGGGTCGAACGGCTCGCGGGTGCCGCCCGCGGTCACCAGGACGCGGACGTCCCGCAGGTCGCCGGACGGGAGGACCGGGGCCGGGTCGAGCGGCCGGCCCGCGTGGTGCGGGTGGCTGGCGCGGTCGGTTCGGCTCGCTTCCTGCGGTCGGCCCGCGTGCGCCTGATCGGCCGACTCCTGGTCCAGGACGGCGAGCGCCGCGGCCACGATGTCCTCCGGCTCCGACATCCGCCCGATGCCGGAGTCGTCGCCCGTCAGCGCGCCGACGACCGGGCCGACGAGGTGCACACCGCGGGCGCGCAGCGTCTCGACGTTGGCGCGCGTTGCGGGGTGCTCCCACATCTGCGGGTGCATGGCGGGCGCGATGACCACGGGGGCCTCGGTCGCCAGGAGCGTCGTGCCGAGGAGGTCGCCGGCGAGTCCCGCGGCCATCCCTGCGATGGCGTCCGCGGTCGCCGGCGCGATGACGACGAGGTCCGCGCGCCGGCCGAGCGCCACGTGCCGGACCTCGGCGACGTCGTCCCACACGCTGGTCGTCACCGGGTTGCGGCTGAGCGCCTCGAGCGTCGGGAGGCCGACGAACCGGAGCGCGCCCTCGGTCGGGACGACGTGCACGTCGAACCCGCGCTTCACGAGGTCGCGCACGACGCCGACCGCCTTGTACGCGGCGATGCCTCCGGTGATGCCGACGACGACGGTGCAGGGGTGCTCTGCTGCTCGGTCCACGGTCGCCACGCTACCCGGCGGTGCCGACCGCGGCGGTGCCGATCGCCGTCGTGCGAGGATCGGGTGCATGTGCACCGTCGTCGTCCGCGTCGCGCCCGGTTCCCCGTGGCCCGTCACGATGCTCGCCCTCCGCGACGAGTCGCCGGAACGGCCGTGGGACCCGCCGGCGGCGTGGTGGCCGGAGCGCGACGCGTCGGTCCGCGGCGTGCGGGACCGCTCGGCCGGTGGCGCCTGGCTCGCGGCGTCCGACACGGACGGGCTCGCCGTAGTCCTGAACCGGGGCGAAGCCGTGCCGAGTGCCGACGGCACCTGGACCACCCGCGGCGTCGTGCCGCTCGATGCCCTGGCCGGCAACACCCCCGGCCGTGACGGCACGCTCCCCACGACCCGTGCGTTCAACCTCGTCCGGGCGACCGCCGACGGCGCCGAGGTCGTCGCGTGGGACGGCACCGAGGTGCGGACCACCCCGCTCGGACCCGGGGTGCACATGGTCACGCACGGCGAGCCGGACGACCCCGCGGCGCCCCGCATCGGACGGTGGCTCGACGCCTTCCGTGCCGTGGACGCACCCGAGGCGCCGCCCGTGCTCGGCCCGTTCGACGAACTCCGGTCGGCCGACCACGGTGTCGACGCGGGCGACGGCTGGAGCGGCTGGTTCGGGGTGCTCGCCAGGTCCGCCGACCTGCCGACCGACCACCCCGACGCGATCCTCCGTGACGTCCACGAGCGTGAGGGACACATGACCACACTGTCGATCGTCGCGGCCGCGGTCGGCCCGGAGCGGATCGTCCTGCAGCACGCGCGGCTCACCGAACCGGGGCGGCTCGACGGCTCCGTGGAGCTGCACCGCGCCTGAGCGTCACGGCTGGGTCGCTCCCTGCCGGCTGTGCACACCTGCAGCGGTCCACCCGGTCAGACCATGGCCGACGGCGTAGCTTCGCCGATCGTGACCTCCACCACCCGCACCGCGCTCGCCGTCCTCACGGCGGCCGTCGCCGTGCTCGCCCTCGGCGCCTGCAGCGAGCAGCCGGTCGTCGCCGCGGGCAGCGCGGCGACCCCGACCGCGAGCTCCGAGCCGTGGGACGACGCGAGCGGGGTCGCGGTCGTGGCGATCGGCGACTCGATCACCGGCGGACACGGGCTCACGACGGCGCAGGCCTGGCCCGCCCTCGTCGCCGACCAGCAGCACTGGGCACTCACGAACCTGTCCTGCGACGGCGCGGGAGTGGCCGCAGTCGGGGACGCCGACGACTGCGGCAGCGCGTACGCGACGCTCGTCAAGCGCGCCGTGGACCTGCGCCCGTCGGTCGTGTTCCTCCAGGCCAGTTCGAACGACCTCGGCCTCGACGACGCCGAGATCCGGAGCGCGACGAACACGGTCGTCGACGACGTGCACCGCCGCCTGCCGCACGCACGGGTCATCGGGCTGAGTGCGATCTGGAACCAGGACGCACCGCCGGCCCAGCTCGCCGTCATCTCGAAGGCCATGCGCTCGGCGCTCCGGCGCGAGGGCGGTACCTACGTCGACATCGGTGAGCCGCTCCGCGGGCACCCGACCTGGATGCAGTCCGACGACGTCCACCCGACCGCCCGCGGGCAGCAGGCGATCGCAGCAGCCGTCACCGCCGCGTTCGCCCGCGACGACGTGCGGTTCTGACCGGGACACCCGCCGTGCGACCCTCCCGCCGGGCACTCCTGTCGAGCGTCGTCGCGGTGGTCGTGGTCGGCGCGCTCGCCGGGTGCGCGCCGGACCTCACCGCCGCGGTGCCGCTCGGACCACGCGCCGTCGTCCGCCCCGTCGTCGCCGTGGTCGGCGACTCGATCACGATCGGGCACGGCCTGCGCGAGCGCCAGGCGTGGCCGGAGCTCCTCGCCGCGCGGGACGGCATCCGGGTGGCGGACCTCGGGTGCGACGGCGCCGGCGTGCTCGCCGAGGGCAGCGACCAGTGCTCCACGACGGAGGAGGGGCTCGCCGACGAGGCCGCGACGCTGCACCCGGACGTCGTGCTCCTGCAGGCCAGCTCGAACGACCTCGGGCAGGACGACGACGCGCTCGCGGGCGCCGACGAGCAGCTCGTCGCCGAGGTGCGTCGGCTCCTGCCGAACGCGCGCATCGCCGGGCTCAGCGCGCTGTGGTCCGAGCAAGCGCCTCCCGCGCAGCTCGCGGTGATCTCGGCGGCGCTCCGGACGGCGGTGCTCGCGTCGGGCGGGTCGTGGCTCGACCTCGGGCAGCCCCTCCACGGGCACCCGGACTGGATGCAGTCCGACGACGTGCACCCGACGGCACGCGGTCAGCGCGCCGTCGAGGCGGCGGTGGTGGCGGCTCTGGGACGCGACCACCTGCGGGTGTGAGGCGGCGCGACGGAGCCGGGCCGTGCCTCCCGACCGGACCCGGTTGTGCCCACCGGGCGGATCAGGCGGGCGGACGGGTGTCGGTGAGGTCCTCGGCGACCGCCCACAGGGAACGTGCGAGGGCGGCGCTCCGCGCCGATCGCGGGACGGGCGCGGTCGTCGTCGGACCGACCAGCCCCAGCGGGCCGTTCGGCCCGTAGTAGGCGCCGCCGACCGCGTTCGGGCCGACGGCGGCGTACAGCAGCGGTTGCGCGCCCTGCTCGACGTCCTGCGTGAACGGCAGCGCGCGGTCGCTCGATCGCACCGGCTTCGACCGACCGAGGGACCGACCGGCCGACTGCAGGTTCGTCCGGGTGTAGCCCGGGTGCGCCGCGGTGCTGACGAGCGACCAGTCGTGCTCGACCGTCAGGCGGTGCAGGTGCAGCGCGAGCAGCAGGTCCGCGAGCTTCGACTGCGCGTAGGCGCGCCAGCCGTTGTAGCCGCGCTCCCACTGCAGGTCCTCGAACCGGATGCTGCCGAACACCGCGGCGAGGCTCGACATGGTCGCGACCCGCGGCGACGGCGCCCGCAGCAGGGTCGGCAGGAGCAGGTTCGTCAGGGCGAACGGGCCGAGGAAGTTGGTCCCGAACTGCAGCTCGAACCCGTCGGCCGTCTCGAAGCGCTTCGGCGGGGCCATCACGCCGGCGTTGTTCACGAGCACGTCGAGGGGCCGGTCGTCGGCGACGACGCCGTCCGCGAACCGGTGCACGCTGGCCAGGTCGGCGAGGTCGAGCTCCCGCACCTCCACGTCGGCGCCGGGGTGGGCGGAACGGATCTCGGCGGCGGCGGTGTCACCCTTCGCGACGGTGCGGACGGCGAGCACCACGGAGGCGCCGGCCGCGGCGAGGCGGGTGGCGGTCTCCTTGCCGGTGCCGCTGTTGGCGCCCGTGACGACGATGCGGCGGCCGGTCTGGTCGGGGATCTGCGGCATGGCCGAAACCTACACGCGCCGGGTGCGGGCGCGCTGGTGGCGTGACGCGCCTCGTGGTAAAGTTCATGCAAACGCATCGAAAGGCGAGCACATGAGCAACGCGTTCGGCACCGACCGGCCCTCCGACGTCCCGCCCCCCGCCCCGGACCGGGTCGGACCGCTGGAACTCGGCCTCGACACCTTCGGCGACGTCACCGAACTCCCCGACGGCACCGTCAAGTCCGACGCGCAGAGCATCCGCGACGTCGTCGAGCAGGCCGTCCTCGCCGACCAGATCGGCATCGACTTCATCGGCGTCGGCGAGCACCACCGCGCCGACTTCATCGTCAGCGCACCCGAGGTCGTCCTCGCCGCGATCGCCGCGTCCACGTCACGGATCCGCCTCGGCTCGGCCGTCACCGTGCTCTCCTCCGACGACCCCGTCCGCGTGTACGAGCGGTTCGCCACCGTCGACGCGATCTCGGACGGTCGCGCCGAGGTCATCCTCGGCCGCGGCTCGTTCACCGAGTCGTTCCCGCTGTTCGGCTACGAGCTGTCCGACTACGAGGTGCTCTTCGAGGAGAAGCTCCAGCTCTGGTCCGCCCTCCGCGGCGGCGACAGGGTCACCTGGTCCGGCACCAAGCGCGCACCGCTCGTCGGCCAGGACGTCTTCCCGAAGCTCGAGCACGGCCCCATCCCGACGTGGATCGGGGTCGGCGGCTCACCCCAGTCGGTCATCCGTGCAGCCTCCTACGGCATGCCGCTGTTCCTCGCGATCATCGGTGGGCAGCCGGCGCAGTTCGCACCGTTCTCGCGGCTGTACCGTCAGGCGCTGACCCAGCTCGAGCTCCCGCAGCAGCCCATCGCGATGCACTCGCCCGGCTTCATCGCCGAAACCGACGAAGAGGCAGCGGAGCGCTACTGGCCGTACCACAAGGCCGTGACCGACCAGCTCGGGCGCGAGCGCGGATGGCCTCCGCTCGACGTCGCCGGCTACCGCGCGTCGCTCTCCGCCGGCGGGTCGCTGTACGTCGGGTCGCCGGAGACGGTCGCGCGGAAGATCGCCCGCAACATGCGCATCCTCGGCGTCTCCCGGTTCGACATGCGCTACGCCACCGGGCGGCTCCCGCACGAGGACATGATGCGGTCGATCGAGCTGTACGGCACGAAGGTGGCGCCGCGGGTGCGTGAGCTCATGGCGGAGCCGGTTCCGGTGCCCTGATCGGGGCCGGGGCCGGGGCCGGGGTCGGGGCCGGGGCCGGGCCGGGGTGTGAGCCCTGGTTCGGCCGGATGGTGCGGCCCGTCGCGGGGCGGTCCGGGGGCGCGGCGCGCCGCGCAGACGGCCTGGAGGCGCGACCCGCCGCCGTCACGCCGCTCTCGGCGTGCCCGGGTAGCGTCCGGCGCATGTCCCGGAACCCCGAGTCCTCCGAACGCCACTTCCGCGGGAAGATCTTCGGCGTCGGCACCACGTCCGGCGTCCGCATCGTCGTGGGGCACTGGGACCGGTCGCCGTTCGGCCCTTTCACGGACGTGTTCCTGGAGCAGGCCGACGGCTCCTCCGTGCTGCTCGCGCCCGACGAGCTCGTCGCGGCGTACGTGTCCGGCACGTACCGGTTCGACACGGTGTCCGTGGTCGACGTGCGGACCCGACGGACAGCCCGCGGCCTCGAGGTCGACGCCGGACCACTCCAGGCATCGATCGACGTGGGCGGCATCTCCCCGCTCGGCCGTGTGCTCCGGATCGTCCCCAAGCCGATCGCCCGTGACTGGCGGTGGCTCACCCTGATCGACCCCGTGGCGCGACTCGTCTCGCCCGGCTCGGCGACTGCCGGCTCGGCGGGCAACGGACGGCGGGAGTACTACGGCGTGACCGGTGCGCACGACGTCACGGGCGTCCGCGGGACCTGGGCGGGGGAGCCGCTCGGGTCGATCGCCCCGCTCGACCCGCCGGTGGCGTTCGGCTTCGCGTCGATGCCGCGCGTGCCGCAGGTGGTCGACGTTGAGACCACGATCCGCGAGCCCGCTCCCTGACCTGCCGGCTGCTGCTGCGCGCCTGCGTGAGCGTTCCTGCCCATCGCACCCGCAGTGGAAAGCCGTTCCGCTCGTGGGAGGTCAGTTCTTCCTGCACCCTACGAGCGGAACGGTCACCCACGAGCGGAACGGTGACCCACGAGCGGAACGGCCGACCATCCGGGTGGCCGGAGCGGCGGGGCGGGGGTGCGTGGTGCCTCCCGGCTGCTGCTGTGTAGCTGCGTGAGCGTTCTTGCCCATCGCACGCGCAGTAGGAAGCCGTTCCGCTCGTAGGAGGTCGGTTCTTCCTGCACCCTACGAGCGGAACGGTCACCCACGAGCGGAACGGCCGACCATTCGGGTGGCTGGAGCGGCGGGGCGGGGGTGCGTGGTGCCTCCCGGCTGCTGCTGTGTGGCTGCCTGAGCGTTCTTGCCCATCGCACGCGCAATAGGAAGCCGTTCCGCTCGTAGGAGGTCGTTTCTTCCTGCACCCTACGAGCGGAACGGTCACCCACGAGCGGAACGGCCACCGCGCGAGGGAGCCGCGGCGGACGCTTCCAGCGACGGGGAGCATGCTGGGCCGAACGGAACGCGCCCCGGGCCAGACCCGGCCGCACGTCGGGCACAACGGGGCGCACGACGAGGAGGACCAACCATGACCGACACCCAGGCCGACCAGCGAGCAGCCATCTCGGACATCGTCCACGGAGCACGCACGGCGCTCCTCACCACGCTGAGCGCCGACGGGCAGTTGCACGCCCGGCCGCTCGCGGTGCAGGACAAGGCGTTCAACGGGACGCTCCGGTTCCTGGTGCAGGACGGCAGCGAGAAGGTCGACGACATCGCCCGCAACCCGCAGGTCAACGTCGCGATCGAGTCGCAGGGCGGCTACCTGTCCATCGCCGGCACCGCCACCGTGACGCAGGACGACAGTGTGATCGACGAGCTGTGGTCACCGTTCGCCGAGGCCTGGTTCCCGGAGGGACGCGACGACCCCTCGATCCGGCTCCTCACCGTGCACGGGGAGTCGGTCGAGTACTGGACGCAGGACACCGGTCCCGTGGGGAGCCTCGTGCAGACCCTCAAGGCCGCGCTCGGCAAGCAGGACCAGCCGGACACCGGCCACCACGGGACGGTCGAGCTGTAGCGGGCAGACGCCGACCCGGATCGACGAAGCCGCTGTCGAACGACAGCGGCTTCGTCGTTCCACAGCGGCAACCGGGCGCGGCCAGCGGCAACGGGCCGCGGCCAGCGGCAACCGACGGCCGCGGCCACCGGCAACGGACGGCCGCGGCCAGCGGCGACCGAGCGCGCTCAGCTCACGGCGGGCCGAGCAACCACAGCACGGCGACGAGCCCCGGCTGCCCGAGCACCGCGCAGGTGACGAACGTCCACCGCATCCACGGCTTCGCCACGAGCTCCGGCGACCCGAACAGCGGCGCGAGCGGCATGAGCAACCGGGGCGTCGACGCCATCGGGAGCGACACCGCGAAGATGTAGAGCGCGTAGGCCGCCGAGTACAGCACGGTCGTCGTCCCCAGCCGCCTCGTCGACCGCCGAAGCAACCAGACGGGGTACGACACGAGCAGGAACACCACGATGAGCACGCCGCCCACCCCGAGCCATCGGGAGGCGATGAGGAACCACGGCGTCAGGGGTGCGAAGTCGACGCGTCCGATGAAGTTGACCCACCACGACATCTCCGTCTGCAGGTAGGCGTTCGGCGTCCCCGTCACGTGCGATGCGATGACCGGCCAGGCGACACCCGCGGCCGCCATGACGACGCCCGAGGCGACGGCTGCGACCTGCTCCCGCACCGGGAAGACGTCGAGGGTGCGTCCCGGGCCGCGCCGGGCACGGACCCACCGCACCAGCACGACCACCCCGAGCAAGAGCGGGATCGCCAGCGCACCCGGACGGGTGAACGCCGCGACGACCCCGAGCAGGGTCAGCAGGCCGTACCGTCGTCGCTCGAGGGCGAGCAACGCGCCGAACGTGAGCGCCAGGAACGTGCTCTCCGCGTAGCCGACCTGCAGCAGGAACGACAGCGGGCCGCACGTGAAGAAGAACACCGCCCACATCCCCGCGGCCGGTCCCGCGTGGTCGGCGACGAGCCGGTGCAGCAGGAATGTGGCGACGAGTCCGGCGACGAGGGCGATCAACGGCGCGCCGACCTCGAAGGTGATCCCGGTGGACGCCGTGAGCATGCGGATCGCGAACGGGAAGGCCGGCAGGAACGCCCAGGCGTTCTGCGTCACGTGCCCCGCCGCGTCGGTCGGCAGGGTGCTCGGGTACCCGTGCAGCGAGATCTGCTGGTAGTACTGCCCGTCCCACGCCGTCAGGAAGGTCAGGAAGCCGTGGTCGTTGCCCCAGATCGCGTTCGCAGGCAGCGCCCGTCCGATGAGCGGGTACGCCAGCGCCAGCCAGAAGGTCGACACGATGCGTCCGCCGGTCCAGACGAGGAGCACGGCGGCCCATGCCGGCAGGCTGGTCGCGAGGTCGGTGAACCGCCGTCGGCCGGTCGCGAGCGATCCGGAGAGCGTCGATTCGGGCGGCACGGGTCGAGGGTAGTCGCCCGTTCCCGACAACACCCTGCCTGGAGGCGCGGGTCGCGTTGTGCACAGCGGAAACCGGCGGTCGCGTGGCCGGTTCCGGCGCACGTCGCCCGCCTAGGTTGGTGACGACCGAACCGTCGACAGGAGCAGAGCATGCCGAAGACCGCCATCGTCACCGACCACGCGCCGAAGCCCGCCGGCCCCTACAGCCAGGGCATCGTCGCCGGCGGGTTCCTCTGGACGGCCGGCTTCGGCCCGCAGGACCCGGCGACGGGTGCGATGGCCGACGACGTCGCCGGGCAGACCGCGCAGGTGCTCGCGAACGTCGCGGCGGTCCTCGCCGAGCACGGCGCCACGCTCGACGACGTCGTGAAGTCGACGGTGCACCTCGAGCACTCCGACCGTGACTTCGCCGCGTTCAACGAGGAGTACGCGAAGCACTTCTCCGAGCCGTACCCGGTCCGCACCACCGTGCAGTCGCACCTCGCCGGCATCCTCGTCGAGATCGACGTCGTCGCGGTGCTCCCCACCGCCTGAGCGGTTCCTCAGTCCGACGCCCCGCCGCTGGGCACCCCGTCTTCGACCGGCTCCGTCCGGCGCAGTCCGGCGCCGGGCGTCGCGTGCGTCAGTGCGCCACGGCGGACTACGGGGATCCCGGCGACGAGCACGTCGTCGACGCCCTCGGCCAGCAGTTCGGGCTCGTCGTACGTCGAGCGCGCACGCACCCGCTCGGGGTCGACGACGACGAGGTCGGCGACCCATCCTGGAGCGACCACACCGCGACGACCGAGCCCGAAGCGTGCCGCGGGGGACGTGGACAGGTGGTCCTGCGCCTCTCGCCACGACAGCAGTCCGGCGCGCGCGTAGTCGCTGAGGTACCGCGCGAACGTGCCGTACGCGCGGGGATGCGGGTGCGAGCCGACGAAGATCCCGTCGGAACCGCCGGTGTGCCCGGGGGAACGGAACAGGGCGGCGAGTTCCTCGGCCGAGCGGGGCCGGGGCACCCGCATGATGACCGTCACTTGCAGGTCGGAGTCGACGAGCACGTCGAGAGCGAGGTCGACGGGGTCGGTTCCGGTCCGGTCGGCCGCCTCGGCGAGGGTCAGTCCCTGCAGCGCGTGGAACTCGGGCGCGGGCACGTGCGACAGCGTGACCTGGTCGGCCCACGCGGTCCCGAGGTCCGGCCGCCCGAGGACCCGGTCGAGCACGGCACCGCGGACCCGCCGTCGACCGTCCTCGTCCTCGAGTGCGCGGGCGAGGTCGTCGGTGCCGGGTCGGGCGAGTCCGGCGGGCAGCAGCAGCATCGACAGGATCGTGCAGCCCCGCGAGTACGGGTAGGCGTCGAAGCCGACTTCGACGCCCTGCTGTTCCGCGCGGGCGAGTTCCGCGAGGGCGAGCGGCACGGGGGCGTGCAGGTGCGACACGTGCGCCCGGGCTCCGGCGGCGCGGGCGATGCGGACGACCTCGTCGATGCCCGCGGGTGTGTTCGCCTCGTAGCCCCCGCGCATGTGGGTGACGTAGGGGCCGCCGACCGTGGCTGCGACCGCCGCCAGCGCAGCGAGCTCCTCGGCGTCCGCGAACAGTCCCGGGACGTAGTCGAGACCGGACGCCAGGCCGACCGCCCCGTCCGTCATGCCCTGCAGCACCAGCATCCGCATCGCGTCGAGCTGGTCGGCACCGGCCGGTCCCGGATCGTCGCCCATCACCTCGTGCCGCACGGTGCCGGCCGGCACGAGGGTCGCCACGTTCACCCGGGTGGTGCCGTCGTAGGTCGCGAGCAGCCCGGCGATGCCGCCACCGCGGTAGGTCGGGTGCGGACCGTCGATCGCCCCGAAGTACCGGGCCGCGTACGCGCCGTCGCCCGGGGCCGGTCCGACGCCGTCCTGGCCGGTGACGACCGTCGTGACGCCCTGGCGGAGGAGCGCCAGCTGCACCCGCTCCTCGAACAGCAGCGAGCCCGCGTGGGAGTGCGCGTCGACGAAGCCCGGCATGACGATCCGTCCCGAGCAGTCGATCACCTGGTCGACGGAGGGTGTCCGGTCGTCGGACGCCGCCCCGGGCTCCAACCCTTCTGTACGGACCTCGGCGACCCTGCCGTCGGCGACGAGGACGTCCGCTCGTCGGAACCCGCCGCTGCCGTCGACGATCGAACCGCCGGCGAGCAGGAGTGTCGCGCTCATCGTCCGAGCGCGGCGACGAGCCGCTCCGCCCGCGACCGGAGGCCGTCGAGGTCGCCGTCGGTCAACGCCCCACCCACGAGCGGCGACCCGATGCCGACCGCGACCGCCCCCGCCGCGAGGTAGTCGCCCGCGTCCTCGACGCCGATGCCGCCGGACGGCACCACGTCGACGAAGTCCAGCGGCGCGAGCACCTGCCGGAGGAACGCCGGGCCGCCGAGCTGGGCCGCGGGGAACACCTTGACGGCGCGTGCCCCGTGTCGCCACGCCCGCACGATCTCGGTCGGGGTCGCCGCGCCCGGGTACCAGCCGAGGCCGCGCTCGTGGGCGCGCTCGCCGATCGCCGGGTCCGTGTGCGGGCTGACCGCGAACGACGCCCCGGCCGCCGCCGCCTCGTCGAGCTGCCGCGGCTCGATGACGGTGCCGACCCCGAGCGTCGCCGACCGACCGTACCGTTCGACCGCCCAGGCGATGCCCTCCCGCCACCGCGGCGTGTTCGTGGTGATCTCGATCGCGCGGATCCCCGACTCGACCAGCACGGCGACGACGTCCTCGACGTGTTCGCCGGTCCCGCCGCGGAGGATCGCGATCGCGGGGCCCGCCTGGTGTCGGTGTCGTTCGGTCTCGGCCATGGGTGGTCCCTCCGGTCTGGTCGGTCTGCAGCCGTCGCTCGTCAGCGGTCCACGCGGTCGTGCACCACGTGGTCGTGGTCGTCGAGATGGTGGGCGTCCACGCCCTCGTGCTCGCCGCCCCCGCCCGCTCGGACAGCTCGCTCCCAGTCGCCGGCCCACGTGCACGCCCGGGCACCGGCGTCCGCGGCGCGCGCGAGGCCGTCCTCCGGGGCGGCTCCGGCCAGCATGCCCGCGAGCCACGCCGCCACGAACGCGTCCCCGGCACCCACCGGGTCCACCACCCGCACCGGGGTCGCCGGCCTGCGGTGGAGCACGCCGTCGACCGATGCCACCGCGCCGCGCGAACCCAGCTTGACGACCGCGGTCCCCTGGGCGAGTGCGGCGAGGTCGTGCGCGAGCGCCGCTTCGTCGTCCGGACGCTCGTCGCGGCCGAGGACGAGCCGGGCCTCGTCGTCGCCGGCGAAGACGACGGTCGACCGGACCGCGATCGCCCGGTAGACCGAGCGCGCGGTGTCGACGTCGACGAGCTTCGGCCGGTGGTTCACGTCGAACGACACCGGGACGTCGGCGGCGTGGGCACGGTCGAGGGCAGCGTCGACGCTGGCCCGTGCGGAGGTCGAGAGCACGGGGGTGATGCCGGTGCAGTGCAGGAGCGCCGCACGCTCGACGACGCCGGCCGGCAGGTCCGCCGGGCTCAGCGCCGAGCCCGCGGAGCCGCGACGGTGGTACGAGACGCGGGTGCGACCGTCGGGCAGGCGTTCCTTGAGCATGAGCCCGGTCGACCGGTCGGGGTCGCGGACCCCGACGACCTCCACCCCGGCACCGCGCACGTCGGCGAGCACCCGGTCGCCCGCCGGGTCGGTGCCCACCCGTCCGATCCACGTCGCGGGCACCCCCGCCCGTGCGAGGCCGATCGCGACGTTGCTCTCCGCCCCGCCGGTGTCGACCGTGACGGCGTCCAGGTCGGTCAGCGGACCGCGGCCCCCGAGGAGCAGCATCGTCTCGCCGAACGTGACGACGGGGCCGGTCACCGGACGGCCCTCGACAGGGCGATCCGCGCCGACGACGAGCCGAGCGCGACCGAGATCTCGTGCGCCGTCCGGACCACACCGGACCCGAGTTCGCGGACCGCCGCGGCCGGGAACCGGGAGGCGAGCCCCGAGATGCTCATCGCGCCGACCAGCTGGTTCGCGTGGTCGAACACGGGTGCGGCGACGCAGCGGATGTCGGGTTCGTTCTCGCGGTCGTCGATGCCGTACCCGCGCTGGAGCGTGCGGTCGACCTCGCGGCGCCACCGGACGTCGTCGGTGATGGTGTGCTCGGTCATCGCGCGGACGGGCTCGGCGAGCACCCGGGCGAGCAGGTCCGGCTCGCCGAATGCGACGATGGCCTTGCCGGACGCGGTGTTCCGCATCGGCAGGCGGTTGCCGATCCGGGATCCCATCCGCACGGTCCCGCGGGTCTCCACCTTGTCGACGTAGACGATGTCGGTGCCGTCCGGCACGACGAGGTGACAGGTCAGCCCGGTCTGCTCGGCGGTACGCCGGAGGAAGGGCGCGGCGGCGGCCCGGAGGTCGATGCCCTCGAGGTAGCTCTGCCCGAGGAGCAGTGCTCCGAGGCCGAGGGTGAAGCCTGCGTCGGCGGTGCGGCGCAGCAGGTCGCTCTCGACCATCGGCGCGGTCAACCGCAGGACGGTCGACTTCGCGGTGCCGAGCTCGGCGGCCAGCGTGCCGAGGCTGACTGAGGCGTCGCCCGCCCGGGTGCGCTCGGCGACGCAGTCGAGCAGCCGCAGGCCGCGCCGCAGCGAGAGCGCCGCGTTGCGGGCCGGGAGGTCGGGCGCGGTCACCGGAACACCGTCTCGATCGTGTCGAGCACCCGGTCGTCGTCGTCGAGGACGAGGACCCGTCGCCACTTGTCGAACACGGTGCACGGGTGCGAGATGCCGAACACCACCACGTCCCCCGGCGTCAGTGCGGGCGCCCCGTCGGCGAGCCGCAGGTAGCAGTGCTGGTCGTCGAGACGGGTGACGGTGACCGTCCCGGGGACCGGGGGGACGGGGCGGGCGCTCGCCGTGCCTCCCGGCCGGACCTCGCGCACCACCGGGAGGCCTTCGTCGAAGCTGATGTCGCGTTTGCCGACCGCGACCAGGGCGAGACCGGGTTCCGGGCAGGACGTGACGCGACCCCACACCCGGATGGCCGGCCGCAGGTGGCCCTCCTCCGGCCGACGGCCGAACGGGGTGCGCTCGGCGTAGAAGCCGTCGTCGTGCGTCAGGGACGCGCCGCTGCGCAGCAGCACGTCGACGTCGTCGGGCCGGTCCTCGACCGCGTCGACGACCGCGTCGAACCAGGCGCTGCCGCCCATGCTCAGCAGGGTGCGCGGTGCGGCCACGACCTCGCGGACCGCGCTGGCGGCGTCGAGCACGCCGCGGACGTAGGACCGCGCCTCGTCGGGGCCGGGGAGTCCGCCCTCGTAGCCGGTGACACCGCGGACCCGGAGTCCCGCCGCGGCGGCGTGGTGGGCGAGGGCGATGCCGTCGGCGGGGGAGCGGACACCCGTGCGACCGCCTGGGAAGCCGATCTCGACCAGGACGTCGAGCGCGCCGTGCTCGGCGGCCGCGGCCACGCCGGCGTCGGAGTCCACCTGGAACAGCACGTCGGCGTCCGGCGCGGCCCCAGGCCGCCCGGCGATCCAGGCGAGCCCGGCGGGGTCGAGGACCTCGTTCGCGATGAACAGCCGACGGATCCCGTGGTCCCACGCGACGACCGCCTGCTGCACGGACGCGACGGTCATGCCCCAGGCGCCGAGGTCGAGTTGCCGACGCGCGAGGGCCGGCGCCATGTGGGTCTTCATGTGCGGTGCGAACAGGAGCCCGTGGCGATCGACGTACGCCTGCATCACGGCCGCGTTGGCCGCGAGCGCGGACTCCCGCAGCGTCATCACGGGCAGGAGCACGTCGTCGAGCACGTGTGCGGGCATCGGACCTCCTCGTCGTCCGGTCACGGTCGTCCCGTCACCGTCGTGCAGTGCGCCCCGTCGGGACAACACCGTCCGTCGACACATTGTGCATTGCACAACGCCGATGTCCACCGCGCCGGAGGACGCGGCGCCGGACCCTGCGGAAGCCGAGCAGGGTTAGCATTCGGGACGACATGACGACGACGACATCGACCCCCCGGGTCCGCCGCCCCGGCAGCACGGCGGTGGCCGTCCTGGTGGCGGGCACCTTCTTCATGGAGCTGCTGGACGGCACCATCCTCGCGACCGCCGCGCCGGCGATGGGGCGCGACCTCGGGGTCGACTCGGCCGCGGTCGGCGTGGCGATCACGGCCTACCTCGTGACGCTCGCCGTCTTCATCCCGGTCAGCGGCTGGATCACCGACCGCGTCGGCTCCCGCACGGTCTTCGCCTCCGCGATCGCCCTGTTCACGGTGGCGTCGGCGCTCTGTGCCGCGTCGACCGGACTCGTCGACCTGACGCTCTGGCGCATCCTGCAGGGACTCGGCGGCGCGCTGATGGTGCCGGTGGGTCGGCTCATCGTGCTCCGGAGCGCCGGGCGCGACCAGCTCGTCACCGCGATCGCGATCCTGACCTGGCCGGCACTCGCCGCACCGATCATCGCGCCGTTCGTCGGCGGCGTGCTCGTCGACACCCTCACGTGGCACTGGATCTTCCTCGTGAACATCCCGCTCGGGGTCGTCGCCTTCGTCGCGGCCCTCGTGCTCGTCCCCCAGGAACGTGCTCCGGAACGGGTGCCGTTCGACTGGCTGGGCTCCCTGCTCGCGTGTCTCGGGCTCGGCGCGCTCGTCGTGATGGCCTCGCTGCTCGCGCTCGACACCATCCCGGTGCTCGCCGTCGTGCTGTCCGGCGTGGTCGGGGCGCTCTGCTGCTGGCTGGCGATCCGGCACTTCCGCCGGGCCCCGCACCCGATCATGGGGCTCGGCTCCTTCCGCCTGGAGACCTTCCGGGTGTCGCACGCGGGAGGGAGCCTCTTCCGCCTGGCCGTCTCGGCGGTGCCGTTCGTGCTGCCGCTGCTGTTCCAGGACGCGTGGGGGTGGAGCGCCGTCCTCGCCGGGTCGGCCGTGCTCTGGGTGTTCGTCGGGAACCTCGGCATCAAACCGATGACCACCCCGTTCCTGCGGTGGTTCGGCTACCGTCCGGTGATCATCGTGTCCTCCGCGGTGGCGGCGCTGAGCGTGGTGGCGATGGCCTTCACGACCCCGGACACCCCGTTCTGGCTGCTCGCCGTGCTCCTCGTCGTGAGCGGTGCGGCCCGTTCGGTCGGCTTCACGGCGTACAACACGATCGCGTTCGCCGACGTCGAGCAGGCCGACATGACCCCGGCGAACACCCTGTCGTCGACGCTGCAGCAGACGGCCGCCGGCTTCGGTGTCGCGGTCGCGGCGGTCGTGATCCGTGCCGCTGCGGGGCTCGACGGGTCGGGGCCGTACGTCGTCGCGTTCTGGGTGATCGCGGTCCTGCTCGCCGTCGCATGCGTCGAGGGGGTCCTCATGAGCCGGACCGCTGGCGACACGGTGCGGCCCGTCCGGCGGGTCCGTGTCCGGACCTGACGGCCGGCCCCCACATGCCGGCCCGTCCGGCCCGTCCGGCCCGTCCGGCCTGTCCGGGCGGGTCCGCGTCCGTTCCTGACGGCCCGCCTCCACACCGCCGCTGTCCGTTCGCGACCAGGTCACGCGCACGAAACCCGTCCCGCGCTACAGTCTCAGCTACCGTCCGCGGTCGCCGAGTACCGTGACCGCGGCAGGGTGCCCGGACCGTCCCGGGTTGACCGGGACGAACCACCGGCCGACACGGCACGGCCCCGGAACAGCAGGACACCCGCACCAGCAGGACACCCGGAACAGGAAGGCAGCATGGCCGCTCCGCAGCAGCAGGGGACGATGGATCCCGACGCCGACGTGCAGCCGACCGCACTCCGCGTCGTCAGCTACAACCTCCGCGAGCACACCGCGAACGGCGAGCTCGCATCGCTGGCGGAGTCGTCACAGGCCGACGTCCTCTGCGTGCAGGAGTGCGACTCGAACGACCTCGCGCCGACCGTCGGCGGACTGACCCTGGCGGCGTCGACCAAGGCGAACCGGCTCGGCCTCGCGATCTACAAGCGCGACGACCGGTTCGACCTGCGGGACTTCACGATCCACTCGCTGCAGAAGTCGCTGCACGACCGGGTCCTCGCGCCCGCGCACGAGCGGCTCATCGCCATGCACCTCCGCGACACCGAGGCCGACGCCGAGGTCATCGTCGCGTCGTTCCACGCCTCACCGCTGACCGCGACGAACTCCCTGCGCCGGAAGCAGATCGAGGCGGCGCACCAGTTCGTCCGCGACCTCTCGAGCGAGGCCCCCGCGATCATGGTCGGCGACTTCAACTACCCCTGGTTCCAGACGAACCTGCGCCGCAAGATCGAGGCGCACGGCTTCGCCCTGTCCCTCTCCGACCAGCCGACCTACCTGCGGTACCGCAAGTTCACCGGGCACTTCGACTTCGCCACGAGCGTCGGCCTGCACATCGCGGGCGTCGAGACACTCCCTGCCGGAGTCTCCGACCACCGGCCGATCCTGGTCCGGGCGCACTACGAGCACCCGGGCGACACCGCCGGCTACCCGACGGTCGACGCCCCCGCCGCCTGACCCCCGGCGCACGTCCGTCGCGCCCCGGCCCACAGACGCGCTGGTCGCGCGACGTGCCGTCGGCGTGCTGCGTTGGTCGCGGAACGTGTCGCCTCGCCGGGAGGTGAGCGGCAGGTCCTGCGACCAGCGCGGGTGCGACGCGACCGCACGACGGACGGGAGGCGCGGTGCCCGCCCGCACCGCGCCTCCCGTCCGCCGCCTGGTCACGCCCGGCGACCTGGCGCCGCGTCAGCGACGCAGCGTCGCCCGCGCCAGACGATTGCCGAGGAACTGCCCGAGCTGCACGATCACGACGATCGCCGCCACGGACACGTAGACGATCCACCAGTCGTACCGCTGCGAGCCGTAGGTGATCGCGTACTCGCCGAGACCGCCACCGCCCACGATCGCGCCCTGCGCCGTCATGTCGACGATCCCCACGTAGATGAACGTGTAGCCGAGGATGAGCGGGCCGAGCCCCTCCGGGATGAGCACGGTGAGGAGGATCGACAGCGGGTGCGCGCCGGACGCCCGAGCGGCCTCGACCACGCCGGGGTCCACCGCCAGCAGGTTCTGCTCGACGATCCGGGCGACCGCGAACGACGCCGCGAACGAGATGGCGAACGTGACCGCGGGGACGCCGATCGTGGTGCCGACGACCTCGCGTTGGAGCGGACCGATCGCGGCGAGGAGGATCACGAACGGGATCGGTCGCACGATGTTCACGGCGACGTTGACGACCGTGTGCACCGTCCGGTTGCCGAGCAGGTTCCCCGGCCGCGTCGCGTACAGCGTGAGCCCGAGCGCCAGCCCGATCACACCGGCCACGACCAGCGAGATGACCGTCATCACCAGGGTGTCCCGCACCGAGGCGAGGAAGACGTCGAACGAGTCGATCACGCTCTGGAAGGTGTTGTTCACGCTGCGGCCTCCTCGTCCACGGTCGTGCCGGCGTCGCGCAGGGCGGCGATCGCCCGGTCGACCGCGTCGGGGTCGTCGCTCGTCAGCTCGTAGGTGAGCGAGCCGATGCGGCGCTCTCGGATCTCTCCGACGCCACCGAACACGAGCTCGGCCGCGACGCCGTGCGTCCGCCAGGCGGCGTCGACCCGGTTCTGCAGGCCGACCTCGTCGGTGACCTGCACGGTCACGAGTCGGCCGGAGTGGTGCTCGCGCAGTCGCGTGAGCTGCTCCGCGGTCGGGCGGTCGTGCAGTGCGGTCCGGACGAAACGCTGCGCGGCCGGGGTCTGCGGTGCCGCGAACACGTCGTACACGTCGCCGACCTCGACCACGCGACCGTGCTCCATGACGGCGACGCGGTCGGCGATCTGCCGGACGGCGTCCATCTCGTGCGTGATGACGATGATCGTCACGCCGAGCTCCCGGTTCACCCGGCGGAGCAGTCCGAGGACCTCCGACGTGGTGTCCGGGTCGAGGGCGCTGGTGGCCTCGTCGGCGAGCAGGAGCTCCGGATTCGACGCGAGCGCACGGGCGATGCCGACGCGCTGCTTCTGCCCGCCGGAGAGCTGCTCCGGGTAGGCGTACGCGCGGTCGAGCAGTCCGACGAAGTCGAGGAGCTCCGCGACCCGACGGTCGCGTTCCTGCTTGCCGACCCCGGCGACCTTGAGCGGGTACGCGACGTTGCCGGCGATGGTCCGGGAGCGGAACAGGTTGAACTGCTGGAAGATCATCCCGATCCGCCGACGCGCCTGCCGCCGGTCCCGCTCGGGGATCGCCGTCAGCTCCTGGCCGGCGACCGTCACCGACCCGGAACTCGGCAGCTCCAGGGCGTTGACGAGCCGGACGAGCGTCGACTTGCCGGCGCCGGAGTACCCGATGACGCCGAGGACCTCGCCCTGGTGCACGTCCAGGGAGACGTCCTCGACGGCCACCACGGTCTCGCCGGTGTCGGCGCGGCGGTAGTGCTTCGAGACGCCGCGGAGTTCGACGAGGGCGGGCACTACTTCCCGGCCGCCTTCGCGTCCTGCTCGACCTCGGCCAGCTCGTCCTGCAGGTCGGAGGCGCTCACGTTGCGCGCGACGGCCTGCGGGTAGTCCCTCTTGAAGGCCTGCTGCACGGAGCTGTCCTGGAACAACTTCGCGAGCGCCAGGTAGGTCGAGTCGTCCTTGTCGGCGTTCCGGACGGCGAAGACGTTGACGTAGGGGGCCGCGCTCGCGCTCGAGGGGTCGTCCTTCGAGATGATGTCCTGCACCGGCAGGCCGGCGGCGGTCGCGAAGTTGTTGTTCACCACGGCCGCAGCGACGGAGCCCTGCTGCAGCGCGTTCGCGGTCTGGGACGCGTCGAGCGTCTGCACGTCGACCTTGTGCGTCTCGATGTCGGCCGTCGTCGAGAACGCGCTGCCACCGTTCTTCAGCGTGAGGAGCTTCGCGTCCTGCAGCACGAGGAGGGCACGCGCCTGGTTGATCGCGTCGTTCGGGATCGCGACCTTCGCGTCCGCCGGCAGGGCCGAGGCGCTGTCGTACTTCGTCGCGTACAGGGGCAGCGGGTAGACGGCCGTCGAGCCGATCGGCTGGATGTCGTCGTTCGAGGTGGTGTTGTAGTCAGCGAGGTACTGGATGTGCTGGAACTGGTTGATGTCGATCTGACCGTCCTGCAGGGCCGGGTTCGGCAGCGAGTAGTCGGAGAAGTTCACGAGCTGCACGGTGACGTTCAGCTTGTCCTTCGCGAGCTTCGTGTACGTCTTCCAGTACGGCAGGGCCTTGTCGGTCACCCCGATCTTGACGGTCTTCGCGGCACCGTCGGCGACAGCGCCCGAACCGTCGTTCCCGCCCGCACGGACGGCACCGACGATGACGGCGACGACGATCGCGACGACGATGACGGCCGCTGCGACGATCCAGCCGATCGGGCGCCGGCGCTTCGGCTTCTCGGGCAGTGCAGGTGCGGACATGGTGCTCCTCGTGGGCTCGCGGTGGTGACGGCGGCTCCGGTGGCGCCTGGTGCAGGCGGGCCGGTCGGCCGCTGCGTGCCCCGAGTGTGGCCCGTGCCCCGTGCGGGCCGCGAGTTGCGTTCCGCCGTGTTACAGCCGTGTGACAGCGCCGTCCGGTTCACTCGGACGGGTGCGGAGCATCGAACTCGTCCTGACCCCGGCCTCGGACGCCGCGGTGCGGGCGGCGTGGGACGAGCTCGTGTCCGACGGGCTGCCGAGCCTCGGCCGCCACGTGTCGGAGTCGAACGCGCCGCACGTCACCCTCGTCGCAGGACCCGACCTGCCGGTGCCGTCGCGCATCGACGCGCCCCTGCCCGCCCGGCTCCGACTCGGCGGCGTCCTGCTCTTCCCGGCCGGTCCGGAGCGGTCGGTCCTCGTCCGGGCGGTCGTCGTCGACCCGGCGCTCGCCGCCTTCCACGCGGCCGTCCACCGAGCGGTGCCGGGTGGCGTCGACACGTCCCTGCCCGGAGCGTGGTCGCCGCACGTGTCGTTCGCCCGCCGGGTCCGCGACGCCGACCTGGCGCGAGCGCTCGCGGCGCTCCGGCGTGCGCCGCTGCCCGACGAGCTCGAGGTCGGTGGTCTGCGCGCCTGGGACGGGGAGACGAAGACGGTCACCCCGCTCGCGTGAGCGGCGTGGCGGACGCGGGACGGGCCTCCCGGCCGGTCGCGGGCTGGGCGGGCGCGGGTCCAGCGGGCACCCCGCCGCGTGGTCGGTCGCCCGTGGTCGGTCGCCTGTGGTCGGTCGCCTGTGGTCAGTCGCCCGTGGTCAGACGCCGAGGACGCGTTCGGCGAAGGCGGAGCCGAACACGCGATCCGGGTCCGCTGCGCGGACCAGGTCGCGGACGGCCGGGAGGCGCGGGTACAGCCCGGCGATCGTCGTACCGTCCAGGGAGCTCATCTTGCCCCAGTGCGGTCGCCCGTCGAAGGGGGCGAGCAGGCCCTCGAGGTCGGGCAGCAGCGCCGCGACCTCCGTCGGGTGCTTCTTCCACGTGAAGGCGATGCAGAGGACGTCCTCGCCCTGGGTCGGACTCAGCCAGAAGGGATCGGCGGCCATCGTCCGCAGCTCGCAGACGTGCAGGTGCGGCTGGATGCGGTCGGCCAGGGTCCGGACCGCCTCGAGCGCGGCGGCGGCGTGCCGGAGCGGGACGAAGTGCTCGCTCTGCACCTCCGACCCGACGCTCGGCACGGACTCGATCGGGAAGTGGGGGAGTCGGTCCCACCACGGTCCGACCGACCCGTCGCGCGCGGTGTGGTGGCCGTCACCCGGGGAGCCGGGCAGCCGGGATGCGCCGACCAGGTCGTCGGGCACGGCCACGTCGGTCGCGCCGTCGGGCACCCGGGACTTCACGAGGACCTCGCTGACCTCGTCGCCGAACACCGTGTAGGAGCACACCGAGTAGCCCGCGGCGTGGATCGCGGCGACGTTCGCGGTGAAGACGTCCCAGGGGAACGGGCCGTAGGTGTCCTGACGCATGTCGTACGTCGGCTCGACGTCGAGCGTCACGCGCGTCACGATGCCGAACAGTCCGAGGTGGAGGACCGTGCCCGCGAAGTCGGGGTCGTCGCGGTGGACGGACCGGAGCTCGCCGTCCGGACCGATCAGCTCGAGGGCACGGACCGCGGTGCTCAGTGAGCCGAGGGCGGTGCCCGAGCCGTGCGTGCCGGTGGCGACCGCGCCGCCGATCGAGATGTGGGGGAGCGACCCCGTGTTGTGCAGGGCGAAGCCGGCGCGGTCGAGGTCCGGCGCGACGAGACCGTACCGAGTGCCCGCGCCCATCGTCGCGGTGCGTGCCTCCGCGTCGACGACGAGGTCCGTCGGGATGCCGGTGAGGTCGAGCAGCACGCCGGGGGTGTCGGCGACGTCGTTGAACGAGTGCCGGGTGCCGAGGCCGTGCACGCGCGGGGAGCGGGCGACGAGCTCGGCTGCCTCGGCGATGCTGCCCGGCCGGACGATGCGTTCTGCCGTGTAGGTGACCGTGCCGGACCAGTTCAACTCGCTCGTCGTCGACCGCATGGTGCACACGATGCCACGCGCGGCCGACACCGGTGGGACGGGTGCGACCCCGTCTTCTGTGTTCCGCGCCCCCGCACCCACGTGTTCCGCGCCCCCGGACGAACATCGCGCCCCGGACGAACGGGGCGCGGTGTTCGTCCAGGGGCGCGATGTGGGGCTCGCACTCGACGGGCGTCGTCCCGACGGGCGCGACGCGGCGACAGGCGGCGCGACGGCCGGCGTCAGTGCACCGCCGGTGCGGGTGCGCCCTCCGGGGTCGATGGGCGACGCACGAGGGCGGCGGTCACGATGCCGAACAGCGAGATCACTGCGCCGACGAGGAACGCCGTCCGGACGCCCACCGCGGTGGCTGCCGCGACGTCGTCCGCGCCCGTGCTCGCCGCACCGGCAGCGCCGATCGTCAGGAGCGTCACGAAGAGCGCCGTGCCGGCCGCGCCCGCGAGCTGCTGGGCGGTGCCGAGGACTGCACTGCCGTGCGAGTAGAGCCGGGGCGGCAGCCCACCGAGCGCCGCGGTGAAGAGGGGCGTGAACGTCAGGGCGAGTCCGACGCTCAGGACGACGTGCGCGCCGAGGACGAACCACACGCTCGTGTCGGTGCCGACGGTGGCCAGCCCCCAGAAGACGGCGCTCACGATGATCGCGCCCGGCACGAGCAGCACGCGCGGACCGCGGCGGTCGTAGATGCGCCCCACGACCGGCGAGAGCAGGCCCATGATCAGGCCGCCGGGGAGCAGCAGCAGGCCGACCTGCAGGACCTCGAGCCCGAGGACGCGTTCGAGGTAGATCGGCAGCAGGATGAGCGTGCCGAACATCGCCATGAAGCTGATCACCATCGCGACGATCGGGATGGTGAACCCGCGCGTGCGGAACGTGCGGAGGTCGAGCAGCGCCGAGTCGGTGCGCTGCAGCCGCGTCTGCCGGAACACGAACACTGCGAGCGCGGCCACCCCGACGGCGAGGGACAGGACCGGCACGAGCGGCCCGGTCGAACCGGCCTCGCCGATGCTCGACAGCCCGTACACCAGCCCGCCGAAGGCGAAGGCGGACAGCACCACTGAGAGCACGTCGATCGGCGCCGAGCGCGGGGTCGACACGTTGCGGACCTTGACCGCACCCAGTACGAGCGCCGCGACGGCGATCGGCAGCACGAAGCCGAACAGCCAGCGCCACGAGAACGCGTTGAGGATCAGGCCGGAGATCGTCGGTCCGATCGCCGGTGCCACCGAGATGACGATCGAGATGTTGCCCATGACCCGTCCGCGGTGCGCCGGCTCGATGAGCGTGAGCACCGTCGTCATGAGGAGCGGCATCATGATCGCGGTGCCGCTGGCCTGCACGATGCGTCCGACGAGCAGCACGGCGAAGCCCGGCGCGAGGAGCGCGACGAGGGTGCCGGCGGAGAACAGGCTCATCGCCCACACGAACACCGGGCGGGTGTCGAACCGCTGCAGCAGGAACCCGGTGACCGGGATGACGACGGCCATGGTGAGCAGGAAGCCGGTCGTGAGCCATTGACCGGTCGCCGCGCTGATGCCGAGGTCGTCCATCAGGCGGGGCAGCGCCACACCCATGATCGTCTCGTTGAGGATGACCACGAAGGCCGAGACGAGCAGGAGCCCGATCACGAGCCGGGTCTCGCCGGGCGAGGGCTGCGTCACGCTCCCGGTGCGGGGCGGGGTGTCGACGGCCTGGGTCATGCGGGGCTCCTGGTGGATCGCGACGTACGGGACGAGGGCGCCGGAGCGCAGACAGGGCAACCGCCTGAACGGATTCGATTATTCCGTCCCCGTCCGACATCCGGCAGGCCCCGAGGACGAGATCCTGGTGATCGCCTCCGTGCGCCGCGTTCAATGGAGGATCGAGAACCCCTCGACGTCCCCGTGCGGCACGACCGGACGCAGCGTCACGTCCGTCACCGTGGCTGACGGCGGCCCGGCGTGCAGCAGTTCCATGAGTCGGTCGACCGCTGCGCTCGGCCCCTCCGCCTCGACCTCGACCGTCCCGTCGAACAGGTTGCGCGCGTACCCGGTCAGCTCGAGGCCGTCGGCCTTGCGTGCCGTCCAGTAACGGAAGCCCACCCCCTGCACGGTCCCCGACACCACCGCGTGCATCCTCGTCACCGTCGTCATGTCCATCACCGTAGAGGCGCGCCCGGCGAACGAGTTTTCGGCGGTGTTACCGACTCGTGAAACCCGGTGATAGAGTCATCCCAACCCGAACACTTCGAGTCACCATGACACAAACTCCTGATCCCATCCGCGTCGCGGTCTCCACCGTGATCGTCGCGTTGCGCCCGCACCCGGACACCGGTGCCCCGGCGCTCTGGATGCCGCTCGTGCGTCGCGTCGCGGAGCCGTACGAGGGGTCGTGGGCCCTGCCCGGAGGCTGGGTCGGAGCCGACGAGGGGCTCGAGGACTCCGCCGCTGCCCGCCTCCGCGAGACCACCAACGTGCAGCCGCGCTACCTCGAGCAGCTCTACGCGTTCGGCGACGTCGACCGGTCCCCGAGCCGGGTCGTGTCGATCGTGTACTGGGCACTCGTCCACCCCGACGAGGCGAACGTCGTGCCCGACGACTGGAACGTCCGCTGGTTCCTCGCCGACGAGCACCCACCGCTCGCCTTCGACCACGACCGCATCGTCGAGTACGCCCTCTGGCGGCTCCGGAACAAGATGTCCTACTCGCGGATCGCCCAGGCGTTCCTCGGCGACCGCTTCACCCTCGCCGAGCTCCGCGGCGTCTACGAGGCCGTGCTCGGGCGGGCACTCGACCCCGCGAACTTCCGCCGGCAGGTCGAGCGCACCGACGCGGTCCTGCCCACCGACGAGACCACGAGCGGCGGCCGGCACCGTCCGGCGCGGCTCTACCGCTCGAACCCCGACCTCGCGTACGCCGACAACGGCCCGCTCACCCCGAACCGATAGGAACCACCGTGTCCATCGCGACCACCATCGAGCTCATCTCCAACGGCAGGGCCGACGGCAGCACGTGCACGCCGGACCTCGCGATGCCCACGTGGGACTTCGACAGCCGGCCCGGCTACGGCCCCGGCTCGTCGATGTCCGACGTCATCCCGACCGGAGCACCACGCCAGGGCGGCATCCCCGAGGAGTACAAGACCGCGAGCGACGAGGAGCTCCACGAGCGCATCGAGCGGGCGAAGGCGACCCTGGGCGACCGGGTCGTGGTCCTCGGCCACTTCTACCAGCGCGACGAGGTCGTCCGGCACGCGGACTTCCTCGGTGACTCCTTCCAGCTCGCGAACGCCGCGCTGACCAAGCCCGACGCCGAGGCGATCGTGTTCTGCGGCGTGCACTTCATGGCCGAGACCGCCGACATCCTCGCCCGGGACGACCAGCGGGTCATCCTGCCGAACCTCGCCGCCGGATGCTCGATGGCGGACATGGCCGACATCGACAGCGTCGAGCAAGCCTGGGCAGAGCTCACCGAGGTCTACGGCACCGAACCGGACGCGGACGGCCGCGTGCCGGTCATCCCCGTCACCTACATGAACTCCGCCGCCGACCTCAAGGCGTTCTGTGGCCGCAACGGCGGCATCGTCTGCACCAGCTCGAACGCCGCGACCGTGCTCGAGTGGGCGTTCGAGCGGGGACAGCGCGTGCTGTTCTTCCCCGACCAGCACCTCGGACGGAACACCGCGAAGGCGATGGGGATCAGCACCGACCTCATGCCGATGTGGAACCCGCGCAAGGCCCTCGGCGGCAACGACGTCCGCACCCTGCAGGACGCCCGGGTCGTGCTGTGGCACGGCTTCTGCTCCGTCCACCGCCGCTTCACCGTCGACCAGATCGAGCAGGCCCGTCGCGACCACCCCGGTGTGCAGGTCATCGTCCACCCGGAGTGCCCGATGGCCGTCGTCGACGCGGCGGACGCCGCCGGCAGCACCGACCTGATCCGCAAGACGGTGGCCGCGGCCACCGAGCCGACCACGTTCGCGATCGGCACCGAGATCAACATGGTGAACCGGCTCGCCGCCGAGTACCCGCAGCACACGATCTTCTGCCTCGACCCCGTCGTGTGCCCCTGCTCCACCATGTACCGCATCCACCCGGGCTACCTGGCGTGGGTGCTCGAGGCGCTCGTCCGTGGCGAGGTGCTCAACGAGATCGTCGTGCCGGCGGACGTGCAAGCTGACGCCAAGGTCGCGCTCGAGCGCATGCTCGCCGCCCGACCGCGGGACTGACCGTGCACGTCGTCATCGTCGGCTCGGGCATCGCCGGGCTCACCACCGCGATCCGCGCGAGCAGCCGTCACGACGTCACCCTCGTGACCAAGGGCGCGCTGACGGACGGCGCGACCGCGTACGCCCAGGGTGGGGTCGCGGTGGCGCTCGGGGCGGACGACTCCGCCGCGCTCCACCAGGCGGACACCCACGTCGCCGCGGCCGGCAGCGCGGACGCGAGAGCGGTCGAGGTGCTCTGCACCGACGGACCGGCCCGCGTCCGCGACCTGCTCGCCCTCGGCGTGGCGTTCGACCGGACCACGGACCCCGGCAGCCTCGACCGCCACGGCGACGACCTCGCCCGCGGTCGCGAGGCCGCGCACGGTCGCTGGCGCGTCGTGCACGCCGACGGCGACCAGACGGGAGCGGCGATCGAGCGGACCCTCGTCGACGCCCTGCACCGTCGGCACGTCACCATCCTCGAACGCACCTGCCTGGTCGACCTCGTGGTGCGCCACGGCGCGGTCGTCGGCGTCGACGTGCTCGACCTGCTCGGCGAGCCGCGTCGCATCGACGCCGACGCCGTCGTGCTCGCGTCCGGCGGCGCCGGCCACCTCTACCGCGAGACCACCAACCCGCTCGTCGCGACGGGGGACGGGCAGGCCGCCGCGTGGCGCGCCGGTGCCGTGCTCGCCGACCTCGAGTTCGTCCAGTTCCACCCGACCCGACTCGCGGTCCCCGGCGGCGGGCTCGTGTCCGAGGCCGTCCGCGGCGAGGGTGCCGTGCTCCGCGACGCGCGCGGCCGTCGGTTCATGACGGCCGTGCACCCGGACGCCGAGCTCGCCCCGCGGGACGTCGTCGCTCGGGGCATCGCCGCCGCGGTGCGCGACCAGGGCGGCGAACCGGTGCTGCTCGACGCCACCGGCCTCGGCCCCGACCACCTGGTCCGACGGTTCCCCGGTCTCACCCGGGCGACCCGAGCCGCCGGGTTCGACTGGACCCGCGAGGGGGTCCCGGTCGCGCCCGCCGCCCACTACTCGATGGGCGGGGTCGCCACCGACGCCGAGGGGCGCACCAGCCTGCCCGGACTCCTCGCCGTCGGGGAGGTCGCCTGCACCGGCGTCCACGGTGCCAACCGGCTCGCGTCGAACTCGCTCCTCGAGGGCCTCGTCTTCGCCGTCCGCGCAGCGGACGCGCTCGACGGTCCGCGCCCCGGCAGGCTCCGCCTGCGTGGCGACGCCGACCTACCGGTGACCGACGTGGCGGACGCAGGTCGTGCCTACCGACCGGACCGGACTGGAGGCACGGAGCACCGCACCGACGTCGTCGACGTCCGCAGCGTGGTCCAGTCCGTCATGACGGACCGCGTCGGGCTGCTGCGCGACGCGGCCGGGCTCGCGAGCGCCCGACGGGACCTCGACCGACTCGGCGTCCCGGACCCGACCGGCGTGCGCGAGCACGAGGACCGTGCCCTGCTCGCCCTCGCCCGCCTGACCGCCCTCGCCGCCGAGGCCCGGACCGAGTCGCGCGGCGCCCACGCCCGGACCGACCACCCCGACACCGACCCGCGGGCCGCCGTCTCGACCGGCTGGGTCGCCCAGCACGCCACCGTCCCCCAGGAGGTACCCGCATGACGACCGTCGACCCCGGCACGATCCCGCAGCACGCACTCGACCGGGTGATCGCGACCGCGCTCGAGGAGGACGCCCCCTGGGGCGACGTCACGAGCGAGACCCTGCTCCCCGCGGACGCCGTCGCCACCGCGACCCTCGCCGCCCGCGAACCCGGGGTGCTCAGCGGCGGCGGAGTGTTCGTCGCCGTCATGCACGCCGTCGACCCCGCGATCACCGCCGAGGTGCACGCTGCCGACGGTGAGCGGTTCGCGGCGGGGGACACCCTCGTCACCGTGAGCGGTCCGGCGCGGTCCGTGCTCCGGGCCGAGCGGGTGGCACTCAACCTCGTCCAGCGACTGAGCGGCATCGCCACCCTGACCGCCCGGTACGTCGAGGCCACCGCCGGGACACGCGCACGGATCGCCGACACCCGGAAGACCACGCCGGGACTCCGTACACTCGAGCGGTACGCGGTCCGGTGCGGCGGCGGGCGGAACCACCGCACCTCGCTCTCCGACGCCGTGATGGCGAAGGACAACCACCTGGCCGTGCTGCTCGCGAGCGGTGTGGGCATCGGCGACGCGATCCGTTCCGCCCGCGAACGGCTCGGGCACACCGTGCACCTCGAGGTCGAGGTGGACCGGATCGACCAGATCGAACCGGTGGTCGCCGCCGGCGTCGACACGATCATGCTCGACAACTTCTCGCCCGACGAGCTCGTCGCGGGCATCGCGGTCGTGGCCGGGCGGGCGCTGGTCGAGGCCTCCGGCGGCGTGTCGCTCGACACCGTCGCCGCGATCGCCGCGACCGGCGTCGACGTCATCTCGGTCGGAGCGCTCACCCACTCGGCACGCGCGCTGGACCTCGGCCTCGACGTCGCGGTGACGGCCTGACGTGTTCTACCTCGACCGTGCGGCCACGACGCCCGTGCGCCGCGAGGTGCTCGAGGCCATGTGGCCGTACCTGACCGGCACCTTCGGCAACCCCTCGTCGACGCACGGGATCGGTAACGCGGCCGCGCGTGGTCTCGCCGAGGCCCGGTCCGCGGTCGCACGGGTGCTCGGCTGCCGTCCGGCCGAGGTGGTCTTCACCACGGGCGGCACCGAGGGGGCGAACACGGCGATCAAGGGGATCGCGCTCGCCGCGCCCCGGGGTCGGCACGTCGTCACGGCACCCACGGAACACGAGGCGGTGCTCGAGAGCTGCCGGTACCTCGAACGCTTCCACGGCTTCGACCTGACCGTGCTCCCGGTGGACGCGGACGGCCGTGTGCAGCCCGACGCGCTCGCCGCGGCGATGCGGCCGGACACGACCCTGGTGTCGATCGCGCACGCCTCGAACGAGATCGGCACGGTGCAGGACGTCCCGGCGCTCGCCGCGGTCGCGCACCGCTCGGGCGCACGGTTCCACACGGACGCCGTGCAGTCGGCGCCGTGGCTGCCGATCGGGCTCGACGTGCTTGGCGTGGACGCACTGTCACTGTCGGGTCACAAGCTCGGCGCACCCAAGGGCACGGGGGTGCTGGTGGTGCGCAGTGGCGTCCCGCTCGAGCCGCTGCTGCACGGCGGCGGGCAGGAGCGCGGTCGACGATCGGGCACGGAGGACGTCGCCGGCGCGGTCGCGGTGGCGACGGCGCTGGCCCTGCACGCGGGGCAGCGGGCGTCCGCGGAGGAGCGGGCGTCCGTCGTCCGCGATGCCGTGCTCGACGGCGTCACCGCGGCGGTCCCGGGGGCGATCGTCACGGGGTCGCGGTCGGCGCGGCTCCCGGGGCACGCGTCGTTCTGCTTCCCCGGCGTGCTCGGCGAGACCGTCCTGCTCGAACTCGAGCGGCGGGACGTGGTGTCCTCGTCGGGGAGCGCCTGTGCGGCCGGCAGCACGGAGGCGTCGCACGTCCTCACGGCGATCGGCCTCGACGAGGACACCGCGCGGTCGGCCGTGCGGCTGACCTTCGACGAGACCCTCGCCGAGGCTGACGTCCCGGTCGTCGTGCGTGCCGTCGCGGAAGCGGTCGAGGCGGTCCGCGCGCTCGCGTGAGTCACGGGTCGGGGTGTACTAGACGTTCTACTCCATGAGTGGGGTCGTGTCCCCCCTTTTGCGGACCGACGATCTGCGTCAGAGTGTGGTCATGGCAAACGCGATCACCACCAGGGCCCTTCGGGAGGACCGCTTCCGGGCGGTCCAGCTGCTCCCCGCCCCGGCCACCGTGCTCGCGCTCGTCGTGGCCGCCCAGCACGACCTCGGCGCCGTACCCCTCGGCGTCATCGCCGTCGTCGGCACGCTGGCGACCCTCGGGAGCGCACTGCTCCCGAGGCTCCGCCCGCAGGCCACTCCCCGCGACGCCCGACGGACCCTGCCCGCCCCGAGCGAGGCCGATCGGTACCGAGAGGACACCGAACACCCTCTCTGAGCACCACCCACCCGACCCGCACCGCCGGACCCGTCCCCTGGGGGACGGCGGTGCACCCCGGCCGGACGCTGCCCCTGATCTGCGTCCGGCGCGGGGCACGACAACCCCCTGCCGTCGTGCCCCGCCGCACACCGCGACCCGCCGTGGGCGAGGCGTCGACCCCCTGACGACGCCACCTCCCCCTGACGCCCACGGCGGGCCGGTGTCGCACAGTCCGTGCGAGCAGACCCGATCCGGTCCGCGCTGAGCGGAGCGGAGCGGAGCGGCCACACTGATGTTGTGCGTTTCGACACTGTCCTCACCGAAGCTGACGTCCCCACGCTCCGAAGCCAGGTCGCTGCCCTCAGACTCCCAGGACGCCGGCTCGCGCGAGGCGTGAGTGCTCGACGGGATGGCCGCGAACGCCCGTGGCAGTTCCAAGTGGTCGTGGACGAGCACGACCGGAGTTGGACGTTCGACCGGCAGGGGGACCCGCATCGGGACCGCTTCGCGGAGGGTGTCCACCATTCTGTCGACGGCCCGTCCGAGGTGAGTTTCGCGCGGAGCGGCACAGCGGCCACTCCTGTCCGACTCCTCACGCCGGAGCTCCTCAACGTGTGGGGGTCGCCGGCGAGCTACTCGCCGATCCTCGTCCAGCGGATCAAGGAACACTGGCTGCTGTTCACGTTCGAGCACGAGCTCGACCCGGCGCAACGAACGACCCTCGTCATCGACGAGGGTGACGGGATCGCACACCGCTTCTACGACGCGGGTCAGGTCACCGTGATCACCGAGCTCCGCGTCATGGATGATGACGAGCCGATCCCTCCGCGTCCGCGGTTCTCACGATTGCAGTAGTGGCCCGCGCTCGAGTACTGACGACGCGCCAGCACGGCACCGCCAGCAGCTGAGGTGTCGGTTCACGCCTGCTGGTCGATCTGGTTGCATCGACACACGAACCAGACGGAAGGATGACCGTTGATGGACCGCATCCGATGCGCGCCCCTCAGCAGGCGCGCCGCCAGCTGGAACCTTGCCCTCGTCTGGGTCGTGATCACCATCGGGCTGCTGTCCGCCATCGGGTGCGTCGGGTTCATCCTCGACGAGAGTCTGACCTCGTACGCCACCTGCAGCGTCCGCAACGCGGGTTGCCGTGGTGACGCGGGCTGGTACAGCAGCATGGGGCTCACCCGCTTCGGAGGGTTCGCAGCCGTCATCACCTGTGGCGCCATCGGCATCCGCAGTCACACCCGGCTGAGCGGCGTGCTGTCTCCGGTCGTCGGCCTCGGCGGTCTCCTCCTCCTGACCGCGGTCGGCTACGACCTCCTCAAGTCCCTCACCGGGACGTAGGCGGCGGGCGCCTGCGGCACGAACCGGCAGATCGCTCGCCACCGCGCTGTCTCTTCACGGGCGTCGCGACGGGATCTGGGTCGGGTCCGAACCATCCAGTCCTCAGCGCAGGTCAGCGCTGCGCGGTGTCGTCCAGCGGTCCGGAGTCGTTCAGCGCTGCGCGGCGGTGCCGGGCCAGACGTACTCGAGGTCGTCCGGCACGTCCGGGAAGAGCGGACGGTAGAACTCCGGCGCCTTCTGCACGAGCTTTGACCGGTGCGAGCGGTGCAGCGCCTCGTCGTCGTTCCACGCCGGCAGCGGGTACTCGCCGCGTGCGTACGCTTCGAGGTCCTCCTGCACGAGCGCGAGGTCCGCCAGGGTCTTGTCCCGACAGGTGTCCGGGTGGCCGCGCTCGACCCACACCGCGCACGTCGCGTCCTGGTACGCCATGAGCGCCGGCCGGAACCCGCGCCACATCGCCGTCACCGGGTGCGCCTGCCAGCCGTACCCGGGCAGGGTCAGGGCGCGCATCACCTGGAGCGTCTCGACGCGCTGCTTGCCGAGCCGGCGGTCGTCGAGCACCTCGGCGGAGGCCTGGAAGTCGGCGAACGGCAGGAAGGTCTGCATCGGCCGAACGGTACCCGCCCCGCTCTGGCAGCCCGCCCGACACACGCCGTCACACGCGGACCACCGGTGCCCCGCCCGTGTGAGCATCAGGACATGAGCGAAGTACGAGTCGTCGGCGTCAGCGGCAGCCCCTCCGACCCCTCGCGGACCTCGACCCTCGTCGCGGCGACCGTCGAGCGGATGGGGCAGGAGCTCGGGGACGCCAGGACCGAGACGGTCGAGATCGGTCCGCTGCTCGCCGACCTCGGTGCCGCCACCTCCCGCGAGGCGATGGCCCCCGCGACCGCTCGCGCGCTCGAGGCCGTCGAGTCGGCGGACGTGCTCGTCGTCGGCAGCCCGGCCTTCCGCGCCGCCTACTCCGGGGCGTTCAAGCTGTTCTTCGACTGGGTCGGCCAGTACGACCTCGTCGACACCCCCGTGCTGCTCACGGCGACGGGCGGCAGTGACCGGCACGCGCTCCTCGTCGAGCACCAGATGCGTCCGTTGTTCGGGTTCTTCCAGTCGACGACGCTGCCCCTCGGCGTGTTCGGCAACGAGCGCGACTTCGCCAAGCGCGAGGGCGGGTACGACATCGCGAGCGTCGATCTCGAGCTCCGCATCGACCAGGCCGTGCGGCGGGCGCTCCCGATCATCCGCGGCGGCTTCGTCACCGCCGACGCCGCCGAGGTCCGACGCCCCGCCGAGTTCTGACCCCCCCGCCGGCGCCGAGGCGTTCCGCTCGGAGGGGGTCGTTCCTTCCAACGTCGCCTCGACGATCTAAGCGTGCATTCCCGCGTGATGTGCAAGATTTGACGTACCAAATTGCCACGTCTTGTGTGTTGCTCGTCCGGAGCAACGCCGCTCTGGCAGCTTCTGCAAGGGGTACAGCAATGTCAAAGTTCCGTACGGCATCAGCCGCGATCGCACTCAGCAGCACACTCGCGGCAGGGAGCTTGATCACGGCTCCGGGCGCCGAAGCCGCCGAGTCGTTGCAGACCGCTCCGGTCATGGTGGATGTCTCCGGAAGTCGCCCGTACATCACGCCTGAACTCGTCGATCAAGCAATCACCGACGCACGGGAGGCAGGCGCGGTCACCGGCGAGGAAGTGCAGCCGGACGGCACGAGCACGGTCAGCATCGACGCTGGCAACGGGTTCACCCTGCAACTCAGCAAGGCCAGCCCGACACAGCGTCTTGCGGCTGGCTCGGACAGCTACGGTGGCGTCTACGTCGGGTTCAATTCCTTCGATCAGAACTTGATCATCAGCGGGGCCGCTGCCGGGATGACTGCTGGGATATGTGTTCTCGGCCCAGCCGTGTGCGCCGTTGCAACGGTCGCCATCACCATCGCTACTGTGGCCGTCTCGACCAGTGGCGGCGTGCAGTGCGGCACCAAGTCGTTGCGCGTCTACCCCGTGTCGAACAAGAAGCCCCGCTGCGCCTGAGGAGCAGAGCATGACCAGCATCCTCCGCAGCCCGGCGTTCGCCATCGTCGTCGCCGTCGGCCTCCTGATCGCTGGAGCTGCCGTCGCGGCGGCGACCAACGGGACACCTCATCAGATCGCCGGGTCGTTCGCGGTTGCCGTCGCGGCCGGAACTGGCGGATGCTACGTCGGTACGACCATCCGGCATCGCCGGAACCGCCGGTAGCATCACCCACGAATCCGCGGAGCGCCCGTGCTGTCGACGGCACGGGCGCTCCGCGTCTCCGCGGTGATCATCACCACCGCCTGAGCGTCGTGCCCGCCAGGGTGACCCCACCACACGCCGGGATCGGGGGGGGGGGGGGCTCCTCGCGGCGCGACCACGCGGTGGACAGGGATCCGTGGCGGCAGTGCACCGCGCCTCCCGTCCAGAAGCTGGCCGACCAGCGCGCTGGTCCGCCCGTCGGCAGCCCGCCGCCCGTCAGCAGACGAGGTGCACGCCGTCAGTCCTCGGCGTCCGTCACCAACGCTGCGAGGTGGGCCACCGCCAACCGGTACCCGTCCGCCCCCGCACCCGCGATGACCGCCGTCGCCGCCGTCGCGACGTGGTCGACGTGCCGGAACGGCTCACGCTTCCACGTGTTCGACAGGTGCACCTCGACGACGGGGACCGCGAGCGCCTCGACCGCATCGTGCAGCGCCACCGAGGTGTGTGCGTACGCAGCGGGGTTGACGACCACGCCCGCGAAGTCGTCGAGCGCCTCGTGCAGCCACTCGACCAGCTCACCCTCGCGGTTCGTCTGGCGGAAGTCGGCCTCGAGTCCGTGCACGGCCGCCTCGGTGTGGACGATGGCCTCGATCTCGGTGAGCGTCACCGTGCCGTACTGCGCCGGGTCGCGTCGCCCGAGGATGTCGAGGTTCGGGCCGTTCAACACCAGGATGCGCGAGGACTCGGTCATGCCGGAAGCCTAGCGGCGAGCGGTGCTCGGGCATCGACGGAGCCGTCACATGCAGCGGCTATGTGAACGGTCACAATAGGCCACCGCAGCCGTTCGCGCAAAGGTTACAGAGCGGTACCAGTCCGGGTAGTGTCCCCCGATGGGCCAGCGCAGACGCGGGCCCATCGAACACGTCGACGTGGAGTGTGAATGGTTCTCGCTGCAGCGAACAACGGGATCCGGCTCGATCTGGGCTGGGTCGACTACCTGATGATCATCGTGTACTTCGCGGTGGTCATCGGCATCGGGTTCACCGCCCGCCGGCAGGTCCGGACGAGCATGGACTTCTTCCTGTCCGGCCGGTCGATGCCGGCGTGGATCACGGGCCTGGCGTTCGTCTCGGCGAACCTCGGCGCGACCGAGATCCTCGGCATGGCCGCGAACGGTGCCCAGATCGGCATGGCGACCCTGCACTACTACCTCATCGGTGCGGTGCCGGCGATGGTGTTCCTCGGCCTCGTGATGATGCCGTTCTACTACGGCTCGAAGGTCCGGAGCGTCCCGGAGTTCATGCTCCGCCGCTTCGGCAAGGCCCCGCACCTGGTGAACTCGATCGCGTTCGCCGTGTCGAACGTGCTCATCGCCGGTATCAACCTCTACGCCATGGCGATCGTCATCGAGGCGATGCTCGGCTGGCCGGAGTGGCTCGCGATCATCGTCTCGGCCGCGTTCGTCCTCGCGTACATCACGCTCGGCGGCCTCTCCAGCGCGATCTACAACGAGGTCATGCAGTTCTTCGTGATCATCGCCGGTCTCGTGCCGCTGACGATCGTCGGCCTCCACCGGGTCGGCGGCTGGGGCGGCCTGACGGAGGCGATCAAGAAGACGCAGGGCGTGCAGCACCTCCAGGCATGGGCGGGCACCGGCATCGGCGACGTCACCAACCCGATCGGTGCGAACTGGCTCGCGATCGTGCTCGGCCTCGGCTTCGTGCTGTCGTTCGGGTACTGGACGACGAACTTCACCGAGGTCCAGCGCGCCTTCTCCGCGAAGAACATGTCGGCGGCGCGCCGCACCCCGCTCATCGCCGCGATCCCGAAGCTCTTCATCCCGTTCATCGTCGTCATCCCCGGCCTCATCGCCGCGGCCGTCGTCGGGAACCAGTTCGCCTCGGGCGCGCTGACCTACAACGACGCCATCCCGAAGCTCATCCAGATGTACCTGCCGACCGGCGTGCTCGGCATCGCGGTCACGGGCCTCCTGGCTTCGTTCATGGCTGGTATGGCGGCGAACGTGTCGTCGTTCAACACGGTGTTCACGTACGACATCTGGCAGCGCTACATCAAGCCGAACATGCCCGACCTGCACTACCTGCAGACCGGACGCTGGGTCACCGTCGCCGGTGTCCTCGTCGGGATCGGCACCGCGTTCCTCGCTGCGCAGGCCGGCAACATCATGACCTACATGCAGACGCTGTTCTCGTTCTTCAACGCACCGCTGTTCGGCGTCTTCATCCTCGGGCTCCTGTGGAAGCGGATGACCACGCAGGGTGCGCTGTGGGGGTACATCCTCGGCATCGTGACGCCGACGATCACCTGGATCGCGTACCTCGTGAACCCGAAGCTCTTCGCCACCGGCACCGCCGAGACGCTGTACGGCGCGATCATCTCGTTCGTCACCGTCCTCGTCGTCGCGGTCGTCGTGTCGCTCGTCACCAAGCCGAAGGACGTCTCCGAGCTCGGGGGACTGGTCTACGGCGTCGGCAAGATCGACATGACCGCCGGGGCCGTCGCGACCGACACCGCGTGGTACCGCTCGCCGGCGCTGCTCGGAACCGTGGCGCTGGTCCTCTGCGTCGTCCTCTACCTCCCGTTCCTCTGATCCGCGCGAAGGAGATCGCTCATGCGTGACGACACCACCACGATGACCGAGGAGCAGCAGGCCCTCGTCCGTTCCACCCGCCGACTCGACCTGCGCCGCATCCTCGGTGGCTTGTTCGTGCTCTACGGCGTGATCACGACGATCGTCGGCATCGTCAACTGGAACACCGACCCGGAGAAGACCGGCGGCATCCACATCAACCTGTGGGTCGGGCTCTCGCTGCTCGTCGGCGGGCTGCTGTTCTTCCTCTGGGACCGCCTCAACCCCGTGCCGGCAGCCGACATCGTCGGCCAGGCTGAGGCGGAGGAGCACCAGAAGGCCGCGGGCGAGGGTCGCGACCTCGCCTGACCTCACCTCGTCCCGTCCGACGGCCGCCCGCTCCTGCGGGCGGCCGTCGGTCGTTGATGGTCTGCGTCGGCCTGGAGGCGCGGCTCGCCTCCGCCTCGCCGCTCGCGGAACCGATTGCTCACGTTGACACGTTCAGTGATCGCGGCCTAGTATTGATATGTCGACCGCGTGCTGCTCGGTCGGAAGTGAGCCCCGGATACGCCTGCAGCCAGCGCGGGCCCGGGGTTTTGCGCTGTCCGGACCGGTCTCAGTTCACCAGGATGACCGTGGCGTCGACCGCTCGGTCGTAGCCCGCCATGTGTGCGCCGCACGCCAGATCGGCGAGGGCTGTCAGCGGCTCGTCCTCCCCTCGGATGTGCTCATGCCGGATCCTTCTCCCGACACCGCGCCGCCGCAGCGCGTCGAGCATGGAACGATCGCCGTCATCGCCGGCCCTCCCGCGCGATTCGAGCACGAGGCGGTCGACCGCGTGCCGTTCGAGTTCCCACACGAGTCGTTCGAGGCAATGGCGCCGACGGCGCTCGACCCTGGCGGCCGCACCGTCGTACCGGACGACGACGACCTCGACCGCTCGCCGGAGGAGGTCGAGCCACGAGATGCGCTGCGCGCGGAGGGCCTCGTACCAGTGGAGCTTCCGCATGCGTCGTGGCGTGGCGTCGCGGATGGCCGCCCGGGCCGATTCGCTCTCTTCCGAGGTGATCACGACGGCTGCGAGCACGTACACGGTGTGGTCGAGGCCTCCGCCCGGCTCGGATTCGTCGACGTACGCAGTCCGCATCCTGCCAGCATATTGTGTACCAGTGTCGCCTCGAGTTGATGTGCTTGTGCTGGGGCGACATGTGCGAGAGGTTGCACCTCGAGCGAAGGAGCCCCCATGCCCACGATGGTGTTCATCAACCTGCCGGTCGTCGACCTCGACCGCGCGACGTCCTTCTACGAAGCCCTCGGGTACACGATCAACCCCGACTTCACGGACGAGACCGCCGCGTGCGTCGTGGTGAGCGACACCGTGTACGTCATGCTCCTCACGCACGCGAAGTTCGCCGAGTTCACCGACAAGACGATCGCGGGCCCGGACACGATCGAGGTGATCAACTCCCTCAGCGCCGACTCGAAGGACGACGTGCACCGTGTGGTGGACGCCGCGGTGATGGCGGGCGGTCACGAGGACCAGCCAGAGATGGACCTCGGCTTCATGTACCAGCGCAGCTTCACCGACCCCGACGGGCACCGGTGGGAGCTCGTGTGGATGGACCCGGCCGCGATGCAGGACGGCCCGCCCGTCGAGTAGCGGCGTGCGGGCATCGCGGTGTCGGCGGCGCTCGGCAGGATGGGGGTGTGAGCACCGAACCGCCCGAGACCCGGCCGTCCCTCGTCGTGGGCGAGGACGGCCTCGCCCGCCCGGTGTGGGCATCGACCGATGAGCTGCTGCGCGACTACTACGACACCGAGTGGGGCATGCCCGTGCGCGACGAGCGGGGCGTGTTCGAGCGGCTCTCACTCGAGGCGTTCCAATCCGGGCTGTCGTGGCGGACGATCCTCGCGAAGCGCCCGGCGTTCCGCGCGGCCTTCGCCGACTTCGACCCGGACACGGTCGCGGCGTTCGGTGAGGACGACGTCGCGCGGCTCATGGCCGACGCGGGGATCGTCCGGAACCGAGCGAAGATCCTCGCGACCATCACCAACGCGAACGCGACGATCGCCCTGCGGGACGACGGGGGACTGGCGGACCTCGTCTGGTCGTTCCGGCCGGAGCGGACGCCCGAGCCGCTGACGTTCGCCGACGTCCCCACCAAGTCCGACGAGTCGGTGGCGCTGTCGAAGGCGCTCCGGAAGCGTGGGTTCGCGTTCGTCGGCCCGACCACGATGTACGCGCTGATGGAGGCACTGGGCATCGTCGACACGCACCTCGTCGGCAGTCACCGTCGCGGGACGTCGGGTGTCTGGAGCTGAGCGGCCCGCGACTCGTCGTCGGGGCTAGGTTCGTGCCATGACCACGGAACCGGGGACCGCACCGAACCACGTCCCGGCGGTCCCGGTGCACCCGATCGGCGCCGAGCACGTCGCGGTGCCGCTCGACACCGCCGTCCCGGCGCCCGAGCTGCCGGGGGAGTCACTCCCGGAGCACGACCCGTCGCAGGTCCGGATCGCGTTCCTGCTCTTCCCCGACCTCACGCAGCTCGACCTCACCGGACCGGCGCAGGTGCTGGCGCGGGTGCCCGGCGCGTCCGTGGAGTACGTCGCGGCGGACCTCGACCCGGTGGCGAGCGACTGTGGTCTGGCACTCGTCCCGACCGCGACGTTCGCGACGGCACAGGCTGCCGACGTGCTCGTCGTCCCGGGTGGCGACGGAGCGTTCGACGCGATGCTCGACCCCGACGTCGTCGGGTTCGTCCGCGGCGCGGCCGAGCACGCCACATGGGTGACGTCGGTGTGCACCGGCGCGTTCGTGCTCGGTGCGGCAGGGCTCCTCGCCGGCAAGCGCGCGACGACCCACTGGGCGTCGAAGCCGATGCTCGCCGCGTTCGGTGCCGACCCCGTCGAGCAGCGGATCGTCGTCGACGGTGCCGTCGTGACCGCGGCCGGGGTCAGCGCCGGCATCGACATGGCGCTGTGGTTGGCGGGCGAGCTCGCCGGTCAGCCCGCCGCCGAGCGCATCCAACTGCAGATCGAGTACGACCCGCAGCCGCCGTTCGACGCCGGCTCGGCGGTGCGGGCCGACGCCCGACTCGTCACCGAGGCGCGTGCTGCGGCCGAGGCGGCACGCGGGGAGCGGGTCGCGCGGGCGGCGGCAGCGGTCATCCGCTGAAGTAGGGACGACCGCTACCGGTTGCCCTTCGAGCCGCGCTTCGGCTTGCCCTTCATCCCGCGCTGTACCTTGCCGCGTCCGGCCTTGCCCCCGCCGGACTTCCCGCTGGTGCCCTTCGTTGCACCGCGCTTGGCGGTGGTGCGGCTGTTCGCCGCGGTCGCCTTGCCGCCGCCGGAACCGCCGCCGGAGCCGCGGCCGGAACTGCCGTCGGAGCCGCCGCGCGACGAGCGCGAGCCGTCGTCGTCGGCGCGATCCGGGCCTCCCGTCTGGTCCTGGCCGCCCCGGGAGCTGTTGGCGGTCCGCCCGCGCACCACGCCGATGAACTCCTCGGTGGTCTCGGAGGCGTCCTCGGACCGCCAGGCGAGGAGGATCCGCGTGCCCGGCGAGCCCACGAGCGCCCGGGCGACGAGTTCCTTGCGGCTGGCCGCGCGGAACAGTGACTGCGGCAGGACCGCGACGCCGACGTTCGCCTCGACCAGGTCGAGCGTTCCCGCGAGGTCCGCGGGCACCGGGCCGGCGTCGACGACGTGGACGTCCGTCGTGGCGAGGTCGACCTCGGTCGCGTCGGCCAGCGGCGAGTCCTTCGGCATCGCGACCACCGCGGTCTCGGTCCAGAGCGGGATCGCGTTGTGCAGATCTGAGACGGGTTCCCGCGCGAAGACCATGTCGGCCTCGCCGGCGAGGGCGTCGTCCACCTCGTCCGCACCGATCGGGCGCAGCCGGAGTTCGATCTCGGGGAACCGCTCGCGCCAGACACGGGCCCACTTCGCCGGGGACACCCCGGGCACGAAGGCGATGGTGAGGGCCTCGGTCATGCAACCGAGCATAGGGGCCGTACCCTGGTGTGCATGGCGCAGGAACAGACCATGAAGCCCGAGACGGCCGCGAAGAAGCTCGGCATCCTGCTGTCGGCCGCCCCGGAGTCCTTCCGTGGTGCGCCGATCAGCAGGACCGCGTTCGACGAACTCCGGACGGAGCCGCCGACCTGGCTCGAAGACCTCCGTCGTGACGGACCGCACCCCCGACCGGTCGTGGCGCAGAAGCTCGGCGTGTCGATCTCGGGGCTCAGCCGCGCGGGCATCGACGAGCCGCTGACGACCGCCGAGATCAAGGCGCTCCTGCAGGAGAAGCCCGAGTGGCTGGTGCGCGAGCGCGCGACCCAGGCCGCGGTGCACGCCGAGAACGCCCGCGTCAAGCAGGAGCGCGCCGCCAAGGCCGCCCGCTCCGAGGGCTGACCCAGCGCCACCGCCCGTGACCGCCGTCCACGAGACCGTCGCCGACGCGATGCTGGTCGTGCCGCAGTTCGCCTCGGTGTGCTGCATCGTCGGCGACCGCTACCGGCCGCGCGTCGCCGTCGTCGTGCCTGCAGCCGTGATGCTCGTCGCGATGCTGCTCCCGGTGCTGCACGCCGGTTCGGTCTGGACGCTGCTCGCCGCGACGGTGCTGCTGCTCCTCGCACCGATGCCGGTGATGCGCCGACGGCGACCGGACGGACGTCGCGCCGAGCCGATGGACGTGCACCGGGCACTGTCCTCCGTGGTGATGGCCGGGATGCTCCTGATGGGACACGCGAGCGGGGTCGTCGACGAGCACGCCGGGCACGGCATCGCCCTGACCGCGGTGCTCGGCGCCGGGGTGATCGGGTACTGCGCGTTCAGCGGGTGGCTGCTCCGCCACGAGTGGGCGCGGGAGGACCGGCGGAGCGTCCGGAGCGGTGAGGTGTTCGCGATGACGGTCGCGGTCGTCGGGATGACGCTCGCGATGTAGTGACCGACCGTGCGCCCGCCCGCGCGGACGATCAGCCCTGTCCAGGCTCCTCCGAGGAGCGCGCCACGCGGTCCTTCGCCGCGCGCAGCGTGTCCTTCGGCACCGGCGGGACACCTCGTCGGATCCCCCGGATGCCGACCGCCGCGAGCACACCCGTGACGAGCGCGAACACCACGAAGGTGATCCCCGTCGCCGCCCAGACCGGCAGCGCGAGAGCGAGGAGCGCGACGATCAACCCGGCGAGCAGCAGCAGGGTGGCCAGGGCGAACGCCACCGCCGCACCGGTGAGCACCAGACCCGTCCGCGCGCCACGCGCACGGTCCCCGATCTCGCGCTTCGCGGCGGCGACCTCCTCGCGAACGGCGCGGAGCAGCGGCTCGACGGCCTTCTGCAGGAGCCCCGCCGCGAGGCCGTCGCGCACGGACCTCCCGCCGGAGACCCGGTCGTCGTCGTGGTCGGTGGCGTTCACGGGGCTCCTGTCGGACGGCGGACGCGGGCGGGGCGCCGCGAGCGGTGTCCGCCACCGTACGCGCCGTCGCTCGACGGTCGGCTCCGCCCGTCGCGCCGCACGGTACGGTCGGGGCATGTCCGACCGTGCAGCGCGCCGTCCCGACCCCACCCCGCGGTTCGACGAGGTCGACGAACGGATCCTGTGGACCCTCGCGCAGGACGCCCGGATGCCGAACAACCGCCTCGCGGCGACGGTCGGGATCGCCCCGTCGACCTGCCTCACCCGCGTCCGTGCGCTCGAGGACGCCGGGGTCATCCGCGGCTACCGAGCGGACGTCGACGTCGCGCGGCTCGGGTTCTCGATCGAGGCGATGGTGTCCGTCCGCGTACACGCTGCCGCGCGCCACGAGCTCCGCGAGTTCGCGAAGCGGTTGCTCCGGGTGCCCGTCGTGCAGGACGTGTCCTTCCTGGCCGGCGACAAGGACTTCCTCGTGCACATCGCCTGCACCTCCACCGAGCAGCTCCGGGACTTCGTCGCCGACGAGTTGAGCGGCGACCCCTCGGTCGCGACCACGCAGACGAACATCGTGTTCGAGCGGCTGGTGGCCGACCGGGCGCACCAGGCACGGTCCTTCGACGAGCTGCGGCGCTGGCGGGCCTAGCAACTCGCTCGGCGGCGGCGACGGCGTCGGCTCAGCGTCAGCGGCTCAGCGCCACCAGATCAGCGGTTCAGCACCATCGGCACGTGCGGGATGCGGTCCTCGAGGTAGTCGTCGCCGTCCCGTTCGAACCCGAACCGGCCGTACCACTCCGCCAGGTGGGCCTGCGCGCCGAGCACGACGCGCGGCGCCTGCGTCTCGGCGAGGGCGGCCTCGATGAGGCGCCCGGCGAGTCCCTGCCCGCGTGCGCGAGCGGCGGTCGCGACCCGGCCGATCCGTTCGCTGCCGTCCGGTTCGCGGAGCAGCCGGACCACGGCGTCGACGGAGCCGTGGCCGGCCCAGAACTGCACGGTGCCCGGCTCGAGGTCACGACCGTCGATGTCCGCGTACGCCGCTCCCTGCTCCACGACGAAGACGTCCTGCCGGAGCCGGAGGATCTCGTGCAGCGTGACCGGGTCGAGATTGCGGGTCGGAGCCCGGTGGATCGGGAGCATCTGCGGCTCACTCTGCGCTGCTGTCACAAAACCTGCGTTCCTGTCGAGAAAGCTGGTGCGGATCGGGGCGGACGGGCGTACCGTACCGACCAACCATTCTACGTGCGCAGCCGAGATCAGGAGGTGAGCGCATGGACCAGGCGTTGCGTGCACCCTGGCACGCGCTCCTCCGGTACGCCCTGCTGGGGCTCGGGATCGGCGCTGCGCTCGTGCTGCTCACCCTCGTCCTGGGCGCTCGGCCCGCGTCGGCGTCCACCGGTGCAGCACCGACCTCCGGAGGCCTCGTCGGCGGCGTCGTGCACGGACTCGGCGAGACGGTCGACGGTGTGGGCGACGTGGTCCACGAGGCCGTCGCCCCCGAGCGCCGTGCCGTCGAACCCGCTCGACAGGCCGTCGAACCCGCTCGACAGGCCGTCGAGCCCGCGCGTCCGGCCCCGGCTGCTCCCGCCGCGCCGGCTCCTGCGCCCACCACGGCGGCACCGCCCCACGCTGTGCCCGCACCCGCCCCGGCAGCACCCGCTCCGGCAGCTGTTACGCCTGCACCTGCACCCGCGGCGTCCGGTGGCGCGACGGTCACACCGACTCCGGTCGCGGCAGCCACGCCCCACGAGGCGACGCCTGCGACCACCACGGTTCCTGTCGGCGCCACCCCGACCCAGCAGCCCTCCCTCCGCGGCGACCTGCGGAGCGTGCGCGGCGTGGTCGCCTCGGCCCTGCGGCCCGTCACGGCCTCCGTCGAGGACCTCGCCGCTTCCCGCCCCGTCTCCACGCTGGCCGGCTCGCTCGACCACATCGTCGGCAGCGTCCCGGTGGTCGGCCCCGTCGTCGGCGACGATCTGCTCGGCTCGGTTCTCGGACCCGTCTGCACGGTGGTCGACGACAGCCTCGGCGGCGTCGCCCCGGTGGTCGGATCGGTCCCCGGCGTGGTCGACGGCTCCGCGCCGGTCCTGCCGGGAGGCACGGCACCCGTCCCCGGGAGCGTCCCGGCCCCGACGGACGGCCAGGGCCACCCCGTCGCCCCGTCCCGCGGCACGGACAGCGGGATCGCAGAACGGGACGTCCAGACCTCCGCGCAGGCTCCCGCCGACGCGGACGAGACCGCGTCCGCGGTCGCGGCGGTTCGGGTCGCCGCGACCCCGGATGCGTCGGACCCGGCTCCTGCCCGGTCGACGACCGCCGCGTCGGCGGTGCTCGGCGGCCCCGCACTCCTGGTGCCCGCCGGGCACGGTCCCTTCCCGGGCGACGGCCGGTCGCCCGCGGACCCGGTCGGAGCAGCGGGACTCGCCGGCAACAGCCTCGCCGGCTCGGCCGGTCCGGCCGCGACCGCGACGACCGACGCGGCCAGCACGCAGTTCACCCTCGCCGCGGGGTCTCGCGGCACGCTCGTCGACGACGCACTCCCGGCGTCCCCGGTCGGCGAGCGCGACGTCGCCCCTGACTGAGATCGCCAGCGCCTGTCCACCGGCAGGCACGCTCAGGCCCGACCGCGTCCGCGGTCGGTCGACGATCTCGATCAGGAAGTGAACGACCATGAACAAGTACGTCTCGAGGGGGCTCTGGTTCGCCCTCTTCGTCGGCGGCCTGACGCTCGGTGGTGCCGCGGCGGCGAACGCCGCGACCACCTCGGGAGCGGACGGCGCCGTCTCGGGGACCCAGGTGGCCCCCGCCGTCGACGCTCCGGTCTCCGTGACCGGCAACGCGCTCGGCGTGCTCGGTGACGCCGTGTCCGGCGTGACCGGTGCTGCTGCGTCGAACGGCACGACCGACGCTCCGGCAGCGACCCCTGCAGCTCCGGCCCCGACCACGTCCGGTTCGGACGGTGTCGCCTCCGGCACCCAGGTCGTGCCCGAGGTCACCGCGCCCGTGCACGTGTCCGGCAACGCCGTCGCCGTCGGCGGGGACGCCGCGGCGAGTGCTCCGGCTCCGACCTCCGCGGCACCCGCGTCGTCGCCGGCCGCGTCCGCACCGTCGACCTCCGGCACGGACGGCGTCGGCTCGGGCACCCAGGTGGGCGGCTCCGTGACCGCTCCGGTGTCGGCGACGGGCAACGCCGTCGCGGTCGTGGGGGACGCCACGAGCACGGCACCGACCACGGCTGCTCCGGCTCCGGCCTCCCCGGCGCCCTCGACCCCGTCGTCGGACGACGTGTCGGCCTCGACGTCGGGTCAGGACGGCGTGGCCTCGGGCACGCAGGTCGCACCCGTGGTGTCGGTCCCGGTGACGGTGTCCGGCAACGGCATCGGGCTGCTCGGTGACGGGACCTCGAGCTCGTCCGCGGCGGGTGGTGCGACGTCTGGTGGTGCGACCTCGGGCGGCACGACCTCAGGTGTGGACGGCACGGCCTCGGGCACGCAGGTGTCGCCCGTGGTGTCGGTCCCGGTGACGGTCGGTGGCAACGGCATCGGCCTGCTCGGAGACGGCACGTCGACCTCGCCCGCAACGGGTGGTTCGTCGGCGGCGGGTGCCACCACCGGCACGACCAGCGGTTCGGACGGGATCCTCTCCGGGACGCAGGTGTCGCCCGTGGTGTCGATCCCGGTGACGGTCGGTGGCAACGGCATCGGGCTGCTCGGTGACGGGACCTCGAGCTCGGCGACGGGTGGTGCGGCGACGGGTGGTGCGACGTCCGGTGGTGCGACCTCCGGCGGCACGACCTCGGGCGCGGACGGCACGGCCTCGGGAACCCAGGTGTCGCCCGTGGTGTCGGTCCCGGTGACGGTCGGTGGCAACGGCATCGGCCTGCTCGGTGACGGCACGTCGACCTCGGCGACGGGTGGTGCGGCGACGGGTGGTGCGACGTCCGGTGGTGCGACCTCCGGCGGCACGACCTCGGGAGACGGCGGACTCCTGTCGGGCACCCAGGTCGTCCCGGTGATCGGCCTCCCGATCACGATCGGCGGGAACGGCATCGGCGTCCTCGGTGACGGCACCAGCGAGACGGGCAGCGGCCCGACCACGGGGACCGACCCGGGTACCGGGACCGACCCGGGCACCGGGACCGACCCCGGCACCGGGACCGACCCGGGCACCGGGACGGACCCCGGGACCACGCCGACCGGCGACGACCCCACCGGAACCGGTGCCGGTGACGGCGCCGGCACCGAGCCCGTCGTGGTGACCGTCCCGGCGAACGCGACGGCCGTCGGCGACGTGGACCGTGCCTCCCGTCCGGCCACCGCCGCGGACGCGGTCGTGTCCGCAGCGGCGACCGAGGCGGCCGCCGCCTCGGGGAGCACCGCGACCGGTCTCGCCTACACGGGCGCAGACTCGCCCGCCGTCCCCGCGACCGCAGCGCTCCTGCTGCTCCTCGCGGGTGCCGGTGTCCTGACGCTCCGTCGTCGGCACTGACGCACGGCGGCCGCCGGACCACCGCACGGGTGGTCCGGCGACCGCGTGCCCTGGGCGCTTCCCGACTGCTTCCTGGGAGTGCGTGATGCCCACCCTGTGAGCAGTGGAAGCGCGATGACGGCTGCACGGCAGCCGGGAGGGACCACCATGCAGATGTGCTCCACGAACTCCTGCGCCTGAAGATCACGGACAGCGATGTCCTCGTCCCGGTCGACGTCGTCGCCGGTCTCCTCGTGGTCTGGGCGCTGGTCGTCCGACCGTGGTCGCTGACACGGTTCCTCTTCCGGCTCGGCGCGATCGTGGTCGGCGGGCTCGTCGGCCTCGGCCTCGTGTGGTGGTTCGGTGACGTGCAGGACGCCTTCGGGGTGGCCTTCACCCCGATCACGCGCATGTGGGTCGCATTCGCCGTCGGTGCCGTCGCGCTGTTCGTGGTCGTCGCGGTGCAGGGCGGCTGGGGGCGCCGCGTGGTCGCGCTCGCAGCCGCGGCCTCCGTCGTGCTCGCCGCCGGGCTCGGCGTCAACGTCGACTTCGGCTTCTACAAGGACGTCCAGCAGGCGCTCGTCACGAACCCCTACCCGACGAAGGACCTGCCGGTCGTCGCACACGGGTCGTCCACGGAACCCGTGGTCACCCCCGACGGCTGGCACGCGCCCGCCGGCATGCCCGCGAAGGGCGAGACCATCAGCGTCCGGATCCCGGCGACGGTGTCGCACTTCCGTGCCCGCAAGGCCGTCGTGTGGCTCCCGCCGGCGGCCAGGACGGCACACCCGCCGCTCCTCCCGGTGCTCGTCGCCCTCTCCGGCCAGCCGGGGGAGCCGTCCGACCTGTTCCAGACCGGCGACATGGCGACGTACCTCGACCACTACGCTGCTGCCCACGACGGGCTCGCCCCGATCGTGGTCGCGCCGGACCAGCTCGGCGCGCCGAACCGCAACCCGATGTGCGTCGATTCCCGGCGCCTCGGTCGGAGTGAGACCTACGTGATGACCGACACCGTGGACTGGATCCGGAAGCACCTCCCGGTGACCTCCGCGCCGTCCGGGTGGGGCATCGTCGGGTTCTCGGAGGGAGCCACCTGCGCCATGCAGTTCTCGTCGGAGTTCCCCGACGTGTTCGGCACGACCCTCGCGATCTCGAGCGAGGCCGCCCCCCTCACCGGGAGCGTGCAGCACAGCATCCAGGTCGCGTTCGACGGCTCGGCGGCCAAGTACGCCGCAGCCGCCCCCGCCGCGCTCATGGAGGCGCACGGTCGGTACGTCGACCACCTCACCGTGTTCGGGGTCGGTCAGGACGACGCGCCCTACCGTCGCAGCACCGCGATGCTCCAGGCGGTGTCGGAGCGGGAGGGCATCGCGACGCAGCTCATCGTCTCGCCGGGCTCCGCGCACGACTGGAACACGGTCCGGTACGTCCTCGCGCACGGACTCCCGCCCGTCATCGCCCACCTGGGCCTGCCGTCGAGCGCTGCGCTGTGAGGGCCGACCTGCGCTCCTGGCCCGGCCGCGCACGACGACTGCTCGGCCGGTACCCGGTCACCGCCGTGGTGCTCGTGCTGGTCCTCGCGGCCTCCGTCGTCGCGATCGCCCTGCGGGTCCACCACCACGCGTCCGTGGCCGCGTTCGGACCCCTGCGGGTGTTCACGGCGTCCACCGGGGTGCTCGCGCTCCTGCTCACGCTCGCCGGCGTCGTCGTGCTCGTCGGTGCCTCCGAACGGCTGATGGGGTCCGCGCGCACCGCCCTCGCGTTCGTCGTGACGACACTCGTGGGGACCGGAATCGGGGCCCTGACCGCCTTCGTCGACAGCGACGGTCGCGACGTGGCAGCACTGCTGCTCGGACGCGCCACGAGCTTCGACCCATGGACCGCGATCGTCGGCACCATCGTCACCGCGAGCGCCTTCGCCGGCACGCTCTGGCGGCGTCGGATCCGGGTGAACGCCGTCGCCGTCGTCGCGGCGCTGCTCCTGTACGCCGGTCACGCCTCCGACCTGTACGCGGCGCTCGCCGCGGGCGCGGGCTGGATCCTCGGCGAACTGCTCCGTCGCACGCCGAAGCGGACCGGGTGGACCCGCAGCTCGCACCGGGAGACGCGCGTGCTCCTCGGCACCGTCGTGCTCGTGTCCGCGGTCGGGCCGCTGATCGCCCTCGTGTCGCGGGCCCGGGTCGGACTGCTCGCCCCGATCGCCGCCGTCGTCGGCGCCGGACCGGTGACGCCCGTGCGGGGTTGCCGGGCGGACGCCGCGGCGGGGGAGTGCCTCCGCGGCCTGCTGGCGTTCCGGGCGACCGATCCGTGGACGGTGGTGCTCGCGGTCGCGCCGCTGCTCGTCCTGGTCGTCGGCGGCCTCGGGCTCTTCCGCGGGAGTCGCTTCGCGGTCTGGCTCGTGGTCGTCGTGGACACCGTCACGGCCGTCGCCGCCGCCGTCACGTACCTGCTCGTCCCGGGCCGGGTCGCCGCCCTGCACGGGATCGAGGACCAGTTCGTCGTCGACGTCTCCATCGCCGCGTCGATCGTCGTGCCGCTGGCGACCGCGGTGGTGCTGCTGGTGCTGCGCCGCTCGTTCACCGTGCTGCCGTCACGTCGCCGGGTCACGTCCTTCACCGTCACCGTCGTGCTCGCGGCCGCCGTGCTCACCACGGTGGTCCTGATCGTCGCCGCCTCCGCCCGGAACCAGGTCGACGACCCGTTCCGCCTGGCGCTCGCCGCCTTCGGGCCGCTCGCGCCGGTGTCGTTCTGGGACCGGCTCCCGACGCTCGACCCCCTGCTGCGCCTGGTCGTCGGACTGAGCGGACCGGTGCTCTGGGTCGTCGTGGCCGTGGCCGCGATCCGACCGACGGGCGCCGTCGAGGCCGACGCCGACGCCGATCGTTCCCAGCGCGACCGCGAGCACGCCCGGGCGCTCCTGCTCGCCGGCGGCGGCGACACGTTCGGCTGGATGACGACCTGGCAGGGCAACCAGTACTGGTTCGCCGACGACGGTCGCTCCGGGGTGGCGTTCCGCCGCAGCGGCAGCGTCGCGGTCACCGTGGGTGGTCCCTTCGGGTACGTCGACGCCCGGCCCGCCGCGCTCACCGCGTTCGCCCGGTACTGCGACGACAACGGGTGGACGGCAGCGTTCTACGGGGTGGACGCGGACACGGCGGAGCACCTCACCCGGCAGGGCTGGGGCACGCTCCCGGTCGCCGAGGACGCCGACTTCGACCCGCGGACCTGGACCACGACCGGGAAGAGGAAGCAGGACGTCCGCACGGCGGTGAACAAGGCCCGCCGTGAGGGCATCACCGCGACCTGGTCCGCGTGGCACGACCTGCCGGTCGCGACGACGCGGCAGATCGAGGCGATCTCCGAGGAGTGGGTCGCCGAGCGCGAGCTGCCCGAGATGGGCTTCACCCTGGGCGGTGTCGACGAGATGCGCGACCCGGCCGTCCGCACGCTGGTCGCGCAGGACGCCGAGGGGACCGTCCTCGCCGTCACGAGCTGGCTGCCGAGCCACCGCGACGGACGCGTCGTCGGCTGGACCCTCGACGTCATGCGCCGGACCGACCAGGCACCGAACGGCGTGATGGAGTTCCTCGTCGCGAGCGCCGCCGAACGGATGCGCGACGACGACGTCGAACGGCTCAGCCTCTCCGCGGCGCCGCTGGCGCAGGTGTCCGCCGCCGACGCCCCGGCGGACGGTGTCCAGAACCTGCTGGAGCTCGTCGGCGGGGTCCTCGAACCCGTCTACGGCTTCCGCTCGCTGCTCCGCTTCAAGCAGAAGTTCGGGCCGGACCTGCACCCGCTCGTCCTCGCGTACCCGGACCCGGTCGCGCTGCCGTCGATCGGGATCGCGGTCGTCCGGGCGTACCTGCCCGACCTGTCGCTCCGGCAGGCGGTCGCCCTGGCGCGCGGGCGCGCCTGACCGGCGCACCACCCGACGGCCGGGAGGCGCGGGGCGGGCCCGCTCCGCGCCTCCCGGCCGTCCTACCCGCCCGTCACACGACGCAACCGGCGCGGCAGCACCGGTCGCGTGGGGTACGCTGCGGGGTACGCAAGCGCTCCGGGGTCGGTGCAAGTCCGAACCGGTGGTGACAGTCCACGAGCTGCTGACGGGTGCGAACCCGGCGGCGGTTGACCTGGTGCAATCCCAGGACCGACGGTGAGAGTCCGGATGGGAGGAAGCGCTGGCGGGCAGGTCGACCGCGTCGACCCGTCCGCCCGTGTCGACGACCGTCGCGCACACACCCGGAGTCCCGTTGAGAGGACACCAGTGTTCACCGGCATCATCGAGGAACTCGGCACCGTCACCGCCGTGCAGGAGCACGGCGACTCGGTCGCGCTCACCGTCCGCGGCCCCCTCGTCGTCGCGGACGCCGCCCACGGCGACTCCATCGCGACGTCCGGGGTGTGCCTGACCGTCGTCGAGCAGACCCCCGAGACCTTCACCGCGTTCGTCATGAAGCAGACGCTCGACATGAGCGCGCACGGCACGCTCCGGGTCGGCGACCGCCTCAACCTCGAGCGCGCCGCGTCCGTCGGCGACCGGCTCGGCGGGCACATCGTGCAGGGCCACGTCGACGGCACCGCGACCGTGCTCGAGACCGCGGACGGCGACGGCTGGCGACGCGTCCGGTTCTCGTTGGCCCCGGCGCTGAGCCCGCTCGTCGTCGACAAGGGGTCGATCGCCGTCGACGGCGTCTCGCTCACCGTCAGCGCCGTCTCGCCCGAGGACACCGACCCCGAGGCCGCGTGGTTCGAGGTCAGCCTGATCCCCGAGACGCTCGAGGCCACCACGCTCGGCCTCCGGGTACCGGGCGACCGGGTGAACATCGAGACCGACGTCCTCGCCCGGCACGTCCGCCGCATGCTCCGGCTCGACGCAGCAGCGTCCGCCGTCACGGAGGCACGGTGATGGTCACGCGCACACCGCACGTCGGGGGTCCGGTCGCGTCGACCGTCGACGAGGACGCGGCCGTCAGCGGGCTCGCCACGATCGAGGCCGCCGTCGCCGCGATCGCCGCCGGACGCCCGGTCATCGTCGCCGACGACGAGCACCGCGAGAACGAGGGCGACGTCATCCTGTCCGCCGAGCTCGCCACACCGGAGTGGATCGCGTGGACCGTGGCGCACTCGTCCGGCTTCATCTGCGCACCCGTGTCGGCCGAGATCGCCGACGCGCTCGACCTCCCGCCGATGGTCGCCGTCAACGAGGACCCACGCGGCACCGCCTACACCGTCACGGTCGACGCGGCGAGCGGCATCACCACCGGCATCAGCGCGCACGACCGCGCGCGGACGCTGCGGGTCCTCGCCGACCCGTCGTCGGTGCGGTCCGACCTGCACCGACCCGGCCACGTGGTCCCGCTCCGGGCCCGACCCGGCGGCGTCCGCGAGCGCGCCGGTCACACGGAGGCGGCCATCGAACTCGTCACCGCGGCCGGGCTCCGGCCCGCCGCGGCGATCTGCGAGATCGTCGACGACGACGGCAGCATGATGCGGCTGCCGCGGCTCGTCGAACTCGGGGCGCGCGAGGGCGTGCCCGTCATCACCATCGCCGCGCTCGCCGATTGGCTCGACGCGGCCGACCGGGCGTCCGACGCCCGCACGGAAGGAACAGCAGGATGAGCGGAGCAGGAGCGGCCGAGCGCGGCCACGTCGACGGGACCGGGGTCCGGGTGGCGATCGTCGCGGGACAGTGGCACGACGTCATCGCGGCGGGACTCCTCGCCGGTGCGCAGCGGGAGGTCGAACGACTCGGCGCCACCGCGACGGTCCTCCCCGTCCCCGGGAGCTTCGAGCTGCCCGTCGTGGCGAAGACCGCGCTGGAGTCCGGGTACGACGCGGCCGTGGCCCTCGGCGTCATCATCCGCGGTGGGACGCCGCACTTCGAGTACGTCTCCGACGCTGCCACGAGCGGTCTGACCCGCGTGGCGATCGACACCGGCAAGCCGGTCGGGTTCGGCGTGCTCACCCTCGACGACGAGCAGCAGGGCATCGACCGCGCCGGGCTGCCCGGGTCGAAGGAGGACAAGGGCGCCGAGGCCGCGCACGCCGCGATCGCGACCGCGGTCACACTGCGGTCGCTCGCCGTCCCGGCCTGACGACACCCGGACCCACCGGAGCGCACCCCCTCACCGAGGGGGTGCGCTCCGCCGTTTCCGAGGTGTACTTTTTGAACATGTTCGAAAATGGTGAGCCGCAGTCGAAGCGCGATCGGACGCGGGCACGGATCCGGGAGGTCGCGCTCCGGTCCCTGCGCGAGGAGGGCTACGACGCGACGACCATGCGTGGCATCGCGGAGAAGGCCGGGCTCTCCGTCGGCAACGCGTACTACCACTTCCCGACCAAGGACCACCTCGTGCAGGAGCTGTACGTCGAGGTCCAGCAGGAGCACGCCGCCCTCGCACGGCCGCAGCTCGAGGGGGTCGACGACCTCGCCACCAGGGTCGGTGTCGTCGTCCGGACGGGCCTCGGCAACCTCCGGCCCTGGCATGCGCTCGCTCCGCAGTTCCTCACCACGGCGATCGCCCCCGGCTCGCCGAACAACCCGATGTCGCCGGAGTCCGGACCGGCACGCGACGTCGTGCTCGGGCTCTTCCGCGAGGCGGTGCACGGATCACGGACGACGCTGCCGGGGACACTGGCCGAGGACCTGCCGTCGGCGCTGTGGTCCGCGTACCTGCTCATGACGCTGTTCTGGGTGTACGACGGCTCGCCGGGGCAGCGGCGGACCGACCGGCTCGTCGACGCGGCGCTCGCGCTCCTGCGGTTCGCGGTACCGATGCTGCGGGTGCGGCCGTTCCGCCGGAGCGTGACCGAGATCGTCGGGATCGTCGCGGGGCGGGACGCATGACGGCCTGGCGCATCGACGACACGATCGGACTCGTCGCGCGCGCGTACGGGTGGTTCGCGCTGGTCACCGTGCCGGTCGTGTCGGTCACGGTCGCCTGCTGGACGGCGACCGTCTCGGCCGTCGTCGACGGGTGGCGGGGTGGTCTCGAGGAGGTCCTGCCCGCGGTGCTGCTGTTCGACGTCGTGACCGCGGTGGCCGCCCTCGGCGGGGCCGTGGTGTCGCTGCCGTTCACGCACGTCCTCGGCGTGCTGCTGGTCGACGTGCGGTCCCGGCGGCTGCAGGTGGCCGCGACCACGGTCCTCGCCGGAGGGCTCGGGTGCGTGACGGCGTGGATCGCGGGGGAGGCCGTGCTGCCGCCCTCCGGTCCGCTGCTCGCCCTGTTCGTGGGGGTCAGCGCCGCCGGAGCCGGTGCCCTCGCCCGGTGGGGGCAGCTCCGCTCCGACACGCGGCAGCGACCCGGTGTGAGTCCGACGGTGGTGTGGCCGTGACCGCGCCGTGGACCGCGGCCGACGCCTGGACGCTGAACGGCCGCGCCGCCGGCTGGATGCTCGGCGCCACGCTCCCGGTGGCGTCGGTGCTCGGCTTGCTCGTGGCACCCCTGGCCGGTCCGTCGTGGGAGTACACCGGTGGCGACTGGTGGTCCGCGACCGGGGGACTGCTCGGCTGGGCGGTCCTGGTCGACGCGGTCTCGGCGGTGTTCGTGCTCGGATCGGCGCTCGTGACCGTCCCCGTCACCTGGGCGGCCGGGAAGTTGCTCGAACGGGTCCGCAGCGCTCGGGTGCACATCGTCGCCACGGCGCTGCTCGCGGGGACGCTCGCGGCCGTCCCAGCGGCGCTCGGCGGTGTCGACACGTTGGTCGTCACGGCACCCGTCAGTCTCGCGGCCGGCGCGGCGGGCGCGCTCGCGCGCCGGGGACAGTTGCGGCAGGCGCAGCGCCAGGAGGCCCAGCGCCAGGAGGCACAGCAACAAGAGGCGCAGCGCCAGGAGGCCCGATCGACGCAGGCACCACCCGGGACGGAGTGAGCGGTGCGCACCTGTGGGACGTGGGTAGCGGACGGACCCGGCCCCGTGCCTCCTGTCCGGATGCGGACCGCGCGCCGGTCGATGCGCCACGGACGACGCGCCACGGACGACGACGGCCCCGCACCTGCCGGTGCGGGGCCGTCGTGTCGAGCGGTGTCTACCGCTTGCCGAACACGTGGATCGGCAGGAAGAACGAGAGGCACATGAGCAGCACGCCGCCCATGAAGACGAACGCCTGACCGGATGCGACCTGGAACGCGACGCCGAAGAGGTACATCGACACGAGCAGCAGCAGGACTGAGAAGACAGCAGCGATGACGCGGCCCACGGTGGTACCTCCGGAATCAGCGGGTGGTTCGGGTGCCAGTCTATCCCCCGCGGCGGGGGTGCTGGTTCACGCGGTCGGCTTGGTCGCGATCAGACGGTCGACGACGGCGAGCAGCGCCTCCATGTCGACGACGCCCCGGGTCGGTCGGACGTCGGTCGTCGCCCCGAGCGAGGCCTGGTGGTACAGGCCGTCGCCGAGCAGCTTGACGGCCTGCGCGGTCGGCTCGTCCCCCAGCTCGTCGACGAGGGTCTCGAGCCACGCGTTCTCGGTCTCGTCGAGGGTCCGGCCCGCCTCCTCGTAGCCGGCCTGCTGCAGCCGACCGGCGGCGAGGAGTGCGAGGTCGAGCTCGCTGCCGACCCACTGGCAGTTGCGGACGAAGTAGCGGGCTGCGCCGTCCTCGGCCTCGCGCATCCGCTCGACGTCGATGTGCGACAGGTCCGACAGGCGTTCGCACAGGCCCTCGACGAGCGCGGCCTTCGACCCGAAGTGGTACAGCAGTCCGCCCTTCGAGACGCCGGCGCGTGCGGCGACGGCGTCGAGCGTCGCCGGACGCTCGCCTTCCTCGCACACGATGGCGACGAAGCTGTCGAGGACACGATCGCGGGCGCTGGCCATGCCGGAAGTCTGCCATGCCGCGCGTGCCGCAGCGCGCAGGTGTCGGGGCAGGGGCCGGCGCCGGCGCAGGGCGCGGGCGTCGCGGGGCGGGACGGGCGGCGGCGCAGCACGCAGGCGCCGTGGGCCATCCTCCACGGCGCCTGCGGGTCCGGTCAGCCCTTCAACGCCCCGGCGGCGATGTTGGCGATGAAGTGCCGCGAGCCGATGATGAACACCCCGATGAGCGGGAACACGCTGATCACCGCGCCCGCCATCACCGATCCGAGGTCGGTCGCGTTCACCGAGCTGAGGGACGCGAGCGCCACCTGCAGCGTCTGCCCCTTCGGGTCGATGAGCACGATCAGGGGCCAGACGTAGTCGTTCCACGAGCTGATGAACGTGAAGATCCCGAGGAACGCCAGCCCGCCGCGGAGCATCGGCACCGCGATCGACCACCACGTCCGGAAGAACCCGGCACCGTCCACCCGGGCCGAGTCGATGATCTCGTTCGGGATCGACCCGGTCGCGAACTGGCGGAGCAGGAAGATCCCGAACGCGTTCGCCGCACCCGGCACGATGAGCGCCTGCAGCCCGCCGATCCACCCCAGGTGCGCCATGAGCACGAAGCTCGGCACGAGTGACAGGCTGCCCGGGACGAGGAAGGTCGCGAGCATGATCGTGAACAGCGACCGCTTGAACGGGAACTCGTACTTCGCGAACGCGAACGCGGCGAGCGAGTCGAACAGCATGACGAGCACCGCCGTCGCACCGGACACCAGCACGGTGTTTCCGAGGGCCCGGAGCATGTCGACGCTGCTGAAGACGGTCGCGACGTTCTGCAGGGCGTGGCCGTTGAACCACAGCGACGGCGGGTAGCCGAAGATCTCCGCGTTCGACGAGGTCGACATCACGAGCAGCCACCAGAACGGGAAGACCGACAGCACGACGCCGACGATCAGGCACAGGTGGGTGACGAGTCGTCCCGCCCACCCGTGCCGGAACCCGCGACGGTGGTCGTCGGGGCGGTCGGCGACGGCGTTCGGTCGGCCCAGGGCGGCGGCGGTGTTCGTCGTGCGGGGCGCGGTGTCGGCGCTCATGCGCGGTCCCCCTTCGTGGACGCGGTGGCCGGGGTGAGGGCACGGGCGGTGCGCAGTCGTCGCGGGGTCTTCAGGCCGTCCCGTTCGCTGAGCAGGCGCCAGTTGATGATCGCGAAGACCACGGAGAAGAAGAACAGCACCCAGGCGATGGCCGACCCGTAGCCGAAGTCGAACTGGTTGAAGGCCTGGTCGTACTGGTACAGCACGATCGTCATGCCGGCCTCGTCCGGACCGCCGACGGCCTGCCCGTTGAACAGGATCTGCGGTTCGGTGAAGAGGCCGAGCCCGCCGATCGTCGACGTGATGACCGTGAACAGGATCACGGGGCGCAGCATCGGGATCGTGATCCGGGTGAAGATCTGCCACGTGTTCGCGCCGTCGACCTTGGCGGCGTCGTAGAGCTCGGTCGGGATCGACTGCAGTCCGGCGAGGTAGATGATCGCGTTGTACCCGGTCCACCGCCCGATGACCATGACGGCGATGGTGACCTTGACGCCCCAGTAGGTCGACAACCACCCGACCGGGTCGGCGCCGAGGGCACGGAGCGCGGCGTTCACGAGGCCGAACCCGTCCGAGAACACGGACCCGAAGACGATCGCCATCGCGACCATGCTCGTGACGTTCGGGATGAAGAACGCGACGCGGTAGAAGCCCTTCGCCCGGATGTTGCCGTGCAGCAGGAACGCGAGCACGAGCGCGAGGAACAGCATCGGGACGGTGGAGATGATCCAGATGAGGAACGTGTTCGACACGGCGTTCCAGAAGCGGGGGTCGCCGAGCAGGTACCGGTACTGCGCGAGTCCGACCCAGGCGGGGGAGCCCACGCCGTCCCAGTCGGTGAACGACAGGACGATCGAGAAGACGATCGGGAACAGGCCGAACACCAGGAACAGCACGTAGAACGGCGCGATCGCCACGTACTGGGGCCAGAACCGCCGCAGGCCGTTCCGGTGCCCGACCGCCGCCGTCGAGACCGAGGCGGTGGGGGCACCACCGACGACGGGGTTCGCTGTCGTGGACGGCGCTTCGCGTGTCGAGGTCATGCCGCCACCCCCCGCTTCGCGAGCACCCGGTCGGTCTGGTCGACGGCGTCCTTCCAGGCCCGCTCCGGGTCCTTGCCCGTGGACTCGACGTTGGTGATCTCCGTCGCGAAGGCGCCGATGAAGCGCTCCCGGTTCGAGATGTAGGTCACGGGCACCTCCGGTGCGGCGTCGCTGAAGAAGTCGAGCGGGTCCTGGTCACCGAAGTAGTCGCCGGGGTTCCGCATCAGGCCGTTCGAGAACGACGCCGGGGTGGAGGGGAAGAGCTGGATGTCGTTGTAGGTGTGCGACTGGACGTCCGGCTGCGTGATCCACTTCGCGAACGCCACGGCGGCGTCCGGGTCCTTCGACGACCTCGGCACCGCCAGGAACGAACCGCCGCTGTTGCCCGGCCGCTCCGGCTGCTTCGCGATGCGCCACTTGCCGGAGAGGTCCGGGGCGGTGTCGTGGATGATCTGCGTCCACCACGCGCCCTCGATCTGTCCGGCGACCCGTCCGGCCACCCAGCCGGCGTTCTGGTCGGTGCCGGACTGCAGGTTGCCGGTGATGCCCGCGTGGATCGACTCGACCGCGTTCTCCCACGCCTTCCGCACCGCGCTGTCGTCGCGGTGGTAGAGCGGCTCGTCGTCGCGGTCGAAGTACCGGGTCGGACTCGCCGCGACGAACTGGTTGAAGAGCTGGGTCGCCGTGATGATCGTCGCCGCACCGGTCTTCTGCTTGATCTGCTTGCCGACCGTGCGGAAGTCCGCCCAGGTGCTGATCGCGGCACCGACCTCGTCGGGCTCGGTCGGCAGGTCGGCCTTCCGCAGGACCTCCTGGTTGTAGAAGAAGCCCGTCGGCCCGGTGTCGACCGGCCAGAAGCACTGGCGTCCGGAGGGGGTCCGCCCGAGCGCGAGCTTCCAGTCGTAGTACGCCGACCGTTCGGCGGCGGTGGGACGGAAGTCGGTGAAGAGCTCCTCGTCGGGGAAGTACAGCCAGCAGTTCGAGTTGATCATGAGCACGTCCGGGATGAACGCGTTCCCGGCGAGTGCCGTGCGGAACTTCGTGTCGTAGGACGCCCCGCCGATGAGGTCGGGACGGAGCCGCTTCGCACCCTGGCCGGGGATGCCCTTCGCCGCTCGGTCGAGGAACACCGGATCGAGCGACCGGTTCCAGTACCAGAGCACCAGTTCGTCGGGGTCGCTCGAGATCGCGGTGCCGGTGGAACACCCTGCCAGGAGGGTGGTGGTGGCGAGTGCCCCGAGGGCTCCAGCCCCGGCGAGGAACCCCCGCCGGCTGAGACGGACGGACTGCGCTGCTGTCACGGACGACCTGCTCTCGTCGTTGAGATTGCCGGACACCTCGGCGGCACGCTCGTCGGGCAGCGGCCGGCACACAGCGGGTCACCGTCGACCCCCTGCGCCGAGCGTTCGACCGTGAACGCTCACGAAGTGGTCAGAGCATGCTCTCCGCGACACGCCGTGTCAAGCACTTCCCGCATTGTGCCGCCGCGGAGATGGGGCTAGCGTCGCCGTGACCGTGAAGGTTCACGACGAACAGGATCCGCATGTCAGCGCAGACCGCGACCCCCACCAGCACCCGGACGCACGACGGGTGGGCCGTCCTCGGACCGGGTGGCATCGCCCGCCGGTTCCTCGCCCAGTTGCCGGCGAGCGGGAACGGTGCCACGGGCGTGGTCGACCCGGCCGTCGGTGGCGTCCTCGTCGCCGCGGGGAGCAGCGACACGGACCGCGCCCGGTCCTTCGCGGACGAGGCGGCCGACCACGGGTTCGCCGACGTCACGGCCGCCGGGTACGACGAGGTCCTCGCCGACCCACGTGTCGACGCGGTGTACGTCTCGACCGTGCACACGGGCCACGCGCACCTCGTGCTCCGCGCCCTCGAGGCGGGCAAGGCGGTCCTCTGCGAGAAGCCGCTCGCCCCGAACCACGGCACCGCGATGGCGCTCGCCGACGCCGCACGCCAGGCGGGCCTGCCGCTCGTCGAGGCGTACATGTACCGCTTCCACCCCCAGACCGCGGCCCTCCGCGACCTCGTCCGCGACGGCGCGATCGGCGACGTCACCCACATCGACGCCTCGTTCGCGTTCCGGGCGGGCGAGCGGACCGGGCGGCTCTTCGACGTCGACACCGCGGGCGGCGGCATCCTCGACGTCGGCGGGTACCCGGTCACGATGGCCGCGGCGATCGTGCAGGCGGCGACCGGCGTCGCGGTGGCCGAGCCGACCGAGCTGACCGCGACCGGCACCATCGGACCGACCGGTGTCGACGAGTGGACCACGGCGCACCTGACCTACCCGTCCGGCATCACCGCGGCGGTCCGGACCGGGGTCCGGGTGCAGGACGACAACGCGGTGACGGTGTACGGCTCCCGCGGCCGGATCGTGCTCACCGACCCGTGGACGCTCGGCGACGACCCCACGATCGAGGTCCGGACCGTCGACGAGGATCCCCGGACGCTCTCGTTCGCGGGTGCGAAGCCGTACGCGATCGAGGCCGACGCCACGACGGCGGCGCTGCGCGAGGGACGCACGGACGCCCCGGAGATGACGCTCGACGAGACGCTCGCGACCGCCAGGACGCTCGACCGCTGGCGTGCGGCGATCGGCCTCCGGTACCCGTTCGAGGCCGAGGACGCGGACATCCCCACGGTGAGCGGCCGGCCGCTGACCGTGGCCGCCCACGAGCCCGACCGGGCCGACAACCCGATGCGGTACGGCGAGATCGCCGGCGTCGGCAAGCGCCTGTCCCGCTTGGTGATGGGCGTCGACAACCAGCTCGACCTCGCCCACGCGAGTGCGATCTTCGACCACTTCGTCAGCCGCGGCGGCAACGTCTTCGACACCGGGTACATCTACGGCGGCGGCACGATGGAGGGCCGCCTCGGGAAGTGGATCCAGAACCGCGGCGTCCGCGAGGACGTCGTCGTCATCACGAAGGGCGCGCACACCCCGTACTGCGACCCGGAGTCGCTGACGCGGCAGCTGCTCGAGAGCCTCGAGCGACAGGGGACCGACTACGCGGACATCTACATGATGCACCGCGACAACGAGGACGTGCCGGTGGGGGAGTTCGTCGACGTCCTCGACGAGCACCGCCGCGCCGGTCGGATCCGCGTGTTCGGCGGCTCGAACTGGAGCCTCGAGCGCTTCGACGAGGCGAACGCCTACGCCGCCGCGAACGGCAAGCACGGCTTCGAGGTCCTGAGCAACCACTTCGGCCTCGCCGAGGCGTACGACGTGCCGTGGGCCGGCTGCCGTCACGCGACGGACCCGGAGTCGAAGCGTTGGCTCGAGGAGCGCCAGGTCCCCTTGCTGCCGTGGTCGTCCCAGGCCCGCGGGTTCTTCACCGGTCGCGCAGCCCCGGACGACACGAGCGACGCCGAGCTCGTGCGCTGCTACTACTCCGACGAGAACTTCGAGCGCCTCCGTCGTGCCCGGGAGCTCGGTGCGCGGTTCGGCGTACCGGCGACCGCGATCGCCCTCGCGTACGTGCTGCACCAGCCGTTCCCGACCTTCCCGCTCTTCGGACCGCGTACGATCGCAGAGGCTCGATCCTCGATGCAGGGCCTCTCCGTCGACCTCACTCCCGAACAGGTGGCATGGCTGGACCTCCGCGACTGACCGACCCCGTCGCCGTCCCCGGCGGCCGGGCGACGATCATCGACGTCGCCGCGGCGGCCGGGGTCTCGCGGCAGACGGTCACCCGCGCGATGAACGGCATGCCCGGCATCAGCGCGGCGACGAAGGAACGCGTCCTGGCCGTCGCGGAGCAGCTCGCGTACCGTCCGTCGCGGTTCGGCCGCGGACTCGTCACGGGCGGTGACCACCAGCTCGGTCTCGTCGTGAACGACCTCCGCAACCCCTACTCGCCGCAGCTGGCCTCCGCCGTGTACCGGCTCGCGGCCGAGCAGGGCTGGAACGTGATGCTCGCGGACACGACGCTCGCCGGGGACGCCGACCGCATCGTCCAGGCGCTCGGTGCCCAGACGGACGTCGTGATCGGCTACCTCGGCAACCGGCGTGAGCGGTGGAACGCACTCCTCGGACCCGTGCCCATGGTCGAGCTCGACCCGTCGGACGACCCACCGACGGCCGCGGTGTGGATCGATCCGGCCGAGTCGATCGAGGCGCTCGCCGACCACCTCGTCGAGACCGGGGTCCGCCACCCGGTCGTGCTCGACAACTCGCAGCCAGGACGACCGAGTGCCCGTGGTGCGCTCATGCTCGACGCGCTGCAGCGACGCGGCTACTTGCCGGAACTCGTGCACGGACCGCACGGCACCGCGGAGTGCGGCGCCGAGGAGACGGTGCGCATCCTGGCGCGGCGCCGTCGGCTCGACGCGGTCCTCGCCTTCAACGACGTGATGGCGCTCGGCGTCCTGCAGGCGTGCCGCCGCGCCGGCGTCGACGTCCCCGGAGACGTCAAGGTGGTCGGCGTCGACGGGCTGCCGCTGGGGGCGCTCGCCTCGCCGACGTTGACGACCCTCGCCGTCGACCTCGACGCCGTCGCCCGCGAGGCCCTGGACCTCGCGCTGGGGATGCTCGACGGGTCGTCGCCGCGGAGCGGGCCGACGGTGCAGCGCACCGTGCGGCACCGGCTGCTGCTGCGCGAGAGCGCCTAGCGGACCACCTGGTCGGGCGATCCGCCCGGACTGCCGTACGGCGGACGGGAGGCACGTGGCGGCGCCGCCACGCGCCTCCCGCCCGTCATTGGTTGCACTTGCAACCATAACCGTCCGGACGGTACACTAACGGAGTCCTGACGGGGCGCGTGACGACACCGCGTCCCGTCTCGTCTGCTGTCCGTCCTGTCGCCGTCGACCTGGTCCGGCTCGAAGTCCTCAGGAGGTCCACCGTGTCCGCGCTGCTCACCAGCCCCATCGCCACCGCCGTCACCGGCAGCCGCGCCCGGCGGTTCGCTGCCCTCGCCGTGCTCATGCTGCCGGTGCTGCTCATCTCGGTCGACAACACCGTGCTGAGCTTCGCGCTGCCGTCGATCAGCCGTGCCCTCGACCCGGACGCCACCACGCAGCTCTGGATCGTGGACGCGTACCCGCTCGTGCTCGCCGGGCTGCTCGTCGTGATGGGGAGCGTCGGCGACCGGATCGGCCGCCGTCGGATCCTGGTGGTCGGCGCGACCGGGTTCGCCTTGTTCTCCGTCGCCGCGGCGTTCGTCTCGGATGCGTGGATGCTCGTCGCCGCGCGCATCGCGATGGGCGTCTTCGGCGCGATGCTCATGCCGGCCACGCTCTCGATCATCCGCAACGTCTTCACGGACGCGGGGGAGCGGCGCATGGCGCTCGCGGTCTGGTCGACCATGTTCGCCGCCGGCAACGCGCTCGGCCCGCTCGTCGGTGGCGCGCTGCTCGCGCACTTCCACTGGGGGAGCGTCTTCCTCGTGGCGGTGCCGATCCTCGTCCTCATGCTCGTCGGCGTGCCGTTCCTCGTGCCGGAGTCGCGCGACCCCGCGCCCGGTCCCGTCGACGTGACCAGCATGCTGCTGTCGCTCGGTGCGCTCGCCCCGACCGCGTGGGCGATCAAGTCGGTCGTGCACCCCGAGGAGCGTGGCCTCGCGATCGCCATGCTCGCCGTGGGCGTGCTCTGCGGGATCGCGTTCGTGCGGCGGCAGCTCCGGTCGCGGACGCCGATGCTCGACCTGAAGCTGTTCCGGAGCACGGCGTTCACCGGCAGCGTGCTCATGAACCTCGCGGCGATGTTCTCGCTGACCGGGTTCCTGTTCTTCATCGCCCAGCACCTGCAGCTCGTCGCCGGCCTCGACCCGTTCGCGTCCGGCATCGTGCTCGTCCCCGGCTCGGTGCTGACCATCGTCGCCGGGCTCGTGGTCGTGCCGATCGTCGGTCGGATCGCGCCGCGCTGGGTCGTCGCCGTCGCGCTGCTGTTCTCGGCGGCGGCGTACGGCATGGTCGCGGTCCTCGGCCACCACGCCACGATCGCCGCGCTCGGGTTCGCGTTCGTGCTGCTCGGCATCGGGATCGGCGCGTCGGAGACGGTCACGAACGACCTCATCATCTCCACCGCTCCGGCTGACAAGGCCGGTGCCGCCTCTGCCCTGTCGGAGACGGCGTACGAGATCGGTGCCGTGCTCGGGACCGCGGTCCTCGGCACGATCCTCTCGACGGCGTACCGCTCGCACGTGGTGGTCCCGGACGGGCTGTCCTCGTCGGCGCACACCGCCGCGCAGGAGACCCTCGGCGGAGCGGTGTCCGCCGCGTCCGAGCTCGGTGGCTCCGCCGGGCAGGCGCTCCTCGCGTCGGCCCGCGCCGCGTTCGACTCCGGGGTCACCACCACCGGTGCCGTCGCAGCCGTGCTGATGGTCGTCGCGGCAGCCGGGGCGGTCGTCATGCTGCGCCGCCGCTGACGTCGGTCGCCGAGTCGTCCGGGCCCACGGGCCGCCGGTCTGTACGACCACCGAGGCCGCGGCACGCCCGGGATCGGACGAACCTGTGAATCGTTGACCTCAACCAGGGTTCAGGTCCTACGTTGGGACGTGGCCGCGAGGGACGCGGCCGATGCGAGGACAGGAACGACCACGACCGAGACAGCCGACGCCCCCGTGAACATCGCCGACGCGTACAAGTCGGCATTCCGTGGTCACCCCGCCGGCGTCGCCGTCATCACGGCGGAGGGCCCCGACGGTCCGACCGGTCTGACGGCCTCGAGCGTCGCGAGCGTCGCGGTCGACCCGCCCGTCCTGGTGTTCTCGCTGTCGACGAACTCCGGTTCCGCCGGCATCGTCCTCGGCGCGCCCCTGTTCGTGGTGCACCTCGTCGACTCCCTCGGGGTCGGGCTCGCACGGCGGTTCGCGGCCACCGGGAGCCCCGCCGCCGACGACCCGATCTGGGGCACCCTCCCGAGCGGCGAGCGCTACCTGCCCGGCGCTGCCACAGCATTGCGCTGCCGTCCGCTGTCCACCACGCCGATCGGCTCGTCCACGGTCGTGGTCGCCGAGGTCCTCGACATCGTCGTCGGCCGCGAGCACGGCGAGCCGCTCGTCTACCACAACCGGGAGTTCCACTCCCTCACCGACCGTTCCCGGCTCACCTGAGCCCGGGGACCGCGTTCCGCCAACCACCGATCGAAAGGAAACTCGCACATGGCCGAGTACACCCTGCCGGAACTGCCGTACGACTACGCGGCGCTCGAGCCGCACATCAGCGGCAAGATCATGCAGCTGCACCACGACAAGCACCACCAGACGTACGTGACGGGCGCGAACACCGCCCTCGAGCAGCTGGCCGAGGCGCGCGAGTCGGGCAACCTGGCCAACGTCAACAAGCTCGAGAAGGACCTCGCGTTCAACCTCGGTGGCCACGTCAACCACTCGATCTTCTGGACCAACCTCGGCCCGGACACGAAGGTCCCGGAGGGCGAGCTCGCCGCCGCGATCGACGAGTTCTTCGGCTCGTTCGAGAAGTTCCAGGCGCAGTTCGCCGCCGTCGCCACCGGCATCCAGGGCTCGGGCTGGGCCGTGCTCGCCTGGGACCAGGTCGGCCAGAAGCTCACGACGTTCCAGCTGTTCGACCAGCAGGCGAACGTGCCCCTCGGCGTCGTGCCGATCTTCATGCTCGACATGTGGGAGCACGCCTTCTACCTCGACTACCTCAACGTCAAGGCGGACTACGTGAAGGCCGTCTGGAACATCGTCGACTGGGAGAACGTCGCGGCACGCTTCGCGAACGCGAAGTCGCAGTCGTTCGTCACGCTCTGAGACGCGTGGTGACGGTCGCCTGAGGCGACCGCACGACGAACGGGAGGCGCGGTGCCAGCTGGCACCGCGCCTCCCGTTCGTCGTGACCCGGCCGTGCGTCGTGACCCAGCCGTGCGTCGTGATCAGGCCGTGCGTCGTGACCCAGCCGTGCGTCGGCCCGGGGTCCGTCCCCGTCGCTCGTCCTCGGACGTCGCTCACACCGTCGCGAGTTCGACGCTCGCGACGAGGTCGTCCGCGATGCCCTGCAGCACCTGGTCGACCTCCGTGCGACCGGGGTCGACGATCGCCGCCCACTGCGCACCGCGTGCGGCGTACACGGCGGCCCGTGCTGCACGCTCGGCCTCGAAGGCATCCGTGCCGTGCGCGCGGCACCAGGCGGCGACGGCCTCGAGGTGTTCGCGCTGCGCGGTGCGCTCCCGGACGCGTCCGTCGAGCTCCTCGACGGAACCGAGCTCGAACGACAGCCGGACCGCGAGTGCCCGTTCCGGGTCGTCGAGTCCGCCGAACACGGTGACGAACCACGCCCGCAGGCGTCCATCGTCGGCGTCCGGTCGGAGCGTGACACCGTCGAGCGATCGGTGGAGGTGCTCGACGACCGCCTGGATCAGTGCCTCGCGGCTGCCGAAGTGGTAGACGATCGGGTACGCGCTGGTGCCGAGCACCCGGCCGAGGCTGCGGACCGAGACGTCCTCGAGCTTCGTGTCACGGAGGTGGTCGGCGACCTTCGCGACGATCGCCGGCTTCAGCGTCGGGTCGGGCTTCCTGGGCATGGGACCTCCGGTCTCGGACTGGCATGTGACCATCTGGATATTACCGGACGTGTGATGCATTCGTCCATGATGTCCCCAGGTCTGCGAGGATGCGCAGGCAAACCGGAGATTTGCTCGGGTACCCGTACACTGAACGGGATGTCCACCCCCCAGGAGCGCTCCACGACCCCGTCGCCGCCCGACGGCGTGCGTCGTGTACGCCCGGACCGCAGTCGGCGGCGCGGGGCCGGGAAGCGGTTCCTGGTCATCGGCGACGTCCTCGACGGGGTGCTCGTCCAGACCTCCGCCGCCTCCACCGGCGACCACGACCCGTCCGCGGTGATCCGCCACCGCATCGTCGGCGCCGGCGGCAACACCGCAACCTGGCTCGGGTGGCTCGGTGCCGAGGTCGACCTCGTGGCGCGGGTCGGAGTCGACGACGTCTACCGGCACGAGCGTGCGCTCGAGGACGCCGGGGTGCGTCCGCACATCCGCTACGACGTCCGTTCGACGACCGGGAGCGTCGTCTCGATGCGGAACGAGCGTGGCCGGACCACGATGTCCGACCCCGCGGCCGCCGGCCGGCTCACCGCCTCCGACGTCCCGGTCGAGATCCTCGCACGGGCGGACATCGTGCACCTCACCGGTGCGGGCGTCCTCGCGGGCGGCGGCGCAGATCGGATCGCCGAGCTCGTCGCCCTCGGTCGGTCCGCGGGTGCCAAGGTCTCGCTCGACCCCTCCTCGACGGCCGTCGTCCGGATCGTCGGTGCGACGGCGTTCCTCGACGCGCTCGACGGGGTCGACGTCCTCTTCCCCGGAGCAGACGAGGCGCGTGCGCTCGCCGGGACGGACGACCTGCACGACGCGGTCCGGCGGTTGACGACCCGCGTCCCGCTGGTGGTCGTCACGACGGGTACGCAGGGGGCGCTCCTCGGCCGTGCCGGGAGGAGTCCGCACCGCGTGGCCGCCACGCCCGCGACCGTCGTCGACACCCTCGGCGCCGGGGACGCCTTCGCTGCGGGGTTCCTGCGGGCGTGGGCGACGGACCCCGTCCGCGTCGGAGCGGCCGCGCGCGAGGGTGGTCGGGTCGCGGCCCGGGCGTTGGGGTTCGTCGGGGGTCGCCCGCCCGCCTGAGCCCGTCGGCGGCCGGTGCGCCTCGGTCCGTGCGCCTCGGTCAGCGCGCGTCGGTCCGTGCGCGTCGCTCGGTGCGCGTCGGTCCGTGTGCGTCGTTCACTGCTCGGAGGGCTCGGACCGGACGATCAGGGTCTGCACGAGGCCGGCGGCGAGCGGTGCGAGGCGGATCTCCACGCGGAGCCGCCCGGAGGTCCCGGGGAGCCACCACCGCAGGTGTGTCGGGGTCAGTGACTCCTCGGCGACCGGTTCGGCACCGAGGTCCGCACCGATCGCGGCCGCGGCCTCGGCGATCGCCTGGCGTCGACGCTCGTACGGTTCGTCGAGGGCCACGTTCGGGGTGCAGACGGCGTCCGCCGTGGCGTCGTCCCAGTGTCGGAGCAGCTCGGTGACCCTGCCCTGGGCAGCGCGCGTCTCGGGAGCCACCCGCGGCGCGTCGGTGCTGCTCCCGTGGGCGCTGAGGACGAGGTCCAGCGCGGTCGTGGCCGCAGTGGCGACCTTGGCCTGGGTCGCGTTCTCGAAGGCGACGACTCCGAGGCCGTCGCGCGTCGACCAGCGCATGTGCGCGGAGAACCCCGGGTAGCCGCCCGAGTGCGAGGCGATCGGCCCGGACCGCTCGTCCTGCTCCACGAACAACCCGAGGCCGTACGCCGTCGCGCGGGTCGCACCGGGCAGGACCGACGGCGGGACGACCCGCAGTGCCTGCTGCATCGCCCGGCGGTCCGCCGGGGAGAGTGGCCCGGGCTCGGGCGTCTCCGAGAACGCCGAGGCGAGGTGACGGCCCCAGCGGGCGAGGTCCGTGACCGTGGAGAAGAGCCCACCGATGGCCGAGAACGCTCCGGGACCGGACAGCGGCAGCTGCTCCCAGCCCGTGCCGTCCGGACGCGTGCCGACGACCACGAAGCCGTCCGAGCGGTCTGCGGCGAACACCGTCGCGTCGAGCCCGAGCGGTCGGAGCACCGCCGTCGTGGCCGCCTCGGTGTACGGCCGGCCGGTCACGACCGAGACCACCCGACCGAGGAGTGCGTAGCCGAGGTTCGAGTAGGCGAAGCCTGTGCCCGGCACGCTGTCGAAGAGCAGCCCCGCGGTGAGCACGGCGTCGAGGTCCGCGTCCGTGGTCGACTCCTGTCGGTCCGCCCAGGGGTCGTCCGTCGGGAAGCCGGCGGACATCGTCAGGAGCATGCGGAGCGTCGGGACGGGGGAGTCCGGGGTCGGGAGCCGGACAGCGTCGAAGGCGGGGACGAAGTCCGTCACCGGGGCGTCGAGGTCGAGCCGGCCGTCAGCGACGAGGGTGAGGAGGGTCGCGGCGGTGACGCTCTTGGTGCACGACGCGATGCGGTACACCGTGTCGGCGTCGGGTGCCCTGCCGTCGCCACGGTCGCCGTGGCCGCCGGAGGCCACCAGCCCGTCGCGGTCGAACACGCCCCACACGCTGCTCGGGGCGACCCCGTTGGCGACCCGTTCGGCGAACACGCGGTCGACGCGGGCGAGGACGTCGTCGTCGACCGTCACGACCGGCGCATCCGGTCGTACGCGTCGAGCGCGCGCTGGCGGGTCTCCTTGAGGTCGACCATCGGCTCGGGGCGGTCCTCGTCGGCGGGGACCCAACGTCGGACGTACTCGCGGTCGGGGTCGAATCGTTCGAGCTGTCGGTCGGGGTTGAAGACGCGGAAGTAGGGTGCCGCGTCGAAGCCGGAGCCCGCGACCCACTGCCAGTTGCCCGGGTTGTTCGCGGCGTCGGCGTCGACGAGCGTGTCCCAGAACCACTGCTCACCAACCCGCCAGTCGACGAGCAGGTTCTTCACGAGGAAGCTCGCGGTCGCCAGTCGGACGCGGTTGTGCATCGCCCCCGTGTGCCAGAGCTCCCGCATGCCGGCGTCGACGAGGTCGAAGCCGGTCGTGCCCGTCCGCCAGGCGTCGAGCTCGGCATCGGCGGGGTCGCGCCACGGGAAGGCGTCGAACTCCCGTCGGACGTTGACGGTGGCGATGTCGTCGCAGTGGAAGTACTCGTTCCAGTTGAACTCGCGCCACGCGAGCTGCCGCAGGAACGCGGGTGCCTGCTGTCGCTGGTGCGGGGCGAGCTCGCCGTGCAGGCGGTGCCACACCTGGTAGGGGCTGATCTCGCCCCACCGCAGGTGCGGGGAGAGCCCGCTCGTGGCGTCCGTCGCGGGTTCGTCGCGCTGGTCGTAGTCCTCGAGGGCGTCGTCGACGAAGTGCTCCAGCCGTCGGTGCGCACCGAGCTCGCCGGGCGTCCAGGCGTCGCGGAGTCCGCCGGCCCAGTCCGGAGCGGTCGGCAGCAGCGCCCAGTCGGCGAGCTCGTCGCCCGGCACCTCGGCGGGAGCGGGGAGGTCGCGCGGCTTCGGGAGCGGGTGCCGCGGCTCCGGCATTGCCTGCGCCGCGCGCCAGAACGGCGTGAAGACCTTGAACGGCTCGCCCTGGCCGGTGAGCACGGTCCACGGCTCCCAGAGCAGGTTCGCGGCGAAGCTGTGGGCGTCCACTCCGCGGTCGTGCAGCGCGGTCTTGATGCCGGCGTCGACCTCGCGCTCGGCGTGGCCGTAGCGGCGGTTCCAGTAGACGGCGTCGGCACCGGTGGTGGCCACGAGGTCGTCGACGACCGCAGCGGCGGCACCCCGTCGGAGCACGAGCCGCGAGCCGCGCTCGCGCAACGAGGCGTCCAGCGCGGCCAGCGAGTGGTGCAGCCACCAGCGTGCCGCGCCACCGATCGGTCGGACACCGTCGGACTCCTCGTCGAGGACGTACACGACGGTCAGGGCGCCGCCGTGGTCGATGCCTGCGCGGAGGGCCGGGTTGTCGGCGAGCCGGAGGTCGTCCCGGAGCCAGACGAGTGCGCCGCTCACACCGCTGCCGCGTCGGTCGGGGCGGTGGCGCGCCGGCTCGGCGTCGCCGTGGTGCGTCGGAGCTTGGTGCACAACTCGGTCAGGGTGCGGAGCTCGGCGTCGGTCAGGCCGGCTCCGACCTGCTCGGCGATCGTCGCGGCGTGCTGGACCGCGACCGAGCGGTAGACGTCGAACCCGTGCGGGGTGAGCGCGACGTAGACCCCGCGGGCGTCGGCGGGGTCGGGCTGCTTCTCGACGATCCCGCGGGCGGCGAGCCGGTCGACGAGTCGGCTGACGCTGGGCTGGGTGAGCAGGAGGTGCCCGGTCAGGTCGCGCATCCGGGAGCGGCGCCCGGGCTGTGTCGAGAGGTTGAAGCACACGTCGTACTCGTTGAAGGAGATCTCGCCGCCGGGGAACTCCGCGTTGAGGTTCCGCATCACCTGCACCTGCGCGCGGAACAGGGCTTCCCACGCGGCGACCGCCGTGGCCTTGTCACTCACGATCCGCTCCCTCCAGTCTGTCGACCAACCCTACCGAGGGCACCCGACAGCCGGACGGGAGCGCAGTAGCGGCCCGTCCGGAACGCAACGAGGGCCGGCCGCCCAGTGGACGACCGGCCCTCTCCCTTGCACCAAGAGTTTCCTGCAATCACATTCCACAGGCGGTGCCACAGCAAACACTGCCTGCGGTTCCGACTGTATAACGAACCGGTAACGGCACGCTAGTGCCAGCCGGCGTCGTTCGCTGCGAGTTCACCAAGAGCCGCGACAGCAGCCCCGGTGAGCGATCAGAACAGGTCGGGCGACGGCGTCGAGGCGTAGCGCACGGCGACGTCCGCGTGCCGGTCGAAGCGGTACCCGACCCCGCGCACGGTCCGGACGATCTCCTCGAAGGCACCGAGCTTCGCGCGCAGTCGTCGGACGTGCACGTCGATGGTCCGCTCGTTCGGGGTCTCGTCCTCGCCGTCGGACCACAGGCCGTCGATGATCGCCGAGCGGTCCACGGTCCGCCCCTCGCGGAGGACGAGGAACTGCAGGAGCTCGAACTCCTTGTACGTCAGCGGGGCGGGCTCCCCGTCGAGCGTGACGCGCTTGCGCGAGATGTCGATGACGACGCCGCTCTCCTCGGGTTCGGGCTTCTCGGCCTGCTTGCGCGCGGCGACGGCGGAGCGGTCCTGGAGCGCGAGCCGCACGACGTCGACGTCCCGTCCGCCGGAGCCCTCGGCGGCGACGGCGACCGCGGCGTACGTCTCCGACGTCGGCACGAGCTGGGCCGTCAGCGCCTTGAGCTGCTCGACGACCGCCGCGAGGGTGGTGCCCGCCGCCGCGGCCTTCGCCTCGTCGATGCCGACGTACAGCGCGAAGCCGCGGGCCTCCGTGCCCTCGGGCAGCGCACGGTTGCGCTGCGGGGCCACCACCGGGCTCGTCGGCGCCGGGGCGGTCTGCGGCGTGGCGGGCTCGCGACGGGGACGCAGCGGCGTCACCGTGCCGAGGTCGGTCGTGGCCGGAGCAGCGGAGCGGAGGGGGGTGCGGGGCTGAGCGATGGTGAGCGACATGGCGGGGTCTCCGGGAGGAAGGCCGTGGCGAGGTGGACGGACGGCCGGTGTCGAATGCGTCGGCCCGGGTGCGGCGGTGCGCCGATCCTCCCAGCGGTCCTGCTGCGGACCGGGGAGCCCGGGGGAGCGGGGAGCGAACCCGTGCGGACGGCGGTGCGCGTCGTCGACGAGGTCGTCACCCGGGGATCACGCGCGCGCGACCGGGGTGGGGTCGCGGGGGATCCGGCTGGAACGGGTGCCGATCAGGCACACATTCGACAACGCATGACCGACGCGTCCGGCATCGTCATGCCGGTGGTCCCCAGTGCCTCGATGAGGACCGGTGCCTCGATCAGGACGCGGGCGGACGCGGGTGCAGTCATGGCATGAGTATGGGTGGGATACCAACGTGGTGTCAACCGTCCGCGCGGACGGTGCGGTCCGCGAACAGGCGGCGAGACGGACGGGAGGCCCGTGGCGATCCCGCCACGGGCCTCCCGTCCGTCCGCGGTGGTCGCGGACGCGACCGGTGTCGGCTACTCGGCCAGCCCGTAGAGCCGGTCGCCCGCGTCGCCCAGCCCGGGGACGATGTAGCCGTTCTCGTCGAGCTTCTCGTCGAGCGCGCCGAGCACGATCGTGACGTTGCGGTCACCGACGGCCCGCTCCACGGCGTCCAGCCCCTCGGGCGCGCCGAGGATGCACACGCAGGTGACCTCCTCCGCGCCGCGGTCGAACAGGAAGTCGATCGCCGCCGCGAGCGTCCCGCCGGTGGCGAGCATCGGGTCGAGGACGAAGCACTGCCGGTCGGACAGGTCGTCGGGCAGGCGCTCGGCGTAGGTCTGCGGCTCGAGGGTCTGCTCGTTGCGGGCCATCCCGAGGAACCCGACCTCGGCGGTGGGGACGAGCTTGACCATGCCCTCCAGCATGCCGAGGCCTGCGCGGAGGATCGGCACCACGAGCGGGCGCGGCCGGGCGATCGCGACGCCCATGGTGTGCGCGACGGGCGTGTCGATGGGCGTGGCGGTGACCCGGACGTTCCGCGTGGCCTCGTAGGCGAGGAGCGTGACCAGCTCCTCGGTCAGCGCGCGGAAGGTCGGCGAAGGGGTCGTCCGGTCGCGGAGCACCGAGAGCTTGTGGGTGATGAGCGGGTGGTCGGCGACGTGGACTCGCATAGGGTCGAGCCTACCGTCAGTCCGACCCCTGACCGACGAACCGCCGCGTGCAGACGACCGACCAGGTCCCGCCCCGACGACCAGACAGGAGAGCCCCGTGGAAGCACCCGCCGCACGTCCCTGGATCGACGCCATGCAGCTGGCGCTCGTCGAGGCGCGTGCGTGCCTGGCCACCGGCGACGTCCCGGTCGGGGCGGTCGTCGTCGACGCGGACGGGAGGGTCGTGGCGCGGGGACGCAACGAACGCGAGGCGCGGCAGGACCCCACCGCGCATGCCGAGGTGCTCGCGCTCCGGGCAGCGGCGGCGGCCACGGGGGACTGGCACCTGACCGACCACACGCTCGTGGTGACGCTCGAGCCGTGCGTCATGTGCGCGGGGGCGGTCCTCGCCGCCCGGGTGCCCCGGGTCGTGTTCGGGGCCTGGGACCCGAAGGCCGGGGCCACGGGCAGCGTCTACGACGTGGCACGCGACCGTCGGCTGCCGCACCGGTCGGAGGTCGTCGGCGGCGTGCTCGAGGCCCCCTGCGCCGCGGTGCTCGACGAGTTCTTCGGCGCGCGTCGCTGACCCGCCGTCAGGCGATCACCAGATGACGGCGATGAGGACGTTCACGATGGCGAGCGCGCCGGCGGAGTGGAAGAACGGCAGCGCGGCCTTGTCCTTCGCCTGCCCGGCGTCCGCGCGCTTCTGCCGGGCCCGTGCGACCAGCGCGAGGACGAGGGCGACCACGGCGATCACCAGCTTGACGCCCAGCTTGACGTGGTTCGCCCCGCCGTCCGTCGTCGCGTCGATCACGCCCATGAGTCCCAGACCGGTGACCAGCTGGGTGACCAGGCCGATGATGACCCAGTTCGTGTCGAACCCGCCCTTGCGCCGCACCTGGAACAGGAACGACCCGATCACGGCGGCCAGGCCGATGAAGTGCAGGATGAGCAGGACGTCCTTGAGTGCGGTCATGTCCACATCGTCCGGCACCGGGCGGGCGCGCCGCCAGTTAGGACGACCTCACCGCCGGGCGCGGCCCGTCCGTCGCCCGTGGGTCGGTAGGGTCGCGGGCATGACGATCGCACTGCCCCGCACCGCCCTGCTCGGCGTCGGCTCGATGTCCGGCGCCGTCCTCGACGGCCTGCTCGCCGCCGGCCTCGACCCGTCGACCGTGACCCTCACGACGAAGTCGGAGGCCTCCGCGGCGGCGCACCGCGCCCGCGGGCTCGACGCCCGGGCGAGCGACTCCGACGCGGATGCCAACCGCGCGGCCGTGCGCGGCGCGGGGCTCGTCGTGGTCGGGGTGAAGCCGTACGCGGTCGGGGAGCTGCTCGACGAGGTCGCGGCGGACCTCGAGCCGGGGGCGGTCGTCGTGAGCGTCGCCGTCGGCACGACGACCGCGAGCATGGAGGCGCGGGTGCCCGGCGGTGTCCGCGTCGTCCGGGCGCTGCCGAACACGCCGATCGGCGTCGGGCGCGGGGTCACCGGGATCAGCGCCGGTGCGACCGCCGACGAGGACGCCGTCGCCCTGGCGTCGTCCGTGTTCAGTGCGTCGGGATCGGTCATCGAGGTCCCCGAGTCGCAGCTCGACGCGCTCTCGGCCGTGTCCGGCTCCGGGCCCGCCTACGTCTTCCTGCTCGTCGAGCAGTGGCAGCTGGCCGCCGAGGAGATCGGGTTCACCCCCGAGCAGGCGGCCACCATGGTGCAGGGCACGGTGCGGGGCGCCGTCGCGCTCCTGGAGTCGTCCGACCGGTCGCCGGCCGACCTCCGCCGGGCCGTCACGAGCCCGAAGGGCACGACCGAGCGCGCGGTGGCGGTGCTGCAGGACGCCGACCTCGCCGACACGCTGCTGCGCGCGTCGCGCGCCGCCATCGCACGCGCCGAGGAGATCGCGGCCGGCTGAGGCGGACGCCCGGAGTCGTCACCACCTGACGGACGGGAGGCACGGTGCCGGCCCGCACCGTGCCTCCCGTCCGTCGCGTGGGTGGGCCGTCCGTCAGGTGCGGACGTCGGTCACTCGACGGCGGCGAAGCGCTCCAGGTCGGCGGTCGAGCCGGAGACGATGATCACGTCGTCCTCGCCGATGACGCTCTCCGGCGTGGCGGGCACGAACGGCCCGCCAGCGGACTTGATGCCGAGCACCGTCAGCCCGAAGCGGGTGCGGATGACGGTCGTCGCGAGGTCCTTGCCGCGCACCGCACGCGGCGGGAACATCTTGACGACCGCGAAGTCGTCGTCGAACTCGATGAAGTCGAGCATCCGGCCGGAGACCAGGTGCGCGGTGCGCTCACCGGCCTCCCGCTCCGGGTACACCACGTGGTTCGCGCCGATGCGGGACAGGATCATGCCGTGCGACCGGCTGATGGCCTTCGCCCAGATCTGCGGGATGCCGAGGTCGACGAGGTTCGCCGTGATGAGCACGCTCGACTCCAGGTCGGAGCCCGTGCCGACGACCGCGATCGCGAAGTCCTGCGCACCGATCTGCCGCAGGGCGTCGATGTCCGTCGCGTCGGCCTGCACCGCGTGCGTGACCCGGTCCGACCACTTCTGCACGAGGCCCGCGTCGGTGTCGACCACGAGGACCTCGCGGTGCTGTCGCTCGAGCTGCCCGGCCGTGGCCGCGCCGAACCGGCCGAGTCCGATCACGAGCACCGGGGCGTCGTGACTGACGGCCGTGGCGAGCGGGTGCGACGACGGCAACGGTGAGCGGGTGCGGTCAGCCAACGATCGGCCTCTCCTCGGGGCGACGGAACAACTGCCGGCTCTGGCTCGCGGCCAGGGCGGCGGCGATCGTCACTGTACCGACCCGACCCAGGAACATCGTGGCCGCGAGCACGTACTTGCCGGCCTCGGGGAGCTCGCCCGAGATCCCCGACGACAGCCCGCACGTGGCGAAGGCGGAGATGACCTCGAACAGGACGCGGTCGAGGGAGTCGCCCGTGATCTGCAGCAGCACGATGGTGGCCACCGCGACGATCGTGGCGCCCCACAGCACGACGGCGACGGCCACACGGAGGACGTCGCTCGGGATGCGGCGGCCGAACGCCTCCATGCTCCTGCGACCGCGGGCCTCGGCGACGGCGGCGAGGAAGAGCACCGCGAGCGTCGTCACCTTGATGCCGCCGGCGGTCGACGCCGAACCCCCGCCGATGAACATCAGCATGTCCGTGACGAGGAGGCTCGCGCCGTGCATCTGCTCGACGTCGATCGTGGCGAAACCCCCGGAGCGGGTCATCGTCGACAGGAACAGCGCCTGGAACGCGGTGTGGCCCGGCCCGGCGTCGCCGAGCGTGCGGGGGTTCGCTGCCTCGAGGGCGGTGTAGACGGCCGCGCCGCTGACGAGCAGGACCGCGCTCGTGACCAGCGTGAGCTTGACGTGGAGCGACCACCGGCGGGGCGTGCGGAACTGCTTCGCGACGGTGCGGATCACCGGGAACCCGATGGACCCGGCGACGACCGCCAGCATCAGGAGCGACAGGAACCAGTAGTCGTCGGTGAACGGTCCGAGGCCGGCGGCGTTCGGGCTGAACCCGGTGTTCGTGAAGGCCATCGCCGCGTAGTAGAACGCGTACCCGACCGCCGTCCAGAACGGGAAACCCGCGACGAGCACCGACGGCAGCAGCAGCACGCCGACGACGACCTCGATCGTCACGGTGCTCACGGCGACCGTCGCGAGGAGCGTGCCGACCTCGCCGAGCCGGACCGCCTGGCCCTCCGGCACCGCCCCGGCGTGCGTCCGCAGCGGGTTCGAGTCGCCGGCCGCCATGAGCTTCGCGCGCAGGCCGAGCCGGCGCGTCACGACGAGCCCGAGGATCGAGGCGAACGTGAGCACCCCGACGGCCCCGATCTGCGTGCCGACGACGATGACGACCTTGCCGAACACCGACCAGTGCGTCGCCATGTCGACGGTGGACAGGCCCGTCACGCACACGACCGACGCGGCCGTGAACAGGGCGTCGGCGAAGTGCGTGGGTCGGCCGTCCGCTGCGGCCCACGGCGTCGTGAAGAGCGTCGTGAACACCAGGATCAGTGCCACGAACACGAGGATCGCCAGGCGGGACGGGGACGACCGGAGGACGGCACCGATCCGCGACACCCGGAGCCGCACGGCGCTCGCCGGCGCCGTCAGCGGTTCCGAGCGGTCGAGCATCGTATGCCTCCGGGGACATGGGCGGGACGCCTGGCATGGTACATCCGTGACGGGGCGGATAGCCTTGCCGCATGGCCGACATCTTCACCGTCGTGGCGGACCCGACCCGACGCGAGCTGCTCGGTGCGCTGCTCGCGGCGTACGGTTCCGACGTGACCGGCGGGGAGCTCAGCGTCGGACAGCTCGTCGAGAAGCTCGGGGTGAGCCAGCCCACCGTGTCGAAGCACCTGCGTGTGCTGCGCGACATCGGCCTGGTGTCGAGCCGCGAGGAGGGGCAGCACCGCTACTACCGCCTCGACCCGGAGCCGCTCCTGCCCGTCGAGGAGTGGGTGCTCGCGTTCACCGGTGCGGTCGACGCCGACGGCACCCCCGCGACGACGGCGTGGACCCCGGACGGTCAGCCGGTGTCGGTGCGCCGCAACGGGGCGGCGGGCAAGGCCACGGTCGAGGTCGGCACCGAGCTCGGTCGCGTGATGGCGGAGGCCTCCTACCGTGCCAGTGCCGCGCTGACCGGGGCCCAGCAGGGGTGGGAGCGGGTCGTCGACCGCGGGCGCAAGCGCTTCGCCCGCCGCGGCGACGAGGACTGACCCGGGAGCACCGTCCACGAGGCACGCGCTCCGGGTCGCCACCGTGGCCGAGTCGTGACCGGATCCCTGGACACCGCATCCCAGCGGCCCCTACAGTTACCAGTGACCACACAGGTCACACCCGTTCCCCGTGCCGCTCGTGCACGTGCCCCCCGAAGGCGGATCATGACCGGCAGTTTCGACGACGTGCGATTCCTCACCGTGGCCGAGGTCGCGGAGATGATGCGCGTGTCGAAGATGACCGTCTACCGCATGGTGCACGCCGGGGAGCTGCCGGCGATCCGGTTCGGCCGGTCGTTCCGGGTGCCCGAGTCGGCGGTCGCGGACGTGCTCCGCGGCGGCGTCGCCGACGTCGGCTGACGGCCGCCACCGGCCGCTCCGAGGCGCCCTGTTCGACAGGACCGGCGCGCTCCGCTAGACTCGGCCGGGTTGATTTTCCGCGGTCCCGTCGGGCGCGGTGTCCACACATCAGCATCGTTCCGAGCGAGGTCCACTATGGGTTCTGTCATCAAGAAGCGCCGCAAGCGCATGGCGAAGAAGAAGCACCGCAAGCTCCTTCGCAAGACGCGCCACCAGCGTCGCAACAAGAAGTAAGTCCAGTACTTGCACCCGAAGCCCCGGTCCGCCGGGGCTTTCGTGTTCTCCGGGCCGTTCGTGTTCCCCGGCCGTTCGTGTTTCCCCGGCCGTTCGTGTTCGGGCGGCCGGGTACGCTGACCCCATGCCCGTCGTGACCTTCCTGACGAAGCCCGGATGCCACCTGTGCGACGACGCCCGACCGATCGTCGAGCGGGTCGTCGCGGAACACCCCGGCACCACGCTGCAGGAACGGTCGATCCTCGACGACGACACCCTGCGGGTCGAGTACGCGGAGGACATCCCGGTCGTCCTGATCGACGGGCGCGTCCACAGCAACTGGCACGTCGACGCCGACCGGCTCGCCCGTGCCCTCGAGAAGGCAGAGGTCTCCGCATGATCCACCACGTCGTCGCCTGGACCCTCCGCGAGGACGTCGACCGCGACGCCTCGATCGCCCGCGTCCGCGAACTCCTCACCGGCCTCGTCGGCACCGTGACGTCGATCCGCTCGCTCGAGGTCGTCGAGAACGTCGCCTACCCGGACAAGAACAGCGACCTCGCCGTCGTCGCCACCTTCGACGACCTCGCCGGGCTCGACGCCTACCAGGTGCACCCCGACCACCAGGCCGCCGCCGGGGAGATCCGCGGACTGGTGTCGGGGCGGGCGGCCATCGACTGGGAGAGCTGAGCCGCGCCTCCCGGTCGCAACGGAACGGCCCCCTCCCGCACGGGAGGGGGCCGTTCTCGCGCGGGCGCGGGGACTACGGGGTGAGGCGCGTCGGGCCGCGGAAGAGGTACGTGACCTCGCGGATCGACGGCTCGTGCAGCGCGAGCATGAGCACGCGCGCGAGCCCCATGCCGAAGCCGCCGTGCGGCGGGACGCCGTAGCGGAAGAAGTCGAGGTACCAGTCGATCTCGGCGGTGTCGAGACCCTTCTCCTCGGCCTGGGCCGCGAGCCGGTCGACGCGGTGCTCGCGCTGGGCGCCGGTGGAGATCTCGGCACCGTTGAACAGCAGGTCGTAGCTGTTCGTGAGCGTCGGGTCGTCCTCGTGGCGCATGTGGTAGTACGGCCGGATCGAGGCGTCGTAGTCGGTGACGAACACGAACTCGGAGCCGTGCGTCTCCTTCGCCCAGGCGCTCACGCGGCGCTCGCCCTCGGGGTCGAGGTCGCCGTCGGCACGGACGACGTCGTAGCCGCTGTCGGCCACGATCTTCCGGGCCTCGGCCAGGGTCACGCGCGGGAACGGGGCGGTCGGCACGACGAACTCGAAGCCGAAGACGTCCTCGATCTCCTTGCCGTACTTCTCCTTGACGGCCGTGAAGCCGGCGACGAGGACCTCCTCGTGCATGGCCATGACGTCCTGGTGCGACTCGACCCAGGAGATCTCGGCGTCGACGCTCGTGAACTCCGTGGCGTGGCGGCTCGTGAACGAGGGGTCGGCGCGGAAGGCGTCGGCGATCTCGAAGACGGCACCGAACCCGGCCGGCTGCGCCATCTGCTTGAAGTTCTGCGGCGACTGCGCGAGGTACGCGGTGGTCTCGAAGTACTCGAGCTGGAAGAGCTCGGCGCGCGACTCGGACGCCGACGCCATGAGCTTCGGCGTGTGGATCTCGATGTAGTCGCGGTCGACCCAGTACGAACGGAACGCGTGCTCCATCGTCGTCTGGATGCGGAAGATGAGGTTCTGCTTGCGGTTGCGCAGGTCCAGGAAGCGCCAGTCGAGGCGCTTGTCGAGCGACGAGTCGTCCGCGATCGGGGTCTCCGGGATCGCGGCGCTCACGACGTCGAGCGACCCGACCTTGACCTCGAGTCCGCCGAGCTTGACGCGCTCGTCGTGCTTCAGCGTGCCCCGGACGTGCACGAAGGTGCCGTGGGCGAGGCCCGAGATGTCGTTCGTGATGGCCAGCGCGGCCTGCGCAGCGTCGTCGCCGTCCTCGGCCTCGCGCGTGGCGGGGTTGACGAGCTGGGCGGCGCCGGTCTCGTCGCGGAGCACGACGAACTGCACCTTCTTCTGATCTCGGACGGTCTCGACCCATCCGGCGACGGAGACGGGGCCGTCGGGGAGCGCGGCGAGGTCGGCGATGCGGGTGCGTTCGATCACGGGGGTCGAGTCTAACCGGCTCGGTCCGAGCCCGCTCCACAGCTCCTGTTGGCCGGTGTCCGGTCTGCCGCGGTCGCTCCGCCGGACAGCCCACTCCTGCACAAGCGCCCGGCTGCGCGGGGTTCTCCACAGACCGGCCGGGAGGCGCGGCTCGCGCCCGACGGGTCCGTAGCGTCGTCGACGTGGCCGGGTCGCGAGTTCGAGGGAGGTCCCGTGACGGCAGGGACGGAGGGGCTCGCGGCCTGGCCGCCCGCTGCGGTCGCAGTCGTGTTGGCCGCAGCGTGCACCGCCGCGTTCACGATGCTCGTGGCGCTGGTCGGCGGGGTCTGGGCGGTGGTCAGGTGGCGGCGGGACGTCGCGCGCGAGGAGCGAGACCGCGCCTGGTCGCGCCTCGTCTGGATCGTGGATCAGGCGTGTGACGCGGACGTCGGTCGATCGGAGATCGGCCTCGTGGGCGCCGACACGATGTACGACATGCAGATGCTTCGCGAGGACGACGCGGTGCTCGGCACGATGGTGCTGGGACTGATCACGGGGAGGGAACACAGATGACGGCGGACGATCCGGTCCTGGCCTTGATCGAGCGCCGGCAGGAGGAGTGGCGTGAGCGCATCAGACGGAAGTACCGGCTGCGGCCGTGGAAGGCCCGGCGTCTGATCTGGGAGCACGACGAGCTGCTCCGACGACAGACGGAGTGGAAGACCGCTCGCCGGGAGCGCCGTCGGCTGATCGACGCCGGGGAACTGTCAGGGGAGCGACGCGCGGAGTGACCCGAGCGTCTCGACGAACTCCTCGGCCATCCCCGCGCGCTCGACGAGCTTCGCGTGCCGCTCCCGCGCGTCCTGCAGGTACTCGTCCAGCCGTGCCGCGAGCGCGGGCTCGTCGTCGGTGTCACCGTCCGTGCCGCGGTTCCGCAGGGCGTCGACGACCCGGAGCAACTCGGCCATCTCGTCGAGCGTGAAGCCGAGCGGCTTCATCCGGCGCACCACGAGCAGCCGCTCCAGGTCCTGCTCCGTGTAGACCCGGAAGCCACCCGACGTCCGACCGCTCGGCACGAGCAGGCCGACCTCGTCGTAGTGCCGGATCGTGCGCAGCGACATCCCCGCGCGTTCCGCGAGCTCGCCGATGTGCATCGTGTTCATGAGGCGCAACCGTAGCAACCCGACCCTGACGTGACGGTAGAGTCACCGCCGATGTCCGTGATCACCCACGCCCCGACGCCGCCCAGTGTCATCGCCGCCCTCCGTTCCCCGCGCATGCTCACCCGGGAGGTCCTCGCCGGTGTCGTGACGGCCCTGGCCCTCATCCCGGAGGCGATCTCGTTCTCGGTCGTGGCCGGGGTCGACCCGGCCGTCGGCCTGTTCTCCAGCGTCGTGATCGCGGTCGTCATCGCGATCGTGGGCGGTCGACCCGCGATGGTGTCGGCGGCCGCCGGCTCGGTCGCCCTCGTCATCGCACCGCTCGTCCGCGACCACGGCATCGCCTACCTCGTCCCCACCATCGTGCTCGGCGGCGTCATCCAGATCGTGCTCGGACTGCTCGGGGTCGCCCGGCTCATGCGGTTCATCCCCCGGAGTGTCAACGTGGCGTTCGTCAACGCGCTGGCCATCCTCATCTTCACCGCACAGCTGCCGAACCTGTTCGGCGGCGACGTCCCGCTCGTCGTCTGGCCCCTCACCGCGCTCGGGATCGCCGTGATCATCGGCTTCCCCTTCCTCACCAAGGCCGTCCCCGCCCCGCTCGTCGCCGTCGTCGTCATCACCGCGATCACGATCGTGTTCGGCGTGGCGGTCCCCACGGTCGGCGACGAGGGCGCCCTGCCCACCGCCCTGCCCGGGTTCTCCGGGATCACGACGCCGTTCACGCTCGAGACCCTGCAGATCATCGCGCCCTACGCGTTCGGGGCGGCGATCGTCGGGCTCATCGAGACGCTCCTGACGGCACAGCTCGTCGACGCGATCACCGAGACGCGGTCGAGCGGGTGGCGGGAGTCGTGGGGGCAGGGCATCGCCAACATCGCATCCGCGTTCTTCGGCGGGACGGGCGGCTGCGCGATGATCGGGCAGACCGTCATCAACGTGAAGACGGCCGGCGCGAGGACACGGATCTCCACCTTCGTCGCCGGCGTCTCCGTCCTCGTGCTCACGATCGTGCTGCACGACCTGGTCGCGGAGATCCCGATGGCGGCGTTGACCGCCGTCATGATCATGGTCTGCGTGGCGACCTTCGACTGGCACAGCATCCGGCCGAACACGCTGCGCCGCATGCCGGTCGGCGAGACGGTCGTGATGGTGCTGACGGTCGTGGTCGTCGTCGCGACCGACAACCTCGCGACCGGCGTCCTCGTCGGCGTCGTCGCCGCCGCGCTCGTCTTCGCACGGCGGGCCGCCCACGTGGTGACGGTCGACCGCGAGCTCGTCGACGAGCACACGGTCCGGTACCGCGTGCGGGGTGCGCTCTTCTTCGCGAGCTCGAACGACCTCGTCACGCGGTTCTCCTACGCCCAGGACCCCGAGCACGTGATCGTCGACCTGTCCGGTGCGCACGTGTTCGACGCGAGCACCGTGGCCGCGCTCGACGGGGTCGAGCAGCGCTACGCGCAGCACGGTTCGACGGTCCGGGTCGAGAACCTCAACACCGGCTCGGTCGCGATCCACGGGCGGCTGTCCGGCCACCTCGGCTGAGTGGTCCCCGAGGTCGAGCGTCCGCGCACCGTGCTGAGCGTCCCCGCAGCAGTGAATCCCCTGGGCGGGGGGTGGGAGCGCCAGGGCGACCTAGACTGGAGGCCATGCCCGCGACCCGAGTCCACCTCGTCCGTCACGGCGAGGTGCACAACCCCGACCGTGTCCTCTACGGTCGGCTCCCGGGCTTCGGACTGAGCGATCTCGGCAAGCAGATGGCCTCGGCCTCGGCGGCCGCCTGGCACGACGCCGGCGTCGACGTCCGGCGCATCGTCGCGTCCCCACTGCAGCGCACGCAGGAGTCCGCGGCGCCCTGGGCGCAGGCCTACGGTCTCGAGGTCGCCCTCGACGAACGGCTCATCGAACCGACGAACCGCTACGAGGGACAGCCCCCTGGGTTCACCAAGCGGTCGCTCGGCCGTCCGACGGAGTGGCCCTGGATCGCGAACCCGTTCCGTCCGAGCTGGGGCGAGGCGTACGAATCGATCGCCAACCGCATGCTCGCGGCCGTCGACACGGCCTGGGGGAGCGTCGACGGCGGTGACGTCGTCCTCGTCAGCCACCAGCTCCCCATCTGGATGGTGCACCGGCGACTCGCCGGCGAACCGCTGTGGCACGACCCGCGGAAGCGGCGCTGCGACCTCTCCAGCATCACGACCCTCGAGCGTGTGCCCGCCACGCCGAACGGTCGCTTCACCGAGGTCGGGTACGCGGACCCGGCCGAACGGCTGCGGGCGTCTGCGATCGACGAAGGAGCAGTGTGATCACGAACGGCAAGCGGATCGTCACCGTCGTGGTGACGGCGGTCATCGCGGCGACGGCGCTCGCCGGGTGCTCGTCGAGCAACGACAAGCTGTCGCAGCAGTACGGCAACGGCACCACGCAGAACTACATCTCCGGCGACGGTGCGGTGACCGAGGTCGCCGCCGACAAGCGGACCGACCCGATCTCGTTCGACGTCGAGAGCATGACGGGTGAACGGCTGTCCTCGAAGGCGCTCAAGGGCAAGGTCGTCGTCGTCAACTTCTGGTACGCCAGCTGCCCGCCGTGCCGCGCCGAGGCGAAGTACCTCGGCAAGGTCGCGGACAACTACTCGACCGACCAGGTCCAGTTCATCGGGGTGAACGTCCGCGACGAGCAGGGCACGGCCGAGGCGTTCGAGCGCACCTTCGGCACCGACTACCCGACGGTGCTCGACCAGAAGACCGGCACCATGCAGCTCGCGATGTCCGGCCAGGTCGCCCCGAACGCCGTCCCCGCGACCATCGTCCTCGACAAGGAGGGGCGGGTCGCAGCTCGCGTCCTCGGCGCGATCGACGGTCCCGGCATCCTCAACACGCTGATCGGCGACGAGTTGTCGGGCAAGGCCAAGGCCTCCTGACCGTGGCCGCCAACCCCTTCGCCGACGCGATCCTCAGCGGCCAGATGGCCGTGGCGCTGCCCGTGGCAGCGCTCGCCGGGCTCGTGTCGTTCCTGTCCCCGTGCGTCCTCCCGCTCGTCCCGGGCTACCTCGGGTACGTCGGCGGGGTCGCGGAGGGTGGGCAGCGGCGCGGACGCGTGGTCCTCGGTGTGCTGTTCTTCATCCTCGGGTTCACGGCCGTCTTCGTCGCCTACACGACGGTGTTCGGGGCGCTCGGCTTCTGGCTCGTCCGGTGGCGGGACGTCATCACGCAGGTGCTGGGCGTCGTGGTCGTCCTGATGGGCCTGGTGTTCGTCGGACGCTTCACCTTCCTGCAGCGCACGATCAAGCCGAGCTGGACCCCGGCGACGGGGCTCCTCGGCGCACCGCTGCTCGGCATCGTGTTCGGACTCGGGTGGACCCCGTGCCTCGGCCCCACCCTCGCTGCCATCAACCTGCTCAGCGTGCAGGCCGGCAGCGCCTGGCAGGGCATGTGGCTCGGCGTCGCCTACTGCCTCGGTCTCGGCATCCCGTTCGTCCTCGTGGCGCTCGGGGCGGGCTGGGCCACCGGGGCGATCCGCGCCGTGAAGCGCCACATGCGCGTCGTCAACATCATCGGAGGAGCGATCCTGATCGTCATCGGTCTGCTCATGGTCACCGGCATCTGGTCGGCCGTCATGTCGAGCCTCGGGGCGGTGATCCAGAGCTTTGTCCCGGCAGTCTGACCAGGAGGCCCAGGAGGCCCAGGAGGCCCAGGAGGCCCAGCAGTCGCAGGAGACGCAGGAGGGCACAGACCGCGTCTCCGACCCGCAGCGCCCGTCCGACCACGTCGACGCCGCTCCGGCACGGCGCGAGCCGTCGGACCGCGGCGGTGCCGACGTCGCGCAGCCGAAGCTCGGCCTGGTCGGCTACCTGCGCTTCTTCTGGCGACAGCTCACGAGCATGCGGACGGCCCTGTTCCTGCTCATGCTGCTCGCCCTCGCCGCCATCCCCGGCTCGCTCGTCCCGCAGCGGACGGCCGACCCGAACGGCGTCGTGCAGTACAAGGCCGACCACCCGGCGCTCTACCCCGTGCTCGACAAGCTGCAGGTCTTCGACACCTACACCTCGGTGTGGTTCTCGGCGATCTACCTGCTGCTCTTCATCTCGCTGATCGGCTGCATCGTCCCGCGCACGAAGCACCACTGGCAGGCGCTTCGGACACGACCGCCGAAGACGCCGGTGCGGCTCGGCCGGCTCGCGGGCTTCCGCACCGTGCCGGTGGACGCGACCAGCGTCACGACCGCGGGCGACGGGGCGGGCGCCACCACGGGCCTCCCGTCCGTCGACGACGCGGTGACGCGTGCCATGGCGCTCCTGAAGCGCTCCGGGTACCGCGTCGAGCGGTTCGGCGACTCGGTGAGCGCGGAGCGCGGCTACCTGCGCGAGACCGGCAACCTCGTGTTCCACGCGGCCCTCGTCGGCGTCCTGATCGCCGTCGGCGTGGGCGGCGGCTTCGGGTTCACCGGCCAGCGCCTGCTCGTCGAGGGACAGACGTTCTCGAACAGCCTGGTGGCGTACGACTCGTTCAACCCGGGCCGGTGGTTCCAGCAGGGCGACCTGCAGGGCTACAACCTGACGCTCGACAAGTTCGTGACGAAGTACGAGGAGAAGAACCTCAACGCGCTCGGCCAGGCGCTCGACTACGACGCGACCGTCACGACCACGACGAAGAACGGCGTGACCAAGACGCAGCGGCTCGGCGTGAACGACCCGGTCTCGATCGGCGGCACGAACGTGTACCTGCTCGGAAACGGCTACGCCATGCAGGTGACGATCCGCGACGGCAAGGGCAACGTGGCGTTCAAGGACGTCGTGCCGTTCCTGCCGCAGGACGCGAACTACACGTCCGTCGGCGTGATCAAGGTGCCGGACGCCGTGCCGGACCAGCTCGGCATCCAGGGCTTCTTCTACCCGACCGCCCAGCAGATGTCGACGGGAGCGTTCGCGAGCGCCTACCCCGACACCGAGAACCCGCTGCTGAGCCTGCAGGTCTACACGGGCGACCTCGGGCTCGACGACGGCGTGCCGCAGAGCGTCTACACGCTCGACACGAGCGGGCTCAAGGAGATCGCCGGGCGTCAGGCGAAGGCGGCCGCCATCGAGCTCAAGCCCGGCCAGACCAAGCAACTGCCGGACGGCGCCGGGTCGATCACGTTCGACGGGGTGAAGCGCTACGTCTCGCTCGACGTGCACCACGACCCCGCGCAGCTCTGGGTCGGCGGGTTCGCGCTCCTGTCGACGCTGGGCCTGCTCACCTCGCTGTTCGTGCCGCGTCGCCGGGTGTGGGTGAAGGCCGTGCCGCGCAGGGGCGCCGAGCACGGCGAGTACGACCTCGAGTACGCGGGTCTCGCCCGCGGTGAGGACCCCAACCTGGAACGGGCCGTCGCGGACATCGCGAAGCGGCACGTGTCGGACCTCGGAGTTAGGATGCCGGAGTGAACATGACCGCGACCCTCGCCAGCTACTCGGTCGTGCTGACCTACTCGGCGATGGCCGTCTACGTCATCGCGTTCATCTCGTTCGCCCTCGACATGGCCAAGCGGGCGGGCAACGTCGCGGCCGGTGCCACCGCAGCGGCCCCGGCACGTGCCGCGAAGTCGGTCGCGACCGTGCAGGGCGGGACCGTCGTGCTCGAGAAGGTGGAGCAGGACACCCGCCCCGAGACGGGCAGGTCCGGCACGAAGTTCGAGCGCGTCGGCATGGCGATGATGATCCTCGGGGTCATCCTGCACATCGGGGCGGTCGTGCTCCGGGGGATCGCGGCCGACCGCGTGCCGTGGGGCAACATGTTCGAGTTCTCCCTGACCGGCACGGCGCTCATCGTGCTGATCTTCCTCGGGGTGCAGCTCTGGCAGAACCTGCAGTTCCTCGGCGTGTTCATCTCCGGGCTGACGCTGATCCTGCTCGGGGTCGCGACGGTCAACTACTACGTCCCCGTGGTCCCGCTCGTCGCGGCGCTGCAGTCGTACTGGCTGGTCATCCACGTCTTCGTCGCGATCGCCGGCACCGGCTTCTTCGCGCTCGGCGCCGGTCTGGCCGTGTCCCAGCTCGTGCAGACCTACCGCCAGGGCCGTCCGTCGACGGGCAAGCTCCGCTTCATGGAGACCCTGCCCGACGCCGACCGGCTCGAGGTCCTCAGCTACCGGGTGATCCTCGTGGGCTTCGTGCTCTGGACCTTCACGCTCATCGCCGGCGCCATCTGGGCCGAGCGTGCCTGGGGACGCTACTGGGGGTGGGACACCAAGGAGGTCTGGACCTTCATCATCTGGGTCGTCTACGCCGGGTACATCCACGCGCGCGCGACCCGCGGATGGCGTGGTGCCCGGTCCTCGTGGCTGGCGCTGATCGGCTTCGGAGCGGTGATGTTCAACTTCTCCGTCGTGAACGTCTTCTTCAAGGGGCTGCACAGCTACTCCGGGCTGTGAGCCCGCAGACGTGGCGGCGCGCGGTCTGACGACGCGCGACCCGACGGTCGTCGGACGGGAGGCGCGGTGCCGGTCGGTACCGCGCCTCCCGTCCGTCGGCAGGAGGCGGGGAGGCCACGAGGAGATCTGCCCGCGCTGGCGCCGCAAGCGCGCCGCAGGTCCGCCGGAGCGCGCAGCGCGCCCGCGCCGCGGTGGCGCGCTCGTCAGGCCGCGAGGAGCGCGTGCACCCGCCGGAGCCGGTCGCGCCACCACGCGGTCCGTTCCGGCGATGCCGCACGCCGTTCCAGGAGCCCTCGGTCGACGGTCGCCCGCCGCACCGGAACCCGGCCGTCCACAGGCAGGAGCGGCGACACGCTGACGTCTGCCGCGAACATCGCAGCCGTCCCGAGGCCCGCCGCGTACCCCGGTGCCATCGACCGGGCCGCGAGGAACGCCCCCATCCCGAGCCCGACGGAGGTGTCGAGCGCACTGGACACCACGCAGGGGAGCCCGGCCTCCCGCACGATCGCGGCTGCCGCCGTGACGCCGCCGAGGGGCTGCGCCTTCACGACGAGGACGTCCGCGGCTCCCGCCCGGGCTACCGCCAGCGGGTCGTCGGCCTTCCGGACGCTCTCGTCCGCCGCGATCGCGACGCCGAGTCCCGCGGTCCGGCGTCGGACCTCGGCGAGACCGGCGACGGTGGCGACGGGCTGCTCGGCGTACTGCAGGTCGAAGGGGGCGAGCCGCTCGAGCGCGACGACGGCCTGGTCGACGCTCCACAGCCCGTTCGCGTCCACCCGCACGGCCGCGTCCGGTCCCATCACCCGTCGGACCTCGGCGACGCGGGCGACGTCGTCGTCGACCGTCGTGCCGGGTTCGGCCACCTTCACCTTCGCGGTCGTGCAGCCGGGGTAGCGGGCGAGCAGGTCGGCGACCGCGGCGGGGTCGACCGCGGGCACGGTGGCGTTCACCGGCACGGAGTCGGCAGCGGGCTCGTGCGCGGTCCAGCCGAAGTCGACGGCGGCACGGAGCCAGGCGGTGGCCTCGGTGTCGTCGTACTCGACGAAGGGCGAGAACTCCGTCCACCCCTCGGGTCCGCGGAGCAGCAGGGCCTCGCGTTCCGTGATCCCGCGGAACCGCACCCGCATCGGGAGGGTGACGACGTGGGCGTCGGCGAGCAGGGCGTCGAGGTCGGGGAGCACGAGCCCATCCTCCCAGCGGAGCACCGGGGAGGTGCTCGGCGGCCGTCCGGGCGTGCCCAGCGAGCCCCCCGGTTGTTCGGAGGGGACCGCCAGCGCAGGGCACTAGCATCGACCGGTCGGCTCCGGCCGGCGCCCGTCCCGACGGGCATCGTCGACCGGATGGCGAGGAGGGAGGCCCGGTGGCGCCAGACGAACAACGGGCCGCCCAGCAGCGGGCGACCCAGCAACGGGCAACGCAGCAGAAGGCGACCCAGCAGCGGGCAACCCAGCAGAAGGCGACCCAGCAACGGGCAACCCAGCAGCGGTCCGCACAGCAGCGGGCAGCGCAGCAGCGTGCCGCGCAGCCCCGCACCGCAGCGGCCCGGAGCGCCGCACGACCCGCTCCTGCCCAGACGGACGAGTTCGCGCGCCTCGTGCAACGCAACACCGTCGACGTCCGCGACCACCAGGCCCGCACACCGCGTCGACGGAACCCGCTGATCGGCAAGATCGCGCTCGGGATGGCGGTCGTCTGCGCCGCGGTCGACGCCAGCGCGTTCGCGGTCTTCGTCGGCGGCGACACCACCTTCGCGTTCGGCATCTGCTTCGTCGTGGTGTTCCTCACGCTCGTCGCCGCCGTGCTCGGGTTCATCGCCGCGGTCGGGTCGTTCGGCCGGTGGTACGGCGCGATCGGGGTCGTGGTGGCGTTCCTCGCCAACCCGGTGATCCTCATCGTCCTCGTCGTGATCGTCGCCCCGGAGCTCCTCACCGACATGGGCGGCTCGACCCCCTAGCCGCGACTGCCGAGCCGCGACTGCCCGACCTCGACTGCCCGACCTCGGCTACCTCGACTGCCCGACCTCGGCTACCCGACCGGCGCCCGGCGATCGGTCGCCCACCGGACGGCAGTACGTTGGGTCCATGCCTGCCCCCGTCTCCGACCTGTTCGACCCCGACGTCTGGACCGAAGCCCCCGTCGCGGAGCACTTCACCGACATCACGTACCACAAGCACGTGTCGCAGGGGATCGTCCGGGTCGCCTTCGACCGTCCCGAGGTGCGCAACGCGTTCCGCCCCCGGACCGTCGACGAGCTGTACCGCGCGCTCGACGACGCCCGGCAGGACCCGCGGGTCGGCGTCGTGCTGCTCACCGGCAACGGCCCGAGCCCGAAGGACGGCGGATGGGCGTTCTGCTCCGGCGGTGACCAGCGCATCCGGGGCCGCAGCGGCTACCAGTACGTCGGCGACGAGGGCGCCCCGCCGGAGGGCGTCGACCCTGCGGCGGCGCAGGCGTCGATGGGGCGACTGCACATCCTCGAGGTCCAGCGCCTCATCCGCATGATGCCGAAGGTCGTGATCGCGGTCGTCCCCGGCTGGGCGGCCGGTGGCGGGCACTCGCTGCACGCGATCTGCGACCTGACGATCGCGAGCGCCGAGCACGGCAGGTTCAAGCAGACCGACGCCGACGTCGGTTCGTTCGACGGCGGCTACGGCAGTGCCTACTACGCCCGGCAGATCGGGCAGAAGTTCGCACGCGAGGTCTTCTTCCTGGCGCAGGAGTACTCGGCGCAGCGCGCGTACGAGATGGGGGCCGTGAACGCCGTCGTCCCGCACGAGGACCTCGAGCGTGAGGCGATCCGCTGGGGCGAGATCGTCCTCGGCAAGTCCCCGACGGCGATCCGGATGCTCAAGTACGCCTTCAACGCGGTCGACGACGGCATGGTCGGCCAGCAGGTGTTCGCGGGCGAGGCGACCCGCCTCGCGTACGGCACCGACGAGGCCGTCGAGGGCCGCGACTCGTTCCTGCAGAAGCGCGAGCCCGACTGGACCGCGTTCCCCTGGCACTACTGATGCCCCGTCCGCTCGTCCCCGTCGGCACGTCCGACCCGTCGGCGGTGCTGCGCGGCCTGGAGGCAGCGCTCACCGGCGGCCCGGCACTGCTCCCCGTCGCCGAGGGTGCCCCCGCGCTGCCGACACCGCCTCCGGCCCACGTCGAACAGCGGGTCGCCCTGGTGGTCGAGACGAGCGGCTCCACGGGGACCGGCAAGCGCGTCGCGCTGTCGTCCGAGGCGCTCCTGGCCGGTGCCGCAGCCGCCGACGCGGCGCTCGGCGGACCCGGGCACTGGGTGCTCGCGCTCCCGACCCACTACATCGCCGGGCTCAACGTCCTGACGCGGTCCGTCACGGCGGGCACGACCCCCGTGGTGGTCCCGCCCGGGCACTTCGACGCCCGCGCGTTCGCCGAGGCTGCGGACCGGCTCGAGGTCGACCCGGCGGCGCCGCACCGCTACACCTCGCTCGTGCCCGTGCAGCTCGCACGGATCCTCGACGACGAGCGCGCCACCGCGGCGCTCGCGACGTTCGACGCCGTGCTCGTCGGCGGCCAGGCCACCCCGGCCCCACTCCGTGAACGCGCGACCGCGGCCGGCGTGCGCGTGGTGACGACGTACGGGGCGAGCGAGACCGCGGGCGGCTGCGTCTACGACGGCGTCCCGCTCGGGCCGGTGCAGGCGACGGTGCACGACGGGGAGCTCCTGCTCGCCGGTCCGGTGCTCGCCGAGGGCTACCTCGACGACCCGGGGCGGACGGCCACGGCCTTCACCGAGCACGACGGGCGGCGGTGGTACCGGACGGGTGACGCCGGCGAGGTCCACGACGGGCGGGTGCGGGTGCTCGGACGGCTCGACGACGTCGTGATCTCCGGGGGAGAGAAGGTCCCGCTCGGCCTCGTCGAACGCATCGTCCGCGGCCTCCCCGGTCAGGACGCCGCGGTCGTCACCCGACGGGCGTCGGGGGAGTGGGGCGAGGTGCCGGTCGTCGTGACCGATCGGCCGGTCGACCTCGACACCGTCCGCTCGGCGGTCGGTGAGGCCCTCGGCCGGGCGGCCCGCCCGGCCGACGTGGTCGTGCTCGACCGCCTGCCGATGCTCGCGTCCGGCAAGCCGGACCGCCGGGCGATCCGCGCGATCGCGGACCCGGCCACCTGACGGAGGCGGGCCGCTCCGACCCGGCCGATCCGTGCCTCCCGTCCGGCCGTAGTCCGGCCGCGGGCCGGACCCATGGCGGACGCCGATACGATGGACGGCCGTGGCACGTACGAAGAAGCAGACGCACGCGAAGGGCCGGAGCGGCAACCCGGCGAAGGCCGCCTCGAACCGGCCCGTCCGGCGCAGGGCGACCGCGCGGGACTGGATCGGCGGCGCGCGGTTGCGCACCCTGACGCTCGGCGTCGTGCCGGTCGTCCTCGGCACCGCCGTCGGGTACGTCGACAGCGGTCTGGCCGGAGACTTCGGCGACTACCTTGCGAAGGACGGGCACCTGGCGATCGCGCTCCTCGCCCTCGCCGTCGCGCTGTTCCTGCAGATCGGCGTGAACTACAGCAACGACTACTCCGACGGCGTCCGGGGCACCGACGAGTTCCGCGTCGGACCCGCCCGCCTGACCGGTGCCGGGATCGCGAAGCCGCGCACGGTGCTGACGGTCGCGCTGACGTTCTTCGGGCTCGCCGCCGCGGCCGGGCTCGTGATCGTCGTGCTCACCCAGCTCTGGTGGCTGCTCCTCGTCGGGGCGGCCGCGATCGTCGCAGCGTGGTTCTACACCGGTGGCAAGCGGCCGTACGGCTACAACGCGCTCGGTGAGGTCTTCGTCTTCGTGTTCTTCGGGCTGGTCGCCGTGCTCGGCACCCAGTTCGTGCTCATCCGTCAGGTCACGATCAGCGGGTGGGCCGCCGCGGTCGCCGCCGGGTTCTTCGCCTGCGCCGTGCTCATGGTGAACAACATCCGCGACATCGACGAGGACCGCCTCGCCGGCAAGCGCACCCTCGCGGTGGTGCTCGGTCGACCGGTCGCACGGACGCTCTTCGGACTGTTCCTGATGCTGCCGTACGTCGTGCTGCTGTGGTTCGTGCTGCTCTACTTCCGCACCGGCCTGACCTACTTCTCGCTGCTCCTCGCGCTGCCGGCACTCGCCATCGGCGTCTCGTCCACGAAGCCGCGGGAGCTCATCACCGCGCTGCAGCTGTCGTCGTTCGCGTCGTTGGCGTTCGGGCTCGTGCTCGGGATCACGCTGGCGCTGCAGCCGTAGGCGTCGCTGCGGTCGCCGCGGTGCTCGCTGTGTCCGGGTCAGTCCTCGTCGCGCCGGACCGTGTGCCGGTCGGCGTCGGACACGGGGTGCTCCCGCGGGGCAGCGGCGTCAGCGGCGTCGACGAAGTCGTCCTCGAAGTCCGAGTCGGCGTCGTGGTCCCGTTCCGGGCGGCGCTCGGCGAGGCTCGTGGCGACGCGGTAGCGCAGCTTCGCGAGCGCGAGGTAGCTCACCAGCAGCCCGACGAGGGCGGCGACGATCGTGGCCCAGTACCAGGGCATCGGCGTCAACAGGAGCAGCAGCACCAGGGCAGCGGCGAAGATCCCGAGACGGGCGAGGGTGTAGAGGAGCCACGCTTTCACGCGACAAGTGTACGGAGCGTCGGGTGGCAGGTCCCGCACAGGAGCGCTGCCTAGACTCCGTGCATGGTCCGACTGTGGCTGATCGTCGTCGTCGCCGCCGTGGCGTTCACGGTGTGGATGGCGGTCGACTGTGCCACGATGCCGCGGCAGCGTGTCCGGTCCCTCAACCGTGGCGTCTGGGTCCTCCTCGTGATCGTGCTCCCGGTGCTCGGCGGCGTGCTCTGGCTGCTGCTCGGCCGCGCTCCGGCGGGTCCTGCCCCGACGCCCCGGTACCGTGGACCCGAAGACGACCCGGACTTCCTCGGCGGCCCCCCGGCCACCGGGCCCTCCCGCACGGACAAGGACCAGGACGACGCGACCCTCCGAGACCTCGAACAGCAGTTCCACGACCGCGACGACGACGAGCGGTAGTCCGGCCACCGACTTCGCCCTCGTGCTCCTGCAGGAGTTCGCCCGAGCCGGTGTGACCGACGTCGTCGTGAGCCCGGGGTCCCGGTCGCAGGCGCTCGCGCTCGCCGCAGTGGCGCTCGAGCGTGCCGGCGGCACCACCGTCCACGTCCGGCTCGACGAGCGCACGGCCGGGTTCTTCGCCCTCGGCCTCGCCGTCGAGACGGGGCGGCCGGCCGTCGTCGTCACCACCTCCGGCACCGCGGTGGCGAACCTGCACCCCGCCGTGCTCGAGGCGCACCACTCCGGCGTCCCGATGATCGTGGTGAGCGCGGACCGGCCCGACGAACTGCGCGGGATCGGGAGCAACCAGACCACCGTGCAGCCGGGGATCTTCGGGCCCGCGGTGTCGTTCGTGCGCGACGTGCAGGCACCGAGCGCGCAGACCGACGTCGACGCCCTCCGTCCGAGCGCGCGGGAGCTCGCGCGCCAGGCGGTCGCGGCAGCGTCCGGTCACGCCGGCAGTCCCGGTCCGGTGCACCTCAACGTCGCGTTCCGCGAGCCGCTCTCCGCGGGCCTGTCCGACGAGGCCGTCGCACCGATCGACGACGCCGACCGCGACCTCGCGTTCGCCGACCGTCGCCGCAACACCGGGCTCCCCGTGGCCGAGCTCGCGCCCGACGACGAACCCGCGACCGTCGTCATCGCTGGCCACGACGCCGGGGAGGACGCCGAGCGCGTCGCGTGGGAGCTCGGCGCACCGCTCCTCGCCGAGGTGTCGAGCGGTGCCCACTTCGGTCGGAACCTCGTCGTGGCGTACCGCGACCTCCTCCGCGACCCGCGGTTCGGCGGTGCGGTCCGCCGCGCCGTCGCGCTCGGCCACCCCACCCTCAGCCGCGAGGTCCCCGCGCTCCTGCAGCGCGCCGACGTCGAGACGATCGTCGTCCGCGCACCGGGGGCCGACGCGTACGATCCGGCCCGTGCCTCCCGTCCGGACGCCGCGACCACCGTCGTCGGCGACGTGCGCGTCACCGGCCGGACCACCCCGGCCCACCGCGCCTGGGTCGGGCGGTGGGTGGCGGCCAGCCGCACCCTGCTCGGCGACGGCGACGCGGCCCCGGACCTCGGCGCCAAGCGGTCGTCGGACCGTGCCGAGCGCAACCGGTTCCTCCGCGACGAGGTCGCCCTCCGCCGCCGGCCCGTCGACCGCGGCATGCTCGTCGACGCCGTCTGGGGCGCCACCTGGCCGCACGACCGGCTCGTCCTCGGTGCATCGCAGCTCATCCGGGTCGCCGACTCCCGCGTCGCGGGCAAGAAGCTCCGCGTGCACGCCAACCGCGGCCTCGCCGGCATCGACGGCACGGTGTCGACCGCGCTCGGGATCGCGGCGGCCATCGCCGGTTCGCCCGGCACGACGCGGGTGCTCGTCGGTGACCTGACGTTCCTGCACGACCTCGGTGCGTTCGTGACCGGTACCAGGGAGCGGACGCACCGGGTGCAGGTGGTGGTCGGGAACGACGGCGGCGGGGCGATCTTCCGCGGCCTCGAGGTGGCGGCGACGACGCGGCCGGAGGACATGGAGCGGATGATGAGCACGCCGCAGCAGGTCGACGTGGAGCGGGTCGTCACCGGGCTCGGGTGGGAGTACCGGCGGGCCGCGACGTGGGGGGACCTGGAGAGCGTGCTGACGGACCCGGCGGAGCGGTTGGTGGTCGAGGTGCCGCTGGTCGACTGAGGTCGGGCGCGGGGCGGGGGCCGTGTGTGTTCGTGCGTCGTGTGCTCGTTCGGTCTTGTGGTCGGCGGCGCGCGGGGGCGGTTCGGTCGAGCACGAGCGGATCGGTCCATCGCGCGTGGAATGGGAAGCCGGATCGCTCGTAGGTGGTCGGAAAAGGGGACTTCCTACGAGCGGAGCGGCTTCCTACGAACGGAACGGTCACCCAAGAGCGGAACGGCACCCTACGAGCGGGACGGCTCCCGACGAGTGGAGCTGCTTCGTAAGAGCGGAACGGTCGCCAGTGCGCGGTTCGGTCGAGCACGAGCGGATCGTCCCATCGCGCGTGGAATGGGAAGCCGGATCGCTCGTAGGTGGTCGGAACGGGGGATTTCCTACGAGCGGAACGGCCACCTACGAGCGGAACGGCCACCTACGAGCGGAACGGCCACCCACGAGCGGAACGGCAGCCTACGAGCGGAACGGCCACCTACGAGCGGAACGGCAGCCGACGAGCGGAACCGCCGCGGACGTCAGGCGAGCGCGTCCGTGATCGGGCGGAACTTCAGCCGTGTCTCGGCGACCTCCCGCTCGGGCACCGAACCGGCGACGATGCCCGCTCCCGCCCACGCCCGCACGGTCCCGTCGGGCGCGACGCGGGCACTCCGGAGCGCGAGCATCCACTCGCCGTCCCCGTTCGCCCCGAACCAGCCGACCGGCCCCGCGTAGCGCCCGCGGTCGACGCCCTCGAGCTCGGACACCAACGCCACGGCCACGTCGGTGGGCGTCCCCGCGACGGCGGCGGTGGGGTGCAGCGCGTTCGCCACGTCGAGCGACGTGACACCGGCCGGCAGCGTCGCCTGCACGTCGGTGGCCAGGTGCCACACGTTCGGGAGCTGCAGGCGGAACGGTTCGTCGTCGGCGTGGAGGTCGGTCGCGAGGGGGCTGAGCGCCTCGAGCAGACTCTCGACCGCGAACGCGTGCTCCTCGACGTCCTTCCGGCTCGCCGCGAGGGCCTCGGCGGCGGCTCGATCGGACACGGGGTCTGCTCCACGGGCAGCGCTGCCGGCGAGGACCCGCGCCGTCAACCGGGTCCCGTCGGTCCGGGCGAGCGTCTCCGGGGTCGCCCCGATGATGCCGTCCACGGCGAACGTGACGCACTGCGGGTAGGCCTCGGCCAGGTCGAGCAGCACCGCGCGCTGGTCGGCGCCCTCCGGCAGGGTCCCGACGAGGTCCCGCGCGAGCACCACCTTGCGCGCCCCGCCCGCCGAGATCCGACGGACGGCCTCGGCGACGTTGCGTGCGTACGCGTCCTCGTCGATGCGTCCCGGGACGAGCGGGACCGAGACGTGCGGGCCGACGGCCGGCACCGGCACCGAGGTCCGCGTGAAGCCGAGCGGAGCGGGGTCCGGCGTCGTGTCGATCGCCGTGAGCCAGGCCTTCCCCCGGCGCCGTCCGATGACGACCCGCGGGACGATCAGGACGCTCGTGTCCTCGGAGTCGTCGGCGAACGCGAACGCCCCGAACGCGACGAGCCCGGTCCCGCGCAGCCGTACCGGGTCGTCCACCTCGGCGTCGGCCACGATCGCGCGCCACGCCGCCGCCGCGTCGGTCATCCGGTCTGCTCCGCCGAACTCGAGCCGGACCGCCTCACCGATGCCGACGATGCCGTCCCCGCCGCGGACGAAGGCCAGCGGTGCGTCGTGGAGCGTGTGTCGGAGGACGGCGCCCGGGTCGTCGAGGATCCGGGTCGAGACCGTCAACGGCGGGGCCGCTGTGGTGGTTCGGGGCACGAGGTGATCGTACGCGCAGCGTGCCCCCCGGGAATGCTGGAGCGTCGACCTCTAGGATGGCTCGGGTGAGCAGAGCGGACCTGAACAAGCGGCCGGACGAGGTGGCGGCCATGTTCGACGACGTCGCCGCGAAGTACGACCTCACGAACGACATCCTCTCCGCGGGCAACGCCCCGCTGTGGCGTGTCGCGACGGTCCGTGCGGTCGACCCGCGCCCGGGCGAGAAGGTGCTCGACATCGCTGCGGGCACCGGGACCAGCGCCGCCGCCTTCGCGAAGAAGGGGGCGGAGGTCACCGCCCTCGACCTCTCCGCGGGCATGATCGCCGTCGGTCGGGAGCGCCATCCCGAGATCACCTTCGTCGAGGGCGACGCTGAACAGCTGCCGTTCGACGACGACACCTTCGACGCCGTGACCATCTCGTTCGGTCTCCGGAACGTCAACGACCCCCACCAGGCCCTCGCGGAGATGCTGCGGGTCCTGAAGCCCGGTGGCCGCGTCGTCATCTGTGAGTTCTCCACGCCGCCGCTGGCGCTCCTCCGCCTCGGGTACGGCGCCTACCTCAAGCGCGTCCTGCCCGGGGTCGCGCGGCTGTCGTCGAGCAACCCGGCCGCGTACCGCTACCTGGCGGAGTCGATCGAGGCGTGGCCCGAGCAGCAGGTGCTCAGCCAATGGCTCCGCGGCGTCGGCTTCACCATGGTCGCCTACCGCAACCTGACTGCCGGTATCGTCGCACTGCACCGCGGGCGCAAGCCCGTCGCCGGGACGGTCCGCGCGTCGGCAGCACGACGCGCGAAGGCCCGCCGTGCCCACCAGGCCACCGGCGAGCAGCCCCGCGTGCAGCCCGGGGCCGAACCGGCCGACCACGACGGCTGACCCCACCCCTCCCCGAGTACGGAGCAGCACTTGAATCCGAGCGTCCCGGTCGCACGTCGCGCACCGAGTCTCCGCGCCTCGCTGGGCATCGGCGAACGGCTGTTCGCGTCGCCGGCGGACAGGCGGTTCATCACGGCCGTGGACGACGGGCTCGAACTCGTCGAGCACGCGCTCGAGGACGCCATGCACTCCGCGGACACCCTCGCCGACACCACGAGCCGCTACCTGCTGTCCGCCGGGGGGAAGCGGATCCGGCCCACCCTGACGCTCCTCATCGCGCAGCTCGGCGAGGGCGTGACGGAGCAGGTCGTCAAGGCCGCAGTCAGCATCGAGACGACGCACCTCGCGTCGCTCTACCACGACGACGTCATGGACGAGGCTCCGGTCCGTCGCGGTGTGCCGAGCGCGCACGTGACCTACGGCAACAACGTGGCGATCCTGACCGGCGACCTGCTGTTCGCCCGCGCGAGCCTCATCACCGCCGACCTCGGTGTCGAGGGCATCCGGATGCAGGCGGAGACCTTCCAGCGGCTGTGCCTCGGGCAGCTGCACGAGACGACCGGTCCCCGCGAGGACGAGGACCCCGTCGCGCACTACATCCAGGTGCTCAGCGACAAGACCGGGTCGCTCATCGCGACGGCCGCACGCGCCGGGATCCTCTTCTCCGGAGCGGACCGTGCCTACCTCGACGCCGTCGGGGTGTTCGGCGAGAAGGTCGGCGTCGCGTTCCAGCTCGTCGACGACGTCATCGACCTCGCGCCGGCGACGGACAAGACCGGCAAGATCGCCGGCAACGACCTGCGCGCCGGGGTCGACACGCTGCCGCTGCTGCACCTCCGCCGTCTCGCCACCAGCGACGACGACGCGCGCTCGCTCCTCGCCCGCATCGAGCGTGACGTGAAGGACGCCCCCGACGACGCGGTCGCGACCGACGAGTACCAGTCGGCGGTCGCCGCTCTGCGGGCGCACGAGGCCACCGCGGCCACCCGCGAGGTCGCCGTCCGGTGGGCGCAAGACGCCGTCGCCGCCCTCGGGCCGCTCCCGGACGGTACGGTGAAACGTGCGCTGACCCGGTTCGCCGAGTCGGTCGTCGACCGCAGCCGGTGACCGACCACTGACGGCCGTCACGAGCCGACCGACCGGACCGACCGTCAGCCGACGGCCAACCGGCCAACCGGCCCGACCGGCCCGACCGGCCCGACCGGCCCGACCGGCCCGACCGGCCCGACCGGCCCGACCGGCTCGACCGGTCAACCGGCCCGACCGACAGACCGACCGGCAACCGCCAGCAGGCGAGCGGCAGCCCCCGGGTGGCGAAGACGGCCACAGCCAGCAGGCACGCCGCCCACCGACGACGACCCCCAACGAACTGGAGACGAACAGTGCCCACCCTCCGACTGGCCATCGTCGGCGCCGGCCCGGCCGGCATCTACGCCGCCGACATCCTCCTCCGCGAGGCGCACGGCTACGACGTGTCGATCGACCTGTTCGAGCAGCTCCCCGCCCCCTACGGCCTGGTGCGGTACGGCGTGGCTCCGGACCACCCCCGCATCAAGGGCATCGTGAACGCCCTGCGCGACGTGCTCGACCGCGGTGTGGTGCGCCTCTTCGGCAACGTCCGCTTCGGCGAGGACATCACGCTCGACGACCTCAAGCGGCACTACAACGCCGTGGTCTTCTCGACCGGGGCGATCAAGGACGCCGCCCTCGACGTGCCCGGTGTCGACCTCGAGGGTTCCTACGGCGCCGCCGACTTCGTGAGCTGGTTCGACGGGCACCCGGACGTCCCCCGCACCTGGCCGCTCGACGCCTCGAGCGTCGCGGTGATCGGCAACGGCAACGTCGCCCTCGACGTGTCCCGCATCCTCGCGAAGCACGCCGACGACCTGCTCCCGACCGAGATCCCGGACAACGTGTACGAGGGCCTCAAGGCGTCCCCGGTGACGGACGTGCACGTCTTCGGTCGTCGTGGCCCGGCGCAGGTCAAGTTCACGCCGCTGGAGCTCCGCGAGCTCGGCGAGCTGCGGGACGTCGACATGGTGGTGTACGACGAGGACTTCGACCACGACGAGGCCTCGCGCACCGCCATCCAGACCAACAAGCAGGTCATGGTCATGAACCGCGTCCTCGAGCAGTGGCGGCAGCGCGAGGTGGGGCAGGCGAGCCGACGGCTGCACCTGCACTTCTACGCGAAGCCGCTCGAGTTCGTGGGCGACGAGCACGGCCACGTCGCTGCCGTCCGGTACGAGCGGACCCGGCCGAACGGCGAGGGCGGTGTCGAGGGAACCGGCGAGGTCCGGGAGCTCCCGGTGCAGGCGGTGTACCGCGCGGTCGGCTACTTCGGCTCGCCGCTGCCGGGGGTGCCGTTCGACGAGCGGTACGGCGTCATCCCCAACCAGGAGGGCCAGGTCCTCGGCGAGGACGGCGCGCCGATCCCGGGCGTGTACGCGACCGGCTGGATCAAGCGCGGCCCGGTCGGCCTCATCGGCCACACCAAGTCCGACGCGATGGAGACCGTGCAGCACATCGTGAACGACCAGGCGAGCTGGTGGACGCCGGAGGACCCCTCGGACGGTGCGGTCCCGGCGCTGCTGCGCGAGCGGGGTGTCAACTACACCGACCTCGACGGCTGGCACAACCTCGACGCGCACGAGATCGCCCTCGGCGAGGCGCAGGGTCGTGAGCGGATCAAGGTCGTCCCGCGCGACGAGATGGTCGACGTCTCGCTCGGTCGGGCAGCGGCGTCGGTGGACTGAGCCGACGATGACCGCCGCACGCCCCGCACCGCCCGACGCGGTCCGGGGCGTGCTCGCGTCCGGACCCCGGCTGCAGGGCGTCGACGTCGCCCGGGCACTCGCACTGCTCGGCATGATCGGCACGCACGTCGGTGGCATCGCGGACACCGTGGACTGGTCCGCGCCGGACACGTGGGCCGCGGTGGCGCACGGTCGGTCGTCGTCGTTGTTCGCGGTCCTCGCCGGGGTCTCCATCGGGCTGACGAGCGGGAGGTCGCGGCCGTCGGGCCCACCGACCATCGGCCGGGTCCGGGCGCGGCTGGCGATCCGGGCAGCCGCGGTGGTCGCGGTCGGCCTGCTCCTGATGGCGCTGGACACGCCGGTGTACGTGATCCTGCCGACGTACGGCGTGCTGTTCGTGCTGGTGGTCCCGGTCCTGCGCTGGCGGGCACGGTGGCTGCTCGTGCTCGCGGCGGCGTGCGCCGTACTGTCGCCCGTGGCGGCCCTCGCGATCGCGCCCGCCTACGCCGACGCGGGCACCTGGGAGGTGCAGCTCGGCCTGGTCTACCCGGTGGTCACCTTCCTCGCGTACGTCCTGGTGGGCCTGGCGGTCGCCCGGCTGCCCGCGCGTCGCGTGGACGCGACGCGGGCACCATCGGACGGACTGGAGGCGCGGCGCACCCAGGTCGCGCTCCTCGCGGCCGGCACGCTGGTCGCGGTGGTCGCCTACGGTGCCGGGAACCTCCTCGCGCCGCTGCCCGACGACGCCGTGTTCGCGTTCCCGGGCGTCCCGTACGCCCCGGCGGGCGCGACCCCGGCGGACGCACTCATGCAGGTGTTCCTGTCGCCCCGCGACCACTCCTCGTCGATCGTCGACGTCGTCGGCACGACCGGTGTGGCGGTCGCGGTGATCGGCCTGTGCTGTCTGCTCGTCGACGGGCGCGGGCGGACGGCGTCGAGGATCGCCCTCCCGCTCGCCGCCGTCGGGTCGATGCCGCTGTCCGTGTACGCGCTGCACCTCGTGGTCATCGCGGCGCTCCCCGCGTACCCGGACAGTGGCGCGGCGTGGGCGTGGTTCGCGATCGGGTCCGTGCTGTTCGCCGTGGTGTGGCGCACGGTGCTCGGCCGCGGGCCGCTCGAGCGCCTGCTGGCCCGGCTCACCGGGCTCGTCCCGATCGCCCGCTGACGCCGCCACCGCGGCACTGCAGCGCCACCGCACCGCAGCACCGCTGACGCCGCCACAGCGGCACTGCAGCGCCCCCGCTGCCGCCCCGCCGGAGCCGCGCCGACGCACCACCGCAGCCGGCCCGCCGGACCCGTGCCGCGCCTCCCGTCCGGCCGCTACTGGAGCGCTGCCGTGAGCCGCGCCACGTTGTCGAGCACCTGCGACCGACGCGGGCGGTCGAGCCAGGCGTCGAGCGTCAGCTCGAAGCTGTGGTCCTTGTACGCCTGCTGCACCTCGCACAGCTGGTCCACGAAGCGGCGGCCGCGCACCATGACGGACACCTCGAGGTTCAGGCTGAACGAGCGCATGTCCATGTTGCTCGACCCGATCACCGAGACCTCGTCGTCGATCGTGAAGTGCTTCGCGTGCAGGATCGTCGGCGCGCGGTAGAGCCAGATGCGCACACCGGCGCGGAGCAGGGCCTCGTAGTAGGAGCGCTGGGCGTGCCACGTCATCGCGTGGTCGCCCATCTCGCCGACGAAGAGCTCGACCTCGACCCCGCGCTGCGCGGTCGTGGTGATGGCGTAGAGCATCGAGTCGTCCGGCACGAAGTACGGCGACGTGATCGACACCTTCTGCTGCGCCGAGTAGAGCAGCGCGTTGAACAGGCGCAGGTTGTTCTCGCCGTCGAAGCCCGGACCGGACGGCACCACCTGGCAGTCGAGCGCATCGCCGCGGTCGGCGCGCTGCACCGGGTCGCTCTCGCGCAACAGCAGTTCGTCGGTCTCGCTGTACCAGTCGGTGACGAAGAGCGCGTTGAGCCCGGCGACCACCGGCCCCTCGAACCGCGCGAACAGGTCCTTGTAGGCCATCCGGCGCTTCTTGTGCGACTCGAGGTCGTAGGACTTGTCGATGAGGTTCTGCGACCCCGTGAACGCCACCGAGCCGTCGATCACCATGATCTTCCGGTGGTTCCGGAGGTCCGGCCGCTGGAACTTCCCCTGCAGCGGCTTGAGCGGCAGCATCAGGTGCCACTCGATCCCGGCGCGGTCGAGGAACGCGAGCGTGTCCTTGTACCCGGGGTAGCCGCGGCTCGCCCAGTGGTCGAGCAGGAACCGCACGGTGACGCCGCGGGACTGCGCGCGGGCGAGCGCCTCGAAGTACGGACGGGTCGTGTCGTCGAGCGTCGCGATGTAGAACTCGACGTGGACGAAGCGCCGGGCCTGGTCCACCGCCCGCGTCATCTCGGCGTACGACTCCTCGTAGTCCGGGTAGAGCTCCGCGGAGTTGCCGCCGACGAGCGGCATCGACCCGAGCTCACGGTTGAGCTTGGTGATGCTCTCGAGCCACGGCGGCCACGGGTGGTCCTTGCGGACGCGCTCGATGCCCTCGGTCTGGTCGAGGATGTACTGGTTGATCTCCGCCTGCTTCTCGCGGCGGTCGCGGGGGAGCTTCGTGGACCCGATGACCAGGAACACGATGAACCCGATGTAGGGGATCAGGAAGATGGCGAGCAGCCAGGCCGTCGCGGTCTGCGGCTTCCGGTTGATCGGGACGTAGATGATCGAGAAGACACGGATCGCGAGGTCGAGCAGGACCAGCAGGATCGTGATCGCGACGGAGAGCCAGTGCTCCACGGGGTCGTCGGTGTCGGGTCAGGCGGACGCGGGCGTCAGCGGAAGTTCACGAACTGCAGCGGGACGTCGAACTCTTCGCCCTTCAGCAGCTGGATCGTGTTCTGCAGGTCGTCGCGGCTCTTCGAGGACACCCGGAGCTCGTCGCCCTGGATCTGGCTCTTCACGCTCTTCGGCGCCTCGGCGCGGAGGAACGCGCCGATCTTCTTCGCGACGTCCTGCTCGATGCCGTTCTTGAACTTCACCTCGATGCGGAACTCCTTGCCCGAGGGGTAGGGGTCGCCGGCGTCGAGGCTCTTCAGGCTGATGCTGCGCTTGATCGCCTTCGACTGCAGGACGTCGAGCACCGCACGGGCCCGCTCCTCGGAGTTCGCCTTGATGAGGACGTCCTCCCCGCTGAACGCGATCGAGGCGCCGGCACCCTTGAAGTCGTAGCGCTGTTCGATCTCCTTGGCCGCCTGGTTGACGGCGTTCTCCGCCTCCATCTTGTCGACCTTGCTCACCACGTCGAAGGAACTGTCTGCCATGCGGGACAGCCTATCGGCGGCCGGGAGGAGCGGTTCAGGACCGTCCGTCGGCCCGCCGCTCGGGGTGGTCACGACCACCCCCGCGCATCGGCTATGCTGTTCTGCGCGCCTCCGGTTGGTGATCACACGGGCCGGGTGCGCGACGGCGAGTTACCCAAGCGGCCAAAGGGATCTGACTGTAAATCAGCCGGCGTAGCCTTCGGGGGTTCGAATCCCTCACTCGCCACACCTCGGAACCCCCTCCTCGGAGGGGGTTCTCGCGTTGCGGGCGGCGCGTTCCGGCCAGGATGGACGCATGTCCACTGAACCCACGCCGTCCGAGTTCGCCGACCTCGCCGAGGCCATCGCCCGCGAGGCCGCCGCCCTCGCCGCTCGCCGCCGCGCCGAGGGGGTCGAGGTCGCCGACCGGAAGTCGAGCATCGTCGACGTCGTCACGGCCGCCGACCGGGAGGTCGAGGACCTCGTCCGCCGCCGCATCGCCGAGGTCCGTCCCGACGACGCCGTCCTCGGCGAGGAGGGTGGCGACTCCGCGGGCACGTCCGGCGTCACCTGGGTCGTCGACCCGATCGACGGCACGGTCAACTACCTGTACGGACGGCTCGACTACGCGGTGAGCATCGGTGTGGTCCGTGGTGCGCCCGACCCCGCGACGTGGGAACCCGTCGCCGGCGTGGTCGTGGCGCCGGCGACGGGGACCGTGTTCCGGGCCGAGGTGGGCGGACCGGCGCTCCGGGACGGCGTGCCGGTCACGGCCTCGTCGCCGGCGACCCTCGCCGAGACGCTGCTGTCGACGGGGTTCGCCTACACGGCCGAGCGGCGGCGCGGCCAGGTCGCGGTCCTCGCCGAACTGATCGGCAGCGTGCGGGACATCCGGCGCGGCGGTTCGGCGGCGCTCGACTGCTGCGCGGTCGGCGACGGCACCGTCGACGCGTACTACGAGCGCGGGATCAACCCGTGGGACATGGCCGCCGGGTCGATCGTCGCCGCTGCCGCCGGGGCGGTCGTCCGCTCGTGGCAGGCGGGGGACACGCGGTCGTTCCTGTTCGCGAGCCCCGCGGTCGTCGACGAGCTCGAGGTGCTGCTGCACCGCGCGGAGACGGTCGGACTCGGCGTCGACCCGGTCTGACGAGCGGCCGTCCGCCCTCGGACTGGGGTCGGGGTGCGGCGGGGGACACGACTGGCGGGCCGTGGTGTCCTTTGCTACCGTTCAGGAGTTCCGTTACCAGCTCGTTACCAACCGAGCGGCTCACTGCCCCCGATCAGGACTCTCACCGAACGCATGCCAGACGCCTCGCCATCGCCCGTCCAGACCGACGTCACCGTCGACGCACCCGCTCCGGTCGTCCACCTGACCCGACGAGCGCGCATCGAGGCCGAGCGGGCCGCGGCACGGTCCCAGACGCCTGCCGCGACCGACGACGAGTTCGCCGCCATCGTGGGTGCGCCCGTCGACGCCGTCGCACCGGCCTCGCCGATCGACCTCGCGCCCGCGTCGCCCGTGCGGCCCGCGCCCATTGTCGGCACCGCCACGCCCCCGGCTCCGAGCTCTCCCGACGTCGGTCGGGTCGAGGCGGTGCCGTCGACCGCCGGCCGCCCGGTCCGCTCGGCTCCGGGGCGTGGCCCCGTCCGGCCGGGCACGGCCCAGCGCGGTGCCACCCGGGGTGTCCAGCGCGGTGCGACCCGGACCGGTGTGACGCGTCCCGGTGCGACGCGTCCCGCGCCGTCGCGCGCCCAGCAGGCCGCTCCCGGTGCGGCGTCGGGATCGGCCTTCCGCCGGACCGCGTCCAGGGTGACGGCCGTCGGCGCCCTGCTCTTCGCCGCCGGGCTCGTCGTGTCGACCTCCCTGCCCGCCCAGGCCCTCTGGACGCCCGAGGCCTCGACCACCACGGCCCTGACCGCCACGGACGGCAGCACGCAGTCGCTCAGCGTCGGTGACGCCGGCGTGTCCGCGACGGACCGCGACCAGTACACGGTGTCCGATGCGACGCAGTACGCGCACACGGACTCGTCCGCCTTCACGAACGACGCGGCCGGCACGATCCAGTGGCCGTTCCTGACCGGTGTCCCGATCACCTCCGGCTTCGGCGGTCGCCAGGTCGCCGGCTGCTCGTTCTGCTCGACGAACCACCAGGGCGTGGACTTCGCCCCGGGCGAGGGCACCCCGATCCGTGTCGTCGCGGACGGTGTCGTCACGAAGGTCCAGGCGAACGACGGCGGGTTCGGGAACGACGTCTGGGTGACGCACGACGTCGACGGCAAGCAGTTCGTGAGCGTCTACGGCCACATGAAGGACAACACCTTCAAGGTCGTGACCGGGCAGCACGTCTCCGTCGGCGACGAACTCGGCGAGGTCGGCAGCACGGGGAACTCGACCGGGCCGCACCTGCACCTCGAGATCCACGTCGACGGGGTGCCGGTGGACCCGCTGGCGTGGCTCGAGGAGAACGCGAACTAGCGGCCGGGTGGGCGGCACGCCCGGGAGTCCGGTCCGGTTCCCGAGCACCGTCGCTGGTCTGCTACTCTCGTGTGGTGCCGTTCGCGGCACATCGCCCCGATAGCTCAGTGGTAGAGCACTTCCATGGTAAGGAAGGGGTCGTCAGTTCAATCCTGACTCGGGGCTCCGACCCGGAGCGCGTGTCGCATCCGGATCTCCGGCGGGGTAGCTCAGTTGGTTAGAGCACACGGCTCATAATCGTGGTGTCGCGGGTTCAAGTCCCGCCCTCGCTACACGAACCGAACACATCGAGAACGGCGGCTGGTTCCCAGCCGCCGTTCGGTCGTTCCGGGGTGGGCCCCGTGCTCGCCGGGGCCCACCCGTTCCCGTCCGGGATCAGTCGAGGAGCACCTCGGTCCACTCGATCGGTGATCCGCTGCCGCCGACCGCGACCGGGCTGAACCGGAAGCCCTCCGCCGTCCGCTCGACGGGGAGCTCGGTCCGGCTGCCGTCCGCGGCGTGCGCCACCGCGACGACGCGACGGGCGTCCGGGCGCAGGAGTTCGACCGGGTCGGGATCGAGTGCCACGAGTCCGAGTGCCGAGGTCGTGTCGAGGGGAGCGTCGGTGCGGCTGAGGACCGCGATCCGCGCTGCCGTCCGCACGACGTGCTGCCGGCGGGCGACGCCGCTGCCGTCGAGGCGGTCCGGGCGGGAGACGAGGGCCGTGAGGGCGTCTCCCTCGTACCGGGCCCAGGAGGACGAGCGCGCCCCGGTCGACCCGCCGAGGTACGCCGGCGTCAGCGGCCGCACGGTGAAGGTCGGCGTCGGACGGGTGAGGGCTGCGAGCCCGTTGTAGTGGGCGATGTCGATCCCCGTCGGGGCCGAGTCGCGCGGGTCGCCGTGGAACGCGCCGAGCGACCCGACCGGGCCGAACACGGCGGTGTCGAGCCAGATGTCGCCCATCTCCAGCCAGTCGTACCCGCCGCTGCCGTAGCTCGGGACGCCGAGCTCGCCGAGGATCGAGCTGAAGAAGAGTCGCCGGTTGGCCTCCGCGTGGTACTCGTCCGCGTTGAGGTACATGTCGTCGGCGGAGTGCAGGTCGACGTGGTCGGTCAGCAGCGGCGACAGGTTGTAGTACATGACGACGATGTCCGGGTCGACCTCGCGCATGGCGCCGATGACGAGTTCGAGCGCCCGGACGAGGAGGACCTCGCCTCCCCACGACCGGTCCGCCGGAGCTGCGTTGACGAGCGCCGGGAGCTCGTAGCCGAAGTCGAACTTCACGACGCTCGGCCGGTAGCGGGCGACGAACGCCCGCGCACGTGCCGCGAGACGCTGCCGCACCGGCTCCTGGGACACGTCGAACAGGAAGTACGAGTGGTCGTGGTTGCCGCGGCGCACCGGCACCCCGTCGGCGTCGCAGAGCATGTGTTCGGGCGACAGTCCGTGGGACGCCGGGTCGTCGCACCGGAGGAACGCAGCCCACAGCCCGACCTCGAGCCCGTCCGCCCGGACACGGTCGAGGAAGCCCTCGAAGTCCGGGAACCGCTCGGGGTCGTGTTCGAGCAGGCCGTACTCGCCCTCCCACTTGTCGTCGATCACGAAGACCCCCGGGCACATCCCGCTGGCACGGACGTCGTCGTAGATCGACTCGAGCGCGGCCTGGTCGAACCGGTCGAGCGCGGTGCCGGCGGCGCACTGGGCGCCCCAGGTGTTGAACTGCGACCGGGCGAGCGTCGCGAGCTGCCGGGCGGAGCGCTCCCGCGGCCGCACGATCCCACGGTCCCGGAGCGCCCGGTAGTAGTCGCGGACCGCGTCGTCGTAGGTGTCGGCGACGGTCAGGACCCAGGACGCCCCGACCTCCAGGTCCCCGTCGCCGGTCGTGGCCTGGTGCCAGAGGTCGGAGTGGGTCCGCAGCCAGGGACTGGTGCGACCACGGCGGTGGCGGAGCAGCAGGTCCCCGGCCGGCACCGCGGTCAGCCCGAGGCACCACGACGCGGACAGGCCGCGCGTGAGTGCACCCCGCTCGCACATCGATCCCTCGATGCTGAACCCGGCGACGTAGTGCACCGGCAGCCCCCACTGCGCGGCGACGATGTCGTCGCAGTCGTTCGACCCTCGTCCGAGCCAGGTCGTGACGTCGAGCCGCAGCTGCGCCGGGATCACCGGTCCGAGCGCCGAGGACTCGCTGGCTCCGGGGTGCACGATCGAGTCGCTCTGCACGCCGGGGACCGGGACGCCGTCCGCCCACTCGGCGAACGCCAGGACCGACACCACCTCGGCCTGCCGGTCGGAGCGGTACCGGGGGGCGTCGAACCAGACGCCGTCGTCCGCCAGCCGGACCCGGACCGTCAGGAGGTCGCCGCCGTTCACGTCCTCGTACTCGACCGTCAGGACGTCGGCGCCGTCCTCGTCGGACTGGTCGAGGGTCGCCCGGAGGACCGGACCCGGTGCGCTCGCCCCGCGGTCGAGCAGGACGGCGGGCTGCAGCGGCGCCTCGAGGACGAGGAGCCCGCGTCGGTCGTGGAGGGTGAACCGGTCGGTGTCGGGATGCCACTCCCAGCGGTAGTCGCGACGGGTGGAGGTGCAGGGCTGTGCGAAGGACATGTCGTCCACGCTACGAACGACCCGACCGGACGTCTTCCCGCTGCATCATCGGAAACTCTGGGATCCTACGGTGGTGACCGTCGCACAGCACTCGTTCGGCTTCGCCGCCGAGGTGGACGAACCCGGCCCGATGACCTCCGCCCACCGGCACGACGACGTCGAGCTCAACGTCGGCGACGCGGACGTGACGTACCTGCTGAGCGGCACGAGGACCCGCATCCCCGCCCACCGGGTCGCCGTGTTCTGGGCGGCGCGGCCGCACCAGCTCATCGACGTCGAGCCCGGCACACACGTCTCCTGGCTGACCGTCCCGCTGCCCGCGTTCCTGGCGTGGGGGCTGCCGGACCCGTTCGTCTCGTCGCTCCTCGCTGGTCGGCTGGTGATCCCGCGCGCGGTCGACGACCCCGGGGGAGCGGGGGACCTGGTCGACCGCTTCGCACGCTGGTCCCGCGAGCTCGGCGGCCCCTCCGCGTTCGTCGACCGCACCGCCCGGCTCGAGGTGGAGGCGCTCGTCCGGCGCATCTCCCTGTCGGAGGACGCCGGTCGGACGACCGCGCCCCCGGTCCCGGGGTCGACCGAGCGGGTGGCGGCGATGGCCGCGTTCGTGGCGGGGCACTTCGCCGAACCGGTCGGCGTCGCGGACGTGGCCGCCCACGTCCACCTGCACCCCGGCCACGCGATGGCACTCTTCAAGCGGGTGACCGGGACGAGCATCGGCGGTTACCTCGCCCAGTGCCGGCTGGCGGAGGCGCAGCGCCTGCTCGTGTCGAGCCGTCTGCCGGTCACCGACGTCGCGCTCGCTGCGGGCTTCGGGTCGACCAGCCAGTTCTACGAGCGCTTCCGGGCGGCCGTCGGGACCACCCCGTCCGCGTACCGCCGTCGGACGGCGTCCGTCGACGACCGGGCACTGCTCTGACGTCCCGCGGCTCCGCGCTCAGCAGTGCCCGGCGGCCCCGACCTCAGTGGTGCCCGTGGTCCGTCCGCCCGACCAGGACCCCGGCCGCCCGGAGCGCCGTCTCCACCGTCCCGGTGACCTGACGCCACGCGGAACGACGACGCTCGGCGCCGATCGGCCCCCCGGCGACCGCGGTGCCGTGCACGGTCGCCCGGACGGACAGGGTCGTCGAGGCGCCCGTCACGGTCGTCGACACCTCGTACCGCCGGAACTGCCGGGACGGGTGCACGAGCGCTCCGAGCAGGATCGTCAGCGCCCGACTGCCGGCCGTCGCGGTGAGCGTGCCGCCGGTGGAGGTCACCGCGTGTCCGCTCCGCCGGAGCGCCGCGCCGGCCACCTCCATGGCGGTCCCCCGATCGCCGGTGTGGACGGCGTAGTCCGTGCGTTGTTCCATCGTGGCTCCCTCCCCGAGCTCGGCGACGCCCCCGCGTCGACACCGTCGCAGCATACCCGATGCATTCTCACGTAGCCATGGTGTCGGGGCTCCTCGCTAGACTGCCGGACGTGTCTGTGAACCCCGAGCTCGTCGGCAGGACGTTCCCGCCGGCCCAGCCCTACCTGGTCGGGCGCGAGAAGGTGCGCGAGTTCTCGCGCGCGGTCTTCGCCACCAACCCGATCCACCACGAGCCCGAGGCCGCGCGGGCGGCCGGGTACGCCGACGTCGTCGCACCGGCCACGTTCGCGGTCGTCGTGCAGGAGGCGACGCTCGCGCAGCTGCTCGCCGAACCGGACGCGGGCATCGACTTCTCGCGCGTGGTGCACGGGGAGCAGGCCTTCACCTACGACCGCCCGATCGTCGCCGGCGACGAGCTGACGGCCACCCTGACCGTGACCGCCGTGAAGACCCTCGGCGGCAACGCCATGGTCACCGCCGAGTCCGCCGTGGTCGACGCGTCCGGCGAGCACGTCGTCACCGCGACCTCCACCCTCGTCGTCCGGGGAGATGACGCATGAGCACCCAGACCACCACCGCGAGCGTCGGCACGGTCGTCGCCGAGCGCGAGGTCCACCTGACGCGTGACGCGCTCGTCCGCTACGCCGGTGCCTCCGGGGACTTCAACCCGATCCACTACAGCGACGACGTCGCCGCCTCGGTGGGGCTGCCCGGCGTGCTCGCGCACGGCATGCTCACCATGGGGCTCGCCGTCCAGCCGGTGTCCGAGTGGCTCGGCGACCGCGGGTGGATCGCCCGTTACGGCGTCCGCTTCACCCGACCGGTCGTCGTCGACCCGCAGGACGGAGCCACCGTCGGGGTCGTCGCCAAGGTCGGCACCGTCGACGACGAGGGCCGTCCGCAGCGCATCGACCTCACCGTGACCGCCGCCGGGCAGACCGTGCTCGGCAAGGCGCAGGTCACGGTGGCCTTCCGCTGACCGTGACGGACACCGTCCTCGCCGACCTCACGACGCTGCGCGTCGGCGGTCCCGCGGGCACCCTGCTGACGGCGACGACCACCGACGAGCTCGTCGCGCACGCACGCACCGCGTGGGCCGACGACGACTGGCTGGTCGTCGGCGGTGGGAGCAACCTGCTCGTCGCCGACGCGGGCTTCGACGGCACCGTCGTACTCGTCCGCACACGCGGCGTCGAGGAGGTACCGCCGGACGTCCCGGGCGCCGACGGCGTCACCGTCCGCGTCGCGGCCGGCGAGCCGTGGGACGCGTTCGTCGCGTCGACGGTCGCGCGCGGGTGGACCGGCCTGGAGGCGCTCAGCGGCATCCCGGGCACGGTCGGCGCCGCCCCCGTGCAGAACATCGGCGCCTACGGGGTCGAGCTGTCCGACGTGCTCACCCGGATCGAGTTCCTCGACGCGGCGACGGGGGAGCGCGCGTGGGTCCCGGCGGCCGAGCTGGCGCTCGGCTACCGCTCGTCCACCCTGAAGCACGGCCGACGCGGCGTGGTGCTGACGGTCGAGTTCCACCTCGGGGTCGCCGCCGACGCCGGCGTCCCGGTCCGGTACGCCCAGCTCGCGGGGTCGCTCGGTGTGGAACTCGGGGACCGGGTCGCCCCGGCGACGGTCCGCGACGAGGTGCTGCGGCTCCGCGCGTCGAAGGGCATGGTGCTCGACGACGCCGATCCCGACACCTGGAGCGCCGGGTCCTTCTTCACCAACCCGATCGTCTCCGCGTCCTTCGCCGAGACCCTGCCGACGGAGGCGCCGCGCTGGCCCGCCGGCGACGACGTCAAGCTCAGCGCCGCCTGGCTCATCGAGCACGCCGGGGTGCACCGCGGGTACGCCCTGCCCGGGTCGTGCGCGGCGATCTCGTCGAAGCACACGCTCGCGCTGACGAACCGCGGGGGAGCGTCCGCGGCGCAGGTGGCCGAACTGGCCCGGTACGTCCAGGTGACGGTCCTCAACCGGTTCGGGGTCGCCCTCGTGCCCGAGCCCGTCGCGGTCGGGGACCTGCTCGCCGCGAGCTGACCGCCGGGACCGAGCCGTGCCTCCCGTCCGGTGCGCCGTGCGCGGACCGCACCACGCAGCGACCGCACCCCGGTACGCACATCGCGCCCCGTCGTGACGGGGCGCGATGTGCGTCGCGGGGTGCGGCGCGCTAGCCGAAGAGCTTCGCCAGGCGGGCGACGCCCTCGGCGATGTCGTCGTCGCCGAGGGCGTACGACAGCCGCAGGTAGCCCGAGGGACCGAAGGCCTCGCCGGGGACCGCCGCGACCTCGGCGTGCTCGAGGATGAGGTCCGCGAGCTCGAGCGTGGTCGTCGGCGTGGAGCCGGCCCACTCGCGGCCGAGCAGCGCGGTGACGTCGGGGTAGACGTAGAACGCGCCCTTCGGCGTCGGCGTGACGAAGCCCGGGATCGCGTTCAGTCCGTCGACGATCGCGCGGCGACGCCGGTCGAACGCCTCGCGCATGGCCGCGACGGGCTCCTGCGGGCCGGTCAGGGCCGCGATCGCCGCGCGCTGCGAGACGTTCGAGACGTTGCTCGAGAGGTGCGACTGCAGGTTCGACGCGGCCTTGACGGCGTCGGCCGGGCCGATGAACCACCCGACGCGCCAGCCCGTCATGGCGTACGTCTTCGCGACCCCGTTGACGAGGATCGTCGTGTCAGCGAGGTCCGGGACCGCGTCGAGGATGCCGGTGAAGCGGACGTCGTCGTACACGAGGTCCTGGTAGATCTCGTCGCTGATCACCCAGATGCCGTGCTCCAGGGCCCACTCGCCGATCGCCTTCGTCTGCTCCGCGCTGTACACGGAACCGGTGGGGTTCGACGGGGAGCAGAACAGCAGCGCCTTCGTCTTCTCGGTGCGGGCGGCCTCGAGCTGCTCCACCGTCACCAGGTAGTCCTGGTCGCTCCCGGCGAAGACCTCGACCGGGACGCCGCCGGCGAGCCGGATCGCCTCGGGGTAGGTGGTCCAGTACGGCGCGGGCAGGAGGACCTCGTCGCCCTCGTCGACGATCGTCTGGAACGCCTGGTAGACGGCCTGCTTGCCGCCGTTGGTGACGATGACCTGCGACGGGTCGACCGACACGCCCGACTCGCGAGCGGTCTTGTCGGCGATCGCCTGCTTCAGCTCGGGCAGTCCCGTGGCCGGCGTGTATCGGTGGTTCCTCGGGTCCTGCGCGGCGGCGACGGCGGCGTCGACGACGTGCTGCGGGGTGGCGAAGTCCGGCTCGCCCGCGGCGAAGGAGATGACCGGTCGACCCGCGGCCTTGAGCGCCTTGGCCTTGGCATCGACCTTGAGCGTCGCCGACTCGGCGATGGCCGCGATGCGGGACGCGATGCGCGGCGTCGTGGCGGCGGGGCGGGCGGTGGACTCGGGGCCTTCGGCTGCGGTGCTCACGGCTCCCAGCCTAGCGGCGCGGCACGCCGGAGCATCCGTCAAGTGGACACCGTGTGACGGACTCCCGTACACTCGACCACCGGAACGCGGATCGGTGACGTGATGCGCTCTGAAGGGCGGTGGCTCAATTGGTAGAGCAGCGGTCTCCAAAACCGCAGGTTGCAGGTTCGAGTCCTGTCCGCCCTGCACATCTGGAAGGGTAGAAGTTGGCGAGCAAAGACGTGGAAGCGACGGCGGACGACGTCGTCGCCAAGGCGAAGCAGGACCGCGCAGCGCGCCGCGGGCCGTTCGCTGCCATCGCCCTGTTCATCCGCCAGGTCATCGCGGAGCTGCGCAAGGTCGTCACGCCGACCCGCAAGGAGCTCTTCAGCTACACCGTGGTCGTCCTGGTCTTCGTGCTCGTGATGATGGTCCTGGTCTCGGTCCTCGACTTCGTGTTCGGTCTCGGCGTCGGCTACGTGTTCGGCAACGGGCCGACGGCCTGACCGGCTGGTCCGACAGCCCCGGCGGCACGATCACCCGCCACCGTGATCGATCGCCCACCCGATCCGCACCACCGAACGGAAAGATTCGACATTGTCTGACAACTCCCGCGACGACATCGACCTCGCGACGGCTGCCGAGCAGTCCTCCGAGGTCGAGGAGAACCAGGAAGGCGACGTCGAGACGGGCGAGGAGCTCTCGGCGGAGTCCGCCGAGGAGCGTGCGGTCTCGGTCGAGGACGCCGACGACGAGTCCCTGGGCCTGAGCGACGAGCCGGACGACGGCACCGTCGACGCCGGACTCGACGAGGCGCTGACCGCGCTGCAGGAGTCGCGTGACCCGGAGGCCGACGCCGTCGTCGACGACGCGCTCGAGGTCGACACCGTGGACGAGGCAGAGGCCGCCGTCGAGGCGGTCGAGGACGAGGAAGAGGTCGAGCTCGAGGCTGAGACCGCCGAGCAGGCCAACGAGACGCTCGCCGCCGACGAGGCCCTGGACGACGACGCCGCGGACGAAGCCGAGGTCGACCCGTACGAGGCGTTCAAGGCCGAGCTGCGGATGAAGCCGGGCAAGTGGTACGTCATCCACTCCTACGCGGGCTTCGAGCGCCGCGTGAAGTCGAACATCGAGAACCGCATGGTGTCGATGTCGATGGAGGACTCGATCTACCAGGTCGAGGTCCCAATGGAGGACGTCGTCGAGATCAAGAACGGGCAGCGCAAGCTCGTCACCCGCGTCCGGATCCCCTCGTACGTGCTCGTCCGCATGGACCTCAACGAGGACTCGTGGTCGGTCGTCCGACACACCCCCGGTGTCACCGGCTTCGTCGGCAACGCCCACAACCCGACGCCGCTCCGCTTCGACGAGGCATTCGGCATGCTCAAGTCGCTCGTGCAGGTCGCCGAGGCCGCTCCGGCCAAGGGCGGCGCGAAGTCCGGCGGTGCCGCGCAGGCGCAGCCGCAGGCCGAGGTCGACTTCGAGATCGGCGAGACCATCACCATCAAGGAAGGCTCGTTCGCGGGCCTGCCGGGCTCGATCTCGGAGATCAAGCCCGAGAGCGGCAAGCTCACCGTCCTCGTCTCGCTGTTCGAGCGCGAGACCCCGGTCGAACTCAGCTTCGACCAGGTCACCAAGCTGTAGTAAGCTACTCAGGTTTGGCCCCGTGCGCTGAGCGTGCGGGGCTTCACCGCGGTCCGGACCGGCCGGGCCAGCGGGAGAGTGCACGGCATCCCGTGCGTTCGTTTCCAGGAGGAAGAAACACATGGCACCGAAGAAGAAGGTCACGGGCCTGATCAAGCTGCAGATCAACGCGGGCGCCGCCAACCCGGCCCCGCCGATCGGTCCTGCGCTCGGTCAGCACGGCGTGAACATCATGGAGTTCTGCAAGGCGTACAACGCCGCGACCGAGTCGCAGCGTGGCAACGTCGTGCCGGTCGAGATCACCGTCTACGAGGACCGTTCGTTCACGTTCGTCCTCAAGACCCCGCCGGCCGCCGAGCTCATCAAGAAGGCTGCGGGTGTGCAGAAGGGGTCCTCGACCCCGCACACGGTCAAGGTCGCGAAGATCTCGATGGACCAGGTCCGTCAGATCGCCGAGACCAAGCAGGCCGACCTGAACGCCAACGACATCGAGCAGGCCGCGAAGATCATCGCCGGCACCGCGCGCTCGATGGGCATCACGGTCGAGGCCTGATCCACACCCCCAACACCCTTCCGTGGGAGAGCCGCGCCGGCTCGTCAACCACGTAGCTCCCGAGGAGAACACCATGGCGAAGAAGTCCAAGGCCTACCAGGCCGCGGCCGCGAAGATCGAGGCCGACAAGTTCTACACCCCGTCCGAGGCCGTCGCCCTGGCGAAGGAGACGGGTTCGGCGAAGACCGACTCCACCGTCGAGGTCGCTCTGAAGCTCGGTGTCGACCCCCGCAAGGCGGACCAGATGGTCCGTGGCACGGTCATCCTGCCGCACGGCACGGGCAAGACCGCCCGCGTCATCGTGTTCGCGGTCGGTGCTGCTGCTGAGGCCGCCATCGCCGCCGGTGCCGACGAGGTCGGTGGCGACGAGCTCATCCAGAAGGTCGCCGACGGCTACACCGCCTTCGACTCGGCCGTCGCGACCCCGGACCTCATGGGCAAGGTCGGTCGTCTCGGCAAGGTGCTCGGCCCGCGTGGCCTCATGCCGAACCCGAAGACCGGCACCGTGACCCCGAACGTGGCGCAGGCCGTGAACGACATCAAGGGCGGCAAGATCGAGTTCCGCGTCGACAAGCACGCCAACGTGCACTTCGTCGTCGGCAAGGCCTCCTTCACGCCGGAGCAGCTCGACGAGAACATCTCGGCCGCGCTCGAGGAGATCGTGCGTCTCAAGCCGAGCGCCTCGAAGGGCCGCTACATCATGAAGGGCGCCGTCTCGACGACCTTCGGCCCGGGCATCCCGCTCGACGTCAACAGCATCTGAGTCGTCCACAGCATCTGAGTCTCCCGACTCGGACGAAGGGCCCGCACCGGTGACGGTGCGGGCCCTTCGCGCATCCGCGCCCGTGCCGTTCGCACATCCGCGCCCGTGCCCCGATAGCGTGACCTCGTGCGCACCCTGGTCAACGCCCTCCGCCTCGTCGCGGTCATCGCGGTCGTCGCTGCGATCCTCGCCCAGTGGCTGGTGAGCTCGAAACTGCCGAGCTACAACTTCTTCAACTTCTTCGGCTACTTCACCATCCAGTCGAACATCATGATCGGGCTCGCGTTCGCGCTGTGCCTGGTCGCCGCCGCCCGCCGGAAGCGCGCGGACGTGGCACTCAGTGTCTTCCGTGGGGCATCGACGGTGTACATCGCGACGACCGGCATCGTGTACAACACCTTGCTGGTCAACGTCGACGTGCAGACCTCGGTGCAGTGGTCGAACGACGTCCTGCACAAGGTGATGCCCGTCTACGCGGTGCTCGACTGGTTGCTGTTCTCGGACCGCGCCCGGCTGCTGTTCCGCCACGTGTGGTGGTTCCTGCTCTACCCGGCGGTGTGGCTCGTCGTCATCCTGATCAGGGGCGCGACCGACGGGTGGGTGCCGTACCCGTTCCTCAACCCGTCCCTGGGCTACGGCGTCGTGGCGCTGTACTGCCTCGGGATCGCCGTGTTCATCGCGCTGATGGGCATGCTCGTCGTCGGGATGAGCCGGCTGCGGCTCGTGAAGGTGTAGCGGGCCGAGCGGCGTCGAGCGCGTCGGCGTCGCGGTCCGGCGGCGAGGTCAGACCCGGTCGCGGCGGAGCGTGTCGAGGACCCGGTCGGCCAGGTCGATGAGGACGTGGATCTGGTCGTCGTCGCGGTCGACCCAGCGACACTCGGGTTCGTCATGGGCGGGGACGAAGTCGTCGTGGCGCTCCCAGACGAACAGCGTCCGGTCGGCACCGAGCACGTACTGCTGCCACCAGATCTGCCGGAGGTAGTGGCGCGGGATGCTCCGCCATGCCTTCGCCGTGGTCTTGATCTCGGCGAGCACCAGACGGCCGTCGCCGTCACGGCCCACGCCGTCCGGGGTCGCGAGGTGCGCCCGGTTCGCCGCAGCGTGGAAGAGGTGGGCGGACGGTTCGATCCCGTGCGTCGCGGCGACCCACGCGGCGATGACGGGTTCGCGTTCCTTGCCGTGCTCCGTGTAGACGTTGCCCGAGAACCGCGACCCGTAGCGCTTGTCGGCGACCACGGCCTGCACCGCGCGGAGCGAGGCGAGCCGGGCGACGTCCGTCGCCGTGATGCCCATCGCGCGGGCCCGCAGCCAGGCGACGCGGTCCGACGAGTGCGCGACGATGCGCTCGGTGTGTCCGCGGAGCGCGGTGAACGCACCACGCTCGGACGCGACGCGGTTGCCGGACGCGAGCCGTGCCTCCTGGGCGGCGTCCTCCGCACCGGGGTCCAGGTCGCCCCACAGGGTGGGCTGCACGATCGTCACCGATCGATTGTCACCCCGGGCACCGACGTGGCGGAAACCGACGCGCGGTCAGGACACGAGCTGCCGGCCCTCGGCGAACGCGACGAGCTCGTCCACGCCGGCGGGGGAGAGGGCGTAGTCGATCGCGAGTGCGGCGGCGCCGTGCAGCGCTGCGTGGGAGCCGGCCCGCGACGGGGCGATGACGAGGTGTTCGGTGGCGAGGGGCATCGACCGTGCGTAGACGACCTCGCGCACCCCGGCGAGGAGGTGCTCCCCGGCGCGGGTGACCGAACCGCCGAGCACGATCACCGAGGGGTTCATCAGCGACACGCAGGTCGCGAGGACCTCGCCGATGTCGCGCCCGGCCTGACGGACGGCGGCGATCGCGTCGAGGTCCGCGCGGGCGACGAGGTCGACGACGTCGGAGCTCGTGCGGACGTCGAGTCCCTTCCCGCGCAGCGTCCTGGCGATGGCGGGGCCGGAGGCGACCGCCTCGAGGCAGCCGGTGTTCCCGCAGTGGCACGGGATGTCCTCGGCGCGGCCGACCCGGACGTGTCCGATGTCGCCCGCCGTCCCCTGGGCGCCGCGCTGGAGCACGCCGTCGGAGACGATGCCGGACCCGATCCCGGTCGCGACCTTCACGAAGAGCAGGTGCTCGACCCCGGCCCAACCGTGCTGCCGTTCGCCGAGCGCCGCGATGTTGACGTCGTTGTCGACGAGGACGTGCGCGGCGATGTGCTGGTGGATGAAGGCGGGGACGTCGAAGCCGTCCCAGCCGGGCATGATCGGCGGGTTGGCGGGTCGGCCGGTGGAGAACTCGACCGGGCCGGGCACGCCGATGCCGATCGCGACGACGTCGTCCCGGAGACGACCGACCTCGACGAGCAGCTCGTCGACGGCGTCGACGAGCCACGTCAGCGTCGGGACCGGACCGGCGGCGATGTCGATGCTGGCCTCTCGGGTCGCGAGCGACGTGCCGGTGAGGTCGGTGACGGCGACCCGGCCGTGCGAGGCGCCGAGGTCGGCGGCGACGACGAGTCGGGCGCGGGGCATGAGCGCCACCTGCGCCGGCGGGCGACCACCGGTGGAGGCCGCCGTCTGCACGGGGCCGATGAGCCCGACCTCGATCAGGGCGTCCAGGCGCACGGCGATCGTCGAGCGTGCCAGTCCTGTCAGGCTGGCGAGCTCTGCCCGGGTCCGTGGGACGCCGTCGCGCAGGATCTGGAAGAGCTCGCTCGTCCCGACCGGCGGCGACGCTGCCGTCCGAGTCAAGTCGACCATGATCGGGAGTGAACCATACATCGAGCGCGACACGCAACGAAGTATGTCGAGTTTCGCTGGACTTCTGCTTGACCGCCGACAGAAGTGGTCATAGTGTGACGACCGGTCAGTGACGATCCGCTATCTCGACGAGGAGAACCCCCTGGTGACCCAACCGCTCTCGGTCCAGCTCTACACCGTCCGTGACGCCCTCTCTGCCGACCTGCCCGGCACGCTCCGGCGCATCGCCGACATCGGCTACACGAACGTCGAGCTCTTCGGCTACGTCGACCGTGCCGGTGAACTCCGCGACGCACTCGACGCCGCGGGACTCGCGGCGCCGAGCGGTCACGCCCGGCTGCTGGACGCCGACGAGCAGGGCCTCGACGCGATCCTCCGTGCGAGCGTCACGGCCGGCATCACGACCCTGATCGACCCGCACATCGACGAGGCCCGCTGGACCTCCCGCGAGGACGTCGAGGCGATCGCCCGCGAACTCAGCGCCCTCGCGCCGCGCGCCGCCGAGCACGGGCTCACCCTCGGCTACCACAACCACGCCTTCGAGTTCTCGAACCACATCGACGGCACGAGCGCCTACCAGGTGTTCGCCGACGCCCTGTCCGATGACGTCGTGCTCGAACTCGACACGTACTGGGCCAAGGTCGGCGGGGACGACCCGGTCGCCGTCCTCGAGCGGCTCGGTGACAAGGTCCGGTTCCTGCACGTCAAGGACGGCGACGGCTCGCACGACGACAAGAAGCAGGTGGCCGTCGGCGACGGGATCATGCCGGTGCGCGAGATCCTCGCCGCCGCGCCCGACGCCCTGCACGTCGTCGAGCTCGACGACCACGAGGGCGACGTCTTCCAGGCCGTGGCCGACTCGTACACGTTCCTCGAGGGGGCCCGCGCATGACCGACACCACGACGGACACGACGTCCGACACCACGACGGACACGACGACCGACACCACGACGGGCAGCGCGCGCCGGACGGGTCCCGTCGGCGTGGGCGTCATCGGCGCCGGGGTGATCTCGGACCAGTACCTCTCGAACCTCACGGTCTTCCCCGACGTGGCGGTCCACTTCATCGCCGACATCGACCTGCCGCGCGCTGCCGCCCAGGCCGAGAAGTGGGGCGTCGCCGGCTCGGGCACGGTCGAGCAGCTCCTCGCGCACGACGACATCGAGATCGTCGTCAACCTCACCATCCCGGCCGCCCACGTCGAGGTCGCGATGCAGATCCTCGCCGCCGGCAAGCACGTGTGGGGTGAGAAGCCGTACGCCCTCGACCGCGAGAGTGCAGCGCAGCTCCGCGACGCCGCGGTCGCCGCCGGCAAGACGGTCAGTGTCGCGCCCGACACCTTCCTCGGTGCGGGCCTGCAGACGGCACTGCGCACGATCCGCGACGGCCGGATCGGTGCGCCCCTCAACGGGCTGACGCTCTTCCAGAGCCCCGGCCCGGAGTCGTGGCACCCGAGCCCCGAGTTCCTCTTCGCGTACGGCGCCGGCCCGCTGTTCGACATCGGCCCGTACTACCTCACGACCCTCGTGCAGGTGTTCGGCCCCGTGTCCAAGGTGACGGCGACCGCGTCGAAGGCCCGTGCGACGCGGGTGATCGGCTCCGGCCCGAAGGCCGGCACGGAGTTCCCCGTCGAGGTGCCGACGAACCACTCGGCGCTCATCGAGTTCGAGAACGGCGGGAGTGCGCAGAGCGTGTTCTCGTTCGAGTCGACCCGCGGCCGCACCGGCTTCGTCGAGATCGCGGGCGAGACCGGCACGGTCGTGTTCCCCGACCCGAACAACTTCGACGGCGACACCGAGCTCTACGCGGCCGGCGCCGAGGAACCCGAGACGATCCCCGCGATCGGCTCCACCTACTCGCGCGGCACGGGCGTGGTCGACCTCGCCCGCTCGATCCGCGCCGGCGTCGGCAACCGGGTCCCCGGTGCCCTCGCCTTCCACGTCCTCGACGTGATGGTCTCCATCGCCGAGAGCGCCGAACGTGGTGAGACGGTGTTCGTCCAGAGCACCGTCGAACCCTCCCCGACCCTCCCCGAGGGCTGGGACCCCGCGGAGTCGACCCTGGCCTGACGGCCGGGTCGACCCCACACGCGGACCGCACCCGCGGACCGCACGGCGGCCGGGCACCGCAGCCCGACCGCCGGCACAGCAGCACCCGACAGCACCACCACCACAGCACCATCTCAACGACGAGAAAGAGAGAGTCATGCGCACTGCCATCCGCGCACTGGCAATCACCGCGGCCGCGGCACTCACCGTGACCGGCCTGGCGGCCTGCTCCTCCGGAGGCTCCGGTTCGTCCGGCGACTCCAAGACGCTCACCTACTGGGCGTCGAACCAGGGCACGTCCCTGCAGAACGACAAGGAGGTGCTCACGCCGGTCCTCAAGGAGTTCACCAAGGAGACCGGCATCAAGGTCAACCTCCAGGTCATCGGCTGGAACGACCTGCAGACGAAGATCACCACCGCGGTCACCTCGGGCCAGGGCCCGGACGTGGTCAACATCGGCAACACCTGGGCGACCTCGCTCCAGGCCACCGGGGCGTTCCTGCCGTTCGGTGACTCGGAGATGAAGGCGATCGGCGGCTCCGACAAGTTCGGCAAGGTCGCACTCTCCACCGGTGGTGCTCCGGGCAAGACCGTCACGAGCGTCCCGCTGTACGGGCTCGCGTACGGCCTGTACTACAACAAGCAGATGTTCAAGGACGCCGGGATCGAGGCGCCGACCACGTGGGAGGAGCTCGTCTCCGACGCGGAGAAGCTCACGACGGACGGCAAGTACGGCTTCACCATCGCGGGTGGTTCGTACACCGAGAACGCGCACTTCGCGTTCATCAACTCGGCGCAGAACGGCGGCGAGTGGTTCGACAGCGACGGCAAGCCGACCTTCACCCAGAAGGCGAACGTCGACGGCATCAAGCGCTACCTCGACCTGATGCAGTCGGACAAGGTCGTCAACAAGTCGAACGCCCAGTACGACAACGGCACGCAGGCGGTCTCGGACTTCGCGAACAAGAAGGCCGCGATGATGCTGACGCAGAACAACGCCAACGCGACGATCACCTCGAACGGCATGTCCGCCGACGAGTTCGGCGTCGTGCCGTTCCCGGCCCCGCAGGGCGGCAAGGACATCGCGTCCTTCCCGGCCGGCATCAACCTGTCCATCTTCAAGAACACGAAGAACAAGGACGGCGCCCTGAAGTTCGTCAAGTACATGACGAGTGCGGACGTGCAGTCCACGCTCGACAAGCCGTACTCGGCCCTGCCGGTGCTCGCCTCCGCTGCCGACTCGGTCACCGACGAGCAGACGAAGACGTTCCTCGACATCTACAACAACAAGGCGAAGCCGCTCCCGCTCGTCCCCGCAGAGGACCAGTTCGAGTCCACCGTCGGCAAGGCGATGAACGACATGTTCGCCAAGATCGCCACCGGCGGCTCGGTGTCCGACAGCGACATCAAGAGCGCGCTGCAGACCGCCCAGGACCAGGTGTCCCAGGCTGCTGGTTGATCCGCCAGGAGGCCCGGGGCCGCGTCCGTCAGGACGCGTCCCCGGGCCTCCGCCCCACCCGGCCTTCCGGCCGGGGTGAGCCGAACCGCTCACGCATGTCGTTCCTCCCCACCGCTGCCCTGGTCGCGACGGACGACGCACACGATCCTCCTCTGCCGAAAGGCCCCGAATGTCCACCTCGGTCCTGCCCGACTCCGAGCGCATCGACCTGACCCACACGAAGGCCCCGACCATCTCGGGCGCCCCGGGTGGGAAGCGCAAGCGCAAGACGCACTGGCTGCCCTACGCCCTCGTCGCGCCGGCGGTCCTGTTCGAGCTGCTCATCCACATCATCCCGATGCTCACCGGCATCTGGATCTCGTTCATCCAGCTCACCAAGTACTTCATCGCCAACTGGGGCGCGGCACCGTTCGCCGGCCTGAACAACTACTCCGTCGCGATCGACTTCGACCAGGCCATCGGCAAGGGCGTGCTCAACTCGTTCCTCGTCACCTGCGGCTACACCGTCCTGGTCGTCGGACTCTCCTGGGGTCTTGGCATGGCGGCGGCCGTGGCGCTGCAGAAGCCGTTCCGCGGACGCGGCCTGTTCCGCACGCTCTTCCTGGTGCCGTACGCGCTGCCCATGTACGCGGGCATCATCACCTGGAAGTTCATGTTCCAGCGGGACTCCGGTGCGGTGAACCACGTGCTCGTCGACCAGCTCCACCTGCTCGGGCAGGGGCCGTTCTGGCTGATCGGGTCGAACGCCTTCGTGTCGGTCGTCGTCGTGGCGATCTGGAAGACCTGGCCCTTCGCCTTCCTCATGCTCATGGCCGGCCTGCAGTCGGTCCCGAGCGACGTGTACGAGGCCGCCTCGGTCGACGGCGCGAAGCCCTTCCGGCAGTGGCGCTCGATCACGCTGCCGATGGTGCGTCCGGTCAACGTGACGCTGGTCCTCGTGATGTTCCTCTGGACGTTCAACGACTTCAACACGCCGTACGTGCTGTTCGGCTCGACCGCGCAGCCGCCGGCCGCCGACCTGTTGAGCTTCCACATCTACAACGCGTCGTTCATCACCTGGAACTTCGGCTCCGGTGCCGCGATGAGCGTGCTGCTCCTCATCTTCCTGCTCATCGTCACGGGCATCTACCTCGCCGTGACCAACCGGAGGTCCGTCCGTGCGTGAGACAGCTGGCGCCAAGTCCTTCAAGATCGTGACGCTCGTCGTCCTGACGCTGTTCACGGTCGTCCCGCTCTACGTGATGATCACGACCGCGATGAAGCCGCTCGGCGACGTGCAGAACGACTTCACGTGGATCCCGACGCACATCACGCTGCAGCCGTTCATCGACATGTGGTCGACGGTGCCGCTGGGGCAGTACTTCATCAACTCGCTCGTGGTCTGCACCGTCGCGACCGTGTTCTCGCTCATCATCGCGACGTTCGCCGCCTACGGTGTCTCGCGCTGGAACTTCAAGGGGAAGAGCACGTTCACCACGGCGGTGCTCTCCACGCAGATGTTCCCGGGCGTGCTGTTCCTGCTCCCGCTGTTCCTGATCTTCACGAACCTCGGGAACGCCCTCGGCATCCAGCTCGTCGGGTCGTGGCTCGGCCTGATCATCACCTACTTGACGTTCACGCTGCCGTTCTCGATCTGGATGCTCGCGGGCTACTTCGAGACGATCCCGCGCGACCTCGACGAGGCCGCGATGGTGGACGGCTCCGGTCCGATGGGGGCGCTGTTCCGGATCATCCTGCCGTCGGCTCGTCCGGGCCTCGTCGCGGTCGGGATCTACTCGTTCATGACCGCCTGGGGTGAGGTGCTCTTCGCCTCCGTCATGACGAACGGCAACGGGCAGACGCTCGCGGTCGGGCTACAGCAGTACTCGACGCAGACGAACGTGTACTGGAACCAGATCATGGCGGCGTCGCTCGTCGTGTCGATCCCGGTCGTGATCGCGTTCCTCATCGTGCAGCGGCAGTTCGTCGCCGGCCTGACCGCGGGCGCGGTGAAGTAGGCGCGACCACCCGACGGGAGGCGCGGTGCGGGTCCGACCCGCACCGCGCCTCCCGTCGGTCTGCCGCGGTGTGCGCCGTGGTGCGGTGCGGTGTCGCGCTGTCGCGCTGTCGCTTCCGCGAAAGCGACAGTTGCGTCGTGTCGCGCGGCGGCACGGTGTCGCTTTCGCGAACCGGCCGCCGCTGCATGCCCGACGGAGCCCGTGAAAGCGACAGTTGCGTGGCATCGGGTGCCGGCACGGTGTCGCTCTCGCGGAAGCGACACCCCCGTGCCGAAGCGACACCCCGCGCGGGAACGACATGCCCGCGCGGGAGCGACACCCCCGTGCCGAAGGGACACCCCGCGCGGGAACGACATGCCCGCGCGGGAGCGACACCCCCGTGCTGAAGCGACACCCCGCGCGGGAACGACATGCCCGCGCGGGAGCGACACCCCCGTGCCGAAGGGACACCCCGCGCGGGAACGACATGCCCGCGCGGGAGCGACACCCTGGTGTGGCAGCGACACCGCAACCCAGGAGCGACAGGTCCGCACACTCCCACCCCACCGCCACCAACCCCCGACAGGATGGACCCATGACCGAACCCCGCGGACGGCAACTGCTGCCCGGCCAGACCAGCCGCGTCCACGTGTACGACGTCGGGGCGCGGACCGGCCGGCTCGTGTTCGAGTCGAGCACGCTGCTGGTCGAGGCGCCGAACGTCCTCGACGACGACACCCTCGTGCTCAACGGCGGCGGAGACCTCTGGTTGCTGCCGCTGCCCGCGCCGGGTGACGACCGCGTGCTCGACGAGACCGCGCTCGTCCCGGTGCCGATGCCCGGCGTCGAGGAGATCAACAACGACCACGTGCTCGACCGCTCGGACGGGTCGGTCGTGGTGAGCGCGCGGAACGGCGAGCTGTACCGGGTGCCGCTGCCGGCGGGCGGCGAGGCCCGACAGCTCACCGACACGACGACCGCGCTCCCGACGACGCGCAAGTTCTACCTGCACGGCATCGCGGCGGACGGGCGCGCCCTCGCGGCGATCGTCGGCGAGCTGACCCCGGACGGGGTCTGGACGACGGACGTCGCCAGCGTCGACCCGGGCACCGGCGAACCGACCTTCCTGACACGTGACGGGTTCCCCGACGACGGCTGCACGTTCGCGGACGGGGCAGTGCTGTGGAACACCGAGCGGTTCACTCCCGGCACGGCTCAGCTCGCGGTGGTGCGCGACGGTGGCGAGCCCGTGCGCCTCACGGACGACGACCGGGTGAACTGGTTCCCGCACCTGTCGCCGGACGGCGCGCACCTGCTGTACCTGTCGTACGAGCCCGGCGTCCAGGGGCACCCGGCCGACCACCGCGTCGAGCTGCGGCTGCTCCCCGGCGCACTCGTGCGTGGTGCCCGGATCGCGGTGCTGCCAGAGACCCTCGTCGCGCTCGACGGCGGGCAGGGGACCGTGAACGTCCCGCCGTGGTCGCCGGACTCACGGTGGTTCGCCTACTGCGACTACCCGGTGCGGTAGGGGGCCGGGTCCGCGGGCCGAGGTCGCCGAGACTCGGCCCCGCGGACGGTTCCGCGGGGCCGAGGCCACGGAACTGGCCGCTGAGCCGAGTCTCGGCCGCGCGCGGGACGGCGCGCTACACCTCGCGCACCTGCCCCTGCTTGATGTGGAGGCGGCGCTCCGCCCGACGTGCCACCCACGAGTCGTGCGTGACGATGACCACGGTCAGCCCGCGCTCCTTCCACTGCTTCTCGATCAGGCCCATGATCTCGTCGCGCGTCCCCTCGTCGAGCGCCCCGGTCGGCTCGTCGGCGAGCAGCACCGACGGGTTCTTCACGAGTGCCCGAGCGATCGCGACCCGCTGCTGCTGCCCGCCGGAGAGCTCCGCCGGCAGGTGGTCGAGCCGTTCGCCCAGCCCGACCTCGCGGAGCGCCGCCGCGGAGCGCTCGCGCACCTCGGCCTTCGAGCGGTTCGCGAGGGACCCCGCGAACGCGGTCTCGACGTTCTCCAGGGCGGTCAACGTCGGGATGAGGTTGAAGCTCTGGAACACGAACCCGATCTCGGTCGCCCGGAGGTCGGTGAGCGCCCCGTCGCCGAGCTTCGCGACGTCGTGGTCGCCGAGCAGGACGCTCCCGGCGCTCGGCCGGTCGAGCGCACCGAGCATCTGCAGCAGCGTGGACTTGCCGCCGCCGGTCGGCCCCTGGATCGCCACGAGCTGGCCCTGCGGGATCGTCAGGTCGACGTTGGTCAGCGCGGTGACGGTCCGCTTCTTCTGCTGGTACGTCTTGCTCACGTTCTGCAGACGGTAGATCGGCCGGGAGGCGCGGCTCGCCTCCGTCGCGGACGCTGCGGTCGTCGGGGTGGTCACGGTGGCTCCTGTCGGGTCGGGGGTGCTGCGGTCGTCGGCGGTCGCGTCCGGGCGTGCCGGGACGGGGACCGCGCCGGTGGTCGGCGCGGGCATCAGGCGACGCTCCGCAGCGCCTCGGCCGGTCGGAGCCGGCTCGCGCGCCACCCGCCGAGCGCGCCGGCGAGGAGGCCGCCGAGGATCGCGAGGCCGATGGCGAGGAGGATCACCTCGACGGTCACGGGAGCGTGCAGGACGACGTCGGTCGTGCTGGCGCTGCTCGCACCGCCGCCGCCGAACCCACCGGCGGGGGCGCCACCGGCCGAGCCGCCACCGGCCGCTCCGGTCGCAGCGCCACCGGGCATCCCACCTCCTGTGCCCATGCCGCCACGGGTGGAGGTCGAGGCGCTCGCCGAGACCGTCGGGGCGATGACGTTCACGACGAGGATCCCGATGAGACCCACGGCTGCGCCGATCACCCCGCCGATGAGTCCCTGCACGAGCGACTCGCCCGCGACCTGTCGGGTGATCCGGCCGTTCGACCAGCCGATGGCCTTGAGCGTGCCGAACTCACGCGTGCGTCGGGTGACGCCGGAGATGGTGAACAGGATCGCGATGAGGAACGCCGCGGCGAGGACCACGATCGACAGCCACGTGCCGAGGTTCGACACGAGCGACGACGCCGTGCCGAGGGACCCGGAGACGCTCGACGCGAGGTCGGCCTCGGTGGAGACGGTCGCGCTCGAGAGCTTCTTCGACAGCGCGGACTTGATCGTGCCCACGTCCGACGACGACTCGGCGGAGACGTAGATCGAGGTGACCTTGCCGTCGAGGTCGGCGAGCGACTGCGCGGTGTCGAGCGGGACGTACGTGTTCGAGCCTGTGGAGCTCGACGAGCCGGTCGACGCGACGATCCCGATGACGGTGAACTTCGTCCCGCCGATCGAGAGCGTGTCCCCGACGGCCTTGTCCTCGCTCTTCGCGTACGAGCTGTCGAGCACGACGACGTCCTTGCCGGCGTCCTTCGCCGTGAACGTGCGTCCCTTCGTCAGCTCGGTGCTCGTGAGGGGACCGACCGTGTCACCGGAGACGGGGATGCCCGTGACGGTGAACGAGTCGACGCTGAACGAGCCGCCGCCGAAGCCGCCACCCCCGCCGCCGCTCGGGGGACCCTGCTGCGCGTCGCTCTCGCCGGTGTTGCTGCTGCCCGTGCTGCTGCTGCCCGTGGTACCGCTGCTGTTCTGCTTGACCTGCCCGGAGAAGGTCGTGTCCTCGAGCGTCAGCACGCCGGTCGCCGCCTTGACGCCGTCCGTCGCCGTCACCGTCCGGACGTCCGAGGCACTGAGCGTGCTCGTGCCCCGTGCCACGGCGAGCCGCGACTGCGACAGGTCGGTCGAACCGCCGTCGCTGCCGGAGCGGCTGCCGAAGTCGAAGCTCGGCCGGCCGGTGCTGCCCGCGGTCGGCTCCTCGGTCTTCGTGACGGTGATGTCGGTGCCGACGCCGTAGACGGACTGCAGCACGCTCGCCTGGGCACGCTGCACCCCGCTGGCGATCGACGACACGATGACGACCAGGGCGATCGCGAGCGCCATGCCGACGGCGATGATGACCGTCTGCTTCCTGCGGTTCGTGAGCTCGCGCCTGAGGTAGGTCAGGAACATGGTTCTCCTCGGTGTAGGGATCGGGGAGACCGTAGGGACGGAGCTGATGAGCAGTGTCGCGGGATCCGATGAATGCGCTATGTGCGATCCACAGGACGGACATCGGCACGTCTCAGACCGCTCATAGGAAACTCTCGATACTCGAAGACGTGACCATCTCCCAGCCTGCAGCAGCCCCGCGCCTCACGCGTGCCGACGGTTCCCCGTTGCGCATCCTCGTCGTCGACGACGAGGCCAGCCTCACCGACCTCCTGTCCATGGCGCTCCGCTACGAGGGCTGGGACGTGAAGAGCGCGAACGGCGGCCAGGACGCCCTGAGCACGGCTCGGGAGTGGAAGCCCGACGCGATGGTGCTCGACGTGATGATGCCGGACCTCGACGGCCTGCAGGTCCTCAGCCGGCTCCGGCAGAACAACGACGACACCCCGGTGCTGTTCCTCACCGCGAAGGACAGCGTCGAGGACCGTGTGACCGGGCTCACGGCGGGCGGCGACGACTACGTCACGAAGCCGTTCTCGCTGGAAGAGGTGGTGGCGCGCCTCCGCGGGCTGATCCGCCGCTCGCAGATCTCGATCTCCGAGGCCGGCGACTCCCGCATCGTCGTCGGCGACCTCGTCCTCGACGAGGAGTCCTACGAGGTGTCGCGTGCCGGTCGTCCGATCGAGCTCACCGCCACCGAGTTCGAGCTCCTCCGCTTCCTCATGCGCAACCCCCGCCGTGTGCTGTCGAAGGCGCAGATCCTCGACCGCGTGTGGTCGTACGACTTCGGCGGCAAGAGCTCCGTCGTCGAGATCTACATCTCCTACCTGCGCAAGAAGATCGACGCCGGTGAGACCCCGATGATCCACACGGTGCGCGGCGTCGGGTACGTCATCAAGCCGACGTCCTGAGGTCCGCGCAGTGACCCTCCGTCGTCGGCTCGTCCTGAGCATCGTCGCCCTCGTCGTCGCCGTCTCCGCGGTCATCGGCGCGGGGAGCATCATCGCGCTCTCGACGATCCAGACCGCCGCGATCGACGCCCAGCTGCAGAAGGCGACCGACCGCGCGTCGACCCGGTTCGGACAGGGCGAGCAACCCCAGGGCGGACAGCGCCCGAACGACGACGCACTGCAGCCGCTCGGGCAGGCGGCCGGCACCCTCACGGCGTACTACGTCACCGGCGGCGGCGCGGGCGGCATCGTCCTGAACGACGACGGGTCCCGCTCCCTGCTGACGACCGACCAGCTCTCCCGGCTGGGCGAGGTGAAGGTCGGCGTCGATCCGGCGACGCTGGACCTCGAGGGCGCACTCGGCCGGTACCGTGTGGCGGCCGTGCAGGTGGACACCCCGGGGATCGGCAACGCCGTCCTCGTGGTCGGGATCCCGATGGCACCCGTGTACCAGAGCGTCTGGTCACTGTTCTGGGTCGTCGTGGTGGTCGTCGCCGGGGCGCTGCTCGCCGGGTCGATCGTCGCCGCGGTCGTCGTCCGACGGGCGCTCCGACCCCTCGAACGTGTCGCCGAGACCGCCTCGGCCGTGGCGCGCATGCCCCTCGAGCGCAGCAGCGTCCTCGACGACGTGCGGGTCCCGGATGCCGACCCCCGCACCGAGGTCGGGCGGGTCGGCGCCGCGTTCAACCGCATGCTCGGCCACATCGGCGGGGCGATGCAGGCCCGGGAACGCTCAGAGCAGAAGGTCCGGCAGTTCGTCGCCGACGCCTCGCACGAGCTCCGCACCCCGCTGGCCTCGGTGCGCGGGTACGCCGAGCTCACCCGCCGCATGGGCGCCGACCTGCCCGCGGACGTCGTCTACGCGATGAGCCGCATCGAGTCGGAGTCGAAGCGGATGACGAGCATGGTCGAGGACCTGCTGCTCCTCGCCCGGCTCGACGAGGGCCGGGAGATCCAGTTCGACGACGTCGACCTCACCGGGCTCGTGCTCGACGCCGTGAACGACGCGCACGCCGCCTCGCCGGGGCACGTCATCGAGGTGGACGTGCCGGACGCTCCGGTCGAGGTGCTCGGCGACGCCGCACGGCTCCACCAGGTCATCGTCAACCTCGTCACGAACGCCAGGACCCACACCCCCGAGGGCACCCGCATCACGGTCGGGATCGCCCGCACGTCCGACGGCGTGGACCTCACCGTCCGCGACACCGGACAGGGCATCGACCCGGAGTTCCTGCCGAAGCTGTTCGAGCGGTTCGCGCGTGCGGACTCCTCGCGCTCCCGGACCGTGGGTTCGACCGGCCTCGGGCTCGCGATCGTCGACGCGGTCGTGCAGGCGCACGGTGGACGCGTGGACGTGACGAGCGAGCCGGGCGACACCGTGTTCACGGTGCACCTGCCCGTCACGACGTCGGCGACGGTCGGCGACGACGCGGACCAGGCGGGCTGGTCGGAGACGCCAGAGGCGGCTCCCGCAACCACCTGACGGACGGGAGGCGCGGTGCGGGCCCGCACCGCGCCTCCCGTCCGGTGTCCCGGCGCTGTGGCGGACGTTTGGTGCCGTCCGCGACGTCTGGTACAGTTCTCGAAGCCAAAGACCGTCGGTTCCTGGCGCGCTCGCGCACCAGGCGAAGGTCCTCACTCCGTGAGGCAGCCCGCGCAGGTGTTCCGAACCTCTCCTTCCCTCGTGGGGGAGCAGCTCCGAGCCTCTGCGCCGGAGCTTTTTTCATGTGTGCTGTGGACCCGGGGCTGCCGACAAGAAACCCCCAAGGAGAACCATGGCGAACAAGGAAGCTGCGGTCGCCGAGCTCACGGAAGCATTCCAGAGCTCGAACGCCGTCCTGCTCACCGAGTACCGCGGTCTCACGGTGGCGCAGCTCAAGGAGCTCCGCAACTCGATCCGTGAGCACGCCACGTACGCCGTGGTGAAGAACACGCTGACCAAGATCGCGGCGAACAACGCCGGCATCTCGTCGTTCGACGACGAGCTCGCCGGTCCGTCCGCTCTCGCCTTCGTCCACGGTGACACCGTCGCCGTCGCGAAGTCGCTGCGTGCATTCGCCAAGGCGAACCCTCAGCTCGTGGTCAAGGGCGGTTACTTCGACGGTAACCCGCTCTCCGCGACCGAGGTGGACAAGCTCGCCGACCTCGAGTCCCGCGATGTGCTGCTCGGCAAGCTCGCCGGCGCCTTCAAGGCCTCGCTGTTCGGTGCTGCGTACCTGTTCCAGGCACCCCTCTCGCAGGCCGTCCGCACCGTGGACGCCCTCCGCGAGAAGCAGGAGTCCGCGGCCTGATCGGGCACGCGTTCCACAACCACACCACGCATTAGCAAGTAGGAGAAAATCATGGCGAAGCTTTCGCAGGACGAGCTCATCGAGGCCTTCAAGGAGCTCACGCTCATCGAGCTCTCGGACTTCGTGAAGAAGTTCGAAGAGGTCTTCGAGGTCACCGCTGCTGCCCCCGTCGCGGTCGCCGCGGCCGGTGGCGCTGCTGCCCCCGCCGAGGAGGTCGAGGAGAAGACCGAGTTCGACGTCGTCCTCAAGTCGGCCGGTGACAAGAAGATCCAGGTCATCAAGGAGGTCCGTGGCCTCACGTCGCTCGGCCTCGGCGAGGCCAAGGCGCTCGTCGAGACCGCTGACGCCAAGATCCTCGAGGGCGTCAACAAGGAGACCGCTGACAAGGCGAAGGAGGCCCTCGAGGCCGCCGGCGCCACGATCGAGCTCGCGTAAGTTCGACCGTCTGGTCTGAAGGCCGTCGCCCCTCGGGGCGGCGGCCTTCGTCGTGTGCGGGGGAGGGTGGGTGTGGGTCGTGGTGTTCGGCGTGCGGGCTGTCGCTTTCGCGAAAGCGAGTGGCTTGCGGGCTGTCGCTTTCGCGAAAGCGAGTGGCGTGCGGGCTGTCGCTTTCGCGAAAGCGACAGGTTCGTCGCGCTGATCGCGTGCGATCTGTCGCTTCAGCACGGCGAACGGCCCGGGGATCCGCAGATCTGTCGCTTCGACAAGTCCTCCACATGGCCGGGAGGCACAGCAGACGATCCACAGGTGGGCCGCGTCGTCCGCATTGGTCGCGCAAGGGCGACACGGTGCTGCCATGCACCCAGCGAATGCCATCGAACTCCTGCGAACCGACCCCGTCGACCGTTCTGCATCGCGCCGCCTCCAACGCCGGCAGCGCGCCGGGCAGCTCGTCCGGGTCCGACACGGAGTCTTCGTCGACCGAGCAGCCTGGTCCGGACTGGACGCGCGGTCGAGGCATCTCGTCCGGATGCGAGCGAGCGTGCCGATCCTCCGCCTCGACGCGGTGTTCGCACTGGACTCGGCGGCGGCCGTCCACGGTGTTCCGCGTCTCACGCCATGGCCCGAGCGCGTGCACGCCGTGGTGCCGTCACTCGACCACACAGCACAGCGCGTCGGACTCACCCTGCACGCGGGCACGACCCGACTGGACGACCGGACCTTCCACGGAGTCGCGTTCGCGTCACTCGCGCAGACGGTGGTCGAACTCGGTCGGCGCGGGGACCTCTCGACCGCGGTCGTGTCGCTCGACCACGCGCTCCGCAAGGGGGTCTCGGTCGACGAGCTCCAGACCATCGCGGACGAGGTCGGGCCGTGGGGTGGTGTGCGGGTCGAACACGCCCTCGACATCTGCGACGCCCGCCACGAGTCGGTCGGGGAGTCGTTCTTCGCTGCACGCGCCGCAGAACTCGGCTGCCCGGAAATGGAACCGCAGCACGAGTTCCGAGGAGCTGACGGCACGGTCGACCGCGTCGACTTCTGGCTGCCCGAGCAGGGCATCGTGATCGAGTTCGACGGGCGCACGAAGTACGAAGACCCCTCGATGCTCCGAGGGAAGCGACCCGCCGACGCGCTCTGGGACGAGAAGCGTCGCGAAGACCGCATCCGCTCTCACGACGAAGTCCGTGGGTTCGTCCGCGTCTACTGGGAACACCTCACGTCGAAGGAACGGCTGCGGGCGCAGCTCCGGCACCACCGGGTGCCATGCCGGTGAGTGGCTCAGAAGCGACACCCGTGCAGATCGCTTCGGGGAGAGCCCCGCTGAAGCGACAGAATCCCGGCGCGGTGACCGACGATCCTGTCGCTTTCGCGAAAGCGACGCACGGTTGGGTGCGGCCGCGAGCAGCGCGGGGCGGCCGTGGCGACCGGGGCGGGCGCAGCGGCGCGGCCGCGAGCAGCGCGGGGCGGCCGGGCCGGGTGCGGGTCAGCGCAAGGTGCTGTGGCGCCGGCCCCAGAGCAGGTACAGCGCGGCGCCGACGAGCATCCACACGCCGAACGCGATCCAGGTCCCGGCACCGAGGAACACCGCGAGGAGCACGCAGCACAGCGTGCCGAGCACGGGGACGACCGGGAACAGCGGCACCCGGTACGAGCGCTCGAGCCCGGGCCGCGTCCGGCGGAGGACGATCACCGACACGTTCACGAGCGCGAACGCCACCAGGGTGCCGATGCTCGTCGCGTCGGCGAGCTCCCCGAGCGGCACGAGCGCGGCGACCACGGTCACGACGATGCCGACGATGAGCGTGTTCGCGACCGGGGTCCCCGTGCGGTGCGACACGCGCCCGAAGACCTTCGGCACCAGGCCGTCGCGCGCCATCGTCAGGAGGATGCGGGTCTGGCCGTAGAGCACCGTGAGCACGACGCTCGCGATCGCGATCACCGCGCCGACGGAGAACACCAGCGCGACCAGGGGCTGCCCGGTGACGTCGACGACGATCCGGACGAGCGAGGCCTCGGAATCGGAGAACGACGTCCACGTGCGCGCACCGATCGCGGCGACGGCCACCAGGATGTAGAGCGCCGTGATGAGGGCGATCGACCCGATGATCGCGCGCGGGAGGTCCCGGCGGGGGTCCTTCGCCTCCTCGCCCGCGGTGGAGGCGGCGTCGAACCCGATGTAGGAGAAGAACAGGCGCGAGGCCGCAGCGGTGACCCCGGCGGCGCCCATCGGGGCGAGCGGCTCGAAGTTGCCCGCGCGGAACGCCGTGAACGCCACGACGACGAAGAACACCAGCAGGGCGATCTTCACGAGGACCATCAGCGTGTTCACCCACGCGCTCTCACGGACGCCGGGGAGCAGGACCACGGTGGCGAGGAGCACCAGCACCGCCGCCGGCAGGTTCACGAGGCCGCCGTCACCCGGCGGGGAGGAGATCGCGGTCGGCAGGTGCAGCCCGAACACCCGCAGCGTCTCGTCGACGTACTCGCTCGCCCCGACCGCGACGGCCGCCACGGACACCGCGTACTCGAGCACGAGGCACCACCCGCAGACCCAGGCGATCCCCTCGCCCATGGTGGCGTAGGTGTACGAGTAGCTCGACCCCGACGTCGGCACCGCCCCGGCCATCTCCGCGTAGGACAGCGCCGACAGCAGGGCCGCGACCCCGGCGAGCACGAACGAGATCCACACCGCGGGCCCGGCGAGCGGGACGGCCGTGCCGAGCACCACGAGGATGCCCGTGCCGAGCGTGGCACCGACGCTGATCATCGTGAGGTGCCACACGCCCAGGGAGCGCCGGAGCGGCTCGCCGTCGACCCCGCGGGCGGCCTCGGCCTGCAGGTCCTCGATGGGCTTGCGCCGCGTGAGCTGCTGGCGGAGGGACACGGAGGGCGGGGCGGACGTCATGGGACCTCGGGGGAGCGCGGGGTCAGGCCGCGCGGCCGGACGGGGACGTGAAATGGTGGCATGCCCCCCGGACGGGGTCAAACCGACGCCGCGGTCGGATGTCGTCGCCCGGCGGTACGGTTGCCCTGGTCGATGCAGGAGGAACACGCATGAGCATGGGACACGGCGGGCGCGGACCACGCCCGGGTGGGCGGATCTCCAGCGGCGACCACGCGGCGCAGAAGGCCGCCAACGCCGAGGCGCCGAAGATCCCGCACCTGCTCCACCGCATCGCGGGCCTGTTCGCCCCGCACCGCGCGTCGATCACGCTGACGGTGGTCCTGGTGCTCGCGGGCGCCGCGCTCTCGGTGGTGCCCCCGCTCCTGACCCAGCGCGCCTTCGACGAGGGACTGTTCCCGCCGGGTGGCGGCGGGCCGGACCTGCCGGTGCTGTACGCCCTGGTCGGCGGGATGGTCGCGCTGTGGATCGCGAGCGCCGGCATCGGTGTCTGGCAGACCTACCTCACCGCGACCGTCGGCAACAAGGTCATGGGTGCGATGCGGATGCGTCTGTTCGGCCACCTGCAGCGGATGGAACTCGCCTTCTTCACCCGCACGAAGACGGGTGTGATCCAGTCGCGGCTGCAGAACGACGTCGGCGGCGTCGCGAGTGTCCTCAACAACACGATCTCGTCCGTCCTGGGCAACACCGTGACCGTCATCGCCGCGGTCGTCGCCATGCTGCTCCTCAGCTGGCAGATGACCCTCGTCGCCGTGGTCCCGCTGCCGCTGCTGGTCATCGCCCAGCGCCGGGTGGGACAGGTGCGCGCACGCATCGCCGCCCAGACGCAGGAGTCGCTGTCCGACATGACCGCGATCACGCAGGAGGCCCTGAGCGTCTCCGGCATCCTGCTCGCCAAGAGCTTCAACCAGCAGCGCAGCGAGACCCAGCGGTACGGCGACGAGAACCGGAACCAGATCCGGCTCCAGGTCCGGCAGCAGATGTCCGGCCAGTGGTTCTTCGCCATCGTGCAGATCTTCCTGTCGATCATCCCCGCGGTGATCTACCTGGTCGCCGCCTACCTGATCCTCGGTGGCGTCCCGATCACGGCCGGCACGATCGTCGCCTTCACCACAGTGCAGTCGCGGTTGCTGTTCCCGACCGTGGGGCTGCTCCGGGTCGTCCTCGACCTCCAGACGTCCGGAGCGCTGTTCGCGCGGATCTTCGAGTACCTCGACCTGCGGCCGGCGATCACGGACTCGCCGACCGCGGAGCCCGTCGACGAATCGCGCCTCGGGCACGTCGCCTTCGACCACGTGACCTTCACCTACCCGGACGGCGAGCCCGACGCACCCACGCTCCGCGACGTGTCGTTCGAGCTGCAGCCCGGCCAGTTCGCGGCGTTCGTCGGGCCGTCCGGTGCGGGCAAGACGACCGTCTCCTACCTCGTGCCCCGGCTGTACGAGGCCACTGCCGGATCCGTGCGGTTCGCCGGACGGGACGTCCGTGACCTCGAGCACGAGGACCTGATGCGCCACGTCGGCATCGTCAGCCAGGAGACCTACCTGTTCCACGCGACCATCGCCGACAACCTGCGCTACGCCAAGCCGGACGCGACCGACGACGAGGTCGAACGTGCCGCGCGGGCGGCGAACATCCACGACACCATCGCGTCGTTCCCGGACGGCTACGACACGGTCGTCGGGGAGCGGGGGTACCGGCTGTCCGGCGGTGAGAAGCAGCGGATCGCGATCGCCCGGGTCCTGCTGAAGGACCCGCCCGTCCTCGTCCTCGACGAGGCCACGAGCGCCCTCGACTCGATCTCGGAGCGCGTCGTCCAGACGGCGCTCGACACCGCGGCGGCGGGGCGCACGACGATCTCGATCGCGCACCGGCTGTCGACGGTGCGCGACGCGGACGTGATCTTCGTCCTCGACCACGGCCGCATCGTCGAGCAGGGCTCGCACGACGAGCTCCTGGCGCTCGACGGCACCTACGCGACGCTGCACCGGCAGCAGAACCTCCCCGTCGGCGCCTGATCGACCGGGCGGTGCGCCCCGTCGCCGCGGGTCGGACGGGAGGCCCGTGGCGGCCGGGCACCGCGCCTCCCGTCCGGTGCGGGGCACGGCGAACACGCGACCCGCTGGTCCGACGGCGCGCCAGGTGGGCACCCACGCAACGCATCGTCACGTCCCCGGGACCACCCGGGTAGCGCACCTAGACTCGGGGCCGTGCGTTACGCCAACTCCGTCGTCGACCTCGTCGGCGACACCCCACTCGTCAAGCTCAACCGCGTGACCGAGGGCATCCGGGCGACCGTCCTCGTCAAGGTCGAGTACCTCAACCCCGGTGGATCGTCGAAGGACCGCATCGCGACCCGGATCATCGACGCGGCCGAGGCGTCGGGCGACCTGCGTCCCGGCGGCACGATCGTCGAACCGACCTCGGGCAACACCGGCGTCGGCCTGGCGCTCGTCGCCCAGCAGCGCGGCTACCGGTGCGTGTTCGTGCTGCCGGACAAGGTCGGCGAGGACAAGCGCAACGTCCTCACGGCCTACGGCGCCGAGATCGTGGTCACGCCGACCGCCGTCCCGCCGGAGCACCCGGAGTCGTACTACTCGGTGTCCGACCGGCTCGTGCAGGAGATCCCGGGCGCCTACAAGCCGAACCAGTACGCGAACCCGAACGGACCGCGCAGCCACTACGAGACGACGGGCCCCGAGATCTGGCGCGACACCGAGGGGCAGATCACGCACTTCGTCGCCGGCGTCGGCACCGGGGGCACGATCTCCGGCACCGGGCGCTACCTCAAGGAGGCCTCGGACGGGCGGGTGCGGATCGTCGGCGCGGACCCGGAGGGCTCCGTCTACTCGGGCGGCACCGGTCGACCGTACCTGGTCGAGGGCGTCGGCGAGGACTTCTGGCCGCCCGCCTACGACGCCGGGGTGCCCGACGAGATAATCGCCGTCACCGACGCCGAGTCGTTCGCGATGACGCGGCGACTCGCCCGCGAGGAGGGCCTGCTCGTCGGCGGGTCGAGCGGCATGGCCGTGGTCGCGGCACTCCGCGCAGCCGCCGACCTGACCGAGGACGACGTCGTCGTGGTGCTCCTGCCCGACGGCGGCCGCGGCTACCTCGGGAAGATCTTCAACGACCGGTGGATGCGCTCCTACGGCTTCGCCGAGACCGACGACGCCCGGACGGTGGGGTCGATCGTCGCCGGCAAGGACGGACGGCTGCCGGACCTCGTCCACGCGCACCCGTCCGACACCGTCCGCGACGTCGTCGACATCATGGCGACGTACGGCGTCTCGCAGATGCCCGTCCTCAGCGCGGAGCCGCCCGTCGTCATCGGCGAGGTCGTCGGCGCCGTCGCCGAGAAGGACCTGCTCGAGCAGGTCTTCACCGGAGCGGCATCGATGACGGACGCCCTCACGCCGTTCGTCGGCGAGCCGCTGCCGCTCATCGGCGCGGGGGAGTCCGTGGCCGCCGCCCGGCGCGCGCTCGAGACCGTCGACGCGCTCCTGGTGGTCGAGGACGGCAAGCCCGTCACCGTCCTCACCCGCCACGACCTGCTCACGTCCCTGTCCGAGTGACCGGCCCATCGACCGACCCGACCCAGCGACCGACCGAGGAACCACCAGCATGACCGAGTTCAGCACCCGCGCGATCCACGCCGGCCAGGAGCCCGACGCCGGCACCGGCGCCGTCATCCCGCCCATCCACGTCACGTCGACGTACGCCCAGGACGGCATCGGGAACATGCGGGCCGGCTACGAGTACTCCCGCGGCGGCAACCCGACCCGTGACGGCCTGCAGACCCTGCTCGCCGACCTGGACGGGGGTGTCGCCGCCTACTCGTTCGCGTCCGGGCTCGCCGCCGAGGACGCGCTCCTGCGCTCGTACCTCGAGCCCGGCGCCCGGGTGGTGATGGGCAACGACGTGTACGGCGGCACGCACCGACTGGTGAACCGCGTGCACGTGCCGTGGGGCGTCGAGCTCGTCGTGGTCGACATGAGCGACGTCGACCGGGTCCGCGCCGCACTCGAGGGTGCCCCCGCGAAGACCGTGCTCTGGGTCGAGACGCCCACGAACCCGCTCATGAAGGTCGCCGACATCGCCCTGCTCGCCGAGGTCGGACACGCCGCGGGCGCCCTCGTCGTCGTCGACAACACGTTCGCGTCGCCGTACCTGCAGCAGCCGCTGTCGCTCGGTGCGGACGCGGTCGTGTACTCGACGACGAAGTACCTCGGCGGGCACTCGGACGTCGTCGGCGGCGCGGTGGTGCTCGCGGACGAGGCGCTCGCCGAGGGGGTGGCGTTCCTGCAGTTCGGTGCCGGCGCGATCTCCTCGCCGTTCGACGCGTTCCTCACCACCCGTGGCATCAAGACCCTCGCCGTGCGCATGGAGCGGCACTCCGCCAACGCCCAGGCCGTGGCCGAGTCCCTCGTCGGTGCGCCCGGCGTCGAGCGCGTCTTCTACCCGGGCCTGGCCGACCACCCCGGGCACGAGGTCGCCGCACGCCAGATGCGCGGCTTCGGCGGGATGCTCTCGGTCCAGCTGTCGGGCGGGGCACCCGCCGCGAAGCGCTTCGCCGAGTCGACCGAGGTCTTCACGCTCGCGGAGTCGCTCGGCGGCGTGGAGTCCCTCATCGGCTACCCGAGCGAGATGACCCACGCGTCCGTCCGCGGGACGGAGCTCGAGGTGCCGGACAGCATCGTGCGGCTGTCGGTGGGCATCGAGGACGCCGGCGACCTGGTCGCGGACCTGCGGCAGGCCCTCGAGCGCTGACGGACGAAGCGCTGACGCGCTGACGAGACGGACGGGAGGCCCGTGGCGGCGCCACCACGGACCTCCCGTCCCGTCCTGACGGCCGTCGGTGGCCGCTCCTAGGATGGCGTGATGAGCACCGCTGCGCCGACGAGGACCAGCATCTTCAGCGGCCGGTACGCCCTCGCGACCTCGGGGATGATCGCGATCGTGGCCGTCGCCGCGTTCCAGAACCTCGCGATGACGACCGTCATGCCGGAGATCAGCCGTGACCTCGACGGGCGGACGCTCTACGCCCTCGCGTTCGCGGCACCGCTCGCGGCGGGGGTGCCGGGCATGGTCATCGCCGGCAACTGGACCGACCGCGCGGGTGGCCGCGTCGTCGCCTGGGTCTCCGCGGGGCTGTTCGCGATCGGGACCGCGATCGTCATGACCGCCACGACGATGGAGGCGTTCCTGGTCGGCCGGCTCGTCGAGGGCTTCGGCGCCGGGGCGATCGACGTCGTGCTCTACGTCCTCGTGGCGCGGATCTTCCCGCAGGTCCTGCACGGGCCGGTGTTCGCCGCCTTCGCCGCGGCGTGGGTGGTCCCGGCGCTCGTCGGGCCCGCACTCGCCGGAGTCGTCGCCGAGGTCTGGGACTGGCACTGGGTGTTCGCCGGCGCGCTCGCGATCGCCCTCGGCGGCTTCAGCGTCCTCGTCCCGACCCTCCGTCGTCTGCACCCGCCCGCCGCCGAGCTCCGCGCGCGGTGGCAGCGTCCCCGGATCGCGTGGTCGGTGGCGGCGGCCGTCGCCATCCTCCTGCTCAACGTCGCCCCGGACCTCGGCACCTGGGGGCGGGTGGCAGCGGTCGTCGTCGGCGTGGTCGGGACGTGGGCCGCGCTCCGCCCGCTCGTGCCGACGGGGACGTTCCGCGCTGCGCCGGGGCTGCCGTCCGTCGTGCTGCTCCGTGGGCTCGTCGCGGCCGCGTTCTTCGGGAGCGAGGCGTACGTGCCGTTCCTCCTCCAGGCGCGGCACGGGCTGTCGGCGTCGACGGCGGGACTCGCGCTGACCGTCGCCGCGCTGAGCTGGGCGGGGGCGAGCTGGCTGCACGGGCGGCTGGGGGAGCGGCGGCTCTCCGCGGCCCGGACGTTCGGTGTCGGCCTCGTGCTGGTGCTGGTCAGCCTGGTCGCCGCACTCGCGGTGGCCACCTGGGACCTGCCGTGGTGGCTGCTCGTCGTCGGCTGGTTCGTCGGCGGCGCGGGGATGGGGGCGATCTACCCGCGGACCTCGATGCTGACGCTGCGGTTCTCCGGCGAGGGCGACGACGGCTTCGCGAGCTCGGCCCTGACGATCGCCGACGCCGCGGGCAGCGTGATCGGCCTCGCGGTCACCGGGCTGCTGTTCGTCGGCACGGGCGGTGCCGACGCCGCCGTGTCCTTCCCGCTCGTGTTCGCGGGCATGATCGTCATCGCCGTCCTCGCGACCGCCGCGGTCCGACGGCTCGGCCCGGTCCCGGCGCCCTCGACTCCGGATGCCGCTGCGTCGGGGTCCGCCTCTGCGTCACCGCGTTCCGACGGGTAGCGTGGCGGCGTGTCCGCCCGCATCCCAGCCGTCGTCGTCGTCGTCGTGGTGACGGCGCTCGCCCTCACGGGTTGCCAGGGGACAACGTCGAGCGCACCGACCCCCGTGCAGAGCAGCGACCTGACGAGTTCGGACGGCGGCTTCGACCAGCACGCCGTCATCGGGGTGGTGCTCCTGCAGTCCGCCGCGACGCCGGGGGCGACCTCGGGCGGGACGGCGCTGTCGACCCGGTTCCACGACGACCTGACCGCCGCGGGGTTCACCCCCGACGTGCGAGTCGCCGGAGCGGCGGACCCGTCCGCGGACCAGGCCTCGGCGGTGCGGGCGCTCGTCCGTGCGGGCGCGAAGGCGGTGCTCGTCGAGGCAGCCGACCCCGCTGCGCTCGCCGGGGCGGTGCAGGTGGCGCACGACGCCGGCGTCGTCGTGATCGCCCTCGGTGACCCCCTGCCGGTGAGCGGCACGGGCGGCGACGGCGTCTCCGCGGACTACCGGGTGCAGGGTGCCGACTCCGACGCCGCCACCGTGGCGCGGGCCACCGCGGTCGTGGAGTCACTGCAGCGAGGCGAGAAGCCCGACGTCGGCTGAGGCGTTCCGCGCAAGAGGGCCGTCGCGGTTCACGGCGGCTCCCCAGCGACGCCCCGCCGACCGCCGTCCCGTCGGGCTCGGCTGCTGAGCAGAGCGACAGCATCACCCCTCGAACAGGGGACATGGTTCGTCGGTGGAACGACCGACTGTCCGACGCTCCCCGCCGCTCACTACAGTCGCCTCACCACAGCCCACGAATCCGCTGGGAACGCCGATCGGACGTCCCGGCGGACCGCGCGGAGGCGCCGACCCGGCGTCCCCGGCGGACCGTACGTGGACGCCCCGGTGAGAGGAACCCGCAGTGCAACGACGCCGACCGACCACCCGTCGGACCGACCCCCGAACGCCCCGCATCACCAGGAACGCCGCCGTCGCCGCCGCGACCGCCGCCTGCACGATCGGCGCGGTGCTGTTCGCCGCCGGTCCCGCCGACGCCGCCACGCGCCACGCCCTGCCGGGGTCGACCCCGGTCTGGGCCACGTCGGCGAACGACGCCGGCGCCGCCGCCGCCTCGACCGACGTCGAGGGCGAGGTGTACCTGCCGCTGCGGGACCAGCAGGGGGCCGAGGCCCTGGCGACCGCCGTGTCGACGCCGGGGAACGCGCGATACCGCAAGCCGATCAGCCCGCGGGCGTGGATCGCGCGGTACGCGCCGACGAAGGCGTCGGCCGACGAGGTCACCGACTACCTCCGGGCACAGGGCCTGACGATCACCGCGGTGCCGGCGAGCCACCAGTACGTCGTGTTCCGCGGACCGGCGTCGGTGGTCGGGTCGGTCCTCGGCACCTCGCTGCACCGCTACCGGCACGAGGGACACACGCTCGTGGCGCCCGCGAGCGCTCCGACGCTGCCGGCCCCGATCGCGGGGCTCGTGAGCGGGGTCACGGTGGACCAGGGACGGCTCCTCACCCACCCCGAGCTCGTCCGGCAGGGGCAGACGCCGGTGACGAGCACGCCGGCGCGGTCCCTCCGGCAGCAGGCGACGGCACCCACGGGGATCGACGCGCAGTGCTCGCAGTACGACGGCCAGCACACCGCCCCGGTGCCCGCGGCCTACGGGCAGACTCGCGTTCGCACCTTCGCGTGCGGTTACGTCCCGAAGCAGATCCGGTCGGCGTACGGCGTGGACACGCTCGCCGCGAAGGGCGTGCAGGGACAGGGCCAGACGGTCGCGATCATCGACGCCTACGCCTCGCCGTCGATCGTGCGCGACACGAACACCTACTCCGCGGCGAACGGTGAGCCCGGGCTCACCAGCGCGACCTTCGCACAGCGCATCCCCGCGCCGTCGCAGTTCACCGACCAGGTGCTCTGCCAGCAGCCGAGCGGCTGGCAGGGTGAGGAGACCCTCGACGTCCAGTCCGTGCACGCCGTTGCCCCGGCGGCGAAGATCCTCTACGTGGGCGGCACGAACTGCGGCGGCGGACTCGACGTCGCGATGTCGAAGATCCTCGACCAGGGCCTCGCCGACATCGTGAGCAACAGCTACAGCGACGGCGGGGAGGACGTCCCGCTGTCGACCGTGCGCGGGGAGGAGAACCTGCAGCTCCAGGCGGCGGGCGAGGGGATCGGCCTGTACTTCTCGAGCGGCGACGACGGCGACGAGTCGGCGTCCCTGGGCAGCGCCCAGCCGGACTTCCCGGCCTCCAGCCCGTGGGTGACCGCGGTCGGCGGCACGGCGATCGGCATCGGCCAGGACGGCCGGAAGACGTTCGAGACCGGGTGGGGCGACGTGCTCGACCAGATCGTGTCGAGCGACCGCGGCAACGTGTACTCGTCGCCGCTCCCGGGCGACCTCGTCGGCGGCGGTGCCGGTGGTGGGCGGAGCACGCTGTTCGACCAGCCCGCGTACCAGCGGGGCATCGTCCCGGCCTCCCTCGCGAACGGCAAGCGCGTCTCCCCGGACCTGGCCGCACTCGCCGACCCGTACACCGGGTTCGCGATCGGCATCCGGCCCATCACGGACGACGGCACCCTGGCGACGGGGCCGTACCAGGACGAGACCTACGGCGGCACGTCGCTCGCCTCGCCGCTGACCGCCGCACTCTCCGCGATCGTGCAGCAGACCACCGGGGCCCGGATCGGCTTCGCGAACCCGACGCTGTACGCGACCTACCGGACGACGCCGTCGGCGTTCACCGACGTCCGTCCGCCGCGGTCGCCCATCGCGCTGGCCTACACGAGCGCGACGAGCGGCAAGGACTACCTGGTGACGCTCGACCACGACACCTCACTGACCACCGCCCGCGGCTACGACGACGTCACGGGTCTCGGCGCGGTGTCCTTCAGCGGGATGACGCAGGTGGCGCGGCACTAGCCGCGTCGACGACGGACGGGAGGCACGGTGCCGGTCGGCGCCGTGCCTCCCGTCCGTCACCGGCGCGCGTCGCGTCGACGGCGACCGCACGAGCGGCCGCGGGGCGCGCTCAGCGCCACCAGGACGGGAGCGAGCGGGTGATCGTCTCGACCAGCGCCCTGCGTGACCGGCGGGGTCCCGCGAGCCACACCTCGATCGCCCCGACGACGCCCTGCGCCACGAACCCGGCGGCGACGTCGTCGAGCAGTTCGGGCCGGCCGTCGGGCAGGTCGCGGACGTGCTGCGCGCTCGACACCGTGAAGTGGTCGACGAGCAGTCGGTGCAGAGAGGCGTCCTCGGGGTCGGGCAGCGCCGTGCAGTAGACGGCGCGGTGTGCGACGACGTGGTCGACCACGGCCTCGATGCCGCGGCGCGTGATCGCCTCGAGCTCCGCGGGCGAGGTGCCGCGCTCGACGGCGGCCCGCCGTGCGGTCTGGTCGGTCTCGCGGATCCGGTCGAGCTCCGGCGTGAGGACGTCGGCCAGCAGCGAGCCGGGGGAGACGGCGTGCGAGTAGAACGTCGCCCGGTTGATGCCGGCGGCCCGCGTGACGTCGGAGACGGTGATGCGGGACACCGGTCGATCGGCGGCGAGTCGGAGGATCGCCTCGCGCAGCGCTGCCGTGGTGTGCAGGATCCGGGCGTCCACCATGACGCTGGCCCCCTTCTGGTCCGTCCGCCCCGGTCGATCGGGCAATCAGAACGTACCGCATGTCAGAAGACGCACAGGAGCCGCTAGCATGGACCTGCGGACGAATCGATTCGATCCCGCATCTCCAGCCGCCCGTCGCGGCGCCCCTCCGCAACCCCCTCATCGTCGAAGGACCCCTCGTGACCGCGCCCGCCACCACCGGTTCGCTCCGCATCGTCGTCCACCCGGGCGACTCGCTCACCCGCGCGCAGCGCCTGGTGTACGTCTTCGTGCTCGGTGCGTTGACCGCCCTCGGCCCGTTCACGATCGACCTCTACCTGCCGGCCTTCCCGTCGATCAAGGACCAGTTCGGCATCACGGACGGCGCCGTCCAGCTCACCCTGACGGCAACGACGCTCGGGTTCGCCGTCGGGCAGCTCCTCGTCGGACCGTGGAGCGACAAGGTCGGCCGTCGGCTGCCCCTCATCCTCGCGACGAGCGTGCACGTCGCCGCCTCCGTGGGCGCCGCGCTCGCACCGAACGTCGAGGTGCTCGCCCTCTTCCGGGTGCTGCAGGGCATGGGGGCCTCGGCGGGCGGTGTCGTGGCCATGGCGACCGTGCGTGACCTGTTCGGCGGCAAGCCGCTCGTGCGCATGCTCTCGCGGCTCGCGATGGTCAACGGCCTCGCCCCGATCCTCGCGCCCGTCATCGGCTCGCAGATGCTCCGCTTCGTCGACTGGCACGGCGTGTTCGTGTTCCTCGCCTGCTACGGCCTCGCGGTCGTGATCGCGTCGGTGCTGCTCATCGTCGAGACCCTGCCGCCGGCCCGACGCCACGACGCCGGGCACTCGAGCGTCCGGCAACGCTACCGGGCACTGTTCTCGGACCGCATCTTCGTCGGCGTGGCCCTCATCGGCGCGATGGTGTTCAGCGGACTGTTCTCGTACCTCAGCTCGTCGTCGCTGCTGTTCCAGGACGTCTACGGACTCGACGCGCAGCAGTACGGTCTGCTCTTCGCGGTGAACTCGATCGGTGTCGTGCTCGGCGTGCAGATCTCGTCGCGCCTGGCCCAGCGGGTCGGGCCGCAGTGGATCCTCGCCTGCTCGACCGCGACGCTCTTCACAGCGGCGGTGGCGATCATCGTGCTCGACCTCCTCGGTGCCGGCATGGTGGGCGTGCTCGTCCCGCTGTGGTTCTTCATCGCCGCGTGCGGCTTCTCGTTCCCGCTCGTGCAGGTCATCGGCCTCGCCGCACACGGCAAGGAAGCGGGGACCGCCGCCTCCCTCCTCGGTGCGCTGAACTTCGGGGTGGCGGGGCTCATCTCGCCGATCGTCGGCCTGCTCGGCATCTCGACGGCGGTCCCGATGGCGGCCGTCATGGCGTGCACGTCGGCCGTGGCGATCGTGCTGCTCTGGGCGGTCGTCCGTCCGCGGAGCGTCCCGGCCCTGTCGCACTGAACCGACCCGGACCGCGCGGGCGCCGCGTTCGTATGCTGTGCCCATGAGCGATGCAGTGGAGCAGGCGCGGGCGGCAGCGGCGGCGGCGAAGGCGGCGGCGGACGAGGCGCGTCGGCTCGCCGACGAGGCCGCGGCGCGCGCCGAGGAGCTCGCGGCGGCACTGCAGGCCCAGGACCGGGTGCCCGCCGATGGGTCGGAACCGACCCTCGCCGACGGTGCGGACGCGACCCCGGCCGGTGGCGACCCTGCGTCGTCGAGCGGCACCGTGCCTCCCGGCCAGGCCGCCGCGGGCGACCGCACCGCACCCGCCGGACCACTCGGCGCCGACGCGGTCGCCGCCGTCCGCGACGGGTACCGCGTCGCGGGCAGCGCGCTCGAACTCGGCGCACTCGTCAACGGCGAGGCCATCCCCGACGTCCAGGTCCGGATCCCGCTCGGCATGCTCAACCGGCACGGGCTCGTGGCGGGCGCCACCGGCACCGGCAAGACCCGGACACTGCAGGTCCTCGCGGAGCAGATCGCGGCGGCGGGCGTGCCCGTGTTCGCCGCCGACGTGAAGGGCGACCTGTCCGGGCTGGCGGTCGCGGGGACGCCGAGCGACAAGCTGCTCGCCCGCACGGCCGGCATCGGGCAGGACTGGCGGGGCGTCGCGAGCCAGGCCGAGTTCTACGCCCTCGGCGGGCAGGGGACCGGCGTGCCGATCCGGGCGACCGTCTCCGGGTTCGGACCCCTGCTGCTCGCGAAGGTCCTCGGGCTCAACGAGACCCAGGAGTCCTCGCTGGGCCTCGTGTTCCACTACGCCGAGCACGCCGGGCTGCCGCTCGTCGACCTGTCGGACCTCCGCAGCGTGCTGACGTTCCTCGTGAGCGCCGAGGGCAAGCAGGAGCTCGCGGCGCTCGGCGGGCTGTCGAAGCAGACGGCGGGGGTGATCCTCCGCGAGCTCATCACGTTCGCCGACGCCGGAGCCGACCGGTTCTTCGGCGAGCCGGAGATCGACACGCAGCTGTTCCTGCGCACCGCCGCGGACGGACGCGGCATCGTCCACCTGCTCGAGGTGCCCGGCGTGCAGGACCAGCCCGCGGTGTTCTCGACGTTCCTGATGTGGCTGCTCGCGGACCTGTTCAACGAGCTGCCCGAGGTCGGCGACCAGGACAAGCCGAAGCTGGTGTTCTTCTTCGACGAAGCGCACCTGCTCTTCGCCGGCGCCTCGAAGGACTTCACCGACCAGATCATCCGGACCGTGCGGCTCATCCGCTCGAAGGGCGTCGGCATCTTCTTCGTCACGCAGACGCCGAAGGACGTCCCGAACGACGTCCTCGCCCAGCTCGGCTCGCGCATCCAGCACCAGCTCCGGGCACACACCCCCGACGACGCGAAGGCGCTCCGGGCCACCGTGTCGACCTACCCGTCGAGCGACTACGACCTCGGCGAGGTCCTCACGTCGCTCGCGACCGGTGAGGCGATCGTGACGGTGATGAACGAGAAGGGCGCGCCGACCCCGGTGGCCTGGACCCGGCTGCGTGCCCCCGAGGGGTCGATGGACCCGATGCCCGCCGACGAACTGGCCGCGCGCGTGCAGGCGTCGCCGTTGCTCGCCACCTACGGCACGCGCGTCGACCCGGACTCTGCGTACGAGATGCTCGCGCGCCGGATGGAGGCGGCAGCCGCGGACGCCGCCGCTGCCGATGCCGAGAAGGCCGCCGCCGAGGCGGCTGCCGAGGCCGAGGAGGAAGCCGCCCGCGCCCAGGTCACCGCGGCGAAGGAAGCAGCCGCGAAGGCGAAGCAGGAGGAACGCGACCGGGCGGCCGCGCAGAAGGAGTACGAGAAGGCCCAGCGCGAGTTCGAGCGGGCCGAGCGGGCGGCCGAGGCGCGACGGTCCGGGCGGTCGGCTCCGCGGACGACGGGGTCACGGACGACGACGTCGCGTCGCGCGGGGGACCCGTTGTCGGACCTGCTCGGCTCCGGACTCGGTGGGACGATCGCCAAGGAGGTCGTCCGCGGGATCTTCTCGACCCTGCGTCGACGCCGCTGACGCGCCGCCGACCGTCAGCGCCGCCGGCCGTCAGCGGGGTCGGCCGTCAGCGCCGCCGGCCGTCAGCGGGCGAGGAGTCCGGCGGTCTCCACCGCCAGCAGCGCCCCGACGAGCACCACCGCGGCGAGACCGACGCCGATGACCGGACCGCGACGCTCGAACCAGGCACGGCTGGTGGGCCACCGCTCGGCGATCTCGCGGGCGGAGAGGGCGCGGGGCTCCTGCAAGACGGTCGTGCCGAGCTCCTCGACGACGCGGTCCTGCCCGGAGCGGCCCCAGACGTCGGACCGCATCCGGAAGAGGTAGGTGCCGTCCTCGGCGAAGGCCAGGAGCTCCCGCACGGAGCGGTCGAGTGCGGCACGCTCGACGAGCACGACACGGTCGACGCACGCGCGGTCGAGTTGCTTGGTCCGCGAGAGCACCCCGTGCACGGCGACGCTCGTCGCGTCCACACCCACGTAGGCGGTGCCGATCCGGACCGCGACCGCGCCGACGACCACGGCGAGGACGGCGACGACCGTCGCCATCAGCGCCCAGAGCCGGAACGGGAACGAGACCCAGACGAGCGCGACCGCGAGGGGGACGGCGGAGAAGACGATGCTCAGCACGGTCGACCGCACGAGCGCGGTACGCGGCCGGACGACGAGGTCCCACGTCTGCGGGCGTGGTCGGATCGCAGCCTGCGCGGTCATGTCCCCCACGATGCGGTCCTCCCGGTGATGGTGGGCGTGACGATCTGGACGTCGAGAACGACGCCCCTGCCGCTCCTGCACCCGAGTGGACCCGTCCCGGGGTCCACCGTCCGCTCAGCATAGGGGACCGACCCCCGGTGGAGACAACCCGTTCCACCCCGATCGGGCGGTTCCCGGCCAGTCCTTGGTGCACGGGGTGCACCGCGGTCGGCCAGGTGGGGGACCACGACGGCCGAGTGGGAGAGGGCGGGGCGGGGACGACGACGGCGCGGGTCCGAAGGGGGCCCGCGCCGGAGTGGTGTCGACGAGCGCTGGGCGTGCGTCGCGTCGTCAGCGTCGTCGTGCGTGGCGGAGGATAGGGGATTCGAACCCCTGAGGGCTTGCACCCAACACGCTTTCCAAGCGTGCGCCATAGGCCACTAGGCGAATCCTCCAGGCGCCACCTCGCGGTGGCGACACCCCATGGTACAGGTCCGCGGGGGTGTGGATGACCACCGCCGTCCACACCCGGGTCCCTCCCGGCTGGGTCGTCATGTGGGGTGGCTACCCTGGAACGGTGTCGACCCGCATCTACATCACGTCAGCCGAGGGACACACGGGCAAGAGCACCGTCGCCCTCGGGGTCCTCGAGACGCTCGCCCGCACGGTCGGCAGGGTCGGCGTGTTCCGGCCCGTGGCACGGTCGGTGGACGAACCGGACTGGGTGCTCGAGCTGCTCCTCCAGCACACCGCCGTCGGCATCTCGTACGACGACGCCGTCGGGGTCACCTACGACGACGTCCACGCCGACCCGGACGCCGCACTCGCGACGATCGTCCGCCGCTTCGCGCAGGTCGAGCGGCAGTGCGACGCGGTGGTGGTGCTCGGCTCCGACTACACCGACGTCGGCAGCCCGACCGAGCTCTCCTTCAACGCGAAGGTCGCCACCAACCTCGGCGCTCCCGTGCTGCTCGTGCTCGGCGGGCGTGACGCCGCCGACCGCGGTGCCCGGACGCCGGAGGCGATGGCGCAGGTGGCCGACGTGACGACGAGCGAGCTCCGGGCAGCGCACGCCCAGCTGCTCGGCGTCGTGGTGAACCGCGCCGACCCGGACCGCCTCGACGACGTCGTCGCGACGGTCGGTGCCGCGGTGCACGACGACCACCCCGGGGTGCCGGTGTGGGCCATCCCCGAGGACCCCGTGCTCGTCGCGCCGACCGTCCGTGCCCTGCTCGAGGCCACCGACGCCACGCTCGTGCGGGGCGACGAGGCGCTGCTCGAACGCGAGGCGCTCGGCACCGTCGTCGCCGGCATGAGCATGGAGAACGTGCTGCCGCGGCTCATCGAGGGCGGGATCGTGGTCGTGCCGGGTGACCGCAGCGACGTCCTCATCGCGATGCTGCTCGCCAACCAGTCGGACACGTTCCCGAGCCTCGCGGGCGTCATCCTGAACGGCGGGTTCGAGACGTCGCCGCAGATCAGCCGACTGCTCGAGGGCCTGTCGAGCAGCCTGCCGATCGCCCAGAACACCCTGGGCACCTACGACACCGCCCTCCGCATCACCCAGACCCGTGGTCGGCTCGCGGCGGACTCGCCCCGCAAGGCCGACCTCGCCCTCGCACTGTTCGAGCAGCACGTCGACGCGGACGAACTCCGGGACCGGCTGCAGGTCACCCCGTCCGGGGTGGTCACGCCGCTCATGTTCGAGCACGGCCTGCTCGACCGGGCCCGCGGCCACGGCAAGCACATCGTCCTGCCCGAGGGCGACGACGACCGCATCCTCCGGGCGGCGTCGACGCTGCTCGCCCGGCAGGTCTGCCGGATCACGATCCTCGGCGACCCGGCGTCGATCCGGGCGCGCGCGACCGAGCTCGGCCTCGACCTCGAGCAGGCGCAGCTCCTCAGCCCGTTCGACCCGGAGCTGCGGGAGCGGTTCGCCGTGGAGTACGCCCGGCTCCGCGCCCACAAGGGGATGTCGGTCGAGCTGGCCCGCGACACCGTCACCGACGTGTCCTACTTCGGCACGCTCATGGTCCAGCTCGGGCTCGCGGACGGCATGGTCTCGGGCGCGAAGCACACGACGGCGCACACCATCCGGCCGTCGTTCGAGATCATCAAGACGCGGCCGGAGACGTCGATCGTGTCCAGCGTGTTCCTGATGGCGCTCGCCGACCGGGTCCTCGTGTACGGCGACTGCGCCGTCATCCCCGACCCGACCAGCGAGCAGCTCGCGGACATCGCGATCTCCTCCGCCGAGACCGCGACGCAGTTCGGCATCGAACCGCGCGTGGCGATGCTCAGCTACTCGACCGGCGACAGCGGCTCGGGGGCCGACGTCGACAAGGTGCGGGCGGGGACCGCGTTCGTGCGCGAGCGCCGACCGGACCTGCTCGTCGAGGGCCCGATCCAGTACGACGCGGCGGCGGACCCGACGGTGGCCAGCACGAAGATGCCGGACTCGCCGGTGGCCGGCAAGGCGACGGTGTTCATCTTCCCCGACCTCAACACCGGCAACAACACGTACAAGGCCGTGCAGCGATCGGCGGGGGCCGTCGCGATCGGCCCGGTGCTGCAGGGGCTCCGCAAGCCGATCAACGACCTCTCGCGCGGAGCCCTCGTCAGCGACATCGTCAACACCGTCGCGATCACCGCCATCCAGGCGGGGACCGCCGGCGACGGCGGCCCGGTCGGCCCGGCCACCCACCCGGCCGCACCCTGACCGACCAGCGCGAGTCGTGCCTCCCGTCCGAACTGCCGTGCCCGTCGAACTGCCGTGCCCGTCGAACTGCCGTGCCCGTCGAACTGCCGTGCCCGTCGAACAGAAAGTGATGACCCAGCCGTGACCGCAGCCCTCGTCGTGAACTCGGGTTCGAGTTCCTTCAAGTACCAGCTCATCGAACTCGAGGACGAGCGGACCCTGGCGTCCGGACTCGTCGAGCGCATCGGCGAGTCGTCCGGCGCCTGGAAGCACACCAACGCCGTCACGGGGGAGTCCTCCTCGAACGACGGTGCCTCGGTGCCCGACCACGCGGCCGGCTTCCAGGCCATGCTCGACGCCTTCGCCGCCGTCGGCCCCTCGTTCGACGAGCACCCGCCCGCCGTGGTGGGACACCGGGTGGTGCACGGCGGGACGACGTTCGACCGCGCGACCGTCGTGACGGACGAGGTCGAACAGCAGATCGAGGACCTGAACAGCCTCGCACCGCTGCACAACCCGGCGAACCTCGAGGGCATCCGCGCCGCGAAGCGGGTGTTCTCGGACGTCCCGCACGTCGCCGTGTTCGACACCGCGTTCCACCAGACGATGCCCCCGCACGCGTACACCTACGCGATCCCGGCCGACCTGGCCGAGAAGTACCGGGTCCGCCGCTACGGCATGCACGGCACGAGCCACAAGTACGTGTCGGAGCAGACCGCGGTGTTCCTCGGACGCCCGCTCGCCGAGCTCAAGACGATCGTGCTGCACCTCGGCAACGGGGCGTCGGCGGCGGCGATCGACGGTGGGCGGTCGATCGAGACCTCCATGGGGCTCACCCCCCTCGAGGGCCTCGTGATGGGGACCCGGTCGGGAGACCTCGACCCCGCGGTCCTCATCCACCTGCACCGCGAGGCCGGCCTCGGCTTCGACGAACTCGACACCATGCTCAACAAGGAGTCCGGGCTCCTCGGCCTCACCGGCAACGGCGACATGCGGGACGTGCAGGACGCGGCGCTGCACGGCGACGACGAGGCCGAGGCGGCGCTCGCCGTCTACCGTCACCGCATCCGGCGCTACGTCGGCGCGTACACGGCGCAGCTCGGCGGGCTCGACGCGGTCGTGTTCACGGCCGGGGTGGGGGAGAACAACGCCCTGTTGCGCCGGCGGGTGCTGGCCGGGCTCGAGCACCTGGGGATCGAGGTCGACCCGGACCGCAACGAGCTGGCATCCCGGGAGGCGCGGCGCATCTCCACGGACACGTCACGTGTCGCGGTGCTCGTCATCCCGACGAACGAGGAACTCGAGATCGCCCGGCAGTCGGCTGCGGTCGCGCTGTAGGCCGCTCCGCCGCGCGGGCGGCATCGCGGCCGGGCGGCATCGCGGCCGGGCGGCGTCGCGGCCGGACGGCGTCCGGCCGCGTCGCCCTCGGCGTCAGCCGAGCGCTGCGAGGGCTGCCGCGATCGGCGTGTTCCCGCTCGTGACCTCGAACTGGACGCCGACGGCGAGGTCGTCCACCAGCGCGTGACGGACCAGGGTGGCGACGTCGGCGCGGGGGATCGACCCGCGCGGCACCGTCCGACCGACGTGCACCGTGCCCTGCGGCGGCGTGTCCACCAGCGCGCCCGGGCGGATGATCGTCCAGCGCAGGTTGCGGGCGCGGATGTTGGCGTCCGCTTCGGCCTTGGCCCGGAGGTACACCTGGAACACGTCCTTGGCGGTACGCGCCGGGACGACCGCGCGCTCGGGGTCGTAGCCGTCCGCTCCCATCGCGGAGATCATGACGTAGCGGGAGATGCCGATGCGTTCGGCCGCGTCGGCGAGGAGGAGCGCACCGTCCCGGTCGACCGTCAGCTTCCGCTCGGCGCCGCTGTCCGGTCCGGCACCCGCGGCGAAGACGACCGCGTCGAAGCCGCGGAGGCGCAACGCCAGTTCGTCGTCGTCGAGCTGTTCGAGGTCGGTCACGAGGGCGGACGCCCCCTGCTGCTCGACGTCGGCGACGTGGGCGGGGTTCCGGACGATCGACAGCACGTCGTGTCCGGCGTCGGTGAGCTGACGGGCGAGGAGGAGGGCGATCTGGCCGTGGCCTCCGGCGATGGCGATCTTCATGTGTCCGATACTGCCCGTCGCGTCCGGTAGACTTCCGGAGGCTCCTCACGTGACGCCATCCAGGCCAACTCCCCCAGGGCGGAAACGCAGCAAGGGTAACCGGGCTCTGGCGGGTGCGTGAGGAGTCTTCTTCGTTCCGCGCCGGTCTCCGCGCTCGTTCCGGGCCGGTCTCCGCGGATCGTGCGTCCGGGCGGTCGGGCCGCGTGCCGGGTGCCTGTGGAGAGGGTCTCGGGTGTCGGTCGTGCCGACTACCCTTGGTCGCGTGGTCACCGCCCTGTATCGCCGTTACCGGCCCGAGAACTTCGCCGAGCTGATCGGGCAGTCGCAGGTCACCGACCCGCTGCGCACCGCACTGCGGACGAACCGCGTCAACCACGCCTACCTGTTCAGCGGACCGCGCGGCTGCGGCAAGACGACGTCCGCGCGCATCCTCGCGCGCTGCCTGAGCTGCGCCGAGGGGCCGACCGACACCCCGTGCGGTGTGTGCCCGAGCTGTGTCGAGCTGGCACGCGGCGGTGGCGGCTCCCTCGACGTCATCGAGATCGACGCCGCCAGCCACAACGGCGTCGACGACGCCCGCGACCTCCGCGACCGAGCCGTCTTCGCGCCCGCGCGCGACCGCTACAAGATCTTCATCCTCGACGAGGCGCACATGGTGACGCCCCAGGGCTTCAACGCCCTGCTCAAGCTCGTCGAGGAGCCGCCGGAGCACGTCAAGTTCATCTTCGCGACCACCGAGCCCGAGAAGGTCATCGGCACCATCCGGTCGCGCACGCACCACTACCCGTTCCGGCTCGTGCCCCCGGCGGCGATGCTCGAGTACGTCGAGCAGCTCTGCGAGCAGGAGTCCGTGACGGTCGCGCCGGGTGTGCTGCCCCTCGTCGTGCGGGCGGGTGGCGGCTCGGTCCGTGACACCCTGTCCCTCCTCGACCAGCTCATCGCGGGCAGCGAGGGCGGCTCCATCGCCTACGAGCGGGCCGTCGCCCTCCTCGGCTACACCGACGCCGCCCTGCTCGACGACGTCGTCGACGCGCTCGCCGTGGCGGACCCGGCGTCCGCGTTCGCCGCGGTCGACCGGGTCGTGCAGACCGGGCAGGACCCGCGGCGTTTCGTCGAGGACCTGCTCGAGCGGCTCCGCGACCTCATCGTGGTGGCGGCGACCAACGAGAGCGCCGCCGCCGTGCTCCGTGGGGTGTCCCCGGAGGAGCTCGACACCATGTCGCGCCAGGCCGGGGTGTTCGGCGCGACCGGGCTCTCGCGGGCGGCGGACATCGCCAACCGTGCGCTGACCGAGATGACGGGCGCGACCTCGCCGCGGCTCCACCTCGAGCTCATGACCGCACGGATCCTCGTGCCCGAGTCGGACGACTCGCAGCGTGGCGCGCTCGCCCGGGTCGAGCGGCTGGAACGGCGCGTCGGGGTCGGGGACGCCGGCGGGCACCAGGCCGGGGGCGCTCCGGCCGTGTCCGCGCAGGCCGCAGCCGCTGCCGCTGCTCCCGCCCCCGCTGCCCCGACGCCGGCACGGTCCGGTGCCGAGACCGGATCCGTCCCCACCGCGGGACGGTCGTCGACGGACGGTCCCTCCACGACCGAGACCGCGACCACGGCCGCGCTGACCAGCACCGGCGAACGGTCCGACACGGTCGCGACCCCGGCGCAGGCGACCGCACCGGGCGCCCCGTCGACCGATCCCGGCGCCGTCGCCCGAGATGCTGCCGCCTCGTGGGCAGCTGCCGTGCCCACGAGCGCACCGTCGGCCCCCACTGCCGGTCCGTCCGCTCCGCAGCGGGAGAGCTCCCGACCGTCCTCCACGGACGAGCCGACGGCCCCGGTCAGCGCGTCGTCGACCGGACAGGGGACCGCGGTCGGTGACGAGCCGGCCGTGCAGCCGGTCGGGGTGGTCGGTTTCCAGCAGATGCGGGACGCCTGGCCACAGGTCGTCGAGCACGTGCAGCGCGCCCGACGCTCTGCCTGGTCGGTCGTCGTGACCGCGCAGGTGACCGCGCTGCGGGACGACGTCCTGACCCTGACCTTCCCGAGTCAGCAGGACGTAGCGTCCTTCAAGGAGATGTCGGACCCGGCGACGAGCGTGTCCGAGCTCCTGCGGTCGGCGATCCTCGACGTGCTCGGCATCCGGGTGAAGTTCGTCGCACGAGGGCCGGCAGCGGCCGGCACCGCGCCGCGACCGGACGCCGCGCAGCAGACCGCTCCCACGTCGCAGGCTCCGGAGCGGCAGGGGCCTCCGGCGGGGCAGCAGACACGAGCGCCGATGACGGATCGGCCGTCCGACGCCCCGGCACAGGCACCGACGCAGCAACAGGCACCGGCGCAGCAGCAGCCTCCTGTGGAGCAGCAGCCTCCGGCGCAGCAGCAGCCTCCGGCGCAGCAGCAGGCCCCCGCGCAGCGGCAGGCGCCCGCGCAGCAGCAGGCCCCCGCGCCGCAACGGGATGACCAGTCCTCGTCCACGGGTGGGCAGACCCCGGCCGCGGAGACGCCGCCGTCGAACGCGCCCGTGACCGACTGGGCCGTGGCGACGATCCCGAGCGTGGACCCGACGGTGGGCGCCGTGCCCGAGGACGTCGAGCCCACCTGGGCCGCGCCGTTCGGGCAGGCCGACCCGTCGGCGACGGTGGCGCCCGTGGAGCCGTCGGCGACGACCGACCCGGCTGCCGACGCCGCGCTCGCCGCCCAGCTCCGGCCCGCCTCGTCGCTCGGCGCGCCGACCCGTGCCGGTGCGCCGGCGCCGGCCGCCGGGGCCCCCGACCAGTCCGATGTCGACGCGTCCGCACCCGTGTCGTCCTCCGGCAGCGGCGGTGCGCCCGCTCCCACAGCCAGCGACGTGCCCGTCGACGACTACCCGCTCGACGACGACCCGTACGACGACGGCGCACCGTTCCCGGACCCGGGCCGGCAACGAACCCAGCAGGCAGCGCCGCAACAGGCAGCACCGCAGCAAGCAGCGCCCCAGCAGGCGCAGCCGCCACGTGCGACCGCGCAGCCGGCTCAGCGACCGGCCCAGTCCGCACCCCAGGTCCGCCGCACCGCCGTGGCCGGGCGCTACGGCGAGGCGGTCGTCCGTGAGATCCTCGGTGCCCAGTTCATCGAGGAGACCGCCCTGCACGAGGACGGTGCCTGATGTACGACGGCATCGTGCAGGACCTCATCGACGAGTTCGGACGGCTCCCCGGCATCGGTCCGAAGTCGGCGCAGCGCATCGCGTTCCACATCCTCCAGACCGAGTCGTTCGACCCCACCCGGCTGTCCGAACTCCTCGCCGAGGTCAAGGAGAAGGTCCGCTTCTGCGAGGTGTGCGGCAACGTGACCGAGTCCGAACGGTGCAGCATCTGCCGCGATCCGCGCCGTGCCCCGAGCGTGATCTGCGTGGTGGAGGAAGCCAAGGACGTCGCCGCGATCGAGCGCACCCGTGAGTTCCGTGGGCTCTACCACGTGCTCGGCGGTGCGATCAGCCCGATCGACGGCGTCGGCCCGGACGACCTCCGCATCCAGCAGCTCATGACCCGGCTCGCCGACGGCACCGTGGACGAGGTCATCATCGCCACCGACCCGAACCTCGAGGGCGAGGCGACCGCGACCTACCTCAGTCGGCTCCTCGTGCCGATGGGGATCCGGACCACGCGACTGGCGTCCGGACTGCCGGTCGGCGGCGACCTCGAGTACGCCGACGAGGTCACGCTGGGCCGCGCGTTCGAGGGCCGCCGCGTCGTCGGGGGCTGAACCCGACGCAGGATCGTTGCGTGCGGCCCGCCTCTGACGCAACATCCCCGAAACACCGTCTACGATTGTCAGACCGCGTCACCTGCGCGGTCCCACCCGTCTCCAGGAGTAACCGCCCGTGGCCTTGATCGTGCAGAAGTTCGGTGGATCGTCCGTCGCGGACGCCGAGAGCATCAAGCGCGTGGCGAAGCGGATCGTCCAGACGAAGAAGGCCGGCAACGACGTCGTCGTGGCCGTGTCGGCGATGGGCGACACCACCGACGAGCTCGTCGACCTCGCCCACTCCGTCACGCCGATCCCGGCCGGTCGTGAGCTCGACATGCTCCTGACCGCGGGGGAGCGGATCTCGATGGCTCTGTTGGCCATGGCGATCAAGAGCCTGGGCGTCGAGGCATCGTCGTACACGGGCAGCCAGGCCGGCATGCTCACGGACGCCCAGCACGGCAAGGCCCGGATCGTGGACGTCACCCCGAAGCGCGTGCGGGAGGCGCTCGACGCCGGGCACGTCGCGATCGTGGCCGGCTTCCAGGGGTTCAACCGCACGACCGGCGAGATCACGACGCTCGGCCGCGGCGGCTCGGACACCACCGCCGTCGCCCTCGCCGCCGCGCTCGACGCAGACGTCTGCGAGATCTACACCGACGTCGACGGCATCTTCACCGCCGACCCCCGCGTCGTCCCACGGGCCCGGAAGGTCGACCGCATCACCAGCGAGGAGATGCTCGAGCTCGCGGCCTCCGGCGCCAAGGTCCTCTACATCCGTGCCGTCGAGTACGCCCGTCGGCACGGCGTCACCCTGCACGTCCGCTCGTCGTTCTCGAACGCCGAGGGCACCATCGTCTACAACCCTGCAGAGGGGGAAACCGTGGAAGAACCGATCATCACCGGCATCGCCGGAGACCTCTCCGAGGGCAAGATCACCGTGGTCGGCGTGCCCGACACCCCGGGCAAGGCCGCGGAGATCTTCACGATCGTCGCCCGTGCCGGCGCGAACATCGACATGATCGTGCAGAACGTGTCCGAGGCGGTGACCGGTCGGACCGACATCTCGTTCACGCTCCCGAAGGACCAGGGACAGGGCGTCCTCACCGCCCTCGAGGTCGCGAAGGCCGACATCGGCTACGAGAGCATCCAGTACGACGACCAGATCGGCAAGCTCGCGCTCGTCGGCGCTGGCATGCGCACCAACGCCGGTGTCTCGGCGCAGCTGTTCCGTGCGCTGCACGAGGCGTCGATCAACATCGAGATGATCTCCACGTCGGAGATCCGCATCTCCGTCGTCACGCGCGCCGACACCCTGAACGAGGCCGTGCGGGTCGTGCACGAGGCGTTCGGCCTCGACGGCGAGACCGAGGCCGTCGTCTACGCCGGCACCGGTCGCTGAGCGACCAGCCCGACCGGCGACCAGCCCGACCGGCGACCAGCCCGACCGGCGGCCAGCCCGACCGGCCACCAGCCCGACCCGGAACCAGCCCGACCCAGAACCAGCGGGAGCAGCACATGAGCAACCCCACCGTCGCCGTCGTCGGCGCCACCGGCCAGGTCGGCGCCGTGATGCGCCGGCTCCTCGAGGAGCGCGCGTTCCCCGCCGAGCGCGTCCGGTTCTTCGCCAGCGCCCGGTCCGCCGGCACCACCCTCCCGTTCCGCGGCGAGGAGATCGTCGTCGAGGACTCCGAGACCGCCGACCCGTCCGGCATCGACATCGCGCTCTTCTCCGCCGGTGCGACGGCCTCCCGCGCGCTCGCACCGAAGTTCGCCGCCGCCGGGGCCGTGGTCGTCGACAACTCCAGTGCCTGGCGCATGGACCCGGACGTGCCGCTCGTCGTGAGCGAGGTCAACCCGCACGCGATCGACGAGGCCCGCAAGGGGATCATCGCGAACCCGAACTGCACGACCATGGCGATCATGCCGGTCCTGAAGGTCCTCGATGCCGAGGCCGGCCTGCGGCGTCTCGTCGCGACGACCTACCAGGCCGTGTCCGGTTCCGGCCTCGCCGGGGTCGAGGAGCTGCTCGGCCAAGCCCGGGCAGCGATCGAGCAGGACACCGCGGCTCTCACGCACGACGGTTCGGCGGTGTCGTTCCCCGAGCCCGTCAAGTACGTCCGACCGATCGCGTTCGACGTCGTGCCGCTCGCCGGGAGCATCGTCGAGGACGGCCTCGGCGAGACCGACGAGGAGAAGAAGCTCCGCAACGAGAGCCGGAAGATCCTCGAGCTCCCCGACCTGCTCGTCGCCGGCACCTGCGTCCGCGTCCCCGTGTTCACCGGCCACTCCATCGCCGTGCACGCCGAGTTCGAGCGTCCGTTGTCGCCCGAGCGCGCGACCGAGGTGCTCGCCGGTGCGCCCGGCGTGGAGCTCTCCGACGTCCCGACGCCGCTGCAGGCCGCCGGACAGGACCCGACGTTCGTCGGCCGCATCCGCGCCGACCAGTCCGCCCCCGAGGGACGCGGCCTGGCGCTCTTCGTCAGCAACGACAACCTGCGCAAGGGCGCCGCGCTGAACGCGGTGCAGATCGCCGAGGCGATCCTCGCGCGTCGCTCCGTCGCCGCGTAGCGGCGGTCTGCCGGCCCAGCCGGACATGCGGACGGGAGGCCCGTGGCGGCGCCGCCACGGGCCTCCCGTCCGCTGCGCGGTCACCGTGCTCACACCACCCGGCGCTAGGATCGTCGCGTGGCAGTGAAGCAGGTGGAACCGATCGACGTCGTCCTGGTCGGGGGAGGGATCATGAGCGCCACCCTCGGCGCCATCATCCACCGCCTCGAGCCGACCTGGCGCATCCGCGTGTACGAGCGCCTCGGCAACGCGGCACAGGAGTCGTCGAACCCCTGGAACAACGCCGGGACCGGGCACAGTGCGCTGTGCGAACTGAACTACACGCCGGAGCTGGCGGACGGCCGGGTCGACATCAGCAAGGCCGTCACCGTGAACGAGCAGTTCCAGGTCTCGCGGCAGTTCTGGGCGCACCTGGTCGAGACCGGAGCGCTGCCCGAGCCGTCGAACTTCATCAACCCGACGCCGCACATCTCGTTCGTCTGGGGTGCCGACAACGTCGAGTACATGCGGAAGCGGTACGAGGCGCTCAAGGACCACCCGCTGTTCGCCGGCATCGAGTACTCGGACGACCCCGCCCAGATCCGTAAGTGGGCGCCGGCGCTCATCCCGGGGCGCAGGAAGGACCAGCCGATCGCCGCCACGTACTCCGCGGCCGGCTCGGACGTCGACTTCGGCTCCCTCACCCGCCAGCTCCTCGACGGGCTCGAGATCGACGGCGTCGAGTTCGAGGCGTCGCACCAGGTCAGCCGCATCTCCCGCTCGAAGATCAGCGAGGGATGGGTGCTCGACGTCCGCAACGAGATCGGCCGCTCGAAGTCGCGGATCGCCGCGAAGTTCGTGTTCGTCGGCGCCGGCGGCGGGGCACTGCACCTGCTGCAGAAGTCCGGCATCCCGGAGATCCGCGGGTACGGGGGCTTCCCGGTGTCGGGCGAGTTCCTCCGCACGGACGACCCTGAGGTCGTGCAGAAGCACGCCGCGAAGGTCTACGGCAAGGCGAGCGTGGGCGCTCCGCCGATGTCGGTGCCGCACCTCGACACCCGGATCGTGGACGGCAAGGCGTCCCTCATGTTCGGGCCATACGCGGGGTTCAGCCCGAAGTTCCTCAAGCAGGGCTCGGTGCTCGACCTCGTCATGAGCATCCGGCCGCACAACCTCCGCCCGATGCTGGCGGTCGCGTTCTCGAACTTCGACCTCGTCCGCTACCTGGTCGGGCAGCTGCTCGCGTCGAAGTCCACCAAGTTCGACGCCCTGCGCGACTTCATGCCGACCGCTGAGCCCGGGAACTGGCACCGGATCACCGCCGGACAGCGCGTCCAGGTGATCAAGCCGGACAAGGACAAGGGCGGGGTGCTGCAGTTCGGCACCGAGGTCATCACGTCCGCCGACGGGTCGATCGCGGGCCTGCTCGGCGCGAGCCCCGGCGCGTCCACGGCGGTCCCGATCATGCTCGCGATGCTGCAGCGGTGCTTCCCCGAGCGGTGGGCCCAGTGGGAGCCGACGGTCCGCGAGATGGTCCCGACGTACGGCACCGACCTCGGTGACGACCCGGCGCTCGCGGACCGGACGCTCGAGCACACGGCGAAGGTCCTCGGCCTGCACCACTGACCCGGCTTGCCAGCCGTTCGAACATGTGTTCGAATGGCTGCATGCGGTGGAGTGGGCAGGCGATCGACGCGACGCAGGACGACGCCCTGCCGGGGCTGGAGTCGAACAGTGGGCTCGTGCGGAGCGTCACGACGCCCGAGTTCGCGGGCGTGACCTTCCACGAGGTCCTGGCCAAGAGCGCGCTCAACCGGGTCCCGAGTGTGGACGGCGACGGAGCCTACGGCTGGACGATCAACCCGTACCGGGGCTGCAGCCACGCATGCGTCTACTGCTTCGCACGGCCGACCCACACCTACCTCGAGTTCGACGGGGGCGCCGACTTCGACCAGCAGATCGTCGTGAAGACCAACGTCGCCGACGTCCTGCGACGGGAACTCGCGCGGCCGAGCTGGGAGGGGCACCCGGTCGCCCTCGGCACGAACACCGACCCGTACCAGCGGGCCGAGGGGCGCTACCGGCTGATGCCCGGCGTGATCGAGGCGTTGGCGGACTCCGGCACGCCGTTCAGCATCCTGACGAAGGGCACGCTGCTGCGCCGCGACCTGCCGCTGCTCGCCGCGGCCGCCGAACGCGTCCCCGTCGACCTCGCCATGTCGATCGCGGTCTACGACGACGACCTGCAGCAGGCGGTCGAGTCCGGCACGCCGACCACGGCTGCGCGGCTCGCGACCGTCCGGGCGGTCCGTGACGCCGGCCTCGACTGCGCGGTGTTCCTGATGCCCGTGCTGCCGTACATCACCGACACGAAGGCGCACCTCGACGAGGCGGTCGGCCGTGCGGTCGCTGCCGGAGCGACGAGCATCACGTACTCCGCGCTGCACCTGCGGCCCGGCGTGAAGCCGTGGTGGTTCACGTGGCTCGGGCGTGCCCGCCCGGACCTGGTCGAGCGGTACCGCTCGATGTACCTCGACAACACGTACGCGCCACGCGACTACCGGCGCTGGTTGGGGGAGCGGATCCGGCCGATCCTGCGGGCGCACGGGGTCGGTCTCGGCGTGGTCGACCCGGCGACCGGATCCATGGGGCACAGTGTCGACACGTCGCGTGTCCGGCCGCTCAAGCGCGCGGCACCGGACTTCACGGAGCGGCGTACCGTGGCGCGGACGGCTCCGACGTTGTTCTGACCGATCAGCGCGTTCGGGGGACACTCGAACGCAGAGTGGCCCGGTATCATCGTGCGAGTCGCTGTTCCCGTTCCGTTTCGGGGTACAGGGTCGTTACCGTCACCGCTCCCCGGAAGGACGAACCGCTCGTGCTCGGCATCCCCACGCACCTCGCGCCCCGCGTGAATGCCTGGTCGACCGTGCGCGCCTTCCACGCGGCGGCGATCGGGTCGATCGCGGTCACGGCCATCGCGCTCCTGCTGTACCGGTTCGCCGATCCCGACGTGCGGGTCGCGGGGGCCGTCCTGGCGCTGCTGCCGATGCTGGTGATGATCGCGGTGCACGTGCAGTTCGGGACGTGGCGGTCCGCGGTCGCCTTCCTGGTGGTCGGGGCCGTGTGCACGTGGTGGTTCGCCACGATCGTGCAGCGCGAGGTCCCCGTGGGCTGGGTCGCGTCGTACCTGCTGTCACTCGTCGTGATCCCCCTGATCCTCGTCGGCGGTGCGGGGGCGGTGCCGAGCCGGGTCATCGCCTGGTCGGTCGCCGGTTTCGTCGTCGGCCGCTCCGCAGCCCTCGTCGCCCTGGTGCAGACGGACGGGACGGCACACGCCTTCCTCCTCGCCTGGGTCACGCTCGCCTTCGTGGTGGCGCTCGTGCTCTTCACGAGCCGGTCGTCCGTCCGGTCGGAGCGGGTCCAGCCCGAGCTGCTCCGGGCGGCGCGCGAGGAGCACGTCTCGGCGTACCGCGCCGGGGTCGAGGCCGAGGCCGCCGCGATCCTGCACGACACCGTCCTCAACCACCTCGGCGCCATCGCCCTGGCCCCGGACGGCCCGATGGACGCGCAGCTCGCCCGGACCGTCGACGCGGACATCGCGACGCTGACCGGCCAGGGCTGGCTCGAACCGCAGGAGTCGCGCTCGCCCGGCGCAGCGGCGGCCTCGTTCGAGCGGATGCTCGCCGACGAGCGCGCCCAGGGGCTCCGGATCGCGTCCACGGGGGAGCCGTCCTCGCTCGCCGGACTCGACGAACGCACCCTCGACGCCCTGGTGCGTGCCGTCGGGCAGTGCCTGGCGAACGTCCGCAAGCACGCGGGGGTGGACGCCGCCGAGGTGAGCGTCTTCGACGACGGCGCGTCGTGCACGGTGATGGTGGTCGACGACGGGCGCGGCTTCGACGAGGCCGAGACGGGTGCCGACCGCATGGGGCTCCGGGCATCGGTCCGGCAGCGGATCGAGCGCGTCGGCGGCAGTGTGCAGATCTGGTCGTCGCCGGGTTCCGGGACGAGCGTGATGATGACCGTGCCGACGGCCGCGGCCTCCCGCGAGCACCCGACGGACCGCATGCCGGACCGGAGCGACCCCGTCGTGACGGACGAGGGACGGCTCCGGTGACGGCCCCGACGAGCGGCCCGCAGCGACGCACCGCCCAGCAGTACGACCCGCTCGGCGCGATGCGGTCGCGGCCCCTGGCGATCGTGATCGGTGCCGCCGGGACCGTGTGGGCGCTCGTGGTCTCGGTGTTCAACCGCGACGTGGCCGGGAGCCCCGGTCTCAGCGCCCTCAGCGTCCTCCTCGTCGCCGCGTCGGCGGCGGTGGTGTTCACGGCGTCCAGCCCGTTCCGCGCGCCGTTCCCGCGGTGGGCGTACACCACCCACGTGGCGCTCCTCGCCGCGGCCGTCGTCGCGAGCGTCGCCGCCCAGTGGGGGCCGGACCGGGACGCCGTCAACGACTACATGAGCCTGCTCACCGCCACCGGGATCGTCATGGTGGCGCCGTACCGGCCGTGGCCAGACCTCGTGGTCGGCGGGGTCGTGCTCGCCGCGGTCGACGCCGCGGCCTGGGGTGCGGCCGCCGCGACGTTCCCGTTCCAGGTCCCACCGGTCGTCGCCGCGTTCCTGGCGAGTGCGCCCACGCTCGTGCTCACGGCGGCGTCCGCGGTGTTCGCGTGGACGTTCGCCGGGCTCGCCGAGCGCGTGCAGATCCGCGCGGGGTCGTACTCGGTCGAGCGCGCCGAGCGGGACGGCATCGCCGAGCGCGTGCAGCGGGACCGGTCCCGGATCCTGGCGGACGAGGTGGCGCCGTTCTTCGCCGAGCTCCGCACGCGGGACGCCATCACGGACGCCGACCGTGCCCGCGCCCGGTCCATCGCGGACGGCATCCGCACCAGCATGGTCGCAGCGGCCGACCGCACCTGGTTCGAGTACGCCGTCGTCACCGAGGGCGGGTCCGCGGCGACGATCGACGACCCGGACGGACTGCTCGCGACGCTCGACACCGACCAGCGCACCGTCGTCCGCACGTTCGTCCGGGCCGCACTCCGCGCCCCGGCGGTGGATCCGGCGGGGATCCGGGTGCGTGCCCGGAGCGGGAACGTCGAGGGCGTGGACGGCACCGGCGACCGGGCCGGTGTCGACGCGGCCGACCGGGGGACGGGGAACCGGGTCGTGATCGCGATCGACCTCGTCGTGGCCGACTCCGACGTCGGCATCCACCGGACGTTCGACCCCTACCTCGCCGTCCTCCGCGTGACGTTCCCCGACCTCGAGGTCTCCGTCCGCCCGTCGTCCCTCGCACTAAGGTTCTCGTATGACCAGCACTGACCCGAACAGGCTCACGGAGGGCGGACCCACCCTCCCGACCCCGGGGACCCGCAGGGTGCGGCTGGCCATCCTCGACGACCACGAGGTCCTGCTCGACTCCCTGTCCAGCTGGATCGCGGTGAACGCCTTCGACTTCGACCTGGCACTCACCGCACACACGTGGCTCGAGATGGTGCACAGCGACAGCTTCCCGACCGACCTCGTGTTCCTCGACTTCCAGCTCAAGGAACCCGTGTCGATCGAAGCCCGCGTGCGGACGTGCCGGGCCGCCGGTGCCAAGGTCATCGTGCTGTCGAGCGTCGACAGCCGGGAGTCGCGCGACCGTGCGCTCGCCGCCGGCGCCGCCGCGTTCCTGTCGAAGTCGCTGCCGATGCGCGAGGTGATGGACGTCGCGCGCGAGGTCATGGGCGTCGCCCGCGAGACCCCGCCGCAGCGTGAGTGGCGGCCGCTGCCGACCGGCGCCGCGGCCCACCAGCGGCCGAAGCTCAGCCACGGCGAGGAAGAAGCGCTCCGGTTGTACGTGTCGGGCTACTCGACGAACGAGGTCGCCGCACAGATGAACGTGCAGTACGAGACCGCGAAGACCTACCTGCGCCGGGTGCGGGAGAAGTACAGCAAGGTCGGTCGTCCGGCGTCGAAGAAGTCCGACCTGATCCGTCGCGCGGCGGAGGACGGGTTCCTCGCCTAGTGGCCAAGCTGTACTTCCGCTACGGCGCGATGAACAGCGGCAAGAGCACGGGGCTCCTGCAGGCCGCCTACAACTACGAGGAGCGCGGGCAGCGGGTCCTCCTCGCGAAGCCGGCGGTCGACACCAAGGGCGACCACGAGATCGTGTCCCGGCTCGGGGTCACCCGTCCGGTCGACGTCGTGTTCGCGCCCGCGGACGACGTCCGTGCCGCCGTGGGTGCCGCCGGCGCGGTCGACCCCGAGTCCGCACGACTCGACGGCATGGTCCGACCGGTCAGCTGCGTCCTCGTCGACGAAGCCCAGTTCCTCACGCCGGTGCAGGTCGACGACCTGCTGCGCATCGCGGTCCTCGACGGCATCCCCGTGCTCGCCTACGGCATCCGCACCGACTTCCGGACCGAGGCCTTCCCCGGCAGTGCCCGGCTCCTGGAGATCGCGCACTCGCTCGAGGAGCTCAAGACCATCTGCCGCTGCGGTCGCAAGGCGGTCTTCAACGCGCGGCTCATCGACGGGCGGTTCGTGTTCGACGGATCGCAGGTCGCGATCGACGGCGAGGACGTCACCTACGAGTCGCTCTGCGCCAACTGCTACCTGACGGAGTCCGGCGGGCACCTCGACGGCGACTGACGGTCGCCTCCGGCGCCCGGTTCCCACCTGACGGCCGGCGTTGGCGACCACATGAGCGACGCATCCGTGCACCTGTCCGTCCTCGACCTCGCCACCCGTGAGTACGGGCAGTCGAACACCGACGCACTGCAGGGGTCGATCGACATGGCGGTGCACGCGGAGCGGCTCGGCTACGAGCGCTTCTGGGTGGCGGAGCACCACGGGATGCCCGGGATCACCTCGTCGGCGCCGGCGGTGCTCCTGAGTGCCGTGGGGGCCGCGACGAGCACCATCCGGATCGGCTCCGGAGGTGTGATGCTGCCGAACCACGCGCCCCTCGTCGTCGCCGAGCAGTTCGGGACGCTCCGTGCGCTGTACGGCGACCGGGTCGACCTCGGCATCGGGCGTGCGCCGGGTACCGACGGGGCGACCGCGATGGCGCTGCGGCGCACCGACCGGCTCGACGTCGACGACTTCCCGCAGCAGCTCGCCGACCTGATCGGCTTCTTCACCGGGATGGACCCGGCGAACCCGCTCGCCCGCATCCAGGCGGTCCCCGGCTACGGCGACGTGCCCGAGTTCTGGCTGCTCGGGTCGTCCGGGTACAGCGCCCAGGTCGCCGGTGCCCTCGGGGTGTCGTTCGCGTTCGCGCACCACTTCGCGTCGGACAACACCGAGGCGGCACTCGCGCTGTACCGGGACTCCTTCCGCCCCTCGCGCTTCCGGTCGGAGCCGAACGCCCTCATCGGGGTGCAGGTCGTGACCGACGAGGACCCGGCCGTGGTCGCCGAGCAGTCTGCTCCGGGCATGATCTCGTTCATCCGGATGCGACAGGGGGCGAAGCCCGAGCCGGTGTCGATGGACGAGGCGCGGGCGTACGAGTTCTCCGACCTCGAGCGGCGCTTCATCGAGGCCCGCACCGCTCGGCAGGCGTACGGCACCGCGGACGAGGTCGCGGCGAAGATCAACGCGCTCGTGGCGTCGACGGGCGCGAACGGCGTGATCGTCGCTCCCGGAGCTGCGCAGGCGCAGTACCGGCACCAGGCGCTCGACGTCGTGGCGCGGCTGCACGGCGAGGGGCGGCTCGTGCGCGCGGGGGCCGCGGTCGCCTGACCCGCGCCGGTGTGCCGGACGTCCGCTCGCGCCGGTCGATGCCCGTCGATGCCCGTCGAGGTTCCAGAATTCTGGAGTCTCGACGGGCTTCGTGGTCTCGTGTGGAACCTCGACGGAAGCCGTCCGGCGAGTCGTGGAACCTCGGTCCGGTGACGCGGGTGCGCCGGAGGCGTGCAGCCCGGTGGCCGCGGCGTGCTCGGTGGCGGCGGCGTGCTCGGTGGCGGCGGCGTACTCGGTGGCGGCTTGGTTGGTCGCATGAAGTGTCGGCTCGGTGCGCTCTGGACGACACGTCGTGCGACCAACGCGAGGTACGCACGGCGTGTTGTGCGACCAAGTGCAGCGGGCGGCGCGGGATCGGTTGACGAGCGAGCGCGACACGACGGGACAGGACGCGACGAGCGAGCACGACACGACGCCGTGCAATGCGTCGGGCAACGCAGAAGGCCCCGGTCCGTCTGGACCGGGGCCGTGCTGTCGGGGTGACAGGATTTGAACCTGCGACCTCCTCGTCCCGAACGAGGCGCGCTACCAAGCTGCGCCACACCCCGCGGTGTGATCACTCCGAACCGGAGCAACCCCAGAAGTCTACCGGATGATCGAGGGTGCTCACGACCATCTGCGCGCCACCCGGGCGCGTCGTCGGCCTCGGCTCAGTCGGTGCGGGCCGTGAGCGTGACGACGACCGCCTCGGGCCGGCAGGCGAACCGGACGGGAGCGTAGATCGACGTCCCCAGACCCGCCGACACCTCGAGCCACGACCAGTGGTTGCGGTGCTGCCACTGGTGCAGGCCGCTCACGTAGCGGCGGGGGAGGTCGCAGTTCGTGACGAGCGCACCGACGCCCGGCACCTGCACCTGGCCGCCGTGGGTGTGCCCGGCGAAGATGACGTCGGCGCCCTGCGTGACGAAGGCGTCGAGGACCCGGCGGTAGGGCGCGTGCGTGATGCCGATCGACACCGGCGCGGGGCCGTCCTCGTCCTCGGACCACGGCACGTCGCTGCGCATCTCGTCGACGTTGGTCGGCAGGAGGTCGAGCCGGTCCCAGTCGCGGTGGGCGTCCGAGGTCCCGAAGAGCTCGAGCCGCGACCCACGGAGTTCGATCGCGTGTGCCTGGTCGTTCACGTCGAGCCAGCCGAGCGACTCGAAGAAGGCCGTCTGCCGGTCCACGTCGAGCTCGACGGGACGGGCACCGCCCCCGCCGTGGCCGCTCGGGCCCGCGAAGTACTTGAGCGGGTTGCGCGGCGTGGGGCCGTAGAAGTCGTTGGACCCGAACGCGAACGCGCCCGGCACGCCCCGGAACGGCTCGAGCGCGTACTCGACCGCCGCGTTCGCCGTGACGTGACCGAGGTTGTCGCCGGTGTTCACCACGAAGTCGGGTTCGACCAGGCTGAGGTCACGGAGCCACTGCTGCTTGTCCGCCTGCCACGGCGCCATGTGGATGTCCGACAGGTGGAGCACCGTGATGTCACGCGAGCCCGGAGCGAGCACCGGCACGGTCTCCCAACGGATCCCGAACCGGCGCCGCTCGACGAGGGAGCCCCACGCAGCGCTCGCGACGCCGACGGCCGCGCCCGCTGCGAGGACCCCGAGCGTGGCGCGGCCGCGACTCACTTGCAGTCCTTCGGCGCCTTGCCGTCCTCGGTGCCGAAGAGCTTGATCGTGACGGGGGAGTCCTTGCTCACGGTCGACGTGATCGCGGGGTCGGTCGAGGCGACCTTGCACTCCTTGGAGCCGCCGCCCTTCTCGTACTGGTCCGAGATCGCGATGTTCGTGAACCCGGCGTCCTCGATCTCCGAGCGTGCGGCACCGATGTCCTTGCCGAACACCTTCGGGATCGTCGCCTGGCTGCCGTCGGACGTGTACACGGTGACGCTGCCGCCACGGGAGACGTACGAGCCCGCCGCCGGCGAGGTGGACGACACGGTGCCGGCCTGACCGCCACCCGGCTGCGTGCCGCCGTCGACGTAGGTGAAGCCGGACGCCGCGAGCGCGGCCTTCGCGTCGGCGGCACTCTTGCCCGAGACGTCGGGCACCTGCGCCGAGTTGCCACGGAGCGCGCTCGACGACGGGTCGGTGAACGGACCGGCCGGGTAGGCGGCGTTCATCGGCGTCTGTGCCTGCCGCCACACTCCGGCGCGGGCACCGGCGTAGGTGCCGTTGACACCGTTGCTGTAGTGGCGGAGGTTGTTCTTGCCGCCGTCGGTGTTGCCCTGCCAGTAGGCGGTGGCGACGCGGGAGCTCGACCCGACGAGCCAGATCTGGTCGGCGTCGTCGGTGGTGCCCGTCTTGCCGAACAGCTGCGTGCCGTCAGCGGTCTGGGCACCCACGGCGGTACCGCTCGAGATCGTCTGCTTCATGGCGTAGATCGCCGTCTGCGCCACCGAGGGGTCGAGGACCTGCTTGCACTGCTTCGGCTGACCACCGAGCTTCTTGCCCGCGGCGTTCGTGACCTGGTCGATCGCGATCGGCTCGCAGAACGTGCCGTTGTTGGCGATGCCCGCGTACGCGGCGGCCATGGTCAGCGGCGCGATGTTGTTCGTGCCGAGGATCGACGACGGGTACGAGTTGAGCTCGGTCTTGTCGTCACCGGAGTGCACGCCGAGGCTCTCCGCGGTGGACTTGATGTCGCACAGGTCGAGCTGGGCGGCCATCGACGCGAAGGCGGCGTTGACCGAGAGCGCGGTCGCCCGGGCGACGGTGTAGTTCCCGCGCTCGCCCGGCGAGTCGTTCTTCGGTGCCCAGTTCGAGTACATGGGCTCGCCGCAGTGCTGCCACGTCGACGTGTTGTGCGGCGTGCCGTTGACGGTCTCGTTGAGCCCGTGACCGGCCTTGAGCCAGTCGAGGAGGGTGAAGACCTTGTACGTCGACCCCACCTGGAACCCGATGCCGCCCCCGTACTTCTTGTCGACGCTGTAGTTGAGGCCCGTCGACGTCGGCGGCGACTGCAGCGCCTGGCTGTAGTCCTTGTTCTGCGCCATGGTCAGGATCCGGCCGGTGCCCACCTCGACCGAGTCGAGCGCGGCACCGAGCTTCAGGGCCGTCTCCGCCTTGTTGTCGTAGGTGTTGAGCACCTGCTTCTGCGCGGCGTTCGCGTCGATGTCGAGCGTCGTCTGGATCGTGTAGCCGCCGTTGCGCCAGGCGGTGTCGCGCTCCTTCTGCGTGGAGCCGAGCTGCGACATCTCCTTGACGACCTGCACGGCGTAGTCGCAGAAGAACTGCGAACCGTCGCCGACCGAGGCCTTGCAGCCCTGGGTCGGTTCGGTCAGGCGCACGTAGTCGGCGGGCTTCGACGCGACGGCCTTGTCGTAGTCGGCCTGCGAGATGTGCTTCTGCGCGAGCATCGACTTGAGGATGACGTTGCGTCGGGCCACGTTGGCGTCGTAGTTCTTCGGCGACGCCAGGTTGCGGGTGTTCGGGGACTGCACGATCGCGAGGATCGACGCCGCCTCGGCCGGGGTGAGGTCGGTCGCGCTCTTGTTGAAGTAGTGCTGCGCCGCGGCCTGCACGCCGTACGTCTGGTCGCCGAAGTAGGCGATGTTGAGGTACCCGGTGAGGATCTCCTTCTTGGAGTACTTCTTCGCCAGGCCGATCGCGAGCTTCATCTCCTCGAGCTTGCGCGGGATGGAGGTCTCGGTCGCCGCGTTGTACGCCTTGAGCCGCTCCTGCTCGGTGGGGAGCTCGAGGGCCTGCTGCATCTTGATGTTGCGGACGAGCTGCATCGTCAGCGTCGAACCGCCGCCGGACTCGCCGAGCCCGCCGGCCAGGCTGCCGACGCCGGCGCGGACGAGCGAGGTCATGTCGACGCCGCCGTGCTCGTAGAAGCGCTTGTCCTCGCCGTCGATCGCGGCGTTCTTGAGGTTGTCGCTGATCTGGTCGAACTTGAGTTCCTCGCGGTTCTGGTCGTAGACCGTCGCGAAGTGCACGCTCTTGCCGCCCTGGTACGCGTACAGCTCGTTGCGCTGCGGGAGGTCACCGATCTCGATGTACTCCGGCAGGGACTCGAAGACGCCGATCGTCGAGGTCGTGGTCACACCGGCGACCGCGATGGCCGGGGTCACGCCGATCGTCACGAGGAGGCCGGCGAGCACGCTGAAGCCGACGAATCCGACGAAGGCACCGACTGCGGAGACGGGTTTGGTCCGCGAGGCAGACGTCTTCTGGGCAGACATAGGATGCAGCCTAAACGACACCGCCGACTGAAAGGCTGGCAAGGAACCGCATGACTCGCTGGGAATACCTCACCACCCCGTTGATCATCCACAACACCACGGCGATCCTCAACAACTTCGGCGACGAGGGCTGGGAACTGGTCCAGGTCGTCACCGGACCGGAGGGCGGACTCGTCGCCTACCTCAAGCGCCCGAAGGCAGACGCGTGAGCGTCGCGGACCGCCTCGCGGAGCTCGGTCTGACGATCCCCGCCGTCGCGGCCCCGGTCGCCGCCTACGTCCCTGCGGTCGTCACGGGCCGGTACGTCTACACGGCCGGGCAGCTGCCGTTCGTCGACGGCGCGCTGCCCGTGACCGGCAAGGTCGGCGCCGGGGTCGACGCCGAGACCGCGGCCGGCGAGGCACGCACCGCGGCGCTCAACGCCCTCGCCGCCGTCCAGTCCGTCGCCGGCTCGCTCGACCGCGTCGCCCGGGTCGTCAAGGTGACGGTCTTCGTCGCGTCCGACCCGTCCTTCACCGGGCAGCCCGCGGTCGCGAACGGCGCCTCCACGCTCGTCGGCGACGTCTTCGGCGACGTCGGCGTCCACGCGCGGAGCGCGGTGGGTGTCGCCGTCCTGCCGCTGGACGCGCCCGTCGAGGTCGAGCTGGTGGTGGAGCTGACCGACTGACGGACCGTCAGCCGCCTGTCACACGTGAGCAGGGCCTCCAGTCCGAGCGGACGGGAGGCCCTGCTCACGTGTGCGGGACTACATGAGATCCGCGATGGTCGCCATGATCGTCGGGTCGGCCAGCGTGGTCGTGTCGCCGATGCGGCGGCCCTCGGCCGCGTCGCGCAGCAGCCGGCGCATGATCTTGCCGGAGCGCGTCTTCGGCAGCTCGGGCACGATCACGACCTGACGGGGCTTCGCGATCGCGCCGATGCGCTTGCCGACCCAGTCACGGAGCTCCTTCGCGGTGGCCTCGCGGTCGACGCCCTCGGCGGCCTCGGCGGTGAGGATCACGAACGCGACGACCGCCTGGCCGGTCGTCTCGTCGGCGGCACCGACGACCGCGGCCTCCGCGACGCCCTCGTGTCCGACCAGCGCCGACTCGATCTCGGCCGTCGAGAGCCGGTGACCGGAGACGTTCATCACGTCGTCCACCCGACCCTGCACCCAGATGTCGCCCTGCCCGTCGAGCCGTGCGCCGTCCCCGGCGAAGTACCGACCGGGGAAACGCGACCAGTACGTCTCGACGAAGCGGTCCGGGTCGTTCCAGATCCCGCGGGCCATCGACGGCCAGGGGTCGGCGATCGTCAGGTAGCCGCCCTCGCCGGGGTCGACCCGTCGGCCGTCGTCGTCGACGATCTCGGCCGTGATGCCGGGCAGTGGCGTCTGCGCGGCCCCCGGCTTGAGCTTGGTGACGCCGGGGAGCGCCGAGATCATGATCGCGCCGGTCTCGGTCTGCCACCACGTGTCGACGATCGGCGTGCGGTCGTGCCCGATGACCTGGCGGTACCACTGCCACGCCTCGGGGTTGATCGGTTCGCCGACGCTGCCGAGCAGGCGCAGGGTCTCGAGACTGCGCGCCTCGGGGATCTGCCGGCCGGCCTTCATGGCCGCCCGGACGGCCGTCGGCGCCGTGTAGAGGACGGTCACGCCGTAGGAGTCGACGATGTCCCACCAGCGGCCGGGCTGCGGCTCGTCCGGGGTCCCCTCGTAGAGCACCTGCGTGACGCCGTTCGCGAGCGGGCCGTAGACGACGTAGGAGTGCCCGGTGATCCAGCCGATGTCCGCCGTGCACCAGTAGACGTCCTTCTCCGGGTGCATGTCGAAGACGTTCCGGTGTGTGTACGCGGCCTGCGTGAGGTACCCGCCGGAGGTGTGGACGATGCCCTTCGGCTTCCCGGTCGTGCCCGACGTGTACAGGATGAACAGCGGCGTCTCGGCGGGGAACGCCTGCGCCTCGTGCTCCGGGGCTGCCTTGGTGAACTCGTCGTGCCACCAGCGGTCGCGGTCGTCGTTCCACTCCACGTCGTTCTCGCCGCGGCGGACGACGAGCACGTGCTCGACGGTGTCCGTGCCCTCGCCGGTCAGGGCCTCGTCGACCGCCGGCTTGAGCGGGGACACCGTGCCACGCCGCCAGCCGCCGTCCGCGGTGACGACGAGCTTCGCGCCGGCGTCCTCGATGCGCGCGCGCAGGCTCTCGGCGCTGAACCCGCCGAACACGACGGAGTGGACCGCGCCGATGCGGGCGACGGCCAGCATCGTGACGACGGCCTCGGGGATGAGCGGGAGGTAGACGACCACCCGGTCGCCCGGTCCGACGCCGAGGTCGGTGAGCATGTTCGCCGCTCGCTGCACGTCGGCGGTGAGCTCGGCGTACGTGATCCGGCGCGTGTCGCCGCGGGCGCCCTCGAAGTGGATCGCGACCCGTTCTCCGTTCCCCGCCCGGACGTGGCGGTCGAGGCAGTTCTCGGCGACGTTGAGCTCCCCGTCGGCGAACCACCGCGCGAAGGGTGCGTCGGACCAGTCGAGCGTCTGCGTGAACGGCGTCCGCCAGTCGAGCAGGCTGCGGGCCTGGTCTGCCCAGAACGCCTCGCGGTCGGCCGCTGCGGCGTCGTGCAGGCCCGCGTTCGCGACGGCGTCGGCGACGAACTCGGGCGACGGCGGGAAGGTCGGACCGTCCTCACGGGGCTCGGTGTCGGGCGAGGTCGTGTCGGGGGAGGTCGGGGACATCGGTGTCCTTTCGCATCGTGCTGCTGGCCGGGCGCGGGCCGCACCCGGAGACTACCCCTGTCCCGTTCTCGCGCGATCGCGTGTCGGGAGTTGCTCCGGAGGGGTGTTCGTGGGGTACAGTGTTCATCGCCGGACTCGTTTCCGGTGGCATCGGCCGTGATTCCCCCCAATCCGCCGATGTCCAGGCGGCACCCGTTCCCCCCAACTGGTGCCGCCTCTTCTGTTTTCCGGAGTCGGTCGTGCGCCGCTCCTCGCTTCGCGTCCGGAGCGGCCGTCGATCCGCAGCACTGCGCGGAAGAGTGGACAGACCGGTCCATGTCGTGGAATCGACATGTGTTGTCCAACGCGCGGACACGTGGTCGTGCTCTCCCGCGGAACTCCGCACCGGCGGCTCCCGCTCCGCGTCCGGTGGACACGACGGTGCGTGGGGTACGGCGTTGCGGTTCGGGGGACAAATTTGTCCGTTGGTGGGGACTTCTGACCGTTCTGCACAGCAGACGGTGTCCGGAGGTGCTCGCCGATTCGTCCTCGTACCGTCGCCGACCATGCACCGACACGCAGCGGTCACCCCTGCCGCACCCGCTCCCGGTCCGCCTCGGTCGTCCGGGTCGGTCCGGACACCGCGGCCGTCCGCACCCCCGTTCCTGCCCGGGGTCCGGCCGCCCGCGACACGCCGTGGCCTCGACGCCGCCGTGTTCGAGGAGCTCGCCGTGCTCGTCGACGACGCCTCCGTCACGGACCTGCTCGTCGTCGGCGGCCGGGGCACGTGGGTCGACCGCGGTACCGGGCTCGAACCGGTGAGCCCCGTCCTGTCCGAGCGGCGCGCCCGCGAACTCGGGACCGCGCTCGTGGCCCGCGGCGGACGACACGTCGACGAGACCAGTCCGATGGCCGACGTCCGGCACGGGGACGGCGTCCGGGTGCACGTGGTCCTCGCCCCCGTCGCGGTGGGCGGCACGGCGCTGTCCATCCGCCTGCCGCGCCCCTGGCACCCGACGCTCGACCGGCTCGAGCGTAGCGGGACGTTCTCGGTGGTCCCGCGACGGACCGTGGAACGGGCGGTCGCCGAGCGCCGGAACCTGCTCGTGTCCGGCGCGACCGGGAGCGGCAAGACGACCCTCCTCGCGGCGGCCCTCGCCGCGGTCCCGCCCGACGAACGGATCGTGACGGTCGAGGACGTCGCCGAGCTGCGGATCGAGCACCCGCACGTGGTCGCGCTCGAGGCACGACAGGCGAACGCGGAGGGCGCGGGCGAGATCGACCTCGGACGGCTCGTGCGCGAGGCCCTCCGGATGCGGCCGGACCGGCTCGTCGTCGGGGAGTGCCGCGGGGCCGAGGTCCGGGAACTCCTGTCGGCGCTCGGGACCGGGCACGACGGCGGCGCGGGGACGGTGCACGCCAGGAGCCTGGCCGACGTGCCGGCGCGGCTCGAGGCGCTCGGCGCGCTCGCCGGGCTCACGCCCGAGGCGCTGGCACGGCAGGCGGTGAGCGCGGTCGACCTGGTGCTCCACGTCGAGCGGTCCGGTGGGGCGCGCAGGGTCGTCGCGGTCGGACGACCGGTCACCGGGCCGGACGGGAGGCTCGAGGTGCGTCCCACGGAGCGGCTGCGGTGAGCGTCGGACCGGCGGGGAGGCGCCGGTGCCCCGCTGCTGCGGGTCGGTGCGGTGTTGCGGGTCGGTCCGGCGCTGTTGGGCGTCGGTCTGGTGCTGCTGCCGGTCGGTGCGGCGGTGTCGCGGTTCGCTCCGGCGCTGCTGCGCGTCGGTCCTCCCTCGCAGCACGCCGGTTCGACGCCGCGGCTGCCGCGCGTCGGCTCGACCGCGTCGCCACGCTCGTGTCCGCCGGCGTGCCGCCACCGCGCGCATGGGAGCTCGTCGGCGGTCTCCCGACGGACGACGCCCCTGCCTGGCTCGACGTCGAGGCCGTGCTCCGGGTCGCCACCCGGACCGGAGCGCCGTCCGCCGGTGCACTCCGCGCGCTCGCCCGTGCGCTCCGGCGGTCGGCGGCATCGGACCGCGCCGTCCGGGTGGCGCTCGCCGGACCCCGCACCAGCGCCCGGACCGTCCTCGCCCTGCCGGTGCTCGGGCTCGTCCTCGCGTCGACCTGGGGTGCGGGTGCGGTCGAGGTGCTCCTCACGACGGCAGCCGGCTGGACCTGCGTGGCGCTCGCCGGACTGCTGGTGGCCGTCGGGCGGTCGTGGACGGCCCGGCTCGTGCGCCGCGCGACGCCGGACGGGCGGGTACCGGGCGTCCTCCTCGACGCCTGGGCGGTCGCGGTCTCCGGCGGCGGGCCCTGGTCCGGCGCGGGGGAGGCGGTCGACGAGGCGTTCGCCCGGGTGGCCGACGAGGAACCACGAGGGCGGCACGCGGAAGAACGGAGGCGGGTCGCCGAGACACTGGCGCTCGCCGGACGGGCCGGGGTGCCCGCGGCCGAGTTGCTCCGCGCCGCCGCTGAGGACGTCCGCGACGACGCGGCCGCCGCCGGACTCGCCGCCGCGGAGGGACTCGCGGTCCGGCTCGTGCTGCCCCTCGGGGTCTGCGTGCTGCCCGCGTTCGTCCTGGTCGGCGTCGTCCCGGTCGTGATCGGTGTCCTGTCCTCCACGGCCGTGCCCGGCCGGTGACCTCTCCACAGGTCCCCGTCGGGACGCCCGGAGACGTCCCGACGCCCGGGAGGCTGGACCCGACACCGACCCGGTCACCGGGCCGGCAGGAGAAGGAGGAACCGACATGGACCGACAGCACCAGCACGACCAGCACGACCAGCACGACCACGACCGCTCCGCGCGTACCGCGGGCGGAGCGCACGACGTCGGACCGGACGGAGCGGGGGCCGGCAGGACCCTCGCCGGCCGGACCCCCGCCGGCAGGGTCAGGGACGACCGGGGATCCGCGACCGCCGAGTACGCGGTCGTCATCCTCGCTGCCGTCGCCTTCGCCGGGGTCCTCGTGGCCGTGATGCGCTCGGGCGAGGTCCAGTCGATCCTGACCGGACTCGTCCGCGGTGCGCTCTCGCTCTGACCGCGGGTCGGCGACGGTGGAGTTCGCGGTGGTCCTGCCCGCGGTCGCGCTCGTCCTCACGGTGCTCGTCGCCGCGGTCGTGCTCGTCGACCGCCGCGGTGCGCTGCAGGTCGCCGCGGCGACGGCCTCCCGCGCGGCCGGTCGGGGTGACGCCGCCGCCGCAGCCGCGGTCATCGCGGGCCTCGGCCCCGGGGCGACCGCGTCCTACCGACACACCGACGGCATGGTCTGCGTCGACGTGCAACGGCGTCCGGGCGGTCCGTTCGCCGCCGTGCCGCTCCGGGCCACGGGGTGCGCCGCCGAGGACGGCCGGTGACCACGCTCGCGGGCCCGGACGGGCCGCGCGGCGCCCGTCGGTCGGAGCGCGGTTCCGTCACGGTCGTGCTCGCCGTGGTCCTCGGGCTGGGGACGACACTCGCGTCCGTCGCGCTCGCCGCGGCGTCGCACCGCGTCCTCGTCGTGCGCGCCCAGGGTGCCGCCGACGCATCCGCCCTCGCGGCTGCGGCGTCGGTGGTCGGGCTCGGCGGCGAGGACCCGTGCCGCGCCGCCCGCGGGGTCGCCGAGGCGGGTGGTGCCGTCCTGAGCGACTGCTCCACCATCGACGCGACCGCCCGGGTCCGGGTCGTCGCCGGTACCGGTCCCGTCGCCGCCACGGCCGTCGCCGTCGCCGGTCCGGCACTCGGAGCGCGCGAACACAGTGTGTATGGTGTGCCTGTCGGCCCCCGGTCATCGATGTCCCGGTCGACCCGGACGGCGAGTCACACGGCGAGTTCGCGGTCCAGGGCCGACGCGCACCATCGATCAAGGAGACACGTGCCAGGCACGAAGAAGCTCGTGATCGTCGAGAGCCCCGCGAAGGCGAAGACGATCGCGCAATACCTCGGTGACGGATACGAGGTCCAGGCGTCCGTGGGCCACATCCGCGACCTCGTCGAGCCCAAGAACCTCCCGGCGGAGCTCAAGAAGGGCCCGATGGGGAAGTTCTCGGTGGACGTCGACAACGGCTTCGAGCCGTACTACGTCGTCTCCGACGCCAAGAAGAAGACGGTCTCCGAGCTCAAGCGTGCGCTCAAGGACGCCGACGAGCTCTACCTCGCAACAGATGAGGACCGCGAGGGCGAAGCCATCGCGTGGCACCTCCTGCAGGTGCTCAAGCCCAAGGTGCCGGTCAAGCGCATGGTGTTCCACGAGATCACCAAGGAAGCGATCCAGCGCGCGCAGGAAGCGACCCGTGAGCTCGACACGGCGCTCGTCGACGCGCAGGAGACCCGGCGCATCCTCGACCGGCTCTACGGGTACGAGGTCTCGCCGGTGCTCTGGCGCAAGGTCGGTCCGGGTCTCTCCGCCGGCCGGGTGCAGTCCGCGGCGACCCGCCTGGTCGTGGACCGCGAGCGCGAGCGGCTGGCGTTCGTCTCCGCGAACTACTGGGACCTCACGGCACGGTTCGAGAAGCCCGGCGACACCGCGTTCACCGCGAAGCTCGCGCGCCTCCAGGGCACCCGGGTGGCCTCCGGCCGCGACTTCGACGACCGCGGGGCGATCTCCGGCGACGTCGTCCGGCTCGACGAGGCCTCGGCTGCGGCGCTCACGACCGTCCTCGAGCGCGCCGGGGACGCCGTCGTGCGCTCGGTCGACTCGAAGCCGTACACCCGTCGTCCGGCCGCCCCGTTCACGACGTCGACCCTGCAGCAGGAGGCGGCCCGCAAGCTGCGCTTCTCGGCACGGCAGACGATGAGCGTCGCGCAGTCCCTGTACGAGAACGGCCACATCACCTACATGCGCACCGACTCGTCGTCGCTGTCGCAGCAGGCCGTCGCCGCAGCCCGGAAGCAGGCCGCCTCGCTCTACGGACCGGAGACGGTCCCGGACAAGCCGCGCAGCTACGCCGGCAAGAGCAAGAACGCGCAGGAGGCGCACGAGGCCATCCGTCCCGCCGGCGACACCTTCCGCACGCCGTCCCAGATGGAGGGCGTCCTCCGCGGCAACGACTGGAAGCTCTACGACCTCATCTGGAAGCGCACGGTCGCCTCGCAGATGGCCGACGCGAAGGGCTCCACGGCGTCCGTCGTCCTCGGCGTCACCTCGACCGAGTCGGTCGAGGGGGTCGCCGCGACCGCGAACGGCACCGACGCCGAGTTCACCGCGTCCGGCACCGTGATCACCTTCCGGGGCTTCCTCAACGCGTACGAGGAAGGCCGCGACGAGGAGCGCCACGAGGCCAAGGCCGACGGCGACGACGCCAAGCTGCCGCAGATGGCCGAGGGTGACGCGCTCGCCGTGTCCGACGTCGAGGCGAAGGGGCACGACACCTCCGCCCCGCCGCGCTACACGGAGGCGAGCCTCGTGAAGACGCTCGAGGAGCTCGGCATCGGCCGCCCGTCGACCTACGCCGCGATCATCTCGACGATCATCGACCGCGGGTACGTGACGCAGCGGGGCAGCGCGCTCGTGCCGAACTGGATCGCGTTCAGCGTGGTGCGGCTCCTCGAGGACTACTTCGGCGACCTCGTGCAGTACGACTTCACGGCGTCGATGGAGGACGACCTCGACCGCATCGCCAGCGGCGACGAGGACCGCGTCGACTGGCTCAAGGAGTTCTACTTCGGCGGCGGCGACCAGCGCGGTCTGCGGACCGTCATCGACAACCTCGGTGAGATCGACGCACGCGACATCAACTCGGTCGAACTGGCCCCGGGCCTGACGCTCCGGATCGGTCGCTACGGCCCGTACATCGAGGTGCCGAGCGACGACCCCGAGAAGCCACGCCGGGTGAACGTGCCGGAGGACCTCGCACCGGACGAGCTCACCGCCGAGAAGGCACGCGAGCTCGTCGAGGCACCGGTCGTCGGCGACCGGGTCGTGGGCATCAACCCCCAGACGGGCAAGGAGGTCCTCGCGAAGGACGGTCGGTTCGGTCCGTACGTGACCGAGCGCACGCCCGAGCCGGAACCGACCGTCGACCCCGCCACGGGAGAGGTCACCGAGGCTGCACCTGCCGAGGAGGCATCCGCGGAGAAGGCCGCCGCGAAGACGGCAGCGGGGAAGAAGGCCCCGGCGGGGACGACGGCGGCGAAGAAGGCCCCCGCGAAGAAGGCCGCGGCACCGAAGGAGCGGACGGCGTCCCTCTTCAAGTCGATGGACCCGCAGACGGTCGACCTCGAGACGGCGCTCAAGCTGCTCGACCTGCCGCGGACGGTCGGCCAGGATCCGGAGTCCGGCGAGGACATCACCGCGCAGAACGGTCGCTACGGCCCCTACCTCAAGAAGGGGACGGACACGCGGACCCTGCCGAGCGAGGACGCCATCTTCGACATCGACCTGCCGGGCGCACTCGAGCTCTTCGCGCAGCCGAAGTACGGTGCCCGTCGATCCGCCACGGCCGCGCTCAAGGAGTTCGACGCGGACCCGGTGTCGGGCAAGCCGATCAAGGTGAAGGACGGTCGGTTCGGTCCGTACGTCACCGACGGTGAGACGAACGCGACGATCCCGCGCGGCGAGGACGTCGAGGCCGTCGACTTCGAGCGCGCCGTCCAGCTGCTCGCCGACAAGCGTGCGAAGGGCCCGGCGAAGAAGAAGGCTCCGGCCCGGCGGACGGCGGCCAAGAAGAAGTGACCGGTCGGTTCATCACGCTCGAAGGCGGTGACGGCGCCGGCAAGACCACGCAGGCCGAACTGCTCACGGCGTGGCTCGAGGCGAACGGCCGGTCGGTCGTGCGGACCCGCGAACCGGGCGGCACCGACCTCGGCGTGCGCATCCGCGAGATCGTGCTGCACGAACGCGGGCACGTCGCGCCGCGTGCCGAGGCGCTCCTCTACGCGGCCGACCGTGCACACCACGTGGAGACGGTCGTCCGGCCCGCGGTTGCACGTGGCGACGTCGTCCTGCAGGACCGCTACACCGACTCGTCGGTGGCGTACCAGGGCGTCGCGCGCGGCCTCGGTGCCGCGCAGATCCGCTCGGTGTCGGAGTGGGCGACCGACGGGCTGACCCCGGACCTCACCGTGCTCCTCGACCTCGACGTCACGGAGGGACGTGCGCGGGTCGCGTCCGCGCGGGGAGACACCTTCGACCGACTCGAGTCGCAGGCGGCGGCGTTCCACGAATCCGTCCGCCGGGCGTTCCTCGACATGGCCCGCGCCGAGCCGGAGCGGTTCCTGGTCGTCGACGCCGCGGCGCCGGCGGACGCCGTCCAGCAGGTCGTCCGCGCCGCGGTCGCACCCCTCGTCGGGATCGACGTCCCGTGACGGTGGTCCCTGCGAGGATGGCACCGTGAGCGTGTGGGACGGCCTGACCGGACAGGAAGAAGCGGTCTCGGCGCTCCGGCACGCGGCCGAGTCCGGACCGGAGACCGGTGCCATGACGCACTCGTGGCTCATCACGGGGCCGCCCGGCTCGGGGCGCTCGAACGTCGCCTCGGCGTTCGCGGCGGCGCTCGTCGGCGACGGGCCGGACGACGACCACACCCTCCGCCAGATCACGGCGAGGACGTACCCGGACGTCTCGGTCCTGACGACCCAGCGGGTCATCATCACCATCGACGAGATCCGGCAGCTCGTCACGTCGTCGTACTACGCACCCTCGGTCGGGCGCTACCGCATCGTCATCATCGAGGACGCCGACCGCATGACCGAGCGCACCTCGAACCTGCTGCTCAAGGCGCTCGAGGAGCCACCCGAGCGGACCGTGTGGATCCTCTGCGCCCCGAGCGAGGCCGACCTGCTCCCGACCATCCGCTCCCGGGTCCGCTCGGTGCGGCTGCGGGTGCCGGGCATCGAGTCCGTGGCCGACCTCATCGTGGCGCGCACCGGCGTCGACCGCGGTCTGGCGATGGACGCGGCCCGTCAGGCGCAGAGCCACATCGGCATGGCGCAGCGTCTGGCGACCAGCGAGGACGCTCGCGACCGTCGACGGCGCACGCTCACCACGGTGCTGCGGGTCCGGAGTGTCGGCGACGCCGTCATGGCCGCGGCGGAACTGCTCGCCGTGGCCGACGAGGACGCGAAGGCCATCACGCAGGAGCGTGACGTCGAGGAGCGTGACGCCGCCCTCCGATCGCTCGGCGTGGAGCCGGGCGGCACGATCCCACCCGCCCTGCGCTCGCAGCTCCGCGCGCTCGAGGAAGACCAGAAGCGGCGCGCGACCCGGTCACTCCGCGACGGCCTCGACCGCATCCTGGTCGACGTCTCCTCGCTGTACCGCGACCTGCTGTTGCTCGGCCTCGGTGCACCGGCCGAACCCGTCAACCTGTCGATGCGGGACCAGCTCGAGCAGGCCCTGCCGTCGGTCCCGCCGGCTGCCGCGCTCGAGGTGCTCGACGCGGTGACGACCGCCAGGAACCGGATCGCGGCCAACGTCGCCGCGCTCCTCGCGCTCGAGGCTCTCCTCGTCACGGTCGCCCGCGCCGTCCGCTGACGACCGCGCAGCGGACGGACCGGCCACGCGCCGCGCGCCGGTAGGGCGCGTGACGCAACCCTTGGCCTCCCGTCCCGGCCACCCGCCGCCCGCCGGCAGGACGCCTGACGCAACCCACAGCCTCCCGTCCGACCCGTCGTGGGACAATCGCCGCATGTCCGACGCAGAACCCGGCCTGCGCGAGCGGAAGCGCCTCGCCACCCGGCTCGCCATCCAGCAGGCCGCGCTCGCCATCGCCGCCTCCGACGGGCTGGGCGCCGTGACGGTCGACGAGATCTCGCGACGAGCCGACATCTCGCCGCGCACCTTCTTCAACTACTTCCCGAGCAAGGAGCAGGCCCTCCTCGGTGACGACCCGACACTGCCGGCGGACGAGCAGCTCGACGTCTTCGTCGGCGGCGGGCCGAGCGGCGACCTGCTCCGCGACGTCGGTGTGCTCCTCGTGCACTCCACCCAGGCGCTCATCGACGAGCGCGGACTCATCTCCGAACGGCAGGAGGTCCTCCGCGCCAACCCCGAGCTGTTCTCGCGCCGGATGGCCTCGATGAAGGAGTTCCAGCACGAGATCGAGACGGCCGTGGCACGCCGGCTCGAAGCGGGGGAGCCGGACCCCGAGGTCCGCCGGCGCCAGGCCCGTCTGGCGTCGATCGTCGCGCTCGGCGCCCTCCGCCACGCCTGGTGGGAGTGGTCCGAGCAGGACGGCGAGACCCGGCTGGTGGACGAGCTCGAGCAGTCCTTCGCCGACCTCGGCGCGCTGGTTTCGCGTTCGCTGGTCTGAACCTGTATAGTCATTGCTCGTGCCGCTCCGGCGACGGAGTGCACGACGCCCCTCACCGGGTGTCCGCCGCCTTAGCTCAGTCGGCAGAGCGATTCACTCGTAATGAATAGGTCGTCGGTTCGATTCCGACAGGCGGCTCGTCCAGCATGGCCACCGGCCACGGCTCGCAAGCCGGTCCAGAACCCCCGCAGATCCACGGATCGGCGGGGGTTCTGCCGTTCCGGACCACGCGACTGGTAGACAGGCTGCATGACGGTTCGCTGGGGAGTCATCGGCACAGGTGGGATCGCCCGGTCGTTCGTGCGCGACTGCGCGGCGGCCGGGGTGGAGTTCGTCGCGGTCGGGAGCCGTTCGCAGTCGAGCGCGGACGCGTTCGCCGCCGAGTTCGGCATCCATCGGGCGCACGGATCGTACGAGGAGCTGGTCGCCGACCCCGAGGTCGACGCGGTCTACGTCGCGACACCGCACTCCCGACACGCCGAGGACGCGCTCCTCGGGATCGCGGGCGGCAAGCACGTCCTCGTCGAGAAGGCCTTCACGATCACCGCGGCCGAAGCGCGATCCGTGGTCGATGCGGCCCGCCGCGCGGACGTCGCCGTGATGGAGGCGATGTGGACGCGGTTCCTGCCGCAGATGGCGATGATCCGCGAGATCGTGGCCGAGGGACGGATCGGGCGGCCCCGGGTCGTCGAGGCGACGCACCACCAGGCCCTGCCGACCGATCCGCGGCACCGGTTGAACGACCCGGCGCTCGGCGGGGGAGCGCTGCTCGACCTCGGCATCTACCCGATCTCGTTCGCCGTCGACCTGCTCGGCCTGCCGGAGTCTGCCGTCGCGGCGGGCACCCTCAGCGAGCAGGGCGTCGACACGCAGATGGGCGTGGTGCTGAACCACCCCGCCGGCACCCAGTCGGTGCTGCACTTCGGGCTCGACCTCGCGAGTCCCAACGGGGCCTCGATCATCGGCGAAGCGGGACGGATCGACCTCGACTCCACGTTCTTCACACCGACCACGTGGCGGCTGCGCGACCGCGACGGCGCGGTCGCCGAGGAGTTCGACAGCCGGGAGCGCCTGACCGGCTACGCGCACGAAGCACGGGCGTTCGAGCGCATGGTGACCTCCGGCGAGCACGAGGGCGGCCCGATGGACCCCGAGGAGTCGGTCGGGATCATGGCGCTCCTCGACGAACTCCGTCGCCAGGTCGGCGTCCGCTACGCGGCCGACGATCCCTCCACAGCGGGCTGACGACGCGACGGTCTCCACAGATCGAACCGACGGCCTGGAGGCTCGTGGCGGGGTTCCGTAGGATCGTCCGCGATGGCAGACCAGCAGCCCCCACCCTCGACCTTCGCCGAGCGCGTCCGCGCGCGGACGACCGCGCTGCGCCGCGTGGTCGCGCGGCGTCCCGTCCCGTGGATCGCGGGCGGCCTCGCGGCCGTCCTGGTGCTCGGCTCCGGTGGCGCCGTGGCGATCGCCGCCGCCACCACCCCCGGGGCACCGGCACCGACCCGGACGACCGCCGCGGCGTCCACGCCGACGCCGTCGCGTTCGGCGGCGAGCACCCCGGCGTCGACGCCGACACCGACCGGTCGCGCGGTCCCGGCCCAGGTCCAGGGTCCGGAGGCGCTCCGGACGTGCTCGATCGCGTCGCAGGCGTCCGCCGCCGGCCTCGGTTCGTTCGAGGGCGCCGTGCTCGACGCGAAGACCGGGGAGGTGCTGTACTCGCACGACGGCGAGAGGGCCGCGCAGACCGGCAGCGTGATGAAGACCCTGACGACCGCGACCGCCCTCGCGGTCCTCGGGGGCGACCACCGCATCCCGACCACCGTCACGAAGGAGTCCGGCGGCGCGATCGCCCTCGTCGGCCACGGCGACGCGACCCTCTCCGCCGGCGGCGCGACCGTGTACCCGGGGGCGCCGACCCTGGCGCAGCTCGCGCAGCAGGTGAAGGCGAAGCTCGGCAGCACCCCGGTCACGACGATCGTGACCGACGACACCTACTGGAACGACGCCGACGCCTGGGACCCCACCTGGCCGGTGTCCGAACGCACCATCGGCTACCAGCCGGAGGTCACGGCGCTCATGGTCGACGGCGACCGCGCGAACCCGGGCGCCGCGACCTCGCCCCGTTCCACTGATCCGGTCGGACGCGCCGGGGCCCTGTTCCGGACCGCCCTCGCGAACGCCGGCGTCGCCGGGGCCGCGAACGCGCAGATCGTGAAGCGCGCCACGACGTCCACCGACACGATCGCCTCGGTCTCCTCGCAGCCGGTGTCCACCCTGATCGGCCAGATGATCCCGAACTCGGACAACACCCTCGCCGAGATGCTCGCCCGGATCTCCTCGAAGGAGTCCGGCGCGGACGGGTCGGCCGCGTCCCTGACGGGCGTGTACCAGGCAGCGCTGAAGTCGTACGGCGTCGACCCGTCCGGCATCGTGATCAAGGACGGATCGGGCGAGAGCGCCGCGAACGCAGTGTCGCCGCTCTTCGTCGCCCGGCTGATGGTGCAGGTGCAGGCGGGCGCGAAGGGCCTCGGCACCCTGGCGCAGGTGCTGCCGGTGTCGGGGGTGTCGGGGACGCTCGCCAGCCGGTTCACCGGAGCGAACGCCGTGGCGCGCGGCAAGGTGCACGCGAAGACGGGGTGGATCGACAGCGCGAACACCCTCGGCGGCTACATCGACGCCGCGGACGGCAGTCGGCTGACCTTCGCCTTCTACGCGATCGGGTCGTCGAGGGCGGCCGCGCTGCCCGCACTCGACGCGGTGACGGCCGCGACGTACTCGTGCGGAGCCGAACTCACCGACTCCTGACCGACGCGGTGTTGGATGGGGACATGGCCAGGGCACTGCTCGTCGTCGACGTCCAGAACGACTTCACCGAGGGCGGTGCGCTCGCGGTGACCGGCGGTGCCGAAGTCGCCCGTCGGATCACCGTCTTCCTCCACGAGCACGCTGCGGAGTACGACCTCATCGTGGCGTCGCGCGACTGGCACCACGGCGACGACGACAACGGCGGACACTTCGCGGGCAGTACCGGACCGGACTTCGTCGACACGTGGCCGGTGCACTGCGTGGCCGACACCCCGGGCGCCGAGTACCATCCCGACTTCGACACCGCGTCGGTCGACGTCCACGTCCGGAAGGGGCAGGGCGTCCCCGCCTACTCGGCGTTCGAGGGCACCACGCCCGAGGGCACGACGCTCGGGACGCTCTTCGAGGAGCGGGACGTGCGCGAGGTCGACGTCGTCGGCATCGCGACCGACCACTGCGTCCGTGCGTCGGCGCTCGACGCCCTCGACGGCGGGGCGGCCGTCACCGTCTACGAGGACCTCGTGGTCGGCGTCGACCCCGACCGCAGCGCCGCGGCGCTCGCCGAGGTCCGGGCCGCCGGCGGCGTGGTCGACCGGAGCGACACCGACGACGGGCTGCACCGCCCGGGAGGAGCACGACTGTGAGCGACACCACGACGGTCTCGGACGGTGTCGTCACCGTCGACGGGGTCCCGACCGGACTGTTCGTCGACGGCGACTGGCGGCAGGCGTCCGGCGGCGGCACCTTCCCGGTCCGAGACCCCTCCACGGGCACGGTGATCGCCGAGGTCGCGGACGCCACGGCCGACGACGCGATGGCGGCCCTCGACGCGGCCGTCGCCGCGCAGGACGACTGGGCGGCGACCCCGCCGCGCACCCGGTACGACCTGCTCCGGCGGACCTTCGACCTCGTCCACGAGCACGCCGACGACCTGGCCGCGCTCATGACGCTCGAGATGGGCAAGCCGCTCGCCGAGTCGCGCGGTGAGGTGGTCTACGGCGCCGAGTTCCTCCGCTGGTTCTCCGAGGAGGCCGTGCGGATCGGGGGCGACTACCGCACGAACCCCGAGGGGACGGGGCGCGCGATCGTCCTGAAACGGCCCGTCGGCCCGGTGTACGCGATCACGCCGTGGAACTTCCCGCTCGCGATGGCGACCCGCAAGATCGGGCCGGCGCTCGCGGCCGGGTGCACCGTCGTCGTGAAGCCCGCAGACCTCACCCCGCTGACGACCCTGTTCCTCGCCGAGCTGTTCCGCCGTGCCGGGCTCCCGCACGGGGTCCTCAACGTGGTCACCACCACCGACGCGAAGGCGGTCTCCGAACCGGTCCTCGCCGACCCGCGGCTGCGGAAGCTCACCTTCACGGGGTCGACGCCCGTCGGCTCGGCGCTCCTCAAGCAGGCGGCGGACAACGTCCTCAAGACGAGCATGGAGCTCGGCGGCAACGCCCCGCTCCTGGTGTTCGACGACGCCGACCTGGACCGGGCGGTCGACGCGGCGATGCTCGCGAAGTTCCGCAACGTCGGCGAGGCGTGCACGGCGGCGAACCGCTTCTTCGTGCAGGAGGGCATCGCGGACGCGTTCTCCGCGGCGCTCACGGCACGGGTCGAGGAGCTGCGCATCGGACGCGGCACCGAGGACGGGACGACGCTCGGGCCGCTCATCGACGAGCGAGCCGTCGACAAGGCCGCCCGGCTCGTGGACGACGCGGTCGAACGCGGCGCGCGACTCGTCACCGGCGGGCACCGGATCGACCGTCCGGGCACCTACTACGCGGCCACGGTGCTCGACGACGTGCAGCCCGGGTCCGACATCCTCTCGACGGAGATCTTCGGCCCCGTGGTGTCCATCACGCGGTTCGCCACCGAGGACGAGGGCATCCGGATGGCGAACGACACCGAGTTCGGCCTGATCGCCTACGCCTACACGTCGGACTTCGCCCGCGGACAACGGCTGGCCGAGCGGCTCGAGACCGGCATGCTCGGCCTGAACACGGGCGTGGTCTCGAACGCGGCGTTCCCGTTCGGCGGCGTCAAGGCATCCGGCCTCGGACGCGAGGGGTCGCACGAGGGCATCGAGGAGTACCTCGAGTCCGTGTACGTGCTGACCCCGGACCCGTTCGCGGGCTGATCCGGCACGTGCCCGGGCCGCTCGGGTCCGGGCGACTGCTGCTCAGACGAGCAGCTGGTGCTTCGCCAGGTCCCGGTAGAGCGGCGTCGACTCGACGAGCTCGGAGTGCGTCCCGACCCCGACGACCCGGCCGTGTTCGAGCACGATGATGACGTCGGAGTCCACCACGGTCGACAGGCGGTGGGCGATCACGAGGAGCGTGCGGTCCTCGGCCACGGCGTCGATCGCCAGCCGCATCTTCTGCTCGTTCACCCCGTCGAGCGACGACGTCGACTCGTCGAGGAGCAGGATCGGGGGAGCCGCCAGGAGCGCCCGGGCGATCGCGAGCCGTTGACGCTCGCCGCCCGACAGCATCACGCCGTCCTCGCCCACCTGAGCGTCGAGACCGCGCGGGTCCCGGTGGAGCACGTCTCCGAGGTTGACGGCCTCGAGCACGCGGACGCAGTCGTCCTCGGAGGCGTCCGGTGACCCGAGCAGCAGGTTCGCGCGGATCGTGCCGGCCAGCACCGGGGCGTCCTGCTCGACGTACCCGATCTGCGCGCGGAGCTCGTCGCGGTCGAGCCCGCGGATGTCCACCCCGCCCAGGCGGATCACCCCGCCGGTCGGGTCGTAGAACCGCTCGATGAGGGCCAGGGTCGTCGACTTGCCCGCACCGGAGGGGCCCACGAGGGCGACCCGAGCGCCGCGGGGGACGCGGAAGGAGACGTCGTGCAGCACCACGTCGTCGACCGGGCCGTCGTCGTCCAGGCGATCCGCGCCTCCCGGCCGGTCCGTGGCCCCGTCGGGACCCGACGCCTGCGCGCTCTGGGCGTACCGGAACGACACGTGCTCGAACGCGATCGCGTCGTCGGTCTCGATCGCGGCCGCCACGCGGACCGCGCCGTCGTCCTGGTCCTCTGTCGGCAGGTGCAGGATCTCCTCGATCCGGCCGAGGGCGCCGAGCGCCTGCGCGACGGCCACCGCCGCACCCATCGCCTGGCCGAGCGGCATGATCATCATGAAGAGCAGCAGGATGAACGTGATGAGCGTCGCGATCGTGATGGTCCCGGCGGCCACCTGGGCGCCGCCGACGCCGAGGACCGCGATGAACGCGACCTGCATCACGATGCTGGCGACGGGCACCACGAAGGCGGACATCCGGGCGATGTCGAGGCCGCGCCGGTAGGCCTCCGTGGCGTGGCCGTCGACCTCGCGGACCTCGCGTTCGGTGGCGCCCGCGGCCCGGATGGTGCGGACGGCGCCGATGCCCCGTTCGACCGCGGCGGTGAGGTCGCCGACCTTCTCCTGCGCCTTCTTCGACGCGATGCGGATGCGTCGGCTGAGCCCGCCGACGACGACGATCGCGATGAGCACGATGACGACCGTGATGCTGAGGAGCAGGGGATCGATGATCGCCATCGCGATGATCGCCCCGATGAAGGTGAGCGCTCCGCCGATCGACTCGATGAGGCCCTGCGTCAGGACGGCTCGGAGGAGCGTGGTGTCGCTGCCGACGCGCGAGACGAGGTCGCCCGTGCGACGGGTGTCGAACTCCGAGATCGGCAGGTTGAGGATCCGGGCGATGAGCTTGCGCCGGGTGGAGAGCACGACGCCCTCGCCGGCACGCTGGAGGAGGAAGTGCTGCACGCCGTTCAGCAGGCCCGACACGATCACGAGGACGACCAGGGCCCAGACGAGCATCGACAGCGTGTGCCCGTGCTGCACGGCCGTGACCACCTGGTTCACGAGCAGCGGCTGCGCGAGCGAGGCACCGGCCCCGAGGACGCTGAGGACGATGATCACCGCCATCGCAGGCTTGTTCTCGAAGAGGTAGCTGAGGAGGCGGCCGAAGGAGGCGCGGGGACCGTCGGTCTTCTTGGGGCGGGCGAAGGGGGAGCTCATCGTGTTCCTAGTTTCTGCCGTACTTCTTGTGCACTGCCTGGCGGCTCACACCGAGGAGCGTCGCGATCTCCTGCCACGAGGCCCCGGCGTTCCGGGCACGGCGCGCTGCCAGTTCCTCGGTGCGGTCGAGGGCCCGGCGGAGTTCGCGCACCGACGCCAGCGCGGCGAAGGGGTCGTCGCCCGCCGCGTCCGAGGCGAGGGCGGTGATGGTCGGTCGGTCCACGGGCGTCACCGTACCGTCGCGGCGTGGCGGTGTCAACCTGGGTTGACGCCGGCGGGCCGGCGCGGTCCAGGTGCGACGTTGCGCGCGTCGATCACGAGGTGTCTCGTCGCTCCATACTCGCGCATTCGATGCGCGTGCATCGGGCGACGAGACACGCGTCGATCGACGCGCGACACGTCGGAACCCGCGCGTCCCGCGGCCCGGCGCCACGCGCCCACACGACGGACGGGAGGCGCGGTGCCAGCCGGCACCGCGCCTCCCGTCCGCCGCGGACGCGGGTGCGTTACGGGGCGAGGCTCCCCGACGTCCGCGCGTGCTCGTCGCCGACGCTCGCGTCGGCTGGCACGCCGAGCACGCGTGCCGCGTCGGCCTCGCCGAAGTCGGCGTGCTTGGTCTCCTTGACGAACAGCAGCGCGACGAGGGTCACCACGGCGGCGATGGTCAGGTAGAGCCCGACGAGGAAGATGTTCCCGTCGGCCTTCCACAGCGCGACCGCCACGGTGGGGGCGAGCGAGGCGCCGAGGATCGACGCGACGTTGTACGCCACCGCGGAGCCCGTGTAGCGCACGTTCGTCGGGAAGAGCTCCGGCAGCAGCGCGCCCATCGGGCCGAACGTGAGTCCCATCAGCGACAGTCCGACCACGAGGAAGGTCGCGACCGAGAGCGGGCCCTGCGACGCGGCGAACCAGATCTGGAACGTGAGTCCGAACAGCGCGATGCCGACGGTGGTCCAGATGAGGGTGGAGCGGCGGCCGAAGCGGTCGGCGAGCAGCCCGGCGATCGGGGTGAGGATGCCGAAGAACACGACGCCGATCATCAGCAGGGAGAGGAACTCGCCGCGGGGGTAGCCGAGGCCGACCTTCGGGACGAGCGGGCCGGCCGTGGCACCCGTCGTGCCGTACGTCAGCGTGAACGTCGTCATGAAGTAGAAGAGCACGTAGGTGGCCACCATGCCGAAGGTCCCGACGATGAGCGGCTTCCACGAGGTACGGAACACGCGCGCCAGCGGCACCTTCGCGACCGTGCCGGACTGCTGCACACCGCGGAACACGGTCGACTCGACGAGCTTCACCCGCACGTAGAGGCCGACGACGACGAGCACGGCGGAGAGCAGGAACGGGATGCGCCAGCCCCACGCCTGGAAGTCGGGGTTCGCCGTCCCGTCGGCCCCTGCGGGCATGGCGGCGTTGATCCCGATGAACAGGCCGTTGGCGAGCAGGAACCCGATCGGCGCGCCGAGCTGGGGGAGCGAACCGAACACGCCGCGCTTGCCCTTCGGCGCGTTCTCGGTCGCGAGGAGTGCCGCACCGGACCACTCGCCGCCGAGGCCGACGCCCTGGGCGAAGCGCATCACGGCGAGGAGCACGGGCGCCCACACGCCGATCGCGTCGAACGTCGGCAGGCACCCGATGAGGAACGTCGCCGTGCCCATCACGAGCAGCGACGCCACGAGGGTGGCCTTGCGGCCGATGCGGTCACCGAAGTGGCCGAAGATGATCGAGCCGACGGGCCGCGCGAAGAACGCGAGGGCGAACGTCACGAACGACGACAGCTGCGACGCGGTCGGGTCCTCGTTGGGGAAGAAGAGCGTCGGGAAGACGAGGACGGCCGCGGTCGCGTAGACGTAGAAGTCGTAGAACTCGATGGAGGTGCCGACGAGGCTGGCGATGACGACGCGGGAGCGCGGGTTGCCTGCGGCGGTCGGGGTGGTCGTGCTGGGTGCCGGTGCGGCTGACATGCGTGTGTGAGGACTCCGAGGGGAGCACCCGGGAGGGGTGCAGCGGTGTTCCGGACGGCGGACACCGGTCGGTTCGCGCAGGTGGCGCGTCGCCGATCGGGTGCGTTCGGTGGGTGGTGGACCGCTCGTGACGGGGCTCACAGCCTACGACAGATGTCGCTTTCCTGCGAATCCGCAGAGGACGGACGGCCGGGAGGCGCGGTGCACGTCGTCCGTGCACCGCGCCTCCCGGCGGGTGGCCGCGCTGGTGCGTTGGTGCGTTGGCTGCCGCGCTGTCGGCGGCGCTGGCGCGCTCGGGACTCAGCTGGCGGCGCCGGCCTCCAGGTGGGCGGGGAGCTGGTGGCCCATGCGGTCGCGCTTCGTGTCGAGGTAGCCGGCGTTCTGCGCGGAGATGCCGACGACGAGCGGGACGAGCGCTTCGATGGCGATGCCGTGCTCCTCGAGCTGGCGCCGCTTCTCCGGGTTGTTCGACAGGAGCCGCACGCTCGTGATGCCGAGGTCCGCGAGGATCCCGGCCGCGCCGCCGTACTCGCGGGAGTCGGCCGGCAAGCCCAGCGCGAGGTTCGCGTCGAGCGTGTCCAGCCCGTCCTCCTGCAGACGGTAGGCCTTGAGCTTGTTCGTCAGGCCGATACCGCGGCCCTCCTGCCCACGGAGGTAGACGACCACGCCGCCCTCCGCAGCGATGGTGTCGAGTGCGGCGTCGAGCTGCGGGCCGCACTCGCACTTCAGCGACCCGAAGGCCTCGCCGGTCAGGCACTCGGAGTGCACGCGGACGAGCGCGCCGTCGCCCGGGACCGACCCGTCCGGCAGCGTGCCGATGATCGCGACGTGCTCGGCGCCGGTGACGAGGTCGCGGTAGGCGCGCATCTCGAACGTGCCGTGGGTGGTCGGGACGTTCGTCGCGACCTCGAACTGGACCGGGCTCCCGGGGGTGGGGGAGGTGAGTGCGTCGGTCATGGTGTGCTCCGGTCGTTCTGGGGTGCCGCTCCAGGGTGCACGGCACGGTGTGGCCGCGCCCGGACGAGCAGGTCCGGGCCCAGGCTGGTGGTCGATGTCACGTCCAACCGCAGGCGGTCGGTCATGCTTCCCACGCCGAGGTCGTCGACCGCGACACGGGGTCCGCCGAGCAGCACGGGGGCGACGTAGACGAGGTACTCGTCGACGAGGCCGGCCGCGATGAGCGCGGAGGTCAGGGTGGGGCCGCCCTCGACGAACACGGAGTGCACCCCGTGGTCGCGCAGCGCCGCGAGGGAGGCGGCGAGGTCGTGCCCCGGCATGGTGACGAGTCCGCGCGGGTGTCGGTGCAGGGCAGCGCCCTCGGGGACCGGACGGTCGCCGAACACGACCGGGAGCGGCTGATCGGCGAGCAGCTCTCCGGCGTCACCACGCGCGGTCAGCGACGGGTCGTCCGCGAGCACCGTGCCGGTGCCGACGAGGATCGCGTCGTGCGCGGCGCGCTGTTCGTGCACGTGCTGCCGTGCGGCGGTGCCGGTGATCCACTGGCTCGTCCCGTCGGCTGCGGCGGCGCGGCCGTCGAGGCTCGACGCCCACTTCGCGGTGACCCACGGCCGACCGAGCCGGACCGAAAGGAGCCAGCGTTCGAGGAACGCCTCGGCCTCGTCGGCGAGGACCCCGGACACGACCTCGACGCCCGCGGCACGGAGTCGGTCGGCGCCGCCGTGGACGTGCACGCCCGGGTCGTCGATCGCGTACACGACCCGGCCGACACCCGCCTCGATCAGCGCGAGGGCGCAGGGGCCGGTGCGGCCGGTGTGGTTGCACGGCTCGAGGGTCACGACGGCGGTCGCGCCGCGGAGCAGTGCCGGGTCGACCTTGGTCATGGCGTCGACCTCGGCGTGCGGGGTGCCGGCGCCCTTGTGCCATCCCTCGGCGAGGACGTCGCCGGCGGGGGAGAGGATCACTGCGCCGACCCGGGCGTGGTCGCCCACGGCCGGACCGAGCGCGGCGAGCTCGAAGCCGCGGCGCATCGCGCGGATCTCGTCCGGGGTCGCGGTCGGGGAACTGGTCACGGATCGACACTACCGACCGGAAGTCGGTGACGTGTCATCTCAGGGGACGCTGTGGGCGAACGACGCTGAGGGCCATGACAGGTCCGACGCGGCCGTCCCGTCGGCCCGGCGTCGTGCGTGCCAGGCCGGGGTGGGCCCACCGTCCCGCCCGGGGTTCACCGCCGGGCCGTTGCCCGTGAACGAGAAGCCGGCGGCCCGGGCCACCGCCGCCGACGCGGTGTTGCCCTCGTAGCACTCCCATGCCACGTCCGGCGCGCCCTGCTCGAAGGCCCAGGCCACGACGAGCTCGAGCGCCTCGTGCGCCAGGCCGGCCCCGCGGGCGGACGGCGCGAGCCAGAACCCGACGTCGCGCCGTTCGGTCCGGTAGCCGATGACGCCTTCGAGCAGGGCGGACCCGCTCCGTCGGACGGCCCAGGTGTACTCCCGGTCGGAGGCCCAGCCCGGCCCGACGAGGGCGTCGACGAACGAGCGTGCGTGCTCGGCGCCGTACGGCTGCGGGACCGTGGTCCACCGGGCGACGTCGGGGTCCTGGCAGCCGGCGACGATCGCAGCCGTGTCCGCGCGGGTGGGCACGTCGAGGCGCACCCGTGCGGACTCGAGGACGACCGGGATCACGTCGCGCTCAGCCCCGGACGCGCGGCACGAAGCCGATGCGGTCGTACACCCGCGTGAGGGTCTCACGCGCGATCGACTCGGCACGGTCGGCTCCGACGGCCAGCAGGCGGTCGAGTTCGGCCGGGTCGTCGAGCAGCTCGAGGGTCCGCGCACGCACCGGTTCGAGTTCCGCGACCACGGCGTCGGCCACCTCGCCCTTCAGGTCGCCGTACCCCTTCCCCTGGAAGGACGCCTCGAGCTCGGCCACCGGGGTGCCCGTGAAGGCCGACAGGATCGTCAGCAGGTTCGTCACGCCGGGCTTGGCCTGCCGGTCGGCACGGATCTCGCGCTCGGTGTCGGTGACCGCCGACCGGATCTTCTTGGCCGCGCGCTTCGGGTCGTCGAGCAGCCGGATGAGGCCGCTGTCGGACGCCGCCGACTTGCTCATCTTGCTGGTCGGGTCCTGCAGGTCGTAGATGCGCGCGGTGTCGGTGAGGATCCGGGCCTCGGGCACGACGAACGTGTCGCCGAACCGCGAGTTGAAGCGACCGGCGAGGTCGCGCGTCAGCTCCACGTGCTGCCGCTGGTCGTCGCCGACGGGCACGACCTTCGTGTCGTACAGCAGGATGTCGGCGGCCATGAGCACCGGGTAGGTGAAGAGCCCCACCGACGCGGCCTCGGCACCCTGCTTCGCGGACTTGTCCTTGAACTGGGTCATCCGGCTCGCCTCGCCGAAGCCCGTCAGGGTGTTCAGCACCCAGGCGAGTTCGGCGTGCGCGGGCACGTGCGACTGCACGAAGAGCGTCGCCCTGGTCGGGTCGATGCCGGAGGCGATGTACTGCGCGGCCGTCGCCCGGGTGTTCGCGCGGAGCTCGGCCGGGTCCTGCGGCGTCGTGATGGCGTGCATGTCGACGACGCAGTAGATGGCGTCGTGGTCGTCGAGGAGGGTCCTCCACTGCATGAGCGCGCCGATGTAGTTGCCGAGGTGGAGCGATCCGGCCGACGGCTGGATGCCCGAGAAGATGCGGGTCTTGGTCATGCTGGTGTCCTGTAGCTGGTGTGTGCGGAGTCGGTCAGAGCTCGTAGTCGACGACCACGGGGGCGTGGTCGGACCATCGCTGGTCGTACGCGGCGGCGCGGTCGACCGTGTAGCTCGAGACCTTCTCGGCGAGTTCGGGGGTGGCGACGTGGTAGTCGATGCGCCAGCCGGTGTCGTTGTCGAACGCCTGGCCACGCCACGACCACCAGGTGTACGGACCGTCGACGTCACCGGCCTGGGCCCGCCCGACGTCGACCCACCCGAGGCCGGGACCCGTCGATCCGTCGGCACCCTCGACCGGTTCGCCCTCGGCACCGAAGAACCGCGAGAAGTACGCGCGCTCGCGGGGGAGGAACCCGGCCCGCTTGACGTTGCCCTTCCAGTTCTTGATGTCGCGCTGGTCGTGCCCGACGTTGAGGTCGCCGACGACGACCGCGAGCGGGTTGTGTGCACGGAGTCCCGGCAGCCGCTCGGTCATCGCGTCGAGGAACTTCCACTTCTCGTCCTGCTTCGGGGTGTCGGCCTCGCCCGAGTGGACGTACGTCGACACGACCGTGACCGTGGTGCCGCCGATCTCGTAGTCCGCTTCGAGCCAACGACCGGCGGAGTCGAACTCCTCCGCGCCGAGCGCCACCCGGTGGATCTGCGCGCGGTGCCGGCTCGCGATCGCGACGCCCGCGCGACCCTTCGCCGTGGCGGGGTCGTGCACGATGTCCCACTCGTCGCCGAGGAGCCCGGCGAGGTCGTCGCTCGACGCGCGGACCTCCTGCAGGGCGAGGACGTCGACGTCGCGCGTGGCGAGCCAGTCGCCCATGCCCTTCCGGAACGCGGCACGGATGCCGTTCACGTTGACGGATGCGAGGCGCAGGCGTGTCATGTCACCAGCCTACCGGCGGCCACGGACAGCCCCACCCGCCGTACGCTCACCGCATGACCGTCGTGATGACCGTCGCCGAGCTGCTCACCGCGTTCCGTCCCGTCGCCGAGCAGATGCTGCGCCCGGACGAGTTCCGGCGCGCGCGGTTCTGGGTGAGCCCGCACGGCGACTGGGAGCTCGACCACGACGACGACGAGATCATCGACGAGTCGATGAGCGTCGCGTGGAAGATCATGGGCAACCGGGGAGCGACCAGGGGCCTCGGTGTCGAGCTCCAGGAGCTGCCGGAGCTCCTGTACGGCCTGGCCGACGACCTGCAGGACTTCATCGCGGAGAGCAGCTTCGCGTGGGGAGAGCTGCGGCCGATCCCATCGATCCCGTCCGCTGCTCCGGAGCATCCGGTGACATGAGCGCGCCACGGTTCACCGGAGCCCGGCCGCAGACGACGGGCTGTGGCGCTGTGCCCAGGTTCCACGACTCGCCTCCCGCGGTTCACCGAGGTTCCGCCAGCTGACGGCTCCAGGCCCGGCGGTGCCGAAATTCTGGAACCTGGAGCGGGACCCGGCTGGGCGGGGCGGGGCGGAGCCGGGCGGGGCGGAGGACCGGTGTGACCGGGTGACGGACGGGAGGCACGGTGCCAGCTGGCACCGTGCCTCCCGTCCGTCTGGTGGTCGCGTCGCGGACGCGACGGGCGCGGTCAGGCCGCGTCGTGGTCCGTCTGCAGGAACTCGACGAGGTCGTCGGCGGTCTTCTCGGCGTCGTCGCCGGAGACGGTCAGCGTGACCTCGTCGCCGTTCTCGATGCCCAGGCCGAGGAGGGCGAGGATGCTGCCAGCGTTGCCGGACTTGTCGCCCTTCGCGATCGTGACCTGGTGGCCGGACGCCGTCACGGTCTGGACGAACAGGGACGCGGGGCGGGCGTGCAGGCCGGACGCGCTGGCGACGGTGACGGTGCGGGTGGCTTCGGACATCGAATGGACTCCTGTCGATGGGTGGTGGCGCTCATGGTAGCGAGCGCCGGGTGGGACGGTGCTGGTCGGACTCAGGACCGACCGGGCCAGAACACCTCGGTGCCGGCGGCCTCCACCTCGCGGACGAGGTCGGCGTTCACGGCGGGGTCGGTGATGATCGTGTCGATCGCGGCGAGGGGGGCGACGCGGCCGAACTCCTCGCGGCCGAACTTGGTGTGGTCGGCGAGCAGGATGCTCCGACGGGCCGACTTGATCATGGCGGACTTGACGGCGGCCTCGGCCATGTTGTGGGTGGTCAGGCCGCGCTCGGGCGTGATGCCGTTGATGCTGATGAAGGCGACGTCGACGCTGACCATCCCGATGAGCTGGTGGGTCCACGTCCCGACGCCGGCGAGCGAGTCGCTCCGGATGTTCCCGCCGAGCAGGTGGAGGTCGAGGCCCTGCCGGTTGGCGACCGCCATGGCGACCGGGAGCGAGTGCGTCACGACGGTCAGGCCGCGGTCGGTCGGGAGCATCTCGGCCAGGCAGATCGTCGAGGTCCCGGCGTCGATCATGATCGAGCCGTTCTCGGGCAGTTCCTCGAGCGCGGCCTGCGCGATGACCATCTTCTCGGCCTGGTTGATGCCGCCGCGGTCGCCGACCCCGGGGTGCAGGGTGATCCGCTCGACCGGGATCGCGCCGCCGTGGGCCCGACGGACGAGACCGCGCCGTTCGAGCGAGGTGAGGTCGCGGCGGATCGTCTCCGGGGTGACCTCGAGCAGCTCGGCGAGGTCCTTCACGTCGACCCGGCCCTGGGCGCGGGCCCGTTCCACGATGCGCTGGTGGCGCTCCGGTGCGTACATCCTCGGCCTCGGTCGGGTCGTGCTCGCGCGTCGGCGAGCGGGTGGGTCGGAACAGAACGGGCAGGCTCGGGCACTCCGGTGCCGCATCCGTCCGGTTCGGTTGGGTCAGCAGACGCAATCGGACATCTGTTTCTGCATTTTTATCCCCGGATGTGTTTGTTTGTCAACGCGGATCGATGTAGTGTGCTCCCAGTCGCGACGACGTGCACGGGTTGCACGACCGGGACGACGTGCACGAACCACCGCACGCACCGCACCACCACCGCACCACCGCACCGCACCGCCCATCGCGCGTGAGATGAAGGAGTCTCCAATGTCCGAACTGCTCGGCACCGGCGTCGGCCGTGGCGTCGCCCACGGCCCGGTCCTGCGGATGGCCGACCCGCTCGGCGAACCGTCGCGGGACGCGCTGACCGGTTCGGCGGACGATGCCAAGCAGGCCGTCGCGTCGGCGCTCGCCGCGGTGGCGGAGGACCTCAACAAGCGCGGGCAGCTCGCCGGCGGTGACGCCCAGGCCGTGCTCGAGGCGCAGGCGCTCATGGCGCAGGACCCGACGCTCCTCGACGACGTGCACGCCCGCATCGACGGCGGCACCAACGCCGAGCGCGCCGTCTTCGAGGCGTTCGGGCAGTTCCGCGACCTCCTCGTCCAGATGGGCGGCTACATGGGGGAGCGCGCGGCGGACCTCGACGACGTCGCCCAGCGCATCATCGCCAAGCTCCGCGGCGTGCCCGCGCCGGGCGTCCCCGAGTCGGACAGCCCGTTCGTGCTCGTCGCCCGTGACCTCGCGCCGGCCGACACCGCGCTCCTCGACCTCGACAAGGTGCAGGCGCTCGTCACGCGGGACGGTGGGCCGACCTCGCACACGGCGATCCTCGCCCGTGCGAAGGGCATCACCGCGATCGTCGGCGTGACCGGAGCGGACGCGCTGACCGACGGCACCGAGGTCGTCGTCGACGCCGCCGCCGGCACCGTCGTCACCGAGCCGTCCGCCGAACTCGTCGCCGAGGTCGAGCAGCGCATCGCCGACCGACTCGCCGCCGCCGAGGCCCCGCTCACCGCCGGTGCCCTGGCCGACGGGCACGCCGTGCCCCTGCTCGCGAACCTCGGCAGCCCCGCCGACGCCGCGGGCGCCGTCGCTCTCGGTGCGGAGGGCGTGGGGCTCTTCCGCACCGAGTTCCTCTTCCTCGACTCGCCGAAGGCCCCGACCGTGGCCGAGCAGCAGGAGTCATACCGGCGTCTGCTCGAGGCGTTCCCGGGGAAGAAGGTCGTCGTCCGCGCGCTCGACGCCGGTGCCGACAAGCCCCTGCCGTTCCTCACCGACAAGGACGAGGAGAACCCGGCCCTCGGCCGTCGCGGTCTCCGTGCCCTCCGGAACCACGAGGAGGTGCTGCGTGACCAGCTCACCGCCCTCGCGCAGGCCGACGCCGAGACCGAGGCCGACCTCTGGGTGATGGCGCCGATGGTCGCCGACGCGGAGGAGACCGAGTACTTCGTGACCCTCGCGCGCGAGCTCGGCATCCGCACCGCGGGCGTGATGGCCGAGGTGCCGTCGCTCGCGCTCATGGCCGAGCAGGTCTTCTCGTCCGCCGACTTCGTGTCGATCGGCACGAACGACCTGACCCAGTACACGATGGCCGCCGACCGCATGCTCGGGACCGTCGCGTCGTACCAGGACCCGTGGCACCCCGCCGTCCTCCGGCTCGTCGCACAGCTCGGCGCCGCCGGTGCGGACGCGGGCAAGGCCGTCGGCATCTGCGGCGAGGCCGCCGCGGACCCGCTCCTCGCCGTCGTCCTCGTCGGCCTGGGCGCCACCACCCTGTCCATGACCCCCGCGGCCCTCGCCGACGTGCGCGCCGAGCTCGGCAAGCACACCCTCGACGAGGCCCGCGAGATGGCGAAGGCGGCCCTCGCCGCGTCCACCGCAGCGGCTGCCAAGTCCGCCGCGGCGGCCGCGCACGCCGTCTAGCCCCAGCACCACACAGCACCCGTCCCTCCACCACGCAGCACCCATCACAGAAAGCCAGGCACATGACAACGTCGTCCGTTGCAGCGCCCGACGCTCCCGCGAAGTCGCGGGGCGGCGCACGCGTCGCCGTGCAGAAGTTCGGCACCTTCCTCTCCGGCATGGTCATGCCCAACATCGCGATCTTCATCGCGTGGGGCATCATCACCGCGTTCTTCATCGAGACCGGCTGGACCCCCGTCGGCATCCTCGGTGGGTTCGGTGAGACCGACGGCGTCGCCAACCCCGGTGTCGTCGGCCCGATCCTGACCTACCTCATCCCGCTCGCGATCGCGATCCAGGGCGGCCGGATGATCTACGAGACCCGCGGCGCGGTCGTCGGCTCGATCTTCGCGATGGGTGTCATCCTCGGCGCGAACGGCACCGTGATGATCCTCGGCGCGATGATCTGCGGCCCGCTCGGTGCGTACCTCATCAAGCAGGTCGACAAGATCTGGGACGGCAAGATCAAGCCCGGCTTCGAGATGCTCGTCAACAACTACGCGGCCGGCATCCTCGGCTTCGTGCTGGCGATGATCGGGTTCTTCTGGCTCGCCCCGATCTTCAAGGCGATCGCGAACGGCCTCGGCGCCGCGGTCGAGTTCCTCATCAACCACTCCCTCCTGCCGCTCGCCAGCGTCATCATCGAGCCGGCCAAGGTGTTCTTCCTCAACAACGCCATCAACCACGGCGTGCTCGACCAGCTCGGCGCGGCGCAGGTGAAGGAGTCCGGCAAGAGCATCCTGTTCCTGCTCGAGGCGAACCCCGGCCCCGGCCTCGGCATCCTGCTCGCCTTCACCTTCTTCGGTGTCGGGATCGCCCGCTCGACCGCGCCCGGCGCGATCATCATCCAGTTCCTCGGCGGCATCCACGAGATCTACTTCCCGTACGTGCTGCAGAAGCCGGTCCTGTTCATCGCCGTCATCCTCGGTGGTGCCACGGGCGTCGCGACCAACGTGGCGTTCCACTCCGGCCTCGTCGCCCCGGCGTCCCCGGGGTCGATCTTCGCCGTGATCGGCTCGACGGCGAAGGACAGCTTCGTCGGCGTCATCCTCTCGGTCGTCCTCTCCGCAGCGGTCTCATTCGCGGTCGCGTCGTTCTTCCTCATCGCCACCCGCAAGCGCGACCTGGCGAACGGCGGCGGCGACATGAGCGCCGCGATGGCGAAGCTCCAGGCCAACAAGGGCCGTGACGTCAACGCCGCGACCTCGGGCCTGCTCGGCAACAACAGCCCGGCGAACGAGGAGGAGGCCGAGGCCTCGCTCGGCGGCGTCGGGTCGGCGACCACCGCGACCGCCACGCGCGTCGAGAACGTCGTCTTCGCCTGCGACGCGGGCATGGGCTCGAGTGCGATGGGCGCGAGCGTCCTCCGCAACAAGGTCAAGAAGGCCGGCATCGAGGGCGTCACGGTCGTGAACAAGGCGATCGCGAACCTCGACGGCACCGAGGACCTGATCATCACCCAGGAGGAACTCACCGACCGCGCACGGCAGAAGAACCCGGGGGCGCAGCACGTGTCCGTCGGCAACTTCATGAACGCGCCGCAGTACGACCAGGTCGTCGAGCAACTCAAGAACCAGTAACCAAGTGCAGTATCGGAGGGGACGGGCCACGGCTCGTCCCCTCCACACGTCCACGACGCCACGTCACGAAGCAAGGAGAACCCCGATGCCCGTCCTGCAGGAGAGCCAGATCCGGATCCACACCGAGGACACCGCACCGACGAAGTCGGAGGCGATGAAGGAGGCCGCCGAGATCCTCGAGGCTGCGGGCGCGGTCACCGCGGACTACTACCCGGCGATGCTCGAGCGTGAGAAGAGCGTCTCGACCTACATGGGCAACTTCCTCGCGATCCCGCACGGCACCAACGACGCGAAGGACGCCATCAAGGCTTCCGCCCTGTCGTTCATCCGCTACGCCACGCCGATCGACTGGGACGGCAACCCCGTGCGCTTCGTCGTCGGCATCGCCGGAGTCAACAACGAGCACCTCGACATCCTCTCGAAGATCGCGATCGTGTTCTCCGACGAGGACGAGGTCCAGAAGCTGACCGACGCCCCGGACACCGCGGCGATCCTGTCGATCCTCGGCGAGGTCAACGAGTGAGCGACCGCACCGCCGTCCACTTCGGCGCCGGCAACATCGGCCGCGGCTTCGTCGGGCTGCTCCTGCACGAAGCCGGGTACGAGGTCGTCTTCGCCGACGTCGCCGCGCCGCTGATCGACGCCCTCGCCGCCGCCGACTCGTACACCGTGCACGAGGTCGGCGCCGGTGCGCAGGACCACGAGGTCACCGCCTTCCGCGCGGTGAACAGCGCGCAGGACGAGGCCGGGGTCGTCGACGAGGTCGCCGCCGCCGACGTCGTGACGTGTGCCGTCGGGCCCACCGTGCTCAAGTTCATCGCGCCGGTCATCGCCGACGGGCTCCGGAAGCGCGACGCCGGTGCCGCCCCGCTCGCCGTGATGGCCTGCGAGAACGCCATCAACGCGACCGACCGCCTGCGCGAGTTCGTCGTCGAGGCGATCCCGGCCGAGGAGCGCGACGAGGTGCTCGCCAAGGCCGTCTTCGCGAACACGGCGGTCGACCGCATCGTCCCCGCACAGCCGGACGGTGCGGGGCTCGACGTCACGGTGGAGACCTACTACGAGTGGGCGATCGACCGCACACCGTTCGGCGGGAACGAGCCGGAGATCCCCGGCGCCCACTACGTCGACGGGCTCGCGGCCTCGATCGAGCGGAAGCTCTTCACCGTGAACACGGGGCACGCCACCGTCGCGTACCACGGCTACGTCGCCGGGGCGGACAAGATCGCTGACGCGATCGCCATCCCGGCCGTGCGCTCCGAGCTCGAGTCGGTGCTCGCCGAGACGAGCGACCTGCTCGTCCGCCGCCACGAGCTCGACCCCGAGGTGCACCGGGCCTACGTCGAAGCGATCATCGCCCGGTTCGAGAACCCGCACCTGCCGGACACCGTGACCCGGGTGGGACGGCAGCCGCTCCGCAAGCTCTCGCGGGACGAGCGCTTCGTGTCGCCGGCCGCCGCCCTCGCCGAGGACGGCACCGAACCGACCGCGCTCCTCGACGCGATGGGCGCGGCGCTCCGGTTCGACGTCGCTGACGACGAGCAGAGCGTCGAGCTGCAGCAGCTGCTGCGCTCGGACCGGTCCGACGCGGACGTCGCGACGGAGATCACCGGGCTCGACGAGCAGCACCCGTTGCACGCCGCCTTCGCGGAGCGGGTGCGCGCAGCGCGCGCCTGACGCGACCACCTGACTGACGGGAGGCACGGTGCCGGCTGGCACCGTGCCTCCCGTCCGTCGTGTGGTCGGCGGCGGCGTCGCCTCACCAGCCGAGTGCGCTGAGGAGCTCGTCCGTCGCGGTGGCGGTGGCGCGGGCGAGGTCAGCGACCACGATGCGGCCGGGACGGGCCAGCGCGCGGTCGGCGCGGAGCACGACCATCCCGGCCACGCCGGTGTCGCGTACCGGCCCCGTGTCGACCGTGGCCGGCTTTGCCGCACGGTCCACGAGCACCGCGACGGACCGGCCGAGCAGTGTGGGATCGGTGCCGTGCGCGATCGATGCGAGCGCCGTCTGCACGTCCGCGATCCCGTCGACCGTGGCGCGACCCACCACGACGACGCAGTTCTCGGGCGTCGCGGCCAGCGCAGCCGCCGGTCCGACGTGCGCCCCCATGTCGTGCACGGTCACCCGTGAGGTCGCGGGTTCGAGGACGGGCAGACGAGCGGCGAGCTCACCGCCGGAGTGGTCGGTCGCCTGCACGACCACGCCGAGCCGCCCACCGATGGCGTCCGTCAGCAACGCCGCGACCGTCGTCGTCCCGGTGCCGCCCGCCGTCCCGGAGACCAGTACGGTCCGGGCACGGTGCAGCGCGGCACGACGCGGACCGGGCATCGGGGGGAGCGGCGCCGAGGTCGGGGGCAGACCGGTCACGAGCCGTCCTCCACCAGCACCTGTGCGCCGAGCGTCGCCGCGAACGACCGGGCGATCGCGATGCCGACCTCACCGGCAGGCCCCCACGGCGCCCATGCCTCGGTCCACCACACCGGGCCGTCGACGGCGGCCCAGGGTGCCAGTCGCGCGGACTCCGCGGTGTTCTCGACGTACTCGGGCACCTGGACGCTGAGCACCGCGTTGCCACGGCGGTCGACGACCTCGGTCACGGCGCCGCCTTCGAGCGTGCGGACGCGGAGGTCCGGGGCGATGCCCGCACCCGCGTCGACGAAGTCCGCGAGGCCGGGCGCCCGCGCGGACAGGATCAGCACCTCACGGGGCATCGACGGCTCCCTCCGGGTCGAGGACGGTGGTCGGGTCGACGGCGGTGGCCGGGTCGAGGACGGTGGTCTGTCCCGCAGCGTCGGCTCGGACGGGCCGCGTCGTCGGGGCGGCGGCGAAGTGCGCCACCTGCACGATGCGGGCGGCCGTCCCGCGGCGGACGAGCCGTCCGCGTCCTGGTGGGAACATCGGCTGACGTGGTGGACGGCTGGCGGGTCGACCCCGCAGGGGTCGAACGCGTCCTCACCGCCGTCGCGACGAAGGCGACAGCGGTGACCGACGCGCTCGGAGGAACTGCCGACGGCAGCAAGCCTGGGGTGGCCGCGACCGTGCAGTCTGCGGCGACCGCGGCGCAGTCGCAGGTGATCGGCGAGGCGCTCGCGGAGTTCTTCGAGCACCAGCAACCGACCCTGACCGGCATCCAGAACCGCATCCAGGCCTCGCTGCTCGGCGCTGCCGGGGCGACCCGTGCGATCGACCACGGCGATGCTGAGATGGCGTCGAAGACGCAGGCCGCCGCCGTCGTGGCGGCCGGCAACGGGAACTTCTCCGCGTTCGACGGCGCACCGGGGAACTGACGACGGGGGAAACGGAGCGATGAGCGGACTCGTCAAGGTCGGGGAGATCCCGTACACCGACGTCGACCTCACCGGCATCACCTCCGGGGCGCGGGAGCTCCGGACGGTCGCGAGCGCGGTGCGGGACGGCACCGCCGACGTCGTGACGGCGTGGCAACCGATCTCGGGGGTGTACTCCGGGCCGGCGGACGAGCAGCTGTACGCCGTGATGACGCCCATCGGGCCGCACGGCACCTCGTTCGGGGACAACCTGGACACCGCGGCGAAGGCGCTGGACGACTTCGTGACCGAGGTCACGCCGATCATCGCGAAGCTCAAGTCGTACGTCACGCGTGGCAACCAGCTGCACCGGGACGTCGCGGCCTTCACACCGAAGCAGACGACGACCCAGTACGGCAACGCGGCGACCACCGAGTCCTGGGACCAGGACGAGACGCTCAACGACGAGAACAACGCGATCATCAACGGCGTCGCCGCCCAGGTCGTCGCGTACCAGGCGGCGGAACGGACCTGCGCGAACACCATCCGCGGGCTGTCCGGCCTGCCGCCGCTGCATTCGATCAGCGCCGACGGCAAGGACGACGGGCTCGGGTACGGCTACGACGCGCTGCCCGCCGGGACGAAGCTGCCGTGGGGGGCGGCGTCGGACCGGAAGGAGTCCTGCTCCGAGAAGACCGTCGACTTCCTGCCGAACATGGTCAAGGGCGTTCTCGTCGACGGCGTCTGGGGCACCCTGAAGGGGCTCGGCACGCTCGTCGGTCTCGACGGAACAGGCTTCCACTGGGACACCGCCGCAGCTTCGTGGAGCGGCATCCTCGCGCTGACCGGCCTCGACACGAAGACCGGGCGGAAGGATCCCGAGCTCCAGCAGAAGGCGTGGACCGAGCTCCTCAAGGCGACCGTCGGCTGGGACGAGTGGGGCAAGGACCCCGGTCGCGCGTTCGGACAGGCGCTGTGGGGGATCGGTTCGATCGTCATCCCGGTCGCGGGTGAGGCGGGCAAGGTCGGCGCGGCCGGCAAGGTCGGCGAGGTCGCCGGGGTCGTCGGCAAGGCGGGCAAGGTGCTCGACCTGGTCGATGCCGGTGCGTGGGCGTCGAAGGGACTGACGGCGGTGCTCCCGAAGCTCGGGGACCTCAAGAACATCATCTCGGCCGGACTCGGTGACGCGCTGCACGGCTTCTCGGGCAAGATCGCCGACTTCAAGACCGGGCTCGGGGACTTCCTGCACGGACACCACGGTGGCGACGTCGACGTCCCGCCGGTGCGGTCCGAGGCGGGGGTCGACGCGAACGCGAATGCGCACGCCGGTGGTTCGACGGTCGAGGCGCCGCCGGTGCGGGAGCCGGAGCTCGTCGGGGCCGGAGGGCACGGGGAGAGCACGACGACGACGCACGGCGGTGGTTCGGAGTCGGGGTCGACCGGTGGGGCCGGGCACAGCGGCTCGGGCCACGGTGCCGACGCGGATCACGGGGTCGGCGGACGCGACGGTGCGGATGACGCAACGGGAACCAGGAGCGAGCCGGACGGCGGGGACAAACAAGGAGATCCCACCGGGGGCCAGTCCTCTGACGCGACCGGGGACCGGCCTCTGAGCGACGGCGCAGCTCCACCCGCCTACTCACACGTCTCGGTCGATTCCGCTGGGAACGACGTTGGTCACCTCGTTGCGGACAGTGGGCTCTCACCGTCCCAACTGCACGACTACCTCCAGTCGCAATGGCCCCGTGATGGAGCGTTGGCGCGGCAGTTCGAATCCACAGGAGTGTGGCCGCACGATGTGCAGATCCCGAAGGGACCGGAGGTCCTCACGGCTGACGGGAAGATCAACTGGGACGGCGTCGACAACGAGGGCTTCGCGTCTCGACCCGACGGGACGGTCGATCGGACGCCCTACGACCCGCCCGTCGGATCCGTTCTCGACCGGTACGGTCCGCCCGACGGACGCTTCACCTCGCCGGTTCCGGAAAGCGGGCCGTACCCGTACGACGAGCGAGGACTGCCCTACCTCGAAGACCCGCACCAATACCACCGATACGAGGTCGTGCGCGATGTAGGCGATCTCCGCGGCGCCTACGATGCTCTGGACGGCGAATACAAGGACCTTGTCGACGCCTTGCTCAAGAACCGCGGCAAGTCACCAGCGGACCTCGCTTCACTCGGGACCTTCCGTGGCGACATCGCCGCGGTCGACCGCTTTGGATCACCTGGCGGTGGCGTGCAGGTCCAACTCCCACTGCCGGTCGAGATACTCAAGGTCCTCGGCGTGCTCCGAGAACTGCCCTGAACGACGGGACGTACTAATGGATGACATCGACGCGACGCGTGAGCTCGCCCTGGCCGAAGCCGCCGGCGTGCCGTTCTGCTGGATGCAGCGACCGTCGAACGACGTGAACACGCCGTGTATCTATGAGATCGAGGACGGATGGCGCGTCTCGACGACGGACGAGCGGGCGTCGGAGGAATCTGTCAGCGACTACTCCGATCGCGCGGCTGCGGTGCAAGACTTCGTAAGCCGTGTTCAGGGTGCCGTCCGGTACAAGGAGCTCCGCAAGAAGCTCCTCGGGCACTAACGCGAAACGGGTTCGCTCAATGCCCTTCCCGTCGTGGTCGCGGACAACGCAGGTGGAGGTCGTTCGAGGAGCGGGCGTTGCCTCCGTCGAACCTCAGCGCTCAGTACTCGACGTTCGACTTCGATGCCGCTGCCTTCGAGGGTAAAGGGTTGAAGATCGAGGTCAGCGAGATCGCGCCGGCGTTCGGCCATCCGGGTGGCGGCCTGCAGGTGCGCCACTTCGAGCCCTGTGTCCCGCCCAAGTTCATCTCCGTCACGGATTTGAGAGATATGGGAATTCTTTCGTGAGTCGGCGTACCTCCCGTGAGTTCCAACACCGGGAACTCCTCGAAAACGTTCTGCTGCGAGCGGGAAACGACTTGGTGGTCGTCGAGCCACAGAAGATCGAATACGGCGACTTGGAAACCCTGCAACGGTTCGCACTGACCGGAGACTCGGTGATCGAATGGCGCGGGAGTCGGGGGACGGGCGCTGAGACAGGCACGCGGTTCGAGTCGGCGGCGGATGCGGAAACCTGGATCATCACGAAGGCGTGCGGATTCTTTCGGGATGCCAGAGGTCTGCGCAGAGCGCACTGGCTTCATGATCGTGAGCAAGAGCTTCCTCAGGGCTTCACGCTCTGCGCGGACGGCGACGGGGTTGTTCTCAGCTGGGTTTTGTCGGGCACAGAACACAAGGCCCGCTTCGGTGGCGCGCTGCCGAGGATGTCCGCGGTGCAGTTCTCGACCGTGGCGCAGGTGCCGATCGACCGGATCGAGGCGTGTGCCGTGCAGCCTGACTCTCGAGCCGCGTTCGCGGCTGAGGCCTCCGAACGCTAGCGATCGTCCGGAAAGGGTCGACGGCTGTCATCGTCCGACGGTGATTCGCCGGAGTGCGCCGCTGACGAGCAGGTCCCGGATCGTCACGGACTCGTCGGCGATGGAGAATCGAAGTGCCCCGCCCGGCTGTCCGAACCACGGAAGCGTGATCTGTGCATGCACAAGCACATCACCTTCGGTCACGTACGGATGCACCGTGGACGGCAGCGACAGAGCGCTCGGTGGGAGCGACCTTGATTCAAACGGCGCGCCGAAGGGGTTGAGGAGCCATCCGTCTGGGCCGCCTACACGGTCGACCGGGATCGCAGGGGGCAGCTGAATGAGCACCTGGCCGCCCGATGAGCGGATCCGGTCGGCGAGCTCTGGCAAGTATCGTTCCGACGAGCGGCGCAGCTCGGTGAGTTCTTCTGTAGTGATCGACCGCGGTTCTGAGATCGGCCGGCGCAGATCTGAACGGACGAGTTCCGACGCTTCTTCCTCGTCCGTTGCGCGGGCGACTGTCCTCGCCTGGCCATAATCGACGGACTGCAACTCGAACCCAAGGGCTGATTGCTCGACGCGGAGCGCACCCTCGAGAGGCGGACGGTCCACAACGTCACCCGGAAGTCCGACAAACTGCGACGTGAATCCGGAGCGGTCGAGGTCTGCGCGGAGCGATGCGAAGGTCACGGCTTTAGGACACCGGACCCCGAAGCGCAGAAGAAGCAATCGTGCAAGTGAGACTCTGTTCATGACTATCGCGCAAGTTGGTCGTCTGCGCGCCATTTGGATCAGTGGTGTTCTAGCTCCTCCTTGCGACTGAGTAGGGAGAGTCGACGCTGCTACAGCTGTTGCTCAAACAGCATCCACATGGATCGTGTAGGTCGATCCGGGTACACCCGGATACTCTGGCAAGCGTGATCGGAGATCCGTTGGTTGTCGACGTCCCCCTCAGTCGAGCAGTCGTTCAACTCATCGGAAAGGAGCGCAGTGCGACCCCGGATGAGTCCTGGGCTGCGGTGGCACCGACCTCCGGCACCGTCCGACGGGATCTCGAAGAGATCATGCGCGACTACAACACCCTGTCGCAGATCGACTGGGCGTCCGTCGACAACGACTTGATCCGTGGAATGGACGTGTTCAAAGCGAACTTCTCGCGACTCCACCCCGAGCTCAACCCGGCAGCGATCGATGCGCTCGAGTGGAAGTTCTACTGGGACTGGCGTTGAACGACCGAGCGGACCCTTGGCAGCGTGACGGGTCACCCAATCCGGTCCGGCAACCGCGCCTCCCTGCCACCCTGCCTCATACAGTCGAACTCGGCGCCTTCGTCGGGAAAGTGCCTCCGTATTGGCCGGGCATTCCGAACCTGAACCGGGGCGCCGGTGTGATCTTCGAATACGGAGACATCGAGACGTCGAGCCGGATCGAGCGAAGCGAAGCTCGGTACGTCCTCGTGGATCGTGATCGAGCGCGCGAGGAGAAAGGTGCGGAATTCACGCATCTCGAGGACGCCGAGCGTTTCATCGCGATCCGGGGCGGGCGCAATCGTTCGGCTGGGCGATGGTTTCAGGATCGCGCGACGGCTCCTGACGACGTCGAGGTGAGAACTGAGGGCGGCGCGTACTCCTTCTCCTGGGTGGACGGCGCAGATGAACACGCGGTCTGGGCATACGGCGTTCCGCAAGCGAGTGCGGCGTACCGGCTTTGCTGGGTACGTACGCTTCCATTCGACCAGGTCATGGACGTAGTGACTGCGCAGTCGCCGATGGATCGGCTGAGGGAGCACGGGCTGCTGCGCTAGCTGTGTTGATGATGCTCGAGGCGGATGCCGCCAAGGTGACGGATGCGCTGAGCGCCAGCATCGAGTCGGGCATGGTCCCGTCGGCGATGAAGGCATGGCACACCGGCGGCGACATGTTCGGCGTCGTCGTGCCGGTCGATGGTCTTGCCGCGCGACTCCTGACGTTCGCCGACGTCGGCGGGTGGGGGCGTTTCGTCCCGGGCGGACACACCGCGGTCAAGATCGGTGGCGAGTTCTGCATCAACGAGACCCGCGAGTTCGTCGTCGAGGGCGGCATCCCGATGCCAGCCGGCTCCGTCGTGTTCAAGCTCCTCGACGGCGGTCACTGGGACCCCATCCTCATCTATGGGCGATCCGCGAGAGCAACAGGGAGAAGACGTGCCAGGCAACTCGACACCACCATGCCCGAGTACGACGCCCGCAAGCCGCGGACGGTGGAAGCGTGGAGAACCGTCTCGGAGAAGTTCGCCGAAGGAGCAAGCGGTGAGGTACACCTGATTGGTGGAACAGGGATCAGACCCACCAGTATCTGGGTGACGCGTGAATTCGAGGCCCTGAAGAACAACCCTGCCATCACGAAGATCGTGCAGGTCGATCCGGCATCCGGGTACACCCGGGTGATCTGGCCCGAGTGAAAGGAAACCAGTTGGTCGTCGATGCCGCCCTCAGTCAGGCCGTGGTGCAACTCATCGGAAAGGGGCGCAGTGCGACCCCGGGTGAGTCGTGGGGCGCGGTGGCACCGACCTCCGACTCCGTCCGACGGGATCTCGAGGAGATCATGCGCGACTACAAGACCCTGTCGCAGATCGACTGGGCGACCGTCGACAACGACTTGATCCGTGGAATGGACCTGTTCAAGGATAATTTCTCGCGACTCCACCCCGAGCTCGACTCGGCAGCGATCGATGCGCTCGAGTGGAAGTTCTCCTGGGACTGGCGTTGAATCACCAACTGCGATTCGACCCCGAGGTCGTCGAGTCGATCGTGGCCAGTGCGCCGCGAAACAGCTGACGGGCCAGCGCAGCGGATGGCCGAGACGATCCCGTTCCACGATCAGGGGTGCAGATTCTGTCGTGAGTTCTGGATCTCGACCTCTGACCAGCCGAAGTTGATCGGCGTCAGCCTCGATTACCAGTGTGACCTCTACCGGTGTGGTGTCTGTTCCTCCTGGTGGGAGTACGGCTCGAACTACCCGCACGTCATCGACGAGGACCTGGCGCACCGCATCGCGGCGACGATCGAGCCCGGTTCGTCGTGATCGTCGGCGCAGACCCCGGTGCCACCAAGCTCGCGGTCACCCTGCTGGCCAACGAAGTGACGGCGCTCTCTCGGACGACATCCACGGATCCGTCGTGACGCTTCGCACCAGTCTGCCCCACGAGCGCGCCTTCAGTGATCGAACACTCGCCGTGCTGCGCCACCTACTCGCACGCGTGGGGTTCGGCGATGGGCACTTGGTCACGAGCAGTGCCCGCCCCGACGGGTTCCACGGTCACCATCCCGACGGGTCGGCAATGAGCCGCGCCGAGTTCGTCGAACGGTACATCAAGGAGCACGGATACTCGATCGAGATCAGTAGGATCGACCCCGCTCTCGCGCAACCGGGCGGTGGACTTCAAGTACACGTGTTCGGTCCGGATGGCAACGCCGTTCGGGTGCGTGACCTTGTCGAGGCCGATCCAGCTTCCGGGAGATCGGCGCTGATGACACGAGAGGCGTTCATCCGATGATGTCCACCTCACGCGCGAGAGCGATCGGAGCGGTCCTCGGCAATCCACAACCCGACCCGGCCAGTCTGAGCGGCATCCCACGGGAGCCGAACGTCCTGGTGCAGTTCGGCGACCTGGAAACGCAGCTCGGCATCCAGGCGGAGCCGCTCGCCGTGTTCGAGCGGCAGCGGGGATCGTCGCGGATCGTGACGACCTTCACACATGAGGCCGACGCCGAACGGTACTTGTTGATCTCGGCTCGACCAGAGATCGTTCCGGAACCGTGGGATGACGCGCACGTTCGGTACACCTGGCCGGACGACGTCGTCGTCGACGATACGAAGCTCAACGTCTCGTGGGACTCGGACGACGGGACGCATCGGATGGCCACGACCGCCCTCGGCGAACGAAAGAACCTCTGCTTGGCCGCCTGGTCCCGGGACACCCCGATCGAGGTGCTGCTGGCGCGGGCCGCTCGGACCTGACGGGGATTTCTAGTCGTTCGGTGATCCAGTCGGCCTACATCTCGGCAGCGCGGACGGGCGCGGCGATGCGTCGGAGCGATCCCTCGACGAGGAGGTCACGAACGGTCAGCGACTCGTCCGCGATGGTGTACCTGATCGCGCCACCCGGTTGCCCGAACCACGGCTGCACGATCGAAGCCTGGACGAGCACCGTCGCCTCGGTGACGAACTGGTGCACGCCGGATGGTCGGCGGAGCGCCGTCGGCGGGAGTGACCGTGACTCGAACGACGAGTTGAGCTGGTTCAGGAGCCAGCCGTCCATCGCGCCGATGCGATCGACGAGCACGCCCGGGGGAAGTTGGATCAAGCTGATTCCGCCCCGCGCCGCGATCTGCTGGCGGAGCTCCGGGTAGTACGGAGCCAGTCTCGACTCGATGGCGTCCACTTCGGCCCGTGCCATCGTCAGGGGACTCGGGATGGGTCGGTCGAGGAAGGCGAGCAGGGTCGCGGACACACCGGCGATGTCGGAGGCTGAGGCGATGCCGCGAGGCCGTCCGTAGTCGACACACTGCAGCTGCTAGCCGTTGTCCCGCGCGATGACATGGAGCGCACCCTCGAGCATGGGCCCGGTCGGGGGATCCCCCGGGAGCGCGATAGTCTCCGGACCGAAGCCACGGAGATCGAGATCGGCGCGCAACTGCTGGAACGTCACCCGACGAGCGTAGCAACAGCGTCTCGCGCTCATCGAGGGCTCTGACGACTGCGTTGCAGCACAAGGAGGAGAGCATGGATCGCGCAACTGCCGAGGAGATCATCGCTGCCGAGGGTCTCGAGCGGGCCGTGTGGTTCCAGGTACCTGCTGGCAAGCCGGATGCCGTCGCGGTCTTCGAAACGAGCGACGGCTACCGGGTCGTGTCCACGGACGAGCGAGCGGTCGAGATCGGCCCGAGGGACTTCCAGGACGAATCCGAAGCACTGGAGCCGTTCATCACGCTGCTCAGAGACCTGAAGGAACTGATCGCGAGCGGCGTCGGTTGCTGACCGGGACAGCGCGAAGCGGGGTGATTGCACACCAGCTGCGAAGGGCTGTGTGCTCGAGCGAGGGCGCGCCAGCTTTCGGTCACCCTGATGGTGGGCTGCGAGTCCGGTTCATGAAGCCGGGGCCGCCCATGGGGTTCTCGTCGGCAACCGATCTCCGAAACCTCGGGATCCTCTCGTGAGCGGTTGGAACTGGTGATCCCGCACCGGGACCTGCTCTTGGATCTCCTGCACCGCGCCGGGCATGAGCGTGTTGCGGTCGAGTCCAGGGTCGTCGAGTTCGGGAACTTCGAGACTCTCGAGCGATGGGTGGTTCGCGATGACGGAGTCGCCGGTTGGCGGGGTGACCGCGGGGCTGGGGACTGGACCGGAGTCGTGTTCGAGGACCCGGAGGATGCGGCTCGGTGGATCGCGACGTCTGCAGCGGGTGTGCTCCGGGACCAGGCCGGTCTCCGGCGCGCGAACTGGCTGCGCAATCGTCCCGAAGAACTCCCCGAGGGAATGACCCTCACCATCCAGAAGGGCAAGAATCTCCTCGTTTGGGAGGTCGATGGGGTCGGCCACCGAGCGTGGTTCGGCGGCGGACGCTTCGTCGCGCCGGCCGTGCAGTTCGCCACGGTCGCTCGCGTGCCGCTCCACCGGATCGAGTCGTGCGCGCTCGAGTCCGACTCCCTAGCGGCCTTCGCCGTTGCGTCACCGAGCTGAAGACCCCTGTGGCGATCCTTCGGAGCTCACCGCTCGTGAGCAGGTCACGGATGGTCAGCGAGTCACCGGCGATCGAGAAGCGGAGCGCGCCATCGGACTGAGGGAACCACACCAGCGTGAGTTGAGCGTGCACGAGGACTTTTCGCTCAGTCACGTACCGGTGTGCGGTCGACGGGCGGAAGGTGTTGTCGGGGCGCCGGCCTTGACTTGAGCATGCTCCCGTGGCCGGCGTGGTTCTGCTGGGCGAGTTCGGGCAGGTACGCCTCGGACGAATCCCGGAAACGCTTCGGCTCTGCAGCGGGGACAGAACGCAGCGGCGCGACCGGACGCCTGAGGAACGACCGGAGAATGTCACAGGCGCCATCCTCGTCAGGCACGACTGCCGCCATGTTCGCGATCACGCGCGCCCAGGACGCAACACGGTGGGGCACCGCGCTGGAGGGGACACCGGCAGCGTCTCGGCGCGGAGGCGAGCGAACCGACGACGCGGTCCGCCTGTCGCTCGCGGTCATGCCTCGATCGACCGGAGTCGTCCGTTCGGGTGACGCATGCGGCGTCACGGTCTGCTTGAATCTGTGTGCACCGACAGCGTGAGCGCCGACAGGCAGCCGGAAGGAACGAACTCGTGAGCAGCCAGTACCCGCCGCCGTACGGCCAGGACCACGACCCGTACGGTCAGCAGCCGCAGGGGCAGCAGCCGTACGGCACGCGGGACCCGTACGGTCAGCAGCCGTACGGCACGCAGAACCCGTACGGTCAGCAGCCCTACGGGGCCCAGAACCCGCACGGTCAGCAGCCGTACGGCGCGCAGAACCCCTACGGCCCTCCGACGCCGAACGGGCAGCAGCAGGGTCAGCCGCCGTTGTGGGCGCCCTGGTATGGGATCCCGTTCCCCCACGCGTTCGTCCGCTTCTGGAAGAAGTACGTCCGGTTCGACGGTCGCGCGAGCAAGAGCGAGTACTGGTTCTGGGCACTCTGGTGGGTCATCGGCAACGTCGCGGCGAGCCTCATCGGGAGCGCGCTGGGCTTCCGGTCCGATGATGGGTCGAACAGCGTGCAGGGCCTGTGGGCGCTCGCGACGATCCTCGGGTTCATCGCGCTCACGGTGCGGCGCCTGCACGACGTGAACCTCAGCGGGTACTTCGCACTGTTCTTCATCGTCCCGCCGATCGGGGTCATCTTCTCGCTGATCGTCGGCCTGATCGGCACCGTTCCCCGGGGCCAGCGGTACGACCGGCCTGATCGGGGCTGAGGCTCCTCGCTCGTCCGTCTCGCACCTCCTCACCGCGGGGGACGAGGACGACCTCCCAGCACCGAGAACAGGACGAACTCATTGATTACGTCGACGCGGTGCGCGAACTCGCCTCGGCCGAGTCCGCGGGCATCCCCTTCTGCTGGATGCGGCGGCCGTCGAACGACGTGGACACGCCGTGCATCTACGAGACAGCAGACGGATGGCGGGTCTCCACGACGAAGGAACGGTGCACCGAGGAATCCGTCACCGACCACGCGGATCGCGCTGCGGCCATCGACGACTTCGTGAGCCGCGTGCGGGGGTTCGTGCGGTACAGGGAACTCCGGGAAGCGCTCCTCGGGGCACCGCGGCGTAGCGTCCACCCCATGACGAAGCACTGGGTGGCCCCGCGGTTTGGCGGCAGCGAAGTCCTCGAGTACGTCGACGTGGAGGTCCCGGCACCGGGCCCGGGCGAGGTCACGATCGACGTCCGTGCCGCCGGGATGAACCCCGCGGACACGAAGCACACGCGGCAGGGCGACCCGTCCGACCTGCCGATCGCGATCGGGTACGAGGTCGCCGGTGTCCTCAGTGCCATCGGCCCGGACACCACGATCGCGTCCGGCGGGGGAGCGGTCGGTGACGAGGTCCTGGCTTTCCGTGTGGCGGGCGGATGGGCCGAGCGGATCACCGTCCCCGCTCCCGACGTCTTCGCGAAGCCGGCCTCGCTCGACTTCCCCGAAGCCGCGAACCTGCTGCTCGCCGGGACCACCGCGGCCGACATGCTCCGCGTCACGCGCGCATCGGGCAACGACACCGTGCTCGTGCACGGCGCGTCCGGAGCCGTCGGGGTCAGCCTGCTCCAGCAGTTGCGGCTCCTCGGCGCGCGGGTCATCGGGACGAGTTCGGAGCGCAACGCCGACACGGTCCGAAACTTCGGTGGCGAGTGGGTCGCCTACGGCGACGGCCTGGAGGCACGGGTCCGGGAACGCGCAACGTCCAGCATCGACGTGGCACTGGACTGCGTCGGGACCGACGAGGCCGTTGACGTCTCGCTCGCGTTGGTCGCGGATCGCTCCCGCATCGTCACGATCGCGGCGTTCGGGCGCGCGCAGGACGACGGCATCCGGGCCGTCGGTGGTGCGCAGCCCGAGAGCAAGGCGTTCCGGGACTCGGTGCGGCAGCGGTTGATCGACCTCGCCGGTGCGGGTGACCTCCGTGTGCCGGTCGCGCGCACGTTCCCGCTGTCCGAGGCGAAGGCGGCTGCAGAGCTGCTCGAGTCGCAGCACCCGGGTGGGAAGCTCGCGCTCGTCCCCTGAACCGGGTGCAGCGCCGGGCGAGCGAAACTGAACATTTCCTGGTTGGATCGGTGTCGCTGACCCCGTCAGTTCGTCGCGGGCCATCCGCGGCCGACCCGATCACACCGACCCGTCCACATCCAGCAGGGGGATTCCTGATGAGTGACCAGTACCCGCCGCAGAACCCGTACGGACAGCAGCCCGCGCAGAACCCGTACGGCCAGCAGCCGCAGTACGGCCAGCAGCCGCACGGGCAGCCGCAGTACGGCCAGCCCGCGCCGACCGGCCCGAACGGCGAGCCGCCGCTGTGGGCACCGTGGTACGGCATCTCGTTCCCGAACGCCGTGAAGCGCTTCTTCAAGAAGTACGTCCGGTTCGACGGTCGAGCGAGCCGGAGCGAGTTCTGGTGGTGGTACCTCGCGAACGTGATCGTGGTCGCGGTCCTCTACGCGATCTACGGCATCGGTGCGGCGACGTCGCAGTACCAGACGGTCTCGACGACGTACGGTTCGACCTCCGCGATGACCTCGCCGTCCCCGCTGTTCATCATCGGCGGCATCCTGCTCGGCATCTGGGGACTCGCGACGATCATCCCGAACCTCGCGCTGGCGTGGCGGCGTCTGCACGACGGCAACTTCGCCGGGCCTTTCATCTTCCTCGGGCTCATCCCGGTGGTGGGCGGCATCATCCTGCTCGTCCTCTACCTGCTCCCCTCCAAGCCCGAGGGTGCGCGGTTCGACCAGCCCCACCGCGGCTGACCGGACTCGTCACCACGCAGGACGGCCCTCCCTGGTCGGCGAGAGCCGATCGGGGAGGGCCGTCCTGCTTGGTCTCAGCGCGTGTCGACTCGCTCAGACCACGCGGAGCCGGGCGAGCGAACCGTCGACGACGAGGTCGCGCACCGTGACGGACGGGTCCGCCGTCTCGAAGCGGAGTGCGCCTCCTGGCTGGTCGAACCAGGGCTGCACGAACCGGACCGTCACCAGGAACGGCCGCTCCACGAGGTACCGGTGCGTCTCGGGTGCCTGCGCGACGTGCGGCGGCAGGGAACGCTGGTGCAGCGGGGTGTCGAGCGGGTGGAGCAGGTAGCCGTCCGGCCCGCCGATGCGGTCGACGGGGACGCCCGCCGGCACCTGGATCGTCAGACCGCGCTCGCCGGCCTGCGCCACCTGCTGCGCGAGCTGCGGGTACGTGGTCGCCGCGCGGTCGCGGAGCCCGTCGAGCTCGTGGCGCGGGATGTCGCGCGGCGCCGGGAACGGACGGTTGAGGAACCGGCGGAGCATCTCGACCGCGTCTTCCTCGCCCCGAGCCGTCGCCAGGCGGCGTGCGGTGCCGTAGTCGACGACCTCGAGGGCGTACTCGTCCGCCCCGGACTGTGCGATGCGGAGTGCGCCCTCGACCGGCGGCTCGTGCAGGGTCTCACCGGGGAGCTGCACGTAGCGGACCGTGTAGCCGAGCTGGTCGAGGATGGGGCGGGTGTCCGCGAACGTCATGGCGGGAGCCTAGCGGCCCGACCTATGCCTTTCCCCGCATGATCGCCTGCTTGACCTCCGAGATCGCCTTGGTGACCTGGATGCCGCGCGGGCAGGCGTCGGTGCAGTTGAAGGTCGTGCGGCAGCGCCACACGCCCTCCTTGTCGTTGAGGATGTCGAGGCGCACGTTCGCCGCGTCGTCGCGCGAGTCGAAGATGAAGCGGTGCGCGTTGACGATCGCCGCGGGGCCGAAGTACTGGCCGTCCGTCCAGAACACCGGGCACGACGAGGTGCACGCGGCGCAGAGGATGCACTTCGTGGTGTCGTCGAACCGTGCACGGTCGGCGACGGACTGGACACGCTCCTTGCCCTTCTCCGGAGCCGTCGAGGCCTGGAGGAACGGCTGGACCTCGCGGTAGGAGGCGAAGAACGGCTCCATGTCGACGACCAGGTCCTTCTCGAGCGGCAGGCCCTTGATCGCCTCGACGTAGATCGGCTTCGAGACGTCGAGGTCCTTGATGAGCGTCTTGCACGCCAGCCGGTTGCGCCCGTTGATGCGCATCGCGTCGGACCCGCACACCCCGTGCGCGCAGGAGCGGCGGAACGTGAGCGAGCCGTCCTGCTCCCACTTGATCTGGTGCAGGGCGTCGAGGATGCGGTCGGTCGGCAGCATCATGACGTCGAAGTCCTGCCAGCGCGGCTCGTCGTCGACGTCCGGGTCGAAGCGGCGGACGATGATCGTGACGGGGAACGAGCCGGGAGGGGCGTCCTGCACGGTCTTGGTGCGGGGGGCGTCGGAGACCAGGGTGTCGGTCATCAGTACTTCCTCTCCATCGGCTCGTAGCGCGTCACCACGACGGGCTTCCAGTCGAGCGTGATGTGGTCGTCGGCGAGTGACGAGTGCGGGTCGCCCGTCAGGTACGCCATGGTGTGCTGCATGTAGTTCTCGTCGTCGCGCTTCGGGTAGTCGTCGCGCATGTGGCCACCGCGGCTCTCCTTGCGGTTGCGCGCGGAGTAGACGACGACCTCGGCGAGGTCGAGCAGGAAGCCCAGCTCGACCGCCTCGAGCAGGTCGGTGTTGAACCGCTTGCCCTTGTCCTGCACGGACACCTGCAGGAACCGGTTCCGGAGCTCGTGGATCGTCTCGGTGACCTTCGCCAGGGACTCGTCGGTCCGGAACACCTGGGCGTTCCGGTCCATCTCCTCCTGGAGCTCCTTGCGGAGGGCGGCGACCCGCTCGGTCCCGGTGGAGGCCCGGAGCTGGTCGAGCATGTCCTTGACGCCCTGCTCCGGGTGTTCCGGCAGGGGGAGGAACTCGGCGGTCTGGACCCACTCGGCGGCGTTGTTGCCGGAGCGCTTGCCGAACACGTTGATGTCGAGGAGCGAGTTCGTGCCGAGTCGGTTCGACCCGTGCACGGACACGCAGGCGCACTCGCCGGCGGCGTAGAGGCCGGGCACGACCGTGGTGTTGTCGTACAGCACCTCGGCCTTGACGTTGGTGGGGATGCCGCCCATGGCGTAGTGGGCGGTCGGCATCACCGGGACCGGCTCCACGACCGGGTCGACCCCGAGGTAGGTGCGGGCGAACTCGGTGATGTCCGGCAGCTTCGTCTCGAGGACCTCGGCGCCGAGGTGCGTGCAGTCGAGCAGCACGTAGTCCTTGTTCGGTCCGGCACCGCGCCCTTCGGCGACCTCCTGCACCATGCACCGGGCGACGATGTCGCGGGGGGCGAGGTCCTTGATGGTCGGGGCGTAGCGCTCCATGAACCGCTCACCGGACGCGTTGCGGAGGATCGCGCCCTCGCCGCGGGCACCCTCGGTCAGGAGGATGCCGAGCCCGGCGAGCCCGGTCGGGTGGAACTGGAAGAACTCCATGTCCTCGAGCGGCAGGCCGGTCCGCCACACGATGCCGACGCCGTCGCCGGTCAGGGTGTGCGCGTTCGAGGTGGTCTTGAACATCTTGCCGAAGCCGCCCGTGGCGAAGATCATCGCCTTGGCGTGGAAGACGTGCAGTTCACCGGTCGCGAGCTCGTACGCCACGACACCGGCGGGCTGCTTGCGCGTGACGCCGTCGTCGCCGGTGACGTCGACCATGATGAGGTCGAGCGCGTAGAACTCGTTGAAGAAGTTCACGCCGAGCTTGACGCAGTTCTGGAAGAGCGTCTGCAGGATCATGTGACCCGTGCGGTCAGCCGCGTAGCAGGCCCGGCGAACCGGGGACTTGCCGTGGTCGCGCGTGTGGCCGCCGAAGCGTCGCTGGTCGATCTTGCCCTCGGGCGTGCGGTTGAACGGCAGACCCATGTTCTCGAGGTCGATGACGGCGTCGATCGCCTCCTTCGCGAGGATCTCGGCCGCGTCCTGGTCGACCAGGTAGTCGCCGCCCTTGATCGTGTCGAAGGTGTGCCACTCCCACGAGTCCTCTTCGACGTTCGCGAGCGCCGCGGCCATGCCGCCCTGCGCCGCGCCCGTGTGGGACCGCGTCGGGTAGAGCTTCGAGATGACGGCGGTCTTGGCCTTCGGCCCGGCCTCGATGGCCGCGCGCATGCCCGCGCCGCCCGCGCCGATGATGACGACGTCGAACTGGTGGTGGTGGACCGTGGTGTCGGTCGGGGTGTTCAGTGCCACTGGGGTCTTTCGCTAGGGGGTCGGGCGGGCGTGCGGGGCGGTCAGCGTGCCGGGCAGAACGACGGCAGGTCCGCGGCGGAGGCGCCGGCGGGGCACGGGTCGAAGGTCCAGCAGACGAGCAGGCCGAGCACGATCAGGACGACGCAGGCGATGAGGATCGCGACGAGCAGCGTCTTCCGGATCCCCGGCTTCGCCACGTAGTCGTTGACGATCGTCCGCATGCCGTTCGAACCGTGGACGAGCGCCAGCACCAGCATGAGCGAGTCCCACACCTGCCAGAACGGGTTCGCCCACTTGCCGGCGACGAACGCGAAGTCGATCTGCTTGACGCCCTCGCCCGCCACCATGTTGACGAACAGGTGGCCGAAGATCAGCACGACGAGCAGGACGCCCGACGCGCGCATGTAGATCCAGCCCCACTTCTCCCAGTTGGTGGTGCGGCGGGCTGCGCCGGCCGAGCGGGGCGGTTCGATGGTCTGCGTGGTCATCGTGTGGCTCCTTCCGGCCTCAGTTGAAGTCCGCGACGAGGTTCATGAGCTGGCGCGGCAGGAAGCCTGCGATGAGGATCGCCCAGACGACCAGCACGATCCAGAACATCGCGCGCTGGTACTTCGGGCCCTTCGACCAGAAGTCGACCAGGATGATGCGGAGGCCGTTGAGCGCGTGGAACACGATGGCCATGACGAGCGCGATCTCGCCGAGGTTCATGATCGGCGTCTTGTACGTGCCGATCACCGCGTTGTAGGCCTCGGGCGAGACCCGCACGAGCGCCGTGTCGAGGATGTGCACGAGCAGGAAGAAGTAGATCGCGACACCGGTGATGCGGTGCAGGACCCAGGACCACATGCCGGTCGAACCCCGGTACAGGGTCCCCTGCGGCGTCCGAGAAGCGCGTGGCGCCTCGATCGTCACCTGGGGTCCGGCGGTCGCCGTACCCCCTGCGGTCTGCTCGGCCATGAGCGAGTCCTCCCATAGGACGGGCTCGCCGATCGGCGAGCCCTTGCCGTTCGTGTTCTGTGGAACACGTCCATCCTATGCTCGCGCGCTGACACTCTCGTGCCAACGTGCACGCACCGCTCGCGTGGCGCTCGGCGGCGCACCGATGGTCCTGGCGGTGTCGTGGTGGGCGAGCAGCTGGTCGCCCACGGCTTCCCACGTGGTGCCCTCCACCCGGAGCCGCCCGGCCGAGCCCATCCGCGCCGCGAGCGCGCGGTCGTGGTGCAGCCGCAGCACGGCCTGGCGGAGCGCCTGCGGCGCGTCGGGGTCGTAGAGGTCGCCGTCGAGCCCCGGCGCGACGAGGTCGACGGGGCCGCCGGAGGCGGGTGCCACGACCGGCAGGCCGCTCGCGTGCGCCTCCTGCAGGGTCTGGCCGAAGGTCTCGGCGGGTCCGGTGTGCACGAACACGTCGAGCGCCGCGTACGCGTCGGCGAGCGCGTCGCCGCGCAGCGGGCCGGTGAAGTGCACGTCCAGGTGGCGGAGCCGACGCTCCAGCAGCGGCCGGGAGGGACCCCCTCCTGCGACCACGACCCGGATCCCGGGGATGCCGCCCAGCTCGGCGAGCCGTTCGACCTCCTTCTCCGGTGCGAGCCGACCGACGTAGCCGACGATGGTCTCGCCGTCCGGCGCGAGCCGGCGGCGGAGCGCGCGGACGTGCGCCGCGTCGCGGCGCTCCGGGCGGAACAGCGCCGTGTCGACCCCGCGTCCCCACCGCGCGACGCGCGGGACGCCGTCCTCGGCGAGCATCGCCGCGGTCGCGCTCGACGGGGCGAGCGTCAGCGATGCCCCGGCGTGGATGCGCCCCAGGATCCGGCGCACCAGCGGGACGGTCGCGGTCAGGCCGTTGCGGCGGGCGAACCCGGCCACGTCGGTCTGGAAGACGGCGACGGAGGGGATGCCGAGCCTCCCGGCCGCCGCGATCGCGCGACCGCCGAGCAGGAACGGACTCGCGGCGTGCAGCACGTCGGCGCCGGAGGCGGCGAGGATCGTGTCCAGGACCGGGTGGGGGAGCGCGACCGGGAACTGCCGGTAGGCGACCGCGGGGACGCGGTGGACGTCGTAGCCGTTGAAGCGCTCGACGTGGTCCTTCGGCCGGAGCTGGGCGATGCCCGGGGTGTCCGGCGCGATCACGACGGCGCGGTGGCCGCGGAGTCGCAGGTGGTCCAGGACCGCGATGACGCTCGTGGTCACGCCGTTGAGGGTGGGCAGGAAGCTCTCGGTGACGACGGCCACGGTCCGCTGGGACGTGCCGCGCTCCACGCTGCGTGCGCTCATGGTGCGTCCCATGCTCCGCGGGCGGCGTGACCGGGCAGGGGAGGCCGCGTGAACGGCGGGCACGGACGGGGTGAACAGGTCGTGCGCGGTTGCGGGAGCCCGCATGCGGGAAACCTGCGGGCGGCGCCCAGGTCGCACCCGCCGTGACCGGTACGGTGAGCGGGTGGCAGACGAGCTCCGAGACTTCTACGCGATCATCCCCGCCGGTGGCATCGGCTCACGGCTGTGGCCGCTGTCCCGAGCCGACGCACCGAAGTTCCTGCACGACCTGACCGGGTCGGGGACGTCGCTGCTGCGACAGACGTGGGACCGACTGGCGCCGCTCGCCGGCGACCAACGGATCATGGTCGTGACCGGGCGGGCGCACCGAGCCGCGGTCGAGGCGCAGCTGCCGGGCGTCGCGGACCACAACGTCGTGCTCGAGAGCGAGCCGAAGGACTCCACGGCCGCGATCGGCCTGGCCGCCGCGATCCTCCGCCGCCGCGAGCCGGACGTCGTGATCGGGTCGTTCGCCGCCGACCACGTCATCGGTGATGCCCGCGGCTTCCGACGCTCGGTGCGCGAGGCCGTCGCGGCCGCCCGGGCCGGCTACGTCACCACCATCGGCATCACGCCCACGGAGCCGGCGATCGGCTTCGGGTACATCCACGCGCACGGCGACACCATGGGGATCGCGGGCGCCCCGACCGCGCACGCCGTCCGGTCCTTCGTCGAGAAGCCCGACCTCGACACCGCCCGCTCGTACCTGGAGCAGGGCACCTACCTCTGGAACGCGGGCATGTTCATCGCGCGCGCCGACGTGCTGCTCGCCGAGATCGGGCGGACGAAGCCCGAGCTGCTCGCCGGGCTCGAGGAACTGGCCGACGCGTGGGACACCTCGTCGCGCGGGGCGGTCGTCGACGCCGTCTGGCCGGGGCTCGAGAAGATCGCGATCGACTACACCGTCGCGGAGCCCGCCGCGGCAGCCGGACGCATGGCCGTCGTGCCCGGCGACTTCGACTGGGACGACGTGGGCGACTTCGCGTCGCTCGCGAAGCTGCAGTCGGGTGGCCGGGCGAACAACCTCGCCGTGCTCGGCGACGGAGCCCGCATCCTCGCCGACTCGTCGAGCGGCATCGTCGTGTCGCACAGCCAGCGGCTGATCTCGCTCATCGGGGTCGAGGACATCGTCGTGGTGGACACCCCGGACGCCCTCCTCGTGACCACCAGCGCGAACGCCCAGCGGGTCAAGGGTGTGGTGGACGCACTGAAGATCAGCGGTCGTGGGGACGTGCTGTAGCGCTCCACCACGAAAAGCGCTTGACGGCCCGGGAACACTGGGCGCGCGTTACGGGCACGTTTCCTCCTGGTCGCGATCCGGTAACCGATCGCGGAGCCGTCAGCAGGGGGTTCTGTACCGGTCGGACTGTCGTGTACTGTCACCACGATCGCCCGGAACCACAGCTCCGGGCCAACGCCCCCGGAGGAATCACCCAAGTGTCATCCCGCACCCGAAAGATCGCGCTCAGCGGCCTCGCACTCGTCGGCACCGTCGCCGTCCTCGCCGGCTGCTCCGCCGCCCCGTCCGACACCGCCACGGCCAAGAAGACCGACTTCCGTCCCTGCATGGTCTCCGACTCCGGCGGCTTCGACGACAAGTCCTTCAACCAGCTCGGCTTCGAGGGGCTGCAGGACGCCGCCAAGGAGATCGGCGCCACGTACAAGTCGGCCGAGTCGAAGGACTCCACGGTCTACGACTCGAACATCGAGCAGCTCATCAACCAGAACTGCAAGCTGATCGTCACGGTCGGCTTCAACCTCGCCGACGCCACCAAGAAGCAGGCCGCCGCGAACCCCGACACCGACTTCGCCATCATCGACGACAACTCGATCAAGGCGGACAACGTCAAGCCGATCACGTTCGACACCTCGCAGGCGGCGTTCCTCGCCGGCTACGCGGCCGCGTCGTACTCGAAGTCCGGCGTCGTCGGCACCTTCGGCGGCATGCAGATCCCGACCGTCACCATCTTCATGGACGGCTTCGCGGACGGCGTGAAGTACTACAACGAGAAGAAGGGCAAGGACGTCAAGGTCGTCGGCTGGGACGAGTCGACCCAGAAGGGCTCCTTCACGGGCGGCTTCGAGGCCGGCACGCAGGCCAAGGCCGTCGCACAGACGCTCCTCGACCAGAAGGCCGACGTCATCCTCCCCGTCGGTGGCCCGATCTACCAGTCGGCCGCCGAGGCGATCAAGGACGCCGACAACGGCTCCGTCCTCATCGGCGCGGACAGCGACCTCTACGAGGCCGACCCCCGCTACAAGGACATCGCGTTCACGTCCGTCGAGAAGGGCATGCGCCCGGCGACCAAGGCCGTCGTGCTCGAGGCCGCGAAGGACGACTACTCGAACACGCCGTACGTCGGCACGCTGAAGAACGACGGCGTCGGCATCGCGCCGTTCCACGACTACGCCTCGAAGGTCGACAAGGACCTGCAGAGCGAGCTCGACACGATCAAGTCCGGCATCATCGACGGCTCGATCACGGTCAAGACCGAAGCGACCGTCAAGTAACACCACGGATGCGGGCGGGGGAGCAGTCCTCCGCCCGCATTCCCGTGCCCCGACACGAGGAACAGCGCAGCACATGAAGCTCGAACTCCGCGGCATCACCAAGCGGTTCGGTTCGCTGGTCGCCAACGACCACATCTCACTCACCGTCGAGCCGGGAGAGGTCCACTGCCTCCTCGGTGAGAACGGCGCGGGCAAGTCCACCCTGATGAACGTCCTCTACGGCCTGTACCAGGCGGAGGAGGGCGAGATCCTCCTGGACGACGTCGTCCAGGACTTCGACGGACCCGGCGACGCGATGCGCGCCGGCATCGGCATGGTGCACCAGCACTTCATGCTCGTGCCCGTGTTCACCGTCGCCGAGAACGTCATGCTCGGTCAGGAGCAGACCACCTTCGGCGGACGACTCGACCTCGCCGGCGCCCGCGCGCGGGTCCGGGAGATCTCCGACCGGTTCGGGTTCGACGTCGATCCCGACGCCCGCGTCGAGGACCTGCCCGTCGGCGTCCAGCAGCGCGTCGAGATCATCAAGGCGCTCTCGCGCGACGCGAAGGTCCTCGTCTTCGACGAGCCGACCGCCGTGCTCACGCCGCAGGAGACCGACGAGCTGATGGCGATCATGCGGCAGCTCCGCGAGGCCGGCACCGCGATCGTCTTCATCACGCACAAGCTCCGCGAGGTCCGGGAGGTCGCCGACCGCATCACCGTGATCCGGCTCGGCAAGGTCGTCGGCGAGGCGTCGCCGACCGCGACCAACAACGAGCTCGCGGCACTGATGGTCGGCCGCGCCGTCTCGCTCGTGGTCGACAAGACCCCGGCGACCGGGGGCGAGGACGCGCTCGTCGTCGATCACCTCACGGTCACCGACCCGAACGGCGTCGTCACGGTCGACGACGTCTCGTTCACGGTGCGCCGCGGCGAGGTCCTCGCGATCGCCGGCGTGCAGGGCAACGGCCAGACCGAGCTCACCGAGGCGCTCCTCGGCCTCGAGCCGGTGCGGTCCGGCCGCGTCACGCTCGACGGTGCCGAGCTCACCGGGCGCAGCGTCAAGCAGATCCTCGACGCAGGGGTCGGGTTCGTGCCCGAGGACCGCAAGGAGGACGGCCTGGTCGGCGAGTTCACCATCGCCGAGAACCTCATGCTCGACCGTGCCGACCACGCCGAGTTCGTCCGTGCCGGCACGATCCGCGGTGCCGAGCGGGACGCCTTCGCCGACGAGAAGATCGCCGAGTTCGACATCCGCACGCCGTCCCGGGCCACCGCGGCCGGTCGGCTGTCAGGCGGCAACCAGCAGAAGATCGTGCTCGCCCGGGAGCTCAGCCGCGACCTCCGGCTGTTCGTCGCCGCCCAGCCCACGCGCGGCATCGACGTCGGCTCGATCGAGTTCGTGCACAAGCGCATCGTCGCCACCCGCGACACCGGCGTACCGGTCATCGTCGTCTCCACGGAGCTCGACGAGGTCGTCGCCCTCGCCGACCGGATCGCCGTGATGTACCGCGGCGCCATCGTCGGCATCGTCCCCGCGGACACCCCCCGAGACGTCCTCGGCCTCATGATGGCCGGGGAGCTCCCCGAAGGAACGGAGCTGGCCGCGTGAACGCGCAGGACCCCCAGAACGCGACCCCCGCACCGGTCACCGACGACCGCGTGCAGGAGGACGGCACGACCGCCGGCCTCACCACGGACACCGCCGTCGACTCCGAGCGGCGGGCCGGCGGCGGCGACCGCTGGAGCACCGCCCTGCAGAGCATCGTCAACGGCTCCGTGCTCGTCACGGTGCTCGCCGTCGTGCTCGCGCTCGTGGCGTGCGGCATCCTCATCGCCGTCACCGACGAGAACGTCCGCACGGCGGCGGGCTACTTCTTCGCCCGTCCGTCGGACACGTTCCAGGCGATCGGGACCGCGGTCGGCGGGGCGTACGCCTCGCTGTTCCAGGGGTCGGTGGTCAACTTCGGCGCGAGCTCGTTCGCGCAGGCGATCGTGCCGATCACGCGCTCGGTCGACTACGCCGTGCCGCTCATCGCCGCGGGCCTCGGCATCGCGGTCTCGTTCCGCGCCGGCCTGTTCAACATCGGCGGCCAGGGCCAGATCCTCATGGGCGCCGCGGCGGCCGGCTGGGTCGGGTTCTCGTTCGACCTGCCCGCGGTCGTGCACATCCCCCTCACGATCCTCGCCGGCATCGTCGGCGGTGCGGTCTGGGGCGGCATCGTCGGCGTCCTCAAGGCCCGCACCGGAGCCAACGAGGTCGTGCTGACGATCATGCTCAACTACGTCGGGCTCTACCTCCTCAGCTACATGCTCCGCACCCCGGGGCTGCTGCAGGCCAAGGGCAGCCCGAACCCGATCTCGCCCGCCATGGACGACAGCGCGGTGCTCCCGCAGCTGTTCGGCCCGCGCTACGGCATCGACCTCGGGTTCGTCGTGGCGCTCATCGCGGTCGTCGTGGTTTGGTGGCTGCTCAACAAGTCGTCGCTCGGCTTCCGGTTCCGCACCATCGGCGAGAACCCCCGTGCCGCGCGCGTGGCCGGCATGAGCGTGCCCTCCCTCACCATCTGGGTGATGCTCATCTCGGGCGCCCTCGTCGGCATCGCCGGGGCGTACCAGGTGCAGGGCGCGGTCACGAGCGGCTTCACCGCGAACATCGACGCCGGCATCGGCTTCGACGCCATCACGGTCGCGCTCCTCGGCCGCTCGAAGCCGTGGGGCGTGTTCTGGGCGGCGATCCTGTTCGGCGTGCTGAAGAACGGCGGCTACGCCATGCAGGCCGCGAACGGCATCCCGATCGACATCGTCGGCGTCATCCAGGCACTCATCGTCCTGTTCATCGCGGCACCGCCGCTCGTCCGCGCGATCTTCCGGATCCCGCAGCCGGGCGCCCGTCGTCGCACCCGCACCAAGCAGAGCAAGAAGGCGGTCGCCGCGTGAGCACCATGGCCCCCACCGCGCCGGCAGCGGCGCCCCTCGCCACCGCCGGTGTCGAGACCACGCGCAGCTGGAAGACCGCGATCGGCTACGGCGTGTTCACGGTCATCGCGATCCTGCTGTTCGGCGTCGCGCACCGACCGGGCACCGCGACGTTCCGGCTCGCCTCGAAGGGCGACTTCTTCGCCCTGCCCAACCTGCCGCTGCCCGCCACCGCGACGGGCGTGGTCGTCATCGTCCTGCTCGCCCTCGCCACCGTGTACGCGGTCGTCGAGACGCGAGCGAACCGGCGCGTCCGCCTGTGGGTGACCGCGCTGTTCGCGATCGTCTTCGTCGTGGGCTTCCTGGCCTGGGCCGTCGCGGGCGACTCGATCACCATCCCCGGCATGCTCGTCGGCGCCCTCGGCCTGAGCGTCCCGCTCGTGTTCGGCGCGCTCGGCGGCGTCATCTCCGAGCGGGTCGGCGTGGTGAACATCGCCATCGAGGGCCAGTTCCTCGCGGGCGCGTTCACCTCGGCACTCGTCGCGTCGATCACCGGCACCCCGTGGGCCGGTCTGGTCGGTGCGGTCGTCGCGGGCACCCTGGTGTCCTTCATCCTCGCCGCGTTCAGCATCAAGTACCTCGTCGACCAGGTGATCGTCGGCGTCGTCATCAACGCGTTCATCTCGGGCCTCACCGGCTTCCTGTACTCGCAGGTGCTCTCGCCGAACGAGTCGACGCTCAACTCCGGCCTGCGCTTCGCGAAGATCGACATCCCGCTGCTCCACCAGATCCCGGTCATCGGCCCGATCTTCTTCGAGCAGAGCATCGTCGTGTACCTGGCGTACATCGCGGTGGCGGTCGTCACGTTCTGCCTGTTCAAGACCCGCTGGGGCCTGCGGCTCCGTTCGGTCGGCGAGCACCCGCAGGCGGCGGACACGGTCGGCATCAACGTCGCGCGCACCCGCTTCTGGAACGTGTCGCTCGCCGGTGCCATCGCCGGTCTCGGCGGCGCGTACTTCACGCTCGACGCCGTCGGCGGGTTCACGAAGGACATGACCGCGGGTGCCGGCTACATCGCCCTCGCCGCCGTCATCTTCGGTCGCTGGGACCCGATCCGCGCCACCCTCGCCGCGCTGCTGTTCGGCTTCGCGTCGAACCTGCAGAACGCGCTGAGCGTCGTGCAGGGCTCGCCCGTCCCGAGTGAGTTCCTGCTCATGCTGCCGTACGTGGTCACGATCCTCGCGGTCGCCGGCCTGGTCGGGCAGGTCCGCGGTCCCGCCGCGGCGGGCAAGCCCTACATCAAGAGCTGACGGACTGGAGGCACGGCACATGACCGACACGGAACCCACGCCCGGCTCGGGGTCGCGTCCCGCACACGCGGCCGCCGACGCGGCCGCGGCCGGCTGGGCGGACCCGGCCGCGGCCCTCCGCGCGACCGACGGCGGCGCCGCGGCCGACGGGGCGGACGCCACCACGAGCCTCCCGGCCGACCCGGCGTCCGCCGACGTCGACTGGAGCGTCCTGCGGGACGCGGCCACGGCCGCGATGCGCCACGCGTACGCGCCGTACTCGTCGTTCCCGGTGGGTGCCGCGGCGCTGACCGACGACGGGCGCGTCGTGTCGGGCTGCAACGTCGAGAACGCGTCCTACGGCGTGACCCTCTGCGCCGAGTGCTCCCTCGTCTCGCAGCTGCACATGACCGGCGGCGGCAAGCTCGTCGCGTTCACGTGCGTCGACGGCGACGGGGCGACCCTGATGCCGTGCGGCCGGTGCCGGCAGCTGCTGTTCGAACACTCGGCGGAGGGCATGCTGCTCGAGACCGTCTCGGGCATCCGCACCATCGACGAGGTCCTGCCGGACGCCTTCGGGCCCCGCACCCTCGTCACCTACCAGCAGGAGCACTGACCGCATGGCCGTGGAACCCTTCGACACCGTCGACCTCATCCGCACCAAGCGCTCCGGCGACGCCCTCGGCACCGCCGAGATCGACTGGCTCGTCGACGCCTACACCCGTGGGTACGTCGAGGACCCGCAGATGGCGGCGCTCGCGATGGCGATCTTCCTCAACGGGATGGAGCGGCGTGAGATCAAGGACCTCACGCTCGCGATGATCGCGTCGGGGGAGCGGATGTCGTTCGACGCGCTCGGCAAGACGACCGTCGACAAGCACTCGACGGGCGGGGTCGGCGACAAGATCACGCTGCCGCTCGCTCCGCTCGTCGCGTCGTTCGGCGTCGCGGTGCCGCAGCTGTCCGGGCGCGGGCTCGGTCACACCGGCGGGACGCTCGACAAGCTCGAGTCGGTCCCGGGGTGGCAGGCGTCGCTGTCGAACGACCGCATGATGGAGATCCTCTCGGACGTCGGCGCCGTCATCTGCGCCGCGGGCTCCGGCCTGGCGCCCGCCGACAAGAAGCTCTACGCGCTCCGCGACATCACCGGGACCGTCGAGTGCATCCCGCTCATCGCGTCGAGCATCATGTCGAAGAAGATCGCCGAGGGCACGGGTGCGCTCGTGCTCGACGTGAAGTTCGGGTCCGGCGCGTTCATGCCGTCGTACGAGGCGTCGCGCGAGCTCGCGCGGACGATGGTCGACCTCGGGAACGACGCCGGGGTCGCGACCTCGGCGCTCCTGACCGACATGGAGGTGCCGCTCGGACTCACGATCGGCAACGCGCTCGAGGTCCGCGAGTCGGTCGAGGTGCTCGCGGGCGGCGGGCCGGCCGACGTGGTGGAACTGACCGTCGCACTGGCGACCGAGATGCTCACGCTCGCCGGGCTGCCCGACGCGGACCCGGCTGCCGCACTCGCCGACGGCCGCGCGATGGACACGTGGCGGCGGATGATCGGGGCGCAGGGCGGCGACCCCGCCGCGGCCTTGCCCATCGCCCGTGAGCAGCACGTCGTCAACGCACCGTCCTCGGGCGTGCTCGTCCAGCAGGACGCGCTGACGTTCGGGGTGTCGGCCTGGCGCCTCGGTGCCGGACGTGCCCGGGCGCAGGACCCGGTGCAGGCCGGGGCCGGCATCGAGCTGCACGTCAAGCCGGGCGACACCGTGACCGCCGGGCAGCCGTTGTGGACCCTCCACACCGACGAGCCGGAGCGCTTCGAGCGGGCGCTCGAGTCGCTCGACGGCGCGTGGGCGATCGGGTCGTCGGCTCCGGAGCGCGGGCCGATCGTGCGCGAGCGCATCGCGGGCTGATCGCGACCACCTGACCGACAGGAGGCTCCCCACCCGTGGTGTGGGGAGCCTCCAGTCGGTCCGCGCGTCTGTTGTGCACAGGTGCCTGCGCGAGGTCGGTGACCACCGATAGCCTGGTGGGCATGAGCGCCGACGCCACGACCTACCGCCTGCCCGACGCCGGAGCGGTCATCGACGACCTGCCGAAGGTGTCGCTGCACGACCACCTCGACGGCGGCCTCCGGCCGGCGACGATCGTCGAGCTGGCAGAGGACGCGGGCGTCGCGCTGCCCACCACCGACCCCGACGCGCTCGGGCAGTGGTTCGCCGACCAGTCGGACTCCGGCTCGCTCGTGGAGTACCTCAAGACGTTCGACGTCACCACCTCGGTGATGCAGACCGCTCCGCAGCTGCAGCGCGTCGCGCGGGAGTTCGTGGAGGACCTCGTCGCCGACGGCGTCGTCTACGGCGAGGTGCGGTGGGCGCCCGAGCAGCACCTGGGCGGCGGGCTCACGCTCGACCAGACGGTCGAGGCCGTCCAGGCGGGCATCGAGGAAGCCGTCGACGCGGCCGGCGGGTCGATCCGGGTGGGGCAGCTCGTCACGGCCATGCGGCACGCCGACCGCTCGCTCGAGATCGCCGAGCTCGCCGTCCGGCACCGCGACCACGGCGTCGTCGGCTTCGACATCGCCGGGGCCGAGGCCGGGTTCCCGCCCTCGGGGCACCGTGCGGCGTTCGAGTACCTCGCCGCCCAGCTCTTCCCGGTGACCGTCCACGCGGGCGAGGCAGACGGTCTCGCCTCGATCCGGTCCGCGTTGGTCGACGGCCGCGCGCTCCGGCTCGGCCACGGCGTCCGGATCTTCGAGGACGTCACGCTGTCCGACGCCGGGGACGGGTCGACCCTCGCCACCCTGGGCGAGGTCGCCTCGTGGGTGCGCGACCGGGAGATCCCGCTCGAGGTCTCGCCGTCGTCGAACCTGCAGACGGGCGCGGTCGCGGCCTGGGGCGACGACCTCGCGGACCACCCGTTCGACGTGCTGTACCAGCTCGGCTTCCGCGTCACCGTCAACACCGACAACCGCCTGATGAGCGGCACGTCGCTGTCTCGGGAGCTCGCGCTGCTCGCCGGCACGTTCGGCTACGACCTCGACGACCTCGCCGCGTTCCAGATCAACGCGGCGCTCGGGTCCTTCCTGCCGCTCGAGGACCGCGAGGAGATCATCGCCACCATCACCGCCGGGTACCAGGAGGCCTAGACCGTGTCGCTCCCACCGCTGCCGGACGAAGCCGTCGTGCTCGGGGCGTCCGCGTCGTCGTGGCGCGAGGCGCTCCGGATCGCGGGCGGGGCGCTCGTCGCCTCCGGGGCCGCGACGGACCCGTACACCGACGCCATGATCGACATGGTGGAGGAGCACGGTCCGTACATCGTCATCTCGCCGGGGCTCGCGTTCGCCCACGCCCGGCCGGGTTCGTCCGTGCTCCGGGACGGCCTCGCGATCGTCACGCTCGCGTCGCCGGTCGTGTTCGGGCACCCGCACAACGACCCCGTGCGGGTGGTGCTCGGGCTCGCCGTGGCCGAGATCGGCACGCACCTCGAGTCGATCGGCGAGATCGCGAACGTCTTCAACGACCCCGGCGTGACCGCACGGTTGGCGGACGCCACCACGGCGGACGAGGTCCGGGCCGTCCTGGGCGTGTCGGCCGCGCGTGGTGCGGGCGGCGCCGTGGCCGGGAAACCGGCTGAGCGCGACGCGGGCGGTGCGTCGTGAAGATCGTGACGATCTGCGGCGCCGGCATCGGGTCGAGCGGGATCCTCAAGGTGAACGCGGAGAAGGCGCTCGAGTCGCTCGGGCTGACCGCCTCGGTCGTCGCGGCGGATGTCGCCTCGGTGCGGCGGGTGGCGGACGACGCGAACGTGATCCTCACGAGCCAGGAGTTCGTCGAGGCGATCGGCGACACCTACGCGGAGGTCATCGTCATCCGCAACCACTTCGACCAGGACGAGATCACCGCGGCGGTGGACCGGGCGCTCGGGGAGCACTGACCCGGGGCGAGACGCGCTGCGGCGCGGACGGGGGCGGGCTGTGGCGCGGACGGGGGCGGGCTGTGGCGCGGGCGCGTGTGCGCGGCGGGTCGGCCGGTGGCGCGCCCTAGGATCGGTGCATGAGCACGGACAACCCGCTGACCGACCCCGCCGCCGACCCGTTCGAGGTCGCACGCGCCGCCGCAGACGTCATCGCGTCGAAGTCGGGGATCGCACGGCACGACATCGCCCTGACCCTCGGATCCGGATGGGGCAAGGCTGCCGACATCATCGGTGAGACGGTCTCCGAGATCCCGGCGTCGGAGGTCCCCGGCTTCAGCGCGTCGGCCGTGCCCGGGCACTCCGGCACGGTGCGCTCGATCGCGCTGCCGGACGGCCGGCACGCCCTGGTCATCGGCGCCCGGACCCACTACTACGAGGGCCACGGGGTCCGCCGCGTCGTGCACAGCGTCCGCACCGCAGCGGCGACCGGCGCGTCGGTGATGATCCTCACGAACGGCGCCGGCGGGATCAAGGAGCACTGGACGCCCGGCACCCCCGTCCTGATCAGCGACCACATCAACCTGACGGCGGACAGCCCGCTCGAGGGTGCGACGTTCGTCGACCTCACCGACCTGTACTCGGCGCGGCTGCGTGCCGTCGCCCGCAGCGTGGACCCGTCGCTGGACGAGGGCGTCTACACGCAGTTCCGCGGGCCCCACTACGAGACCCCGGCCGAGGTGCAGATGGCCAAGACGATCGGCGGCCACATCGTCGGCATGTCGACGGCGCTCGAAGCCATCGCGGCGCGCCAGGCGGGCATGGAGGTCCTCGGCTTCTCGCTCATCACCAACCTCGCTGCCGGCATCCAGACGACCCCGCTGTCGCACGCCGAGGTGCTCGAGGCCGGACGGGAGGCCGAACCGCGCATCGCCGACCTGCTCGCCCGCGTGGTCGCCGCCATCGGTTCGTCGCCCGCAGCCACCGACGGGTCCGCGCAGTGACGGTCGACGGCGTGGTCGCCGCCGCACGCGCGTGGTCCGCGCAGGACCCGGACGAGCAGACCCGCGCCGAGCTCGACGCGGTCGTCGAGGCCGCAGCGGGCGGTGACGAGCACGCGGTCCAGGAACTCGCCGACCGGTTCGCGGGCCGCCTGGCGTTCGGCACCGCCGGGCTCCGTGCCGAGCTCGGCTACGGGCCCCTTCGGATGAACCGCGTCGTGGTGACCCAGGCGGCCGCCGGGCTGGCGAAGTTCCTCATCGACTCCGGCCGTTCGCGCAGCGTCGTCATCGGTTACGACGGCCGCGTCAACTCGGACGTCTTCGCCCGTGACTCGGCCGAGGTCTTGCGCGGCCTCGGGCTCGAGGTCACGCTCCTGCCCTCGGCTCTGCCCACACCGGTCCTGGCGTTCGCCGTCCGGCACCTCGCGGTGGGTGCCGGCGTCATGGTCACGGCGAGCCACAACCCGCCCCGCGACAACGGCTACAAGGTGTACCTCGGCGAGGGTGACGAAGGATCGCAGATCGTCCCGCCGGTCGACGCGACCATCGCCGCCGCGATCGACGACGTGGCCGCCGGGTCCATCATCGAACTCGAGCGGGCCACGGACTACATCGTCGCCGACGGCTCGCTGCTCGACGCGTACGTCGAAGCGACGGCGGCGACCGTGCCGGTGCCCGCGCTCCCGGCCGAGGAGCAGCCGACCGTGGTCTACACGGCCATGCACGGCGTCGGGTGGGAGACCGCCCGTGCGGTGTTCGAACGCGCCGGGTACGCCGTCCCGACGACCGTGCCGGAGCAGATCGAGCCCGACGGGGCGTTCCCGACGGTCGCGTTCCCGAACCCCGAGGAGCCGGGCGCGATGGACCTCGCCGTCGCCAGGGGTGTCGCGGCGGGGGCGGACCTGGTGATCGCGAACGATCCGGATGCCGACCGGCTGGCGCTCGCGATCCCGGACGGCTCCGGGTCCTTCCGGCGTCTCTCCGGCAACGAGGTCGGCTGGCTGCTCGGTTGGCAGGCAGCGGCACGTTCCGTCTCGGACGGACGGGGCGGCACCCTCGCGGCGTCGATCGTCTCGTCGCCCGCGCTCGCCCGCGTCGCGGAGCGCCACGGTCTGGCCTACCGGGACACGCTCACCGGCTTCAAGTGGGTGTCGCGCGTGCCGGACCTGGTGTTCGGGTACGAGGAGGCCCTCGGCTACCTCGTCGACCCCGCCGTCGTGCGGGACAAGGACGGCATCTCGGCCGCCCTCGCCCTGCTCGACCTCGCCACGACGCTCGCCGCGTCCGGACAGACGATCGCCGACCGCCTCGAAGCCTTCGCCGCGGAGTTCGGTGCGTTCGCGTCCGGGCAGGTGGCCACCCGCGTCGACGACCTGTCCCGCATCGGGGAGATCATGGCGGCGCTCCGGTCCGACCAGCCGACGTCGCTCGGGCCGGTCGCCGTCCGCTCGGTGACCGACTACGCCGAGGGCGTCGCCGGGTTCCCGCCGTCGGACATCCTGCGGTACGACCTCGAGGGTGACGCCCGCGTGATCGTCCGTCCGAGCGGCACCGAGCCGAAGGTCAAGGTGTACATCGACACCGTCGCGGCGACCCCGGCCGATGCCCAGGCGCTCGTCGACGCCCTCGCCGACGCCGTGCGTCCCCTCGTGTCGTAGCACGCGGCGCGGGGCGCGCCGGAACCAGGTTCCGGACACAGCACCGTGGTTTTTCACGGTGCTGTGTCCGTTCGGAGGTGCGATGAGCCGCTCGTCGCCACTCCTGCACAGCGCGGAGCGGACTCGCCGTTCTCCACTTGGGCCTGCGACGCCGCTCGGTCCGGCGAAGTTGCTCCACGCTGTGACGATGGATCGACTCCCGCTGTTCCGTGTTCCCACAGACGCAAGCGAGGCTCGTGAGTTCCGACGTCGACGCGCGAGCGGGGAGCTCGTGCGCCTCGGGTACGGGGTCGTGACCACCGCGGTCGACTTCGAGGAGGCGTCCGAGGCGTCCAGGCACCGTGCAAAGGTGGACGCGGTCCTCAGCAGGTCGCGTGCCGGGCTCATCGTGTCGCACGAGTCAGCCGTCGTGATGCACGACCTGCCGTGGTTCGGTCCGCTCCCCGATCGGGTGGTCCTCACCGACCCGACCCGCGAGCGCTCGCAGCGCTTGCGGTTCGCCGACAAGGTGCCAGCCCGGGGTCGTTCTGTCCCGACCGTCGAGATCGACGGGATCGCGACGACGGATCTCGTCACGACCGCCGTCGACATCGCTCTGCGCAGCGATCGGGGTCACGCGATCGTCGTCTTGGACGCTGTGTTGCGTCGCGGAGCACGGCGAGAGGACCTGATCGCCGAACTGGAGAGACGCCCAACCCGGCGCGGAGCTGCTCGTGCGGCTCGGCTCATCGGCATCGCAGACGCACGGACCGAGTCGCCGGGGGAGAGCCTGACGAACTTGCTCTTCCACGACCTCGGCCTCCCGGCGCCGATCCTGCAACAGGAGTTCCGCGCTCATGGCGGCGTCGTCGCCCGGGTCGACTTCTGGTTCCCCGACCAAGGCGTCGTCGTCGAGTTCGACGGACTCTTCAAGTACCGTGACCGCTCGATGCGTGGCGGTCGCTCGGCTGAGGACGTCGTCGTTGACGAGAAGCTCCGCGAAGACGCCGTGCGGGCGATCCCTGGCGTGGAGGGAGTCGCTCGGGTCACCTGGCGCGATGTGTTGCCCGGCGGGAGCGCACCGACCGAGTTGCGGCGGGCCGGATTGCCCGTGTCGCACGCCGTCCGACGGACCCCTCCGTGGTGATGCACCGCCGAACGGACACAGCACCGCGGAAGACCGCGGTGCTGTGTCCGGAACCTGGTTCCGGGGGTAAGGCGCGCCCGGGCCGCCGCGCGCTACGCGAGCTCGAGCAGCACGTGGCCGGACGAGATCGTCTGGCCGACGGGGGCGTTCAGCGCCTTCACGACACCGTCGCGGCTCGCCTGCACCGGCTGTTCCATCTTCATGGCCTCGAGCACGACGAGCAGGTCGCCCTTCACGACGGTGTCACCCTCGGCGACGGCGACCTTCACCACGGTGGCCTGCATCGGCGACGTCACCGAGCCGGACGACGCCAGCCCACCGCGGACGCCGGAGGAACGACGCTTCGGGGGAGCGGACGGACCCGCAGGACGACGACCGGCGGCCCCGGCAGCACCACCGCCGACGATCGACGGCATGGTGACCTCGATGCGCTTGCCCTGCACCTCGACCACGACGGTGTCTCGCGACGCCGGGGCGGGGAGCTCCTCGGTCGCACCGCTCCAGGCCGGGATCTCGTTGACGAAGTCGGTCTCGATCCACTGCGTGTAGACGGAGAACGGGGTCTCGTCGTCGGTCGCGAACGCCGGGTCCGACACGACGGCGCGGTGGAACGGCAGCACGGTCGGCAGCCCCGTCACCTCGAACTCGGCGAGGGCACGGCGCGACCGCTCGAGCGCCTCCTCCCGCGTGGCCCCCGTGACGATGAGCTTCGCGAGCATCGAGTCGAACGAGCCGGACACGACGTCGCCGGACACGACGCCCGAGTCCACCCGGACGCCCGGGCCGGACGGCGCGTTGAACGCGTGCACGGGGCCGGGCGCGGGGAAGAAGTTGCGGCCGGCGTCCTCACCGTTGATGCGGAACTCGAACGAGTGGCCCTTCGGCGCCGGGTCGTCGTAGTCGAGCACGCCACCCTCGGCGATGCGGAACTGCTCGCGCACGAGGTCGATGCCGGTGACCTCCTCCGACACGCAGTGCTCCACCTGCAGACGCGTGTTCACCTCGAGGAACGACACCGTGCCGTCGGCACCGATGAGGAACTCGCACGTACCCGCACCGACGTAGCCGACCTCGCGCAGGATGGCCTTCGACGACTCGTACAGACGCTCCTGCTGGGCATCGGTCAGGTACGGCGCCGGAGCCTCCTCCACCAGCTTCTGGTGGCGGCGCTGCAGCGAGCAGTCACGCGTCGAGACGATGACGACGTTGCCGTGCTCGTCCGCGAGGCACTGGGTCTCGACGTGCCGCGGCTTGTCGAGGTACTTCTCGACGAAGCACTCACCGCGACCGAACGCGGCGATCGCCTCGCGCGTCGCCGACTCGAACTGCGCGGCCACCTCTTCCCGCGTGCGGGCGACCTTCAGACCGCGGCCGCCGCCGCCGAACGCCGCCTTGATGGCGACCGGCAGGCCCACCTCGTCCGCGAACGCGATGACCTCGGAGGCGTCCGCGACGGGCTCGATGGTCCCGGGCGCGAGCGGCGCGCCGACCTTCTCGGCGACGTGACGCGCGGAGACCTTGTCGCCGAGGCGCTCGATCGACTCCGGCGACGGGCCGATCCAGGTCAGCCCGGCGTCGATGACGGCGCGGGCGAAATCGGCGTTCTCGGCGAGGAAGCCGTACCCCGGGTGCACCGCGTCCGCGCCGGAGCGGCGGGCGACGGAGATGATCTTGTCGATGACGAGGTAGGTCTCGGCGCTCGTGGTGCCGTTCAGCGCGTAGGCCTCGTCGGCGAGGCGGGCGTGGAGGGCGTCACGGTCCTGGTCGGCGTAGACCGCGACCGATGCCTTGCCTGCGTCGCGGGCCGCGCGGATGATGCGGACGGCGATCTCGCCGCGGTTCGCGATGAGGACCTTGCTGATACGGGGCATGGTACGTCAGCGTATTCGTGCGGCGGCGGCGCGAATTGACTGGCACCCACAAAGAACCAGGGCGAACCAGTGTGGATGTCTACAGTGCCCAGAGTTCGTGCCACGTCGCGCCGAAACCACGCAGCAGCATCGAGCGCAGCATCGGCAACGACAGGCCGACGACGGCCGAGGGAGCGCCGTCGATCCGCGTGATGTACGCCGCTGCGCGCCCGTCGATGGTGAACGCCCCGGCGACCTCGAGCGGCTCGCCGCTCGCGACGTAGGCGTCGATCTCGTCCGCCGACACGTCGGCCGCGAAGGTCAGGACCGCGCTGTCGACGGCGACGACGCGGTCGCCGTCGGCGACCATCGCGGAACCGCCGGGCGTGACGTCCGCGATCACCCCGTCGCCCGCCGTGGACGCAGGCAGCGGACGGACGGGAGGCACGGTGTCGGCCCGCACCGCGCCTCCCGGCTGCGACGGGGTCGCCGCCACGGCGCCCGACCGGTCCGCGCGCCGGTCGAGCACGCAGTGCCCGCTCCACAGCGTCCCGCCGCCGACCGCGAGCATCTCGCGCCAGCGCTGCCGCGCGACCTCCGGGTCGTGCGGCTTGCCGTACAGGCGTCCGTCGACCTCGAAGGCGGAGTCGCCGCCGAACACGAAGCCGTCGACCGTTCGCCCGGCGACCTCGGCGTCGGCGACGGCGGACGCCTTCGCGACGGCGAGCAGCGACACGAGCTCCGGGCCGGTCAGGGACCGCCCCAGCTCGGCCTCGCGCCGGGCGACGGCGGCGTCCTCGTCGACCCCCGGTGCCACCAGCACGGGCTCGATGCCGGTCTGGGCGAGCAGGGCGCGGCGGGCGGGGGAGGTACTCGCGAGGTACAGACGCATGGGAACATCGAACCATGGGTGAATCCGTCGGAACGCTGCTCGAACTCGACGTCACCGGGATCGCCCACGGCGGTATCTCGGTGGCACGGCACGACGGACGTGTGGTGTTCGTCTCGGACGCGATCCCGGGCGAGCGCGTCGTCGCCCGGGTGACCGAGGACCGCAAGAAGTCGTTCTGGCGTGCCGACACCGTGTCCGTCGTGCAGCCGAGCGAGCACCGCGTGGAGCACGTCTGGCCGGAGGCCGCCCTCGACCGCGACCCGGCGGTCCGTGCCGGCGGTGCCGAGTTCGGCCACATGGCCCTCGCCCACCAGCGCGAGCTCAAGCGCGACGTCCTCGTGGACGCCTTCTCCCGGTTCGCCCGCACCGACCTCGCCGCGACGCTCGGCCACGACGTCGTGGTGGAGGCCGTGCCCGGCGACGACGAGGTGAACGGCACCGGCTGGCGCACCCGCGTCCGGTTGCACGTCGACCAGGACGGCACCGCCGGACCCTTCGCCGCCCGCTCGCACAGCGTCGTACCGGTGTCGTCGCTCCCGCTCGCCAGCGCACGCGTGCAGGACGGTGCGCCGCTCGGCCGTGGCGCGATGCCGGGTGCGTCCGTCGTGGACGTCCTCGCCCCGTCGGGGTCCGAGGGTGCCCGGCTCGTCATCGACGCGCAGTCGCCGACCGTCGTCACCGAGACCGTGGGGGAGCGCACCTTCGCGGTGGACGACACCGGCTTCTGGCAGGTGCACCGACAGGCGCCCGCCGTCCTGACCGCGGCCGTGCAGGACCTCGTCGACCGCGACCGGCTCGACCCGGACGGGCAGCACCTCGACCTCTACGGCGGCGTCGGGCTGCTCGCGGCGGCACTGGGCGACCTCGTCGGCCCGCGCGCGAAGGTCACGAGCGTGGAGGGGTCCGAGCGTGCCACCGAGCACGCCCAGGAGAACCTCGCCGAGTGGGTCGGTGCCCGTGCCGAGACCGGACGCGTCGACCGGTGGCTCGCGCGCACGGCGGCGATGGCGTCGCAGCCGGAGCGCGCCCGGCTGCGGGCCGGCACGGTCGTCCTCGACCCGCCGCGGTCGGGTGCGGGACGGGAGGTCGCCGTGCAGGTCGCGGCGCTGCAGCCCGCGCAGGTCGTCTACGTCGCGTGCGACCCGGTCGCGTTGGCGCGTGACGTCTCGACGTTCGCGGACCTCGGCTACCGCCTGGAGGCACTGCGCGCGTTCGACCTGTTCCCGCACACCCACCACCTGGAGGCCGTGGCGCGCCTGGTGCCGGTCGCCTGACGTCGGGCGGGTGGTCGCCTGGGTGTCGGCGGCTCGGCCGGTGGTCGCCGGGCCCGTGGTCGCCGGGCCCGTGGCGTCCGTCCGGCGGACCGGCATTCCGTCACGGACCGTCACGGAACGGCCGCCGGACCGGCGCGTCCCGGGCGTCCGGCCGCGAACCTGGGTCGGACCTGGGTATCCTGGGACGCTGATGGCAACTCGGCGATCAGGGGCCGGGTCGGGCATCGGAACGAGAGGCCACCGTGGCAGCAGAGACGACCACCACCACCGGGACGACCGGCGTGCAGACCAAGCCGGTCCGCGTCGCCGTCGTCGACGACCACGAGTCCGTGCGGCTCGGCATCCAGGCCGCGTGCCAGAACGAGGGCTTCGAGGTCGTGCTGACCGCGGCCAGCGTGCCGGAGTACATCGCGCAGCTCGGCGGACGCGAGGTGGACGTGGTCGTGCTCGACCTGTCCCTCGGTGACGGGTCGACGGTCACGGAGAACGTCAAGGGCGTCCAGGGGACCGGAGCCGCCGTGCTCGTGCACTCGATCGCCGACCGCGTCGCGAACGTGCGCGAGGCGCTCGCCGCGGGGGCGGCCGGCGTCATCCCGAAGTCCTCGGCGACCAAGACCGTCATGGCGGCCGTCGCGACCGTCGCCCGCGGCGACGTGCTCAACAACCTCGAGTGGGCGAGCGCCATCGACGCGGACCGGGACTTCGCGAAGGCCCAGCTCGGACGCCGTGAGCGCGAGATCCTGCACCTGTACGCGTCCGGGCTGCCGCTCAAGCTCGCCGCCCAGCAGCTCGGCATCGGGTACTCCACCGCTCGTGAGTACCTCGACCGGATCCGGGTGAAGTACGTCGAGGTCGGCCGTCCGGCGCCGACGAAGGTCGACCTGCTCCGGCGAGCGGTCGAGGACGGCATCCTCCCCGGGCTGGACTCGGGGATCGACCCCGACGGCGACGGTCGCTGAGCACGATGACGTCCGCGGCCGGACCGGCACCGTCGCCGAGCGGTCTCGCGCCCTTCGGCGCCGACCCGTCCCGGAGCGTCCGGGCGGCGATCACGCAGGCCTCCGTCGAACGGGCCTTCACGATCCTCCTCGCCATGGCCGCGGTCGGCCTCGGTGCGGTGAACGTCCCGAACGTGGTGGGGCAGCTGCGCTACCTCGACCCCGTCTGCGGGCCGGTGCTCGCCGTCGCGCTGGGTCTCTCGTTCGTGTTGGTCGGGATCGCGGCCTTCGTGCCGCGTCTGGCACAGCCCGCGCAGATCATCTGCGCCGTGCTGTTCCTCGCTGCGCTGGTCTCGTGGCCGTTCACGGTCCGTGAGCCGATCCCGGCGACGCAGGTGCCGTGGCCGTGGTGGTTCATCACGGTCGGGTCGACGGCGGCGGCCATGGGGTTCGCCCCGTGGCGCGCGACGCTCTACACGGCGCTCGCCCCGGCGGTGTACGTCGTCATCCGGCTCCTGCCGATCGGCGGCCACGCCGGGGTCACCCGTGCCCTGCTCGACGGGGTGTACACGGCGATCCTCAGCGGCGCCGTCCTGGTGATCGCCGTCGTGCTCCGCCGGGCCGCCACCGCAGTCGACGCAGCCCAGGCGACCGCCGTGCGCCGCTACTCCGCAGCCATCCGCGAGCACGCCACCGAGGTCGAGCGCGTGCAGGTCGACGCCATCGTGCACGACAGCGTCCTGACGACCCTGCTGTCCGCGGCGCGGGCGGACACGCCCGAGGCCGAGGCACTCGCTGCCCGCATGGCCCGCAACGCGATCGACCACCTCGAGGCTGCTGCCGCAGACACGCCGGGCTCGGCCGCGCCGGTCTCCCTCACGGCACTCCGGACACGGATCGCGAGCGCCGTGTGCGCCCTCGCCGCGCCGGTCCGGGTCGTCGAGTCGCGGCTCGGTGACGTGCGCGTGCCGGCGGTGGTCGCCGACGCCGTCGCGTCCGCGGCGCTGCAGGCGGCGGTCAACTCGGTGCAGCACGCCGGTGGCGCCGAGGTGGACCGCTGGGTGGTCGTCGAGCAGCGCGACGGCGGCGTCCACGTGGAGGTGGGCGACGACGGAGCCGGCTTCGACGTGCGCGGCATCCCGGCCGAGCGCCTCGGAGTGCGGCGGTCGATCATCGAGCGGGTCGTCGCGGTCGACGGCCGGGCGGACATCGAGACGGCACCGGGGGCGGGGACGCGCATCCGACTCGACTGGGCACCGGGAGCGGCGTCGTGAAGGTGTCCATCCCGGCCGGCGTGGCGATCGGGCTCGCGGCGCTCTTCTCCGTCTACCACCTCGTGCTCGCCGCGACGACCCTGCCGAAGGTCCACGACATCGGCCCGATCATCGCGTGCATGGTCCTGTACGCCGCAGCGACCGGGGCAGCGCTCTTCGTGCCCGGACGCACACTGCCGGTGTGGGCAGCGTGCTTCTCCCTGGCCACCGCCGTCGTCATGCCGCTCGTCGCCGCACCCGCCGTGGAGCTCCGCACCGGACCCGGCTACGACACCTGGTGGATCGCGGCCGTCGGCACGCTCATGGTGATCCTCGTCGTCCGGGGTCGCGGGCCGTTCGCGTGGTTCGGTGTCGTCTTCCTCGCCGTGCAGACCGTGCTGTGGGCCGGACCGGGGGCGCTCGGGTCGCTCGGCGTGCTCGGGAGTGTGGCGTGGGTGGCGATCGCGACGGTGTTCGCGGTGGCGATGAACCGGGCGACCCGGGTCACCCGAGACTTCGTCCGCGCCGAGCAGGAGACCGTCGACTGGCAGGCCGCGCAGGACGCGCACGTGTTCGAGCGGCAGTTCCGGCTGAGCCAGACCACCCGGATGGCCCTCCCGATGCTCCAGCGGATCATCGACGCCGGCGGGGACCTGACCGACGACGAGCGCGCCGAGTGCCTGCACCTCGAGCAGGCCATCCGCGACGAGATCCGCGGGCGGTCGCTCCTGTCCGACGACGTCCGGAGCGAGGTCATGCGCCTCCGCCGGTCGGGGGCCACCGTGCAGCTCCACGACGACGGCGGGCTCGACGACCTCGAGGCCGACGACATCCGACGCATCCACGCCCAGGTGGCGGATGCGCTCCGGCGCGCACGGGGAGCCGACAACGTCATCGTCCGGACCGTGGGGGAGGGGGCGGACACCGCGGTGACCGTGGTGGGGCTGCGGCTCGACACGGCCGCGAGCGAGTCGGCCGCCCTCGGAGCCGGACATGACGACGAGGACGGGGACGAGGACGACTCGGTCGCCCTCTGGTTGGAGATCCCGCGGCACGTGGGCGTCTGACGCGTGCGCACACCCGTGGCGGCGTACCGGGTCCGCGGTGCGTGAGCTCGGAGCGGCGGTGCGCGTTCCAGCCCATCCTGTGCGCTATGGGTTGCCGTTCCGCTCGTAGGAGGTCGTTCCGGATGTCTTCCTACGAGCGGCTCCGTCGAGCATGAGCGGAACGGTCACCTACGAGCGATTTGGCACACACCGGGAAGTTGCGGGGAGGCCTGTGCTCGAGCAGTCGTGGCGCGTGCGCGTTCCAGCCCATCACGTTCGCGATGGGTTGCCGTTCCGCTCGTAGGAGGTCGTTCCGGATGACTTCCTACGAGCGGTTCCGTCGAGCATGAGCGGAACGGTCACCTACGAGCGATTCGGCACGGCGGCGCACAACACGGGCCCGCACGGCGCAGCACGGCGGCACGCGGCGCACAACACGGAACCGCACGGCGGCGCACGACGCGGCGGGGCACGACGGCACACGACTCGGCACGCCGGCACTGGCGGCACGCCGGAAACGGGGAACGGGCCGGTCGGAATCCGACCGGCCCGTTCACGACCCGAGTCTGAGCGACAACCCGAATATCGCCCTGACTCGCAGCGGGCGGTGGCTTCGTACCCTAGTCGGCCACCGACCTGCGATGTTCTTCGTAGAAGGACACCGAACACAAGTAATGATGCCGACTGCGGAAGCCCGTGTCAGTCGTCATTATGGGGGACAAATTGCGCGTTTTCCGTCCCCGTGCAGCAACCCTGTCCCCCACACGAGGGGAGACGGACCGGGAAGTGTGCCCGGCAGCAACGGGGGACGAAGGACACCCAGGGGTACATGGTCGCGCGTTGCCCCTCGTCCGCACAAGCCTCAGCGCAGCGACCGACTCCACGCGCCCCGACCGTGCTCGATCGGCTGCCGCAGCCCCCGCGCCGATGCGTCCCAGCCGGCCCGAGGGGACACCGTGACCTCCGCACGGCCCGCCGCCGCGACCTCGTCGGCCTGCCGCTGGAGGACGGCGATGACGGCCGCGAGCTCCTCGGGCGTCGGGTCACCGGACACCACCTGGACGTCGGCGACGGGGGCGGGCGCCTCGGTCGGCACGACGGCGACGTGCTTGCCCGCGCCGGAGCGACGGGGCGGCACGGCGTCCGCCCCCGTCGTCCCCTCGACCGCGACGCCGGTCACCCGACGCGAGTGTGATGATCCCGTGCCCGACGGGTCGACCGCGTCCGTCACAGCGGGATGTTCCCGTGCTTCTTCGGCGGCAGCGAGGCCCGCTTGCCCCGGAGCGCCCGGAGCGCCTTGACGACCGCGACACGGGTCGCGTGCGGCTGGATGATCCCGTCGAGCTCACCGCGCTCGGCCGCCAGGTACGGCGACGCGACGTTGTAGGTGTACTCGTTCGCGAGCTTCGTCCGGACGGCGGCGACGTCCTCGCCCGCCTCCTCCGCTCGCTTGATCTCCGCGCGGTACAGGATGTTCACGGCGCCCTGCCCGCCCATCACGGCGATCTCGGCCGTCGGCCACGCCAGGTTGATGTCGGCGCCGAGCTGCTTCGACCCCATGACGATGTAGGCGCCGCCGTAGGCCTTGCGGGTGATGACGGTGACGAGCGGCACGGTGGCCTCGGCGTAGGCGTACAGGAGCTTCGCGCCGCGGCGGATGACGCCGGTCCACTCCTGGTCGGTGCCGGGCAGGTAGCCGGGGACGTCGACGAGCGTCAGGATCGGGATGCCGAACGCGTCGCAGAACCGCACGAACCGCGCGGCCTTCTCGCCGGCGTCGATGTTCAGCGTGCCGGCCATCGCCTGCGGCTGGTTCGCGATGATGCCGACCGTGCGCCCCTCGACGCGGCCGAAGCCGACGAGGATGTTCGGTGCGAAGAGCGGCTGCACCTCGAGGAACTCGCCGTCGTCGACGACGTGCTCGATGATCGTGGTGACGTCGTACGGCTGGTTCGTCGAGTCCGGGATCACGGTGTCGAGCTCGTGGTCGGCGTCGGTGGTCTCGAGCTCGGGGGCGACGTCGTAGGCGGGTGCGTCGGACAGGTTGTTGTCCGGCAGGAAGCCGATGAGCGACCGGGCGTAGTCGAGCGCGTCGGTCTCGTCCTCGGCGAGGTAGTGCGCGACACCGGACACCGCGTTGTGCGTGTGCGCGCCGCCGAGCTCCTCGAAGCCGACGTCCTCGCCGGTGACGGTCTTGATCACGTCGGGCCCGGTGACGAACATGTGGCTGGTCTTGTCGACCATGATCACGAAGTCGGTGAGCGCGGGGGAGTACACGGCCCCGCCGGCCGCCGGACCCATCACGATCGAGATCTGCGGGATGACGCCCGACGCCGCGGTGTTCAGGCGGAAGATCTCGCCGTACTTGCCGAGCGCGACCACGCCCTCCTGGATGCGCGCGCCGCCGGAGTCGAGGATCCCGATGATCGGGACGCCCGTCTTCAGCGCGTGCTCCATCACCTTGATGATCTTCTCGCCCGCGACCTCGCCGAGGGAGCCGCCGAAGACCGTGAAGTCCTGCGCGTAGATCGCCACCGTCCGGCCGTGGATCGTGCCCACGCCGGTGACGACGGCGTCGCCGTAGGGGCGCTTGGCGTCCATGCCGAACGCGGTCGTGCGGTGGCGGACGAACTCGTCGAACTCGACGAACGAGTTGTCGTCGAGGAGCTGCTCGATCCGCTCGCGCGCCGTGCCCTTGCCCTTCGCGTGCTGCTTCGCGATGGCGGCCTCGCCCGCGGCGGTCACGGCCTCGTGGTACCGGTCGCGGAGGTCGGCGAGCCGACCGGCGGTCGTCGAGAGATCGGGGGTGTCACCTTGAGTCACCCGCTCACCATACCGGCGGCCCCGACGACCACGGTTGGAGGTCGTCCACGGGTTCCTGCCCGTAGATTGCGTGCATGTCCACACCCGCGCCGTCGTTCCCGACCACCCGCGCCCTCGTCGAGGCGGACGGCGCCGACCTCGTCACGCCGACGACCACCGGTTCGACGAACGCGGACCTGCTCGCCGCGGCGGCCGAGCACCCGCACGGCAGCGTCGTCGCGACCCTCGACCAGACCGCGGGCCGCGGACGCCTGGACCGGCGGTGGAGCGCCCCCACCGGGCAGACGCTCGCCGCGAGCGTGCTCGTGCGCGCCCCCCTCGACGACCGCAGCCGCGGCTGGCTGCCGCTCGTCGCCGGACGCGCGATGCGCGACGCGGCCGTTGCCCGCTGGGGCGACGCGGCGGAGGCGACCCGCGCCTCCCGGCCGACGGTCGAGGTGAAGTGGCCGAACGACGTGCTCGTCGACGGCCGCAAGCTGTGCGGCATCCTCTGCCAGGTCGCCGCCGACGGCAGCGTCGTCGTCGGCGCCGGCGTCAACCTGACCGTCCCGGCCGACGCACTGCCCACGCCCACGTCGACCTCGTTGGCCGTCGCGGGCGTGCCGGGAGAGGCGGCGGACCTCGCCGACGCGGTGCTGGCGGACTTCCGGACCCACCTCCTGGAGGCCGTGGTCGCCCTGGCCGCGGGCGGTGCCGCAGCCGACGCGGTCCGGTCCGACGTCCGCGCCGCGTGCGGCACGATCGGTCGCCGCATCCGCCTGGAGCTGCCCGACGGCAGCGTGCTCGAGGCCGACGCCGTCGGCGTCGACGACGAGGGCTGCATCACGATCCGGGACCAGGACGGCGCGACCAGGCCCGTCGCGGTCGGCGACGTCACGCACCTGCGGTATGCATGAGGGCATGACCGCCGAGCCGCCGCCGGAACGGGTCGTCGCCCGGCTCCGGCCGCACGCGCGACGACTCGTCCGTCCCGCGGTGACGGTCGTGCTCGTGACGGTCGCGGGCGGGTTCGGCTTCGGCGTCTTCCGGGCGCAGCTCGTGTGGCTCAACGCGGTCGTCGCCGGACTCGTGCTGGTGCTGCTCGTGGTGGGCGGGGTCGTCCCGCTCGTGCGCTGGATGTCGCAGCGGTACGTGGTCACCACACGGCGGCTGGTGGTGGTCCAGGGGCTCGGTACCCGGACCCGGCGGGAGCTGCTGCACTCCCGGGGGTACGACGTGACGGTGCGGCGCCGAGGCCTGCAGGGGGTGTTCCGGTCCGGGGACGTCCTCGTGTTCCCGGGTGACGACCCGGCGCTCGTGCTCGCCGACGTGCCGCACGCGGACCTCGTGGTCGCGGTCCTCCACGACCTCGTGGAGTCGTACGAGGCACGGCGACGGCACCGGGAGCCCGACTGGGACGAGATCGTCGGCGGGGGTCAGGACCGGCCGCCGTGGGGCGACGTCCGCGGCTGACGCCCTGCCGTGGTGCTCGCACTCGGTGGAAGATCGTCCCGGACCCTGTACCGTCGTTGCGTGCGTATCTCTGTGATCGGCTGCGGCTACCTCGGTGCCGTGCACGCCGCCTCCATGGCAAAGCTCGGACACGACGTCGTCGCGGTGGACGTCGACCCCGTCAAGATCGACCGGCTCGCCGCGGGCGAGGCGCCGTTCTTCGAGCCCGGCCTGCCCGAGATCCTGGCCGAGGCGCTCGCCTCGGGCCGCATCCGCTTCACGACCGACATGGCCGAGGTCGCCGGCGCGGACGTGCACTTCCTCGCGGTCGGCACCCCGCAGGGACCGACCGGCGCCGCCGACCTGACCTACGTCGACGCCGCCGTCGCCGCGCTGACCCCGCACCTGTCGGCGGGCGAGTTCGTCGTCGGCAAGTCCACCGTCCCCGTCGGCACGGCCGCGCGGCTGGCGGGCGAGGTCGAGCAGGCGGTGCCGGGCGCGACGCTCGTCTGGAACCCGGAGTTCCTGCGCGAGGGCTTCGCGGTGCAGGACACCATCTCGCCGGACCGGCTGGTCTACGGCGTGCCGGCGGGGGAGCGGGGCGAGGCGGCCACAGCGGCCCTCGACGAGGTGTACGCGTCGGCGCTCGCCGAGGGCACGCCACGGCTCGTGGTCGACCTGCCCACGGCCGAGCTGGTCAAGGTCAGCGCGAACGCGTTCCTGGCGACGAAGATCTCCTTCATCAACGCCATGGCCGAGATCGCCGAGGTCGTCGGGGCGGACGTGACCGCCCTGGCGGACGCCATCGGCCACGACGCCCGCATCGGCCGGAAGTTCCTCAACGCCGGGCTCGGGTTCGGCGGCGGCTGCCTGCCGAAGGACATCCGTGCGTTCCAGGCGCGCGCCGACGAGCTCGGCGTGCCCGAGTCGCTGGCGTTCCTGGCCGACGTCGACGCGATCAACCTCCGTCGTCGCGAGCGGGTCGTCACCATGGCGCAGGAGGCGCTCGGCGGCGACGTCGCCGGCAAGCGCGTCGCCGTGCTCGGGCTGGCGTTCAAGCCGAACTCGGACGACGTGCGCGACTCCCCGTCGCTCGACATCGCCGGTCGGCTGCACGAGCTCGGCGCGCACGTCGCCGCGTACGACCCCGAGGCCGTCGGGACCGCCGGCCGGGTGCACCCCGAGCTCGACTACGTCGACGGCGTCACCGCGGCGGTGACGGGCGCCGACCTGGTCCTCGTACTCACCGAGTGGACCGAGTTCCGAGAGCTCGACCCGACCGAGGTCGCCGCGCTCGTGGCCACGCCGTCCGTGATCGACGGCCGCAACTGCCTCGACCGCGACGCGTGGACCGCCGCCGGCTTCACCTACCGGGGCATGGGCCGCTGACCCCGGTCCCGCCAGCACGACGCACGACGGGAGACGCATGACGATCGCGAGCACGACCGTCACCGACCGACCGATCGGACCGCGCGTGCGCGCTGACGGTGCCCGACGACGCCTGCCGGGCCGGTTCCACGAGGGACGGCACCCGTCGACCCGTTCGGTGGTGCTCAACGCGGTGCTCGTGCTCGCCGTCGCCGTGCTCCTCGCGGTCGTCACCTACCGGACGCGCATCCTCGTCACGAACATCGACGGCGTCTCGTACATGTCGATCGCCGAGCAGTACGCGTCCTGGCACTGGGCCGACGCCGTGAACGGGTACTGGTCGCCGATGGTGTCGTGGCTCATGGCGCCGCTCATCGGGATCGGCCTCGGCCCGACGACCTCGTTCGGGATCGTCAACCTGCTCGCGTGCGTCGCGATCGCCGGCGTCGGGGCGTGGCTGCTGCTCCGCACCACCGGCAACGGCTGGACGGCGGCCTGGTACACGGTCGCAGTGACCCCGCTCCTCATCGCGGACGTCAGCCTGCAGACGCCCGACGTGCTCGTGCTCCTGTGGAGCCTGGTGTTCGTGTGGGCCCTGCTCGCGGCGGACCGCGCTTGGCACGGGTCGGTCCGGCGGATCGTCCGGATCGGGGTCCTGCTCGGGCTCGTGTGCGCGATCGGGTACTGCACGAAGGCGTTCCTCGTCCCGGTCTTCCTCGTGGTCGTGCCGCTGTGGGCGCTCATCCGCTGGTACCAGGACCGGCGCGGGCAGCGGGAGCGCCGATCGCTGCTGCTGCCGGCGGTGGCGCTCGCGGCCGTCGTGGTCTTCTCGGCGCCGTGGGTGATCGCCCTGTCCGTCAAGTTCGGCGGTGTCGAGCTGGGGTCGTCCCTGACCGTGAACGTGTCGGGCAAGTTCTCCGACACGAGTGGAACCGACGCGCAGCAGTACCGGATCGCGTCCCCGCCGAACGCGCTGGCGGTGTCGCCGAACGAGGACCGCACGCCGTCGCTCTACGACGCAGGCGTGCGCACCGCGGACCGCACGGTCCCCGCCGACCCGGTGCCGGGCGAGTCCGCCGCACCGACGTCCAGCCACACCACGACGCTCGCCGGCAAGCTGGGCTACTACGTGCAGCAGCGCCTCGAGGCCCTGCCCTTCTACTTCACCCGCATCGGGTCGTTCGCCGCCTTCGCGCTCCCGATCGGCGCAGCGTTCGTGGCGGCCCTCGCGGCCGGGGTCGTCCACTACCGCCGGTTCGTGTTCGCGAGCATCGTCGCGCTCGCGTCGGGGGTGTACCTGCTCGGCTACGCCGGGATCGCCACCGTCGACACGCTCGGTGGCAACTCGCGGTACTACCTGCCGCTGTTCACCGGTTCGGTCCTCGTCGCCGGCGCCCTGCTCCCGACGATCTGGCGTGCCGCACGCCGAGGCACCTGGGTCCGTCGGGGTCTGGCGGTCGTGGCGTGCCTGGCGGTGGTCGTCGCCGCGTACAGCCAGAACGTCAACGGGGTCCGTGCACCGTTCTCGGTCCTGTCGACGAGCCCGTCCGGGTTCCCGAAGGGCCAGGTGCTCGGCGGGGTGATCACGCCGAACGAGCCGTTGGTCGACGCATTGGACGCCGCCCGGACCATCCCGGAGGACAGCCGCATCCTCGGGACGAACGCGCGTGACACCGTGCGGGTGGCCTTCCGGCTCGGCCTGCACGCCTACGGCGAGACCGGGCAGCAGTACGACTACGAGGACCCCGCGTTCGTCGGCCTGCTGCGGGAGTCCGGCGTGCAGTACTTCCTGAACTACACGAACGCCCTCATCCCGCGCGACCGCGACTACTCCGCCATCGGACGGGTCGTCGGGTCGTTCACCGTCGACCAGACCTGCCAGGACATCAAGTCGGCCCCGGTCCAGCCCTGCACGGTGGACGTCGTGGAGGTCGAGCCCAGCTGACACGGCGGGCCCGGGGCTGCACCGGGGTGGTGCCGCGCCGGGGCACGGCGCGCGCGTGCCGGGCCCGGCCGTCGTCAGTCGAGCGGGTCGGACGGGGTCCGGGCTGCCCGGAGCACGCCGACCGTGAGCGTCACGGCGACGGCGACCCCGAGCACGACGACGATCTCGAACGGCGCCGACCCGGACGCCTGGTAGCGCTCGACACCTGCCGCCGTCAGCGGTCCCCGTGCACCGTTCCAGAACCAGCTCGCCGCGATGCCGAGCCCGACGAGCCCGACGACCGGACCGCCCACACCGAGGACCGTCCCCACCACCCGCCGGCCGCCGTCGGACCCGGCGAGGCGCCGCCACGCCACGGCACCGAGCACGACTAGGGCGACGAACGCCGGGAAGAAGTACCGTCCCTGGGTGCCGGCCACCTGCGTCGTGTGGAGGTAGGCGCGCCAACTGCTCGCCGTCTGCAGCGCCACGAGGAGCGCCGGGAACACCGCGAGGACGACGAGCCCGCTGCGGTCGAGCGCGGACCGGTGCACGCCCGGACCGCGCGCCGTGCGACGCCGGAAGGCCCAGCCGACGACGACGACCAGCGCGAGGACCGTCAACAGCGCCGTCGCCGTGTCCCCGATGCTCACCTGTGCCCGGCCGCCGAAGCTGCCCCAGAACGTGCGCGCGAGGGTGCCCCACGACACGTCGACGAAGTGGGCGAGGGACGGCCCGGACCCGTCCGGGAACGGCTGGTCGGGACGGATCCCGGCGTACCCGTCGGGTTGCACCGTGCCGTAGCGCACGACGTTCCGCACCCACCACCACCCACCGATGACCGCCGCCACTGCGAGCACCGCTACCGTGCGCAGTGCCCGCACGCCGAGCCGGGAGCGGTCCGCACCGGCCACGAGGACCGCCAGACCGACGAACGGCACCGCGGGCAGGCCGGTGCCCTTGACACTGACGAGCAGCCCGAGGGCGACAGCCAGCCCGGCCAGGACCCGTCGTCGCATGTCGCCCGTGAGCAGCCGTACCGTGAGCCACACCACGACCCCGCCGAGCAGCAGCACCGGCGCGTCGTTCGTCACCGACGCCGCGATCGACGCGAGCTGCGGGACCGCGAACAGGGCGACCGCACCGAGCAGCCCGGCTCGCGGCGACCGGGTGACCCGCCGGACCGACGCCCAGGCCAGGAGCGCCAGCGGGGTGACCGCGAGCGCGTCCGCGAGCCGGAGCGCGACCAGGGCGTGGTCCCAGCGGAGCGAGCCGAAGTGCAGGACCCGGAGCAGCCCGGCGTCGACGAGGTACGCCGTGGGCGGGTGCTGCGACATCTGGTTGACCGTCGTCGACACCCCCGGGTGCGCCGACAGCAGGGCGGTCACGGTCGACCACCCGGACGCCGGTCGGGTCGCCTGCTCCTGCACGGCCGCGAGCACGGCGTTCGTCACGTGCATCGACCCCGGCGCCGGCCAGCCCGCACCGGTGGCGAGCTGGATCGCTGCGTCGAGGTGGGCGACCTCGTCGGGGGCCTGGAACGCCGGCACGAGCACGGCCCACAGCGCGAGCCACAGACCGAACGCGACGGTCAGGACGGCGATGGTCCAGCGCTCCGCACGGGTCGACACGGTGCGATGGGGGTCCGGCGCGGCACGGTGGGTCGGCGCGCTCGCGGAGGTCACCCGGCGATCCTACTGACCGGCGGCAGCGGGCCTACCGACCGGCGACCTCCGGTCCGGCGACGACCTGGTCGGCCGGACGCTCGACGACCGGCTCGGCGGTGCGCTGGGCCCGCTCCGGGTGGTACACCCACACCTTGTAGAGCCAGAACCGGAAGACGGTGCCGAGGCCGAGCCCGACGATGTTCGCCACGTTGTCGGCGACCACCGAGGTCAGCCCCATCGCGTAGTGCGAGACACCGAGGACCGCGAGCGCGATCACCATGCCGCCCAGCGAGACCACGACGAACTCGACGCCCTCGCGCGCGGCGACGGCCCGGCGCTGGTCGCGGAACGTCCAGTACCGGTTGCCCATCCAGTTGACGAAGATCGCGACGATCGTCGAGACGACCTTCGCCCAGAACGGGCCGGAGTGGATCTCGTCCGGGTTCAGGACGGTCCCGCGCAGCAGGTTGAACACCGCCGTGTCGACGACGAAGCCGACGGCACCGACCACACCGAAGCGGGCCAGTTGGGCGATCAGTCGGCGCACGGTGTCTCCTGGATCCGTAGAGTTGTCCCGGGCCCTCGCGCTCCGCGGGACCAGAACAGCGATTCTAGACAGCGCGTTCCCACCGTCCGGTGTGAACGACGGAAGGAACACACAGCATGGCGTTGCGCGTCGGGGTCATCGGTGGAGGACAGCTGGCACGGATGATGGTGCCGGCCGCGGTCGAGCTGGGCATCGACATCCGGGTGCTCGCGGAGGGTCCCGGCATGTCCGCGGCCATCGCGGCGACGGCCGAGGGCGACTACCACGACGCCGAGACGGTGCTCGCGTTCGCCCGCGAGGTCGACGTGGTGACGTTCGACCACGAGCACGTCCCGCAGGACGTCCTCCGCGCCCTCGTCGACGCCGGGGTCGCGGTCCGTCCGGGCCCGGAGCCGCTCGCCGTCGCCCAGGACAAGATCACCATGCGCCGGCGGCTCAGCGAACTCGGGCTCCCCGTGCCGGACTGGGCCGCCGTGCACGACCCCGACGAACTCCGCGCCTTCCTCGACGACCACGGCGGTCGCGCCGTCGTCAAGACCCCGCGCGGGGGCTACGACGGCAAGGGCGTGCGCGTCGTGTCCGACCCGGCCGAGGTCGAGGACTGGTTCATCGCCGTCGCCGAGACCGGCGGCGGGCAGGCGCTCCTCGTCGAGGAACTCGTCCCGTTCACCCGGGAGCTCGCACAGTCCGTCGCCCGTCGACCCTCGGGCGAGGTCGTCGCCTGGCCGCTGGTCGAGACCGTGCAGCAGGACGGCGTGTGCGCGGAGGTCTTCGCGCCGGCCGCGGACACCGCGGGCCGCATCGCCGACATGACCGAGTCGATCGCGGTGCGCATCGCGGAGGAGCTCGGTGTGACGGGCGTGCTCGCCGTCGAGCTCTTCCAGACCGCCGACGACCGCATCCTGATCAACGAGCTCGCGATGCGCCCGCACAACACCGGCCACTGGTCGATCGACGGCTCGACGACGAGCCAGTTCGAACAGCACCTGCGTGCCGTCCTCGACCTGCCGCTCGGCACCACCGGCATGCACGCGCCGTCCGCCGTGATGATCAACGTCCTCGGCGGCCCGGCCGACGGGGACCTGGCCGCGCGCTACCCGGGTGCACTCGCCGCGTTCCCGGAGGCGAAGTTCCACTTCTACGGCAAGGCACCGCGGCCGGGTCGGAAGATCGGACACGTCACCGTCGTCGGTGACGACGTCGACGACGTCGTCTACCGCGCCCGCGCAGCGGCCGCGCACTTCGACGACTGACCCGCCCCGACGCGCGGACGAACGGAGGCGACGACGGCGCACGTTGCCGGTCCGTCGGGCTGACGCCGGAGCGGACGGGAGGCGCGGTGCGGGCCCGCACCGTCCCTCCAGTCACGGCCGGCACCCCGCTGGCGCGGTGCGCCGGTACCGGCTGGTGGGGCCCACCTCCCGTGTCGGCCGGCACACCGCTGGCGCGGTGCGCCGGAACCGGCTGGTGGGCCCCCGTCCGTCGTGCCGGCGGTCCGCAGAAGTGCCGACACCCCCGCGGGTGGCACCCGTTCTGGCACCTGTGGCGGAGCCGCTCCCTGTGGTCCCATGGTGCGGTCAGGGGTCCACGTCCAGGGAGTCAGCCAACCATGCGCCGCCAGAAGCGCCGCCTCGTCCTGCTCGCCGTCGCCACCGTCTGCAGCGTCCTCGCGGCCGCCGCGGTCACGGCGCCGGCGACCGCGGCCACGAGCGCCGCCACCGTCCGTTCGGCCACGTCCTCGTCGCTCTTCGGCGCCGGGCCGTACCGGTCGCCCACCAGTGAGGCCGCGAAGGCCGCGACCGCGCTCGCGACGAACGACCGTGCCGGAGCCGCCGCCGCCGACACGATCGCGCGGTACCCGGTCGCGACCTGGCTCGGCGAATGGACGCAGGGGACGACGCTCGACCGCACGCTCGACCAGGCCGTCGCCGGAGCCGAGCAGAGCGGCACGACGCCGGTCTTCGTGACCTACGCGATCCCGGACCGCGACTGCGGCGGGTACTCGGCCGGTGGGTTCGACGAGACCACCTACGACGCCTGGATCGACCGGATCGCGGCACGGCTGTCGGGGCACCGGGCCGCGGTCGTCGTGGAGCCGGACTCGCTCGCGATGCTCAGCAACGCCGCGTGCGACGAGACCCTCGACGCGCAGCGCTACCGGATCCTCTCGCGCACCGTCGCCGGCTTCACGGCGGCGGGCGTGCCGTCGTACCTCGACGGCGGGAACTCGAACTGGGTGCCGCCGACGGTGATGGCGGCTCGACTCGAGCAGGCCGGGGTGCGGAACGCCCGCGGGTTCTCCACGAACGTCGCGAACTACTACCCGACCTCGCAGGAGCAGGCCTACGCCCAGAAGGTGTCTGCCGCGACCGGTGGCTCGCACTACGTCATCGACACCTCGCGGAACGGTCAGGGCTGGCGCGGCACGTGGTGCAACGGACCCGGGGCCGGGCTCGGGACGACCCCGCGCGTCGTCAGCGACGGCTCGGCGCTCGATGCCCTGCTCTGGGTGAAGACGCCCGGCGCGAGCGACGGGACCTGCAACGGCGGGCCCGCCGCGGGCAGGTGGTACTCGTCGTTCGCGCAGACCCTGGTGGCGAAGGCCCAGCTCGGCGTCCCCGTCCCCGCCACGGCACCGCGTGGTGCCCTCGAGTCCGCGACGGGCACGGGCGGCGGTGTGGCGCTCCGCGGCTGGGCCGTCGACGAGGACGACCCGTCGCAGCCGGTGACGGTCCGGGTCACGGTCGACGGCACCGTCGCGGCGACCGTCGCGGCCTCGGACGACCGACCGGACGTCGACCGCTCGACCGGCGCAGGGGCGGCGCACGGGTTCGCCGGGACCGTGCCGACCGCGGCCGGGGTCCGTCGTGTCTGTGTCACGGCAGTGAACGTCGGTGCCGGTTCGGACACCTCCCTGGGGTGCGTGTCGGTCCGCGCCTACTCCCACGACCCCGCCGTGGCGCTGGAGCGTGCCACGGTGGCGCCGGCGGGGATCGCCGTCACGGGGTGGGCGTTCGACGGCGACGCGGTCTCGGACGCCGTCACCACGGCGATCACGGTCGACGGCAGGACGGTCCGGTCCTTCACGGCGGACCAGGCCCGTCCGGACGTCGACCGCACCTGGGGTGCCGGCGCTCGGCACGGTTTCGCCGGCGTCGTGCCGAGCAGTCCGGGGAAGCACACCGTCTGCGCCGTCGCACGGAACACCGGTGCGGGGAGCGACGTCCGATCGACGCCGTGCCGCGCGGTGACCGTGCCGGTCGCCGCGCCCGTCGGCCACCGTGACCGCGTCGCGTCCTCCTCCGCCGGGACCGTGTCGGTCCGCGGCTGGGCGTTCGACCGCGACGACGTGGGTCGGGCGCTCCCCGTCCGGGTGTCGGTCGACGGTCGGACCGCGGGGACCCTCACCGCGAACGCCTCGCGTGCCGACGTCGACCGGGTGCACGCCGCCGGGCCCCGGCACGGGTTCACCGGCAGCGTGTCGGCCCGTCGGGGGCAGCACCGGGTCTGCCTGACCGCGGTGGGTGTCGGCCGGGGCGGGGACACCGCGCTCGGGTGCACGGCCGTGTCGGTGCGCTGAACGGCCGTCCGCGGCGGTCCGAGGGCGTCCGGTGCGGTCCGGTGGGGTCCGTTGCCGTCCGGTGCGGGAGGATGGGCGCATGGCACCTGACCTGGCCCGCCGGATCGTCGGCCGGCTCCGCCGCCTGACCACACGATCGATCGTCGAGCCGGACGCCCCCGCGCCGCTGCCGTTGGTCGGGTACGTCGTCGCCGGCGGCAACGGCGCCCACCCGGCGTCCGCGCACGTCCGGGTCGTCCGGCGCACCGAGCACCTCGCGGCGTCCGGCGTCGCCGAGGTCCGCCAGGTCGAGCCCACGGCCTTCGTCGAGGGCACGGACGGGCCGGACCCCGCGGTGCTCCTCGTCCAGCGCGACATCCTGCCGGTCGACCTGGTGGCGCCGCTCCTCGGAGCCGCCGCCGCACGAGGCGTCCGGGTCGTCGCGGAGGTCGACGACGACTTCTTCACCGCGTCCGGCCGTGCCCGACTCGCCCGCGCCGAGTACGACCCCGACCGGCTCGCGTCGATCGACGCCCTCGTCCGGGGTGCCGACGTCACCGTCGTGAGCACGCCTGAGCTCGCCGAGGTCGTGCGGCCCGTCGCCCGCCGGGTCGTCGTCGTGCCGAACGCGCTCGACCCGGTGCTGTGGCGCACGACGGGCGGATCGGGGGCCGACGAACCGTCCGCGGGCGAACCGGCACCGGACCGCGACGAGCACCGCGTGCTCTACATGGGGACCCTGACCCACGCCGCCGACCTCGAACTGCTCCGCGACGCGGTGACGGACCTCGTCGCCGACGACGGCCTGCCCGTCCGCCTCGAGGTGATCGGCGTCACCGAGGACACGGGCGCCGACTGGTACCGACGCGTCGAGGTGCCGGACGGCCACTACCCGGGGTTCGTGCGCTGGCTCGTGGAGCACCGCTCCCGGTGGGACGCCGGCGTCGCACCGCTGCGCGACGAGGAGTTCAACCGCGCCAAGAGCGACCTGAAGTTCCTCGAGTACACGGCCCTCGGCCTGCCGTCGGTGGTCTCGGACCGACCCTCGTACGCCGTCGCCCGGGCACACGGCGCGGTCGCGGTCCCGGACGACGCCGAGGCGTGGCGACGGGCCCTCCGTGCCGTGATCGCCGCCGGATCGCCCGACGCCGAGGCGGTCCGCTGGGTCGCCGAGGAGCGGACGATCGGCCGTGACGGCGACGCCTGGCGACGGGTGCTCCTCGGCTAGGCTCGTCACGTGACCGACACCGCAGCCCCGGACCAGCCGCTCGTCTCGATCATCATGGGATCCGACTCCGACTGGCCCACGATGCGCGGTGCGGCGGACATCCTCACCGAGCTCGGCGTGTCGTTCGAGGCCGACGTCGTCTCGGCGCACCGCACCCCGGACAAGATGACGCGGTTCGCGCGTGGTGCCGCCGACCGTGGGGTCCGTGTCGTCATCGCGGGCGCCGGTGGGGCCGCGCACCTGCCGGGGATGGTCGCCTCGATGACGACCCTCCCCGTGATCGGCGTGCCGGTGCAGCTCGCTCGCCTCGACGGCCTCGACTCGCTCCTGTCGATCGTGCAGATGCCTGCGGGCATCCCGGTGGCGACGATGGCGATCAACGGCGCCGCCAACGCGGGGCTCTTCGCGGCGCGGATCATCGGCGCGACGGACGCCGCGGTCGCCGCGCGCCTCACCGAGTACGCCGCGGGGCTCGAGCAGCTGGTCGAGGAGAAGGCCGCGCGCCTACGCGACACGCTCTGAGCGGGGCTGCCCCGATCACTGGTCGGTCGTGCAACGGGGCGACACGACGCGCCCCGCCGAACCGGTCAGAGCCGAACCGGTCGGAGCCGAACCGGTCAGAGCCGAACCGATCAGAGGTCGGCGTGCAGCTGCCAGGTCTCCATGGCCGAGTCGTTCCAGTCGAACATGCGCGCACGGTCCGGCCCGGCGACCGCGAGCTGCCCGGCGAGCAGCGGGTCGTTGACGACCTGGAACACGGCCTGCGCGAGCCGCTCGGGGTAGGACTCGAGCGGGTTCCTCGCCACCGTGACCCCGGCGTCCGACGCGACCTCGCTGACCGCGGCGTCGTCGGAGTGGATCACGGGCGTGCCGAAGCTCATCGCCTCGATCACCGGCAGCCCGAACCCCTCGGCGAGGCTCGGGAACACGAACACCGTGGCACGGTCGTAGGCCACCGCGAGGTCGGCGTCGTCCACACGACCCAGCACCTTGACGCGGTCGCGGGCGAGCCCCGCGCGTTCGGCGCAGCCGTAGACGTCCACGTCGCCCCACCCGTCCGGCCCGGCGATCACGAGCGGGACGTCGGACGGTGCGTCCGGGTGCGCCATCGCCTCGATCAGGTGCACGAGGCCCTTCCGCGGCTCGAGCGTGCCGACGGCCAGCACGTAGCGCTCCGGCAGGCCGAGCCGCTCGGCGCGGAGGTCGGCGTCGACGGGGATGCGGAGCCGCCCGCTCGGCGCGCCGCCGATCACCCGGAGCCGGTCGTCGAAGCGGTGGATCTCGTTGAGCGCCGCGGCGACGGCGTGCGTCGGGACGACGACGGCGTCGGCGTGCTTCCACGCACGCTTCACCATCGCCCGGTGGAAGTGCACCCCACGCGGCGTGAGCGTCTCCGGGTGCGTCCAGGGGACCGTGTCGTGCACCGTCACCACGGTCTGTCGCCCCGGGTCGCGGGAGCGGTCGTGCTTGACGAGCGGCGCGAGGACGCTCGGCGCGTGCACCATCTCCTTGGCGACGGAGCCGACGATGCCGCCCTGCCAGGCGAACGACAGCTCGCGGCGGGGCAGGGGGAGACGCTGGAGCTCGGACAGACCCGGGAACAGGGTCTCGAGGCGGCGCAGGTCCTCCGACCCGACGGCCGAGACCACCGCGGCGACGTCGCACCCCTCCGGCGCGGTCGCGATGAGGTGCCGCGTCAGCTCCTCGGCGTACCGTCCGATGCCGCCCGGGACCGGTGCGACGACCTGGTCGACGAGGACGTGCAGGGTGGTCATCGGGTGGTGCTCCTCGTGGTGCCGCGGGCTCGGATGCCGACCATATCAGCCCGCACGGGGAGTCCCCGTGACCCCGGCGGCGCCGCCCGACCGGGCCGACACCCGGCGGTGACGGGCCGCGAGGACCGCCCCGACCCCCGCGAGGACGACGTCGCCGAGGGTCATGAACGCGCGGCTGATCACGGCAAGGGCGAGGGGTGCGGACCCGCCGGCGACCGCCCCGAGGAGCAGCACGAGCACGGCCTCGCGCGGACCGATCCCGGCGGGCGCGATGACCACGAGGAAGCCGACGAGCCACGCCACCGCGTACGCTCCGACGGCCACCGGGAAGAGCACGGGGGAGTCCGCCCCGAACGCGCGGAGGACGACCGTCGCCTGGACGCCGTACGCCACCCACATGGCGAGCGACCACACCAGCGACATGACCGTGCCGGGCCAGGAGAGGCTCGTGTCCTGCGCCGGACGCCGCAGCACCCGGAACGCGATCCGGATGAGCCGACCGAGCACCGGCGGCGTCAGCGACACGAGCCCGAGCAGCACGAACGGGATCAGCCACCAGAACGTCGCGAGGCCGTCGGGCGTGCCGAGCAGGACCGCGACGATGCCGACGAGGGCCGCCGTCACCATGCTGACCAGCATCGAGGCGAGGGCCGCGACCGCGCTGCTCGTCCGCTGCAGGCCGTGCGCACGACCGAGCTCGGCCTGGGCGGCGATCGACCACACCCCGCCGGGGATGTACTTGCCGAGCTGCCCCACGAAGAAGATCGACGAGGCGGCGCCGAGCCGCAGGCGGAAGCCGCTCGCCGCCATCATCGCCCGCCACGACAGCATGTTCGCGACCAGTGCGGCCACCGTCGCCGCGACCCCGACCGTGACGGTCAGGGCATCGAGGCTCGCGAAGTCGCGGACGATGTCCGGCCACTGCCGGGCGACGCTGCGGACGAGGAAGACGACCGCGACGACGGCCGCCAGCCACTTCACCACCGTGAGCACGGTGGCGCGGCGTCCGCGCTTCGGCACGACGGCGTCGACCGAGCCCGTCGGGGCCTCGATCCGGTCCGGGTCCGGCGTCGGCGACCCCGTAGGCTGGTGAGCGTCCATCGACCGACAACTCTAAGGGAGCGCGCTGGATGCGACCCGATGCCGACGCCCGTCCGACCCTCCTCGTCGCCGCGTCGACCTTCCCGGCCGAGGCCGGTGACGGCACCCCCGGGTTCGTGCTCGACCTCGCCACCGCGCTGTCGGACGAGTACCGCGTCGTCGTGGTCGCGCCGATGACCAAGGGCGCTCGTGCCCACCAGCGCATCGGCGACGTCGAGGTCCGGCGCTACCGCTACTTCCCGGCGCGCTGGCGCGACCTCGCCGACGGCGCGATCGTCGACAACCTCCGTGCGAAGCGGTCCCGGTGGCTGCAGGTCCCGTTCTTCTTCGTCGCGATGGCCGCCGCGCTCCGCCGCGAACGCCGCCGCTCCCGCCCGGACGTCGCGCTGCTGCACTGGATCATCCCGCAGGGTGCCGTCGGCGGGCTCGTGCTCGGCGACCTGCCGCGCGTGGTGACCACGCTGGGCGGCGACCTGTACGCGCTCCGCCACCCGGTCCTCCAGAACGTCAAGCGCTCCGTGATCGCGAGCGCCGCCGCCGTGACCTGCATGAGCACGGACATGGCGCGGGAACTCGGCAAGCTCGGCGCGCGCGCGGACCAGGTGCACGTCGTGCCGATGGGCGTCGACCTCGACCCGATCACCCGGGCGGTCGAGCGCGAGACCCGGGTGCCCGGGCGGGTGCTGTTCGTCGGCCGGCTCGTCGAGAAGAAGGGTGCGGTCGTCCTCCTCGACGCGCTCGACCGGATGACGGGACGGCCCGCCGAGGTCGTCGTCGTCGGCGACGGGCCGCTCCGGGGGCAGCTCGAGGCCCGTGCCGGCTCGGACGTCGTCTTCCTCGGCGCCCGCGGCAAGGAGGCGCTGGCCGCCGAGTACGCCAAGGCATCGATCGCGCTCTACCCGTCGGTGCCGGCGGCGAACGGCGACCGTGACGGCCTGCCGGTGGCACTGCTGGAGGCCATGTCCGCCGGGTGTGCCGTCGTCGCTTCGGCGGTGCCCGGCATCGTGGACGTCGTCGAGGACGGTGTGAACGGGCTGCTCGTCGAGCCCGGCGACCCGGACGCGCTCGCCGCCGCGGTCGACCGGCTGCTCGCCGACCCGGCGCTGGCCGAGCGGCTCGGTGCCGCGGCAGCCGAGACCGCGGCCGCGCACACGGTCGCCGCGGTCGGCGACCGCTACCGCGTCCTGCTCGCCGACGCGCGTCGCTGACGCAGGCCGACCTGTCGACGGGGGCCGTGCCTCCAGAACGGACGGGGCGGACCGGACGGGAGGCACGGGGCGCGACCGGCGGTCGGCGCGCGTCCGCGGTCGGCGTGGCCGCGGCCGTGGCCGTGGCCGTGGTGGCGGTCGTGGGTCGCGGTCAGGCGCCGTGCGCGGCGCGCAGCGCCTCCACGGTGCGGGCGACGCCCTCGCGGAACGGCAGGAACGCACGGTCGTCCACCTGCGGCAGCACCGTCGAGCGGAAGCGCAGGTCGAGGCCCTGGAAGGTCGCGGAGGGGTCGGCGCCGTCCCGGACGTCGAGCGGCTCGCCGAAGGCGTCCTGCACGGCGTCGACCACCTCGGTGATCGTGGCGGGCTGCCCGGAGGCGAGGATCTTCGTCACGGTGCTGCCGGTGGCGAGCCCATCGACGGCGTCGAGGGCGTCGAGCACCATCGCGGCAGCGTCCTCGATGTAGAGGTAGTCGCGCGTGGTGGTCATGGGGACGTAGATCGACGAGTGGCGGCCCTCGAGGTGCGCGAGGGCGAGCTGCGACACCAGTCCCTGGGCCTTGCCGAGGTTCGCACCGGGGCCGTACAGGTTCGAGATGCGACCGACCAGCAGCCGGGCGCCCGTCGACTCAGCCCACTGCCGGAAGCGGGCCTCGACCGCGAGCTTCGCCCGACCGTACGGTGCGAGCGGTGCGGGTGGGGTCGACTCGTCGAACGGAGCGTCCGCACAGCCCGCGTACACGGCACCGGCCGACGACGCGAAGAAGAGCGTGCCCTCGCCCGCTGCGGCGTCGTCCGCCGTGGCGTCCAGCACCCGGCCGAGCAGCGTCTGCTCCGCGGCGAAGACGTCCTCGCCGGTCGCGACGACACCGGTCCCCGCGCACCAGACGATGCGCCACGGCTGCCCGTCCGCGGAGTCGCGGATGCCGCGCACGGCGTCGACGAGGACCTGCTCCGCGGCCGACGGGTCCGACCACGGAACGGTCGCGGCACGGACGTCGCCACCGGACGCCTCGACGGCCCGGTGCACCGCCCCGCCGAGGAAGCCCCCGGCGCCGACGACGAGGGTGCGGGGCGGGACCGGTCCGCTCGTGTCGGCCCGGCCCTCGCGGTGCAGTTCGTCACGCGCTCCGTGGGGATCGGGGCGCGCGCCGTGGGGATCCGGGGTCACGCCGTGAAGATCCCGGCCGCGGTCGCCGCGTGGAGCGCCTCGCGCCAGTCGCGCATCGGCGCGAGACCGGCACGCGACCAGCCGTCGTGCCCGAGCACGCTGTACGCGGGGCGCGCGGCGGGACGCACGAACGCGGTGCTGTCGGTCGCCAGCACGCGCTCGGGGTCGAGGCCGTTCTCGGCGAAGATCGCCCGGGTGAAGTCGAACCAGGAACCCTGGCCGGCGTTCGTGGCGTGGTAGGTGCCGGCGGGGGCGTCGGCGTCGACGAGCTCGACGATCCGCGCGGCGAGGTCACCCGTCCAGGTCGGCTGCCCCACCTGGTCGGTCACGACCGACACGGTGTCGTGGGTCGCCGCGAGCCGGAGCATCGTGGCGGCGAAGTTCGGGCCGTGCGCGCCGTAGATCCAGGCCGTGCGGAGCACGTACGAGGAGTCCGGCGCGGTCCGCCGCACGAACGCCTCGCCCGCGGCCTTCGTGCGGCCGTACGCGTTGATCGGGTCCGTCGGGGCGTCCTCGGCGTAGGGCGCGGTGCCGTGGCCGTCGAAGACGTAGTCGGTCGAGATCGTGACGAGCTTCGCGCCGTGCCGGACCGCGGCCTCGGCGAGGAGGCGCGGACCGGTCGCGTTCACGGCGTAGGCGTCGTCCTCGTGGGTCTCCGCGTCGTCGACCTTGGTGTAGGCGGCGGAGTTGACGACGACGTCGTGCCCGGCGACGGCGGCGTCGACCGCGTCCGGGTCGGTGATGTCGAGGTCGGCACGGCCGAGCGCGGTGACGTCACGCCCGGACAGGGCCCGCTGCAGGTCCTGTCCGAGCATGCCGGCGGCGCCGGTGACGAGGAACCGGGTCACAGCGCTGCGCGGTCCTTCAGCGGCTCCCACCACGACCGGTTGTCGCGGTACCACTGGACGACGTCGGCGAGGCCCTGCTCGAACGGCACCTGCGGCTCGTAGCCGAGCTCCGCCTGGATCTTCGAGATGTCGACCGAGTAGCGGAGGTCGTGGCCGAGGCGGTCGGCGACGCGGTCGACGTAGGACCAGTCCTTGCCCGTGGCGTCGAGGAGCAGCTGGGTGAGCTCCTTGTTCGTGAGCTCGGTGCCACCGCCGATGTTGTAGATCTCGCCCGCGCGGCCCTTGGTGAGCACCAGGGCGATGCCGCGCGTGTGGTCGTCGACGTGCAGCCAGTCGCGGACGTTGTTGCCCTCGCCGTAGAGCGGCACGTGCCGGTCGTCGATGAGGTTCGTGACGAAGAGCGGGATGACCTTCTCGGGGAAGTGGTACGGCCCGTAGTTGTTCGAGCAGCGCGTGATCGAGAGGTTCAGCCCGTGCGTGCGGTGGTAGCTGCGGGCGAGCAGGTCGCTGCCGGCCTTCGACGCCGAGTACGGGGAGTTCGGCTCGAGCGGGCGGTCCTCGGCCCACGAGCCCTCGCTGATCGAGCCGTAGACCTCGTCGGTCGAGACGTGCACGAACCGCTCGGTGCCGTGCCGGAGCGCCGCGTCGAGGAGGCGCTGGGTGCCGACGACGTTCGTCTCGACGAAGATGCCCGAGTCGCGGACAGAGCGGTCGACGTGGGACTCCGCGGCGAAGTGGACGATCGCGTCGATGCCGGGGATGACCTCGTCGAGCTTCTCGGCGTCGCGGATGTCGCCCTGCATGAAGGTGTAGCGGGGGGAGTCCGCGACCGGCGCGAGGTTCTCGAGGTTGCCCGAGTACGTCAGGGCGTCGTAGACGACCACCTCGGCGCCCTCGAGGCCCGGGTAGGCGTCCTGCAGGGTGCGACGGACGAAGTTCGAGCCGATGAAGCCGGCTCCGCCGGTGACGAGGATCTTCACGTGGTCTGGTTCCTTTGCGGAGTCGTTGGCGTTGGATCGATTGGCGATACTACCGGCAGGTCGTCGCGGGTCAGCCTCCGCCGTGCCTCGACGAGCGCCCAGACGGCCGCTGCGGCGGTCAGGACGAGGAGCAGCGCGAAGCCGGTCCGACCGACCGGCGTCAGGTTCGCGAGCCGGCCGAGTCCGGCGATCGTCGCCTGCAGGTGGAAGTGCTCGTAGAACCCGCGGTAGGCGACGGTGAAGCCGTAGAGGCCGATCACCGGGAACGCCCAGAGCGCGATCCGACCGAACCGGGCGCGGTCGGCCGCATCGCGCAGCAGGTTGCGCCAGGCGATGGCGCTGACGACCAGGAGCGGGACGAGCGCGATGAAGAGGTACCGGCCCTGTGCACCCGCGATGAGCTGCGTGTCGTCGTAGGACGCGAAGTTGTTCTGCAGCTGGCTGAGCACGGTGATCGCCGGGACGATCGTCATCACGACCGCGACGTCCCGGACGGGGGAGCGGCGGTAGGCCCAGCCGACGACGACCGCGAGCGCGAGCACCGTCATGGTGTCGGTGAGGATCGGCGTCATCGGGAACTGCAGCGCCCCGAACTGGCCCCAGAACGACGAGGTCAGACGGTCCCACTCGACGTTGAGGAACTCGCCGACGTTCGCGCTCGTCTGGTCCCCCCAGGGCCGGTCGCGCCGGATGCCGCCCACGCCGTCCGGCTGGAGCGTGTGGAAGAGCACGAGGTTCCGGATCCACCACCACGACCCGAGTGCGGCCACCACGGCCCCGGCGACCGCCGTGCGGGCGATCCGACGCCCCCACGAGAGCCGTCCGCGTCCGGCGACGAGCAGCACGACGGCGACGAACGGGACCGTCGGCAGGCCGGTGCCCTTCACGGAGCAGACCGCCGCCACCGCGACAGCGAGCCAGACGACGGTGCGCCAGCGGTCGTCGCCGGTGAGGGCGCGCGCCGACAACCAGGCGATGACGGCGCCGAGCACGATCACGGGCGCGTCGTTGGTCACCGACGAGCCGATCTGGGCGAGCTGCGGCACCGCGAACAGGGCGAGCACGCCGACCACGGCCGTCCGGGGCGAGCGTGTCACCCGGCGGAGCGTGCTCCACACCAGGAACGGCAGCGGCACGAGCATCAGGACGTCGAGCAGCCGGAGCGCCGTGACGCCGACGTCCCAGCGCAGGTGGAAGAACCGGATGCCCTTGAGCACCGCGGCACCGATCGCGTAGTAGGTCGGCGGGTGCTGCGTCATCTGGTTGACGAAGTCGTGGTTCCCGGGGTTCTCCGCGACGAGTTCGGCGACCGTCTGCCGGTTCGGGGCCGCGACCGAGGTCGTCTGCTGCTGCTCGGCGTAGGTGACGGCGAGCAGGTCCATCTTCCCCGGAGCCGGCCAGCCGTTGCCGAGCGCGATCTGCTCAGCGGCGTCGAAGTGCGCGGCCTCGTCCGGGGCGGCGAACATCGGTGTGAGGACGGCCCAGAGCGTGAGCAGCAGCGCGAACGCCGCGGTCAGCGCCAGGACGGTGCGCCGCTCGCCCCGCGAGACGACGGGTGCCGCGACGGGTGCGGCGACCGACCCGCCCGTCACGGGGTGGTCGCCGTGGCCGTCAGTCCCCATACCGCTGGAGCTTCTGCAGGTCGAGCTGCTCCTCGGCGAGGGTGCGGTTGAGCCGTGTGAGGTCGGCCACCACACCGATCACCATCGCGAGGACCGCGGTGATGAGCAGGACCACCCCGAGGATGATCGACTGCAGGTGGTTGCCGCCGGTGTGCATCGCCAGCAGCACGAGGTAGCGCACGAGCGGCCAGGCACCGAGCACGCCGATGATGGCCGCCACCCAGGCGAACAGCGCCATCGGGCGGTACATGAGGTACACGCGGGCGATCGCCGAGCCGGACTGGAACATGTGCTGCCAGATGTTGCTGAACAGCCGCGACTCCCGCGTCTTCGGGTTGGTCGTGATCGGGACCGAGGCGATCGCGAGCCGCTTGTAGCCGGCCTGCACGATCGTCTCCATGCAGTAGCTGAACCGCGTGACGATGTTCAGCCGGATGAGCGAGTACTTCGAGTACGCGCGGAAGCCGGACGCGGCGTCGGGCAGGTCGAGCCCCGCGGCGCGCGAGGCGACCCAGGAGCCGAAGCGCTGCATGAGCTTCTTGAAGCCGGAGAAGTGCTCGATCGTCCGGGTCTGGCGGTCGCCGATGACGATCTCCGCCTCCTTCCGGAGGATCGGCTGCACGAGCTCGGCGATCTGTGCCTGCGGGTACTGGTTGTCGCCGTCGGTGTTCACCACGATGTCGGCGCCGTGCAGCAGGGCGTAGTCGACGCCGTCGCGGAAGGAGCGGGCGAGGCCCATGTTCGTCGTGTGGTGCACGAAGTGCTTGACGCCGTGCTCCTTGGCCACCTCGACGGTGCGGTCGGTGCTGCCGTCGTCGATGACCAGGATCTCGATCTCGTCGATCCCGTCGATCTCCCTGGGGATCGAGTCGATGACGCTGGCGAGGGTGTGCTCCTCGTTGAGGCAGGGGATCTGGACGAATAGCTTCACGGGGCTGCTGGGTCTCGTTTCGTGATCAAGGCGGTTGCGCGAGGCGAGCACAGCCTAACGGGAACCGGTGGCCGCGTCGCGGAACGTGGTGTACCAGGCGCCTTGCTAGGCTGCCGTGGTGCAGATCCGAGAACTCAAGATCCCCGGCGCGTGGGAGTTCACGCCCGTGCAGCACGGCGATGCGCGAGGGGCCTTCCTCGAGGCGTACCGGGCGGACGTGCTCGAGGAGACCGTCGGGCACGCCCTCGACCTCCGCCAGGTGAACATGTCGGTGTCCGCGGCCGGCGTCGCCCGCGGCATCCACTACGCCCTCGTGCCGCCGAGCCAGGCGAAGTACGTCACCGCCGTCCGCGGGGCGTTCATCGACTACATCGTCGACATCCGGGTCGGCTCGCCGACGTTCGGGCAGTGGGACTCCGTCCGGATCGACGACGTCGACCGCCGTGCCGTCTACCTGTCCGAGGGTCTGGGGCACGCGATCGTCGCGCTCGAGGACCGGTCGACCGTCAACTACCTGGTCAGCGCGCACTACGACCCGCAGCGCGAGAAGGGCATCACGATCCTCGACCCGACGGTCGGGCTCGAGCTGCCCGAGGGGCTCGGCGAGCCGGTGCTCTCCGAGAAGGACACCACCGCGCCCACGCTCGAGCAGGCCGCCGAACAGGGACTCCTGCCGACGTACGAGGAGTGCGTGGCGTTCACCGAGTCCCTCCGCACGAGCAAGTAACGAAGCAAAGGACGTCCCCGATGAAGGGCATCATCCTCGCCGGGGGTTCCGGCACGCGCCTCTGGCCGATCACCAAGGGCATCAGCAAGCAGCTCATGCCGATCTACGACAAGCCGATGGTGTACTACCCGCTGTCGACGCTCATGATGGCCGGCATCCGCGAGGTCCTCGTCATCACGACGCCGGAGTACAACGACCAGTTCAAGGCCCTGCTCGGCGACGGCTCGGCGCTCGGCATGGACATCCAGTACGCCGTGCAGCCGAGCCCGGACGGCCTCGCGCAGGCGTTCGTCATCGGCGAGGAGTTCATCGGCGACGACAGCGTCGCGCTCGTCCTCGGCGACAACATCTTCCACGGCACCGGCCTCGGCACGAACCTCCGGAAGAACACCGACGTGCAGGGGGCGACGATCTTCGCGTACCACGTCGCCGACCCGACGGCCTACGGCGTGGTCGAGTTCGACGACGACTTCACCGCGGTCTCCATCGAGGAGAAGCCGACGCAGCCGAAGTCGAACTACGCGGTGCCCGGCCTGTACTTCTACGACAACAAGGTCATCGAGATCGCGAAGACCATCGAGCCGAGCGCGCGCGGCGAGCTCGAGATCTCGACCGTCAACGAGCGCTACCTCGAGGCCGGCGAGCTCGGTGTCCAGGTCCTCGACCGCGGCACCGCCTGGCTCGACACCGGCACGTTCGAGTCGATGATGCAGGCCTCCGAGTACGTCAAGGTCATCGAGGACCGGCAGGGCTTCAAGATCGGCTGCATCGAGGAGATCGCCTGGCGCAACGGTTGGATCGACGACGCGCAGCTCGCCGAGCTCGCCGCGCCGCTCGTCAAGGGCGGGTACGGCGTGTACCTGCAGCGTCTGCTCGACGCCTGATCCACCCGTGGGTCTCTTCCGCCGGGCACGTCGCCGCGCAGACACGGCAGGTCCCGGCGCCGGCCAGGAGGCTCGACCCACCCCCGCAGCAGGAACCGACGTCGAGCGGGTGGCCGGGTGGGACACCCCGCCACCACTGCTCGACGTGCCGGTGACGGTGGTCCTCACGACCCGGTCCGACCGGCACGCGGAGGTCCCGCGGCTCATCGCGGTGGCGCGCCACGCGTTCGGCGCCGAGGTCGACGTCCGCGCGGTGTCCTACGTCGCGGACGCCTCGCCGCGCGATCCGTTCGCCCCCGACCTGCCGTGGGTGCGCCGCGACCCGCTGGACGGCATCGGTTCGGCGATCAACGCCGGGGTCCTGGCCGGGGTCGGTCGGACGCTGGTCGTCGTCGACACGTCGGTCGAGCTCGACGCAAGCGCGTTGGTGGCGCTCGGCCACGACGTCGGACGACCGACGCAGGCTCGGGTCCGCACGGCCGACGGCGTCTGGCGGAACGGGGCCCGGCTGCTCCGGCCGGGCGCGCTGCCGTGGTCGGACGACCGGTCCGCGCCGAACGACGACATCGTGTTCGGGGCGGACCAGCCGGTCGTCTCGATGCCGCAGGCCGCGCTGGTGGCCGCGCCGTGCCTCCCGGACGAGCGCACCACGGTGACGGCCTGGACGGCCCTGGCGGCGGCGACCACCTCGACCGCCGTGCGCACGCGTGACGTCGGTGCCGTGCGCCGCACGGTCGAGCCGGGGCGCACCGTCGATGCGTCGGTCGCCGACGTCGTCGCGTCGTGGCGCGACCGGACGCCGGACAGGGACGGCGCCGTGGTCGCCGGTCCGCCGCTGCCGCCGTGGGGACTCCGACCGGTGACCCCGACGGAGCGGATCCGCTCCGACGACGAGCACCTGACCTGGGCGGTCAAGATCGCCGCGCCCGCCGGACCCGAGGGCGACGGCTGGGGTGACGTGCACTTCGCCGCGGAGCTCGCCGGGGCGTTGGAGCGACTCGGGCAGCGGGTCCGCATCGACCGCCGTGACGCCCACGTCCGTGACGACGACGGCGACGACGACGTCACCCTGGCGGTCCGTGGGCTGGACCGGGTGCCCCCGAACCCGGCGTCCGTGAACCTGCTCTGGGTGATCAGCCACCCCGACGACGTCGCCGACACCGAGCTCCGCGCGTTCGACCGGGCGTTCGCTGCCGGTCCGGCGTGGGCTGCCGACGCCTCGGCCCGGGCGGGGGTGCGAGTCGACCCGCTGCTGCAGGCGACGGACCCGACCGTGTTCCACCCCGGCGCCGCAGCCGGTCCGGACGTGGGCCGAGCCGTGTTCGTCGGCTCGACACGTGGCGCTGCCCGTCCGGTGGTCGCGGACGCCGTCGCGCTCGGGGCCGACCTGCGCGTGCACGGCCCCGGATGGGAGGACGTCGTGCCCTCGTCGATGCGCGGCGCCGCGTCCCTCGACCGATCCGAGGTCGCCGGCGCGTACGCGGGCGCGAGGGTCGTGCTGAACGACCACTGGCCGGACATGGCGGCCGGCGGGTTCGTGTCGAACCGGGTGTTCGACGTCCTCGCGTCCGGAGGTGTCGTCGTGACCGACCCGGTCGCCGGGCTCGCGGATCTCCTCGACGTCCCGACGCTCGCGGTGGCGCACTCGCGGGAGGAGCTCGCGGTCCTCCTCGACCCGGCGTACCCGTGGCCGTCGGCGGCCGTGCGCGCCGAGGTGGCTGCGCGCGTCGCCGCCGAGCACTCGTTCGATGCTCGCGCGCGCGTGCTGCTCGACGCCGCGCGGGCGGAGCGCGCGCGGCTGCGGCGCTGACGCGGCGCTGACGCGGCGCTGACGCGCTCCGGGGCACCACGCTCCGGACACGGAACCGCGCTCTTCTCCGGTGCTGTGTCCGGAACCTGGTTCCGCGGACAGGGGGGCGCGCTACTTGCGCGTCACCCAGCGGGCGCGGATCGACAGCCCGGCGCGCAGCACGACGCGGAGGGGCCACAACCACCACGCCCGGTACTTCCGCGACAGGTAGCGGTAGGCGCTCCGGTGGTGCTCGATCTCCATGCGGCGACGGTTCGACGAGGTCGAGTGGGCACCGGTGTGCGTCACGACGGCGGACGGCACGTACACGTTCGCGGAGCCCGACTGGCCGACGCGCTGCCCGAGGTCGACGTCCTCGAAGTACATGAAGTAGGACTCGTCGAACCCGCCGAGCTCCCGGAACAGCGACGTCCGGATGAGGAAGCACGCGCCGGAGAGCCAGCCGGCCTCGCGCTCGACGACCTGCGTCGTCGACCAGTACCGCTGGCTCCAGGGGTTCCCGGGCCACAGCCGCGAGAACGCCGCGTGACCGAGACCGGTCCGGAGCGAGGGCAGTCGACGCGCGGACGGGTAGGTCTCGCCCTGCTCGTCGAGGATCCTCGGCCCGAACGCACCGGCGGACGGCAGCCGGTCGGCGGCGCGGACGAGCTCGTCGATCGACCCGGGGGCGAGCACGACGTCGGGGTTCGTGACGAGCAGGAACTCCGGGTCGACGTCGGGCAGGACGTCGTCGAGCGCCGCCAGCGCCGCGTCGATCCCACCGCCGTACCCCCGGTTGCCGCCCGACGACACGACGGTGGCGCCGTAGGACTCGCCGATCGCACGGAGGGCGTCGAGTTCCGTCGAGCCGTTGTCCGCCACGACCACGGCGACCGGTCCGGACGAGGCCCCGGCGATGCTCGCGAGGAACGGCCGGATCGTCTCGCCGGTGTTGTAGGTCACGGTGAGGACGGCGACCCTCGGCGCGCTCACCGGGCCACCTGCCGGTAGGCGTCGGCGTGGACGGCCGCCGTGGCCTCCCACGTGAAGTCGTCCGCCCGCTCCAGCGACGCCGTGCGGTGGCGTGCCACCAGGTCGGGGTCGTCGAGCAGACGCGCCATCACTGCCGCGAGGTCGTCGACCGTCGGCTCGGCGTACACGGCTGCGTCCCCGCCGACCTCCGGGAGGGACAGCCGCCGGGTGGTGACGACGCAGGCCCCCGCGGCCATCGCCTCGACGACCGGGAGCCCGAAGCCCTCGCCGAGCGACGGGTACACGACGAAGTCCGCCCCGCCGAGGAAGCCGGAGAGGTCCTCGAGCGGCAGGTAGCCCGCCTCGACCACGTGGTCGGTGTCCCGCAGGGCGTCGAGGCGCTCGATCGCCGCGGTGTCCCACCCCCGGGCACCGGAGAGCACCAGCCACGGCGTGACGGACCCGGTGGCGTCGCGGGCGGCGCGCACGGCGGCGTAGGCGTCGAGGAGCACGGTGACGTTCTTCCGCGGCTCGATCGTGCCGAGGAAGGCGATCCACGGGGCATCCTCCGGGAGGGTCGCAGCGATCCGGGCGTCCTCGACCTCGGCCGTCGAGGGCTCGTGGAAGACCGCACGGTCGACCCCGAGCGGCGCGACCCGGACGTCGGCGCGGATCTGCCGGACGACCCGTGCGGCCTCGGTCGCCGTCGCCGCGCTCGGGACGAGCACGACCGGACGCGAGCGCAGGGAACGACGGCTCCACCAGGTGAAGAACGTCCGCTTCGTGCGCGAGTGCCACTCCGGGTTCGAGAAGAAGGTCGCGTCGTGCAACGTCACCACAGAACCGCCCCGCCAGGCGAACGGGTAGGTGTAGTGCGGCGAGTGCAGGACGTCGGCGTGCAGGCGTCGCGCGAGCGCCGGCAGTCCGGTCTGCTCCCAGACGAAGCGCAGCGGCACGGAGTCGGTCCAGCCGGGGGCGGCGTGGACGGTGACGTCGGGGGCGATCGAGCGGAAGTGCGCGACGTGCGCGGGGCGGACGACGAGGTGCACGTCGAGCTGCGGGCCCGACCGCTGGTGGTCCACGAGGTGCGAGACGACGCCCTCGACGTAGCGTCCGACGCCGCCGAGGTTCCGCGGTACGGCCGTCCCGTCGATCAGGACGGTGGTGTGCGGCACGCGAGGATCCTTCCGGCCGGAGCCGTCGACGGGGGAGCGACCAGGATAGCGCTCGTCGCTCATGCGCCCGGGTCCACCGCGCGGCGCGGCACGCTCGCGCGCCGGTCCTCCGCGAACCGCCGCGCCAGGTGCCGGGGGAGGTGCGCTGCGACGTCGGCCAGCGCTGCCAGGACGAGCCGTGCCTCCCGGCGGTCGCGGCCGGAGGCGAGCCCGCGCAGGCCGCGCACCAGGGTCCGCGCCGCGGCGCGCGCGACCGTCGACCACGGCGCGTGCCAGAGGGCCACGACCAGGCGGTTGCGGGCGTTCCGGAACACGAAGAGGTCGCTGCGCACGCCGGAGGACGCCGAGTGGTCGTGCTCGACCGCGGCGTCCACCGCGTGCTCGACCCGCCACCCGCGACGGCGCATGCGCCACGCGAGCTCGGTGTCCTCGTAGTACATGAAGAGCGACTCGTCGAGGAGGCCGACGTCGTCGAGCGCGGCGCGCCGGAGCGCGCAGGCGCCCCCGGAGAAGCCGAACACGTCGACCTCGGCCGCCTGGTCGCCCGGCGCGAACCAGTCGCGGTCCATGCCGTTGCCGTCGCGGTCGACCCGCACGCCCGTCGAGTTCAGACGGACGTCGCCGTCGTCCGACGGCGTCCACCAGCGTCCGTCGTGGTCGCGCAGCACGCGCTGGCCGGCGGTCGGCCCGGTGCCGGCCGGGAGGCGCGTCCAGCGTCCGGCGAGCACGATGCGGCCCGTCACGGCCGCCGTCTCCGGTGCCGCCCGCGCCAGGTGGTCGCGGAGGGCGCCGACGAACCCCGGGGCGGGTTCGGCGTCGTTGTTGAGGAGCACGACGACCTCGGCGTCCGTGTGCCGGATGCCCGTGTTGGCGCCGGCCGCGAAGCCGCCGTTGCGCTCCCGGGTGAGCACGGTGGCGTCCGGCAGTGCGGCGCGCAGGACGACGACCGAGTCGTCGCCGGACCCGTTGTCGACGACGACCACCTCGGCGCCCGCGCTCGGGTCGTCGAGCACGGCCCGGGCGGCGCGGACGGTGAGGTCCGCGCGCTCCCAGTTGACGATCACGACCGCGGTGCGACCGGCCTCGCCCGCTGCACCCGGTCGGGACGTGCTCAGTCGAGCTCCTCGATCGAGGGCTTCGCGTAGACGGTGCCCACCGCGTCGCCGAACGAGGGCACCTCGAACGAGTCGCACTCCGGCAGGTCGTGGAGGTGCCGTCCCGCGGAGTCCATCATCGACACGTTGATGAAGTACTTGCCGGTGCCGAAGTTCGTGTCGGTGATCCGGAGGCGGAGCTTCCGCCGGCCGTGCAGGGGTTCGAGGTGGACGCCCATGATGCCGGTCGTGGTGCCGTAGACGACCTGTCCGGCGGTGTTGTTGATCTGGACCGCGGCCTCCCAGTCGGCGACGCCGTCGAGGTGCTCGAACTCCATGTCGACCACGAGGTCGTCGCCGGGCGTGACGGGGGCGCGGTGCTCCTTGCCCTCGGCGGTCACCGTGGCGCCGAGCACCGTCCCGCGGCCGACCGCGACGTCGGCGCTGAGCTCGCCGGAGCGTCGTTCCTCGAGCACGTCGCGGAACTTGCTGACCGCCTGCACCGCGTCGCCGTCGTGCAGGACCTTGCCCTTGTTGAGGAGGACGACGCGGTCGCACATCTCCTGCACCTGGCTGAGCGAGTGCGTCACGATGATGATCGTCTTGCCCTGCTCCTGGAACGAGCGGATGCGGTCGAGGCACTTGCGCTGGAACGCCTCGTCGCCGACCGCCAGGACCTCGTCGACCAGCAGGACGTCCGGGTCGGTGTGCACGGCCACCGCGAAGGCGAGACGCACGTACATGCCGGAGCTGTAGAACTTCACCTGGGTGTCGATGAAGTCGCCGATGCCGGAGAACGCGAGGATGTCGTCGAACCGCTCGTCGGTCTCGCGTCGGCTGAGCCCGAGCAGGCTGGCGTTGAGGTAGACGTTCTCGCGGCCGGACAGGTCGGGGTGGAACCCGGCGCCGAGCTCGAGGAGCGCGGCGAGCCGGCCGCGTCGGGCGACCGTGCCGGAGGTCGGCTGGATGATCCCGCCGATCGCCTTGAGCAGGGTCGACTTGCCGGAGCCGTTCTGCCCGATGAGCCCGACCGTGGTGCCGGCCTGGATCGACACGGTGACATCGTCGAGCGCCCAGAAGTCCTGGCGGTGCTTCCGGCCGGCGCGGCCGAGGGTGACGATGCGCTCCCGGATCGTGTTGTCCTTGCGGACGGTGAAGCGCTTGCGGACGTGGTCGACGACGATGACGTCGGGCCGTTCGGTGCTCGCGGCGGTGGTCGTCGGCGTCACGGGGGTGCTGATGGCCATGGTCTAGAGCTCCTGCGCGAAGTTGCCCTGCAGGCGGGAGAAGATCCGCTGCGCCCCGAGGAGGCAGACGACGCCGATGACGAACGCGATGCCGAGCCGGGTCATGAGGTGGCCCGGGTAGACGACGGTCGCGGGGTCGTGCAGCCAGATGGCGTTCTGCATGCCGAGGACGGACAGCGTGAGCGGATTGTTCGTGTAGAGCGTCAGGAGCCACTGCGCGTGCAGCTCCTTCAGCACCATCGAGTACGAGTACACGATCGGCGATCCCCACAGCAGCACCATGAGCCCGACGTCGATGACGAACTGCACGTCGCGCAGGTACACGTTGAGCGCGGAGAGCACGAGCCCGATCGCGGCGCCGTAGACGACGATCACCGCGAGCGACGGCACCAGGTAGACGAGCCCCTCGTGCAGCGGGAACCGGCCGAGGACCAGCGTCGCGACGAGCAGGATGACGAACTGGATGGCGTAGTTCACCAGGGCAGCGCCGACGCTCGCGAGCGGGAAGACCTCGCGCGGGACGTAGACCTTCTTGATCAGGCCGCTGTTGCCGACGATCGAGCCGGTCGAGCCGGCGACGATCTCGCTGAAGAGCGTGTACGCGCCCAGGCCCGTGAAGACGTAGATCGCGAAGTTGTCGATGCCGTGCGCGGCACCGAGCACCTGCCCGATCACGAAGTAGTAGATGAGGAGCTGGGTCAGCGGCCGGACGAGCGTCCAGACGAACCCGAGCGCCGAGTCCTTGTAGCGGGCCTTGAGGTCGCGGCGCACGAGCATGCCGAGCATCTCGCGCTGCCGGAACACGTCGCGCAGTTCTCGCCAGGTCCCTCGGATCGCACTCGTCGGAGCGCCGACCACGACGAGGGGCTCCTTCGCGAGCGCCGCCATGCGGGCTTGATCGACCATGTGTCTCTTCGTTCGTGGGGGCAGGACCGGGACAGCATACTCGGCGGGCCTGCGGGGCGGGCTGCGCACGACGGACTGGACGACAGCCGTCGCGCACCCCCGAGCGGGGGTGAATATCGGCGATATCAACCCTCAAGCTTCACTTTCGGGTTACCGTTGACGCAACCCGGACCCTTGTCAACATCCACAGGACGGCCCGTCAGCATGCACTTCGCATCACGGCCGATCGCTGCGTTCGCGGTGGTCGGTGCGCTCAGTCTCCTCGCGGCGGGTTGTTCCGCCGGCGGCGACGATCCCACTCCCGCTCCCACCCGTTCGGCGTCTGCGTCGTCGTCCGCCACGTCGAGCCCGTCGTCCGCGCCCTCGGGCGACGCCTCGACCCCGACCGGACAGGCCTCCGGCGGCTCGGGCTCCGGCCAAGGCGGCGACGACCAGGACCCCGGCGACTCCGACACCCCGGGTGCGTTCCCGGGCACCGGATCGACCACCCAGCCCGAGACCGACGCGGGCGAGTACCCCGCCACCGCGCTGGTCTCGTACGCCGGGTGGGACACCGGCAGCCGGACCCTGCAGGCCGGCGGCCTCGTCACCGGCACCACGGACACGTCCGGCACGTGCACCTTCGTCGCGACGAAGGGCGGCGTGTCCCGCACCCTCACCAGCTCGGCGCAGGCCAGCGCGAGCTCGGTCAACTGCGCGCAGGTCGCGTTCCCCGCGTCCCAGGTGTCCACCGGCACCTGGTCGATCACGCTCAAGTACTCGGTCGGGTCGAAGTCGACCACGTCCGACCCGATGACGGCGGAGGTGCCGTGATGCTGTCCATCCGAAACCGCGGGCGGGGGCGTCGGCCACTGCGCTCGGCGCTCGCGCTCGTCGTCGCCGTCGCGGTCGCCGTCACCGGTCTGACGTTCGGCACCATCGCGGCCGAGCAGACCACGACCGGGTCGGCCTCGGCCGCGTCGGCCGGCGCGTTCGACCCCGGCAACATCATCAGCGACGCGAACTTCTACAACGGGTCCGCGATGAGTGCCTCCTCGGTGCAGTCGTTCCTCAACAGCGTCGCGCCGAACTGCCGCCAGGCGTCGGGAGGGCCGGCCTGCCTGAAGAACTTCTCGCAGAACATGAGCAGCATCGCCGCCGTCTCCGGTCGCTGCTCCGCGATCGGCGGCGGGGTGAAGAGCGCCGCGACGATGATCGCCCAGGTCGGTGCGGCGTGCGGCATCAGCCAGAAGGTGCTCCTCGTGCTGCTGCAGAAGGAGCAGGGCATCGTCACGACGAGCTCGCCGACGAGCTACATGTACCTGCACGCCACCGGCTTCGCGTGCCCGGACACCGCCCCGTGCGACCCGGCGTACTTCGGGTTCGGCCAGCAGGTGTACGCCGCGGCGCTCCAGTTCAAGCGCTACCAGGCCTCGCCGACCTACTGGGCGTACCAGGCCGGTCGCAACAACTCGATCCTGTACAACCCGAACGCGTCCTGCGGACGGAAGACCGTCTACATCCAGAACCAGGCGACGGCCGGGCTGTACATCTACACGCCGTACGTCCCGAACACCGCCGCGATGAACAACCTGTACGGCACGGGTGACAGCTGCTCCGCGTACGGCAACCGCAACTTCTGGCGGATGTACACCGACTGGTTCGGATCGCCGACCGGAGGCTCGTCGCCGTACGGCAACGTCGACTCCGTCACCGCGGCCTCGACGAACGTCACCGTCACCGGCTGGGCGGTCGACCCCGACACCACGAACCCGCTCCGCGTGGCGTTCTACGTCGACGGCGTCGGCAAGCGCACCGTCACGGCGGACCAGTCCCGCTCCGACCTCGCCGGCAGCCTCGGCTCGAACAACACGAACCACGGCTTCTCCGCGGTGCTCTCCGACATCGCGATCGGGAGCCACTCGGTGTGCACCTTCGCGATCAACCAGGGTGCGGGGGCGAACTCGTTGCTCGGCTGCAACTCGGTCACGGTGGCGAGCGCGCCGCCGAAGGGCGTCCTGGACACGGTGCAGGGCGGCTCGGAGACGATCAAGGTCTCCGGGTGGGTGCTCGACCCCGACTCGTCGACGCCGGCGTGGTACAAGGTCCAGGTCGACGGTGTCGGCGCGATCTCCGCGAACACCGACCAGACGCGGTCCGACGTCGCCCGGGTCTACCCCGGCGTCGGTCAGGTCCTCGGGTTCACGAAGACGATCACGAACGTCACGCCCGGTCCGCGCACCGTCTCGCTGTGGACGCAGGACAAGCCGGGCTCGGTGTGGAAGAAGGTCGCCGAGAAGTCGACGACCGTGACCGCGCCGACGACCGGGTCGACCGGCAAGAAGGGCGCCGTGTACGGGCACTTCGACGGCGTGACGGGGAGCACGAACGCCGTCTCGATCCGGGGCTGGGCCATCGACCCGGACGTGTACGACGCGGTGCGGTACAAGGTGCACATCGACGGCGTCGGCGCACAGGCCGGCGTGGCGAACGGGACCCGGACCGACGTCGAGCGGGTGCACCCCGGGTGGGGCTCGGACGTCGGGCTGTCGACGACGGTGACCGGTGTCGCGGCCGGCAAGCACACCGTCACGGTCTGGTACCAGGACCGGCCGAGCGGCACCTACCGCTCGTTCGGGACGAAGTCGGTCACGGTGTCCGGGAAGACCACGAGCGGGTCCACCACGAAGCCGTCGACCACGAAGCCGACGGAGAGCACCCCGACGCCGAGCGCCACCCCGAAGCCGACCACGTCCTCGGGACCGGTGAAGGGTCGGTTCGACACGGCGACGGGCGGCACCGGCACCATCCGGGTGACGGGCTGGGCGATCGACCCGGACACGCAGTCGCCGGTGCGGTACAAGCTGCACCTGGACGGCAAGGGCGCGGCAGCGGGCACCGCGAACGGGACCCGTTCGGACGTCGAGCGGGCCTACCCGGGCTGGGGCTCCGACGTGGGGCTCGACGCCACGCTCACCGGTGTGCCCAAGGGCACCCACACGGTGCGGGTCTGGTACCAGGACCTGCCCGGAGGTCGGTACGTCGACTTCGGCACGAAGACCGTGACGGTCCGCTGACGACGGGGGCGACCCCCTGACGGACGGGAGGCTCTCCACCAGCTGGTGGGGAGCCTCCCGTCCGTCGTCCGGTCACCGTGGCGGCGGTGCCGCAGACCGACACACGCGACCGCCCGCGGACGGCCCGGTGCGCTGGTCGTCGGTGCTCGCCGCAGGGGCGGCGCGCGGACTCAGCCGCGACCGGAGATCCGGCGCAGCCCGCGCGCGACGCCGCCGGCGCGGTGGAGCAGCCGGTACTCGGCGCTCTGCGTCAGCGTCTCGTAGCGCTCGGCGATCGCGTCGCGCTCCGACGCGGCGCGCTCCAGCGCTGCGGCGAAGTCCGCGGCCGCCGCCTCGGACGCCTGCAGCCGTTCGTTGATGTCGTGGACGCCGGCGAGGTGCAGGTCCCGCTCGTGCTCGACGGCGAGCAGGCGGGCGCGCTCGGCGGCCGCCCACCGCAGCCACGGCGCGCGGGAGTCGCCGCGCGTCTCGGCGGCCCGGGCAGCGGCCCGGACGCTGGCCTCGAGCAGCGGCGAGACCTGCTCCGCACGCGCTGCGAAGGTGTGGCGCTCGAGCACCACGGCACGCAGCCGTGCGACGAGGGCGTCACGGTCCGCTCGGGACGTCGCGAGCGCCCGCTCGAGCCCTGCGGCGTCCGTGAACACGGGGACCTCGCCGAGACCGAGCTCGTCGAGGCCGAGCGCGCAGTCGGTCACCGGCAGCGCCCCCGCCGCGAGCGACTCGTACAGGCGCGAGTTCAGGGTGCCGTAGGCCGCCGCGGGGGCGATGACGTCGTCGACGACGAAGGCCGCCGCCCGGTAGACGGCCGGCAGCGCCGTGTAGGGGACCGCCGGCCGGAGTTCGACGCCCTCGGTGTCCTCCACGTGGTCGACGCCCGCGGCGAACCACACGATCGGCTCGGCGGGGCGGACCTCGGCGAGCACGTCCTGCACGCGGCGACGGACGCCCCAGAAGTTCACCGTCGTCACCGCACGGTCGGTGCGCGGTCCCTCGTCCGGTCCGCGCCCGTCCGTGAACAGCTCGGCGTCGACACCGATCGGCACGACGTCGACGGGTCCGGGGTGCCGGGCGGCGAGGGCGTCCCGAGCGGCCGACGAGGACGCCCACACGGCGTCGAACTCGGTCAGCCAGGGCAGTTCCGCCCACCGTTCGGTCCAGTTCCGCACCCAGGCGACGAGGGCGGTGCCCGTGCCGACCCTGCCGGGCACGAACGACTCGAGCATCGACACGAGCACCGTCGTGTCGTCCGGGACGTCCTCCGCCCAGCGCTCGATCGGCCACATCGCCACGCCCCAGCCGGCGTCGCGCAGCGCCCGGGCGAGGCCGAGCGCGACGAACAGGTCGCCCTTGCCCTCGTCGGGGTCGGCGGTCGAGACGGCGAACCGGACCGTGCCGCGGGGACCGGTCGTGTGCTCGCCGGCCGCGATCGCCCGGTGGTCGTCGGCGACCGGCGAGGACGCGAGGGCAGGGGAGAAGTCGGAACGGGTCATCCCGGCCATTCTGCACGACATGGGCGGACCCACAGGAGCCGCGTGCCGCGTCCCTTGTATGGTGTCAACGGCCGACGGCACCCCGCGGCCGAGCCACCGAACCGCGCGCTGGGCGCGGCTGCTGCTGGAGGGAACCGCGTGACCGAGCGCAAGCCTGGAGTCGTGTCCGTCGTCCTCGTCAACTACAAGGGCACCGACGACACCCTGACGAGCATCGCCGAGCTCCGCAAGCAGGACTGGCCGCAGGACCGGCTCGAGGTGATCGTCGTCGAGAACGGCTCCGGTCCGGAGCACCTCGGACGGCTGAAGGCGTCCGACCTCGACTTCACGCTCGTGGACGCGGGTGCGAACCTCGGCTTCACCGGTGGGTGCAACCTCGGCGTGTCGAAGGCGTCCGGCGAGATCGTGGCGTTCCTGAACAACGACGCACGTCCCGATGCCGGATGGGTGCGCGAGGCGATGGCGACCTTCGCCTCCGGCGCGGACATCGGCGCCGTGGCGTCGAAGGTGCTCGACTGGGAGGGCGTCAACGTCGACTTCACCGAGGCCGCGATGACCTGGTACGGGATGGGCTACAAGCCGTTCGCCGGGTCGCCGGACATCGGCCGCTGGGAGAGCGAGACCGACGTGCTGTTCGGCACCGGCGCCGCGATGTTCATCCGCGCGGACCTGTTCGAGCAGCTCGGCGGCTTCGACGACCGCTACTTCATGTTCTACGAGGACGTCGACCTCGGGTGGCGGCTCAACCTGCTCGGCTGGCGCTTCCGCTACCAGCCGAAGTCCGTCGCGTTCCACAAGCACCACGCCTCGATGAACAAGTTCGGGGACTTCCGCGAGACCTACCTGCTCGAGCGCAACGCCCTCTTCACGCTGTACAAGAACCTCGGCGACGAGCAGCTCGCCGCCGCGCTGCCCGGCTCGCTCGCACTCGTGGTCCGCCGTGCGGTCGGCCGTGGGGAGCTCGACTCGACCGAGCTCGACCTCCGGAACCCGGGCGACGACAGCGTCCCGACGATCCCGGTGGCGAAGACGAGCATGGCGGGCATCTACGGCGTCGACCAGTTCGTCGAGCAGCTGCCGTCGATGACCGAGTCGCGCCGGCAGATCCAGGCGACGCGGGTCCGCAGCGACCGCGAGCTCCTGCGCCTGTTCGGCAACCGCGACGAGCCGGCGTACCCGATCGAGAACTACCTCGCCGGCTACGACAAGATCGTGCACTCGCTCGGTGTGCTCGAGGTCGGCACCCGGCGCCGGGTCCTCATCATCACGGGCGACGCGATCGGCGAGAAGATGGCCGGCCCCGCGATCCGTGCCACCCGGATGGCGAAGGAGCTCGCGAAGGAGCACGACGTCCGCGTCGTCAGCCTCACCCGCTCGGAGCAGATCGACCCGGCGTACGAGGTCGTCACCGTCCCGCACCGCCATCCGCGTCAGATGGTCGAGCACGAGGCCTGGGCCGACGTCATCGTCGTGCAGGGCCACGCGCTGCGGCTGTTCCCCGTCCTCGAGTCGACCCGCAAGATCCTCGTCGTGGACGTCTACGACCCGCTGCACCTCGAGCAGCTCGAACAGGGCCGCAGCGACGACGTCGACCAGTGGAACCGCCAGATCCTCGACGCCTCGGACACGCTCAACCACCAGCTCGAGCTCGGCGACTACTTCATCTGCGCGTCGGAGCGGCAGCGCATGTTCTGGCTCGGGCAACTCGCCGGCTCCGGCCGCGTGAACGCACGGACGTACTCGCGCGACCCCGACCTCCGCTCGCTCATCGGTGTCGTGCCGTTCGGCCTGTCGTCGACCCCGCCCGTGCACGACGTGCAGCGCGTCAAGGGCGTCGTGCCCGGCATCGGCAAGAACGACAAGCTCGTCGTCTGGGGCGGCGGGATCTACGACTGGTTCGACCCGCTGACCCTGGTCCGGGCGATCGGGCAGCTCGCCGCGAAGAAGCCCAGCGTGAAGCTGTTCTTCATGGGTGTGCAGCACCCGAACCCGGACGTGCCCGAGATGGACATCGTCGCGCGGGTCCGTGCCGAGGCGGACGCGCTCGGGCTGACGGGCAAGCACGTGTTCTTCAACGAGTCGTGGATCCCCTACGAGGAGCGCGGCGCGTACCTCCTCGAGGCCGACGCCGGGGTCTCGACGCACTACGAGCACCTCGAGACCACGTTCTCGTTCCGCACCCGGATCCTCGACTACCTGTGGGCCCGGCTGCCGATCGTGACGACGGCCGGCGACTCCTTCGGCGACCTCGTCGCCGCCGAGGGGCTCGGTGTCGCCGTGCACGAGCAGGACGTCGACGGCCTGGCCGACGCGCTCGAGACCGCCCTCTTCGACAAGAAGGCCCGCGCCGAGTTCATCGGCAACGTCGACCGTGTCCGCGAGCAGTTCACCTGGGAGAACGTCCTCGCGCCGCTGGTCGAGTTCTGCCGCAACCCGATCCGAGCCGCCGACAAGACCGTCCGCGATCCGCAGACCTCGCTCGAACCGCACCAGATGCGCGTCCGGGTGCCCGACCGCAAGAAGCTCTACGGCGTGCGGCACGACCTCGGCCGCGCGGTGCACTACCTCCGGACCGAGGGACCGCGGAGCGTCGCGGGCAAGATCAAGCGGCGGCTGCAGAACCGGTGACCCACAGCGCCAGCGCCCTCGTCGTCGTGCCGACCTACGACGAGGCGGAGAACGTCCGCGCCATCACGGCGGCGATCACCGAGGCGGTCCCGGACGCGCACGTGCTCGTCGTCGACGACGGCAGCCCGGACGGCACCGGTGACATCGTCCGGGGTCTCGCCGCCGCGGACGAACGCATCCACCTACTCCAGCGCGCCGGCAAGCTCGGGTTGGGCAGCGCCTACGTCGAGGGCTTCCGGTGGGGGCTCGAGCGCGGCTACCCGCTCCTGGTCGAGATGGACGCCGACGGGTCGCACCCCGCCGACCGGCTCCCGGCGATGATCGAGGCCGTCCGGTCCTCCGACGACGTCCTGCTCGCGATCGGTTCCCGCTGGACGCCGGGTGGCTCGGTCGTCGACTGGCCGCTCCGACGTGAGGTCCTCAGCCGCGGCGCGAACACGTACGCCCGGTTCGTGCTCGGGATCGACGTCCGGGACGTCACCGCGGGGTTCCGGGTGTACCGCGCGTCCGCGGTCGCGGCGATGGACCTCGACGGCATCGACTCGAAGGGGTACTGCTTCCAGGTCGACATGACGCTGCGGGTGGATGCCCAGGGCGGTCGGATCGTCGAGGTCCCGATCCGCTTCCGAGACCGCGTGCACGGCGTGTCGAAGATGAGCGGCTCGATCGTGGGGGAGGCCATGCTGCGCGTCACCCAGTGGGGCATCGAGCGCCGCTTCGGCCGGGGACGTCGCTCCCGCGCGTAGTCGGCCGTTCCGCGCGTGGTTGGCCGTTCCGCGCGTGGTTGGCCGTTTCGCTCGTGGTTGGCCGTTTCGCTCGTGGTTGGCGATTTCGCTCGTGGTTGCCCGTTTCTTCCGGCCTCCTACGAGCGGAACGACTTCCTATTGCGGGTGCGATGGGTTCGAACGCACACGCTCGGGTGAGCGAGGGGGCCGGGAGGCGCGGCGTGGGTCCGTCCCCCGCTCGCGGCCTGCTCGGTGCAAGCGGTTTCGCTCGTGGTCGGCGGTTTCGCTCGTGGTTGCCCGTTCCGCTCGTGGTTGCCCGTTTCTTCCGGCTCCCTACGAGCGGATCGGCTTCCTACTGCGGGCGCGATGGGTTCGAACGCACACGCTCGGGTGAGCGGTCGGCCGGGAGGCGCGGCGTGCGTCCGTCCCCCGCTCGCGGCCTGCTCGGTGCAAGCGGTTTCGCTCATGGTTGGCGGATTCGCTCGTGGTTGCCCGTTCCTTCCGGCTCCCTACGAGCGGATCGGCCTCCTATTGCGCGTGCGATGGGTTCGAACGCACGCGGCACACCGGCACATCGGCACACGAGCAGCAGTCAACCCGCGGCCCCGACCGGCACCGCCCGCGCGCCTCAGACGCAGCTGACGTCGAAGTCCTGTCCGCCGGAGACGAACTGCGTCATCCGGACCTGGCTCCCGGCCGTCAGCCCACCCGCGCCACACGCCGACTGCGCGGCCGCGGCACCGTCGTTCCCGACGGCGATCCAGCTCGGCAGCCGGTACAGAGGAGACGACGACGCGACCGTCCCGACGATCTGGGCGTACTGGTACTTCGTCGAGTAGATGCCGATGGTGCTCACCCCGGCCGCGCGGAGGGCGGCGACCATGCCCTCGACGTCGGCGCGGTTCTGCGTCTGGTGGTCCGAGGCGTCGCCGGCGCCGAGCCACGAGAAGTTCGTCTCGACGTCGATCCACCAGCGGTAGGAAGCCGGCGAGGACACCCCGCGCGAGTACACGTCGTCGTAGGCCCGCGCGTAGCCGTACATGTACGAGCACGCGGCGGTGTAGGCGTTCGCCGTGCACGTGCCGTAGGGGTTCGCGACCGCCGTTCCCGCCGGGTAGGAGTTCGACGACGGCCACACCGAGGCGGCGCGACCGGGGTTCGCCGCGGTCACGTACAGCTGCGTGCGCGGCTGTGACGTCCCGCCGACCGATCCCGCGGCCCAGGCCAGCTGCGGCGCCAGCGAGCCGTTCGTCTGGTTCGGCAGCGAGCCGTTCACGCCGACCACGCCGAACGCCTGGTCCGCCGGGTACCGCGACGACGAGGAGCCCTGCGGCCACGACACGTCCGCCCCGAACCCGGACCCGCTCGACCCGTCGAGGAAGTACCCTGCCACGTCGAGGTGCAGCACCGCCGAGCCGGCCGATGCCTTGACCTGCACCCGACGATCGACGGAGGAACCGGTGACCTTCGAGATCACCAGGTTGGCGACGGACCTGCCGGGGGTGAACAGCTGCGTGGCGACCTGCGCGTCCGCTCCGGCCGGGGTGACCCGGAGGTAGGCGGACTTCGTCGGCCCGGTGATCTCGGCGTTCGCGACGACGGCGGTGGCGGTCCCCGGCACCCCGGCGGTCCCGGCGAGCCGGACCGTCTGCGAGGTCGTCCCGATCGTGCCGCCGTACGCCCGCGTGGTGTCGATCGGGACGAACACGGAGCCGGTCGTCGACGCCGAGTAGTAGCCGGCGACGTCGAGGTACACCGTCGCGGAGCCCTTCGACAGCTTCACCTGCGCGGCACCGCCGGAGAGCTTCACGATCGCGAGGTTGGACAGCGACTGGCCGACCCCGAACAGCTGCGTCACGACGCCGGGGTCCTGACCGGCGGGCGTGACCCGGACGTACCCGGCGGCCGTCGGGCCGGAGACCTGCGTGTTCACGACGACGGCGGTGGCGTTCGTCGGCACCCCGCCCCGACCGCCGAGCGTCACCTTGGTCGGGGTCGTCCCGACCTTCCCGCCGAAGACCCGTGTGGCGTCGAGCGGCGTGTACGTGGCACCGGAGCCGTCGGCGTAGTACCCGGCGACGTCGAAGTAGCCGTTCGCGCTGCCGCGGGACACCTTCGCCTGGATCCCGCCACCCGCGAGCTTGACGGTGACGAGGTTCGCGATCGTCTGCCCGGCCGCGAAGTCCTGCGTCGCGACGGTCGCGTCCCGGCCAGCCGGGGTGACACGGAGGTACCCGGCGGCGGTCGGTGCCTTGACCTCGACGTTGACGACGACGGCCGTGGCGGTCGTCGGGATCCCGGCGCGGCCGGCGATCGGCACGACCTTCGGCGTGGTGGTCAGTCCACCGGACCAGACGCGTGTGGTCGTGATCGGCGTGTACCGTCCGGTGGCCGGTGCCGCGGCCTGCGCGACGGTCGCCGGGGCGACGACCGTGAGGCCGGCCACGACGACGGCCACGGCCGTCGTGAGCGCGATGCGGACGAGTGCTGCGTGACGACGCAGGCGCATGGTTCCCCCTGTGGTTCCCCGGCCGCCCCCTGACGGCCTCCCGCAGTCTAGGTGCACCCTCCGACACGTCGGAAGTGACGGCGGCGGATTGCCAGGGTGACCGCCTGGAGGCGCGGCGTGCGTGGCGGGGCCGGGTCGCGCCTCCAGGCGGGTCGTGCCTGCATTCCGGTCGCGCTGGTCAGACGCGGCTCAGGTGCCGCCGCCAGGAGCGGCGTCGCGCCGCGACGACCAGCACCGTGACGAACACCATGAGCCCGGCGCCGTGCAGCAGGTAGCTCTCCGCGGTGCTCGTCACGCCGAGGAGCACGAGCACGGCTGCGGGCCAGACGTACGCGACCCCGGGGAACGTCGTCGCGGTCACCCAGGCCCGGGCGAACGCGAGCAGCGCGGTGATGCCGAGGATGATCGTGCCGGCGAGGCCGATCTGGAGCCACGCGTCGACGAACGCGTTGAGTCCGGACGTGAACCGCTGGCCGGCCGGGTCGATGAACGTCACGTAGGGGACGACGGCCTCCTGCGGCCAGGTGCCGACCCACCCCCACCCCTGGATCGGGAACTGCGCCGTCAGGGAGCGGATCTGCGCCCAGAGGTCGAGTCGTGTGGCGGTGCCGCCGGCGGCACCGATCTCGGCGAGGACCCGCCGCCGGGCGATCACGCCGACCACCAGCATGAGCAGCACCGCCGCACCGAGGACCCCGTTGACGACGGGCCGCGCCGCCGGCCGGGCGTGCCGGAGCGACCACAGTGCGAGGGCGGTGACGGCGAGCGCGATCATCGCCAACCCGGTGATGGGGGACTGCACGAGCATCAGGGCGATCACGGCGAGGGCGGTCGACGCGACGGCCCGCCAGACCGTCACCGAACGGGTGAGGAACTCGACGACGAACGTCACGAGGGCCATCGCGGCGATGAACCCCATGAAGTTGCGGGTGCCGCCGATGCCCTGGATCGGACCCCCGTACGCGATGTCGCCGCGGATGCCGAAGGCCGGGAACGGGGTGTCGAGGACGAGCCCGGACAGCACCTCGAGTCCGAGCGCGGCGACGAGCAGGATCCGGAACGCGTCGCCGGAGGCCCGGATCACCTGCACGAGGTCGCGGCCGAGCGCGAGGTAGAGCCCGAGCCCGATGAAGCACACGGTGGCGGTGAGGCCGCGGAGGGCCACCCACGAGTAGCCGCTCCAGAGCACGCTCAGGGCGCAGTACCCGACGAAGGCGAGCAGTGACAGGGGGAGCACCCCGTGCCACTCGATGCGGTACCGCTGCCCGAGCAGGCTCAGCCCCGCCAGCACGACGAGCGTGACGAGCACGGCCCAGTCGCCGGCGGCACCGACGAGCGCGGTGACGGTGGGCTCACCGAAGGCGAACAGGACGATCGTGGTCGCGAGCGCCTGGCTGAACCGGCCCCCGGCGGAGAACCCGATCCAGGCCGACAGGTACCGGCGCGCGAGCACGCGTCTGGTCAGTCGGCCGTCGGTCACCCGACCATCTTCCCGCACGGGGACGGCTGCTCCGTGCGCCCGCTCCCAGGTCCGCCCCGAGCGGGCGCGAGCGGGTGTCGTCATCAACGATCCGCGATATTCACCGTAGCCTCGAGGAGTGCGGGACGAGCGGGCGGTGCGGGACGGGCGGCCGGTGCGGGACGGGCGGCCGGTGCGGGACGGGCGGCCGGTGCGGAGCGCCGTCGCCGCCGTGCTCGTCGGACTCGCCGTCGCTGCGGTCGCGTGGTGGCGACTCGGACCCGTGACGCGCCGCACCGTGTGGGCCGAGGACGGCGGGATCTTCCTCCGGGACCGCGTCGCGCTCGGACCGTGGGACCTGCTGCACCCCTACGCCGGGTACCTGCACGTGCTGCCCCGGCTCGTCGTCGACCTGGCCTGGGCGTTGCCGGTCCCCGCCTACGCCCTCGTCGTCTCGACCACGGCCTGCGTGCTCGTCGGCGGCATCGCGGCGCTCGTGTTCGTCCTGTCCCGCCAGGTCCTCCGGCCGTGGCCACTGCGGCTCCTGCTCGCCGCGGTGCCCGCGGTCCTGCCGCTGGCACCGGTCGAGATCAGCGGGAACGTCGCCAACCTGCACTGGTACTGCATGCTCCTCGCGCCGTGGCTGTTCGCCCACCGGTCGCGGAGCTGGTGGGCAGCCGGAACACTCGCGGCGGTCACGGCCCTGACGGTGCTGACCGAGCCGCAGACCGTGCTGTTCCTCCCGCTCCTCGCCCTCGCGTGGCTCCCGGTCCGCAGGGCGGCGTCCGGCCGGCCCGACCTGCGCGCCCTGCCCGTCACGGTCACCGCGCTCGTCGCCGGGGCGGCCCAGGTCGTCACGAGCGTCAGCTCCGTGCGCACCTCGGAGCCCGGGTCCCCGTCGTGGCAGGACCTCGTGGCTGGGTACCTGCTGCAGCCCTTCGCCGGCGCCTGGAACGCGCGCGTGGGCACCGCGGTCGAGGCCGTGCTCACCCACGGCTGGTCCGTGCTCGTCGTCCCGGCCCTCGTCGTCGTCGGGATGCTGGCGGCCGCGGTGCTCGTCGGGACGTGGCGCGCCCGGTTCCTCGTCGTGGCGCTCGCCGTCGGCTCGCTCGTGGTGTGGGTGGCCGCGATCATCGCGAACGGGACCTCCGAGCGGCCGTGGGCCCACCTGTCCGCCGGCATGGTCGGAGACCCGCCGCTCCGGTACGCCGCGGGTGCCGGGCTCCTGCTCGTCTCGGCCGTGGCGCTCGCGGCGGGGGTGCTCGTCCAGTGGGGGAGCGGCGTGACGACGGACCCGGCGCAGCGGGACCGGCCGTCGTCCGTCCTGCTGCGCGTGGTCGTGGCGGCGGTCGGCTGGTGCGCCGTCGCCGCGGTGGTCGCGTCGTCGGTGGTGTCCCTGGCGCCGGCGACCACGCGCCGGAGTGCCGGACCGGAGTGGGCGCCGCAGATCCCGGCGGCCGAGCGGGAGTGCCGAGCCGATCCCCGGCTCCAGGTGGTCCGCGTGGAGATCGCGCCGTGGGGCGCCGAGGTGCCCTGCGACCGGTTGCGCTGACCGACGCCGCGTGCGGGCACACCGTCCGCGGGTCGGCCGTGCACGGGTCGGGTTCGCGACCGTCAGCTGCGCTCGGGTGCGGCCCAGCGGAACTCGCGTCGCGCCGGCGGGGTGCGCGGCCCGTCCCCGACGGAGACGGGCTCGTCACCGACGAGCACGATGCGGGACTTGATCGCGATGAGCGCGAACAGGATCCAGTTGCCCTGGTACAGCAGCCGCGACTCGGCGACCGACTGGACGAGGAGCGCGACGACGACGAGCAGTGGGAACAGGGAGACCGGGTCGAACGTCCGCTGCTCCAGCCGGGCGTCGTAGCCGATGCGGGTGGCCCCGGACCAACCGCGCTGCAGCGTCGTCAGGACGTACACGGCGAACAGCACCAGGCCGATGATCCCGGTCTGCATCCACACGTCGAGGTAGGCGTCGTGGGCCTGCAGGTACGTCACGCCCTTCCGGTGCGCCAGGTCGGCGAGCGTCGGGATGCTCGGCCACCAGTAGCCGATCCAGCCCCAACCGAGGACGGGGTGCTGGTCGACGAGCCCGAGCACCTTCGCCCAGATCTCACCACGTCCCGTCGCGTCCGTGCCCTTGCCGAGCATCTCCGACACCGGTCCGACGGCCAGCGCGCCGACCGCCCCGACCACGACGGCGCCCGCGGCCAGCAGCAGGTACCGCGGCGTGCGCTGCTCGGTCGGCGTCGCACGGATCCACCGCGCCACGAACAGGACGACGACGACCACGACCGCCGCGACGGCGACGGTGGACGAGCTGGTCAGCAGGAACACCACGGCCGCGACGACGAGCCAGCCGATCGCCCGCGCCCGCCGGATGCGCCCCTCCGCCCACTGCACCGCGACGGCGATCGCCGCGAGCAACGCGACCATGGCGAGCAGGTTCGCGTTGCCGGGCAGGCCCTGGATCCGCCCGCCGGTGAACAGCTCGGCTCGCGAGAAGTAGAACGCGTCCGGGATCTTCCGGTCGCCGTAGTCCGTCCACACCGGCGCGATCGGGTGCCGGACCACGACGGCGACGAAGGCCTCGAAGACGAGTGACAGCATGAGCACCCAGCGCATCGCGAGACTCGTCGCGTCGAGGATGCGCCGCCAGGTCAACGTCGAGGCGACCGTGAAGGCCACACCGGCGCAGATGACCTGCACGACGATGCTCGGCAGCGTCGCGAAGCGCCAGTGCGACCAGAGGAGCGAGAGCAGGCACCAGCCGAGGAACAGCCAGAGGGAACGCGGGGTCCTGGCGATCGTTGGCTTCGCCCGCACGACGATGGTCGCACCCCAGACGGCGAGCGCTGCCCACACGATGCCGGCCCCTACCCACGTCAGCGTGTTCGGCACGGCGTCGCCGGCGAACACCACGCCGAGCGTCGTGGCGGCGAACGCGAAGGCCTCGCGTTCGGGAACGGTCCCGCGTGCCAGCGGCCAGGTGTTCGTCACGGGGTCAGGGTACCCGTCGGCGTGCTGGGCACGGGCTGGTCCCGGCCGATGCGACCGCGGCGGCCGGGGTCGCATCACCCGGTCCGGCTCCGCAGCGCTGCGGCGATCGCGGCGCCGTAGTACGGCGCCAGCGTCTTCGCGAAGGTGTTCGTCAGGTGCGTCGGGTCGCGGTGCACCACGACTCCGCCGATCACGGCGGGACAGACCGTGGCGGTGCAGTAGTACCGGGTGAGGTCGACGACGTGCGCGAGGGGCCCGAGACGCGCCGCGGCCTGGGTCGAGCCGTCGAACTGGGCGAGCGCCGTGCTGCGTGGGGTGTCGCACGCGCCGGTGGTGTGACCGGACATCTGCGAGACGCACACCAGGGTGTCGGACTCGGCCGCGGGGTTGTCCCGGAGGGCGATGACCGGGATGCCGAGGTCCGTCGCGGTCCGCCAGGCACCGACGAGCCCGTCGACGACGGTCGCGTCGTTCGTCGACCCGGCGGGCACCATGACCGGACTGTTGCCGGTCGAGTGCGTCACGAGCAGGCCGTCGAGGTCCGGGTGGGATCGGACGTACGCCATCGCGTTCTGCTTCCACTGGTCGCACGTGGCCACCCGGGCGTCGGTGAGGTCCTGCTGCCGGGCCGTCGTGAAGTAGCAGCTCAGGTGCCCGGCGATGTCGATGCGCCAGCCGTGCGTCTCGGCGATGCGCTCGTAGGCGTCGACGAGCACGTTGTTGTGGGAGTCGCCGATCGCGAGCAGGTGCTCCGAGTACCCCGTCGCACGACCCACCGTGCAGACCTTGAACGTCGGGGTGTCGTTCGACCAGCAGGCGCTGCGGTTGGCGTCGTCCTGCACGGCCGCGGCCGGTGCCGGCACCCGCACGTCGGCCAGGCGCGGGTTGACGCAGGGGCGTGCGCTGCCGATCTCCGCCGCGGCTCCGAAGCACCGGACGTCGCCGTTCGCGAGCTCGTCCGCGAAGCGCGCCGCCTGCACCTGCTGCACGTGCGCTGCGGTGAGGGTCGAGGCGCCGAGCGACACCACCAGGACCGTCGCCACCGCGCCCCACAGCGCGACCCGGCGCGGTCGGAGCCGCCGCGACCACCGGGCTCCGCGGAGCGGTTCCTCGACCAGCAGCGTCGTGACGGCCGCGAGCACGAACGACCCCACCGCGATCGCCACCTTGTCGAGGGTGGTCAGCTCGTGCCGCGTCGCCAACGGGACCAGGACGACCGCCGGCCAGTGCCACAGGTAGACCGCGTACGAGATCCGCCCGGTGAACGCGACCGGCGCCACCCGTCCCAGCGGCTGCAGGGCGCCGTGTGCGCCGAACAGCACCACGAGGCCGGCGCCGACCACGGGGAGCGCGGCGGCGACGCCGGGGAACGGCACGGTCGGCGTGATCACGACCTGAGCGGCGAGCAGCAGCGCCACGCCGGACCAGGCGCCGACCACGCGGATCGTCCGCGCGACGGCCGTGCGCGGGACACCGAGCGGGATGGTCGACACCAGGCCGCCGAGCGCGAACTCCCACGCGCGGGTGGCCGTCGAGAAGTATGCGACGCCCGGCGCGGTCCGCGTCTCGAGCACGCACCAGGCGAACGACGTGACCGCGACCGCACCGAGCAGCACACGGGCGACGGTCACCGGCCGCGCTCCCGCACGCCGCAGACGACGGGCGACCCACACGGCCCCGAGCAGCAGCAGCGGCAGCCCGATGTAGAACTGCTCCTCGACCGACAGCGACCAGAAGTGCTGGAACGGGGACGCCTGGTTCGACTGCGCCAGGTAGTCCACCGCGTCGGCCGCGAGCTGCCAGTTCTGCACGTAGACGGTCGCCGCGACCAGCTCCCGACCCCACTGGCCCCAGAGCGAGACCGGGGCGACGAGCAGCACCGCGACGCCGGTCACGACGATCGTCGTGAACGCGCCGGGGAGCAGCCTGCGTGCGCGACGGGTCCAGAACGCGCCGAGGCCGATGCGGCCGGTCGCCTCGAGCTCGCGGAGCAGGTGGCCGGTGATCAGGAAGCCCGAGATCACGAAGAACACGTCGACGCCGACGAACCCGCCGGGCAGCCGGTTCGGCCACAGGTGGTAGAGCACCACGGCGGTGACGGCGAACGCCCGCAACCCCTGGACGTCCCAGCGCGTCCCGCCGTCCGGGCGTGCTGCCCGGTGCCGGACCGCCGGCGTGCCGTCCGGGTCCACCGCGCCGGCGGGCTGTGCCGTCCGGGCGGTTCGCGTCGCGTGCATCGCCGTCGATCCTAGGGGCAGCGCCGGTAGGCTCACCGCATGTTCCTCGGCATCACCAACACCCCGCGCGACTACGCGTGGGGCTCCGTCACCGCGATCCCCGAGCTCGTCGGGCGGACCGTCACCGGCGCGCCGCAGGCCGAGCTGTGGCTCGGTGCGCACCCGGGCAGCCCGAGCGTCGTCGTCAACCCGGCCATGGTCGGCGGCGCGGACACCCTGCTCGACTGGATCGCCGCGGAGCCCGAGGCCGCGCTCGGCCAGGGGCGCACGGGGCTGCCGTTCCTGCTCAAGGTGCTCGCGGCGGCGGCACCGCTGTCGCTGCAGGCGCACCCCACGCCGGAGCAGGCGCGCGAGGGGTACGAGCGCGAGGAAGCGGCCGGCATCCCCGTCGACGACCCGGCGCGCAACTACAAGGACCCGTTCCCGAAGCCCGAGCTGGTCGTCGCGCTGAGCGAGCGCTTCGAGGCGTTGAGCGGGTTCCGCCCCGTCGACGAGACCCGTGCCGACGTCGAGCTCCTCGACGCCGGCTCCGGGCGGCTCGGTCCGCTCCTGGTCCACCTCGCGCAGGGCCTCGAGGACACGGTGCGCTGGCTCGAGACCGCCGACGACGGCGCGCTCGCCGTCGTGCGGGCCGCCGGGGACCTCGCTGCGGCCCTGCCCGACGACGTCGCCACGCCGAACACCCGGACGGTGCGCGACCTGGCCGCCGCCTACCCGGGCGACCCCGGCGTCGTGGTGTCGCTGCTGATGCACCGGGTGACGCTCGCCGCGGGGCAGTCGATGTACCTGCCCGCGGGGAACATCCACGCCTACCTCGACGGACTCGGGATCGAGCTCATGGCCCCCTCCGACAACGTGCTCCGCGGCGGCCTGACCCCGAAGCACGTCGACGTGCCGGAGCTCCTGCGCGTCCTCGACTTCACCGCGTACCCGGCACCGGTCCTCGAGCCGGAGCACCTGGCCCCCGGGGTGGACCGGTTCGCGCCGGACGGCGTCGGCTTCGCGCTCGTCCGCGTCACCGGCGACGGCAAGCCGGTCGGGTTGAGCACGGGCGGCGTCGCACCGCTCGACGGACCCTCGATCGCGATCTGCACCGAGGGCGTCGTGACCCTGGTCGGTGCCACGTCGGCGACGCTCCTCCGCAAGGGCGAGTCGTGCTACGTCACGCCCGACGAGGGCGACGTCACCGTGGAGGCGGACGCGGCCTCGGGGCTGACCTCCACCGTCTTCATCGCGACGGGAGCGTGAACACGCAGGTGCCCGGTCCCGGACGGTGACCCGCTTCCGCTAGCGTGACCAGCATGAGTTGGCTGGTCACCGGCGGTGCCGGGTACATCGGGTCCCACGTCGTCCGAGCGCTGCGGTCGGCGGGGATCGACACCGTCGCGCTCGACGACCTGTCGAGCGGGTTCCGGGCGTTCGTGCCGCAGGACGTCCCGTTCGTGGAGGGGTCGATCCTCGACGGCGACCTCGTCGGGCGCACGCTCGCCGAGCACGGGGTGACCGGTGTGGTGCACGTCGCCGGGTTCAAGTACGCGGGGGTCTCGGTCGAGCGTCCGCTGCACACCTACGAGCAGAACGTCACCGGCATGACGACGCTGCTGCGGGCGATGGCGGACCACGACGTCACGAAGGTCGTGTTCTCGTCGAGCGCCGCGGTCTACGGCACCCCGGACGTCGACACCGTGGTCGAGTCGACCCCGAAGGCCCCCGAGTCGCCGTACGGCGAGTCGAAGCTCATCGGCGAGTGGCTCCTGCGCGACATGGAGGTCGCCCGCGGCTTCGCCACGACCTCCCTGCGCTACTTCAACGTCGTCGGCTCCGGCGAGCCCGACCTGTACGACGCGAGCCCCCACAACCTCTTCCCGCTGGTCTTCGACGCCCTGCTCGCCGGCCGGACGCCGCGGATCAACGGCGACGACTACCCGACGCCGGACGGCACGTGCGTCCGCGACTACGTGCACGTGGCCGACCTGGCGCACTCGCACGCGGTCGCCGCTCGGAAGCTCGAGGCGGGGGAGCCGCTCGAGCGCGCCTACAACCTCGGCAGCGGCGACGGGGTGAGCGTGCGCCAGATCATGGACGCGATGGCGAAGGTGACGGGCATCGCCTTCGAGCCCGAGGTCGCGCCGCGTCGACCGGGCGACCCGGCCAGGATCGTCGCGACCGGCGAAGCAGCGGCGCGAGACCTCGAGTGGGCCATGCGGCACTCCCTCGACGAGATGGTGTCGAGTGCGTGGGAGGCGCGCCGCAGCGTGTCCTGACCGGTACCGTGATGTCCCCCGAAACCCCGACAGAACGCGAGCGACACGCCCGTACGGGGGACATGACACGCCGCGACGGTCAGCGGCTTCTATGATCCGCGACTTGACTCCGGCGAATCACACCGCTGTAATTACAGGCAGCGACGGCAACCCGTCGTGGTTCGTCACCGAGACGTCAGGGGTGATCAGGGTGAACGGTTCCGACTTCAGCGCCGGTGTTCCGGAGGACTGGCACGTCGACCCCGTGGCGCTCGGCGTCCCCGGGGTCCGTCGTGCTGAGATCGACGACGAGGAGAACCCGCTCGCCTGGCAGGCCGACTCCCTCTGCGCACAGACCGACCCGGAGGCGTTCTTCCCCGAGAAGGGCGGCTCGACGCGCGAGGCGAAGAAGATCTGCACCTCGTGCGAGGTCCGGTCGCAGTGCCTCGAGTACGCGCTCGAGAACGACGAGCGCTTCGGCATCTGGGGCGGCCTGTCCGAGCGCGAGCGTCGCAAGCTGCGCCGTCGCGCCTGACCGACCACCCGTCGGACGGGAGGCGCGGCGGGCGTCCGTCACGCATCCTGCGTTGACCCTTCCCACAGGTTCACGGCGCGCCGCCGTCCGCGACGGAGGGCGCGCCTCCAGACCGTAGAGTGACGCGCGTCATGCAGCCCAGCGCCTCCCAGCCCCGTGTCACCGCGATCCTCGTCGCCGCCGACGGCGGCGACCGACTCGACCGCACGCTCGACGCCCTGGCGAAGCAGACCAGGCACCCCGAGAACCTCGTCGTGGTCGACGTCGGGTCCTCGGACGGGTCCACCGCCGACCTCGCGTTCGGCGGGTCGGCCGAGCTCGTGCGGCTGCCCGCCGGGCGGCCCTTCGGCCAGGCGGTCGCCGCCGGCGAGCGCGAGGCGCCGTCGGCGGTCGCCGACGCACCGGTCGACGAGTGGCTCTGGCTGCTCGGGCACGACAACGCGCCGATGCCGACCGCGCTCGAGGAACTCCTCACCGCCGTCGAGATCGCGCCGTCGGTCGTGGTGGCGGGCCCGAAGCTCGTCCACGACGACGACCCGTCCCGGATCCGCGACTTCGGCGAGAGCATGACGAGGTTCGGCCGATCGCTCGTGCTCGTCCAGGACGAGCTCGACCAGGGCCAGCACGACCGGCACACCGACGTCCTCGCGGTCGCGGCCGCGGGCATGCTCGTGCGCCGCTCCGTCTGGCACCAGCTCGGCGGGTTCGACCCGGCGCTGCCCGACGTCGACGCCGCGCTCGACTTCTGCGTGCGCGCGCGGCTCGCCGGTCACCGCGTGGCCGTCGTCCCCGAGGCCCGGGTCACGAGCGCCGGACCGATCGAGGAGTTCGGCCGGAAGCGGCTCTCCGAACGGCGCCGGGTGCGCCTCCACCGGCAGGCGCAGCTGCACCGCCGGATGGTCTACGCCCCGGCCGGGCTCCTGTGGCTGCACTGGTTGACCCTCGTCCCCTTCGCCGTCGGGCGGGCGGTCGGGCACCTCGTCGCGAAGCACCCCGCAGCCGTCGGGGGTGAGCTGGCCGCAGCCTTCGCCGTCGTGTTCGGTGGCGGTGTCGGCCGCGCACGGAAGGTGCTCGCGCGCAACCGCAAGGTGGGATGGGCCGCGGTGGAGCCGCTCCGGGTGAGCTGGCGCCGCGTGCACGAACGGCGGCTCACCTCGCGCGACGTCGAGCTCGCCCGCGTCGAGGACGCCCCGATCGCCCGTGCGTCGTTCCTCGGCGACGGCGGCGTGTGGGTCGTGCTCGCCGCGGCGGTCCTCAGCGTCGTCACGCTCTTCCCGCTGCTCGGCTCCCCGGCGCTGACCGGCGGCGGACTCCTGCCGCTCTCGACCACGGTCGGACGGCTCTGGCAGAACGTCGGCTACGGCTGGCACTCGATCGGGACGGGCTTCACCGGACCGAGCGACCCGTTCGCCGCCGTGCTCGCGGTCCTCGGCTCGATCACGTTCTGGTCGCCGTCCACGTCGGTCGTGCTCGTGATGCTGCTCGCGTTCCCGGTGTCCGCGCTCGGCGCGTGGTTCGCCGTGCGGAAGGTCACCACGCGCGTCTGGGTCCCCGTCGTCGGCGCCACCCTGTACACGATCGCGCCGACGCTCGTCGGAGCCGTCACGAGCGGACACCTCGGTGCCGTGATCGCGCACCTGCTCCTGCCCTGGCTGTTCCTCGCCGTGCTCGAGGCGCACCGCTCGTGGGCCTGGGCGTCCGGCGCCTCGATCCTCTTCGCCGTGGTCGCGGCGTCGGCGCCGTCGCTCCTGCCGGTGCTCCTCGTGGCCTGGCTGGTGTCCGTCGTCGTCGGCTGGCGGCGCGCCCACCGGCGGGTGTTCATCCCGGTGCCCGCGGCGGTGCTGTTCCTGCCGCTCGTGCTCGTCCAGCTCGGTCGCGGCAACCCGCTCGCGGTGTTCGCCGACCCGGGCGTCCCGTCCGCCACGCGCGCCCCGTCGGCGTTCCAACTCGCGATCGGGCAGCCGGTGCCGGACTGGAGCGGCTGGCTGCCCGCGACGTCGTCGATCGCGGTGCTCGTCGGGCTGCTGCCCGTCGTGATGGCGGTGCTCGCGCTGCCCGTCGCCGTGGCGGCGATCGGTTCGCTGCTCGGGCACCGCTGGGGCGTCGCCGGCGCAGCGCTCGTCATCGCGCTGCTCGGGTACGCCACGGCCTTCGCGGCCACCCACGTCACCGTCACCGGTGTCGGGTCGACCACCACGATCGTGTGGCCCGGGAGCGGCCTCAGCGTGTACTGGCTGGGGATCGTGACCGCCGCCTGCATCGGGATCGACGTGCTGCCGAAGGCCGCGCCCGCCGCCGGGCTCGTCGCCGCGGTGCTGACCGGCGTCACGGTGGCGCCCGCCTTCGCCGCGTTCTACCTCGGCACCGCCGCGATCCAGCCCACCACGGGCCGCGTGCTCAGCGCCTACGTCAACGCCGAGGCCCAGGCCAACCCGGACGTCGGCACCCTGGTGGTCGACCCGCAGTCGGACGGCTCGCTCTCCGTGTCGCTCGAACGCGGCCAGGGGGCGACACTCGACGACCAGTCGACGCTCGACTCCACGGCCCTGACCCTGACCCGGTCCGGTGCCGAACTGACGACGCTGGCCGGCAACCTGGCGAGCCGCAGCGGCTACGACCCGCGGCAGGCGCTCCGGACGCTCGGCGTCAGCTTCGTCCTGCTCGAGGACGCGCCCGCCGACGACGCGGGTGCCCAGACCGTGCACGACCGTGCGGCCGGGGCCATCGGGCAGAGCGCGCTGTTCACGAGCATCGGCGAGACGAACACCGGTCAGCTGTTCCACTACGACGGCGACGTCGACCGCACCCGCACCGGGTCGGCGGCAGCGCAGGCGACGCACGTGCTCTACCTCGTCGTGCTCGGTGTGGTGTTCGGCGCGGCGGCACTGCTGGCGGTCCCGACCGCACCCCGTCGCCGTCGCGCGACGTCGAACCGCATCGAGGCCGAGGAACCCGCGTCCACCTTCGACGAGGAGCGTGACGAATGAGCCCCAGGACCCCAGGCACCGTCCGGCGGTGGATCGTCCGCGGGACCGCGACCGCCGTCGCCGTGGTCGTCGCCGCCGGCACCGTCACGGTCGCCCACGCGATCGGCACGTCCGCGACGCCCGGGCGCCCGGCCGGGCAGACGGTCACACCGGTCCCGGCCGACGCCGAGCGCGTCTGCGCCGGCAACGCGCTGCGGCTCTCGGACGACGCCGGCAACGACGCCACGAAGGCCACCCCGGTCGGTCGTGCGACGATCGCGACCGCGACGACGGGGTCGACCGTCGAGCAGTCCGAGCTCGGGTCCTCGACGACCGGCGGCAGCGACCCGCGCCTGCTCACGGCGCCTGCGGGGGAGACGACCCCGCAGGTCGCGGGCAGCAGCTACCAGAGCGTCTCGAGCGGCGACCTCGTGGGCGTCGGCGCAGCGTCGTGCGACGACCCGGCGCAGTCCACGTGGCTCGTCGGCGGCTCGACCGAGACGGGTCGGACGAGCCTCATCACCCTGTCGAACCCCACCGAGGTCAACGCGACCGTCGACCTGACGGTCTACGACGGCTCCGGCACGGTCAGCGCCCCCGGCACCACCGGCATCGTCGTGGCGCCGAACAGCCAGAAGGTGGTGCCGCTGTCCGGGTTCGTCTCGGACCAGGGGTCCACCGTCGTGCACGTCGTCTCGTCGGGCGGACAGATCGTCGCCCACATGCAGGAGACCGTCGTCCGGACGCTCACACCCGGCGGCTTCGACATCGTCTCCGGCGGTGCGGCGCCGTCGCGCACCCAGGTGGTCCCGGGCGTCGTGCTCGAGGGCACCGAGGCCGCCCAGCGCGGCAGCGACACCGAGGACGCCGCCCCGATCGTGCGCATCTTCGTGCCGGGGACCCGGACCGCGTCCGTCACGCTCGGCATCACGACCGCGGACGGCGGCGGCTCGACGGTCAACGCCACGGCGGAGCCCGGCGTGGTGACGGACGTGCCGCTCGACGACTTCCCGGACGGCCGCTACTCGTTCACGCTCAGTGCGACCGAGCCGATCGTGGCCGGGGTCCGCACCACGACGCCGACGCAGGACGACGCCACCGACCTGGGCTGGTTCGCCTCGGCCGAGCCCCTCGGCGACGAGGTCACCGCGGCGGTCGCTCCGGCGTCCGGCGCGCGGATGACGATCGTCAACCCGACCCGGGACGACGCCACGGTCACGATCCGGTCGGGGGACGACGACCAGGAGGTGTCCGTCGTCGCCGGCGGCACCGCCACGGTCGGGGTGCCCACGTCGACGCAGCTGACGATCACCGGGGCGTCGGGCCTCGTCGCCGGGGTGACGTACCAGAACGACGACGGCATCGCCGGGTTCCCGATCCGCCCCGCGACCGAGGTGTCGACGCCGGTGCGCGTCTACCCCTGAGCAGGAGAGCGGCGGCCGGGCAGAGCGGCGGCCGCCGCGCGGGTCACCAGTGCCGGTAGCGGTCCGGTGCCAGGTCCCAGGGGTCCTTGTCGATGAGCTCGCCCACGGCGCGGAACACGGCCGTCTCGACGACGATGCGCCGGTCGACGTCGTCCTTCTCGGGGCTCCGGGTCACCCGTTCGACGGGGATCCGGAAGAGCGTCACGCGGCGGCCGGCCCGGTCGACCCGCCACCGCGGCATGCTGGTCGGCAGGGTCGGGTCCGTCGGCATGTCCGCGACCTGGAACACGACGCCGTCGAGCTCCTCCGGCCACAGCTGGACGAGGTAGTGCGCCGTGTCGCCGACGATGCGGTCGAACGTCTCCGCGCGCGTGACGAGCGGCGCGAGGTCCGGCCCCGTCACGCTGGAGCGACCCCCGCGGCCGTGCCGGGAGCGGCCCCGTCCGCGGGCGACCGGGGTGACGAGCGGAGGCTTGCGGCGCATCCCGTCATGGTACGCGCGCCGGGTCGCCGTCGGCGCACCCGGTAGGGTCGGTACCGGTATGGACGTACGGATCTGCAGCAAGGTCGCCTGTGGCGCGAGCGCGTCGGCGACCCTCACGTACGACTACGCCGACTCGATGGTCGTCGTCGGGCCCCTGTCCACCCGGGTGGAGCCGCACGGGTACGACCTCTGCGCGCGGCACGCCGCGCGCCTGCGCGTGCCGCGCGGGTGGCGGGTCGTCCGTCGCGAGCCGCTGCGCGAGACCGACTGACGCTCCGGCCTGGAGGCCCTGCCCGCGTGACCGACTTCGGCTCCCGCACCGTGCCTCCCGACCGTCCGCGTCGCACAGCGTCGCGCACACCGCGCGCGGACGCGCGCGTGCGAGACTGACCGCATGTCCGCCGATGCACGCACCGCCACGCCGTTCCGTGTCGCCGACCTCGCGCTCGCCGAGGCGGGACGGCACCAGATCCGCCTCGCCGAGAACGAGATGCCCGGGCTGATGGCCCTCCGCGAAGAGTTCGGTCCCACCCAGCCGCTCGCCGGCGCGCGCATCGCGGGCTCCTTGCACATGACCGTGCAGACGGCCGTGCTCATCGAGACCCTCGTGGCGCTCGGTGCGCAGGTCCGGTGGGCCAGCTGCAACATCTTCTCGACGCAGGACGAGGCAGCGGCCGCCGTTGCCGTCGGCCCGACCGGCTCCCCGGACGCGCCGGCGGGCGTCCCGGTCTTCGCGTGGAAGGGCGAGACGCTCGAGGAGTACTGGTGGTGCACCGACCGGATCTTCGACTGGAGCGCCGAGGCGGCGGCCGCCGGGGCGGACTGGGCCGGACCGAACCTCATCCTCGACGACGGCGGGGACGCGACCCTGCTCGTGCACACCGGAGCGGACGCCGAAGCCGCCGGCCGTGTCCCCGAGGCCGGGCCGGACGCGAGCGCGGAGTGGCGCATCGTGCTCGACACCGTCGCCGCGTCGCTCGGGGACTCCGCGGACCGGTGGACCCGGATCGCGGCGGACGTCGAGGGCGTCACGGAGGAGACCACCACGGGCGTCCACCGTCTCTACGAGCTCTTCCGCGAGGGCAAGCTCCGGTTCCCGGCGATCAACGTGAACGACTCGGTCACGAAGTCGAAGTTCGACAACAAGTACGGCATCCGGCACTCCCTCCCCGACGGCCTGAACCGTGCGACCGACGTGCTCATCGGCGGCAAGGTCGCGTTCGTCGTCGGGTACGGGGACGTCGGCAAGGGCGCGGCCGAGGCCCTCCGCGGGCAGGGGGCGCGGGTGATCGTGTCCGAGGTCGACCCGATCTGTGCGCTCCAGGCGGCGATGGACGGCCACCAGGTGGCCCGGCTCGCGGACGTCGCGGGCGAGGTCGACATCGTCGTGACCTGCACGGGCAACCTCGGCGTCGTCGGCGTGGAGGAGATGCTGGCGCTGAAGCACCTCGCGGTGTTGGCGAACGTCGGGCACTTCGACAACGAGATCGACATGGCCGGACTCGAGGCGCTCCCCGGGGTCGAGAAGGTCCAGATCAAGCCGCAGGTGCACGAGTGGCGGCTGCCGAACGGCCGCTCGATCCTCGTGCTGTCCGAGGGTCGCCTGATGAACCTCGGCAACGCCACCGGGCACCCCTCGTTCGTGATGAGCAACTCGTTCACGAACCAGGTCCTCGCGCAGATCGAGCTGCACACCCGGCGCGACGAGTACCCGACGGGCGTGTACGTCCTGCCGAAGCACCTCGACGAGAAGGTCGCGCGGCTCCACCTCGACGCCCTCGGCGTGCAGCTGACGACGCTGCGACCGGAGCAGGCGGCCTACATCGGCGTGCCGGTCGAGGGTCCGTACAAGCCGGACCACTACCGGTACTGACACGCGGCCGGCGGCTCGCTGCCGGGCGGGTCGCCGCCGTCCAGCCGTCCTGCCTCTGCGCCGCGTCTGCGCCGCGTCAGCACTGCGTCGGCGCTCCGTCAGCGCGGGAAGCCCGGCGGCCGGGCACTCGCCGTCGCGGCCGCCGCCGCGATCGTCGCCGCCCGGGTCCGGAGCGCCCGCTCGTCGCGGTCGCGCCGGAGTGCCACCACGCCCGCCAGGAAGACCTCGGCCGGCACCGGCGGCACCGGGTGGGCGTGCGCAGCGACAGCCGCCGCGAGGGCCTCGGCGGTGGCGGCGCGGTGTTCAGGCCGCATGTCGGCGGCACCGCGGAAGAACGCGCCGAGGCGGTTCTCGAGCCGCTGCGGCAGCGCTCCGACGTCCGCGACCGCCGCCCACCGTGCCAGCTCGGCCGGCATGAGCACCGTGGTCGGACGCTCCCGGCGGAGGCGCTCGTGCTGCACGACCGTCCCCGCGAGCAGGTCGCCCAGGCGGCGCGGTCGGGAGCCGAACAGCGCCACGAGGACCGCCAGCCCGCCCGCGGTGCCCCAGAGTTCGAGCACGCCGACCAGCGCGCGGGCGAAGGCGTGCCGGAAGCCGATCGCGCCGCCGTCGGTGCGGACGACCCGGGTGCCGACGGCGAACCGGCCGACGCTCTTGCCACGCGTGATCGTCTCGACCGCCGCCGGCACGAGCACGAGGACCCCGACGAGCACGACGATCCGCAGGGCGGCGATCCACCCGGTGTCGACGTCGCGCGGCAGGACCCGGGCGATCCCGACGAGCAGCATGACGAACAGCACGACGAGGCAGACTGCGTCGAGGAGCGCCGCCGCCAACCGCAGGACGATGCCGGCGGGCTGCACGTCGAGCGCGACGGCCTCGCCGACCACGAGCTCGTCGGCGGTGTCGTCGAGCGACCGGACGAACCGCGCGTCGGCGAGGTCCCGCGACGCAGTGGGCTCCGACATGGGATCATTCTGTCGCACCACCGCGTGCGCCGCGCGCCGGCGCCGGACCGCAAGGGGAGGGGACCCGTGGACCTCGACGCGTACACCGCCGTGCACCGCGAGCGCTGGCAGGAGCTCGACCGGGTCGCACGGGCGCGGCACACGACCGGAGCGGACGTCGACGCGCTCGTGTCCGGCTACCAGGCGGCGGCCACCGACCTCGCACGGCTCCGTCGCTCAGCACCGCGGTCGGCCGTGGGCGACCGTCTGTCGCTCACCCTCTTCCGTGCGCGGCTGCGCTTCACCGGGACGCCGGTCGACCCGGTGTCGGCCCTCGGCGCGTTCTTCGCCCGGCAGCTGCCGGCTGCGCTGTACCGCATCCGGTGGACCACGCTCTGGGTCGGGCTCGCGACGGTGCTCATCGCCGTCGTCGTCGGAACCTGGATCAGCACGACCTCGGGCGCGGTCGAGACGTTCGGCACGCCGGAGGCCCTGCGGCGCTACGCCACCCAGGACTTCGTCGACTACTACTCCGACCACGGACTCGGCGCGTTCTCGGCACAGGTCTGGACGAACAACGCGTACATCGCGGCGACGATGGTGGCCTTCGGCATCACCGGGCTGTTCGTGCCGTACACGATCGGACAGAACGCGATCGGCCTCGGTGTGTCCGCGGCGATCATGCACTCGCAGGGACGGCTCGGCGACTTCTTCCTCTGGATCGCCCCGCACGGCCAGCTCGAGCTGTACTCGGTCTTCTCCGCCGGCGCGGCCGGACTCATGATCGCCTGGTCGTGGATCGCCCCGGGGGCGCGCACCCGTGCCCAGGCCCTCGCCGAGGACGGACGGGCGCTCATCAGCATCGCGATCGGCCTCACCCTCACGCTGCTCCTGTCCGGCCTCGTCGAGGGTGTCGTCACCCGCCAGCCGTGGCCGTGGCCGGTGAAGATCGGCATCGGCACCGTCGCGCTGGCAGCCGTGCTGGTGTACCAGTGGGTCGTCGGCGGACGGGCGTTCCGGGCGGGCGAGCGCGGCGACCTCGACGAGTTCGAGCGGGGTGCGTCCGCACTGACCGCCGGCTGACGGTCGGGCGGCGCGGGACGCCTCAGAGGCGGCCGGCGGCCTTCGCCCGGATGTAGGCGTCCGCGACGAGGGGCGGCACGTCGGCGGGGGAACCGCTCACGACCTCGGCGCCGGCCCGTCGTGCGACGTCCGCGATGCCGTCGGCGTCGAGCAGGGAGCGCTCGGCAGCGGCACGGCGGTAGACGTCCCGCTGCGCGGCGGACGGGAGGCCCGTGGTGCGAGCGCGCGCGGCCCGCTCCGGGCGCGTGACCGGCTCGGCACCACCGCGAGCGGTCGCCGTCACGGCGGGGTCGGTGATGCTCGTGACCACCACGGTGTGCCGTTTCGTCAGCCGGGGGAGCACCGCCGCCAGGTCACCGGACGCCCCGGGGGAGTCGAGGCTCGACAGCAGGACGACGAAGGCGCGCGAGGTCGTCACCGCATCGACGGCGGCGGGCACGGCGTCCCAGTCGGTGGCGGCGAGGTCGGGCTCCGCCGTCGCGAGCGCCTCGCCGAACCGGCGCACGACGTCCGACCGGGTCGCGCCGACCACCCGCTCGCGGACCGTGTCGGCCAGCACGACCAGGTCGACGCGGTCACCGGCGGCCGCCGCGAGCGCACCGAGGAGCAGGGCCGACTCGATGAAGGTGTCCAGGCGCGGCTCGTCCTCGACACGGCCGGCCCCGGCACGACCCGCGTCGACGACGACCACCACCCGGCGGTCGCGCTCCGGCCGCCAGGTGCGGACCACGAGGTCCTGTCGGCGTGCGGTGGCACGCCAGTCGATCGACCGGACGTCGTCACCGCGGACGTAGTCCCGGAGCGAGTCGAACTCGGTGCCGTGTCCGCGGAGCTGCAGGGTCGTCTCGCCGTCGAGCTCGCGGAGTCGTGCGAGCCGTGAGGGCAGGTGCCGGCGCGACCGGAACGGCGGGGTCACGACGAGTTCGGCAGGTGCGGCGAGGACCCGCTGCCGAGCAGCGAGCCCGAGCGGCCCCCACGCGCGGACCGCGACGCCGGCGCTCCGACGACGGCCGCGCCGGAACGGAGCGAACCGGACCCGCGCGGTCCGGCGTTCCCCCGCGGGCACCGTCAGCCGGGCCCGCGACGGCCCGTGACCGGCGGAGGGCTCCCAGAGGTCCCGCACCACGGCGCGGAGCGGCCGGCCGCCGTCGTTCGCGAGCACGAGCGTGCCCTCGGCGACCGTGCCCCGACGGGCGACCCGCGGCATCCGACGGTCGACACGCACACGCCGGAGGTCGGCGGCGAGGACCAGGTCGAGCGCGGCGGCGGCGAGCACCACGACCGTCCACGCGACGCCCGCCCACCCCGTGCCGAGCAGCACGACGGGCACGACGGCGACGGCGAGGAACGCCACGAACCGACCGGACAGCGCCACTAGATCGGCACCCGGACCTGCTCGAGGACCTGCTGCAGCACCCCGTCGGCACCCACGCCCTCGAGCTCCGCGTCGGCGGCGACCCGGAGCCGGTGCCGCCAGACCGGCAGGACCATGGCCTGGACGTGGTCCGGCGTGATCGCGTCGTAGCCGGTGAGCCACGCCCACGCCTTCGCCGCCGCGAGCAGGGCGGTCGCGCCGCGGGGGCTGACCCCCACCCGGACGGACGGTGCCTGGCGGGTCGCCCGTGCCAGGTCGACGACGTAGGCGAGGACGTCGTCGCGGGCACCGACCCCGCGGACCGCGAGCTGTGCGGCGAGGACCTCGTCCCGGCCGACCACGGGGGCGATCCCGGCGGAGGCGACGTCACGGGGGACGAACCCGTCCGCGTGCCGACGGAGGACCTGCCACTCGACGTCGCGCGGGGGCACGTCGAGCGTGAGCTTCACCAGGAAGCGGTCGAGCTGTGCCTCGGGCAGGGTGTAGGTGCCCTCGAACTCGATCGGGTTCATGGTCGCGGCGACGAAGAAGGGGTCCGGCAGCGCCCGGGCGGACCCGTCGACACTGACCTGCCGCTCCTCCATCGCCTCGAGCAGGGCGGACTGCGTCTTCGGCGGCGTCCGGTTCACCTCGTCCGCGAGCAGCACGTTCGTGAACACGGGTCCGGCGCGGAACGGGAACGTGCCGGTGGACGCGTCGTACACGAGCGATCCGGTGACGTCGCCCGGCATGAGGTCGGGTGTGAACTGGATGCGCTTCGTGTCGAGCGACATCGCGGCGGCGAGGCTCCGGACCAGCAGGGTCTTCGCGACACCGGGGACGCCCTCGAGGAGCACGTGGCCCTGGGCGAGCAGCCCGACGATCATGCCGGACACGGCGCCCTCCTGGCCCACGACGGCCTTGGCGACCTCGGCGCGGACACGTCCGAACGCCTCGCGGAGCGGATCGGTCGTCGCGACGGGCCGCGCGTGCTGCTGGTGGTCGTTCGGTGGCAGGTCGGTCACGGTCGTGCTCCTGGTCGGTCGTGGTGGTCGGTGCCGGTCGTCGCCGCGTGGACGGCGCGTTCGAGGTCGTCGAGGGCGTGCACCCCGTCGAGGAGGGCGGCATCGGTGCCGGTCGGGCCGCCGACGAGCACGGCGCCGACCTCGTGGTCCGGACGTCCGGTGGCGCGGGCCGCGGCACGGACGACGTCGTCGACGTGCGCGGAGCGGGGGAGTCCGAGGCGACGGCCGATCCGGAAGAGGGCCGCCGTCCGCAGGGTGTCGAGGGCGTGGGTGCGGTCGCGGGTCCTGGCGTAGAGCCGCGCCCGTCCCTCGGTCGTCTCCGCGGCACGGACGACGACGGGGAGCGGCTCCACGACGAGCGGCCCGAGGCGGCGGCCGCGCCAGACCGCCCCAGCGACCGCGACGAGCGCGAGCAGGAGCAGGACGGACGGCACCCAGGGCGGTGCGAGCTCGCCGAGCGTCGTCGCGGCATCGGCGCTGCCGGGGGTCGGCACGTACCAGGCCAGGCGGTCGTCCCCACCGAGCAGCCCGAGCGCCAGCCCCGCGTTGCCGGCGGTCGTGATCGTGTCGTTCCGGAGGGCGGCGGTGGTGCCGAGGACCGTGACGTCACCCCCCGCGGTGGTGGTCCGCACGATGCCCCACACCCGGTCGGCACCGTCGCCGCTCGGGGCGCACCGCTCGACCCGCGCACCGCCGTCCCCGTCGGCGCCGACGCGGTAGCCGGTCCCCGTCGCGGTCACGGACCCGGCGGCACGCACCGCGGGGATCGGGCACGATCCGGTGGACGACACGGCGTCGTCCACGGCGCGGGTGTCCCGGACGTCGAGTCCGACGGCCTGCAGCACGGCCGGCTGCGTCGTCACGAGGACCACGTGCCGGGCGGTCCGGACGAGCCGCCCGGCGACGGCGGCCGAGAGCACGCCGTCCCCGTCGTCGACGAACACCGTCCCCGTGCCGGTCCGGTCGGCGTCCCGCACGACGTCCACGGCCGTGCCCCGCTGCTCGAGGACCCGGACGAGCGCCCGGGACCCGCTCGCGGTCGTCGATGCCGGGTCGAGCTCGTGCTCGGACGGCCCCGGGGTCCCGCGGACGGCGACCGTCAGCACGGCCAGCACGAGCCCGACCACGGCGATCCCGGCCCAGACGGCGGCCCGACCCCGACGACCGGGGACGCGACCGGGGACGACGGTGCCCTCACCGGTCCCTGTCGATCCGGCACGGGGAACGGTCCCGGTGCTCACGACGGCACCGCCGTGGTCGTCACGGACCGGTCGGCCGCGGGGCGGGTGCGGGCGATCGTCCTGGCGGACGCGACCACGGCCTCGGCGGCGGAGCGGTCGGCCGGCGTGTCGAGGTAGCGGACCGCGTCGAAGGTGCGCGCGGCGGTGTCGAGCTCGTCGGCGAGTGCCGGGAACGGCCGCGCGGCCGCGGCTGCGATCGCCCGGGCCGTCGCCCCGGGGACGTCCGGGACGAGGTCGCGCTCGCCGAGGCCGCGGGCGGTGGCCCGGTAGCCGTCGAGGACCGCGGCGCTCCAGTCACCGTTCCGCGCGGCCGCGTCCGCGGAGCGCAGGAGCTCGTCGGCCGATCGGGTGTCGTCGTCGTCGAACACGCCGCGGACGGCGTCGTCCGTGACCCGGAGGCGTCGCCGCGGGACCCCCCGGGCGACCACGACGAGCACCGCCACGGCGACGAGCACCACGATCGCGACCACGAGCAGCGTGTGGCCGACGCCGGGCGAGTCCAGCCCGTCGGCACGGAGCGAGGCCAACCAGTCCAGGAAGGCCTTCGACGCCCGGTCCCACCACGTCGGCTGCGCCCCCTGGTAAGCGGAGCGCTCGAGTTCGCGCTCGAGCAGCCGCCGCGCCTGGTCCGGGTCGACGGCCGTCACGGCGTGCCGTCCGGTCCGTTCCACCGGGGCGGCTCCGGAGCGGGCGGTCCCCACTGCTGCGGCGGTCCCCACTGCTGTGGCGCCCCCCACTGCGGGCCCGCGACCCACCCCTGCGGCGACGGACCCCACGGACCCCGTGCGGCCGGGAGCGGAGTCGCCGGCGCGAACGGGTCGGCCGGGTCTCCCGTGTCGAGGTGCGCCGCGATCCGCTGGTCGAGCCCCTCGGTCCGGATCCGTCGGTCCACCGCGAGGAGCGTCACGACGGCACCCGTCAGCACGTCCGCGGTGCACTGGACGGCGATCACCAGGAGCGCGCCCACCACGAGCAGCACCACGGCACCGGCGCCGACGCCCGACGACGCGGACGTCTGCCCGAGCGGGTCGAACACCCCGCCGACCAGGGCCGAACCGGCGCTGAGCGGGAAGGACGCGATCCCGGCGGCGACCGCGAACGCCGCGTTCACCAGGAGCATGATCCCGAACGTGCGCCAGAACGCACCACGGGTGAGCCGCCACGACTGCGCCGCTGCCGAGAAGACCGACCGGCCCTCGAGCGCGATGGTCGGGACCGTGAACGCGAAGCGCGTCGTCAGCCACACCACCACGACGCCGCCGCCGAGCCCGAGCACGAGGATCGCGAGCAGGAACCAGCCCCAGCTCGCCCGGCTGGCCGCGAGGGCCGCCACGAACCCGACCCCCAGTGCCAGCAGTCCGCCGCCGAACACCACGCCCGCGAGCGCCTGCAGGAGCACCCAGCCGACGACCGACCAGCGTCGTCCGGCGAGGAGCGACCAGGTCCCGCGGAAGGTGGCGCGCCGACCGAGCACCCGCTGGCCGGTGTCGACCGCGATCGGTGCCACGAGGAACCCGCGGAGGAGTCCCGACAGGAACGGCAGCCCGATCGACACGAGCGCGAACAGCGTCACCGCCCCGGCCGCCACCGTCGCGGCGTCGCGCCCGCCGTCGAGCGCGGAGAACAACCGCGTCTGCAGGCTCGCACGCGTGAGCGAGCTGACGAGCTGGGTGAGCAGGCCGACGATCCCGGAGAGCAGGAAGCTCCAGAGCAGCAGGACCCGGGCGTTGCGCCGGAACACCGTGAACGCACCCGACAGGACGTCGCCGAGCCCGAGCGGGCGCAGCGGCACCGCCGGACGCGCTCCCGGCCGTGCGCCCTGCGGTGGGCCCTGCGGCGGGCCGCCCTGCGGACCCGGCCACGCGCCGTCGCCGCGACCCGGCCACGTCGGGGACGGCGGCGGCGTCCACTGCCGGTCCGTGCCTCCAGGCCGTCCGTCCCGATCCGCGCCCGACGGCTGCTCGCCACCGGACCCCGGTACCTGCCAGCCGGTCATGCCGCACCCCCTCGCTCCGACCACGCGAGCGGACACGCGGTCGACACCATCCTGGCGGAAAAGCCCGCATGACGGGGCCTCGGCTATCGTGAGGTGCGGTGTCGGACCGGCACCGCCCGCTCCACAGGTACGGAAGTCCCATCACATGACACCGCGCATCCTCGTCGTCGACGACGACCAGGCCCTCGCCGAGATGATCGGCATCGTGCTCCGCTCCGAGGGGTTCGAACCCGACTTCAGCGCCGACGGCACCGGGGCGATGGACGCGTTCCGCGCCACCGAGCCGGACCTGGTGCTCCTCGACGTCATGCTCCCCGGCATCGACGGGATCGAGGTGTGCAAGCGGATCCGGGCCGAGAGCGGCACACCGATCATCATGCTGACGGCGAAGAGCGACACCGCCGACGTCGTGGCCGGGCTCGAGAACGGCGCCGACGACTACGTCGTCAAGCCCTTCAACCCGAAGGAGCTCGTCGCCCGCATCCGGACGCGGCTGCGACCGACGTCGTCCGACTCCACGGTGCTGCACGTCGGCGACCTGACGGTCGACGTCCCCGGTCACGAGGTCCGCCGCGGCGACGCCGTGATCGCGCTCACGCCGCTCGAGTTCGACCTCCTCCGTGCCCTCGCCGAGAAGCCGAACCAGGTGTTCACGCGGGAGATGCTGCTCGAGCAGGTGTGGGGCTACCACTACAAGGCCGACACCCGGCTCGTGAACGTCCACGTCCAGCGGCTGCGCGCCAAGATCGAGCACGATCCCGACAACCCGAAGATCGTCACCACCGTCCGTGGCGTCGGCTACCGGGCCGGAGGAGCCTGAGCACCGTGCCACCGGCAGCCCGCCCCGCGGCGAGGAGCCCCCTCGGCCGCAGCGGACGTCGGCTGCGCCGGTGGGTCCGTCGCGGCTGGCGCGGCATCGGGTACCTGTGGAGCCGGTCCCTCATGTTCCGGTCGGTGGCGATCACCGTCCTCACCACCGGCCTCGCGGTCGCGGTCATCGGCACGGCCGTCATGGTGAGCATCTCGTCCAACGTGTACGCCCAGCGCCGCGACCAGATCGAGTCCGAGTCGGCGCGCGCCACGATCGTCGCGCAGAACATCTTCGACGCGGCGACCGCGGGCGAGGACAACAACCAGTCCGAACTCGAGACGCTGCAGAACGAGGCGCAGCAGGCGATCCTGTCGAACACGACCAGCCCGGGAGGGACCGCGGTCGCGATCGAGCGCAGTCCGGACCAGACCACGTCGCAGACCCTGCAGACCATCGTGACGCCGGGGTTCCCCGACGCGGTCATCAGCGACGCCCTGCGGCGCGAGGTCGGCAAGAACACCGGCCGGCTCAGTCTGCAGCCCGTACAGCTCGACGACGAGGGGCGCCGGTCGCCCGGGCTCGCCGTCGGGTCGACACTCCAGATCCCGAGCGCCGGGCAGTACGAGCTGTACCTCGTCTACGACCTCTCCGACGCGCAGCAGACCCTCGACTTCGTGTCCCAGACGCTGTCCATCGGCGGCGTGGCCCTCATGGTGCTCATCGCGCTCGTCACCTCGCTCGTGGTCCGGCTCGTCATCGTGCCGATCCGCGGAGCCGCCGAGACGAGCCGGAAGATCGCGGCCGGCCGGCTCGACGAACGCATCCCGGTGCGCGGCAACGACGACATCGCCACCCTCGCCAGGAGCTTCAACGGGATGGCGGACGCGGTGAGCCGGCAGATCACGCAGCTCGCCGAGCTCTCCCGGGTGCAGCAGCGCTTCGTGTCCGACGTGTCGCACGAACTCCGGACGCCGCTCACCACCATCCGGCTCGCCGGCGACATGCTCTACGACTCCCGACACGCCTTCGAGCCCTCGGTCGGACGGTCGGCGGAACTCCTGCACGCGCAGGTCGAGCGGTTCGAGCTCCTGCTGGCCGACCTGCTCGAGATCTCCCGCTACGACGCCCAGGCCGTCCAGCTCGACACCGAGCCCGTCGTGCCGGCGGCGCTCGCCGCGGACATCGTCGAGGAGTTCCGTCCGCTCGCCGACCGCGCGGGCGTCGAGCTCGTCCTCGAGACGCCGGGCGGCCACACGACCATGCAGCTCGACGCCAAGCGCATCCGGCGCATCATGCGGAACCTCGTCGGGAACGCGATCGAACACGGTGAGGCGAAGCCCGTGCAGGTCGTGGTCGACAGCGACGCCCGCACCGTGGCGATCGAGGTGCGGGACCACGGTGTCGGCATGCCGCCGGAGGACGCCGCACGGGTGTTCGACCGGTTCTGGCGCGCCGACCCGAGCCGGAAGCGCACGATCGGCGGCACCGGGCTCGGGCTCGCGATCAGTCTCGGCGACGCGAACCTGCACGGCGGCCGGATCGACGTGTGGTCCCGTCCGGGCGAGGGGTCGGCGTTCGTGCTCACCCTGCCCCGCTCCGAGCAGGCGTCGACGGCGACGTCGGCGATCCCGCTGCCGGACCTCGACGAGCCGTACCGAGGTCCGCGCGCCGTCCGTGAGGAGGACGCATGACCCCCGCACGCACTCGTGCCCCGAGGCGTCGGCCGCGCCGGCTGCTCGCGGTCGCCCTGGCCGCCCTCACGCTCGTCGCCGTGTCGGCCTGCGCCGCGATCCCCGTCTCGGGCGACGTCCGGTCCGGGCAGACGATCAAGGACGAATCGGTCTCCGGCGTCGACTTCCGGCCGGACGGGCCGAGCGACGGCGCGGACCAGACGACGATCCTGCGCGGGTTCATCGCCGCCGCCACCGGTGCGCAGAACAACTACGCCATCGCCCGGGAGTTCCTGGCGTCCGGGTTCTCGCAGAAGTGGAACCCCCGCCAGGGCGTGACGATCAGCGACGGGTCGGGCTCGGTCGAACGCGTCGGCGGACGGGAGCTCACCTACACGCTGACGGCGAGCGCGACGGTCGACTCGGACGGGGAGTACACGCAGGCCGTCCGCCCGACGACCTCGACACTGACCTACCAGTTCGTCCGCGAGGACGGCGAGTGGCGGATCGCGTACGCCCCGGACGGCATCATCCTGTCGCCGGTCCGCTTCGAGTCGGTGTTCCAGCAGCACGAGCTCTACTTCTACGACCCCTCGTACGACTTCTTCGTCCCGGACGTGCGCTGGTTCCTCGCGCGCTCCTCGGTCAGCACGAGGATCGTCAGCGCACTGCTCGCCGGTCCCGCCGACTGGCTGAAGGGCGCCGTGGTCACCGCGTTCCCGGAGGGGACGCAGCTGTCGCTGAACGCCGTGACGATCGACAACGGCACCGCGCAGGTGGACCTGTCGAGCGACGCGCTCCGGGCGAGCACGTCCGACAAGCTGCGGATGCGCGCGCAGCTGACGAAGTCGCTGGCGTCGGTGGCCTCGGTTTCCTCGGTGACGATGACGATCGAGGGCGCCGCGATCACCCTCCCGGAGACCGGCTCGTCGGGCGGGGTGGACGCGCAGCAGAACCCGGACGTCGACCCCCGGCCGCTCGTGGTCGCGAACGCGAAGGCCGGGTACGCCTCCGGCGACTCGGTGTCCTCGCTCGGCGGCGGCATCGGTGCGCAGGTCGCCGACCTCGACCCGACGGCGTTGTCGCTGAGCGCTTCGGGCACCCTGGCGGCCGTGCAGAACGCCGACGGCGTGTGGGTGGTCCGGTCGGGCCGGCCGCGGCTGCGGGTCGACACCAGGACCGACACGGTCCCGCCCGCCGTCGACGACCTCGGGTCCGGGTCGGTGTGGGTGGCGGACCGCGGTGACCCGAGCGAGGTGACGTCCTACTCGGTCGCCGGGCAGCCGCACCAGGTCGCGACCACCCTGCCGAAGGGACAGCTCGTGTCGTTCGAGGTGTCGCGCGACTCCACCCGGGCGCTCGCGCTCCTGCAGACGTCGGACGGTCCGGCCCTGTACGTCATGGCGATCATCCGCGACCAGGACCGGGTCCCGACGGCGTTCGGAGCACCGGTCCGGGTGCAGGCCGCCTCGGGCGACGCCGTGTCCGCGGCGTGGATCAGCGACACGGACATCGCGTCCGTGGGGCAGACGGAGGACGGCCCGGAGATCGTCCGGACGACGATCGGCGGAAAGTCCTCGACCCTGCCGAAGCCGGACGGCACCGCGACGACGATCGTCGGCGGGAGCGGGGGCTCGCTGCTCCTCCGGCTCGCTGACGGCGCCGTCCTGCAGTCCACCGGCGGCGGCTGGGAGTCGACCGGTGTGGAGTGCGCGGTGCTCGGCACACAGCGCTGACCCCGCCCGGCGCGCGGTCCGGTCTCCGGTCCGCACCGGCAGCGTCCGTTCCTGCACAGGGGACCCGGACGGGAGGCTCGTCCCCAGGTCGCGACGTCGGCCGCCGGTCGGGTGGGTGCCCGGTCCACCCTGGTGTGATGGCAGCGAGCACCGATCCGGAGCAGCGTTGGGCGGCGGCCCTGCGGGCCGCGCTCGGGCTCCTCCTTCCCGTCGACTGCGTCGGCTGCGGGGCACCGGACCGCGCGGTGTGCGCGGACTGTCGGCGCGCCCTGGCGGACCGGCCCCGTCGGGTCCGGCTGGTCGGCGGGGTCCGCACCGACGTCGCGTTCGAGTACGAGGGGCTCGTGCGGGTCCTGCTCCTCGAGCTCAAGCTCCGGTCGCGGGTCGACGTCGCCGGGCCGCTCGCCGGACGGTTCGCCGCACTGGTGCACCGGGCCCTGGCGGAGGCGCCCCCGGGCACCGTGCTGCTGCGGGTCCCGCCGTCGGCTCGCGGTCGCCGTCGGCGGGGGTTCGACCCGGTCGTGCTGCTCCTGCGTCGAGGGGGAGCCCCGCGCGGCCGACCGCTCGTACGGGCACGTCGGGACCGGGGCGGGACCGGGCAGAAGGAGCGGTCCGCCACCGAACGGGTCCGGGCAACGGTCGGCTCGCTCGTGGCCAGGGACGTCGCGGGCCGCACCGTCGTGCTCGTCGACGACGTCGTGACCACGGGCGTCACCATGGCCGAGGCCGTCCGCGCGGTCCGGGCGGCCGGCGGATCCGTCGTCCGCTGCGTCGCGGTCGCGAGCGTCGAGGACCGTGTCGCCCCGGTGCACGCCGGGTGAGCGCTGAGTGTCTCGTGGGTGTCGTGCAGGGAACCGGGAAATGTCGTGACGACGGGCGCGGTGCGGGTCTAGCCTCGCGACAAGGCGTCAGAGATCGCCGGACGGAGGCGACGCGCCGAGCGTGGATGGGAGCCGCCACATGGACGTGACGATCACGGGCCGGAACGTCGGGGTCACCGACCGATTCCGCACCTACGTCGAACAGAAGTCCGAGAAGATCGACGCGCTCGCCGACCGTGCCCTCGCGTTCGAGGTGCGCATCAGCCGTCACAACGAGAAGTCCGGCGGCAGCGGCGGCGAGGACCGCGTCGAGCTGACCCTGATCGGCCCCGGGCCGCTCGTCCGGGCCGAGTCGGCCGCGTCGGACAAGTACGCGGCCTTCGACCTGGCGTTCGCCCGGTTGGCCGAACGGCTCCGTCGGGCGCGGGACCGCCGCAAGGTGCACCGCGGTCGTCACCGCCCGACCTCGGTGGGTGAGGCGTCTGGCGCCGCTTTCGAGCACCTCGGCGTCGTCCCCGCGGACGGCAAGCTCCTGCAGACCGTCGCGACGGGGGCCGTCCCGGTCGTCGAGCCGGACGCGGACCAGGAGCCCGAGGACGAGGCGTACTGCCCCGTGGTCATCCGCGAGAAGGTCTTCGAGGCCGCGCCGATGACGGTCGACGACGCGCTGTACCACATGGAGCTCGTCGGCCACGACTTCTACCTGTTCGTCGATTCGGCCTCCGGTCGTCCGAGCGTCGTGTACCGCCGCAAGGGCTGGGACTACGGCGTCATCGCGGTCGAGGACACCGCCTCCGGCGTGCGTGCCGGAGCGGAACCGGCGGTCGCGTCGGCCTGACCGCGTCCCACCGTCGTCCACCCGTGCGCGGCCCGTTCGCGGGCCGCGCACGGCCGTGCCGCTCCCAGCGTCGCCGTTCGCCGGGTTGCTAGCATGACTGGCTGATCGCATCGCGCAGACGGCGCGAGACGACCTCGTAAGGAGCTCACGTGGCAAACGTGCTGGAGAAGGTCCTCCGCATCGGCGAAGGACGAACCCTCCGTCGGCTGAAGGCGTACGCCTCGGCGATCAACGACCTCGAAGACGACTTCGCGACCCTCACCGACGAGGAACTCCAGGGCGAGACCGGGGAGCTGCGCGGGCGCTACGCCAACGGCGAGTCCCTCGACGACCTGCTGCCCGAGGCGTTCGCCGCCGTGCGCGAGGCGTCGAAGCGGACCCTCGGCATGCGCCACTTCGACGTGCAGCTCATGGGCGGCGCGGCGCTCCACCTCGGCAACATCGCCGAGATGAAGACCGGTGAGGGCAAGACCCTCGTCGCGACGACCGCTGCCTACCTCAACGCGATCCCGTCGCGCGGCGTGCACGTCATCACCGTCAACGACTTCCTCGCGTCGTACCAGTCCGAGCTCATGGGCCGCGTCTTCCGTGCCCTCGGCATGACGACGGGCTGCATCATCGCGAACCAGTCGCCGGCCGAGCGTCGCGAGCAGTACGCCGCCGACATCACGTACGGCACGAACAACGAGTTCGGCTTCGACTACCTGCGCGACAACATGGCGTGGCAGGCGTCCGACATGGTCCAGCGCGGCCACTACTTCGCGATCGTGGACGAGGTCGACTCGATCCTCATCGACGAGGCGCGGACCCCGCTCATCATCTCCGGCCCGTCCTCGGGTGAGGCCAACCGCTGGTTCACCGAGTTCGCGTCGATCGCCAAGCGCCTCACCCCCGGCGAGGACTACGAGGTCGACGAGAAGAAGCGCACCGTCGGCGTGCTCGAGCCCGGCATCGAGAAGGTCGAGGACTACCTCGGCATCGACAACCTGTACGAGTCCGCGAACACCCCGCTGATCTCGTTCCTGAACAACTCGATCAAGGCCGTCGCGCTGTTCAAGAAGGACAAGGACTACGTCGTCATGAACGGCGAGGTGCTCATCGTCGACGAGCACACCGGCCGCATCCTCATGGGGCGCCGTTACAACGAGGGCATCCACCAGGCGATCGAGGCGAAGGAGGGCGTCGAGGTCAAGGCCGAGAACCAGACCCTCGCCACCGTCACGCTCCAGAACTACTTCCGCCTCTACCAGAAGCTGTCCGGCATGACCGGCACCGCCGAGACCGAGGCGGCGGAGTTCATGTCGACCTACAAGCTCGGCGTGGTCCCGATCCCGACGAACAAGCCGATGCAGCGCATCGACCAGACCGACCTCGTCTACAAGAACGAGAAGGCGAAGTTCGAGCAGGTCGCGGTCGACATCGCCGAGCGCCACGAGAAGGGCCAGCCGGTCCTGGTGGGCACGACGAGCGTCGAGAAGTCGGAGTACCTGTCGAAGCTCCTCGCCAAGAAGGGCGTCAAGCACGAAGTCCTCAACGCGAAGAACCACGCCCGCGAGGCGGCGATCGTCGCCCAGGCCGGTCGGCTCGGTGCGGTGACGGTGGCCACGAACATGGCCGGTCGCGGAACCGACATCATGCTCGGCGGCAACGCGGAGTTCCTCGCCGTGCAGGAGATGCACGCCAAGGGCCTCTCGCCGACCGAGACTCCGGAGGAGTACGAGGCCGAGTGGGACGCCGTGTTCGAGCGCGTCAAGGCCGAGATCAAGGACGAGGCCGACAAGGTCCGTGACGCCGGTGGCCTGTACGTCCTCGGCACCGAGCGCCACGAGTCCCGCCGCATCGACAACCAGCTCCGTGGTCGTTCCGGTCGTCAGGGCGACCCCGGCGAGAGCCGCTTCTACCTCTCGCTGACCGACGACCTCATGCGCCTGTTCAACTCGGGTGCTGCCGAGAGCCTCATGGGGCGGTCGAACGTCCCCGACGACCTCGCGATCGAGAACAAGCTGGTCGGGCGTGCGATCCGCTCCGCCCAGGCGCAGGTCGAGGGCCGCAACGCCGAGATCCGCAAGAACGTCCTCAAGTACGACGACGTCCTGAACCGGCAGCGCGAGGCGATCTACAGCGACCGCCGCCACATCCTCGAGGGCGACGACATCCACGACCGCGCGCAGTCCTTCCTGAAGAGCGTCATCGACGACGTCATCGACTCGCACACCGGCGAGGGATCCCCGGACGACTGGGACCTCGACGCCATGTGGACCGAGCTCGGCACGCTCTTCCCGATCTCGATCTCCATCGACGAGGTCATCACGGAGGCCGGCTCGAAGGGCAAGGCGACGCGGGAGTTCCTCGGCCGCGAGATCCTCTCCGACGCGCAGCTGGCCTACCAGAAGCGCGAGGAGCTCCTCGGCGACGAGGCGATGCGCGAGCTCGAGCGCCGCGTGGTGCTTTCGGTGATCGACCGTCGTTGGCGCGACCACCTGTACGAGATGGACTACCTCAAGGACGGCATCGGCCTCCGTGCGATGGCGCAGCGCGACCCGCTCGTCGAGTACCAGCGCGAGGGCTACGCACTCTTCCAGAGCATGATGGGCCAGATCCGCGAGGAGTCCGTCGGGTACCTCTTCAACCTCGAGGTGCAGGTCCAGTCGGACGGCGAGAACGCGGTCATCGAGGCGAAGGGCCTCGGTGAGGAGGAGACCGCGGGCCTCGAGTACTCCGCACCGTCCATCGACGGCGAGGTCGAGGTCCGCGACGAGCAGGGCCGACTCGAGCAGGCCGCCACGGCTCGCGCGCAGCGTGCGCAGGCCGAGGCGGAAGCCGAGCAGGGCCCCGAGCAGGGCTCCGCGTTCGGGTCGGCGGCGACGGCCTCCGGCCAGGCGGCGGCGAACAACCGCGCCGAGCGGCGCGCCGCGAAGCGGAGCTGACCGGACGCAGACGCAGACGGACGGGAGGGACGGTGCCAGGTGGCACCGTCCCTCCCGTCTCGGCCGGCACCCCGCTGGCGCGGTGCGCCGGTATCGGCGGGTGGGGCCCACCTCCCGTCTCGGCCGGCACCCCGCTGGCGCGGTGCGCCGGTACCGGCGGGTGGGGCCCACCTCCCGTCTCGGCCGGCACCCCGCTGGCGCGGTGCGCCGGAGCCGTCAACGCCTCACAGCACGCCGACCGCCGTCGCCCGCCACCGGCCGTTCCGCGTCTCGAGCCTGATCGCCACGGCCCGGGCGTGACTGCGACCGTGGACGACCACCGTCGCCTCCACGATGCCGTCCGCCGGACTGCACGCCACCACACTGCCCGCCCGCAGGGAGGGCCGCCGGACCGCCCGACGGAGTCCCGAGCGGTTGCGCGCCGTCAGGGCCGCCCGCTGCTGGAGGTGCCGGTGCACGTCGTCGGTGACCCACCGCGCGATGCTGTCGACCTCGCGTGCGCCGCTGAGGATCTCGACCACGCACAGGGCCAATGCGCGCGCGGTCTCCTCGGGGTCGGGCAGTGGTTCCGCGGTCGGTGCCGGGTCCATCGGAACGACCGGGACCGCGTGCAACACCCGTTCCGCCGACCGGACCCGGTCATCTCCACCGACCGTCGCCGGCCCGGCCCCCTGCCCCTCGTCGTGCCCCTCGTCGCTCTCGACGTCCGGTCGGATCGCTTCCCACGCCACCCCGTCCCCTTTCCTGTCCGGGTGAGCGTAGGGCGTGTGCAACATCTGACATTCCGACTCGAGAGCCCTGTGGACAACGCGGATCTGTCCACACCCCGCGCCACCTAGACTTGGGCGCGTGTCGACCCTCAGTGACCTCGTCCTCGCACAAGGCCGTTCCTCCGAAGCGGACGTGGAGTGGCTCCACCTCCTCGTGGGGGACTGGCAGCTGCTCGCCGACCTGTCCTTCGCCGACATGGTGCTCTGGGTGCCGACCGCCGAGGACGGCTCGTTCGTCGCCGTCGCACACGCCCGGCCGAGCTCGGCCGCGACGCTCTTCTACCGCGACATCGTCGGCCAGGAGATCCGCGAGGAGTGGCGCGAACAGGTCACCGAGTGCTTCGCCGCGTCGCGTGTGGTGGACTCCGCCGAGCCCGACTGGTACGAGGACACCCCGACCCGGGTGCGGGCGATCCCGGTGCTCCGCCGCCTCAGCCCGAAGAGCGCCGAGACCACCGACCGTCCGATCGCCGTCGTCACCCGACACTCGAACCAGGACGAGATGCGGACGCCGAGCCGCCAGGAGCTCAACTTCACCGCGAGCGCGAACGACCTCTTCGGCATGATCGCCACCGGGGACTTCCCGGACCTCGGCGCCCCGGCCGGGCCCCGCCGCGGCGCTCCCCGTGCGAGTGACGGTCTGCTCCGCCTCGACACCAACGGCGTGGTCACGTTCGCGAGCCCGAACGGCCTGAGCGCGTTCAACCGCATGGGGTTCGAGGGGGAGCTCGAGCGCAAGTCGCTGGCCGAGGTGACGACCGAGCTCATCGGCGCCAAGCTCGACGTCGACGAGTCACTCCCGCTCGTCGTCACCGGGCGCGCGCCGTGGCGTGCGGACATCGAGGCGAAGGGCGTCACGGTGTCCCTCCGCTCGATCCCGCTGCGCGACCACGGCGAGCGGATCGGCGCGGTCGTGCTCTGCCGCGACGTGACCGAGATGCGGCACCAGGAGCGCGAGCTCATCACGAAGGACGCCACGATCCGGGAGATCCACCACCGGGTGAAGAACAACCTGCAGACGGTGGCGTCGCTCCTGCGCATCCAGGCCCGGCGGACGCACTCCGACGAGGCCCGGACGTCGCTCCAGAACGCCATGCGGCGCGTCGCGGCGATCGCGGTCGTGCACGACACCCTCTCGACGGGGCTCAGCCAGAACGTCGACTTCGACGAGGTCTTCGACTCCGTGCTCAAGCTCGTCACCGAGGTCGCCGCGTCGCACAACACGACCGTGCACCCGAAGAAGACCGGCGAGTTCGGTGTCCTGCCGTCCGAGGCCGCGACCCCGCTCGCCCTCGGTCTCACCGAGCTCGTGACGAACGCGGTGGAGCACGGCCTCGACGGTCGCGACGGCGAGGTGGAGATCGTCGCGGACCGGTACGACGACCACCTCGAGATCCAGGTCCGCGACAACGGTCGGGGCCTGCCCGAGGGCAAGGTCGGCTCCGGACTCGGCACGCAGATCGTCCGGACGCTGATCCAGGGTGAGCTCGGCGGCACGATCGACTGGCACACCCTCACGGGCAGCGGCACCGAGGTCGGCATCTCGATCCCGTTCCGCTGGTTGACGGCTGCGCCCGCGGCGTAGGCGCCGGCCCCACTCCGGGAACCAGGTTCCGGACACGACACCGTGGAAAATCGCGGTTCGGTGTCCGGAACCTGGTTCCGCGAGCGAGACTCCACCGGCGCCCCGGGCACGACGAAGCCCGCCGCCCCGGAGGGCAGCGGGCTTCGTCAGCGATGCGTCAGGAGGCGCGGCGAGCACGGGCGGCGCGGCGCTTCAGCGCACGACGCTCGTCCTCGCTGAGGCCACCCCAGACGCCGGAGTCCTGGTTGTTCTCCAGTGCGTACTGCAGGCACATCTCGGTGACGGTGCAGCGGGCGCAGACGGACTTCGCCTTCTCGATCTGGTCCACTGCGGGGCCGGTGTTCCCGACCGGGAAGAAGAGCTCGGGGTCCGCGGTGAGGCAAGCTGCCTGGTCACGCCAGTCCATGTGTGGTGCTCCTTGATGTCGATGCTCGAACGGCAGCCGTGGACGTGGTTCGGGGATCGGAACGCTGGGCATGCTGAGCATGAGGGGACACCCGTGGGGGAGGGATCCGCTGGAAGCGAGTCTGACGCCCGCAGAACGCTCGGGGGAGGAGCGTCGAACCACGGGAGACGCACACCACATCGTGCCGTCCAAACGACCTCGAATATCGTTCCATACTGGTAGGGGCAAATCAAGGGTTCGGACGCTGGAGGATCGCTGTGCACGACACCACACCCGCTGGGTCCGCGGACCCCGGACGACCCTCGCCCGCGATCACGGTGCTGCAGGTGCTGCTCGGCCTCGAGTTCCTCGCGCTGGTCGGCGTCACCGTCTGGCTGATCGTCGAACTCGTCACCTCGCCGGCGACGAGCCTGGCGTCCGGCATCGCCCTGACGATCCTCACCGCGATCGCCGCCCTGTGGCTCGGTTCGCTGTTCGTCGGGCTGCGGAACCGACGGCCGTGGGTGCGCTCCGGGATCATCGTCTGGCAGGTCCTGCAGGGTGCCCTCGCGATCGGGGCCTTCCAGGGCGTGTTCCGTGTCGCCTGGTTCGGTTGGCTGCTGCTCGTCCCCGCGCTGCTCGCCATCACGCTGGTGGTCTCGCGGCCGGTCACGGCCGCCCTGGTGCGGCAGGACGGCGACGACGACTGACGCGCGTGCACGCGACGGCCTGGAGGCCCGGTGCCGGTCCCGTGGACCGGCTTCGGGCCTCCAGTGCGTGCGCTCCGGCGATCAGACCAGCCCGAGCTTCTTCCGCAGGCTGGCGACGTGCCCCGTGGCCTTCACGTTGTAGAGGGGGAGCTGCACGGTGCCGTCCTCGTCGACGACGATCGTCGAGCGGATCGTGCCGGTGACGATCTTCCCGTAGTTGTTCTTCTCGCCCCAGGCGCCGTACGCCTTGTGCACGGCGAGGTCCGGGTCGCTGAGCAGCGGGAACGTGAGGGCCTGCTCGTGCTGGAACGTCTTCAGCGCCGGCAGGTCGTCCTTCGAGACGCCGAGGACCTCGTAGCCGGCCGCCTGCAGCGACGACATGTTGTCGCGGAAGTCGCACGCCTCGGTGGTGCACCCCGGGGTGGAGGCCGCCGGGTAGAAGTACACGATGACCTTCTTCCCGCGTAGGTCGTGCAGTGCGTGCTGCACGCCGTCCTGGTCGGGGAGGGTGAAGTCGGGGGCGGTGTCGCCGGCCGCGAGACGGTCCGTCATGGTGCTCCTGTTCGTTCCGGTGCCCGAGTGGTCTCGAGCACGCGAAAGCCATGCTATTGTTGTTTCCCGTTGCAGCACGGAAGTGCGGCGGCGATGAACAACTGCACACCATGCGCCTCTAGCTCAATTGGCAGAGCAACTGACTCTTAATCAGTGGGTTCTGGGTTCAAGTCCCAGGGGGCGCACCAGCAAGGCCCCGGTCCGTACGGACCGGGGCCTTCGTCGTTCCCCGGTGATCCCGCCCCGCCGACTCGACACGCCCGACGTGCGCGAGGGCGTCGGATCGGACGGCAGTGGGTCGTGCCGCACCGACGAGAGCGCGGGCGGGGTGGTCCCCGCCCGCGCTCGGGCGTCGGCGCTGTCGGTCGGTGCCGGGTCGGTCTCCCGTCCCCGCCCGGATCGCAGTGCCTTCGGCTGGTCGCAGTGCCGCCGCCGGTCGCAGTGCCGTCGGCCGGTCTCAGGCCCGCCGGTCGCGTGCTCCGGGCCGGGAGGGTCGGCGTCGGCGGACGAGGACCGTACCGCCCAGCGCGAGCGCCAGGGCTGCCGCCATCGCGAGCGGGAGGAGCCCTGCCGCTCCCGTGAAGGCGAGACCGGTCGTCCGGTCGGTGTCCGCGTTCCCGTGCGGCCGCCGGGGTTCGTCGGCCGTGGCCGGTCCTGCGGCGGCGCCCGGTCCTGCGTCGGCGCCCGGTCCTGCGGCGCTGCCCGGTCCCGGCGTCCCACCCGGGGTCCCCGTCGATCCGCCCGGCGTGCCGGTCGACCCGCCGGCCGTGGCCACGAGCCCGGCGTCGACGTCGTCGTCGGTGCTGACGCCGTCGGTCGCGCCCGACTCGTCCGTCGTCACGGCGAGGTGCACGACGTCCGAGCGGCCCGTCGTCGGCTCGGCGTCGGCGTCGCTCCCGGGGTCGGCCCCGACGCCTGCCGTGGTGAAGCCGAAGCCGTCCGGCGCCGACCACCTGACGCGGTAGTCGCCGGGGCGCAGGTCGTCGAACCGGTAGTGCCCGGCGGCGTCGGTGTCGGTCGAACGCGTGACCTGCGCCCCGCGGTCGTCCGTCCCGGAGAGCTCGGCCCGGACCCCGGCGGCCGGGTGGTCGTCGTCCTGCAGCCCGTCGCGGTCGTCGTCGACCCACACGGTGTCGCCGACGGAGCCCGCCACGATCCGGACGGTCGCCCGGTTCGAGACCACGGGGAGCGCGAGGTCGGCCGCGCGGAGTCCGAAGCGGTTCGTGTAGCGGTCGTCCTGCTGCTGGCCCGTCGTCGACAGCGCCACCTGGTGCACGACCGTGGCGCCGGGTGCGACCGGGGCGGACCGGTCGATGCGGAAAGCCGACGCCTCGGCGAGGTCGGCCGGGCAGCCGGCGCTCCCGAACGCGTCGGCGGTGCACCACACGGTCGCGCCGCCGTCCCGGTTCGAGGGATCTGCGGGGTCGAGCGAGACGGAGGACGGATCCGCCGCTGTGTACCGCACGGCTTCCCCGGCTGCCGCATCGACCGACACCGGGGCGGCGAGTGAGCGGCTGCCGTGGAAGGACGACCCGAGCCCGTCGCCGTCGGTGGGGAGGACGTCGACCAGCGCGACGTCGTGGACGTCCGTCGAACCCTGGTTGGTCCAGCCGAGGGTCCACTCGAGGTCGTCTCCCGTCACGACCACGGGGTGCACGGCCGACTTCTCGACGGCGATCCCGCCGGGGGAGACCAGGCGCACGGATCGCTGTGCCGTCCGGTCCGCCTCGGGCGACCGGTCCGTCGGCGACGCGACCTCAACCTCGTTCGTCAGCGTGCCCGCGGGGGTCAGCCGCGAGACGGACACCGTGTAGGTGATCGGCGCGAGCGCGCCGTTCGGCGTGACGCCCTCCAGGTCCCAGGTCAGACGCTGCCGGGTCACGCCGTCGTCGTCCACGGAGTCCACCGTCGGCGACGGGGAGGCGCTGCCGGGGACGTACTCGGTGCCGGCAGGGAGGAGGTCCTCGACCGTCAGGGTGGTCGGGCTGCCGTCCCCGCCGGCGTTCGCGATGCTCGGGTACAGCGCGAAGTCGACCCGGTCGCCTCCGGAGACCACGGAGGTCTCGTCCGGGGTGTCGTCCGCGCCGTACCCGTCGTCGACGACCTTCTTCGCGATCCGGACCCGGTTCTCGGTCACGAGCACACTGTCCGCGAGCGGCCCGGCGCCGAGGACGGGGTCGGCGCTGTCGTGTCGCCACGCGGCCGTCCCGAACCGCAGGTGCCCGAAGTCGTACACGCGCGTCCCGCCGGCCACGGGGAGCACCCGGGTGTAGGTGTACAGCGACAGGCTCGTCCCACCGGTGAGGGTCGTCGTCGCCCGGACGGCCCCGACGGCGTCCGGGCCGCCCGGGACCAGCGCCGGATCGTCGTACCAGGGACCGGATGCGTCGTCGCAGTCGGCGGAGCGACCGGCGGCGGGGTCGGCCATGTCGTACGCGGCGTACTGCACCGTCGCAGGGGAGGACGAGGTCACCGCCGTGTACCGGCCGGCGACCCGCGTCAGCCGCTGGGTGGCGCGGTCGAAGGTGTCGCACACCACGGCGTTCTGTGACCGGAGGCCCGGGTTCGACGCGGAGACGCTGCTCCGGATCGTCTGCCCGGGTGTGACCCACGGGTCGCCCTCCTTGGCGGAACCGGCGGTGATCGCGCCGTCGGCTCCGACCTGGGTGATCGTCTTGCCGCCGTTGCCCGGAGCGAGTTCGACGAGGGAGCGCCGCGCGACGTTGTCCGCTGTGGGCTCGGTGCCGCCGGGGAAGTTCGGTGCGCCGCTGACCGACGTGGTCGTGAGCGGACGGTAGGTGTTCTGCGAGGTGACCGACGAGCCGGCCGGCAGGTCGGGGACCCAGAGGCTCAGGTACCCGGTGACGACGTAGTTCTTCCGGCCACCGCTCAGCGGGCTGCCGTTCAGGCCCTTCGTCGGGATCCGCGCGGGGTCGGTGACGGTGTCGGTGATCGTGACGTCGACGTCCTGCCCCGGCGCCGACTGCGTGCAGGTGATCCGCCCCGAGTCGACGACGTTGCCGTCCCCGCCGCCGCGTCCGCCCGGGATCCCGGAGAAGCGCACCTCGTTCACCTCGTTGATGCCGCAGGCGGTCCGGTTCGGGGCGAAGAGCACGGCACCGGACGGCAGGTCTCCGGTGATCCGGGAGACGTCGTCGACGAAGTGCATCGGCCCCGCGCTCCCCTCGAAGCCGAGCAGACCCGCGCCCGGTTCGACGGGGAGCCAGTCGACCGAGATCGGGTAGACGAGCTGGAACCCCCGCGTCCGACCGTCGGGTCCGAGCACGTCGGCCTTCAGCTGGCTGCCGACGAGGTCCTTGCTGAGGTTGTACCGGGCCACGGCCGAGACGGTCGTCGACGGCGAGGTCGCCCGGACGGTCTCGCTGTCGTCAGCGGTGACCTCGGCCTGCACCGCCACCGTGTCGCCGGCCCGGAGGTCCGCCGACACCGTGAGCGCCACGGGGGTCGCGACGGTGCTGCCCTCGGTCACCGAGCCGAGGTTGCACGTGAGCACCTGGCCGACGATGCCGCTGCCCGGACCGGTGCAGGAGCTCGGGAGGGCGGACCAGGCCGTGCCGGCGGGAGCGGTGACGGTGAAGCGCTCGTCGGTGCTGGTGCCACCGTTGCTGCTGACGGTGATCCGGTAGGTGACGGTGTCGAGCGTCCGCACGATCCCGTTCGTGTCGCCGGTGTCCCCGCCCGGGCCGTCGGTCGTCGTGAAGGGACCGTTGCCGTCCTTCGCGACCTCGACGGCCAGGCCGAGGGTGGCTGCGACCGCAGCGTCGTCGCGTGCGTGCGGGTCAGCGCTGGTCGGGGGTGGCGGCACCGGCGAGGCCGGAGCTGTCGCCGGAGCGGTGGCTGGTGCGATGGCTGGTGCGGTGACCGGTGCCGGTGCCGGTGCCGTGGCCGGGGCCGCAGCCGGTGCCGTGGCTGTCGTGCTCGCCGCGTCGTCCGCGGTGCTCGGGAGCTCGGCGGCCCCGGCGCTCGCCGGGCCCGTCAGCGCCGTGACCAGCGCGAGCGCGACGGTGGTGACCGTGGACGCCGCGACCGTGCGGCGTCGTCGTGGAGAGGGAGCGTCCTGGTGTTTCACGTTCCACACGCTACATGGGGGTGGACAGGTCGTCCGCACGGATCCCGACGGGGGTGCCGGGTCGGCCGCGTCGGGACGGAGGCGTCGGAGGCGTCGGGTCAGGCTCGGCGGACGTCGACGACCCGGTCCTCGCCGAACACCGGCCGGAGGGAGCCCGCCGACGCCGCCGCGAGGTCGGTCCGCAGTCGGTCGTGCCCGGTCGCAGGCACCCAGAGCTCGAACGCGGCCCCGGCGCCGTAGGTCGTGTCCCCGAGCACGGCATCGTGGTGCCGGACCCAGTCGCGCAGCACGTTGTCGATCCGACCGGCGTCGACGTGCGGGACCGAGACGACCGCCCGGGTCAGCGTGCGACGCTCGACGAGCTCCGCGCGGTCGAGCGCCTCGGACACCGAGGTCGAGTAGGCCCGGACGAGTCCGCCGGCTCCGAGCTTGACGCCGCCGAACCAGCGCGTGACGACCACCACGAGGTCGGTGAGCTCGCGACGGCGGAGGACCTCGAGCATGGGTACCCCCGCCGTGCCGCTCGGCTCGCCGTCGTCGGACGACCGCGCCTGGTCGCCGAGGACACCGGTCACCATCGCGGTGCAGTGGTGGCGCGCGTCCCAGTGCCGCTTCCGGACGGCTGCGATCACCCGGTCCGCGTCCGCCACGTCCTCGACCGGCGCGACGGTGGTGAGGAACCGCGACCGCGTGACCACGATCTCGTGCTCGAGTGGTGCGGCGATGGTCGCGGGCAGCTGACGGGTCACCGGATCGAGGCTACCGGCGCTAGCATGTCGTGCACCGCTGACCGGGGAGGAGTCCGATCGACATGGTGGAGGAGCGGGGTGGCGCGCTCGACGCCGCGGAACTCGCGCGCCGACTGAACCTGCTGCTCGACTTCGAGGAGTCGCAGCGAGGGGTGCCGGTGCCGTTCGCGGCGGTGGAGGAGTACGTGGCCGAGCACGGCGGCTCACTCTCTCGGGCGAAGTGGACCTACATGCTCTCCGGGGACGGTCGGCGCAACCGCGACACGGGCCTCCTCCGGCTGCTCGCGGGCTTCTTCGAGGTGGACGAGCGGTTCCTGCTCGAGGACAGCGAGGTCCCCGCCCGCATCAGTGCGCAGCTCGCCCTCGTCCGGTCGCTGCGCTCGGCCCGGGTGAGCGGGTTCGCCGCCAGGACCTTCCCGGGAGAGCTCTCCGCGGACGCGTTGCGGCGCATCGCGGCCGTGCTCGAGGAGGAGTCACAGCGCGGGAGCGTCGCGTGAGCACCGATCCCGTCGACGCGTTCTGGGCGCGCGCGGAGGCCGCGACCTGGACCGACGTCGACGCGGCCGTGACCGCTGCGGCCGAGATCCTCGGCAAGCCGATCGTGGTGCGCGAGGAGGACTTCCTCGCGAGCGAGCCGGTGTGCGGCTTCGTGGCGACCCTCGAGCACCAGCACCTCGTCATGATCTCGCCGACCCCGTCACCGACCTTCCGGGCCTTCGTCGTCGGCCACGAACTCGGACACGTCCTGCACCGCCACCAGGAGTCGCAGGCGCAGTCCGCCTACATCCGCGACGTCATCCCGGACCTGCCCGGCTACAAGGTCGAACGCGCGATGGCCCGCGGGCTGTTCGAGAACGCGTACGAGCACGAGGCCGAGCTCTTCGCCGACCGGCTCGCCGGCGTGATCCGTGCCCACCGTGACCGGCCCAGCGCCTTCCGCGGGGTCTTCGGGTGATCCTGGCGGTGCTCCAGGCCGTCGTCCTCGTCGGCGGCACGGTCACCCTCTTCGTCCTCCAACGCGGCCAGGACCGCACGCTCGCCGTCACGTTCCTGCTGTTCACCGCGACGATCGTCACGAACGTCGATCCCCTGTACCGCTGGCTCGACCCGCTCCTCGGCGGCGTCAACGTCGTGACGCTCGTGGGGGACTGCCTGATGGTGGCCGGCACGAGCACGCTGCTCTGGGGCGTCGCGAAGGCCGTCGGGTCGGCACCCCGTTGGCTGCGGACCACGATCACCGCCGTCTTCCTGGTCGTGCTCGCCGTCGTCGTGGTGGCGTTCACGGTGCTCGACAAGCCCCCGACCACCACGACGTTCATGCTCGACGCCGGAGCGCGACCGGCCGCGGCGGTGTACTCGATCGCGCAGACCACGTACCTCGGGGTCGCCCTCGGCGCGACGGGGACGATCTGCGTGCTGCGCTTCCGGGAGGCGCGGGGGCCGGTCGAGAGCGTCGGCCTCGCGGTCCTCGTGCTCGGCGGGGTCGCCGGTCTCGTCCGCATGGTGGTCGTCGTCGTGATGGACGTGGCGCACGTCCGCGGTCACCTCGACGTGACCCGAGCGCTCGCGCCGCCCTACGACGTCACCACGCCGAGCGCAGTCCTGTGCGTTGCGTGCGGGATGCTCCTGCTGGTCATCGGTCACCGGCTCCGGCGGGCACGTCGTGCGCGCGCCGTCCGTCGGGCCCTCCGTCGGCTGCGGTCGGTGCACGAGCGGGTGGGCACGGACAACGCGTACCCGGAGACGGACGACCCGGCGACCGAGTTGACCCGGGTCATCGTGGAGATCAACGACGGTCTGCGCTCGTCCTCGTCCACGCTCTCGCCGTCCGAGCAGGGTGCCCTCGCCGATGCGGAGCGAGCACTCGACACCGTCTGAGGTCGACCCGACCCCACCGACCGTGTAGGGTGCTGTAGCACGTGCTACAGGTCGGTGGGACTCGGCCGCGTTGGGGGCGGCCGAGCACCGCCGGGCCCGGTGCGTCCTTGCCGTGCAGGGGTCGTCGGCTGGCCGCGGTCGAGCTGGCTACAGTTGGACGGTGCTCGTCTTCGCTGCCGTCGTCCTGTTCATCGGAGCCCTCTTCAACGTCGTGGCCTGGCCCCGCTTCTTCCGGCGGGTCGCCGCGGACACGCGCGCCCGGGACGCAGCCGGACGACCCACCACCTTCTGGCGGGTGCACTTCGTCCTCCTGCTGATCGCGCTCGCGATCGCCGCCGCGTCGGTCGTCGCGGGCATCCTGCTGCTCGTCTGACGCCTCGCCGTCCACCGGACGGGAGGCACGTGCCGGCGCCGGCGCGTGCCTCCCGTCCGTCTCCTGGCCGCGTCGGGACGTGCCCGCACGTCGACGGTGTGACCGCGTGCGATCACGCTGTCCGGTGCGGCCACGAACCGCCGGCGTGGCGACCGTGGGGAGTGCACGCAGCGGGACGGTCCGTCGTCGCCGGTCCGCGGGCCGGAACCCGAATCCGTCCCGGAGCCCGGCGACGACGGTGCCGGTGGTGCTCGGCCCTCCGGCCCGCGGTCCGACGGCACGGTCGACGTCGGGGCCGTGGGGGAGCGGCGTCGAGCAGTCCACCAGCAGACTCCTGCTGTGCCCGGCAGGCCGGACCGGCGTGTCGCGGACAGACGTGGCGACGACCGGGCGGACGGGGGCGGTGACCGGGGACCGGGGCGGTCAGGACGCGGACGGCAGCGGGGCGCCGAGCACCCGTCGGAGCGCGTGGTCGGCGAGGCGCTCGTCGATCGTGTCGAGCAGGACGCGGTAGGTGTCGTCGTCGGTGACGAACTCGACGCACACCGCGTCGAAGTCGCACGGCTCGATGCGCCAGCCGCGGACCGACGCCATCGGCACGGTCGTCAGGGCGTCCCGCTCGAAGCTCGTCTCGGCGGTCACCCGGTGGTCGAAGAACCGGATGCGTCCGAACGTGCCGCGCCAGGTCAGCTGCAGGTCGAGGGAGGGAACGAGCGACGGGTCCGGCACTCGCCGATGCTATCGGTGGGCGCCGGACCCGTCACGGGGCCGTCGGGCGGGTGAGCGCCGAGCGGACAGACTCAGTCGCCGTCGTGTCGGTCCTCCGACGCCCGGCGGACCTGGTTCGCCGGGTCGCGCCCGGTCACCGGGTACGGTCCGGTCACGCCCTGCCGGAGCGCTGCGATGCGCAGGATCCGGTCGCGCTGCACGAACCAGCCGACGACGAGCAGCGGGATGATGATCACCAGCGACGCGATCGTGAACGTGCCGACGGGCCAGTCGATGGCCATGAGCACGATGACCGAGGCGAGGAACGCCAGGGTCAGCCACGCGGTCACCGGGGCACCGGGGAGCCGGAACGTCGGCTCCTTCGCGAGGCCCTGCTTCGCCCAGCTCCGGAGCTTCATCTGGCACAGGATGATCGTCCCCCACGCGGTGATGATGCCGAGGCTCGCGACGTTCAGCGCGATCTCGAAGGCCTGCGACGGGACGAAGTAGTTGAGCACGACGCCGACGACGGTGAAGCCCGCCGTGAGCAGGATGCCCGCGTACGGGACGCCGCCACGCGACATCTTCGTGGTCCACCGCGGCGCGGAACCGTTCATGCCCATCGAGTGCAGCGCCCGCCCGGTCGAGTAGAGCCCGGCGTTCAGCGACGACAGTGCGGCCGTGAGCACGACGAAGTTCATGATCGAGCCGACGACCTGGCCGACCTGCGGGTTCCCGATCGACGAGAAGAACGTGACGAAGGGGCTCTCGCCCTCCTTGTACGACGTGTACGGCAGCAGCAGCGACAGCAGCACGACCGAACCGACGTAGAACACCGCGATGCGGAACACGACCGAGTTGATCGCCCGCGGGATGACCTTCTCGGTGTCCTGCGTCTCGCCGGAGGCGGTGCCGACCAGCTCGATGGCGGCGTAGGCGAAGACGACGCCCTGGATCACCAGCACCGCGGGCAGCAGCCCGTTCGGGAACACCCCGCCGTTGTCCTGCAGGATCGAGAACCCGGTGCGGACCGCCTCGCCCCCGGTCTCGACCGGGAACGCGAAGATCAGCCAGACGAGCGCGACGACCAGGAAGGCCACGAGTGCCGCGACCTTGATGAGCGCGAACCAGAACTCGAGCTCCCCGAACACCTTCACCGCGACGAGGTTCGCGGCGAGCACGACGACCAGGGCGATGAGCGCCATGAGCCACTGCGGTGCCGCGGTGAACGGCTTCCAGTACTGCATGTAGAGGGCCACTGCCGTGGTGTCCACGATCGAGGTCATCGCCCAGTTGAGGAAGTACATCCAGCCGGCCGCGTACGCGAACTTCTCACCGTAGAACTCGCGCGCGTACGAGATGAAGGACCCAGACGACGGACGGTGCAGCACGAGTTCGCCGAGCGCCCGGAGGATGAAGAACGCGAAGACGCCCGCCACCAGGTAGGTGATCGCGAGTGCCGGGCCGGCCGAGTTGAGCCGTCCGCCGGCTCCGAGGAAGAGCCCCGTGCCGATGGCTCCACCGATCGCGATCATCTGCAACTGCCGGGGCTTCAGACCGTGCTGGTAGCCCTCCTGCTCGTGCGAGAAGTCCTGCGCGGGGGCGCGTCGGGCGCCCGTGTCGTTCTGCGCTGTCATGCGCGCCACGCTACATGTGCGGGCGCGCAGGGGCGGCACCCGACCCTGCGCGCCGCCTGGACTGTAACGACCGCATCACGATGTCGATCCCCATGTGCGTGGGCGACACGCCGTGACCGGGGGACAACCGGGTCCCCGATCCGGCCGGGTCGCGGGTGGCATCGGGGGACACGGGGTCGCTACGGTTGAGCGTCCCTTCAGCCAGTGGCCTCGCAGCCGACGGTGGAGGGCACGACGACCAGAACGCGTCCCGGCGGACAGCACTCGCCGCGGCCGTACGGTCGGCCGGACCGGGACCGCCCCGAGCGTGGTCCCTGCGTGCGACCGCTCGCCCTGTGCCACCTGCGCGGGCTCGACGTGGTCGTGCCGCGACGTGCCGGACGACCCGTTCGCAATCACGACGCGACCGGTGTGCGCCCTGCGCCGCGGTCGTGCGAGGAGTCCCACAGTTGTCCATCGCACCACCAGAGGACCGGGCCGTCGACGCCCGGCACCAGCCCGAACCGGACGGAGGCACCGCGGCGGTCAGCGTCCGCGGCGTGCACAAGGTGTTCGGGCGCCGAGCCGCCGAAGCGGTCCGCCGACTGGACGGGGGCGCGTCCCGTGACGAGGTCCGCGAGCTCGGCTCCGCCGCCGTCATCGACGCCTCGTTCGACGTCCGTCCCGGCGAGATCTTCGTCGTCATGGGTCTGTCCGGCTCCGGCAAGTCGACGCTCATCCGCATGCTGAACGGCCTGCTCGAGCCGACCGCCGGCGATGTCGAGATCGGCGGCCAGCGGGTCACCGGCGCCAGCGCGAAGCAGGTCCGGGCCGTCCGACGGACCGGGGTGTCGATGGTGTTCCAGCACTTCGCGCTCCTGCCGCACCGCACGGTCCTCGAGAACGTCGCGTACGGCCTCGAGGTGAACGGCGTGGACCGCGCCACCCGGACCGCGAAGGCCCGCGAGGTCATCGACCTCGTCGGCCTCGACGGCTGGGCCGACGCGAAGCCCGACGAGCTGTCGGGCGGCATGCAGCAGCGCGTCGGGATCGCCCGCGCACTCGCCGCGGAGACCGACGTCCTGCTCATGGACGAGGCGTTCAGCGCGCTCGACCCGCTCATCCGACGGGAGATGCAGGAGCAGCTCGTCGACCTCCAGCAGCGGCTCGGCAAGACGATCGTCTTCATCACCCACGACCTCAACGAGGCGATGTTCCTCGGCGACCGCATCGCGGTGATGCGCGACGGCCGGATCGTGCAGATCGGGACGCCCGAGGACATCCTCACCGACCCCGCCAACGACTACGTCGCCCAGTTCGTGCAGGACGTCGACCGGGCCCGTGTCCTCACCGCGGCGAGCGTGATGGAACCGGCCCGCGCGGTCGTCCCCCTCACCGCCGGACCCCGAGGAGCCCTGCGCACCATGCGGGACCTGCAGACCGCGGCGGTCTTCGTCACCGGGCGCGGACGGACGCTCGAGGGCTGGGTCCGCGACCGCCACGTGATGCGCCAGGTCAAGGCCGGCGACAGCGGGCTCGACGCGATCGTCAACCCCGAGTACGCCCGGGTCGCCCCGGACGCGCCGCTCACCGACCTGTTCGAGCTCGCGGTCGAGTCGCCGCTGCCGATCGCCGTGGTCGACGACGAGGGGCGGCTCCTCGGCGTCGTGCCGCGCGTCACGCTCCTCGCCGCGCTCGGGAACGTGCCGGCGACGACCACGCCCATCCCGGTGCTCGAACCGGTCACGCAGATCGCCTCCGACATCGAGGCCACCCTCGCCGAGGCGGGCGCCCCCGATCCGGCCCCGACCACCGCCGACGACCAGACGGGAGCACACGCATGACCAGCCTCTTCGGGTTCCGCCTGCCGTTCGGCGACGCCGTCGACGCCGTCGTCTCCTGGATCACCGCCCACTTCGGCGGCCTGTTCGACGTCATCGCAGCCGCACTGTCCTTCTGCTACGCCTGGATGGAGTACCTCCTCACCGCGCCGCCCTCCTGGGTGGTCGCCCTCGTCGTGGTCGGTGTCGCGTTCTGGGCGAAGGGCTGGAAGCTCGCGCTCGGGACCCTCCTCGGGCTCGCCTTCATCGCCGCGGTCGGGATGTGGCCGTACGCGATGCAGACCCTCGCCCTCGTGCTCGTCGCCGCGGCCGTGGCCGTGGTGCTGAGCATCCCGCTCGGCATCTGGGCCGCACGGTCGGACGCGGCGAGCCGGGTCATCAAGCCCGTGCTCGACTTCATGCAGACCACGCCGGCGTTCGTCTACCTCATCCCGGCGCTCATCTTCTTCGGGCTCGGCGCGGTGCCGGGGATCATCGCGACGGTGATCTTCGCGATCGCCCCCGGCGTCCGGCTCACCGAGCTCGGCATCCGGGGTGTCAGCGCCGAGGTCGTCGAAGCCGGCGCGGCCTTCGGCTCCAGCCCGTGGCGGATCCTCCGGCAGATCCAGCTGCCGCTCGCCCGCCCGAGCATCATGGCGGGCGTCAACCAGGTGATCATGCTGTCGCTCTCGATGGTCGTGTTCGCCGGGCTCGTCGGAGCCGGGGGGCTCGGCGGGCAGGTCGTCAACGCGCTGAACCGCATCGACGTCGGCCTCGGCGCCGAGGCCGGTGTCTCGGTCGTCGTCCTCGCGATCGTGCTCGACCGGGTCACCGCCGCGTTCGGCGGCGACCGCAGTGGCACGACGCGCCGGATCGTGCGCCGTCGCCATCCCGAGGCGGCTGCCGGAGCGTCCACGCCGCAGCCGGCGGAACCCGTCGGCGCCTGACGTGCTCCTGCCGCACACCCCACCCGTCCGACCCACCCAGCCCTCGGTGCCAGCACACCGTGACGCAGGCGGGCCGCCCCGGCACGACCGGAGCACCCGCCGAACCAGGAAGGAACCCATGAAGAACCGCACCAAGATCCTGTCCGCCATCGGCCTCGGCGCCGCCGCAGCGCTCGCCCTGAGCGCCTGCTCGCCCCCGGGCACCACGAGCGGCTCCGCCACGGTCGACAACGGCGACCAGAAGGCCATGAAGATGGTCGTCTTCAACGGCTGGGACGAGGACACGGCGGCCAGCGAGCTGTGGAAGTACGTCCTCGACCAGAAGGGCTACGACGTCACGCTCGACTACGCCGACGTCGCCCCCGCCTACCAGGGCCTGTCGCAGGGCGACTACGACGCGGTGCTCGACACCTGGCTGCCGAACACGCACAAGTCGTACATGGAGAAGTACGGCGACGACCTCGACGACCTCGGTGCCTGGAACGACCAGGCCTCGCTCGAGGTGACGGTCAACGCGGACGCCCCGATCGACTCGCTCGCCGACCTCGCGGCCCACGAGGACGACTTCGGCGGTCGCATCGTCGGCATCGAGCCCGGCGCCGGCCTGACCTCGGTGGTCAAGGACAAGGTCATGTCCGCGTACGGCCTCGAGGACTGGGACCTGGTCACCAGCTCCACCCCGGCGATGCTGTCCGAGCTGAAGAAGTCCGAGCAGGACGGCAGTGACATCGTCGTGACCCTGTGGCGCCCGCACTGGGCGTACAACGCCTTCGACGTGAAGGACCTGGAGGACCCGAAGGGCGCCCTCGGTGACAACGAGACGATCCACACGGTCGTCAAGAAGGACTTCGGCGACGACTTCCCGCAGGCTGAGAAGTGGCTCGCGGCGTTCAAGATGGACTCCGACACGCTGTACTCGCTCGAGGACGCCCTCGTGAACTCCGGCGCCGACCAGTCCGAGTACCAGGGCATCGTCGAGCAGTGGGCCGGCGAGCACCAGGACTACGTCGACTCCCTCACGAAGTGAGCTGACGCGGTCCGCTGACGCGACCGGACGACGGACGGGAGGCCCGTGGCGACACCGCCACGGGCCTTGCGTCCGTCCCGGACCCAGGCGTGACCGACGCGACGTTGGTTGCATGGAGGGATGGACATCCTCCTCCGACTCCTGGTCGCGATCGGGTTCGCCCTGCTCATCACCGCGGCCGCCGCCCTCGTGACGCACCTCGCGCTCCGCTCCCTCGCCCGCCGTGAACGCTGGGCGAGCGTGCTGTCCCGGCGCGTGAAGCACCCGTTCCGGTGGGTGCTCCTCGTCGCGCTCCTCTGGGCCGCCTTCGCGTCCAGCGTGCCGAACCGCTCCGACCTGTCGTGGCGGGCGGACGTGTCCCATGCGTTCCTCATCGCCACCATCGCGCTCGGCTGCTGGCTGGCCTGCGAGCTCGCGATCTTCCTCGAGGACCTCGGCCTCCACCGGTTCCGCGTCGACGTCCCGGACAACCGGCAGGCACGGCAGATCCGGACGCAGGTGCTCATCATCCGGCGGCTCACGGTCGCGGTCCTCGTCATCATCGCCATCGGCGCGATCCTCCTCACCTTCAAGGGCGTCGAGGCCGCCGGGGCGAGCGTCCTCGCGAGCGCCGGCCTCATCTCGGTCATCGCCGGCCTCGCCGCGCAGTCGACGCTCGGGAACGTCTTCGCCGGGATGCAGCTCGCGTTCTCCGGGTCGATCCGCGTCGACGACGTCGTGGTCGTCGAGCAGCAGTGGGGGCGGATCGAGGCGATCACCCTCACCTACGTCGTCGTGCACCTCTGGGACGACCGACGGTTCGTGCTCCCGTCCACCTACTTCACGAACAACCCGTTCGAGAACTGGACCAGGACCGGCAGCGAACTGCTCGGCGCCGTCGAGTTCGACCTCGACTGGCGGGTCAGCCCGAGCGACATGCGGAAGGAGCTCGACCGCATCCTCGGGACCTCCACGATCTGGGACGGTCGCACGAAGGTGCTGCAGATCACGGACGCCGTCGGCGGGACGGTGCGGGTCCGCATCCTCGTCTCCGCCCCGGACGCGGGCGGGCTGTTCGACCTGCGCTGCTACGTCCGCGAGGAGATGGTGTCCTGGATCCAGCGCACCCACCCGGACGCCCTCCCGCTGCAGCGCGTCCAGCTCACCGAGGGCGCCGCCACACGCCAGCGTCGCGGGTCACGGTCGTCCGAGGGGGACTCGCAGCTGTTCCGCGAGGGCGACGAGCGCTCGGCGATGTTCACGGGCCCGCTGCGCACGGCGGAACCGCCGTCGGAGCGCTGACCCGCGCGACCGTGTGACGGACGGGAGGCCCGTGGCGGTGTCGCCACGGGCCTCCCGTCCGTCCGCTGGTCGCGTGCCCGACCTACGGCTGCCGCGCCTTGACGGCGCGGTCGTCCTCGACGACCGTGCCGATCGCCACGATGGTCGTCGCGAGCCACGCCACCCAGGTCAGTGCCAGGCGCCAGTCGCGCGGGCCCTGTCGAGTGGTCTGCAACACGCTGTAGCCGCTGATGATCGAGCTCCACACCGCACCGCTGAACATGAACTTCCGCACCGGTTCCTCCTGTCGTCGTCCCCGCCACGCTACCGGCCGCTACATTGGAGCGCCGCCGGTCACCCTGCCGGCGTGCTCGTGAGGAGTCAGCGTGCGTCAGGCCGTCATCGGCGGAGTCCTGCTCGTGGTCGGTGCCGTGTGCGTCGCCCTCGGGCTCCTGCCCCTGCCCGACCTCGTCGAGCTGGCCGACCGCGTCGTGCCGGTGCTGGGCTTCGTGCTCGGTCTCACGATCGTCGCCGAGCTCGCCGCGGACGCCGGCGTGTTCGACCGACTCGCCGACCTCGCCGCACGGGTCGGCGGCGGGCGGACGATCGGCCTCTGGGCCGCGGTCGTCGTGCTCGCCGTGGTCTGCACGGTGTTCCTGTCGATCGACACGACCGCCGTGCTCCTCACCCCGATCGTCATCACGCTCGCGCGGCGTGTCGGACTGCCGCCGATGCCGTTCGCCCTGACCACCGTCTGGCTCGCGAACACCGCGTCGCTCCTGCTGCCCGTGTCGAACCTCACGAACCTGCTCGCCGTCGACCGGATCGGGCTCGACGGGCCGATCCCGTTCGCGGGCCTCATGGTGTGGGCGGCGCTCGCCGGGGTGGTCATCCCGTGCGCGGTGCTGCTCGTGGTGTTCCGTGGGAAGCTCTTCGGCCGGTACACGCCGGTCCCGGTCCGCCGGGCATCCGACCCGGTGTTCTTCTGGTCGGCGTCGGCGGTGCTCGTCGCGCTCGTCGTCGCGCTCACCGCCGGGGTCACGGTGTGGATCGCCGCGGTCGTCGCCGCGGTGCTGCTCGTCGTCGTGGCGGCCTTCCGGGCGCCGTCGGAGCTCCGGATCTCGCGCGTGCCGTGGTCGACGCTGCTCTTCGCGGCCGGACTCTTCGTCGTCGTGGAGACCCTGCACACCACCGGGCTCACCGACCCGATCGTCGACGCCCTGCCCGGCGGCACCGGCACGGGCTCCCTGCTCGCGCTCGGCGGCGCCGGAGCGGTCGCGGCGAACGCGATCGACAACCTGCCCGCCTACCTGGTGCTCGAGCCCGCCGCCGGACACGAGGCGCTCCGGTACGCGGCGCTCCTCGTCGGGGTGAACGCCGGCTGCCTGATCACGCCGTGGGCCTCGCTCGCCACGCTGCTCTGGCACGCCCGGCTGTCCTCCGAGGGTGTGCACCTGTCGTGGGGGCGCTACATGGCGCTCGGGTGCGTCGTCGCCCCGCTCACGGTGGTGGCCGGCGTGCTCGCGCTGCGGATCTGAGCGGCTCCGGCCGGTCCTCGGTCGTGCAGACCGGGTGGAGCTACAGCCAGTCCTTGGTCTTGAACACCCGGTAGAGCACGAGCGACGACGCCACGATCAACCCCACCGAGGCGACCACCCCGCCCCAGGTCCCGTTGCCGGGGAACGGCACGTTCTGCCCGAAGAACCCCGTGATGGCGGTCGGGATCGCGATGATCGCCGCCCAGCTCGTCACCTTCTTCATGACGTCGTTCTGGTGGTTCGACGCGATGCCGAGGTTCGTGTCGAGCACGCTGCTGACGGCTTCGCGCAGCTGCTCCACGGAGTCCGCGATCGTCACGAGGTGGTCCTGGACGTCGCGGAAGTACGGCCGGATGCCGTCGACGACGAGGTCGGCGTCCCCGTGGAGCACCGACGTCACGCTGTCGCGGGTGGGCACCACGAGGCGACGGAGCACACCGAGCTGCTTCCGGAGCGCGAACGACCGTCGCTGGATCTGCCGCTCGCGACTGCTGCCGTGCTCGAACAGGTCGTCCTCGAGGGCGCTCACCTGCTGGTCGAGGGCTTCGACGACGTCCGACGCGTGGTCGACCACGGTGTCGAGGAGCGCCCACATGAGCCACGGGACGCCGTGGTCCGCGATGTCGGCGTTCGCCTCGAGCCGGTGCTCGACGTCGTGGAGGTCGACGTCGGCGCCGTGGATGGTGACCAGCGCCCGCTTCGTCACGAAGGCCTTCACCTCGTGCGTGACGAGGTCGCCCTCGTCGGTGCGCCCGGTGACGTCGTAGACGACGAGGAACAGGCTCTCGCGGTACCGGTCGAGCTTCGGTCGCTGGCCGGCCTCGAGCGCGTCCTCCACCGCGAGCGCGTGGACCCCCAGCTCGTCCTCGAGGTCGGCGAGGTCCTCCGGCCGCGGGTCGGTGTGGTCCACCCACACGAACGTGTCGGGTCCGGCGACGAGGTCCGAGACCCGTGCGACCGGGAAGTCGCGCTCCGCCGCGGTGCCGTTCCGCCACGCCCTCGTCATCACCACCCCGCCACCGTACTGTGCCGGGCCACCCCGTTCCCCAGGACGAAGCGCCGCTCCCGAGAACCGGCTGGCGCGGCGCTGGTAGTTTCGGGGGCGTCCCGGTGCACCGCCACCGGTGTGCACCGACCCGGGCGAACGGAGACACCACCACCCCATGGCTGCTGACCGAACCGACCGCACCCGCTACGCCTTCGTCGTCGCGTCGAACCGTCTGCCGGTCGACCGCGTCGTCGACGAGGACGGCAACGAGGGCTGGCGGCACTCGCCCGGCGGACTCGTCACCGCGCTCGAGCCGGTCATGCGGGCCAACGACGGCGCCTGGGTCGGCTGGGTCGGTCAGCCCGATGTCGAGGTCGACCCGTTCGACAACGACGGCATCCACATCGTGCCGGTCCCGCTCAGCGCCGGCGACGTCGAAGAGTACTACGAGGGCTTCAGCAACGACACGCTCTGGCCGCTCTACCACGACGTCATCGAGCACCCGAGCTACCACCGCGACTGGTGGAACGCCTACAAGCGCGTGAACCAGCGGTTCGCGGACCAGGTCGCCGAGATCGCCGAGCAGGACGGCGTGGTGTGGGTGCAGGACTACCAGCTGCAGCTCGTGCCGGCACTCCTGCGCGAGGCCCGCCCCGACCTGACGATCGGCTTCTTCAACCACATCCCGTTCCCGCCGGTCGGCATCTACGCGCAGTTGCCGTGGCGCGCACAGATCCTCGACGGCCTGCTCGGCGCCGACGTCATCGGGTTCCAGCGCCACGACGACGCGAGCGACTTCCTCCGTGCCGTCCGGCACATCAAGGGCTACACGACGAAGGGCTCGACGATCGACGTCCCGGTCGACGACCCCGCGGCGCCCCGGAGCCGCAAGGGCATCACGGTCCGCCACGTCGAGGCCCGGCACTTCCCGATCTCGATCGACGCCGCCGGGTTCGAGGAGATCGCGCACCGTCCCGAGGTGCAGGAGCGCGCCCGCGAGATCCGCGCCAGCCTCGGGAACCCGAAGACCGTCCTGCTCGGCGTCGATCGGCTCGACTACACGAAGGGCATCCGGCACCGGATCAAGGCGTTCGGCGAACTCGTCGAGGACGGACGCGTCGCGGTCGAGGACGCCACCCTCATCCAGGTCGCCAGCCCGAGCCGGGAGCGCGTCGACACGTACGCAGCCCTGCGCGACGAGATCGAGCTGACGGTCGGTCGGATCAACGGCGACCTCGGGGTCATCGGGCACCAGCCGATCGCGTACCTGCACCACGGCTACCCGCGCGAGGAGATGGTGGCGCTCTACCTCGCCGCCGACGTGATGCTCGTCACGGCGCTCCGCGACGGCATGAACCTCGTGGCGAAGGAGTACATCGCCACCCGCTTCGACAACGACGGCGTCCTGATCCTCTCCGAGTTCACCGGTGCCGCCGACGAGCTCAAGCAGGCCGTGATCGTCAACCCGCACGACATCGGCGCGCTCAAGGACTCGATCCAGCGCGCCATCGAGATGCCGCGCCGCGAGCGGTCCACGCGCATGCGCGCGCTCCGCAAGCGCGTCCGCGAGAACGACGTCGCGCGCTGGTCGCGCTCCTTCCTCGAAGCGCTCGACCGGCACGCGCCGAGCCGCGCCAAGCTCGACCCGGCCGCAGCCGACCCGGGTGACGAGCACGTCGAGGACCTGCAGGACACGACGTCGATCTTCGACCAGGACGCCCAGACCGCGCGTGCGGCCGAGGACACCCGGGAGGCCCGTGGTGCCTGACACGAGCAGCGACCCGTCCGCCCTGTCGGCGGCCCTCGAGACGCTCGCGGCTGCGCCGCGACTGCTCGTCGCCCTCGACTTCGACGGCACGCTCGCGCCCTTCGCCGACGACCCCGCGAAGGTCGGCGCGCTGCCCGGGTCCTGGGCTGCCGTCCTCACCCTGCAGCGGGCCCGGGACACCGAGGTCGTCCTCGTGTCGGGGCGCTCCCTGGACGGACTCGCCCGGGTCACGCAGGCACCCGAGGGCATGGCGCTCGTGGGGTCGCACGGTGTCGAGTGGCGGGTCGACGGTCACGACGAGGACGCCCTCACCGAGGACGAGTCCGCCCGCGTGCAGCGACTCGGCGCGGCGATCGACGAGGTCGCGACCCGCTACCCGGGCGTTCGGATCGAGCACAAGCCCGCCGGCGTCGGCGTCCACACCCGGGGGGTCGACGCCGAGACCGCAGCGGCGGTCGATGCCGAGGCCAGCAGTGTCGCCCACGAGGTCGACGACGCCGTGCTCGAGCGCGGCGGGAAGGACATCCTCGAGTTCGCCGTCCGGCACGTCACGAAGGGCGACGCGATCGACCGGCTCCGTGAGCTCCGGGGCGCGGACGCCGTGTTCTTCGCCGGGGACGACGTCACCGACGAGGACGGCTTCCGCGTCCTGCGCGACGGCGACGTCGGCGTGAAGGTGGGGGAGGGCGACACACTCGCCCGCTACCGGGTCGCCGACCCGGCCGCCCTGACCGAGGTGCTCAAGCAGCTCGCCCGCTCGCGCGCGGTGCGCTGACCGACGCGATCCGGGCCTCCCGACAGCATGCGGACGCATGTTGTTGCCCCGGTGGTATCCCAACTGCGCCTAGACTCACCCCATGCCTGACATCGACGTGAAGCCGCGCAGCCGGGTCGTCACCGACGGGATCGAAGCAACCACCTCGCGTGGCATGCTCCGGGCCGTCGGCATGGGCGACGAGGACTGGGAGAAGCCGCAGATCGGGATCGCGTCCTCCTGGAACGAGATCACCCCGTGCAACCTCTCCCTCGACCGCCTCGCGCAGGGGGCCAAGGAGGGCGTCCACTCCGGCGGCGGGTACCCGCTCCAGTTCGGCACCGTCTCCGTCTCGGACGGCATCTCGATGGGCCACGAGGGCATGCACTTCTCCCTCGTCTCGCGCGAGGTCATCGCCGACAGCGTCGAGACCGTCGTGATGGCCGAGCGCCTCGACGGCACCGTGCTGCTCGCCGGCTGCGACAAGTCGCTCCCGGGCATGCTCATGGCCGCGGCACGCCTCGACCTCGCGAGTGTCTTCCTCTACGCGGGCTCCGTGATGCCGGGCTACGTCAAGCAGGCCGACGGCTCCTTCAAGGAGGTCACGATCATCGACTCCTTCGAAGGCGTCGGTGCGTGCAAGGCCGGCAAGATCACCGAGGCCGAGCTCAAGGAGATCGAGTGCGCCATCGTCCCGGGCGAGGGTGCCTGCGGTGGCATGTACACCGCCAACACGATGGCGTCGGTCGCCGAGGCCCTCGGCATGTCGCTGCCGGGCTCCGCCGCGCCGCCGTCGGCCGACCGCCGCCGCGACTACTACGCGCACCGCTCGGGAGAGGCCGTCGTGAACATGCTCCGCAAGGGCATCACGGCACGGCAGATCCTGACGAAGGAGGCGTTCGAGAACGCCATCGCCGTCGCCATGGCCCTCGGAGGCTCGACCAACGTCGTCCTGCACCTCCTCGCGATCGCGCACGAGGCCGAGGTCGAGCTCACCCTCGACGACTTCAACCGCATCGGCTCGAAGGTCCCGCACATCGCGGACATGAAGCCGTTCGGTCAGTACGTCATGAACGACGTCGACAAGAACGGCGGCATCCCCGTCGTCATGAAGGCGCTCCTCGACGCCGGGCTGCTGCACGGCGACGTGATGACCGTCACGGGTAAGACCATGGCCGAGAACCTCGCGGAGATCGACCCGCCGGCGGTCGACGGCAAGGTGTTCCGCCCGCTCGACCAGCCGATCCACGCCACCGGCGGCCTGACGATCCTCCAGGGCTCCTTCGCCCCCGAGGGTGCCGTCGTGAAGACGGCGGGCTTCGACGCCGCGGTCTTCGAGGGCCCGGCGCGCGTGTTCGACCGCGAGCGTGCAGCGATGGACGCCCTGACGGAGGGGCGGATCCAGAAGGGCGACGTCGTCGTCATCCGCTACGAGGGCCCGAAGGGCGGCCCGGGCATGCGCGAGATGCTGGCGATCACCGCCGCCATCAAGGGCGCTGGCCTCGGCAAGGATGTACTACTGTTGACGGACGGACGATTCTCAGGCGGCACAACCGGCCTGTGCATCGGCCACATCGCACCGGAGGCGGTGGACGGAGGTCCAGTCGCGTTCGTGCGCGATGGCGACCGCATCCGTGTCGACATCGCGGCTCGCTCCCTCGACCTACTGGTCGACGAAGCCGAGCTGGAGGCCCGCCGCGAAGGCTGGGCCCCGCTGCCCCCGCGTTACACCCGCGGAGTCCTCGCGAAGTTCGCGAAGCTCGTCCAGTCCGCCGCCAAGGGCGCGGTCACGGGCTAGCGTCGACACCCGCACCACCGCCATCTCTCCAGGCAAGGAACACCTCATGCCCACGGAAGCAACCCCGCTGTCCGCGGCCGCCGGCACGCGCCGGACGCCGGAGGTCCTGACCGGCTCGGGAGCCGTCCTCCGGACGCTCGAGCACCTCGGGATCACCGACGTCTTCGGCCTGCCGGGCGGCGCGATCATCCCCTTCTACGACGAGCTCATGGCGTCCACGACGATCCGCCACGTCCTCGTGCGCCACGAGCAGGGCGCCGGCCACGCCGCCGAGGGCTACGCCTCGGCGTCCGGCAAGGTCGGCGTCGCGATCGCCACCTCCGGCCCCGGCGCGACGAACCTCGTCACCGCCATCGCCGACGCCTACATGGACTCGGTGCCGTTCATCGCCATCACCGGCCAGGTGTTCTCGACCCTCATGGGCACGGACGCCTTCCAGGAGGCCGACATCGTCGGCATCACGATGCCGATCACGAAGCACTCGTTCCTCGTGACCGACCCGGCCGACATCCCGGCGACCCTCGCGGCGGCGTACCAGATCGCCACGACCGGCCGTCCCGGCCCGGTGCTCGTCGACATCACCAAGGACGCGCAGCAGAAGTCGGCGCCCTACGTGTGGCCGCCGAAGATCGACCTGCCCGGCTACCGACCGGTGACGAAGGCGCACGGCAAGCAGATCGCGGCCGCCGCGCAGCTGCTCGCCGCGTCCGAGCGTCCCGTGCTCTACGTCGGCGGCGGTGTGGTCCGCTCCGGGGCCACCGCCGAACTGCTCCGCTTCGCCGAGGCGACCGGCGCGCCCGTCGTCACGACGCTCATGGCGCGCGGCGCGTTCCCCGACTCGCACCAGCAGCACCTCGGCATGCCGGGGATGCACGGCACCGTCCCGGCGGTGCTCGGCCTGCAGGACAGCGACCTCATCATCGCCCTGGGTGCCCGGTTCGACGACCGCGTGACGGGCAAGGCCGACGAGTTCGCGCCCCACGCCAAGGTCGTGCACGTCGACATCGACCCCGCCGAGATCTCGAAGATCCGCTTCGCCGACGTGCCGATCGTGGGCGACGCGAAGGAGGTGCTGGCCGACCTCCTCGACGCGTGGGACGGCATCCCCGCCGCCGACCGCGCCGACACGTCCGCGTGGTGGCAGAAGCTCGAGCAGCTCCGGAAGGACTTCCCGCTCGGCTTCGCGGAGCCGACCGACGGCCTCCTCGCGCCGCAGGCGATCATCCGCCGCATCGGCGAACTGACCGGCCCGGAGGCGATCTACGCCTCGGGCGTCGGGCAGCACCAGATGTGGTCCGCACAGTTCATCCAGTACGAGCGTCCGCACGCCTGGTTGAACTCGGGCGGCGCCGGCACCATGGGCTACTCGGTGCCCGCGGCCATGGGCGCGAAGGTCGCCGAGCCGGACCGCGTGGTCTGGGCGATCGACGGTGACGGCTGCTTCCAGATGACGAACCAGGAACTCGCGACCTGCGTCATCAACGACATCCCGATCAAGGTCGCCGTCATCAACAACTCGTCGCTCGGCATGGTCCGGCAGTGGCAGACGCTGTTCTACGACGGCCGCCACTCCTTCACCGACCTCGAGACCGGCCACCAGACCCGTCGGGTGCCCGACTTCGTGAAGCTCGCCGACGCGTACGGTGCCCTCGGCATCCGCGTCGAGCGCGCCGACCAGGTCGACGACGCCATCAAGCTCGCGCTCGAGACGAACGACCGCCCCGTGGTGATCGACTTCGTCGTGAGCCGCGACTCGATGGTCTGGCCGATGGTCCCGCAGGGCGTCGGCAACTCCTCGATCGAGTACGCCCGCGACCACGCGCCCAGCTGGGACGTCGAGGACGCCGACATGACCGGAGACCCCGCATGAGCCACGTCCTCTCCCTGCTCGTCGAGGACAAGCCGGGTCTGCTGACGCGCGTCGCCGGTCTGTTCGCCCGCCGCGGCTTCAACATCGAGTCGCTCGCCGTCGGCAACACCGAGGTCGAGGGCCTGTCCCGCATCACCGTCGTGGTGGACGTCGAGGACCTGCCGCTCGAACAGGTGACCAAGCAGCTCAACAAGCTCGTCAACGTCATCAAGATCGTCGAGCTCGACTTCTCGCAGTCGGTCCAGCGCGAGCACATGCTCGTCAAGGTCCGGGTCGACAACCAGACCCGGTCGGCCGTGCTCGAGGCCGTCACGCTCTTCCGTGCGCAGGTCGTCGACGTGGCGACCGACTCGCTCGTGGTCGAGGTGACCGGCGACCCGGGCAAGATCCAGGCGATCCTCCGCGTGCTCGAGCCCTACGGCATCAAGGAGCTGGCCCGCGCCGGCCTCCTCGGCATGGGCCGCGGGCCGAAGAGCATCACCGACCGCGTGCGCTGAGGCGCACCCGACTTCCGGGCTGGAGGCACGTGGCCCGCCCGCCATGCGCCTCCCGGCCGCACCACCAGACCACCAGAACCAAGGAGACACACCCTCGTGACTGACATCGTGTACGACGCCGACGCCGACCTGACGCTCATCCAGGGCAAGAAGGTCGCCGTCATCGGCTACGGCTCGCAGGGCCACGCCCACGCCCTCAACCTCCGCGACAGCGGCGTCGAGGTGAAGATCGGCCTCAAGGAGGGCTCGAAGAGCCGCCAGAAGGCGGAGGAGGCCGGCTTCGAGGTCCTGACCCCGGCCGACGCGACCGCCTGGGCCGACGTCGTCGTCATCCTCGCTCCCGACCAGGTGCAGCGCATCGTCTACGCCGAGGACATCAAGCCGAACCTCAAGGACGGCGCCACCCTCGTCTTCGGCCACGGCTTCAACATCCGCTACGGCTACATCGAGGCCCCCGAGGGCGTCGACGTGTCGCTCGTCGCGCCGAAGGGCCCGGGTCACACCGTCCGCCGTGAGTACGAGGCGGGCCGCGGCGTGCCGGTGATCGTCGCGGTCGAGGTCGACGCCTCCGGTTCCGCCTGGGACCTCGCGTGGAGCTACTCGAAGGCCATCGGCGGCCTGCGCTCCGGCGGCATCAAGACGACCTTCACCGAGGAGACCGAGACCGACCTGTTCGGCGAGCAGGCCGTCCTCTGCGGTGGCACCTCGCAGCTCATCCAGTACGGCTTCGAGACCCTGACCGAGGCGGGCTACCAGCCGCAGATCGCGTACTTCGAGGTCCTGCACGAGCTCAAGCTCATCGTCGACCTCATCTGGGAGGGCGGCCTCACCAAGCAGCGCTGGTCGATCTCCGACACGGCCGAGTTCGGCGACTACGTCTCCGGCCCGCGCGTGATCTCGCCCGAGGTCAAGGAGAACATGAAGGCCGTCCTCAAGGACATCCAGGACGGCACCTTCGCCAAGCGCTTCATCGAGGACCAGGACGCCGGCGCGCCGGAGTTCAAGGCGCTCCGCGCGAAGGGCGAGGGCCACCCGATCGAGGCGACCGGCCGCGAGCTCCGCGCGCTGTTCGCGTGGAAGTCGAACGACGCCGACTACGTCGACGGCTCGGCCGCGCGGTAGTCTTCGCAACACCACTCGATGACGAGGCGGCGGTGCACCCTGCACCGCCGCCTCTCGATGTGACCCGAACGTTATGCAGCAGCTCCTCACCAGCCCCCGTCCCGCGGATCGGCGCGCCCGCGCGGCCGTCGTGCCAGTTCCGCGACAGCCGTCGACGTCGGCGGCCGTCCGTGGTCAGAACCGGACCGACCGGCATGGGATGATCGTCCGATGGCGGTGACGAGACGAGCGGTCCACATCGGCGCCGGCAAGATCGGGCGCGGCTTCGTGGGCCAGTTCCTCGTGGCGAGCGGCTACGAGCTCACCTTCGTCGACGTCGACGAGCGCGTCGTTTCGGCCCTCAACGAAGCCGGACGCTTCGTCGTGCACGAGGTCGGCGAGATGCCGGTCGAGCACCTCGTCTACGGATTCCGCGCCCTGAACAGCAAGACCGACCGTGAGCGGGTCGTCCAGGCGATCGCCGAGGCCGACGTCGTCACGACCGCGGTCGGCGCACGCACGCTGCCCCTCGTCGCCCCGGTGATCGCGGAGGGCCTCGCCGCACGGGGCAGCGACCGCGGCGACGTCACGATCGTCGCCTGCGAGAACGCCTTCAACGCCACGGACTCGCTGCACGCCAGCATCCGGCGGGCGCCCGTGCTCGAGGACCGCGACGTCGCGGCGGTCTTCGCGAACTGCGCGATCGACCGCATCGTCCCCGACCAGTCCGGCGTCCTCGGGCAGTCCGGCGGCCTCGACGTCGTGCTCGAGCCGTTCTACGAGTGGGTCATCGAACGGACGCCCTTCGCCGCCTCCGACAGCGAACCGCCCGTCATCGACGGCGTGACCTGGGTCGACGACCTCCAACCGTTCGTCGAGCGCAAGCTCTACACGGTCAACACGGCGCACGCGACCGCCGCGTACCACGGGTCGGTCCGGGGGATCCGGCTCATCCGCGAGGCGCTCGAGGACCGCGAGGTCCGCGCCGAGGTCGACGGCGTCCTCGCCGAGACCACCGCACTCCTCGTCGACAAACACGGCTTCGACCCGGGGGAGCACGCCCGCTACGTCGCGGCGAACCTCTCCCGGATCGCCAACCCGCACCTGCCGGACACGACCATCCGGGTCGGGCGCAACCCGCTCCGCAAGCTCGGACGGCGCGAGCGCTTCATCGGCCCGGCGTCACAGCTCGCCGAACGCGGCCTCCCCGTCGACCACCTGCTCGGGGCGGTCCGGGCGGCACTGGCCTTCGATGACCAGGACGACCCCGAGTCGATCGAGCTGCACGCGCTGCTGCGCTCCGGGGCCACCGCGCACGCGCTGACCGAGATCCTCACCGGCCTCATGGAGAGCCACCCGCTGTTCCCGGCGGTGCGCGACGTCGTGTCCGCCGTGCTCGCGACCGAGTCCGCCGACGTCTGACCACGCTCGTCCACAGGTGGCGGCGAGGTGCCTCGACGCCTCGTAGAATCGGGGGCATGACCACGGCAGCATCACCACCGGACGGCTCCGTCGACCACGAGGACGACGAGGCCCTGCAGTGGGGTGACGCCGACGACGCCACCCACGTCGACGCCGCGCACAACCCGGTCGCGGTCCGCGAGCGTGCGGCGCGCGACGACGACGCCCCGCTCGGCTCCGGTCCACTCATCGGGTTCGGGGTCCTCGGCGGGCTGTACCTGCTCTACACGGTGGCCTGGCTCATCAGCGCGAGCGTGCTCGCCGTCGGCGACGTCGCCTCGGAGATCATGCGCGCGCTCGCGATCACGGCACCCGCGCTGTGGTTCGTCGCGACGCTGTGGCTCGGGCAGCGCAGCCGGAACCGCACCAAGTTCGTCTGGCTGCTCGTGGGCGCCGTCGTGCTCGTCCCGTGGCCCTTCATCCTGACCAGGAGCTTCGGGTGAGCGCCGACACGATGCCGGTGCCCCGTGTCCTCTCGGTCGGTCGGATCGTCGTCTGGGTGGTCGCCGCGCTGCTGCTCGCCTACGTGACCTGGCAAGCCGTCGGCAACTTCGTCGGCGTCTCCCGCACCCTGCAGGAGAACAACGCCTTCCTCGCCAAGAACGGCGCCGACGCGCTGCAGACGTCGGTCCCGTGGCCGGCGCTCGTGCTCGACGTGCTCATTGCACCGATCGGGTTCGTCGTCGCGCTCGTGGTGTCCCGCCGGATGCCGCTCGGTCGGACCGTGGTGGTCTTCGCCACCGCGCTCTGCGCGGTGAGCGCACTCTGGTTCACCCTGCTGCAGTACGTCACCGCGACGTTGAGCGTGGGGTCCTGACGGACCCGACCAGCGGTCGGACGGGAGGCACGGTGCGGGCCCGCACCGTGCCTCCCGTCGGTCGCGCGGTCGTAACGTCCCCCGCGCCTCGCTAGCATGGTGGGATACCGCCCGTCTCGTGTGAGGAAACAGCAGTCGTGCCGAAGCCGGTCGTCCTGATCGCCGAAGAACTCTCGCCCGCCACCGTCGACGCCCTCGGGCCCGACTTCGAGATCCGGAACGTGGACGGTACCGACCGCCCGGCGCTCCTGTCCGCGCTCGCCGACGCGAACGCGATCCTGGTGCGCTCCGCCACCAAGGTCGACGCCGAGGCGATCGCCGCGGCCCCCAACCTGCAGGTCGTCGCCCGCGCCGGCGTCGGCCTCGACAACGTCGACATCAAGGCGGCGACCGCTGCCGGGGTGATGGTCGTCAACGCCCCGACGTCGAACATCATCTCCGCGGCCGAGCTGACGGTCGGCCACATCCTCTCCCTCGCGCGGCACATCCCCGCGGCCCACGCGTCGCTGGCGGGCGGGGCATGGAAGCGCTCGGCCTACACCGGCGTCGAGCTCTACGAGAAGACCGTCGGCATCATCGGCCTCGGTCGCATCGGTGCGCTCATCACGCAGCGTCTGCAGGCGTTCGGCGTCTCCGTGATCGCGTACGACCCGTACATCACGACCGCCAGGGCGCAGCAGCTCGGCGTCGAGCTCGTCTCGCTCGAGGACCTGCTCCGCCGCGCGGACTTCACGACGATCCACATGCCGAAGACCCCGGAGACGGTCGGCATGATCTCCGACGAGCAGTTCGCGCTCATGAAGCCGACCGCGTTCGTGGTCAACGTCGCCCGCGGTGGCCTCATCGACGAGGACGCGCTCCGCCGCGCCCTCACCTCGGGGACGATCGCCGGTGCCGGGCTGGACGTCTTCGTGTCCGAGCCGCCGCAGGACGACGCACTGACCTCGCTCCCGAACGTCGTCGTGACGCCGCACCTCGGGGCCTCGACGGACGAAGCCCAGGAGAAGGCGGGCGTCTCCGTCGCCAAGTCGGTGCGGCTCGCGCTCGGCGGCGAGCTCGTGCCGGACGCCGTGAACGTGGCCGGTGGGGTCATCGACCCGTACGTGCGCCCGGGCATCCCGCTCGTCGAGAAGCTCGGCCAGGTGTTCACCGCGCTCGCGACCTCGCCGGTCACGAGCGTCGACGTCGAGGTCCACGGCGAGCTCGCCGGGTACGACGTCAGCGTGCTGAAGCTCGCCGCGCTCAAGGGCGTGTTCACCGACGTGGTCAGCGACCAGGTGTCCTACGTCAACGCGCCGCTCATCGCGGAGCAGCGCGGCGTCACCGTGCGGCTCATCACCGACGCCGACAGCCCCGAGTACCGCAACGTGCTCACGATCCGCGGTGCCCAGTCCGACGGCCCGGCGATCAGCGTCTCCGGGACGCTCACCGGCCCGAAGCAGGTCGAGAAGCTCGTCGAGATCAACGGCCACGACGTCGAGGTCCCGCTCGACCGGCACCACGTCGTCATGGAGTACGTCGACCGTCCGGGCATCGTCGCGGTCTACGGCAAGGAGTTCGGCGACGCCGGCATCAACATCGCCGCGATGCAGATCTCGCGCGAGGCCGCGGGCGGTCAGGCGCTCAGCGTCCTGACGGTCGACTCGCCGGTGCCCGCGGAGATCCTCGAGCACGTGCGCTCGACCATCGACGCGACCTCGCTCCGCGAGATCGACATCACGCTGTAGGGGAGCGGGCAGATGACGCAGACCGTGAAGCTCGCCGTCGTCCGCGGCGACGGCATCGGACCCGAGGTCGTCGACGAGGCGCTCAAGGTGCTGCACGCCGTCCTGTCGGACGACCTCGTCGTCGAGGAGACCCCGTTCTCCCTCGGTGCCGACCGGTTCCTCGCCACCGGCGACATCCTGACCGACGAGGACCTCGCGGCGATCGCGACGCACGACGCGATCCTGCTCGGCGCCGTCGGGGGAGACCCGCGCGACCCGCGGCTCGCCGGCGGGATCATCGAGCGCGGGCTGCTGCTGAAGCTCCGCTTCGCGTTCGACCACTACGTCAACCTCCGCCCGACGAAGGTGTACGACGCCGTGTCCACGCCCCTCGCCGCCCCGGGCGCGGTCGACTTCGTGGTCGTCCGCGAGGGCACCGAGGGACCCTACGTCGGCAACGGCGGTGCCATCCGCGTGGGCACCCCGCACGAGATCGCGACCGAGGTCTCGCTCAACACCGCCCACGGTGTCGAGCGGGTGGTCCGGTACGCCTTCGACCTCGCGGAGCGCCGTCCCCGGAAGCACCTGACGCTCGTGCACAAGAGCAACGTGCTCGTCAACGCCGGTGCGCTCTGGCAGCGCACCGTCGCGGCCGTCGGCGCCGAGCACCCGGACGTCACGGTGGACTACCAGCACGTCGACGCCGTCACCATCCACATGGTGCAGGACCCTGGTAAGTTCGACGTCATCGTCACCGACAACCTCTTCGGAGACATCATCACCGACCTGGCCGGCGCGATCAGCGGCGGCATCGGTCTGGCGGCCTCGGGCAACATCAACCCGGACGGCACCTTCCCCAGCATGTTCGAGCCGGTCCACGGCTCCGCGCCGGACATCGCGGGTCAGCAGAAGGCCGATCCCACGGCCGCCATCCTCTCCGTCGCCCTGCTGCTCGACCACCTCGGTCGGAGCGATCTCGCGTCGGCGGTCACCCGGGCGGTCGAGAAGGACCTCGCCGACCGGGGCACCACGCAGCGTCGCACGGCCGAGATCGGCGACGCGATCGCCGCCGCGGTCACGGCACGCACCACCACCGCCTGACAGGAGTCACCCCCCATGTCGACCGACACCGCCTTCGGGCTCGAGTTCTCCACCACCCCGTCCCCCGAGCGTCGTGCAGCGGCCGAGCGTGAGGCGATCCTGGCGGACCCGGGTTTCGGCAAGCACTTCACCGACCACATGGCCACCGTCGAGTGGACGCTCGACGACGGATGGCACGGCGCCTCGATCCACCCGTACGGCCCGCTGTCCCTCGACCCGAGCGCGAGCGTCCTGCACTACGCGCAGGAGATCTTCGAGGGGCTCAAGGCCTACCGGCACGCCGACGGCTCGGTGTGGAGCTTCCGCCCGGACGCCAACGCGCGACGCTTCCAGCGGTCCGCGCGGCGGCTGGCGCTCCCCGAACTCCCCGTCGAGACGTTCGTCGAGTCCATCCGGCAGCTGGTCCGGACCGACGTCGACTGGGTGCCGTCCGCGCCCGAGACGAGCCTGTACCTCCGGCCGTTCATGATCGCGACGGAGTCCTTCCTCGGCGTCCGCGCGGCACAGGCGGTGGCGTACCACTGCATCGCGAGCCCGGCGGGCGCCTACTTCACGTCGGGTCCGAAGCCGGTCTCGATCTGGCTCTCCACGACCTACGCCCGTGCCGGCAAGGGCGGGACCGGCGCGGCGAAGACCGGGGGCAACTACGCGTCCTCGCTGCTGCCCCAGCAGGAGGCGTACGAGCACGGCTGCCAGCAGGTGATGTTCCTCGACTCCCAGGAGGGCAAGTACCTCGAGGAGCTCGGCGGCATGAACGTCGTCCTGGTGAAGTCGGACGGCACGCTCGTCACCCCCGACTCGGACTCGATCCTCGAGGGCATCACGCGCGACTCGATCCTGCAGCTCGCGGAGGACCGTGGCCTGCGCGTCGAGCGTCGTCGGGTCACCCTCGACGAGTGGCGCGACGGTGTCGCCGACGGCTCGATCACCGAGGCGTTCGCGTGCGGCACGGCCGCGGTCGTCACCCCGATCGCGGAGCTCCGCGGCGACGGGTTCACGATCGGCTCGCCCACCGAGGGCGCTGGCGAGCTCACGATGTCGCTCCGCGAGGAACTCACCGACATCCAGTACGGCCGCCGTGCGGACCCGCACGGCTGGATGACCAAGCTGACCGACGCGTCCTGATCGCGGCACGGGCGTCGGTAGGGTCGAACGGTGAAGATCGCACGGTTCAGCAGCAAGGGTGAAGACCCCCGCTACGGCATCCTCGACGAGCGCGACCTCGTCGTGCTCGCGGGGGACCCGATGTACCAGGGGTTCGAGACGACGGGGGAGCGGGTGCCCCTCGCCGAGGCGAAGCTCCTCGCCCCGGTGATCCCGCGCTCGAAGGTCATCGGTGTCGGGCTCAACTACGCCGAGCACGCGTCCGAGATGGACGAACGCTCCGGGGACGACCCCGTGGTGTTCCTCAAGCCGAACACGACCGTGATCGGACCGGACGACCCCATCCGGCTGCCGGCCGGGGTCGGGCGCGTCGACCACGAGGGCGAGCTCGCCATCGTGATCGGGTCGCTCGCGAAGAACGTCACCCGCGAGGACTTCGCCAGCGTGATCCTCGGCTACACGATCGCGAACGACGTCACCGCCCGCGATCTGCAGGCGCGCGACGGCCAGTGGACCCGTGCGAAGGGCTTCGACACGTTCTGTCCGCTCGGTCCGGCGATCGAGACCGAGATCGACCCGTCGGACATCCGCCTCGAGACGCGCGTCGACGGCGAGCTCCGTCAGGCGGCCTCGACGAGCGAGATGATCCACGACATCCCCTCGCTCGTCGAGTTCGTCTCGTCGATCTGGACGCTCCTGCCCGGCGACGTCATCCTCACCGGCACGCCCGCCGGCGTCGGGGAGATCCGCGACGGCGAGGTCGTCGAGGTGACGATCTCCGGCCTGGGCTCCCTGACGAACCCGGTCATCGCGAAGCACTGACCCGCTCCGCCGAACGGCCCGCACCCGTACCAGGGGCGGGCCGTTCGCCGTTCCCGAGCCGATCCGCCCGGAGCCGCAGCCAGCGGCCGCCACCGCGACACGCCCGGGATGGACAACGGTTGGCGGGGCCCCCGACGCGTGTGTAGAGTAATCACTCGTTGCCGCTGAGGCGGAGAACGGAACGGCCGAGACGGTCACCGGGTCACAGACCTGGCGATGCAGTCCGGACGGGGTCCCGCTCGCAGCAACCTCACCCCGATGAAGCGCCACCGCAAGGTGCCGTGTTCGGGGTGGAAGGAAGTGCCTCTCTGGCGGAACCTCGTGTTCGGGGTCGAGTGGGGAGTGCGTCTGGTCCTTGAGAACTCAACAGCGTGCACATTGTCAATGCCAATTTAT
>NZ_NXIA01000003.1 GCF_002412165.1 Curtobacterium sp. 'Ferrero'
CCGGCGACACCACCGTCACCCTGGAGAACTTCGTCGTCAACCCCGGCTCGTCCAAGCTCTACGGCGACGTGCTCGTCAACGGCAAGGTCGCCGCGGCCAACGCGTACCTGTTCGAGCTCTGGGGCGGCACCCTCAAGCCGCTGCAGCTCGAGGGCAACGACGCCATCCTGACCGGCACCACCGTGCACATCAGCCAGGACGCCGCCGACCTGCTCAACAAGACCTTCGGCACCGACGCCGTCAAGCGCGGCCTGCTCGTCGGCACCGCCACCATCACCGCCCAGATCAAGTAACACCAGCACCGCAGACCACACGGCGTCGTCCCTGCCCGGGGACGGCGCCGTGTGCTGTGTCGGGGTGTCCGGCCGGAGGCCGGGCGGGAGCACGAGCCGGACGGGAGGCTCGGTGCGCGCCCGACACGCGCCTCCCGTCCGTCGCGCGCCGCGCGGGCGCCCGACCGGCGTGCGCGGTCAGCCTCGGGGCGCAGGATGGCGGCATGGTACGCATCCTGGTCACCGGATCCACCGACGGGCTCGGGCGGGCGACCGCCGAGACGCTGCTCCGCGAGGGACACGACGTCGTCGTCCACGCTCGCTCGACCGCACGTGCCGATGCGGTGTCCGACCTGACGGACGCCGGAGCCGACCTCGTCGTTGCGGACCTCGCCGAGCGAGACGAGGTCCTGGCTGCCGTCAGAACGCTCGAGGACGGTGAGCCGCTCGACGCCGTCGTGCACAACGCCGGCGTCATCTCCGGCGCGTCGATCGTCCCCGTGAACGTGGTCGCGCCGTACCTGTTCACGGCGCTCCTGACGAGCCCCACCCGGCACGTCTACCTGAGCAGCGGCATGCACCGCAGTGGATCGCCGGACCTGGACGGCGTGGACTGGACCGGCCGCACGGCCTCGCGGAGCTACTCGGACAGCAAGCTCTTCGTGACCACGCTGAGCGCCGCCGTCGCCGCGCGGTGGCCCGGGGTGCGAGCCAACGCGGTCGACCCCGGCTGGGTGCCGACGAAGATGGGCGGTGCCGGAGCGCCCGACGACCTGGAGCTCGGGCACCGCACGCAGGAGTGGCTCGCCACCGCGGCCGAGGCGACGGTCAGCGGCGGGTACTGGTACCACCAGGCTGAGCAGGAGCCGCACCCCGCCGTCCGCGACGCACGCTTCCGGGACGACCTGCTCCGCGCCCTCGCCGACGCGACCGGGGTCACCCTGCCGGCACGGTGAACCGGACCGGTGGCCGGGTGTTCGCCGTCGTCAGCGGGCGGGCACCGGCCGGAGCGCACCGGCCGCCAGGAACGCCGCCACGAAGGACACCGCGACCAGCCACAGCGCAGCCAGGGGACCGACGTTCGCGGCGAGCGCCCCGACGACCGGTGGGCCTGCGAAGTTCGCGAAGTAGCCGATCGAGGCGACGACGCTCACCCGTGCCGCGGCGTTCGGCCCGCTCTGCGCCGCAGCGGACATGCCGAGCGGGAATCCCATCGAGACGCCCACCGCCCAGAGCACGACACCGACGAGGAGCACCCACCACGCCGACCCGAGGATGAAGCAGATCGCGCCGAGGACCCCGAGCGCGGCCGTGGTGCGGACGGTCCGGACCCGTCCCAGTCGGTCGACGACCGGTCCGGCGAACACCCGGGTCGCGGCCTCCGCGATCGCGAAGACCGTGAACAGGAGTGCTCCGGCCGTCGGCGACCCGCCGTGACCGTCCGTCACCCCGAGCGCGAGCCAGTTGTTCGCCGACCCCTCGCCGAGCTCGACGCCCAGCATCACCACGCCGATGAGCAGCAGCCTCGGGTCCGCCCAGCCCCGCGCCCACCGACGCAGCCGCTGCCGTGGCGTCGACGACGCATCGTGCTCCTCCGCCCGCGTGCCGTCGGGCACGGCCCGCATCGCGACGACGCCGACGACACCGATGAGGATCGCTTCTGCGATGAGCTGCTGCTCGATGGTGACCCCGAGCCACGAGCACAGCGCGGCGATCCCAGCGCCCAGGGCGGCACCACCGGACCAGGCGGCGTGCATGAGGGGCAGCAGGGTCCGACCGGCTCGGGCCTCGATCGCGGTGCCCTCGACGTTGGCCATCACGTCGAGGGCGCCGATCCCGACCCCGCCGACGACGAACGCGACGGCGGCGAGCGGCGCCGAGTGCACCGCCGCGGCGACCCCGAGGACCGCGACCGCACCCGGGACGAGGACGACCACCCCCGTCAGGGCTCGCCGGCCGCCGAACCGACGGAGGAGCGGAGCCGCACTGAGCAGACCGCCCACCGACCCGACGGTGACGCCGGCGAGCATCACACCGATCGTGCCGACGTCGACCCGGAGGTCGGCCCGCAGCTCCGGCAGCCGCGGACCCCAGGCGGCGAGACTGACACCGCCGATCGCGAACGCGACGATGATCGCCGTCCGCCAGCGAGCGAGCCGCGACTGGTCGACGCCGACCTCGGGGGTGTGCACGCTCTCATCGAAGCGGTGTCCGCGTGTGCAGCGCAAGCCGTCGCACCGTGATCTCCGCGGCGTAGCGTCGTCGGGGTGAAGGTGCTGCTCCTCGAGGACGACGACGAGCTCGGCGCCGCCGTGGTCGACGGGCTCCGCGACGAGGGGTTCGTCGTGGACCACGTCGGCACGGTCGCCGACGCCGACCTGCAGCGGACCATCGCCCGGTACGACTGCCTGGTGCTCGACCGGATCGTGCCCGACGGTGATGCCCTCACGCTCGTCGACGGCATGCGGCGCGCGGGCGACACCACGCCGACGCTGCTCCTCACCGCCCGCGACCGCGTGTCCGACCGGGTCGCCGGGTTCGAGCACGGAGCGGACGACTACCTCGTCAAGCCGTTCGCCTTCGCCGAGCTGACCGCGCGGATCCGGGCCCTCGGCCGTCGCGCTTCCGAACCGGCGCCGCCCGTGCTCCGGGTCGGTGACCTGGGGCTCGACACCGCCCGTCACGAGCTGCGGCGGGACGGGGCGCTCGTCGACCTGACGGCCAAGGAGTTCGCCGTGCTCGAGGTGCTCGTGACCGCCGCCGGACGGGTCGTCGGTCGGACCGAGCTGCTCGAACGGTGCTGGGACGAGAACAGCGCCCCCGGGTCGAACGTCGTCGACGTCCTCGTCGGGCAGCTCCGCCGACGCCTCGGCGCTCCCGACCCGATCCAGACCGTCCGCGGGGTCGGGTACCGGGTGGTCGGGTGACGCCGCCGCGGGGTGGCCGCCGTCCGTCGGACCCGGCCCGGCGGCGCATCGCCCGCATCCGGTGGACGACGACCCTGGTGTTCGCCGCCGCGACCGCCGCCTGCCTGGGGATCCTCGTCGCCGCCGCGCTCCGGATCGATCTGTCGTCGCGCGCCGAGGCGACCGACACCGACCTGCGCCAGCGCGCCGAGACCCTCGCCGACCTGGTGACGTTCGGCGACGACCAGGCGCTCCACCTCGGTCCGGTGCAGCAGAGCCACGCCGCGCGGTCCGTGCCGGTCTACGGCTTCGTGACCGACCGGGAGATCGCCTACGCCCAGCCCGGCCAGGACGCCCTGCCCTCGGACGCCGTGCTGCGACGAGCGTTGGCGGACGCCCGCCGGGCGGACGGCCAGGTGGTGACCTTCGTGGCGCCCGAGGCCGACGCCCCGGACGGTCCGCGCCTGCACTGGGCCGCGGCGACGATCACCGACTTCGGCACCTACATCGACGGCGGGTTCACGGGCGGGATCGCGGTCGCCGGCAAGCCGGTCGCGGCAGCGGTGGGGCACACGCAGCTGCGCACGGGGTTGCTGCTGTCCGCCGGGGCGCTGACGCTCCTCGCCGCCGTGCTCGCGCACCTGGTGGCCGCCCTGGCGGTGCGACCGGCGGTCCGCGGGCTCGAGGCGCAGGAGCAGTTCCTCGTCGAGGCCGCCCACGAGCTGCGCACCCCGCTCGCCACCCTGCGGGTGCTCGCCGAGCGTCGGGCACCGCCCGAGCAGACCGTCCGGCAGGTCGACCGGCTCACCGAGCTCGCCGACCGGCTCCTCCTCCGTGCCCGCTCGTCGAGCCGGACGGCCGTCGACACCGGACCGCTCCGGCTCGACCAGGTCGTCGAGCGTGCGGTGATCGCGCACGTCGAGGCCGCCGAGCGACGATCTGGGCCCGAGGGCGCTGCGGACATCGTGCTCACGGTCGAGCCGACGACGGTCGACGCCGACGCGGAGCTCGTCGAGCGGATCGTCGAGAACGCGCTCGCGAACGCCGCACGGCACGGGGCACCGCCCGTCGAGGTGCACGTCGGCGACGGTGTGCTGCGGATCGTCGACCACGGTCCGGGCATCCCGGCGCGGGCGCGACGGAACGCCCTCCGTGCGGGCGGCACCGGGGGACGGGGGACCGGAACGGGACTCGCGATCGTGCAGTGGGCAGCGGCCGCGCAGCGCGCCGAACTCGAGCTGCGCGACACCCGGCCGGGCGCGTCCGACCCCGGCCTGACCGTCGTCGTGCGGTTCCGTGCCGCCCGGGTCGGTGCCGGGACGGGCGCCTCATCGAAACCTCATCGTCGCGGGTCGAGGGTGGAACCAGGCCGACAGGAAGGAGCCTGAGATGACCACGAGAGCGTGGAGGAGCACGGCGTTCGCCGGGGCGGCGACCATCGTCGCGCTGGTCGCCCTCGCCGGGTGCGCCGGGACCGCGTCGGTGCAGGCCGGACCCACGACGACGACTGCACCCAGCGCGACCACCACACCGGACCCGACGTCGGGCGCGACGACCGCGCACGACGCGAGCAGTGCCTCCAGTCCGGCCGCGGCCAGCGGATCCGGAGGGACGTCGTCGGGCACCGGGACACTCCGCTCGAGCCGCTGCGCCGCCACCGACCTGCAGGGGTCGCTGACGGCGGCCGCCGGGGGCGGCAGTGCCGGCCACCAGGCGTACGACATCGTGTTCCGCAACACCGGCTCGTCGTCGTGCACCCTGCAGGGCTGGCCGGGTGTCTCCTTCGTGGGGAAGGGCAACGGGACGCAGCTCGGCGCACCCGCGGTCCTGGACCGGTCGAGCGCGCACGGCACGGTGACGATCGCTGCCGGCAGTGTGGCGCACGCGACGGTGCTCGTCGCCGAGGCCGGCAACTACGGCGACTGCGGCGCCGTCACGGCGGACGGGTTCCGGGTCTACCCGCCCGGGTCGAAGCGGTCGCTGTTCGTCGACGCGGGGCAGCTGCAACTGTCCGCGTGCACCGCGACGAGCGCGGACCAGCTGCAGGTGCAGGCGGTCCAGCCCGGCTCCTGACNGCGCGGACGGACCGACTCGGAGGCTGTCCGCGATCCGCGGACGTAGGCTTCCGGGAGATGAGCGACCGAACGGATGCAGCACCGGCCGCCGACTGTGTCGGACGGCCGCGCGCGGCTGCGCGCCGCGAGGCGGCGGGCGACGACCTCGCCCAGGCGACCTCGTTCTACGAGCGGATGCACAACGCCCACCGTGTCGTGCTCACCCCCACGGACGCCGCGTTCTCGTACCGGGTCCGCAGCGTCGGCGACGAGCACATGACGATCCGCAGCTCGGCACTGTCCGCCGACCGGTGGGGCCGGATCGAGCCCGAGGGGCACTTCCTGCTGACGTGGGCGCAGGACGGGGCGGCGGCGATCGACGCCGGCACCGACGAGGAGCAGCTGCTCCTGCCCGGGACGGCAGCGATGTACCCGACCGGTCGGGCGCTCACGATCGAGGCATCGGCGGGCACCGTGCTGCACGCCGTGGACTTCCGGGCGGCGTTCCTCGAGGACCTCGACGCGGAGCGGCGTGCGGCGGCACCGCGACGACTGCGCTTCACGCGGAAGCCGGACCCCACGAAACTCCTCGCGCTCCGCCGCCGACTCGCCACGGCTGCGCCGGAACTCCTGCGTCCCGACACCGACCCGGGCCGCCGAGCGATGCTGACCCGGGCGGTCGCGCAGCTCGTGCTCGACGCGTTCGTCGATCCCGGCGACGACGCGGGGCTCGGCCCGAGCGACGCCGTCGGCCGCGCCCTGCAGTACATCGACGACCACGCGGCGGAGCCGATGACGACCGCCGACATCGCAGCGGCCGCGAGGATGAGCTCCCGTGGGCTGCAGCAGGCGTTCGTGCGGGCGGACCTGCCGTCGCCGATGACCGCGCTCCGGGAGACCCGCCTGCGTCTGGTCCGCGATGCCCTGCGACACGCTGACCCCGCGACCACCACCGTCGGGGCGGTCGCCGTGGCGTGGGGGTTCGGGCACCTCGGTCGGTTCGCGGGGTACTACGAGCAGGCGTTCGGCGAGCTGCCGAGCGTGACGTTGCGGGAGCGGGGCTAGAAGGGCCGCCGTCCGGAGGCGGGCACCGCCCGGACGACGTGGCGGTGCCCGCTGCGGAGCCGGCGGATCAGGTGCCGGCCCCACTGCTCCGCCCGATCACTCGGTGCCTGTTCGGGTCAGGCTGGGCGGAGGTCTGTGCGGTCAGTGGCGGCGATTTCAGTGGGCGCGCTGCGGTGGGCGCGCTTCAGTGGGCGCGCTGCGGTGGGCGCGCTTCAGTGGGCGGCTCCGAGGGTGCCGGCGAGCCGGCCGTGGAAGGCCTGGCTGGCGTCGTTCATGCCCCGGATCTCCACCCGCTTGCCGTGCTGGTGGTACTTCGTCTCGATCGCGTCCAGGGCGGCGACGGTCGAGGCGTCCCACACGTGCGACTCCGTCATGTCGATGACGACGAGCTCCGGGTCGCCGGAGTAGTCGAACTGGGTGGTGAGGTCGTTCGAGGAGGCGAAGAACAGCTCGCCCACGACCGTGTAGCGCGCGTGCTGCTCGCCGTCGGGCAGGGTCTCGATGCTCCGCGCGACCGAGGTGAAGTGGGAGACGCGGCGGGCGAAGACGACCATCGCCGCGACGACACCGATCACCACACCGATCGCGAGGTTGTCGGTCGCCACGACGACCACGACCGTGAGCACCATGACGACGGTCTCGCCGACGGGCATCCGCCGCAAGGTCGAGGGACGGATGCTGTGCCAGTCGAAGGTGCCGACGGAGACCATCACCATGACGGCGACGAGCGCGGCCATCGGGATGATCGCGACGACGTCACCGAGGCCGACGACGAGGACGAGCAGGAACACCCCGGACAGGAAGGTCGAGATCCGGGTGCGGGCGCCGGACGCCTTGACGTTGATCATCGTCTGCCCGATCATCGCGCAGCCGCCCATCCCGCCGAACAGACCGGAGGCGATGTTCGCGACGCCCTGCCCGAGGGCCTCGCGGGTCTTCCGGGAGCCGGTGTCGGTGACCTCGTCGACGAGCTTGGCGGTCATCAGCGACTCCAGCAGGCCGACGATCGCCATCGCGAGTGCGTACGGGGCGATGGTCGCGAGCGTCCCGAGGGTGAGCGGGACGTCCGGGAGGAACAGCGTCGGCAGGCTGTCGGGGAGCTTGCCCTCGTCACCGACGGTCGGGATCGCGACCGACGCGAGCACGGTCACCAGCGTCAGCACGACGATCGCGACCAGGGGTGCGGGGATCGCCTTCGTCAGGCGGGGGAGCAGGACGATGATCGCGATGCCGGCGGCGGCGATCGGCCAGACGAGCCAGGAGACCCCGATGATGTTCGGCAGCTGCGCCGTGAAGATGAGGATCGCGAGGGCGTTGACGAACCCGACCATCACCGACCGGGGCACGAACCGCATCAGCTTCGCCGCACCCAGCCCGCCGAGGACGAGTTGGAAGACGCCACCGAGCAGCACGGTGGCGATGAGGTAGTCGAGGCCGTGCTCCCTGACGACCGGGGCGACGACGAGGGCGATCGCCCCGGTGGCGCCGGAGATCATCGCCGCCCGGCCGCCGACGAACGAGATCACCACCGCCATCACGAACGCCGAGAACAGACCGACCCGCGGATCGACGCCGGCGATGATCGAGAACGAGATGGCCTCGGGGATGAGGGCGAGGGCGACGACGAGGCCGGCGAGGACCTCCCGGAGCAGGACCCTCGGGTTCCGCAGGGCGGACAGGACGGTGGGACTGCGATGTGCCTGGACGGGCACGGGCTGCGTGACGGTCGTCACGGTTCTCCTTCGGATGGGGGTGCGGGCGCTGCGCCCGCGAGCGGTGTCGTGGGGCGCGTCGTCGCGCACGGCCGGCGGCGGGAGGGCGTCCGGCACGACCAACCCTTCCGTTGCGTCAGGGTCGGCCTGCTCCGACTCTAACGCAACGGGAGGGTTGTTGTCGCGCGGCCCCGCGATCGCGATCAGCGCGGCGGAGGCGATCCGTGCCTCCAGGCCGGGTCAGTGCGCGACGGTCGCCGGCGTGCTGAACAGGTTGACGACGTTGCCGTCGGGGTCGCGGATCAGCGCCGACCGGTTCCCCCACGGCATCGTCGACGGCTCGAGGACAACGTCCTCGCCGGCGGGCGCGAGCGCGGCGAAGGCCGCGTCGACGTCGGCGACGCGGAACTCGATGATGACGGAACGATTCGCCCCGGGGGTGAGTGCCTCGCCGGCAGCGGCGACGGTGGCGGTGCTCGCGATCGCGAGGTTCGCACCCGGTCCGCTGAACTGCGCGAAGACCGGTGCGGGGCGCTCGGCGCGCTGGCCGGTGAGCCGCTCGTAGAAGGCGACGAGACCGTCGAGGTCATCGGTGACGATGCGGATGGAGGTGAACGACATGGGGTTCCTTCGGTGGATCGACGAGGTGGGAGCACCAGCGTCGTCTCCCCTCGCGACACCGTCCTGTCGGTGTTCCACGGATCTCGTCGCGCGCGTCGGCCGTGTCAGCCGTGTCAGCCGTGTCAGCCGTCGAGGACGGGCCGGAGTCGCCCGAACGGGATCATGAGGTCCTCCGCCCGGAGGGCACGCCGGCGCGCCCGTTCCCCGGTCACCTCGATCGCCAGCATCCGGTCCCCGCGGAACGCCCGGACCCCGTCCCGCCTCCGGCACCAGGCGATGAGGTACCAGTGCCCCTCCTTGCCGATCGACCCCAGGGGCTCGACGTCGCGGGTCGACTCCGTGCCGCTGGCGTCCCGGTACCGGAGGCGCACCACGCGGTCGGCACGGAGGGCCTCCGCGAAGGCGGTCGGGATGGTCGCGTCGTGGTGGTGGTCGTGGCTGTGCTGGCGTTCGTCGTCGTGCTGGTGCTGGTGCTGGTGGTGGTGGTGGTCGTGACGACGCTCGTGCTCGTCGTGCTCGCGTTCCAGGAAGTGCACCCGCGAGGCGAGCGCGCTGGCACGCGCGGCGTCGCCGTCGGGCATGACGGCGAGCACCTTCCGGGCCGCGGTCCGGGCTGCCTGCCGGAACGGGCTCCGTCCCAGCGAGCCGAGCCCGATCAGCACGGCCAAGGCCTCGTCGACCGTGAACCCTGGGGGCGCCAGGGTCGCTGCGGCGTCGATCACGTACCCGCCGGTCCGGCCCGGTTCCGCCCAGATCGGGAGGCCCGCCTGCTGCAACGAGGAGAGGTCGCGTTCGATGGTGCGGACCGACACCTCGAACCGTTCCGCGAGGCGCCGAGCGCTCCGCGGCCGCGGCGCAACGGCCCGGAGTTCCTCAACGATCGCGTAGAGACGGTCGGTCCGGTTCACCGACCCATCATCCGCCAGGTCGTCCGCTCGTCGCGCCGGACGTCGATCGGGTCAGTGAACGCTTGTCACGTCCATGCCCGGTCCGGTCTCAGATCGGCGCTCGAAGCCGTGCCGCTCGGAGAACGCGCCCGTCGTAGAGCGATGTCAACTCCGCAGCGGTCGAGGCCGAGAGTAGTCCATCCCGGAACGGGTACCGTGAGGCCGTCTCGTTACCGGAGCACCCGTGAGAGCCCGGACTGGAAGGCTGGGACCGCAACCCTGACGCCCAGCGAGCATCCCCTCAGGAGGTGAGGACGTGATGAACAGAGATCAGTGGCTCGGGACGTGCCTGCAGGCCCTCGTCTTCGTTCCGTGCCTCATCGGGGCGATCCTCTCCTTGGCGGCTCGCGGCCGAGACTGGTCGCTCGCGGCGATGATCGGCTGCTACCTCATCGCTGGCGCCGCTTTCGTCGCAAGCCTCGTGTTCGAGCTCCGAGCTCGGCGGACCAAGAAGCCGCCGCCGGGTACGCCGGAGTGACGAGGCGGATCACGTCCGTTCGACAGCCGAGCGGTTGCAGGGTTGGACAAGTCAGCTGGCGGACGACACGACGATCTGTGGACTCTGGTTCTAACTTGTCCTTGCCCATGTGATCTCGTCCCTGGAACCACTTCGTTGTCCGCAGTGGGTGTTTCCGGACCGAGTCTGCGAAATCCGCTGCCACACGAAGGTCGCTCCGCCATTACGGGCAACCACCCGTTTCCGCAAGGGCAAGGTCCTGGTTCCTCTGTCCAGGCCGGCGCCCTTTCGTCCACGTGACTGGTGCCGATGTCCGTTCGGCAACGTCACAGTCGAGTTCTGTGACGTGGCGCTGCCGTCGCCTGCAAGGCGTGTGAGATGCAGCAGGCTCGAGAGCAGTACGTTGACCGCATGGATGTGGTCAGCGCGAAGGTGCTTGGTACCGGCGCTTTCGTCTTCGGACTGATCTTCATCGTGACGTCGGCTGTGCGCTCGTTTCGCGCGGACCTCGATGTCGTCCTCGTGATCCTGAACACCGCACTCGGCATCCTCTTGCTCTACGCCGGCGTGAGACTGTGGCGCTTTGCTCTTCGCGGAGCGAAGCGCGACCCGTAGACGATCGGTGGACGAGACAGGGGCGGGGACAGCGAAATCTGCTTGGCTGGCAAGAGGGCAGCAGGAGTGGAGGGAATGCAAGTGGAGGCAGTTTGGCCACTGTGGGTCGTCGGAGGCGCGTTCGTTCTAGTCGGTGTGATCTTCGCAGCAGCTCCTGAGGAGGGCCGCGAGTTCTTCGCGCGGCAGGTCAGGGTCTTCCACGGTGAACGAGCCGCACGGCGCTACCGCACTTTGCCTACGGCGGTCTTTCGCGCGGTCGCGCTCGGGATGGTTGCGGTGGGCATTGTCCTCGGCAGCTTCGCGGCGGGGCTATGATCACGTCGGACCGAGGGCTTTCCGGCCGGGCGATGCCAAGGCCGCCCGGTGACAGATCGGCTATCGGGCGGTCAGGAGTGCTGCCCTGTAGGACGGTCAAATGATTGATCTTGCCGAGACCCGTGAGGTCACGCTCTCGAGCGCCCAGCCCCCCCGAGCGCGCAGTACAAATCGTCGCCGGTTGGTTAGCCGAGAAGAGCGGCAGCCCCGTTGAAGCGATGACGGAGGGCGCTGTCGATCTGGGCTCGCGGTTCACGTACCGGATGTGGGGCGCGACACGACGAGGCTTGAGCAGGCTGCCGATGCGGCTGACTTGGCGTGTTGCCGATAGCGCGACAGGGAGCGGCATCTCGATTCAGATGCGCAGTGACGAGGGCAGGTACCTCGTTCGTACTTACCAGCATCACCTGGTCTACCAACGCACGTTCGACGTGTTGAGCGACGAGCTGACCGCGCTGTTGACGTAGCTGCGTTGTGGCGCCTGTTCGAGGATCCTTAGGTGGACGGTACCGGTCACCGTCGAGGCAAGCGCAGAGAACGCTCGAGGACGTTCATCGCGGTGTGCGGGCTCCGCGACAGAACCTCCACCGAGCGCTCGTACTGTGTCGGGATGACCGAAGCCAGAGCGCCCGCGGCCCTTCCGCGTGCCCTCGTCGTGATGATGTTGATGCTTGCGGCGCTGTTTAACGTGGTGGGGCGCAGTGTCCCTTCGATTTACGTCGGTCCCGATGCAGAACGGCCAGTTCGTCTGGCGTTTGCACAATTCCAAGAACGAGTCGCTCGCGCGGTCAGGGCAAGGCTTTGACACCCTCGCCAGCGCGCAGCGAGCCGCGGCCAGGTTCAGAGCGCTCTCCCCGACGGGTCGTTTCGAGGTCTATGTGAATGCGGTCGACGAATGGCGTTGGCGAGCGTGCCGCGCTCGTATCGCTGTCGCTCGATCGGGTCGTGTTTTCGTGACCCGCGACGACGCCGAGCATGCCGCCGCCGACGTCCGGATCAACGCCGTCTGCGCTACCGGGCCTTGGTCCGGGTACCGGACGCCATGAAAGCGAGATACGAAGCTCGCATGGTGCCGCTATGGGATCGGACCTCGCTTACCTGTTTCGCATCCACAAGTTCTCTCAGTCATCGGGAGGTGGCTGCAGGTAGGCGACCCGCCGTCAAGTATCTGAAGGCAGGTCGAGCTCGGTGTCCGCTGCGACGGGGTAGATCGCTTCGAGCACATAGCTTCGACGGCCCTCGTCCGCGCCTCTGCCAACCGCGGTGTAGATAGTGAAGCGAGCCTCTACTCGTCGGTCCTCGACCGTCGCCAACTGCGCAACGCGCTGTTCCAGGTCGGATGATTCGAAGCTGGCGGCGAAGGTGCGAGTGCGATCGTCAGCCGCGAAGAACATCAAGCCTTTGTCCCAGCGGTGCCCGGTGATTGCACCGGAGGTGTTCCACTGCGTTCGGTGAACGTCTTGGACTGCGAGCTGCTCGGCGAGGTGCTTCGCGCCGCGGCTGGACAGCGACACACCATGCGTTTGAAGGCCCTGCTTCCGAAACTCTCCTGTGACCTGCCAGTCCCTTGCCGCTACCTGTTCCGCGACCTTCCGCAGTTGTGTCCGTGCTCGGAACGGGATGGTCTGGATGATGCCGTCGAGCGCGACGTTGTCCGGATCGGGTTCAGCGTTACTGAAGACGGTCGCGATAGCCCATAGCGAGTCCGAGTACACGTCACTCTCGGTCCAGACGCGGTCTTGGTTCGAGTCACCGGAGAGCGGGGTGTGGCGAGCGTCAGAGCGTTCATGCGGGGTCGGAGCGATAAATGTCGCGCGCACTGACCCGGGCCCTGGTGCGACGCGCAGTGGCGCGCTCATCGCGCCCAGGCGCAGGACGCTCTTGACGTACTCCTTCGACGCATCTGCCATAGCGCTGACGAAGACACCGAAGGACTTGGCGTTCGTGGCGTGCTCCTGAACGTCTCCCTCGTTGAGATGCAGTTCGAGTTCAGCGGCGTCGGGCGCAAGTTCCTCTTCTGCCACGAGTTGCAGTGTCGGGGATGCGTCCGCGGATGCCAGAAGCGCGCCGAGCAGCAGATCGCGATCGGGGTCGTCAAGCGCTTCGCGTAAGGCCGCCCGGAAGAGGTCTTCGAGCGACTTCTCGTCACTGCTCGGCATTGGGATTCGTCACCTCCACGTACCCCTTCCGTTCTCCTTCGAGGAGAGTCTTCCCTGGACCGGTGACGTTTGACCACATGCGGTCCCAGTACTCGAGGAGAGCCGGCTTGTCCGCTGGTGCAGGGTAAGCGTCGATCAGCCCTCCCATGACGGCGACCTTGTCGAGGGCGGCAGGCTTGTTTGCGATGACAGCGGTGACGTCGCTCATCGTGAACAGCGATGCCCGAACGACCCGATCCAGGCCCCCCGGAGGTGTTGGCTTGTCGTACACGACGACGACGTCGGCGTCTTCGGGAGCGGCCCAAGTCTTGTGGGTGATGAAGCCACCGTCGATGCGGAGGCGTGCTGATGGAAGAGCGTCCCAGACGAGTGCTGCGTACAGCGAGAGAGCGTCGAACACACGCTGACGTTGCTCACGAAACGGTGCTTCGACGACGAAGCGCTCATGCAGCTCCTCGAGCGTCGCCAAATAAGGGTGGGCCGCGGGCGGCAGCAAGCCGCGTCCGTCCATAGCTGGAAGCACGATCCCCCTCATGATCATTGGCAGTCCCAGCTTAGAGGTGAGGAAACCGCCAATAACGCCCCAGTCCGGCGGGTACTCAAGCGACCGGGTCGAGCCCTCGAAGTGTTCGCTCCGCCACCACTCTCGTTGCAACCGCGCGCTCGGCAGCCCGGGTCGGGGTGAACGTCGTACTCAGTTCTGCCCCACTCGATCGCCGCAGGACCGCCGAACCTTTCTGCCTCCGAGGGGTGGTGCAGGCAGCGCATCGGGCAGATGCGGCGACGCTGCCCGCAGAACTTGTCGCCAAGAGGCGTTTGCGACCGCTTTCGTGAGCAGGCGACCGTTTTCGTGAACAGTCACAAACAACCTGTCGGCTGCCAGCTATCTTGTCCCCCCAGCGCCGCGGATCCTCGCTCCTGCCACCAAACAGTCCGCGACTACTGCCAAATTACTTGTCCGCCTCGCAGTGTGACATCAGGCGGTCCCCGAAACAAGCGAACAGGCCGCGATTGAGGGGTTCCACGTCGCGGTTGAATCAGCACCCGGGCCTAGGTACGAAGACTGTCCACCTCCCCTTCAACGGTTCTGACTATATGCGCAATCGAGAACCAGGAGCCATCGGTCACTCGACGGCGCGCCCCCAGCAACTTCGTGATCGACTTGATCCGCTCGCCGGGGGCGGTTCGATGCGGCCCTTCGATTGAGCTTCAGGGCCTGGCGGCATATGTCGCTCACGAAAAAGGACGCAGGTATCACCCCAATCCAAACTGAGGGGTTCTCCCACTCCAGACCTTGGCTCGCCTTACAGACCAACCAAAGAAGCATGTGCACGAATACCAGCAAGTTGAAACAGGACTTGTGCGTGATTTGCCTGCGCGGCAGCGCGAGCAGCTGAAACTTGATTCCCCTCCTCGGGAAAGCGCACGAAGGTTACCCTGCCTCCGAACGCGACGCGAGAGAACACCCCACTGAATCCGCGCCGGTTCTTCCGCACCCAAGTGGCAAACGCCCTGGACCGCTTGTCAGCGTGCTCAATCCATAAAGTACTATAGAAGAACGGGTAACCTTCACCATCCAGCCGCGAGGCATGATTGAGAGTTTCGGCCGAAACGTATGCGAACAACGCGTCCCAATTTGTCGTTTCGCAAAGGTCGGCCGGGATCGCCGCGGTTCCGGACAACTCGTCAAAACCGGCCGCGCGGTACGCCGTTGCCAAAGAAAGAGGAACACCGCCTCCGCCCAGCCACGACGTCAAGAGGGGCACAAGTCCCCCGTCGGTCGTTGGAAGAGCGACCGGCACCGTGAACTGCACACGACCGTCGGCAGTGGCGCGCGCGTCTCGAATGGGAAATTCTCCGTTGAGCGCGCTGCAAATGAGAGCGGTCAGTATCTCGACATGGCCCTCTTCGCGGATGTCGTAGCCTGCCTGGAAGAACCCCTTCCACTTCTGTTCAGATTGCTCAGGATTCAAACAGTATCCGCGAACTTTATCCTTCACTCGCGTGAAGTCCGGGAACTGTTGCATGGCCTCGCTGATCTCAGCGTGCGCGTTCGCATCCGGCCGATCCAGCTTGCTGATTCGCGCAGGACCGGTGTGGGGAAGTCGATCGAAAACAGATGCTAGCGGCGAGCGGTGATAGACGATCGGTTCTGCCGGCGGAAGCTCCTGGGGCATCGTCGGCAGGTAGACGCCCGCCTCGATGGCCAATGCTTCACTGACGTCGAAACCGTAGAAGTGCCCGTCGGATTCCGGCTCGGTTGTGTGGTCACGATCGCATATGAACTCCATCCTGCCGCTGCCTTGTGCTGGGAACACGGTCGACGGGGCATCCTCGTAGTCAGTGAGAATGACACCCTCTCCGGCAATCACAATTGGTATGAGCAAGTCCCAAACGAAATACCGCGCAATGGCGTTGTCGACTGCGAAGGTCGCCCTCCCGCAAGAGACCGCCTCCACTTCGGGCAAACTGCGGATCGCCTCCCACTCCGCGTCTGTCAAGTTGCTGAAAGCGAGGCAGTCCATCCCGAGACGCTCTATCTGTTCGACAAAGCCGACGCCAGCGCCCTCGATGCTAGTTGAGGACACGAACTGCTCTACCCATGTCCGCTGACGATCAAGTGGTGTTCTGTGGCTTGATCGAAGCAGCCGGCGAGCTCCGTCTTCGTGAGGTCCGTACTCGACCGTCAAGACCTCCCTCGGGGCCGACAGGATGGATCCGCTCTTCACGAGACACGTGGCGCGCAGGACGCGTAGCTCTCTGAGGATTGCTGTCTTAGCTTCTCCGTAACTCGCGATCGTGTAGTCAGTGAGGATCACTCGGGGCAGGCCGGATGTTTTTGCTGGCTGAGGAGGGGCAAGCATCGCGGTTAGCCTTCTTCCGTTACACAAAGCGAGTCACGCTTGTCCGATTAGCATGTTCGAAACATTAGACTATCTGAACGACCGATCGATGAGCCTCGTGGCATCCGCCGGGTCCCTCCCCGGGGGCGCGCGTTCCAACAAGCCAGATTGGAACGCAGCCAGTTGAGGAACACGCCACAACGAGTCCTTCAGTCGGTCCGATTCGTCCAGATCAAGGATCGGAGAGCCGCGATATTCTCACTCGCATGTGCCTTCAGTGCACCTGCTCCGAGTTCCCTGACGGACTCAGCTACGGCCATCTTCGCGGGTGTCGTAAGTGCATCGCCCGTCTCGGCGATGCCCAAGGACGCCGCGGCGGCCGTCAGGTTGCTCGTCCACTTCTTGCCTCTGTTTTGGAAGTGAGAGTCCTTGAATTCCCTACCGAACGCCGAGTTCAAGCGTGGCAAGTATGCTTCAGGGAGGAAAAGATCTTCAAGCTCAGAGTGGGCTCGCTGCACATCCCGAACGACGAAGACATTCGCCGCCCTAATGAGTTTGAGTTCCCTGAGTCGGACCGCCTCCGCTTGACCAGCTTCATCGCCGTCCAATACGGCAATTATTCGGCTCACCGAAGACTTTTCTCGTGTGATTTGCGAGCGTAGCTTCCCTACGCCCCTGATCGCTTTGAAAACAACTCGACCGTTGCGCACGTCAGACTTCTGACTCACCTGCTCCGCTACCACGGAGGCAAGAGATGTCACATCTGTAATACCCTCGACGAGAACCACGACCTCAGCGGAATCGAGATTGTCATGCAACTGGACTCCGAGGGTCTCGCGGATTTCTGCGATCGACTTGGCCGGCTTGGCTTCATTCGCCCTGACCAGGATATTGGACTGCTCGTGGTCTCGGTTCACGAAGATCGGATTATGAGTTGCGAGCACCACTTGCTGATCAGACGAAATGTCTTCGAATAGCACCTGAAGTTCATGAACAGCTGACGAGTGCAAATGGGCCTCGGGCTCATCGACCAGCAGGATGAAGCTATGGCTCTTTGTCCTTTCTCGTGCAAGTTCCTGGATCAATGCCAGAGTCACGAGGCTCTTGACGCCGTCACCCTTGTTTGCGAGTGACGTGATGGAACCATCATCTACGAGAACATCCTCGACGTTGTCCGACCGCTCCAGGTCGGTCGTTAGGATCTGGATGGCGGAGATACTGGGCAGATATCGTTGAACCGAGGCTGTTAACTCGGCCCCTACTCCGTCGATGGCGGAATGCCGAAGATCTCTGAGTTTCTCGGCAAGCGCGACATACTCTTCAGATTGAGTGAGTTCGCGTATCCGAATTCTACTCAGGTCATTCATCAACCCTCGCGCCTGTTCAATAGTACGCACAGCCGGAATCGAAACGAATGTTAGTCGGTCCGCGATGAACGATGCAATTTCGCGAGCTTTCGCCTTGTGGCTCGCAGCGCCGCGACCGGGCTTAACGACCCCGAAAGACGCACCATTCCGGGACAAACTAATCTCCACGGGCAGTTCACCGTTATTGGTGATACCGGTGGCTTCATGAAACTCCTGGACCTCCTCCGGCGTGAGTCCAAAGGTCAAGCGGAGGACAGTAGGGTGTGAGCCAGGACGATGCTGCTTCGATATCGGATAGTCGTCAGTCCATGAATATCCGAGCGCGTCCTGCCGGCGAGTACCTGTGCCGCCCCTGGTACTCCGGGCGATCCAGGACGCGAGGGCCCCAGTCAGATCCGTATCGCTGACGTTGCCCGGAATGGAGCTCCAGCGGTCGATCAAGTACATGCCTAAACCCACGGCACGTAGAAGATTGCTCTTGCCTTCGTTATTCGGTCCGACGAGCGTCGTCAGGTCGCCGAGTTGAAATTTTGTTTGAGAGCCGATTGATCGAAAGTTCTTGACGGTGACTTCTCGTAGTCGCATTGTTCCCCTGGCTTGCGCGTGGCTCCAAGCAAGTGTTCGGTATTGAGGAAGTTGCCGCCAGTACCCAAAAGGGGGACACCGAACCTGAAGACCGATCCCTGCGTCGCGGAACCGTTGTCGACCTCGCGCGACGAGAGTTCCTAATAGGGCTCGCTTCGAGGTGTGGGTCTCGCTGTCAAGCTCGCTCTCGCTTCTCCTCTCGGAGCACCCCCACGCGTATCCGGACCTTCTCGTACCTCGCGCTAAGCATCGCGTAGCGCGGCGGTGTACTTCCAGCGGCTTGGGCCCGAGCATTGGAAAATGCCTGCAGCACGCTGCTGACCGGCACGGCTCGCGATCGTTGTTCTCTTCGTGGTTGATCGAGCTAGCCGCAGCGTCGTGCTCTCAGCGCCAGTCGATTAGGTGGCTGCCGCCTGCTCCCCGATAGACGCGGGCGCCGTGCCATCCGTAGGGCAGCAGCACGGTCACATCCTGGTCGGCGTCGTTCCCATTCCGGTGCGTCACAGGAAGGTACGGCTGCCACGGAATTTGCCGTAGATGTGCGCTCCAGTCGATGGGGAAGATCGGCTGGTCCGACGGGACGGGATGCCTTCGGAGCGCCCATCGGACGTGCTGCGGAGTGCGGCGTGTAGCTGCGGCCAGGGCTCTGACGGTCGTGACGCCGGAGGCGACAAGGTCGTGGAGCGCTGGCACCTCGATGTCGTCGATTTCGGGGCCGAGGTGGACCGCTTCTCGGCCGGCCCATCGCGGTGGCTCCCAGACAGCGACGGGGGACGTGCCTTTGCCTCGGTCGTACGCGCTTACGGCGTCGATGGTGGATGTGAGCCAGGCCTCCAGGTATGCGTCGAGGGCGATCTGTAGCTGTGCTGTCATGCGGATCTGGAAGTCGGTGTACTCAGCCGCATCCCGTCCGTTCGCGACGACGGCCCAAGGGGTGGGGAGGGCGCTGATGGGTTGTGCTGTGGCTCGGAGGTAGAGGTAGCGGCGTGCGTTGAGGAGGCGGCGGGGGCCGCCGGTGAAGGTGCCGACGCTGGCGCAGATCATGTCCCAGTGCGTCGGTTCGAGGAGTTGCCACCACGGCAGGTGCCGCTGCCGGGTCGCGTAGTTGATGCCCGGTTCGGATGCTGCGAGGTAGCGGGCGAGCTCGCCGAGTTGCCGCAGGATCGCGGTCGTTTGAGCCGGTGTGCCGAGCATGGCTGGTCGGAGTCGTCGTCCGATACCGGCGATCGCCTCATGGTCAGGTACGTCTCGGTAGGCGCCGGCGAGAGCTGCGGTCAGACCGAGCGCGAGTGATCGCTGAAGGGTCTCGGGGTCGGCGCCGCCGGCCACGCTCAGTGGCACTGCCCAGTTCGCCCAGAGCAGGGGCGGGATGTGATCGGCGGTCCACGTCGGGTTGCGTAGGGAGTCGTGAGGCATCAGGAAGTCGACGTAGGCAGCGACGGCTGGTTCGTCGAACTCGGCTCGCACCGCGCTACCGGTCACGAGACGTTGCATCGCCGGCAGGTCGCCGTCGATCGCCCGGAGGACGCGGCCTCGAAAGCGCGGTCCGACGCCCGGCCAGTAGCCGAGGAGGGTCGCGGCACTGCCGGGGCCGCGTTCGGTCTGCCCCTGCGCGGAGGGCCGCGCGAAGGTCAGCCGCCGGATGATGGGTCGAACTTCCTCCTCCGAGGTGAACATGAGCGCGAACGCGGCGGCCATGAGCGCCCCCATCGCTAGCGCGTTCTTCGGAGGCGCGGTTCCGATACGTGCGGTCTCGTCGAAGAGGCCGTGCAGCTGTGACGGGTCAAGCTCGGCGAGCTCTGCGATGAGGGCGGTGTCGTCCGCGGCGAGGAGCGCGATTCCGACGCCGCGTAGCGTGCGGAAGAGGTGCTGCACGTCTGGAATGAAGACATCCAGCGTCTGTCGGTCACGCTTCCAAGCGGCCGAAATCGCGGCCTGTGCGCGGACGATAGGCGCGCTCTCGTCGAACGCCGCCTCGTGCCACGTGGCCCCCAAGTCGTGACCACACCGGCTGCCGTCCTCGAGGCGTGCGCGACAGCGTGAGGGGTCGACCGGGTGTGCTTCCATGAGCGCGGGATCTGAGATGCCTTCCCCGCACGCTGGACAGGTGTCGTGCAGCGGCACCTGGTGCGTCTCGCAGAGGAACGACCACCACAAGCGCCAGTGCGCGAGGAAGACGGCTGGCCGGGCGGTGAGGCACTGTGGGCAGTACCGGGTTCCGGATCCTCGGGTCCAGTTCTTTGCGTGCGCGGGCAGACCGTCGTCGCCGGGCGCGAGCGCGTCGTTCACGAAGGACCGCATCATGCCATCCAGGAGTTCGCCGGTGCTGCAGCCGACGGCGATTGCGATAGACCGTGCGACCTCGGCGGGGAGGATCATGTCGAGCCGGCGCCGGTCCGCTGACCGGAGTGCGCCGAGACCGCACCAACGGCTGATTGCTGCCGGGGGCTCGCCGACGTATGCAGCGATCCGTAGCAGCAGGCTCGGCAGGTGTTCTCCGGGCACGACGGTCGTCCGGAACCCGAACGGGAGCGTACCGGCAAGGTCCGAAGCATCCGTCCGCGGAGTTGACGCCCTCATTTCAACGCCAGCTCTGCCGGAACGAGAACCGGCCGGCGTCCCAGAGTTGCAGGCGTTGCGCACGCCCATCCTGTGCCCGCTTCTCCACGGCGACCATGTCGAGGATCTTCCGGGTGATGCGCTGGTCAGCGGTCGCGGCGGCGACGTTCACGGCGCCGGACACGAGCGTCGACACGTGGCTCATGTAGCCGAGCGTTGCGACCCAGAGGTACTCCTCGAACTCGTCGCTGAGCACCGCTTCTCCCGGCTTGTGACCGCTGAGTCGGATCCTTCGCTCGATCCGATGCAGGATCTTTCTCCATTCGGTGATCTCGGTCTTGGTGCTGCGTCGGTAGGGTTCCAGCTCGATGAGCATCCAGCGCGCTTCGGACTGCACCCGTGCTGCCTCTCGTGCGCCGCTGCGCTGCTCGGCGAGCTGCTGCCGCATGTCGTGACCAGCCAAGACGATCCGGACGCCCATGTTCTGGAGCGACTTGAATCCGTCGTGGACGTACTTGCCGGTTTGGCCGTCGAAGTTGATGAACTGGATCTCGTCGACGAACACCCACCGGATCCGGTGCCGCTCAACCGCTCGCCCGAACGCCGCACGAGCGTCCTTGTCATACGGCGCTCCCACCTGCTGGCAGAGCAGCGCGAACAGCTGCTGCTCGGCCTGCTTCTTCGGCAGATCCACGAACACCACGTCTCTCCGAGGAGCGGTGAACAGGCCGTCATCGTGTAGCGGTGCGCTGATCCCGATGCGGGCGTCCCAGGCGGCTTGGCACATCGTTTCCGCGGCGATGCGACGAATGAGCTTCGTCTTCCCGGTACCGGGAGGTCCGGTGACGAGGGTGATGGGGATGAGATCAGCGGTGCGGCGTGGCTGTGGACTTCGCACGGTCCGGTACCGCATCTCGGCCTCTGCGGTCTGGCGGGTCCGCAGGTACGGCCACGAGTGGTGCCAGTCTTCGAGCGCGGCCCGGTGACGCCGTCGCTCGTCCGGGCCCGCACCGACGTGCAGATGGCCAGGATCGAGGATGTCAGCACCCGTGACGCCGCGAACGAACGCTCGGTCCTGATCGGCCATCAGCGCCCAGCTCTGCTCCGGGAGAGGATCGTCGCCGAACAGTCGCCGGACTGCAGTCGGTAGGACTCGTTCGTCGATGAGGGTCATGCGAATCGGCCGAAGAGGTCGTCGATGTCATCAAGGTCATCGTCGGAGTCAGCATCGACGTCGGCTCCGGCTTGATCGAGGAGTTCCTCGAGGTCGTAGTCCATGTCGCTGGGGATCACGGTGCCGGAGTCGAGCGCTTGCAGCCGCTCGTAGGCGACAGCGTTCATCTCGTCAGTTCGGGAGAGCTCTGACCGGCCGCCGCGGATCAGGTCGTCGTCAGCGCGCCACTGAATCAGCAGCTGCAGCATCCGGTCCTGGTACTCAGTCCGCCGCAACGTCAGATCGCCGACCTGCCCGCCGAGCACGGTGAGGGAGTGGTCCGAGAACTGGGGCGTGTCTTCGGTGCGGAGCACCCAGGGCACTTCCCATGCGGTGCCGTCGGGGTCGAAGCAGTACACCTGCCGCAGGTCGGATGGGTTGTAGTGGAACGTCCAGTAGCCGTCGCGGGAAGCACCGGGGGTGCGCAGCAGCGTCTCAATGATGGGTGCGTTGAAGAGCTCGTAGCGGCGGGTGATGCCGTACTTCCGGAGCTTGGCTCGGAAGGTCGGCAGGAAACGGATCCACTCGTTCTCCCACTTAGGCATCTCGACGAACCCGGTCTCGCCGACGAGTTCCGCCCAGCGCTGGTAAGGACTGATGCGCCGTCCGAGTTCAGCGCGAAGGCCCCGGTGCTCGCGGAAGTTGTAGAGGTCGGTCCATTGCTGGTCGCGTTCCCAGAGCTGGTCCCAGGTGAGGAGGGCCTCGGTGTGGAGGCCGCGTTCGTCGATTGACCCGCCGACGTAGCCGGCGCAGAGTTCCTCGAACTCGGTCTTGTAGCTGAGGAAGCTGCGCTCGATGAAGGCTTTGGCGCGCGGGTCACGGACGCGAGCGAACTCGACCTCGCATCCCAGGCGGGCGAGTTGGCTGACGTGGAAGTTGGAGAGGAAGTCTTTCCCGTTGTCAGTGATCAGGCGGCGCGGCGGGATCGGCCACCGAGTGAGCGCGCGCGGTATCCCGACGAAGGGGCGCGGGTATACCCGGCCGTCGACGGTGACCGTTTCGCGGTCGTCGACCATCGATGCGAACGCGTCGGCAAGAGCGAGGACGACACCGACGCCCGAGGAGTGCTCGCTGATGGAGCGGCCGACGATCATGCGGGTGGCGGAGTCGATGATCTTCACCAGCGTGACCCGGTAAGTGCGGGCCTTCCCGGTGCGGTCCTTCGGGTCCCAAAGCATCACGTTCGAGGTCGTGGCGTCGATCTGCCAAAGCGACCCCGGGCGCTCCAGGTGGCGCAGGGCGAAGGACTGCTTGGGCGCTTGCTCAGTGCCGTGCTTCGTCTTCGACTTGGTCTTCAGGTGCGGCATCCGCTTGTGGACGCGATTGACGAGACGGTAGAACGTTCGCTCCGACGGCGGCTTCGTGATGTCGGGAGCGGTGCCGAGGAGCCAGAGGCGGAACTCGAGGTACTGCGTCTGCGTGTGCAGAGCCGGATCGAACACGCGGTCGAGCAGGAACTTCTCCACCAGGGCGGGGATGTCAGCGTCGCGGTTCTTCCGACGTTCCCGTGTGTAGCGACCGTCGACCGTCGCTGTGGGGCCGGCCGTTTCTCGCTTGATGGCGCGGCTGACGCGCTTGCGGGCCGTCTCGTAGGGGATCTCGTCGTGCTCGGCGATGCGTCTCGCGATCGCGGCGAGACGTTTGCCTTCGATGTGGATGACGTCCGGGTCGACGTCCCGGGAGGGCTTCTCGTTATCCCCTTGCCAGGGTGCGATGCCGGTGTCGATGTAGCGGATGAGCGCGCGGTGGTAGTCGCGCTTGCCGATTGCGGTGTCGCTGAGCCGGTCGTCGAGGTCATGCAGCAGCATCGACGCCGGCGGCGGGTTCTCCGGGCTGGCGATCGCCTTGACCACCGCGCGGAGCGGCCGAGGAGTCACGGGTCGGTTCGCGGCGTCGACGAACTGCACCCACCCGTCAGCCCATGACTGCACGAACACCTGTTCGCCGTCGAACACCACCGGCATACCCACGCGCAGCTTCGCGACCCACTCCGAGTCCTTCGTCACGGGTTCACCGTCCACACGATCGAGGTCGGCCGGAACGGCAACCGCATGTCCGTGCGGAGGTCACGGCGCCACAGCATCCGACGGATCAACATCATCGCGAACCCCGGCTCGTACCCCCGTGCGGCGACGCGTGCCACGAGCTCGACGACGGGCATGGGTCGCGTGCACAGCTCCGCCGCGATCGGTGCCCAGCGCCGGTAGGACGGCTCGGGAACCCGCGCCTCAGTGAAATTCTCGAGGTTCGCCTGCATCAGTCGCGGCATCCCCGTCCAGACCTCGTAGCCGATACCTGCCTCGGCAAGAACGCCCCTGACCAAGGCCGCCCGAGCCCGCCACTTCCGTTGCGCCGCCTGCTCGGGGTTCTTCACGTCGACGACCAGCGGCGGCAGCCCGTCCCCAAGAAGGACCAGGTCCGGCGTGTGCAGCTTGCACGGCGCTCCTCGCTGGAACGCCAACGTGAACGGCTGACCACCGATGTAGCGCACCGCCGGATGGAAATCCGCGAGCGTGATGAAGTCCCGTTCCAGATGCGACTCCGCGCCGACGAGCGACCCGGTGGTGTGGGTCCACACGGCGACGGGCTTGTGATCTTGCGTCAGTCTGCGAGAGAACTCGCGCATCGGATGCGCGGAACGCAGCAGCTCCGCCGTCAGATCAGCGACCTGCACACTGCGGACAGTGCGCCCGTCCGTCGAGTACCCGGCGATAACGCCGGCGGAAGGCCTCTCGGGCTTCAAACGGTACGTCGACCACGGCCGGTGAAACCTCATCCGAAGCCCCCGTACCAAGCTGCCGACGCGGTCTGTCACATGCCTGGGGTTCGCCGCCCAGGAGTTCAGGACCTCCATGGGATCGACGTCCCACTCACCGACGCGCGTCCGGCCACGATGAGCGAGCCGTTCGCTATCGCGGAGCATTGGGCTCCCGAGGCCCCCCGCCCAGGCTGGAGGGGTGTCCGGAAGCCGCACGTACGCCGGTCGGCCGGCACGGCCGGGCTCGTCTGGCGGGCCAGCGACAAGCGTATCCGTGCTCATGTGGCGTCGCCGGAAGGCCCCACGCGGACCGCACCTGTCGGCCGTTCGTCTCTACGACGGCGATACGCGTCGGAGATTTCGAGGTGGGTAGTGGACAGCAGTGGGCTCATGGCGGCACACTAACTGTAAGTTGCTTACAGAATCAATCCTTGCAGGAGCCGCTACCGCTCGTGAGAAGACGCATCTTGCTTCGCTGCCCGAATCCAGTTACTAACCGCGACGTGGCTGACACCGAGCGCCTCCGCAATGGCATTCATCGTGAGGCCAGTGTCATACGCCTCGCGAGCGAGACGAACGCGCTCCTCGTTCGTCTCGCGGAGCACCTTCTCCGCACGCCGCATCGCTTCCATAAGGGCGTCCGCACGAACTTTGTCCGTGACTCTCTTCGGCGGACGTCCAGTCCTGCGCGCGGGGGTCGGCTCGCTCATAGATGCGCTCCAACGATCGAATCGAACGTCGGAACGGCGGTTGCGCGCCCCGCGGGCACGTGGAAAGATCCGACGCGAATCTCGCTCGGATCAGGCAGGCAGTCTCGAGTTGTGGCGGGCACTACACGCGGTTTGGCCGTCGCGTGCCGAGGGGTCAATGACGACCCCTGCAAGTTGTGCCTACAAACCATGGTAGCTCCCGGACTCCGTCCTCGTCCCTCGCCGGCTTCGCGCCGGGTCAGTGCCCCCATTCTCGCTCGTTTACGAGGCAAATCGACGATTCGAGAGGTGGAGCAGAGATGAACGAGGTCGACCCGTCCTTGGCCTCGCTCGCGGGCGTGCTCGCTCACGGTCGCGACTTCGGCCTGGCTGAAGGGCCCCCAGACGGCCCCCGAGGACGTCAAGCGACGCCCGAGGAGGAGGAGTTCCTGATCCGCTCCGGCAGCCTGACTCGCGAGGAATACGAGGAGTCGAAGGCGGCGGTCGCTCGCGGGGAGCTGGAGGAGGCCGAGCGTCTGACCGTCCAGGAGGCGCTCGTTGCCACGCTGGCAGCTGAGGAAGCCGCCGACTGGCTTGGCATCAGTGAGGCTCAGCTGCACGCGCTGCTTGCTGCCGGCGAGGTGGTCGCATTCGTTTCCGACGGCGAGCTGCGGTACCCGGCATGGCAGTTCACGGACGACCCTGCCCAACCAGTCCTTTCGGGCATGGCACGACTGACACCGGCGTGGGGTGACGAGAAGCACCCCGCAACGGTCTTGGGGTTCATGTACAACGCCTGCCTCGAGATCCCTGGTACCGACGACACCTTCACTCCAGTCGAGTGGCTCAGGCTCGGCGGAGACCTGCAGGTCGTCCTTGACCAGCTCGAAGCCGCCAGCTGGCGGTAGAAACACCTCGACGGCCCCCGACCACACCGTTTCGAGTCGTGCCATCACCTACCAACACCCATCCCTGCAGGAGGCATCGATGGCCACCCCAGAAGTCGATCGAGAAGAGACGACCTGATGGCGTCACGGCTACAGATCGCTCGCGCTCGCGCACGTGTGGCTCTCGCCGGCCGGACCGGTGAGGACCTACCGGAGAGCGTCCGGAGGGCCGCGGCCATGGACTTCGCGGACGCCGACGATGCGGTCGCAGTCGACCGGGACCGCGAGCTCGACCCGCCCCGGCTACGCGGCGCCTTCAGACAATTCGTCGGCGTCCACGCCGGCGGTCACGACTTCGGGCCTCGCCACAACCCGCCGCAGCCTCGAACCGGTCGAGATCTCACCCCGGACGAGGAGGAGGCCCTCATCGAGGCTGCGTTCGGCACGCGGGAGCGGTACGAAGCGGCGAAGGCTGCTGTCGCGCGAGGAGAGCTCGATGCAATCGAACGTCGGTCCTGGCAGCGCGGACTGAGCGCCTCACTCACCTTGGAAGAGGCAGCCGACTGGCTGGACACAGGAACGGGACGTGTGCTCACCCACCTCGCGTTAGGTGACCTGTTCGCGTTCGTGTGCGACGACGAGCTTCTGTTCCCGGCATGGCAGTTCACCGACGACCCGGACCAGCCATCGCTGAACTACATGTCGTCGCTGGTCCGAGCGTTCGATGAGGACATGCACCCGACGTCGATCCTCGGGTTCATGACAACACCCCACTCGTACACGTCCATCGACGGCGAGCCGGCAACGCCGGTCGAGTGGCTCACCTCAGGCCGCGACGCGAAGCCGCTGCTGGAGCTGCTCGAGACACGGCGGATGAGGTAGGCACTGCACCGAAGAGCCGCTCAGCCCACTCCCGTTTCCCCCTCGCCCCCCCAGGAGCGGCAGGTCCGCCTCGACGCGCTCTTGAGGCTCGGTCCCCTGGTCATCTCTAGCCCTCCAGGAGCGCAAGCCCGACGGTCGTGACACGCCAAGAGTAAAAATGAGCGCAGAACTTACTGCTCTCGATCTATGCTGAGTCCCGTGAGTGCAGAAGACGACGCCATGAAGAGCCTCGGTGAGGCTGGCTTCCTCAGTGTCCTGAAGTGGGCAGCTCCCGCAGCCTTCGCGGCGACAAACCAGATCTACGACGAGGACGCCGGCCATGATCAGGGCGTCGTCGGCTACCTCAACTACAAGCACCTCCAGGACCATCTGGATCGCGCAACGTCGAACGGACGGTTCGGCCTCGGGCCGGAGGTGGAGGGCGTCGGCGGTGACGTTCTCGAGCGCGGTGTTCCGCCGCAGGTGTTCCGTTCGATGCCCCTCCTCGCGGCCCACGCGGTGACGCGCAGCAACTACCGACAGTCACCAGGCTGGGCGGTGGGCGGCTTCCGCGTGCTCCTGCAGTCGTTCACGTTCGGCGGCATCGACGACATCAAGTGGGTGCAACGCAGCGACGCCAAGCGCCGGGTCGCGTCGCAGCACTTCATCAGCGACGGCACGCTCTTTGACGACGAGGACTTCGGGCTCGAGTCCATCGACGGGATCCCCGAGGATGACGGCTTCACCGGCGTCACCCTCGTGGCCGCACACGCGTTCAATCCCACGACCAAGCAGTTCGAGCTCTACCTCGGCCAGAGCAAGAATCCGGCGTACCCCCACGACGGTTGCTGGCACTGGCGCGTGAAGCTCATCTCCGGCGGCACGCCGATCGGCGGTGTTGGCACGGTCACTCCTCCGGCGCAGCCGAGCCGCGGCGCGTCGACCGATGTCGAAGACGTCCCGGTCCGCATCAAGCGTCCGAGCGCTGCCGAGGGTCTCGGGTCGGCAAATGGATAGTCCACTGCGGCCCTCGCAGGCTCTGTCGGCAGCGTCGTCGCTCTTCAACGGTGAGCGGCTCACGATGGCCCGACAGCTCGCAGGGTTGAAGAAGTCCCACCTGGCGACCCTGATCGAGATGTCACCGGCTTCGGTGACGTCGTGGGAGAGCGGCGCGAAGCAGCCCAACCGGGCAACGGTTGCAAAGCTCGCGTTGGCGTTACGCGTTGAACCTCAGTTCTTCGGTGGCGGCTCTCCACCCAAGGTCAACAAGCCCCACTTCCGTTCCCTCCGCTCGACTCCGCAGATCGCTCAAGACGAGGCGGAGGCGTACGGAAGATTCGTCGCGGAGGTGTCCGGCATGCTCGAGAACGCCGTCGAGTTCCCGCAGGCTCTCCTGCCGGATCTTCCCGTGGATCCGGATGAACGAACGATGACCCCCGAGGACGCCGCGAAGGCGGCTCGCGAGTTCTTCGGCGTTGTACCCGGACCGATTCAGCATGTCGTGCGTCTCGCCGAACGTGCTGGTGTCGTCGTGGTGTTCAGCGAGCCCGGTGTCGCAGCGATCGACGCGTACTCGCTGCACACCGCCACACGGCCGGTCATCATCCTGAACCCGGTGAAGGACGACTACTACCGGCAGCGTTTCGACGTCGCCCATGAGCTCGGCCATCTGATCATGCACCACGACGCCGAGCCCGGCGGAAAGGTGGCTGAAGAACAAGCCAACCGCTTCGCGGCGGAGTTCCTCCTGCCTGCAGAAGAGATTGCCCCCCTCTTGCCGAGCTCGACCGCGGGTCGGGCATGGGCGCAGCTCGCTGAGCTCAAGGAGCACTGGGGCGTCAGTCTCGCCGCTCTCCTGTACCGTGCCCGGACGCTCGGCGTGATGGGCGATGTCTCGTATCGCAACGCGGTCATCCGGATGTCGCAGAACGGTTGGCGACGTGCCGAACCGGGACGAATCTCCTCACTCGAGATGCCGTCGATGCTCCCCCGAGCGCGAGAGGTGCTCGGCGAAGCGGGGATTAACGATGAAGACTTCTTGGCCGGCTCGGGGCTGCCGTCGGCGCTCTACGCGATCGCGGCGTCTCGGGTGCCGACCGCGGCGGCTCTAGAACCTGCGCAGTAACTTCATCGAAAGGAACCCATGCGCTTCTCGGAAGCCTTCGGCGTAGACCGGGCGGAAGCCGACGACTGGTTTGATTCGCACCTCACGATTGACACGAAGCTGTTCATCGACCCGCTGCTGCTCCTCGAGGCCGGCGGAGACTGGACTGCCGCACATGAGGAGCTCATCGCTCACTTCGTCCACTGCTACAGACTGGTTGCGAAGGCGACGTCCCCGTCCTCCGTGTCAGCGAAGGCAGCACGACGCCTGCTGACGTTCCCCGAACCGTTCGAGCTCGGTCTCGGCTACACCTCGGCCGGTACCCGAGGCTCCGGATCCGGCGACCGCTTCGCGGCGCGCATGGCCGACGGCATCGCCGTCGCCATCAGCGCCGGCCTAGACCACCCCGAGCACATCGAAGAAATCGGCATCCTCAACGAAGGCATCGGAGCAGACCGCATCTCCGACGCGACGGCCAACGTCCTCAAACGGCACCTCATTGCTTACACGCAGGACGTCGCACGTCGTCACGGTATCCCGCTTGTCGCACGCAAGGTGCGGAACGCGCGTGTCACGCTCGACGCAGCGAGATGGCACGATGACATCGTCGAGCTGCCGATCAATCCCACGAACCAGCAGCCGATCATTCTGGTCCCAGAACAGCTCCTCAACGGCCTCCCGACGCTGAATGCGGATGACTGGTTTGACTCGCACTTCAACGACGACATCCGCCTCTCGCTCAATCTGAAAGTCGGTGAGGGCGTCTCGAAGGCCAGCATCGTGCAATTCGCTCGGCAACACCCGGACCGGGTCCGCGATTGGGCGCGCACCCAAACCAGCCGCAACGACCTCGCCGGATACAACTTCGGCAGTGACCCGCTCGGCGTCGTGCAATGGGACAAGGAGGCGTCCCGCTTCGCGACCGAACACCCCTTGGCGGCCCGCGTGGTCACCACACACGACGACCTCCTCGAGCTCGTCGCCGAGGTCGTCGATCGTTTCCAGCACTTCGTCGAGCAGCAACGCGGGTGGAGCCTCTTGTGGAACGATGACAGCTCCGAGAAGCCCGAGGAAGCGGTGCAACTGCTGTTCCTTGGTCTCGCGCAGCCGTACCTGCGGCAATTCGATGTCGAACTTGATCGCGAAGTGGAGCTCGGCCGCGGACCGGTGGACTTCAAAGCCTCATCTGGAACCACGGCTCGGGTGCTCATCGAGGTGAAGAAGCTCCACAACGGCAAATTTTGGAACGGGCTCAACCACCAGCTGCCCAGCTATATGACCTCCGACGTCGCGACGCACGGCTGGTTCATCGCCGTGCAGTATCGAACCAATCGCAGCGCCACCGATCGCCTGAAGACGCTGCCCAACCAGGTTGCGCTGGTCGCAGGCAAGACCGGCAAGATGCTCCGTTACACGGCCATCGACGCGCGCCGGCCGCGCTCCGCATCGAAGATCGAAGACGAGGTGTGAGGAAGCGGGCTGCGGGCTCTCGCGCTCGCGCGGTGCTGATCGAATTCACGGCCATGGACTCGCTAGCCGCCGCCCGAGACCCGACCGACTTCTCACGTCCAGATGCACCATTTGTCTCGAATACGGGCCACGAGCTTTCCAGGGCGCGGTTCGACCCGCCGTCGGGGTCGATGTGCCGGCGGTTCGATCCGAGCCTGTCGAACACCCGAGAGCCCGTTCGGGCCGACATCGTGATGTCGTCCCCGGCGAGCTAGACCATGATGCGGCGCGTGGAGCGCGTGTGCTCTCGGTGCAAGAAGCCCTAGCGACGAGCGACGGCGGCCGGTCGTCGAGGTCTAACCGGTGCGGCATTCAGCGGCCGTCCGGCACCGGAGGCGGCTACCGATGATGAGGCTTGCCCCACCAGCAGCGGAAACGAGCGCGAGGAGAATCGTCGCGCCGCCGGTCCCGAGTACGGCGTCGAGGCTCGCGCCGACTGCGGGGGCGATGGCGGTGGCGATCGTGACGGGCGCGGCGAACACCGCGGTGAGGTGGCCGGCGCCTGCGGTGCCCCACCGGTCGACGACGGCGGATGCTTGTACGAGGGTGAGTGCGCCGCGGGCGGCGCCGGCGGTGAGGACGATCACAACGACGACCCCGAATGGCCGCGGCACCAACGCGAGCAGGATCAGCGCGGCGACCGCGACGATGGTCACCAGCAGGGTGCCGTTGGTGCGGGCGCCGGGGAGGATGAACAGGATCCGGCCGGCGACCTGGCCGATGCCGACGAGGCCGAACGCTGCGGTGGCTGCGGCGAGCGTGTGGCCGCTGCTGGTGAGGCTCGGCACGAGGTTCAGGGTCGCTGCGTAGAGCGCGAGGGCGAGGCCTGTGATTCCGACCTGCAGGCACGGAGCGGACCGGATGATGCGACGGGTGCGGCCTGGGTCCGCGGTGGCGTCCGCGGTCCGGGCGTGCTCAGGCCAGTACACGGGCACCAGGAACGCGTGGATCGGTGTCACTGCGACCAGCAGGATTCCGGCGAGGACGAGGGAGCTGTCCCGCCAGCCGAACGCGTTGGTGAGGGCGGCGGCGATGGGGGCGAAGATCGTGGACGCGAGCCCTGCGGTGAGGGTGAGGACGGTCAGCGCCCTGGCTCGGTGCTGCCGGTACTGCTTGTTGATGACGGTGAACGCCGCCTGGTAGAGCGTGGCGGCTTGGGCGATACCGGTCAGGCACCACGCTGCGGCGAAGAGGGGCGGGGACGGTGCGGCCGCGACGGTGACGAGGCCGATGGTGCCTAGCAGGGTCCCGGCGGTCATCACCCTGCGCGGCCCGACGCGGTCGAGGAGCCGCCCGATGGGGATGCCGATCACCGCGGAGAGGATGAGCCCGGCCGAGAACGCGGTGGTGATCGCGGCGACGGTCCAGCCAGTGGCGGCGGCGATCACGGTGCTGGTCGCGGGAAGCGCGTAGTAGAGGGTGCCCCAGGAGATGACCTGGGAGGCGCACAGACTGACCAGCAGGAGCAGGCCGCGGGTGCGGTCAGACACCGACCCGGGCGCTTCGCCGCTCGATGAGAACCGTGTCCCGCCATCGGCCGGCGAAGGGACCGTAGCCCATCAGTGCGACGCGTTCGCGTGTTCCGATCTGCCGGAAGCCGTGCCCGGCGTGCAGGGCGATGGACGCGGTGTTCTCTGGGAAGAGGGAGGATTGGATCGTCCAGATGCCTGCCGCCTCGGTGGACGTGATCAGTGCCTCGAGGAGCGTGTGCCCGACGCCGCGGCCGCGCGCCTGCTCGGCGACGTACACGGAGTGCTCGACGACCCCGCGGTACACGGGCCGGGCGGAGGTCGGGGAGACCGCCACCCAGCCGAGGACCTCGTCACCGTCCACGGCGACGAGCCGGTGCGCCGGCAGCTTCCCTGCGTCGAACGCCGCCCACTCTGGCGGTTCCGCCTCGAACGTCGCGTTCCCGGTCGCGATGCCCTCCCGGTAGATCGATTGCACGCTCGGCCAGTCCGCCGCGGTCATCGCCCGCACGGTCAGTGTCGTCCCGGTCGTCATCCGCAGCAGCCACCCGTCGTCGAGGTCGTGTCCGTCTGGTCGGTTGTGCAGCAGGACGTCCCGCCGCCGATGCTCGTGGAGCACACACCCGTCTCGGGGAGCTCGAGCTGCACGTCGCGGGCGGCCTGGTGGTCGCCGGCGAGTTCCGCGGCGATGGAGCGGACCTGCTCGTAGCCGGTGAGGAGCAGGAACGTGGGTGCGCGGCCGTAGGACTTCATCCCGGCGATGAAGAAGTTCGGCTCCGGATGCGCCAGCTCCGCGACACCGTGCGGCGGCACGGAGCCGCAGGAGTGCAAGTTCGGGTCGATCAGCGGTGCCAGCGCCCGGGGTGCTTCGACGATGTCGTCGAGGCCGAGCCGGATCTCGCGGAGCATGTCGAGGTCGGGCCGGAACCCTGTCGCAGCCACGACGACATCCACCGTCACTGCGAACGCCTCACCGGCACGGCGGCCGCTTACGGTGACCTGGTCACCGTCGGGACGGACGTCGTCGATCTCGAACAAGGCGAGCTGCTCGACCTGCCCGGACTCGAAGAGGCCGTGCACGTTCGAGCCGAGCTGCCCGCGGGCCGCGAGCCCGTCAGCGGCATCCGCGCCAAGGCGTGCGGTGCCGGCGTTCCGGATCGCCCACAACAGCGTCGTGCCGGGCTCGTCCTTCGCGAGGGCGGCGAGCTTGATGAGCGTGTTCGCGGCCGAGTGGCCGGCGCCGACGACGAGGACCCGCTTCCCAGCGAACCGGGCACGGTCCGCTCCGAGCACATCCGGGAGGGCGTGCACGACCCGGTCACCGAGATCCGCAGCGGGTGCCAGGCCGGCGGCGGTGAGCGGGTTCGGGGACGTGTAGGTGCCGGAGGTGTCGATGACCGCGCGGGCGGTGACGTCCTCGACGCCGTCGCTCGTGTGGAGGCGGAGAAGGAAGGGAATGTCGGCGCGGCCGGTGGAGCGGGTGCGGTCCATACCCTGCCGGGACACCGCGTCCACGCGGACCCCGCACCGGATCACGGGTGCCAGCTCGGGCGTCTGAGCGAGGGGTTCGAGGTACTGGGCGACGAGGTCGTGCCCGGTCGGCAGCGACGACCGGCGGGGCTCGGTCCAGCCGGTGGCTTCGAGGAGGCGGCGGGCGGCGACGTCGATGACGTACCGCCACGGGGAGAACAGCCTGGTGTGCCCCCACGCACGGACAGACGTACCAACCTGGTCGCCGGCTTCGTAGACGACGACGGGCAGGCCCCGCTCGAGGAGATGCGCGGCGGCTGCGAGCCCGACGGGGCCGGCGCCGATGACCGCGACGGGCAGTCCGGTGAGGCGGTCCGCGTCGGCTCGGGGTGGGACGGTGAGGGTGAGGGTCATGGGGGTGGTCCTTCCGGTGGTCAGGCGGATGCTTCGGTGGGCAGCAGCTCGGCCAGGAGCGCCTGCACGCGGGTCTTGATCTCGTCGCGGATGGTGCGAACGTCGTCGATGCCCTTCCCGGCGGGGTCGGTGAGGTCCCAGTCCTCGTACCGCTTGCCGGGGAAGATCGGGCACGCGTCGCCGCAGCCCATCGTGATGACCGCGTCGGACTCACGGACAGCGTCCGTGGTGAGGACCTTCGGCTGGTTCCCGGCGATGTCGATGCCGTCCTCGGCCATCGCCTGGATCGCGACGGGGTTGATCTGGTCCTTCGGCGCGGAGCCGGCGGAGAGGACCTGAACGCGGTCGCCGCCGAGGGCCTGGGCGTAGCCGGCGGCCATCTGGGAACGGCCGGCGTTGTGGACGCAGACGAACAGGATCGTGGGGGTCGCGGTCATGGTGGTGCTTTCGGTTGGGGTGGTCATCGGATGAGGGTGAGCCAGCCGGCGAGGGCTGTCAGGGTGACGGCGAGGACGGGGACGGTCAGCACGATGCCGGTGCGAAAGTACTGGCCCCAGCCGATGTGGATGCCCTTCCGTTCGAGCACGTGCAACCACAGCAGGGTCGCCAGCGAGCCGATCGGGGTGATCTTCGGGCCGAGGTCGGAGCCGATGACGTTGGCGTAGATCATCACCTCGTGGGTCAGCCCGGTCGCGCCGGCTCCGCCGATCGCGAGGGCGGCGATGAGGACGGTCGGCATGTTGTTCATCAGCGACGCCAGGATCGCGATCACGAACCCGACCCCGAGCGCTGTGACGAGGACACCGTGGTCCCCGAACACGTCGAACAGCTTCGCGAGGTAGTCGGTGAGACCCTGGTTCTGCAGCCCGTAGACGACGAGGTACATGCCGATCGAAAACAGCACGATCTGCCACGGCGCCTCCCGGATCGTCTTCCACACCGGGATCACCCGCCCCGACTCGCCACCGGCGCCACCGGTGCCATTGCTGCCGGCGGTGACGGTAGCGGTGCCGCCGGTGGTGACGAGGACTGGGGACGCAGTCTGACGGGCGAAGAGGAACGCGGGCTGCCGGGCGGCGACGAGAACGATCACGACAGCGCCGACACCAGCGACCGCGGCGAGGGGAACCCCGATCGGGTCGGCGGCGAAGTAGCCGACCAGCAGCACGGCGAGGACCACCCAGCCGGCGCGGAACGTCGCCCGGTCCTTCACCGCGGCTGCGGGCCGGGTGAGGGCGAGGACGTCGTACCGCTTCGGGATGCTCCTGCCGAAGTACGCCAGCAGCATCCCGAGGGACGCCAGCACGGACACGATGCCGACGGGCACCATGACGGCGGCGTACTCGGCGAACCCGAGGCCGAAGTAGTCGGCGGAGACGATGTTGACCAGGTTCGACACCACCAGCGGCAGGCTGCCGGTGTCGGCGATGAACCCGGTGGCGAGGATGAACCCCAGCGCCGCCTTCGCCGGCATGTTCAAGGCGCGGAGCATCCCGACCACGATCGGGGTGAGAATCAGCGCGGCCCCATCGTTGGCGAACACGGCCGCGATGACCGCGCCAAGGCCGACGATCAGCACGAACAGCAGCCGCCCGTTCCCGCGACCCCACCGGGCCACATGGAGCGCGGCCCACTCGAAGAACCCGGCCTCATCGAGGATCAACGAGATCAGCACCACCGCGACGAACGTCAACGTCGCGTTCCACACAATCCCGACCACCGTCGGCACATCCCCGAGCCCGACGACCGTGGTCGCGAGAGCGATAACCGCGCCGATGAGTGCGGTGTAGCCGATCGGGAAGCCCTTGGGCTGCCAGATCACCACCACCAGCGTCGCGACGAAAATCGCCGCAGCGACCACCGCCAGCACCATCAGGCGCTCACCCCCGCCTTGGCTGCCGCGGCGGCACGTTCCCAGCCCTGCGCGGCGACCTGCACCGCATCCCACGGGGACCCAAGCGGCGGCGTGTAGCTGAGGTCCAGGTCGATGACGTCGTCGACGGTGAAGCCGGCGTGGAGCGCGGTGGCGAACGTGTCGATGCGCTTGCTGATCTCCGCAGACCGTTCACCGACTATCTGCGCCCCAAGGAGCCGCCCGGACGGCTGGTCGGCCGTGACGCTGATCGTCAGCGGCACCGCCCCCGGGTAGTACCGCTTGTGGTCATCCGCGACCGTCACCCGGGTCAGCGGCGACACGTCGAGCGCAGCGGTTTCGTGGTGGCGGAGGCCCGTGCGGGCAGCGACGAGGTCGAACACCTTCACCACCTGCGTCCCCACCGAACCGGCGAAGACCTTGCTGCCGCCGAGCATGTTCTCCCCGGCGACGCGGCCCTGCTTGTGCGCGGTCGTTCCGAGCGGCAGCCACGTCGTCCCGAGGAGCCGGTGGTGCGTCACGACGCAGTCGCCCGCCGCCCACACGTGCGGCACCCCGGTGCGCATCTGCTCGTCGACGACGATCGCGCCGGCCTGCCCGAGCTGCGCACCGGCGGCGGCCGCGAGGTCCGTTACCGGCCGCACCCCGACACAGACCACCACGAGCGCGAACACGCCCGCGGCGTCCGCGGATGCAGAGCTGGTTGCGACGCGCCACTGGCCGCCACCTGCCGGGGTGATTCCGGTGACCGTCGCACCAGTTAGCACCGTCGCGCCATGCCGGCGGACCTCCGCGGTGACCAGGGACCCAAGTTCCGGGTCGAGGGTGGAGAGCACTTCCGGTCCGCGCTGAATCAGCGTCGTGTCGAACCCGCGAGCGACGAGCCCCTCGGTCATCTCGATGCCGATGTAGCCGGCGCCGACGACCGCGACGCGGCTCCCGGCAGGCAGCAGTTCCAGGGCGGCGACCACCTGCTCCGCGTCGGTCATCGAGTGCAGCAGGTGAATGCCGGGCTCACCGAACGGGATCCCGGCCGGACGGACCGGCTCAGCGCCGGTCCCGATCAGCAGCTCGTCGTACCCGATCTGCTCCTCACCGGCCGGACCGGTGACGGCCAGCAGCCGGCGCTCGACGTCGACGGCGGAAGCCCACGTCGAGGAGCGGACCGTCATCCCGGCGGCTTCGAGGTCTCCGCGGGTGCGGTGCGCGAGCGATGCTTCCGTGGCGACGTCGCCGGAGACCCAGTAGGGGATGCCGCAGATGGAGAAATTTGGGAACTCGTCGGCGAGGATCACTGTCACATCGGTTGACGGGTCCAGCTCACGGGCGCGCAGCGCCGCAGCGATACCGGCGTCACTGCCACCAACGGCAACAAGGTGAGTCATCGGGTCGGTCCTTCACAGATCGAGCGGAGGTCGAGCAAGAACATCGAAGCACGTCGATATCGATGAGCGCAAATATAGACGTGCATCGAAGGACGTGGGATGATGGGGCGATGACGACGATCGAGCTGCTCCCCATCCAGGACGTCACCGCCTGCTGCTCACCCGTCACGACCGAAGCAATGACGCAGGAGTCCGCCGAAGTCCTGGCGAAGTCGTTGAAAGCGATTGCGGACCCGGCGCGCTTGCGGCTGATCTCGATGGTGGCCGCTCACGAGGGCGCGGAAGCATGTGTCTGCGACCTGCAGGAACCGCTCGGGCTGTCTCAGCCGACCGTCTCACACCACCTCAAGGTGCTCGTCGACGCCGGCATCCTGCACCGCGAGAAGCGCGGCACCTGGGCCTACTTCTCCCTTGTCCCCGGGGCCCTCGAGTCCGTCGCGAGCCTGATCACCACTCCCACGAAATAGGTCCGTCGACGCGAGGCGCTACCTGAGCGGGACACCGCCCTTTACGACTACGGCCTGGAACGACGCCGCAACTGCGTAAACCACGTGACCTTCAGTCCATGGCGCAATGATTCGCCATGCCGCGCTGACCCGGCTGCGGCAATCTGCGCGGACGTCTCGGGACCTGCCTGCCCGAACGAACTCGATCGCCGGCATGGACTAGTCCGACCGGCTGAGGCCGCAAGAGGACCTCGCGAGGCGGCGACGGGAAGGTGTACCGCGCTGCTGCCAAACAACGTGTCCAGTTTCGTATTTCAGACACGTTGCGTGGCAGTTGGACAAGTTAGCTGGCGGACGACACAACCGCCTACTGCGGCATGTCCACGAACCTCGAGAACATCCCGTGGAACGCCACCGTGATCGTGTCCGTCGGCCCATTGCGGTGCTTCGCCACGATCAGGTCCGCCTCACCCTGTCGCGGGTTGTCCTTCTCGTACGCCGACTCACGGTGCAGCAGGATGACCATGTCGGCGTCCTGCTCGATCGACCCGGACTCACGCAGGTCGGAGATCATCGGCTTCTTGTCGGCACGCTGCTCCGGACCACGGTTCAGCTGCGACAGGGCGATGACGGGCACGCCGAGCTCCTTGGCCATGAGCTTCAGAGCACGCGAGAACTCGGAGACCTCCTGCTGGCGGGACTCGACGCGCTTGCCCGAGGTCATGAGCTGCAGGTAGTCGATGACGACGAGCTTGAGGTTGTGCTGCTGCTTGAGTCGGCGGCACTTCGCCCGGATCTCGACCAGCGTCATGTTGGGGGAGTCGTCGATGAAGAACGGGGCGTCGTTGATGCGCCCGCGGGTCTGCGCGATGGTGGTCCAGTCGCGGGAGTCGACCGTGCCCTTGCGCATGTTCTGCAGGGGGACGCTCGACTCGGCGGAGAGCAGGCGCATGGCGATCTCGGCGCGGCCCATCTCGAGCGAGAAGAACGCCGCGGTCTGGTTGTGCTTGAGCGCGGCGGCACGGCACAGGTCGAGCGCGAGCGTGGACTTGCCGAGTGCGGGTCGGGCGGCGACGATGATGAGCTGCCCGGGGTGGAAACCGTTGGTCAGACCGTCGAGGCCGCTGAACCCGGTCGGCACACCGGTCATCTGCCCGTCGCGTCCCTTGGCGGCCTCGATCTCGTCGATGGCGGCACCGATGGCGTCGGTCAGGGGGACGTAGTCCTCGGTCTGGACACCGCCGGCGACGTTGTAGACCTCGGCCTGCGCACTGTTGACGAGGTCGGTGACCTCACCCTCGGACGCGTAGCCCATCTGCACGATCCGGGTGCCGGCGTCCACCAGGCGGCGGAGCACGGCCTTCTCGGCGACGATCGACGCGTAGTACCCGGCGTTCGCGGCCGTGGGCACCATGCTCGTGACGCTGTGCAGGTACTCGGCGCCACCGGCCCGGGAGAGCAGTCCGGTCTTCGTGAGCTCGTCCGTGACGGCGATGACGTCGGTGGGCTCGCCGTGGGAGTACAGCGACAGGATGGCGTCGAAGATGACCTCGTGCTTGGGGATGTAGAAGTCGACCCCGCGCGCGGTCTCGATGACGTCGGCGACGGCGTCCTTCGACAGCAGCATGCCGCCGATGGTCGACTGCTCGGCGAGGAGGTCGTGCGGCGGCGTCCGCTCCATGCCACCGCGCTCTGCGACGTCGCGGGGGGACGGATCGAGATGCGCGATCGACACACGGACTCCTGTCGTTGGAACGGCGCGAGCCCCTGCCCGCACTGAAGGTCTACCCCGAGCGACCGACATCACCGAGTCGCTGGGCCACCGTACGGGGGGAGAGTTATCCCCACAAATGGCACCTGTGGATAACTCTGTGGAGAGCCTGCGGAACACGCCGGGGTGTCGTGTGGACAACTGTGGACAGCCATGTGGACAACGAGGGTGTAGAACACAGTTTCGACCCGCTGAACGGGGCTTTTCCGCTCCACACCATGTGTGGAAAAGTGGGGTTCAAGTTCCCATTGAAGGTTGTCGATCGGGGCGTTTCAGGTGTGTAAAACCAGTTGACAAATCGAAACCTGAGGACAACTTTCTCACGTTGCTTCCAGGTTCGGCGCACGCACCTGAGCGGTAACCAGCCAGCCGCGAACAGCCAGCCGCACGCACGACGACGGGCGGGCCTCCCGGAGGAGACCCGCCCGTCGTGAGCGGAAGACGCGACCTTACTTGGCGGCGACGACCTGGAGGGAGATCACCGCGGTGATGTCCTCGCGCAGACGCACGGTGGCCTCGTGGTCACCGACGGTCTTGATGGTCGCGGGGACCTCGACCTTGCGCTTGTCCAGCGAACCGACGCCCTGCGCCTGGACCGCGTCGGCGACGTCCGCCGGGCGGACCGAACCGAACAGGCGGCCGTCCTTGCCGGCCTTGACGGTCAGCTTGATGGTGGCGTTCTCGAGCTTCATCTTGAGGTCCTGGGCCTCTTCGATGGTGGCGAGCTCGCGAGCGGCACGGGCCGCACGGATCGACTCGACCTGCTTCTCGCCGCCCTTGGACCACGCGACGGCGAAGCCCTGGGGGATGAGGTAGTTGCGGGCGTAGCCGTTCTTGACGTCGACGACGTCACCGGCGGAACCGAGGCCGGAGACCTCGTGGGTGAGGATGAGCTTCGACATGGGTGATCCTCCGATCAGCGGCCGGAGCCGGCGTAGGGGAGGAGCGCCATCTCACGGGCGTTCTTCACGGCACGGGCGATGAGGCGCTGCTCCTGGACGGAGACGCCGGTGATGCGACGGGCGCGGATCTTGCCACGCTCGGAGATGAACTTGCGAAGGGTCGCGACGTCCTTGTAGTCGATGACGCCGACCTTGATCGACTTCGCGGGAGCGGCGTTCTTGCCGCCCTTGCCGCGAGGCTTCCGGCGGTCGCCGGTGCTCTTTCCAGCCATTGTTTTTCCTTAGAGATGAAGAAGTTGTGTCCGGTGGACCGGAGGGATCAGAACGGGGTCTCGTCGTCGTACGAGCCGCCGGGCGTGCTCCACACGTCGTTCGACTGTGCGTTGCCACCCTGCTGGCCGCCCTGGGGCGACCACGGTGCGTCCGACTGACCGCCGCCGTTGTTCCAGTTGCCGCCGCCGTTGCCGCCAGCGTTGCCGCCGCCGACCTGGCCACGACCGCCGCCGTTGCCACCCGCAGCACGGGTGACCTGCGCGGTCGCGTAGCGGAGCGAGGGGCCGATTTCGTCGACCTCGAGCTCGATGCTCGTGCGCTGCTGGCCCTCACGGTCCTGGTACGAGCGCTGACGCAGACGGCCCTGCGCGATGACGCGCGAACCCTTCGTCAGCGAGCCCGCCACGTGCTCGGCGAACTCGCGCCACACGCTCGCGCGGAGGAACAGCGCGTCGCCGTCCTTCCACTCGTTCGCCTGACGGTCGAACGTGCGCGGGGTGGAGGCGATGGTGAAGTTCGCCACCGCGAGCCCGTTCTGCGTGTAGCGCAGCTCGGGGTCCGCGGTGAGGTTGCCCACCACCGTGATGACGGTTTCGCCGGCCATGACTTACTCGGCGCTCGCGGTCGCGTTCGCGGCCTTGCGGGCCGCGCGGGCCTCGTCGCGCTGCTTCTGGGCGGCGACCTGGGCGATCGCCTCCTCGGCGCGGAGGACCTTCGTGCGGAGGACGGCCTCGGAGAGACCGAGCTGACGGTCGAGCTCCTTGGCGGCCTCGGGGGAGGACGTGAAGTCCACGACGGCGTAGATGCCCTCGGACTTCTTCGCGATCTCGTAGGCGAGACGACGACGGCCCCAGACGTCCACGTTGTCGACGGTCCCACCGTCGTTGCGGATCACGGCGAGGAACTTGTCCAGGCTGGGAGCGACGGTGCGCTCGTCGATCTCGGGGTCGAGGATCGCCATCAGTTCGTACTGGTGCATGCGGAACCCACCTCCTTTGGTCTCGGCGGCTCCGGGCGGTTCCCGGAGCAGGAGGGTTGATGCATGTGTCAGCGCGCAGACGCGCGGAGACAACCTGAGTAGCCTACCGGACCGCCTGGAGGCGCGCCACCCGCCTGTGGAAGCCGCTGCGGTCCTCTCCCCACCGGCACGGCACCCGGGGTGCGGAACCAGGTTCCGGACACGGAACCGCGCTTTTCCGGGGTTCTGTGTCCGAAACCTGGTTTCGGGTGTTCCGACGCTCAGTCGCGCGCCGCCCACCAAGCACGCAGTCGCGCCTCGGCCTCGTCGGGACCGAGCGGCCCCTCGTCCATCCGGGTCTCGAGCAGGAAGCGGTAGGCCTCGCCGACGGCCCGACCGGGAGCGATGTCGAGGATGCGCATGATGTCGTCGCCGGTGAGGTCGGGACGGATCGAGTCGAGTTCCTCTTGTTCGGCGAGCGTGGCGATGCGGTCCTCGAGGTCGTCGTACGCGAACCCGAGCCGGTCGGCCTTGCGCCGGTTCCGCGTGGTGACGTCCGAGCGGGTGAGCATGTGCAGGCGCTCGAGCTGCGGCCCCGCGTCCCGCACGTACCGTCGGACGGCCGAGTCGGTCCACGCACCGTCCGTGTACCCGAAGAAGCGCAGGTGGAGCTCGATGAGCCGGGCGACCGCGGCGATCGTGTCGTTGTCGAACCGCAGCGCTCGGAGCCGCTTCTTCGCGAGCTTCGCACCGACGAGGTCGTGGTGGTGGAAGCTGACGGCCCCGCCGGGCTCGAGCTTCCGGGTCGCGGGCTTGCCGATGTCGTGCAGGAGCGCGGCCAGCCGGAGCACGGTGTCCGGTGCCTCGCCGGGGTGGCGCTCGGCCTCGTACCCGATCGCCTGCGTCAGCACCGTGAGCGAGTGCTCGTAGACGTCCTTGTGGTGGTGGTGCTCGTCGATCTCGAGCCGCATCGCCGGCAGCTCGGGCAGGAACCGCTCGGCGAGACCGGTGTCCACGAGGAGTCGCAGTCCGGGGACGGGGTCGGCGGTGCCCAGGAGCTTGACGAACTCGTCCCGGACCCGCTCGGCGGACACGATCTCGAGGGAGTCCGCCAGCTCGGTCATGGCGTCCCGCACGTCGTCGGACACCGTGAACCCGAGCTGCGACGTGAACCGCGCGGCCCGCATCATCCGCAGCGGGTCGTCCCGGAACGACACCGTCGCCTGCTGCGGGGTGCGCAGCCGCCCGGCGAGCAGGTCCTCGACCCCGCCGTGCACGTCGACGAGCTCACGCTGGGGGAGCCGGAGCGCCATCGCGTTCACCGTGAAGTCCCGCCGCAGCAGGTCGTCCTGGATCGTCTCGCCGAACGCGACCTCGGGCTTCCGGGTCTCGCCGTCGTAGACGTCGCTGCGGTACGTCGTGATCTCGACCTGCTCGTCGCGCACGCGGGCGGCGATGGTGCCGAACTGCCGACCGACGTCCCAGGTCGCGCCGGCGATCGGCTCGACGATGCGGAGGACCTCGTCGGGGGTGGCGTCGGTCGTGAAGTCGAGGTCGGTCACCGGCCGCCCGAGGAAGGCGTCGCGCACCGGCCCGCCGACGAGGGCGAGCTCGTGTCCGGCGTCGGCGAACGCCCGTGCGAGGGTGGCCACGGGGAGGGTTTCGGCGAGTGCGTCGAGTCGCTCGACGGCCTGGGCAACGGACTGCATGACGGACCAATCCTCCCAGATCGTGCCCACGAGTTCTCCACACCCTGCGCGCGCACGGGCGGTGTTCATGGACGGGCCTCATACACTCGTGACCGGTCCGGGTCGATCCGCCGGACCCACCTTCCGCATGCAGCTCTTCCGCACCTCGCTCGCCGTCGCCGCGTCGGCCCTCGTCGCCCTCGGCCTCGTCACCGCGCCCTCGACCGCGACCCCGGCGGAGGCGGTCACGACGTCCACCGTCCGGACCGCGACCGCCGACCCGTCCGGGTCGGCGGAGGGGAAGACGAGCGTCACGGTCGCACCCGCCGACCGCGGGGTGGTCCGCCGGGGCGAGGAGCTCGAGCTCTCGGTGACGGTGACGAACGACACCGACCAGGCGCTGCCCGCCGGCACCGCCGAGCTCGACATCTTCCGCTCCGTGAGCTCGCGCGACCTGCTCGCCGACTGGCTCAGCGACACCAGCACGACCGGTTACCCCGGCGCCCCGATGGACTCGGTCGACGTCCCGGCCGTCCCCGCGCACCGTTCGGTCACGCTCGGGTCCATCAAGATCGTCGCCGGGAACGTCGGGCTCGGCGGGTACTCCTCGTTCGGTGCCCGACGCATCGCGGCCGTGTACACCGCCGGCGACACCACGGCGATCGGTCGTTCGGCGATCACCTGGTACCCGGACTTCGAGCAGACCCCGGTCGGCGTCTCCGTCGCGATGCCGATCACGGTGCCGCAGACCGCCTCCGGGTTCCTCCCCGCCAACGAGCTCGCCGCCGCCACCGCCGTCGACGGCACCCTGACGCAGCAGCTCGACGCCGCCGAGGGCCACAACGTCGCCGTGGCGATCGACCCGCGCATCATCGCCTCCATCCGGGTGCTCGGGCAGAACGCGCCCTCGACCGCGCTCGCCTGGCTGCAGCGACTCGAGTCGATCCGGAACGAGACCTTCGCGCTCCCGTGGGCCGACGCCGACGTCACGGGCCTGCGGCAGGCCGGGTCGGACGGCATCCTCGGGCCGATCTCCCTCGACCAGCAGGTCGACCCGGACGACTTCCCCGGCGCCTCCACGCCGAGCCCGAGCCCGACGTCGTCCGCCACCGGGACGCCCACGAGCGGCGCCACGACGGCCCCGGACGCCACGCCGACCGACACGGCGACCGGACCCACCGACGGAGCCACGGGCGGCACGGACGGCACGGGTTCGACGACCGACCCGGACAGCACCGACGTCCTGCCGACCACCGCGTCGCTCCTCGACTTCGACTACTCGATGGACGCCGTCGCCTGGCCCGTCGAGGGCACGGTGAACCAGGGCGACCTGCCCGCCCTCACCAAGGCCGGCACGAAGACGACGATCATCGCCAGCGGCAACACCTCGGCGGGCGCCGACACGACCATCTCGGCGTCCGAGAAGATCGGCGACGCCCACGTCCTCGTCGCGGACCAGGCGATGTCCTCCCTGCTCCGTCGTGCCGCCACGGCGACCGACCAGCGCACCTGGGACACCGCGATGTCCGACCTCACCGCGACGCTCGCGACCGCGGCCCGCGCGGGGACGGCGGCGAACCCGGTGCTGCTGACCCTCGGCCGCGAGTGGCCGTCGGACTCCTCGCGGCTCGCCGACGCCCTCGACGCCCTCGAGCAGACCCCGTGGGTCGCCCCGACCGACCTGTCCTCCACCGCGTCGGCGACCGCCGGGTCGCTCACGCTGCGGAACTCGTCCGACGGCGACGAGCGCATCGACCGGCTGGAGCGGCTCGTCGACGGCGAGCAGTCCCTCGCGTCCTTCGCCACGGCGCTCGACACCCCGACCGCGGTGACCGCGCCGGCCCGCCTGCAGCTCCTCGCGCTGGCCTCCAACGCGTGGCGCGGCAGCGACGACGCCCTCGACCAGGCGATCACGAACCGGGTCGCCCGGTGGTCGAGGGAGACCCAGCAGGTCGGCATCGTCGACTCCAGCAGCCTGACCCTGCTCGGCGACCGGTCGTCCCTGCCGATCTCGATCCGGAACGAGTCGCAGTACCCGGTCACCGTGCGCCTCAGCGTGCAGCCCTCGAACTCGGCGCTCCGCGTCGTGCGGAACGACATCGAGGTGAAGGTCCAGAAGGAGTCGTCGACCCGGACCACCGTGCCCGTGCAGTCCGTCGCGAACGGCAAGGTCACACTCACGATGACCCTGACGAGCCCGACCGGCGAGCGGATCGCCGCCCCGGCGACCGTCGAACTGAACGTGCAGGCCCAGTGGGAGACGGTCATCACCGCCGCCGCGGCCGTCGCGTTGATCGCGATCTTCGGTTTCGGTATCTTCCGCAGCATCCGCAAGCGGGCCCGCCGCCGCCGGGGCGAGATCGACGACGACGAGGACCCGAACCGCCCGCTGGACGTCCAGCCCGACCGGCCGGTAGGCACGGGAGACCCCGCCTCGCCGGCTGCGGTGCCGCAGCCGGCCGGGTCCGCACCGCGGACGGACGCGCTCGGGAGCGCCGTCGCGCACCGCGCGGCCGGCGCCCCGACCGTCGCCCGGCCGGAGCCGTCCGACCAGGCCGTCGCGCTCGACCAGGCCCCCGCGCTCGACCAGACCGCCGCGGGCGACCAGGCCGCTCCGCGCGACCACGGCGACCGCTCCGGTGACGCAAGCCACCGCGGCGGGGACGAGCCGCGCCTCCCGGCCGGCGTGACGGACGACGGGAACGTCGTGGACGAGGAGTCGACCATCAGCACCAACCAGGCCGAGCCCGTGGTCGATGCCCAGCCCGTCGCAGAGCGCAGCCTCGGCCGCGCGAGCGCCATGCTCGCCGCGGGGACCATGGTCTCCCGGGTCCTCGGCTTCGCGAAGACGATCATCCTGGCCTACGCGATCGGGCAGCAGGGCTCCGTCGCGGCCGACGCCTTCGCCGTGTCGAACCAGCTGCCGAACAACATCTACGCGCTCATCGCCGGCGGCCTGCTCTCCGCCGTGCTGATCCCGCAGATCGTCCGGTCGATGCAGCAGCACACCGACGGCGGGACGGCGTACGTCAACAAGATCGTCACGCTCGGCGGGTCGCTGTTCGTGGTCATCACGGTCATCGCCACCGTGCTCGCCCCGGTCCTCGTCCGGCTGTACAGCACGCAGGCGGGCGACGGCTCGAAGGGCTTCAGCCCGGCCCAGACCGACCTCGCGGTGGCGTTCGCGTTCTGGTGCCTGCCGCAGATCCTCTTCTACGCGATGTACTCGCTCCTCGGCGAGGTCCTCAACGCCAAGCAGGTGTTCGGCCCGTTCACGTGGGCTCCGCTCATCAACAACGTGATCGCGGTCGCCGGGCTCATCGTGTTCATGGCCCTGTTCGGCGACCGCTCGGTGAACGCCGGACTCGACGACTGGACGCCGGCGAAGATCGCTGTGCTCGCCGGCAGCGCCTCGTTCGGTGTGGTCGCGCAGGCGGCGTTCCTGCCGTTCTTCTGGCGCCGCGCCGGCCTGACCTTCCGTCCCGACTTCCGGTGGCGCGGAGTGGGGCTCAAGGCGACCGGGACCGCAGCCGGGTGGCTGTTCGCGATGATCCTCGTCACGCAGCTCGCCGGGCTCGTGCAGTCGCGGGTGTCCTCGCTCGGCACCGGGGCCGCGGGCAACGCGGTGCTCCAGAACGCCTGGCTGCTCTTCATGCTGCCGCACTCGATCATCACGGTGTCGATCGCGACGGCGTACTTCACCCGGATGAGCCACGACGCCGAACGCGGGGACCTCGACGCCGTCCGAAGGAACCTGTCGCTCAGCCTGCGGATCGTCGGACTCTTCACGGTGTTCGCGTCCGTGGCGCTCATGGTCGTGTCGGTGCCGTTCGGCCGGATCTTCGCGAGCACGTTCGACGGAGCGCTGTCGATCGGCGCCGTGCTGCTGGCCTACATGCCCGGCCTGGTGCTGTTCAGCATGCTCTTCATCATCCAGCGCGTGTTCTGGGCCCTGCACGACCACCGGACGCCGTTCCTCATGCAGTGCGTGCAGTCGGCGCTGTTCGTCATCGGGGCCCTCGCGGTGTCGCTGCTGCCGGGTGAGGCCATCGGGTTCGCGATCGCGGCCTGCACGACGCTCGCGGGGTCCACGCAGACCGTCGTCGCGCTCGTGCTCGTGTCGCGTCGCCTGCGGGGGATGGAGGGGCCGAACGTGCTCCGCTCGCACCTGCAGTTCATCGTGGCCGCCGTCGTCGCCGGGGTCGTCGGCCTGGGCGTCGTCTGGTTCTTCGGGGCGTTCACGCCGAGCGGGTTCGCCATGGCCGACGCGACGGGCGCCGTGCTGACGATCCTGCTCACCGGTGCCGTCATGGCGCTCGTGTACTTCGGGGTCCTGGCGCTCGCCCGCAACCAGGAGATCCGCGGCGCCGTGGACATCGTGCGGGCCCGCCTCGGTCGGTGACCAGCCCGCGTGGAATGCCGCGCCGGTAGCATGTGTTGACCCGGTCAGCACTCAACGGAAGGGCAGCGAGGCATGCGCCAGCTCATCATCATCGGTTCCGGCCCGGCCGGGTTCACCGCCGGCATCTACGCCGCGCGGGCGGAACTCAAGCCCCTGATCGTCGCGTCGAGCGTCGAGACGGGCGGCGAGCTCACCAAGACCACCGAGGTCGAGAACTTCCCCGGCTTCCCGGAGGGCATCCAGGGCCCCGACCTGATGATCAAGATGCAGGAACAGGCCGAGAAGTTCGGCGCCGAGGTCCTGTACGACGACGCCGTGTCCGTCGACCTCACCGGTCAGGTGAAGAAGGTCACGGTCGGTTCGGGTGAGACCTACGAGGCCCTCGCCGTCATCTACGCGACCGGTTCGGCGTACCGCCACCTCGGTCTCGCCGACGAAGAGCGGCTCTCCGGCCACGGCGTCAGCTGGTGCGCGACCTGCGACGGCTTCTTCTTCCGCCAGAAGAACATCGCCGTCGTCGGCGGCGGCGACTCCGCGATGGAGGAGGCCACCTTCCTCACCCGCTTCGCCGACAAGGTGACGGTCATCCACCGCAAGGACTCGCTGCGTGCGTCGAAGATCATGCAGGACCGGGCGTTCAACGACCCGAAGATCGAGTTCGCGTGGAACAAGGAGGTCACCGGCATCGACGGCGACTCCTCCGTCACGGGCGTCCAGCTGCGTGACACCGTCACCGGCGAGACCTCGTCGCTCGAGCTCGACGGCCTGTTCATCGCCATCGGCAACGACCCGCGCACGCACCTGATCCACGGCCAGATCGACATCGCCCCGGAGGGCACGATCGCCGTCCAGGGGCGCTCGTCGAAGACCAACCTTCCCGGCGTCTTCGCCGCGGGTGACGTCATCGACCCGACCTACCGCCAGGCGATCACGGCAGCCGGCTCCGGCACCGTCGCCGCGCTCGACGCGGAGAAGTACCTCGCCGAGCTCGACGACGCGCTGACCGACCAGGCCGAGGGCGTCTCGCTCGACGGTCCGGCCACGATCGACGTCGAGGCCGCGCGCGCCTGACCCCGACGACGACCTGACGCCGACGACGACCGGGCGGCCAGCGATCGACCGGCCGCCGGGAATGTCACGACGCGTCAGCCGTTGTACCCACCGAACGACTTCTCGGCTGCGACCGGGATCCACGAAGGAGCACACATGTCCAACGCCAAGGCAGTCACCGACGCCACCTTCTCGGACGAGGTCCTGAAGTCCGACAAGACGATCCTCGTCGACTTCTGGGCCGAGTGGTGCGGTCCGTGTCGCGCGGTCTCGCCGATCCTCGACCAGATCGCTGCGGAGCACGCCGACAAGATCGAGATCGTCAAGCTCAACGTCGACGACAACCCGCAGTCGGCCATGAACTACCAGATCACGTCGATCCCGGCGATGAAGGTGTTCAAGGGCGGCGAGGTCGTCAAGACCGTCATCGGCGCCAAGCCGAAGCCCGCGCTCGAGGCCGACCTGGCCGAGTTCCTCGCGTAGGTCGATCCGTAGAACGCCCCGTCCCCTCGTGGGGGCGGGGCGTTCGTGTGTCCCTGGACGATGGGTGGTGCGTTCTCTCACCCCGGGAGCCACCCGTCGGCGATCGGACCCCGGGTTTCCCCAGCACATGTCGTAGTGTGGCGGGAATGTCCCACTGAACGGAGCACTCGATGACGAACGGCAACAGCCTCGACCCCTGGTACGACTCCTACGCCCAGCGCACCGCCGGGCTGAGCGCCTCCGAGGTCCGAGCCCTGTTCGCCGTCGCGTCGCGGCCCGAGGTGGTCTCGCTCGCCGGCGGCATGCCGTACGTGTCCGCGCTGCCGCGGGAGCTCGTCACGGGCTCGCTCGACCGGGTGATGGCCGAGGACGCGGCGATGGCGCTGCAGTACGGCGGCGGGCAGGGCCTGCGGTCGCTCCGTGAGCACATCGTCGACGTGATGAGCCTCGAGGGCATCCGCGCCAGCGCCGAGGACGTCGTCGTCACGACCGGTTCGCAGCACGCCCTCGACCTCGTGACGCGCCTGTTCATCGACCTGGGTGACGTCGTCCTCGCCGAGTCGCCGTCCTACGTCGGTGCGATCGGGGTGTTCCGCTCGTACCAGGCCGACACCGTGCACGTCACCACCGACGAGCACGGACTCGTGCCGGAGGCCCTGCGCGAGACCATCGCGAACCTCCGCACCCAGGGCAAGCGGATCAAGTTCCTCTACACGATCCCGAACTTCCACAACCCGGCCGGCGTCACCATGAGCCGGGAGCGTCGCATCGAGGTCCTCGACATCTGCCGCTCGAACGGCATCCTCGTGCTCGAGGACAACCCGTACGGTCTGCTCTGGTTCGACGAGCCGGCGCCGCAGGCGATCCGCTCCATCGACGAGGAGGGCGTGGTCTACCTCGGCTCGTTCTCGAAGACCCTCGCGCCGGGGTTCCGCGTCGGCTGGGCCCTTGCTCCCCACGCGATCCGCGAGAAGCTCGTGCTCGCGAACGAGTCCGCGGTCCTCGCGCCGAACTCGTTCGGTCAGTACGTCGTGAACGCCTACCTGGACGCCGCAGACTGGAAGGGACAGGTCGACACCTTCCGGGGCCTCTACGCGGAGCGCAGGGACGCGATGCTGGCCGCTCTGGGGGAGTTCCTGCCAGACCTCACCTGGACCCGCCCGAACGGCGGCTTCTTCGTCTGGCTCACCCTCCCGGAGTCGCTCGACTCGAAGGGGATGCTCCCGCGCGCCGTCAAGGAACTCGTCGCCTACACGCCGGGCACCGCCTTCTACGCCGACGGCCGGGGTGGCGGCAACATCCGGCTGTCGTTCTGCTACCCGACCCCCGAGCAGATCCGCGTCGGCGTCAAGCGGCTCGCGACCGTCGTGAACGACGAGCTCGAGCTGCTCGAGACGTTCGGCCCGGCCACCCGCCCGAACACCGTGGTGCGGGACAGCCGATCGGTCATGGCTCCGCCGCCGAACGTCTCCTGATCAGCACTTTCCACGTTCACGCTCCCGGAGGTCCCCTCGCATGGCCGCGCTCAGCCATCGTCACGTCGTCGTCGTCGCGGGGGGCATCTCCCACGAGCGCGACATCTCACTCCGCTCGGGGCGCCGCGTCGCCGACTCGCTCACCGGGTACGGATGGCAGGTCGACCTGCGCGACGCTGGTGCGTCCCTCCTGCCCGCGCTGACCGAGTCCCGCCCCGACGTCGTGTGGCCGGCGCTGCACGGAGCCTCCGGCGAGGACGGCGCGCTGCGCGGCATCCTGGAGGCACTGGACATCCCGTTCGTCGGCTCACGATCCACGTCGGCCCGGTTGGCATGGGACAAGCCCACGGCGTCCGCGCTCGTCGCGCGCGCAGACGTCCGGACCCCGCGGTCGATCACCCTGTCGCACGACGTCTTCCGTGAGCTCGGTGCCGTGGGCGTCCTCGCCGCGATCGCCACTGAGCACCCGGTGCCGCTCGCGGTCAAGCCGGCCCGTGGCGGAAGCGCCCAGGGCGTCACCTTGGTCGACGACGTGGACGACCTGCCGCGCGCGATGGTGGCTGCCTACACCTACTGCGACGACGTCGTCGTGGAGCAGTTCATCCGGGGGACCGAGGTCGCCGTCGGGATCATCGACACCGGCGACGGTCCCGTGCCCCTGGCTGCGGTGGAGATCGTGCCGCGGGCGGGCGTGTACGGCTTCGAGGCCCGCTACAACGCGGGGGAGACGACCTTCTACACCCCCGCACGACTCAGCTCGGCGCACGCAGAGGCAGTGGCCTCCGCCGCAGTGTCGGCTCACCGGGCCCTCGGGCTGCGCCACCTGTCGCGCGTGGACCTCATCGTCGACGGTGCTGGAACCCCGTGGTTCCTCGAGGCCAACGTCCTTCCCGGCCTGACCGAGACCTCGCTCGTTCCGCAGGCCCTCAGCGCATCCGGGTTCGATCTCGGCTGGACGTACGCGGAGCTGGCCGAGCAGGCCATCCGCGATCACGCATCCTGACCCGGTGCGATCGAGCCACTCGCGCGGACTCCGTGGCGGTGTTCCACGTGGAACATCTGCCGTCGCGCTGATCCTCGCCTCGGTTGCCGCCGCACTCTGCATCGCTTCTGACGCTCTGCATGCACGCGCATCGCGCCGCGGAACCACCGGAACGTTCCCGAAGCCGGGTCAGAGTGGTGCAGTGGTGGTGCTCGGCTTCGCCAACGTTGGACCTCGGCCCAACATGGTCAACCGCTGGCGGGCACGGGTCGCCGTTCGCTGTGCCTCGGTTGGCCCTGCGACGACGATCATCTGCTCCGGGGGCGCGGTCCGCGGTCCTGTGCCCGAAGCGGTCCTTCTCCGGGACCACATCCGGCACGACCTCGGATGGTCCGGTCGGATACTCCTGGACACGACGAGCCGATCGACGTGGGAGAACGTCGCGAACACCGCACCTCTTGTGTCCAACGCGGACTGGATCGTCTTCGCGTCGGGCAGCTTGCACGCGGAGAAGGCACGAGTGTACCTCCGAGACCAACGCCCCGACCTCGCGGAGCGCCTGGTCCGTGGCCGGGACCACCGCTGGTGTGAGATGCTCCTCGTCAAGCCGCTGTTCGCTGCCGTCGGCGTCTGGAAGCTGCGGCACCTGCGGCGTTCCACGTGAAACACCGGCTCGCCACTCGCTACGAGTGAGCGTTCGCGCGCCCGGTCTCAGCCGCCGAGAGGTTCCACGTGAAACGGTGAATCTGCGCAAACACTCGCGGGCGCTCTCCCCCGCCGCGGTCGTCCGCGGGTCGCAGTCCGTCAGCCAGCGACGTCGCTGATCCCGAGCTCCGCGAGGATGCGGTTCAGGTCCTCGCCGTTCGCGAAGTCGATCGTCACCGAGCTCTTCCGAGCTCCGACGGCGATCTTCACCCGGGTGTTCAGCCGATCGCCGAGACGCTCCGCGAGGTCGTCGAAATGCGCCTGCCGCTTGGTGGGTGCCGGCTTCTGCTTCGGGGGCGTCTTCGCCGCGAGTTGCTGCGCAAGCGCCTCAGCCGTTCGAACGGACAGGTCTTCGTTGACGATCTTCTCGGCGAGGTACTCCATGGCCTCGGCGTCCGGGGCAGCGAGGATTGCCCGGGCGTGCCCAGCGGAGAGCACGCCGGCCGCCACGCGTCGCTGCACGGGGGAGGGGAGGCGGAGCAGCCGGATGGTGTTGGTGATCTGGGGACGGGAGCGCCCGATCCGCTGCGCCAGTTGCTCCTGGGTGATCCCGAAGTCGGCGAGCAGCTGCTGGTAGGCCGAAGCCTCTTCGAGCGGGTTCAACTGCGCTCGGTGCAGGTTCTCCAGCAGCGCGTCCCGGAGCATCGCGTCGTCCGGAGTGTCCTTCACGATCGCCGGGATCGTGCTCAGGCCGAGCTCCTTCGTCGCCCGCAGCCGGCGCTCGCCCATGATCAGCTCGTACTGCGGCTCCGTCCCGCTCGCGCCCGCGATCGGCCGGACGACGATGGGCTGGAGGACACCGATCTCACGGATCGAGTGGACGAGCTCCTGGAGTTCCTCCTCTCGGAACTCCTTCCGGGGCTGCTGGGCATTGGGCACGACGTCGAGCGGGTTGAGGTTCGCCAGACGTGCGCCCGGGACTGCGACCAGGTCTTCGGCCGTCGGAGCCGACGCCGGCGATCCGCCCGTCGGGAAGAACACGTCGACGGGCCGGTCCTGCTGGTCCGTTGCGGTGGGGATGAGGGCGCCGATGCCTCGGCCGAGCCCGGTGCGCTTGGGTGCCATCAGTTCTGTGCTCCTCGTGCTGCGATCTCGGCGGCCGCCTCCAGGTAGGAGAGCGACCCGCTGGAGTTGACGTCGTACGCGACGACGCTCTGCCCGTAGCTCGGCGCTTCGCTGACCCGCACTGACCGAGGGATCATCGCCTGCAGGACCTGGTCGCCGAAGTGCTCCCGGACGTCGGCGGCCACCTGGTTCGCCAGGTTCGTCCGCCCGTCGTACATCGTCAGGAGGATCGTCGACACCCGGAGCTTCGGGTTGAGGTGCCGCTCGATCAGTTCGATGTTCCGCAGCAGCTGGCTGAGTCCCTCGAGCGCGTAGTACTCGCACTGGATCGGGATCAGGACTTCTTGGGCTGCGACGAACGCGTTGATGGTCAAGAGGCCGAGCGACGGCGGGCAGTCGATGAAGACGTAGTGGTACGGCTCGTCGAGCGACTCGAGGTACTGATCGAGCGCGGTCCGGAGCCGTTGCTCACGAGCCACCAGCGACACGAGCTCGATCTCGGCTCCGGCCAGGTGGATCGTCGCCGGGACGCACCACAGGGTGTCCGACTCGGGGGACCGCTGCACGGTGTCGGCGATGGGGGCTTCGTCGACGATCACGTCGTAGATGCTCGCCACCTCGGCCTGGTGGTCGACACCGAGTGCGGTCGACGCGTTGCCCTGGGGATCGAGGTCGATCACGAGGACCCGGGCACCGCCGTGCGCCAGAGCCGCGGCCAGGTTCACGGTCGTCGTGGTCTTCCCGACGCCCCCCTTCTGGTTCGACACCGTCAGGATCCGGGTCGAATCCGGCAGGGGGAACTGCTGCGTCGCGATCGCTCGCCGACGACGATTGAGATCAGCGATCTCCCGAGCGAGCGGCGTCGACGCGTCGTAGTCGGTGGATGAACTCAACGAGTGCCCTCTTCCCCGGTGCAGTGTTTCACGTGGAACGCGGAGCGCTGCTGCCGCCGTCAGTCAACTGTAGCCCGGAACACACGCGTGGTCTCCTCGACCACACCCGTTCCGAGTTCCAGTACCTCGACGTCGGTGAGTCGCTTCCGCAGGATCACCTTGCGTGCCTTCTCGATCTCCTCGTCGACCCGCGCACCCTTCATGAGCACGAGCTGTCCGCCGGAACGAACGAGCGGGACGACCAGGGGGATCAGCTTCGAGAGCGCACTGACCGCGCGGGCAGTCACCTGGTCCACGACGACCTCGTCAGCGACGTCCTCCGCCCGACCGCGGAGCACCGTGACGTTGTCCAGCCCGAGACGTTCGGCCTCGGACGACAGCCAGTCCGTGCGCCGCTCCATCGGCTCGATCAGCGTGAACTGCACGTCCGGCCGAGCGATCGCGAGCACCAAGCCCGGCAGACCAGCACCGGAACCGACGTCGGCGACCCGGCCACGTTCCTCCAGGAGGGGTGCCAACAGCGCAGAATTGAGGATGTGTCGCGTCCAGAGGCGGGGCAGCTCGAGCGGCCCGATCAGGCCGAGCTCCTCCCCACGCCGGGCCAGCTGGTCCGTGAACGAGCGTGCGAGGTCGACACGGTCTCCGAAGAGCGTGACTGCGGCACCCGGCTCGCGTTCGAGCTCGGGTGCGAAGGAGTCGGTCATCGGGTGACGACGGTGTGGCGGTCCCGGCCCTCGCCCTCGGACTCCGAGTGGAAGCCCTTCTCGGCGACGAGGTCGTGCACGAGCTTCCGCTCGTAGGACGACATCGGGGGGAGCGCGGCCGACGACGACCCGCCCTCGATCCGCTCGATCGCGGTGTCGACGAGCCGCTGCAGCTCGGACGCGCGGGCGTCACGCGAGCCACCGACGTCGAGGATCAGACGGCTGAACTCGCCCGTCTCGGCCTGCACCGCGATGCGCGTGAGCTCCTGGAGCGCCGTGACGGTCTCCGGCTTCGCCAGGACCCGCAGCGCGTCGCCGTCGTCCGTGACGGACAGGTAGACCCGGCCACCGCGCTCCTCGATCTCGATGTCACCGTCGAGGTCGCAGATGTCGAGGAGCTCCTCGATGTAGTCGGCGGCGATGTCGGCCTCGTCGCGGCCGTCCTCGGCGTCCTGCTCGATGCTGTCGAGGTCCTCGACCGGGGCGGCCGTGGTGGTGTCGTCCGTCACTTACTTCTTCCCGTTCTTCTTCGCGCGGTTCTTGCCGACCGGCTGCTGGCGCTGCGTGTTCACCCGCACGGGCTCCACCTCGACGGCACCGGCACCGGCACCCGCCTCCGCCAGGACCGGCGTGCCACGGCGCTGTGCGCGCTTGGCGAGACGTGCCTCACGGGCGAGCGCTGCCTCCGACCCCGGGGTCGGCATGCTGCGGATGACGAAGAACTGCTGCGCCATGGTCCAGACGTTCGACGCGAGCCAGTAGAACATGACGCCGAGCGGGAACGACAGACCGGAGATGATGAAGATGAGCGGGAGGATGTAGAGCATCATCCGCTGCTGCCGGTACATCGGAGACTCCTTGGTCTCCGGCGACATGTTCTTGGCGACGAGCTGCAGCTGCGTGATGAACTGCGAGACCGTCATCACGATGATCATGAAGCCCGCGATGACCCGGACCTCCCACCCGGAGGCGTTCGTGAAGGTCTCGTGCAGGGGAGCCCCGAACAGCGACGCGTCGCCGAACGAGCGAGCGAGGTCGTTCGTCAGCAGGCCGATGCCCGTCTTGTTGATCTGTGCCTCGTGCAGCACGGAGTACAGCGAGAAGAAGATCGGCATCTGGATGAGCAGCGGCAGGCAGGAACTCAGCGGGTTGGTCCCGGTCTCCTTGTAGAGCGCCATGGTCTCGCGGCTCATCGCCTCACGCGAGAACTGGTCCTTCTTGCCCTTGTACTTGTCCTGGATCTTCTTCAGCTGCGGGGCGACCTCGAGCATCCGTCGCTGCGACTTGATCTGCCGCACGAAGATGGGGATCAGCGCCGCGCGCACCACGAAGGTCAGGAAGATGATCGACAGCACCCAGGTGATGCCGGCGCCCGGGTCCATGCCCAGCTGCTCGAAGATCCAGTGGAAGCCGACGAGGATGGCCGAGACCACCCACTTGAGCGGCCACAGGATGTTCCCGATCGCGTTGAAGAGTTCCATGGGGAGCGGTCACGCCTTTCGAGTGCGCTGGGGGTGCAGCAGCGGCGGGGTGACCGCGGTCTGCTGGTGCTGCTGGGTGTGGGGGTCGGCCGTGGGGCCGGTGACGAAGCCGAACCGGTTGACGGCGTAGGAACGACGCCGTTCCGGGACGTCGTCGATGCCGCCCGCTGCCCAGGGGTTGCAGCGGACGATGCGCCACGCGCCCATGGCCGAGCCGGCGACGACCCCGTACTGCTGGATCGCCTCCAACGCGTACCGGGAGCACGACGGGTGGTACCGGCAGACGTTGCCGTAGAGCGGGGAGATGACGGCCCGGTAGGCACGCAGCACCAGCACGCACGCGTTGCGCGGGAGCAACGCGACGACCCAGGCGACCCGGGTCAGCGGACTGCGGTTCATGCTGCCTTCTCCACTCCGCGCGCGAACGAGCGCGAAACGTCTTCGAGCAGGGTAGGCCATCCGGCCTGCGCAGCGGCTGGCAGTGCGCGGATCACCACGTCGTGCCCGACCGGCACGTCCACGAGCAGTCCGTGCGCGATCGCCTTGAGCCGGCGGCGCACCAGGTTGCGGGTCACGGCGTTGCCCACGGTCTTCGCGACGATGAACCCGAACCGCGTCGGACCGGTCGCCCCGGGGTGACGGACCACGGATACGACGACGTGCGCCGTGGCGCTCTTGCGTCCACGGCGCACGACGGACCGGTAGTCGTCCCCGCGGACGATCCGGTTGGCGCGGGCCAGCATGCTCGCTACCGGCGAGCAGTCCGCGAGCGGACCGGTCGACGGGAGGTCGGGCGCTGGTCGATCAGGCGCTGCTCGATCAGGCGCTGAGCTCGGTGCGGCCCTTGGCGCGGCGCGCGGCGAGGATGGCGCGGCCGGCACGGGTCCGCATGCGGGCGCGGAAGCCGTGCTTCTTGGCGCGGCGGCGGTTGTTCGGCTGGAAGGTGCGCTTGCTCATGATGATCTCCACGCGGCTGCACCGGTTCCCCGCACGGAGCGGGGCTCGGAGCGAGCCGTCACGTATGTATGTGTGGTGCCGACCGGAGCACCGGCCGACGCGTAACGGGCGCGACCATCCGGCCGCAGTCAACTGGTTAACGGTACGTGACAGCGGCGGGCAGGTCAAACGACGGCCGTCGCGGCGGCGCGCACCACGATTCTCCACATTGGGGAAAACTTCGGTTCGGTGCGACGCGCCGTGGTCCCGTACAGTGGTGTGATCGATCCGTCCGTGGCGCGGTACGACAGGGGAGTACCCCCTCGAGACGTCGCCTGGCGGTCGTGGACAAGGCTGTGGACAACCCTGTGGGCCGAACGGTTCCGCCCGGTGTCCGCTGATCCGGTGCCGACGACGTCGCCGACGCCGTCCACGACCGATCGGAAGCCGGGGGTGCCTCACCGCGCGCGCCCGGCGGACCGGGAGCGGCACCGAACCGGACGAACCACGACCACCACCGGACACGAGCACCAACGAACCTGGAGACGAGCGCGACATGACGATGCCGGCCGACCCCGTCGAGGACCTCTGGTCCTCCGTGCTCGGGATCCTCGCCGAGGACGACCGGATCACGCCGCAGCTGCACGGCTTCCTCAACCTCGTCGAGCCGAAGGGCGTGCTCGCCGGCACCCTCTACCTCGAGGTGCCGAACGACCTCACCCGCGGCATGCTCGAACAGCGCATCCGCATCCCGATCACCGAGGCGATCGGCCGGATCGGTGACGACGCGGTGGCCAACTTCGCGATCACGGTCAACCCGGACATGGCCTCGGAACCGCGCGTCGACACCCCGGCGGCCACGCACGTCCCCGAGTACGCCGAGCCGTCCCAGGCGACCGTCGAGCAGAGCGCCGCGCCCCGCCAGTACATCGAGGCACCGTTCGTCCCGAGCCAGATCGACTCCCCGGGCACCGGCGGCCGCCCCGAGTCCCGGCTCAACCCGAAGTACAACTTCGACAACTTCGTCATCGGCTCCTCGAACCGGTTCGCGCACGCCGCCGCGGTCGCCGTCGCCGAGGCGCCGGCGAAGGCCTACAACCCGCTCTTCATCTACGGCGACTCCGGCCTCGGCAAGACCCACCTCCTGCACGCGATCGGCCACTACGCCGAGAGCCTCTACCCGGGGATCCGGGTGCGGTACGTGTCCAGCGAGGAGTTCACGAACGACTTCATCAACTCGATCGCGAACAACCGCTCGAACCAGTTCCAGCAGCGGTACCGCGACATCGACATCCTGCTGATCGACGACATCCAGTTCCTCCAGGGCAAGGACTCCACGCAGGAGGCCTTCTTCCACACGTTCAACACCCTCCACGACCACAACAAGCAGGTCGTGATCACGTCGGACGTCGCACCCAAGCACCTCACCGGGTTCGAGGACCGGATGCGGTCGCGGTTCGAGTGGGGCCTGATCACCGACGTGCAGGCGCCGGACCTCGAGACCCGCATCGCGATCCTCCGCAAGAAGGCGCAGTCCGACCACCTGCAGGTGCCCGACGACATCCTCGAGTTCATGGCGTCGAAGGTGTCGAGCAACATCCGGGAGCTCGAGGGGACGCTCATCCGCGTCACCGCGTTCGCGAGCCTGAACCGGACGGCCGTCGACATGACGCTCGTGCAGACCGTGCTCAAGGACCTCATCACGCTCGACGACGACAACGTGATCGCGCCGACGGACATCATCAACCACACCGCGGAGTACTTCAAGCTCTCCGTGGACGACCTCTACGGGTCGTCGCGGTCGCAGGCGATCGCCACCGCGCGGCAGATCGCGATGTACCTCTGCCGCGAGATGACGAGCCTGTCGCTGCCGAAGATCGGGCAGCTGTTCGGCAACCGCGACCACACGACGGTCATGTACGCGAACAAGAAGATCACGGAGCTGATGAAGGAGCGTCGGTCGATCTACAACCAGGTCACCGAACTCACCAGCCGGATCAAGCAGGACCGCCGCTACCGCTGACCGCGTGGCTCGCGTCGACGACGCGACCGGACGACGGACGGGAGGAACGGTGCGGGCGCACGCCGTGCCTCCCGTCCGTCTTTCGTCGCGTCAGCGACATCCCGCATGCACGCGACTCGCCTCCTGATCAGTGTGAACACCGACATGTCCACCATCTGAGACGGTTCCAGGCGGCGAGATTCCCACAGTGTGGAAAGCCTGTGGATAACTGTGGATGACACGCGGTGGCGTTGTTCACAGATCTGACCCCACCTGTGGAGACTGGGGATGGAAGTGGATAGATGACGTTTGCTCATCCAGATGCCGTCAACACACGACTCACAACTCACAGCTGTGTAGTTCCCTGTGGACAAGCGGGATGCGGCGAGTTGTCCACACTGTGCACAGGCGTTAACACCATTGATCCTGGTTAACGATCCATCTCCGCGGGACAACCTTGTGGACGGCGGGATGACAAGAATCCGGGCTCCGCTGGGCTGTGCCACAATGGGGCGGCCGGACAGTCCAACCGATCGACAGGGGTCCCAGCTGTGAAGTTCGAGGTCAACCGGGACGTCTTCTCCGAAGCCGTCTCCTTCGCGGTGAAGCTCCTCCCACAGCGCACGACCCTCCCGATCCTGTCCGGCGTCCTGATCCACGCAGAGGGCGATCGCCTCACCTTGTCGTCCTTCGACTACGAGGTCTCGGCGCAGACCTCGATCACGGCGCAGATCGACGACCCCGGCACCGTCCTGGTCTCCGGACGCCTGCTCAACGACATCGCGAGCCGGCTCCCGAACGCCCCCGTCACGTTCACGACCGAGGACGCGAAGATCTCGGTCACCTGCGGTTCGGCGCACTTCACGCTGCTGTCGATGCCCGTCGAGGAGTACCCGACGCTGCCCGAGATCGGACCGCAGACCGGGGTCATCCCGGGCGACGCGTTCTCCGAGGCGGTGTCCCAGGTCGCCGTCGCCGCCAGCCGTGACGACGTCACCCCGGTCATCACCGGCGTGCAGCTCGAGGTCGGCGACAACGACCTGTCCCTGATCGCGACGGACCGCTACCGCGTGGCGGTCCGGACGATCGCGTGGGACTCCGGTCGTGTCGGCTCGGAGCCGCTCCACGCCCTCGTCCCGGCCCGGACCCTGCAGGAGGTCGGCCGGACGTTCGGATCCGCGTCCACGGTGTCCGTCTCGATCAGCGGCACCTCGGACCGTGAGCTCATCGCGTTCCACGCCGACGACAAGACCGTGACGTCCCTGCTCATCAAGGGCAACTACCCGCCGGTCCGCCGGCTCTTCCCCGAGACCGTCGACGACCACGCCGTGATCAACACCGCGGAACTGGTCGAGGCCGTCCGACGGGTCTCCCTCGTCCTGGAGCGCGAAGCGGCGCTCCGGTTCTCCTTCTCGGTCGACGGGCTCACGCTCGAGGCGATCGGGTCCGAACAAGCGCAGGCGTCAGAGTCGATCGATGCGTTGCTGACCGGAGAGGAAACGGTGGTCTCGCTGAAGCCCGCCTTCCTCCTGGACGGGTTGAACGCGGTGCACTCCGAGTTCGTCCGCATCTCCTTCACCAAGACGGAGAACCCGAACAAGCCCGGTCCGGTGCTGCTCACCGGCCAGACTTCGCAGGAAGCCCCTGCCACGGACGGATACCGGTACCTGCTGCAGCCCAATCTCCTGCTGCGGTAAGCGCAACAGCCGACCACTGCGCTGACGCCCTGTCCCCTGCGCCAGCGCGACGACGAACAGAAGAGGAAATCATGCACATCGGTCTCGTTGGCCTCGGTCGCATGGGCAACAACATGCGTGCCCGTCTCCGCAACGCCGGCATCGAGGTGACCGGCTTCGACGCCAACCCCGAGGTCTCGGACGTCGCGAGCATCGCCGACCTCGCGGCCGCGCTGCCCGAGGGCAAGAAGCTCGTGTGGGTCATGGTCCCGCACGGCAAGATCACCGACGACGTCATCACGCAGCTCGCGGACGTCCTGGGCGAGGGCGACCTCGTCATCGACGGCGGCAACTCGAAGTGGCTCGACGACGAGGTGCACGCCGAGCAGCTCGACGCGAAGGGCATCCGCTACGTCGACGCCGGTGTCTCCGGTGGCGTCTGGGGCAAGGACAACGGCTACGGCCTCATGGTCGGCGGCGCCCCCGAGGACGTCGAGTTCGCCATGCCGGTCTTCGACGCGCTCCGTCCCGAGGGCCCGCGCGAAGAGGGCTTCTCGCACGCCGGCGGCGTCGGCGCGGGCCACTACGCGAAGATGGTCCACAACGGCATCGAGTACGCGATCATGCAGGCGTACGGCGAGGGCTACGAGCTCCTCGAGGCCAAGGACATCGTCCACGACGTCCCCGCCGTGTTCGCCGGTTGGCAGCGCGGCACCGTGGTGCGTTCCTGGCTGCTCGACCTCCTCGTGCTCGCGATCAACGAGGACCCGAAGCTCGACGAGCTCGAGGGCTACGTCGACGACTCCGGCGAGGGCCGTTGGACCCTGGAAGAGGCGATCGAGCTCGCCGTGCCGATGCCCGCGCTCTCAGCCGCGATGTTCGCGCGCTTCGTCTCGCGTCAGGGCAGCCAGTCCCCGACGATGAAGGCCGTCGCGGCGCTCCGCAACCAGTTCGGCGGCCACGCCGTCAAGAAGGCGTAGTTCAGGTAACCACCTGAGCTCGTCTCGGCCCGCGTGCACGTCGACCACCTGCAACTCACCGACTTCCGGAACTACCGGGAGGCGGAGGTCGACCTCGCACGCGGGCCGAACCTGTTCGTGGGCCGCAACGGTCAGGGCAAGACGAACCTCGTCGAGGCGATCGGCTACCTGTCCACCCTCGGCTCGCACCGGGTCCCCACCGACGCGGCACTCGTCCGGCAGGGCCGCGACGCGGCGATCGTCCGCGCCCGGCTCGCCCACGAGGACCGCAGCATCCTCGCCGAGGTGCAGATCAACCGCTCGGGGTCGAACCGGGCGCAGGTGAACCGCGCGGCGATCAAGCCCCGCGAGCTCCCGCGCTACTGCACGAGTGTGCTGTTCGCCCCGGAGGACCTCGCGCTCGTCCGCGGGGAGCCCGCCGGCCGCCGCCGCATGCTCGACGAGCTCCTCGGTCAGATCGCCCCGCGCATGCAGGGGGTCCTCGCCGACTACGACCGGACGCTCCGGCAGCGCAACACCCTGCTCAAGTCGGCACGGGCGACGGGCTCGAAGGCCGGATCGCTCTCCACGCTCGACGTCTGGGACGACCGGCTCGTGGCGTTCGGCGCCGAGATCATCGCCGCGCGGGACCACCTGACCCGACGGCTCGCACCCTTCGTCACCGAGGCGTACGCCACGGTCGCCGGCGAGCGGCACGAGGCGACGATCACGGGCGTGCTCAGCGTCCGGGGCGGGGACCCCGAGGACGCGGCCGCGACGGACCCCGTGCTCGGGACGCCCGACGAGCCGGTGTCGGTCGCCGCGGCGGCCGAGGCGTTCCGGAGCGCGCTCGAGCGCCGCCGTCGGGACGAGCTCGACCGAGGACTCACCCTGGTCGGTCCGCACCGCGACGATGTGCTGTTCCAGCTGAACGGGTTACCCGCGCGCGGCTACGCCAGTCACGGGGAGTCCTGGTCGTTCGCGCTGGCCGTCCAGCTCGCGAGCGCCGCGGTGCTCCGGGCGGAGTCGACCCTCGGTGACCCGATCATCATCCTCGACGACGTCTTCGCCGAACTCGACGAGTCCCGACGGGAGCGCCTGGCGAACGCGGTCGCGGACTACGAGCAGGTCCTCATCACCGCGGCCGTGTTCGGGGACGTGCCGGAGCAGCTCGCGGCGCACACCGTCCACATCGAGGCCGGCACGATCGTGCGTGCCGACGTCGACGCCTCGTCCACCGCGGCCGACCACCCGGCGGGAGCCGACGCCTGATGCCGAAGCCCTGGCGGCCGGCCGAACCGGCGCGGTACTACCGGCACCTCAAGGCCGTGTTCGGCGACCCGTCGCTCCGGACCGTCGACGCCCGTCGTCGTCGTGCCCGGGAGGTCGACGCCGACTCGGTGCCGTACGGGCGTGGCCGCGAGCCGAAGGGCCTCGGCGACGTGGTCGGTTCCCTGGCGAACGAGCTCGGCTGGGTGGAGCCCCTCGCGCGGTCCGAGCTGTTCGTCGACTGGCCCGGTGTGGTCGGCGCGGAGCTCGCGAAGCACTCCCACCCCGTCACCATCGACGACGGCGCGCTCGTCATCCGCTGCGACTCGACGGCGTGGGCGACGCAGCTCCGGCTCATGCGCGCGACCATCACCACGACCATCGCCGAACGGCACCCGCAGGCCGGGGTCGAGTCGATCCGGGTTTCCGGGCCCGACGCCCCCACGTGGAAACGCGGTCCCAGGACGGTCCAGGGGCGCGGTCCTCGCGACACCTACGGTTGACCCGGCAATTTCATCCTGGCGGGCGAAAAAAGGCCCGTCAGCGCCCGGATTCCGCCTCGTTCACCCTGCCGAGGCGGTAGACTGGCTGGTGCAGTGCGCGGGTGTTCCGTGCGCAGGCAGGAGCTCTCTCGACATGACATCAGGATCTGACGACGCACAGAAGAACGAACCGTCCTACGGTGCAGACCAGATCCAGGTGCTGGAGGGCCTCGAGGCCGTCCGCAAGCGCCCGGGCATGTACATCGGCTCGACGGGTCCGCGCGGTCTCCACCACCTGGTCTACGAGATCGTCGACAACTCCGTCGACGAAGCCCTCGCCGGCTACTGCGACACCATCTCGATCACCATCCGGGAGGACGGCGGCATCCGCGTCGTCGACAACGGCCGCGGGATCCCCGTCAGCACCCACCCGACCGAGGGCGTCTCCACGCTGCAGGTCGTCCTGACCGTGCTGCACGCCGGCGGCAAGTTCGGCGGTGGGGGCTACGCGGTGTCCGGCGGTCTGCACGGCGTCGGCTCGTCGGTCGTGAACGCGCTGAGCACCGAGCTCGACGTCGAGGTCGCGCGCGACGGACACGTCTACCGCCAGAGCTACACCGACGGTGTCCCCGTCGCCCCGGTCGCCGAGGGTGAGGAAACGGACCGCACCGGCACCACGATCACCTTCTGGCCGAACGACGAGATCTTCGAGACCGTCGAGTTCGACTACGAGACCCTGCGCACCCGCTTCCAGCAGACGGCGTTCCTCAACAAGGGCCTGAAGATCGAGCTGCGCGACGAGCGCACCCCGGACGAGGGCGAAGAAGCCCGCAAGGACACCTTCCACTACGAGCGCGGGCTCATCGACTACGTCGAGTACCTCAACGCGCAGAAGAAGGCGGACAAGGTCCACGACGACGTCATCTCGATCGAGTCCGAGGACACCGAGCGCCACATCGCGCTCGAGATCGCGATGCAGTGGAACACCTCGTACCAGGAGAGCGTCCACACCTTCGCGAACACGATCAACACGCACGAGGGCGGGACCCACGAGGAGGGCTTCCGTGCCGCGTTGACGTACCTGGTCAACAAGTACGCCCGCGACAACAAGATCATCAAGGAGAAGGACGACAACCTCACGGGTGACGACATCCGCGAGGGCCTGACCGCCGTCATCTCCATCAAGCTCGGCGAACCGCAGTTCGAGGGCCAGACGAAGACCAAGCTCGGCAACACCGAGGCCAAGGGCTTCGTGCAGAAGGTCGTCGGCAGCGAACTCGCCGACTGGTTCGACCGCAACCCGAGCCAGGCGCGCGACGTCATCCGCAAGGCCATCCAGGCGTCGCAGGCCCGTCTCGCCGCCCGCAAGGCCCGCGAGACCACCCGCCGCAAGGGACTCCTGGAGTCCGGCGGCATGCCCGGCAAGCTCAAGGACTGCCAGTCGAAGGACCCGACGATCTCCGAGATCTTCATGGTCGAGGGTGACTCCGCCGGCGGCTCGGCCGTGCAGGGCCGCAACCCGCTCACGCAGGCGATCCTCCCGCTGCGCGGCAAGATCCTGAACGTCGAGAAGGCCCGGCTCGACCGTGCCCTCGCCAACCAGGAGATCCAGTCGATGATCACGGCGTTCGGTGCCGGCATCGGCGAGGACTTCGACCCGGAGAAGGCGCGGTACCACAAGATCGTGCTGATGGCCGACGCCGACGTCGACGGGCAGCACATCACGACGCTGCTGCTCACCCTGCTCTTCCGCTACATGCGACCGCTCATCGAGCGCGGGTACGTGTACCTCGCCCAGCCGCCGCTGTACCGCCTGAAGTGGTCCAACGCCGCGCACGAGTACGTGTTCTCCGACCGGGAGCGCGACGCGCTGCTCCAGGCGGGCCTCGCGTCCGGCAAGCGGATCCCGAAGGACAACGGGATCCAGCGCTACAAGGGCCTCGGCGAGATGGACTACAAGGAGCTGTGGGACACCACGATGAACCCGGACACCCGGACGCTCCTGCAGGTGACCCTCGAGGACGCCGCCGCCGTCGACAGCGTCTTCGCGACGCTGATGGGCGAGGACGTCGACGCGCGTCGGCAGTTCATCCAGCAGAACGCCAAGGACGTCAGGTTCCTCGACATCTGACCGACGGACCGGAGGCGCGGCACCGGCCGCGTCGACGGTCCCGACCCCCTGTGGTCGTGCCCGGCGCGACCGACGGAACCCCTGCCTCCAGGCAGTGCAGAAAGGTGACCAGGCCACATGGCTGACGAGAACGAGAACCACGACGAGCCCGAGGTCGTCCACGGCGACAGCGGGGACATCGTCGTCTCCGGCGACCGCATCTCGCAGGTCGACCTGCAGCTCGAGATGCAGCGGTCGTACCTCGACTACGCGATGTCGGTCATCGTCGGTCGCGCGCTGCCGGAGGTGCGAGACGGTCTGAAGCCGGTGCACCGCCGCGTGATCTACGCGATGTACGACGGCGGGTACCGCCCCGATCGTGCGTTCTCGAAGTGCTCCCGCGTCGTCGGCGACGTCATGGGCCAGTTCCACCCGCACGGCGACTCCGCGATCTACGACGCGCTCGTCCGGCTCGTGCAGCCGTGGTCGCTCCGGTACCCGCTCGCCCTCGGACAGGGCAACTTCGGCTCGGCGGGCAACGACGGAGCCGCGGCCCCCCGGTACACCGAGACCAAGATGGCCCCGCTCGCGCTCGAGATGGTGCGGGACATCGAGGAAGAGACCGTCGACTTCCAGGACAACTACGACGGTCGCACGCAGGAGCCGGCGATCCTGCCGTCGCGCTTCCCGAACCTGCTCGTCAACGGTTCCGTCGGCATCGCGGTCGGCATGGCGACGAACATCCCGCCGCACAACCTGCGCGAGGTCGCGGACGGCGCGAAGTGGGCGCTCGAGCACCCGGACGCCACCCGCGAGGAACTGCTGACCGCGCTCATGCAGCGGATCAAGGGGCCGGACTTCCCGACCGGCGCGCAGATCCTCGGCACCAAGGGCATCCAGGACGCCTACCGGACGGGTCGTGGCTCGATCACGATGCGAGCGGTCGTCAACGTCGAGGAGATCCAGGGCCGGACCTGCCTGGTCGTCACCGAGTTGCCGTACCAGGTGAACCCGGACAACCTCGCGATCCGCATCGCCGAGGGCGTGAAGGACGGCAAGCTCGCCGGCATCGCCGACATCCGCGACGAGACGTCCGGGCGCACCGGGCAGCGCCTGGTGATCGTGCTCAAGCGCGACGCCGTGGCCAAGGTCGTCCTCAACAACCTGTACAAGCACACGCAGCTGCAGGAGAACTTCGGCGCGAACATGCTCGCGATCGTCGACGGTGTGCCGCGCACCCTCGCGCTCGACGGGTTCATCTCCGCCTGGGTCGACCACCAGATCGACGTCATCGTGCGCCGGACCCAGTACCGGCTCCGCGAGGCCGAGAAGCGTGCGCACATCCTCCGCGGCTACCTCAAGGCGCTCGACGCGCTCGACGAGGTCATCGCCCTCATCCGCCGCTCGCCCGACGCCGAAGAGGCGCGCTCCGGCCTGATGGAGCTGCTCGACGTCGACGAGATCCAGGCGCGCGCCATCCTCGAACTGCAGCTCCGTCGACTCGCCGCCCTCGAGCGCCAGAAGATCCACGACGAGGCCGAGGAGCTCGAGCGGAAGATCGCCGACTTCAACGACATCCTCGTCAAGCCGGAGCGCCAGCGCGCCATCGTGATCGAGGAGCTCGACGAGATCGTCGCCCGCTTCGGTGACGACCGCCGCAGCGAGATCCTGCTCGGGTTCGACGGCGACATGTCGATGGAGGACCTCATCCCCGAGGAGGAGATGGTCGTCACCATCACCCGCGGCGGGTACGTCAAGCGCACCCGGAGCGACCAGTACCGGTCGCAGCACCGCGGCGGACGCGGGGTCCGGGGTGCGCAGCTCCGTGCGGACGACATCGTCGAGCACTTCTTCGTCACGACCACGCACCACTGGCTGCTGTTCCTGACCGACCAGGGCCGGGTGTACCGGGCCAAGGCGTACGAGCTGCAGGAGGGTGGTCGCGACGCCAAGGGCCAGCACGTCGCGAACCTCCTCGCGATGCAGCCGGACGAGCAGATCCAGCAGGTGCTCGACATCCGCGACTACGAGGCCGCGCAGTACCTCGTGCTCGCGACGGCGCACGGACTCGTCAAGAAGACCGCGCTCACCGAGTACGACACGAACCGCAGCGGCGGCATCATCGCGATCAACCTGCGCGACGGCGACACGCTCGTCCAGGCGCTGCTCGTCGACGAGACCGACGACCTGCTCCTCGTGTCGAAGCACGGCATGTCGCTCCGCTTCACCGCCTCCAACGACGCACTCCGACCGATGGGCCGGTCGACCTCGGGCGTGAAGGGCATGTCCTTCCGCGACGACGACTCGCTGCTCGCCGCCCGGGTGGTCTCGGACGACGGGTACGTGTGGGTCATGACCGAGGGCGGCTACGCCAAGCGCACCTCCGTGGACCAGTACCGCGTCCAGGGCCGTGGTGGTCTCGGCATCAAGGTGGCCAAGCTCGCCGCCGACCGGGGTGACCTTGTGGGGGCTCTCATCGTCGGCGAGGACGACGAGGTGCTCGTCGTGCTGCAATCGGGCAAGGTGGTAAGGTCTGCCGTGGCCGAGGTGCCCGCCAAGGGCCGCGACACGATGGGCGTCGTCTTCGCGAGGTTCGCGGACAACGACCGCATCATCGCAGTGGCCCGCAACAGTGAACGGAACCTGGACGACCAGGACGACGCCGAGATCGAGCCCGCGGGCCCGGTGGAGACGGTCAGCCCGGACGAAGCGGCCGCAGACCCCGCCGACACAGTGCCCACGGACACCGTGGCCGGAGAGGACCAGTCAAGCAATGAGTAGTGTCGCCGAGAAGCTCCAGAAGAAGGCGAAGCGGCCCGTCGGCACCCGGCAGGTCCGCCTGCGGCTGGTGTACGTCGACTTCTGGTCGATGGTGAAGCTGAGCTTCCTCATCGCCCTGGCCGGTTCCATCGTGATCGTCGTCGCGACCGCGCTCGTGTGGATCATCCTGAACCAGACCGGCGTGTTCACCCAGATCGACGCCCTGCTCAAGGACGTCACCGGGCAGAACAACTACTCGATCATGGACCAGTTCTCCCTCGGGCAGGTCCTCGGGTTCTCGATCGTGGTGGGCATCCTCAACGTGGTCGTCGGCACCGTGCTCGGCGCGATCGTCAGCGTCCTCTACAACCTCAGTGTGCGGATCACCGGCGGCCTGCTCGTCGGCTTCACGAACAACTGACACACCCGGGCCGGATGGGGGCCGCCGCTCGATTTCGTTCTGCGGGATCGGTACGGTAGGCTCTCATCTGGTCTGAGGGGCTATAGCTCAGGCGGTTAGAGCGCTTCGCTGATAACGAAGAGGTCCAAGGTTCAAGTCCTTGTAGCCCCACCATCTCCCTCCCGGTCCAGTACGCTGGATCTCTCGGGGCCTTAGCTCAGTTGGTAGAGCGCCTGCTTTGCAAGCAGGATGTCAGGAGTTCGATTCTCCTAGGCTCCACTCCCTCGGGGCGAACGCTGCTTCGCTCGTTCCTCGCTCCGCCGCGTTCGGTCGTTGTGCTGGTCTGCGCCTCCGGCGCGCCGCTCCGCGATGGGCGGCGCCGTCGTGGTCGGCGCCGGTGCGCTCGTCGTGCCGGGGTGGGGGTTGGTCGCGGAAGGTGTCGCTCGGGCGGCCGAAGGGCGACGGGTTCTGCGACCTCGGCGGTCAGCGGGCGGCATGTCGTGCGACCAGGTCGGCGGGACGACCAGGCCGGCGGGGCGACCAGGCCAGGGGACGATTCGAGGCACTGCGTCGTCCCGGAGACGACGAAGGGCCCCGGCAGGCGCCGGGGCCCTTCGTACGAACCGGGAGGTCAGGCGGCAGGCTTGCTTGCCGTGTCCGCGTCGTCGGCGACCCAGAGGTCGTCGTCCGCGCGGAGGGTCTGGTACGCCGCGTACGCCGCACCCGCGACCGCGACGACACCGACGACGATCAGCGCGACGCCGCCGAAGCCGAGGCCCTTCTTCTGGTGCGGGACGTACTTCTCCGCGGACTTCTTCGCCTTCTTGCCCTTCTTCTGGGCCTCCTTGACGATCTTCTTGACGCGCGGGTCGTTCGCGAGGTCCTTGACGCTCATCACGGAGCCGGCCGTCGCCACGAGGCCGGGCACGACCTCGGTCTGGAAGCGGTGCGAAGCGGACTGCGCGGCGCTCTTCGTGGCGTGCACACCCGTGGCGACCGCGGGACGGATCCCGTTGTCGATCGCGTTCTGCACGCGGGGCGCGATGTCCTTGCGCGCCGCATCAGCAGCGTGGGAGCGGGCCTCGGCGAGGATCGCGTTCGCGTGCTCGAGGACCTTGCGCTGCTCACCGAGGAGCGAGGCGGTCTTGCCCTTGAGCTTCTTGATCTGCTTCCTGCGCTTGCGCGGGATCTCGATCGTCATCTGGTACCTCCACAGTTCGACGTCACCCCATCCTGCCACCGCGCCGCCTGACAGGTCACGGAGGCTTGCCTGTGCGTACCGTCTGCACGTCGGCGGTACATGCGAGAATCGGTACATGTCTCTGCACACCGCTGTCGCAACGATCCACACGAACAAGGGCGACATCCGCGTCAACCTGTTCGGCAACCACGCCCCCAAGACCGTCAAGAACTTCGTCGACCTGGCGACGGGCAAGCAGGAGTGGACGCACCCCGGCACGGGCAAGGTCTCGACCGACAAGCTCTACGACGGCGTCATCTTCCACCGCATCATCAAGGACTTCATGATCCAGGGCGGTGACCCGCTCGGCCAGGGCATCGGCGGCCCGGGCTACCGGTTCGACGACGAGATCCACCCCGAGCTCACCTTCCAGAAGCCGTACATCTTCGCGATGGCCAACGCCGGCATCCAGGGCGGCCGAGGCACGAACGGCTCGCAGTTCTTCATCACGACGGTCGCGACGCCCTGGCTGCAGGGCAAGCACACCATCTTCGGCGAGGTCGCGGACGACGAGTCCCGCGCGGTCGTCGACGCGATCGAGGGTGTCGCGACCGACGGCCGTGACAAGCCGCTCGAGGACGTCGTGATCGAGAGCATCGACGTCGAGGACGTCTGACACCCTTGACCGACCCCGCGTCGAACCCGAACACCTGCTACCGACACCCGGACCGGCAGAGCTTCGTCCTGTGCCAACGGTGCGGGCGGACGATCTGTCCCGAGTGCCAGACACCGGCGGCGGTCGGTGTCCACTGCCCGGAGTGCGTGCGCGAGCAGCGCGCGCAGTTCCAGGCGAACCGGCGCGCGTCCGGCGCCGCGAGCGGGTTCACCGTCGCTCGTCGACGCTTCGCCATGCTCGACCAGAAGGCGACGGTCGTCCTGGTGGCCATCAGCGTCGCCGTCTGGCTGCTCGACCTGGTGTCGGGTCGGGCGCTGTCCGGGGTGCTGCTCTACTACGCACCCGTGGCGGACACGCAGCCCTGGCGGATCATCACCGGCCTGTTCGTGCACTCGTCCTTCTTCCACATCCTGTTCAACATGTGGGCCCTGTGGATCTTCGGACGGATGCTCGAGAACCTGCTCGGGACGTGGCGGTTCCTCGCGCTGTACTTCCTCGCGGGGCTGGGCGGTGACCTCGCGGTCACGATCCTCAGTCCGACCACGCCGGTCGTCGGCGCCTCGGGGGCGATCTTCGGGCTCTTCGCGGCGTTCTTCGTGATCCAGCGCAGCCTCGGGTACAACGCCGTGCAGCTCCTGGTGATCATGGGCCTGAACCTGATCGTCGGGTTCCTGCCGGGCACCGCGATCTCGTGGCAGGCACACATCGGCGGCATCGTGCTCGGGTTCATCACGGGGTTCGTCTTCGCCAGGACACGGAACATCCGGCAGCGGGGTCTCCAGATCGGGCTGCTCGTGGGAGAGGCCGTCGTGCTCCTCGCCGGCATCCTCCTCGGAGCGGCAGGCCTCTTCGCCTGACAGCCCTCCGGTTCGAACGCCCCGTCGCACTGCGGCGGGGCGTTCGTCGTTCCCGGGCAGCGGTGGCCACGCATGTCGAGAGCCGGGCGCTGACGAGGCAGCGGTCGTCAGGTAGGTGTGGAGCCGGGCGCTCACGTGACAGTGGTCGTCACGCAGGCGCAGGAACGCTCGCCGACGAGAGAACGGCTTGTTTCCACAGCGAGGGGCGCCAGTTGTCCACAGCTGTGGACAGATCGGTGAGTTACACGCGTGTGATTATCCCCACTGTGGATGCACATGTGGATAACTCCGGCATCAGCATGTGGAAACCACTGGGGAAAGTGTGCAGAACTGTGGACAGACCGTGGAGAGCGGGTGCGAACGACCTCATCCGCGGGGTGACAATGTGGAAAAACCACGGGCCGTGCCCTGACATTGCAAACGACGACGCCCGCCGTACCGAGCGGGTACGACGGGCGTCGGGATGTGGAGCCGGAGATCAGCGCCAGCGGGTGGTCATGAGGAAGCCGATGAACATGATCCCGAACCCGATCAGGATGTTCCAGGAGTCGAGCGACGGCACCGGGAGCGTGCCCTGGGAGACGTAGAAGACGATGACCCAGGCCAGGCCGATGAGCATGAAGCCGAACATGACCGGCTTGAACCACACGGGGTTGGGGCTGTCCCCCGCGGTGTCGACCGAGTCGGCTCGGGTCCTCCGGGCGGGCTTGGTGCGGTCCTTGTCCTTGGCCATGGCCGGTATCCTACCGTCAACACGTGTGCTCGACGGCGTCGATCCGGCTGTGCACATCCCCCAGGAGTACGGTGGACCGCCCATGACCAAGATCCTCGTCGTCGACAACTACGACAGCTTCGTCTACACCCTGAACGGCTACGTCCAGCAGCTCGGTGCGGACACCGATGTCGTGCGGAACGACTCGCTCACGCCCGACGAGCTCGCCGAACGCCTGGCCGACTACGACGGTGTCCTGCTCTCTCCGGGACCGGGGACGCCCGCCGATGCTGGTGTCTCCATCCCGACGGTCCACGCGGCCATCGCGGCTGACAAGCCGCTGCTCGGCGTGTGCCTCGGCCACCAGGCGATCGCCGAGGCCCTCGGCGCGACCGTCACGCACGCCGAGGAACTCATGCACGGCAAGACGTCGCAGGTCGACCACGACGACAGCCTGCTCTTCTCGGGCGTCCCGCACCCGTTCACCGCAACGCGGTACCACTCGCTCGCGATCGTCGACGGCACGGTCCCGGACGAGCTGACCGTGACGGCTCGGACCGGCGGAGGGGTGATCATGGGCGTGCAGCACCGCGAGCACCCGGTCTACGGCGTGCAGTTCCACCCGGAGTCCGTGCTGACCGAGGGCGGCTACCGCATGGTCGGCAACTGGCTCGAGACCACGGGCCTGTCCGGCGCTGCGGAGCGTGCCGCGGCGCTCAACCCGCTCATCGGGTCACCGCGCGCCTGACGGACGGCTCTCGTCCGCGCCGCCGAGTGGAGGCTGCCCCACTCGAGCGATCGCCCGCTGCTCCCCCGGAAGGCCACTGCGCGGACCCGTCGCCCCCACGTCGGTCCGGTGAGGACGTGCCCGCTGGGGCGACCCGATGGCGGACGCGAGCGGTCCGGCCACGCGGCACGGGCCTCCCGGCGGTCGCGACGACCAACCGGACCGCGGTCAGCCGTTGTTGCCGCGGTCACCGCCCTTGCCGTTGCCGCCGTCGTTCCCGTTGCCCGGGTCCGGCTGCTGCGTCTGCTGCGGCTGCGCCGAACCCGCGCAGTACGTCAGTGTCACGGTGCTGCCCTGCGCGATGTCGCCGGCGGGCTGGTCCTGCTGGGTCACGGCGCCACCGGTGCAGGTGTACGCCGGGTTCTGCGCGACCTTGAGCCCGAGGTTCTGCAGGGTCTGGTTCGCCTCGGTGAACGGCTGCTGCCGGACATCGGGCAACTGGACCTTGCCGTTCGACACCGTCAGGTCGACGACGGTGCCCTTCGTCGCGGTCGAGCCGGCGCCGGGGTCGGACGACATGACCGTCCCCTCGGGCACGGACGGCGAGTAGTCGCTCGTGACGGCGCCGACCTGGAAGCCGGCGTCCTTCAGGGCCTGCGTGGCGTCGTCCTGCGACTGGTTCGCGACGTCAGGCACGTTCACCTGGGCCGGGCCCGACGACACGACCACGTCGACGTCGTACTTGCGCGCGACGGTGTTGCCGGACCCGGGTTCCGTGCGGATCACCATGCCCGAGTCGACGGTGTCGGAGTTCTCCTCCACCTTGACCGGGGTCAGGTCGCTCTTCTTCAGCGTCGACGCTGCGGACGACCACGAGGCACCGACGACGTTCGGCACCGTGACCGAGGACGACACGGGGGCCCGGCCGGGCTGGAGGTTCGCGACGAAGAACACCATCGCGGCGATGACGGCGACGATGAGCACGATGCCGACCCAGATCCACGCCACCGGCGGCCGGTTCTGCGTCCGTTGCGGGCGGTGCTCGGCGGTGTCGTCGTCGAGCTCGCGGAACGCGACCGCCGGGTTCGACGTGGTGCGCGGGTTGACGCCGAACAGCATCGTCGAGGCATCGTGCGCGTGCTGCTGCTGGAGCTTCCGGGTCGACGACGGCACCTGGCCGGCCGCCGCCTGCTGCAGGTCGGTGCGGAACTCGGCCGCGCTCTGGAAGCGACGGGTGCGGTCCTTGACCAGGGCGTGCAGGGTGACGGCGTCGAGGGCGGGCGAGACGTCCGGCGTGATCGTCGACGGGGCGACGGGCTGCTCGCTGACGTGCTGGTAGGCGACCGCGACCGGGCTGTCGCCGAGGAACGGGGGGCGCCCGGTGAGCAGCTCGAAGAGCACCACGCCCGTCGAGTAGAGGTCGGTGCGGGCGTCGACGGTCTCGCCCCGGGCCTGCTCCGGCGAGAAGTACGACGCGGTGCCGAGGATCGACGTGGTCTGCGCGACCGTCGCCGAGGTGTCGGTGATGGCCCGGGCGATGCCGAAGTCCATGACCTTCACCTGGCCGGAGTGCGTGACCATGATGTTCGCCGGCTTGATGTCCCGGTGGACGACACCGGCGCGGTGCGAGTACTCGAGCGCCGTGAGGATGCCCTCGGTGATGCGCACGGCCTCGGACGAGGAGACCGGACCGTCGGCGATGATGTCGGAGAGCGGACGACCGTCGACGTGCTCCATCACGATGTACGGGACCTGCACCTCGGCGCCGGACGGCTCGGTGACCGTCTCCTCGCCCGCGTCGTACACGCGGACGATCGTCGGGTGGGCCATCCGCGCGGCCGACTGCGCCTCTTGACGGAAGCGGGTCCGGAACGCCGGGTCGTTGGCGAGGCTCGGCTTCAGCAGCTTGACGGCCACCTTGCGGCCGAGCCGGGTGTCGTTCCCCAGGTGCACCGTCGCCATGCCGCCCCGACCGATGACGTCACCGATCTCGTAGCGGTCGGCGAGGAGCGTGATCCCCGCGGTCACACCTTCTGCCACGTACTCCTCCGTCTGTTCGTCCGGCCCAGTGTACGGCAGCCGTACCTGGCCGGAGCCTGGTGACGGGGGCCCGGACCGAACCGTTACGGAACGGTGTCGCGAGCCCCCATCCGGGGGACGTGGTGGCGGAGGGTCAGTTGCCGTCCTGCGGACCCGAGCTCGGGTTGTTGCCGCTCGTCGGGTCGGCCGTGGGTTCCTGGGTCGGCTGCGTCCAGGTGGCGGTCGTCGACGACGACGTCGGCGAGGTCAGGTCGCCACAGCTCACGGTGTACGAGAACGAGACGGTGCCGGGATCGGTCGCCTGCACCTCGACCGACGTGTTCTTGCCGGTGCCGGACGTGTTGCCCTGGGTGTCCGTGCCGTTCGTGATCGTGTAGTTGTACCCGGTCAGCGAGTAGCCGGCGGGGCACGACTCGTAGGCCTGCCACGTGAAGGTCACCTTGCCGCTGTCGGAGACCGTGCCGGCCTGCGGGGTCGCCGGGGGTGACGTGACGGTGGGCTGGTCGGTGTAGGCCTTGATCGTGATGGTCGAGCCGACCTCGACGCTCCCGGTCGGGCTGATCGACTGCACCGTCCCGACCTGGTCGCTCGTCTTCGCCGGGTCGCCGTCCACGATGTCCGGGGACAGTCCCAGTGCGGCGAGACGGGCACGGGCGTCCGTCGCCTGCATGCCGGCGTAGTCGTCGGCGTTCACGAACACCCGTTCCGGGGTCGGGGTCGACGACGGGGTCCTCGACGGCCGCGCACTCGACTTGGTCGGGCTCGGCTCGGGTGTGGTCGCACCACCGGTCAGGGCGAAGGCGGCGATGACCCCGGCGATCGCGAGCACGACCACGGCGCCGACGAGCCACCAGATCCACGCGCGACGCTTCCGCGGCTCGTCCTCCGCCGTCGCCGGGGACGCCGGCGTCCGGGGACCCCCACCGACCGGACCGGCCTGCGTGCCGAGCAGCGCGGTGGCCGCGTCGTCGCCCGGCCGCTGCGGCGGGTTGAACGCGACCGTCCCGGCCTCGGCGAGCATCGGCACGGCGACGGTGGCGGCGGCGACGTCACCACGGCGGAGCGCCTGAGCGGCCCGCGCGAGGTTCGCCGCGGTGGCGGGACGGTCGGCCGGCTTCTTGGCGATGCAGGACAGCACCAGCGCCGACACCGGCTCCGGGACGTCCGACGGCAGCGCGGGCGGCTGCTCGTTGATGTGCGCCATCGCGATCGCGACCTGCGACTCGCCGGTGAAGGGACGGCGTCCGGCCAGGCACTCGTACGCGACGATGCCGAGCGAGTAGATGTCGGTCGAGGGTGAGGCGGGGTGCCCGCTCGCCTGCTCCGGCGAGAGGTACTGCACCGTGCCCATGACCTGACCGGTGGCCGTCAGCGGGACCTGGTCGGCGATCCGCGCGATGCCGAAGTCGGTGATCTTGACGCGGCCGTCCGGCGTGATGAGCAGGTTGCCCGGCTTGATGTCGCGGTGGACCAGCCCCACCGCGTGCGCCGCCTGCAGGGCGTTGGCGGTCTGGGCGACGATGTCGAGCACCTTGTCGACCGGCAGGGTGTGCTCGCGCTCGATCATGGTCGAGAGCGCCTCGCCGGGGACGAGCTCCATCACGAGGTAGGCGCTGCCGTCCTCCTCGCCGTAGTCGAAGACGTTCGCGATGCCCTCGTGGTTGACCAGGGCAGCGTGCCGGGCCTCGGCACGGAAGCGCTCGAGGAAGCCGGGGTCGCCGAGGTACTCGTCCTTGAGGATCTTGAGCGCGACGGTGCGGCCGATGACCAGGTCGGTCGCCTGCCACACCTCACCCATGCCGCCGATCGCGACGCGGGACGAGAGCTGGTACCGCCCACCGAAGGTGAGCCCGCTGGTGGGTCTCATTTGTTCAGCACCGCCTCCATGACCTTCTTCGCGACCGGCGCCGCGACCGTGTTGCCGACCCCGGACTGTCCGAGCCCGCCGCCGTTCCCGACGACGACCGCCACCGCGACCTCCGGGTCCTTCGCCGGGGCGAACCCGGTGAACCAGAGCGTGTACGGGTCGCCGGTGCCGCCCTCTGCCGTCCCGGTCTTGCCCGCCACGTCGATCCCGTCGATCTTGGCGTTCGTGCCGGTCCCGGAACTCACGACGCTCTGCATCGCCTCGGTGAGGTCGCTCGCCTCGGACGAGGACAGCGGGCTGCTGTACTCCTTCGGGGAGAACGACTCCACCTGCTTGAGGTCGCTCGTCGTGATCGAGTCGACCAGGGTCGGCTGCATCACCGTACCGCCGTTCGCGATGCCCGCGGACACCATGGCGATCTGGAGCGGCGACACGCGCACGCTGGCCTGGCCGAACGCGCTCAGCATGAGCTGTGCGGTCGAGTCGACCTCGGGGTACTGGCTCGGGGTGGCCTTCATCGGCACCTCGATCGCGTCGCCGAAGCCGTACTTGTCCGCCATGCTCTTGATCGCGTCGTAGCCGAGCTTCTGCCCGAGCTCGGCGAACGGGATGTTGCACGAGTACTGGATCGCGGTGCGGAGCTTGACCTTGTCGCCGCCGCCGCAGGTGCCGCCCTCGGCGTTGTTGATGTACGTGCTCGTACCGGGCAGCTGCAGGCGGGAGGGGTTGGGGAACTCCGAGTCGAGCGTGTACTTGCCGCCCTCGAGCGCCGCGGACGCGACGATGAGCTTGAAGACCGATCCTGGCGTGTACAGATCGCCGCCGATCGCCCGGTTCTGCAGGGGCTTGCCGCTGTTCTGCTCGAGCGCCTTGTACTGGTCGATCACGTTCTGCGTGTCGTGCGAGGTGAGGGAGTTCGGGTCGTAGCCCGGCTTCGACACCATCGCGAGGATCTTCCCCGTCTTCGGCTGGATCGCGACGACGGCTCCGGTGTTCGAGCCGAGCGCGTCGTACGCGGCCTTCTGCACGTCGGGGTCGATCGTCAGGTTCACGTTGTCGCCCTGGACGTCCTGCCCGGTGAGGATCGCGTTGAGGTTCTGGAAGAACGAGGCGTCCGAGTTGCCGGACAGCACGGTGTTCTCGGCGCTCTCGATGCCGGCGTTGCCCTGCCCGATCGTGAAGTACCCCGTGACCGCGGAGTAGAGGTCGCCGTTCGTGTACTTGCGCTGGTACTGGTACTGGTCGTTCGACGGCGTCGACTCGGCGACCGGGCTGCCGTCGACGAGGATCGCCCCGCGCTTGGTCGAGTAACTGGCCAGGATGGTTCGCGAGTTCCGGGGATCGGCGCGGAGCGACTCGGCCGAGAAGAACTGGATCGAGGTCGTCGACACGAACAGTGCGACGAACATGAGCACGATGACGGTGGAGACACCGCGGAGCTGTCGGTTCATCGACGGCGCTCCTTCCTGGTCGCCCCTCTGCCGCGGGCCGCGGGGATCGCCCCCTGCTGCACGCGCTGTTCCGCCGGGATCGAGTCCGTCAACCGCAGCAGCATCGCCGCGATGATCCAGTTGGCGATGAGCGAGGACCCGCCGGCGGCCATGAACGGCGTCGTCAGTCCGGTCACCGGGATCACGCGGGTGATGCCGCCGACGACGACGAACACCTGGAGGGCGATGGTGAAGCCGAAGCCGACGCCGAGGAGCTTGCCGAAGTCGTCCTGCGCCATGAACCCGACGCGCAGGCCGCGCGAGGCGAACACGATGAAGAGGGCGAGGATCGCGAAGACGCCGATCAGGCCGAGCTCCTCGCCGAGCGACGCGACGATGTAGTCGGCGTTGGCGACCGGCGTGATGTACGGCCGACCCTGCCCGAGCCCGGTGCCCGTGATCCCGCCGTTCGCGAAGCCGAACAACCCCTGCACGAGCTGGTAGCTCGCCTGGGTCTGCGCGTTGTAGATCGTGTTGTCGAACGGGTTGAGCCACTGCTCGAACCGGCCGTGCACGTAGACGAGGACGCTCTGCGCGACCAGGGCCCCGCCGACGAACAGGACGAGGCCGATCAGCACCCAGCTGAGCCGCGCCGTCGCGACGTAGATCATGACGAGGAAGAGCCCGAAGTACAGCAGGGCGGTGCCGAGGTCCCGCTGGAACACGAGGACGCTCATCGCGGCGGCCCACATCACGAGGATCGGGCCGAGGTCGCGGGCGCGCGGGAACGTCATCCCGAGGAACTTCTTGCCGACGATCGACAGCGAGTCGCGCGCGGTGACGAGGTAGCCGGCGAAGAACAGCGCCATGGTGATCTTCGCGAGCTCGCCCGGCTGGAACGAGAACGGGCCGATCCGGATCCACACCCGGGCACCGCCGACGTTCTCGCCGATCCCCGGCAGCATCGGCAGCAGGAGCAGCACGATGGTCAGCAGCATGAAGATGTAGCGGTAGCGCTGCAGGAACCGGTGGTTCCGCACGACGAGCAGCACCACGATCGCGACGGCCATCGCCAGGATGGTCCACACGATCTGCTTGACGCCGATCGCCGCCCAGCCGGACAGCCCGTTGTGGACGTCGATGCGGTAGATCTCCGCGATCCCGATGCCGTTGAGGACGAGCGCGACCGGCAGGATGAACGGGTCGGCGTTCTTCGCGACGACGCGCAGGACGACGTGCATCACCAGGGCGAGCCCGAGGATGGTCGCGCCGATCCAGAGCACCGAGGTGTCGAAGATCCTGCCCTTCGTGCCGAGTTGCACGAGGACCATCGCCCCGGCGCAGATGCCGCAGGCGATGACGAGCAGCACGAGCTCCAGGTTGCGGGCGCGGGCCGGCTCACGCAGCTTGATCGTGATCGCCTGCGTGAAGGACTGGGCGGTGGCGCTGCTCATCGCTTCGTCCCGGGGGTGGCCGACGGGGTGCCGGTGGCCGAGGCGCTCGGTGATGCGGACGGAGCGGGGGAGGAGCCGCCGGTCCCGGCCTGGTCCTGCCCGGTCTCCGCCGCCTTCCGCAGCCGGTCGACGATCTCGCGGGCGTCCTCGAGGGACTGCGCGTTGATCGTGGACCGGACGTTCTCGCGCGTGTACTCGGGGAGTCCCGAGACGTCGATGTCGGTGTCCTCGTAGACGTCCGACAGCGCGATCGGCCCGATCGACTGCTGCACGCCCTTGTAGATCGCGACGGTGCCGCGGTCGGAGCCGACGTAGTAGTGGTCCTGCGTGATGCGCCACCCGAGGAACACGGCGCCGACGAGGGCCGCGATGGCGACGACGAGCGCGATGCTCCAGGCGACGCGGCGACGGACCCGGCGACGGCGGTCCTCGGCGATGAGCTCCGCGAAGTACTGGTCGGACTCCGGCTCGAAGTGGGAGTCCTCCGGCGCGGTCGTCACCTTGAGCGGGTGCAGGAGGATCGTGGGGAGGCGGATCGGCTTGCGGCCGGTGGACGCCTCGAAGGTCAGCGGTGCCGCGGCGGACCCGACCGTGGTGGCCGCGTCGTCCTCGTCGTCCACCTCGGCGTCGGTGACGTCCATGATGACGACGGTCACGTTGTCGGGGGCGCCGTGGTCGAGCGTCTCCTTGACCAGACGCTGGGTCGCCTGGTTCGCGTCCATGTTCGACGCGAGGGCGTGCCGGATGCGCTCCTCGGCCAGGTAGGACGACAGGCCGTCGGAGCAGAGCAGCCACCGGTCGCCCGGGCGGATGTCCATGACGGCGGTGTCGACCTCGGGTGCGGCGTCGACGTCGCCGAGCACGCGCATGAGCACGGAGCGGCGGGGGTGGACCGCGGCCTCCTCCGGCGTGATGCGGCCGCTGTCGACCAGACGCTGCACGAAGGTGTGGTCCGAGGTGATCTGCTGCAGCTCGCCGTCGCGGAACCGGTAGATGCGGGAGTCGCCGATGTGGGCGATGGCGATCTGGTCGCCGACGCGGATGAGCGCGGACACCGTGGTGCCCATCCCGGTGAGCTCCTGGTGCTCGAACACCGTCTCGGTGATCAGCTGGTTCGCGGCGATGAGTGCCGACTGGAGCGCGAACTCGGCGTCGTGCGCCGACGGGAACTCCCGGTCGACCTCGCGGATGCGGCGGATGGCGATGGCGGACGCGACGTCGCCGCCGGCGTGGCCGCCCATGCCGTCCGCGACCGCGAACAGGTGCGCCCCGGCGTAGCCGGAGTCCTGGTTGTTCGCGCGGATGCGTCCCACGTGGGACACAGCGGCGCTCAGCGTCCGTGCCGTCATCCGCGCCTACCGCCGCAGCTCGAAGGTCGTCGTCCCGATCGTGATGGGCGTCCCTTCCGCGACGAGCACGGGGGAGGTCACCTTCTGACCGTTGACGAACGTGCCGTTGGTGGACTCGAGGTCGGTGACGACCCAGCCCTCGGCACGCAGATCGAGTCGGGCGTGGTTGGTGGACGTGTAGTCGTCGCGGATGACGACGTTGGACTCGCTGGACCGGCCGATCGTGATCGGGCCGCCGCCGAGCGGCATCTCCATGCCCTCGCGCGAGCCCTCGGTGATGACGAGCCGGGTGGCGACCGGCGCACCCGTCTGCGCGCCGCCGGACTGCTCGATGAGCTCGGTGAACGCGCCGCCGGACGCGGGTGCCGCCGCGGCCGAGGGCACCGCCGGGGTGGTCGGCCCGGACGGTCCGGCCTTGGGGTCGGTGGGGATCGTGCGCACGCGCTGGCCGAACAGGTCGCTCCGCAGTGCGAAGACGATCACGAAGACGAACAGCCACAGCACCGCGAGGAACGCGAAGCGCAGGACGAGCAGGGTCAGCCCTGTGGTCACCTCGTACCTCCGTCGTTCTCGGGGATCACCCGGAACACCATACGGGTACGACCGATCTCGATCGTGGAATCCGGCTCCACGATCGCCTGCTGGAAGCGTTCGCCGTTCAGCTTCGAGCCGTTCGTCGACCCGAGGTCGTTCGCCTGCGCGTGCTTGCCGTCCCAGATCACCTCGACGTGCTTGCGGCTGGTGCCGGTGTCGGCGACGGTGATGTCCGCATCGGTCCCGCGGCCGATGACGGTGCGCCCGCGCTGGAGCCTGTGCCGCTGGGAGCCGATGTCGAGCACGGCGACCCACGCGACGTCCCGCTGCACGGTGGTCGAGTCGATCTGCAGGATGCCGGTCGAGAGCGTGCCGTCCTGCTGCAGCCGGATGTCGACCGGTCCGGAGAACGAGTAGTTCTGCGCGACCGCGTGCTGCTGCACCATCTGCCGCAGCTCGTCGATGAGCGGCTGCCCGACGTCCGTCATGCGCGAGCAGTCCGGCGGCGCGAGGCGCACGGTGAACTCGTTCGGCACGAGGATCCGGTCGCGCGAGACCACGGCGGCCTTCGTGTCGAGCTCCCGACGGAGCGCGCTCGAGATCTCGACGGGCTGCACGCCGGAGCGGAAGGTCTTGGCGAACGCGCCGTTCACGGCACGTTCCAACCCCCGCTCGAAGCTGTCCAACAGGCCCATGGGTCTCCAGTGTTCTCGGTCACGGACCTCTGCATGGTAGTGGTTGGCACCTGGGGCCGTCTGTGCATGGTAGTGTTCTGGGGCTGGCGCGAGTGGCGGAATTGGTAGACGCGCACGGTTCAGGTCCGTGTGCTGGAAACGGCGTGGGGGTTCAAGTCCCCCCTCGCGCACCACGCAAGGAACGGCCCCGGAGGAATCCGGGGCCGTTCTGCTTTCCCAGGGCGCGCGATCACGCGCGCCCGCCCGCACCCGCGGTCCGGAAGACGGCTCCGCCGTGTCGGACGGGAGGCACGGGGCGGCGCCGCACCGCGCCTCCCGTCCGTCAGCGGGCCGCGTCGAGGGCGTCCGCCGGCACGCCGACGGCCCGCGCGACGGTGACGCGGACCAGGTCCTCGCGGGTCGCGCGGTCGAGGTGGTCCACGAGCGCGTAGCCGTTCGTCGCGTCGACCAGGGCGAACAGGAGCCGTGCGACGCCGTCCGGGTCGTCGGTGTGCAGGACGCCCTGGCGGACGCCGTCCGCGACGATGCCGGCTGCGAGCCGCTGCCAGTCGTCCATCACCTCGCGCGCCGCGGTGGCGAGGACGGCGTTCGTGCGGCCGAGGCTCCACGCGTCCGCCCAGAGCACGGCGACGTCGTCACGGGCCGGGTCCTCGATGCAGGCGACGAGCGCGGCCAACCGCTCCAGGGGACCTGTGGCGCGGTCGACCAGCCGGGCGACCTCGGCGACCTCGGCCGTCGCGACCACGCGGAAGGTCTCCCCGACGAGCTCCTCCATCGACGGCCGGTAGTGGGCGACGAGCGACGGGGCCACCCCGACGGCCGCGGCGACGCCACGGAGGGTCACGCCGGCCAGGCCCTCGGCCCGTGCGACGGCGATCGCGGCCTCGGCGATCTGGGCCTCCCGTTCGGCCGGGCTGAGGCGCCGGCGGGCCGGTGTGGTCGGCACCGCCCCAGCCTAGACGGCGGCCACGTCGTCGTCTCCGGCACTGTCGTGCACCACGAACGCCGCCCACAGGTCGGCGCGGGTGGCGAACGCGGAGAGGTCTCGGTCGAGCAGGCGTCCGGCGTGCTCGACCCGGGCGCGGGCGGTGTGCCGGTGCACGCCGAGCGCCTGCGCGGTGCGGTCGTACTCGCAGTTCTGCCGGAGCCAGGTCCGCACGGTGGTGGTGAGTTCGGCGCCGGTCGCCCGGTCGTGGGCGAGGAGGGGCTCGAGGAACGCCCTGGCCACCGCACCGGCCTCGACGTCGACGTGCGCGAGGTGGGCGAGGACCCCCTCGCGGGCGAGGTCGCCGAACTCCGTGGTGCCCGGGCGCCCCTCGCGGCGGCGGTCGAGCGCCTGGACCGCCTGGGTCCGTGCGCGGCCGAAGCCCCGGTAGGACGTGCCGTCGGACAGGCCGACCCGGGCGTCGTAGCGTCCGACGAGTTCGTCGACGAGGTCCAGGTCGTCCGCGGACAGGCACAGGAAGAGGGCGTCGTCGACGGCGAAGAAGAGGTGCCCGGGACGGTCTTGCACCCGGAGCTCGAGCAGGTCCACGATGCCGTCGAGGTCGCGTTCGGCCACGTCGACGGCGGCGATCCGCACCGGTTGCTCGGGCAGCGGCCCCCAGACCTCCCGTGCGGTGGTGTCGACGACCTCGGGGTCACCGACCGACAGCATGGTGAGCAGGCCCGTGCGGAGGAGCCCGCGGGCCCGGGCCAGTTCGCGGTTCTGCTGCAGCGCGAGGCCGGCGAGCGCGATCACCGCGGTGACGACCTCGCGGCCGGCCTGGTCGAGGGTGCCGCCGTTCGCGATGGCCAGCACGCCGCTCAGGTGGCCGCCGCTGCCGAGGGTCTGCAGCGTGTACCCGCCCCGCTCGGTGGTGACGGGCAGGCTCGCACGCTGCCCGGCGCGCAGGAGCCGGAGCGTCTCGGCGCGGAGCACGTCGAGGTCGTCCTCGGGGACGCCCGCTGCGGGGTGGCCGCGGTCGAGTCGTCCGGTGACGTCGAACAGCCCGACCCACCCGTCGAGCTGCCGGGAGAGCTCGGCGATCGTGGCGCCGAGCCCGTCCGGGCGCATCGCCGCGAGCGAGATCGCGCGCTGGGCGGACATCGCCCACGCGCCGCGCGCGTTCGCGTCCCGCGCGACCGCCTCGGCGTTCGCCTGGGCGACCTGGATGAACGACGTCTCGTACGGCACCTCGAACAGGGGCAGGCCGGCACGGGCGCACGCCGCGACCAGGGCGTCCGGGGTGCCGGCGCGGACGACCTCGGTGCCGAAGCCGAGTGCGACCACCCCGCGCGCGACGAGGCGGTCGACGTAGGCACCCGCGACGGCGTCGGACACCTCGGCGCGCGTGCCGAACTGCGTGCCGGTGGTGAGCAGGCCCTGCCCCGGCGCGAGGAACGGCGTCGGGTCGGCGAGGTCGGAGCTGTGCAGCCACGACAGCGGGGCGTCCAACCGGTCCGCGGGCACCTCGTCGGTGCGGAGGCGCAGGCGGAGGTCGGCGCGGTGCAGGAGCGCTCGCAGCGTCGCGGTCATGGCGTCACCCTACCCAGCGGGGTGTCCACCAGGGCGAGCCAGCACGCACCGGGTGTACGCGACGGACAGTGCCGGCGGTGCACCGGGGCTCCTAGCATCGCGACATGTCCTCCACCGCTGCCCCCGCCCTCCACGCCTCCACCGGCGGCCCCGGCCTGCCGCAGGAGCGCCGACTCGTCACCGCGGTCCCCGGGCCGCGCTCGCAGGAGCTCCTCGCCCGCAAGCAGGCCGCGGTCGCCGTCGGCGTCGGTGTGGCGGTCCCGGTCGCCGTGGTCGCGGCGGGCGGCGGGGTCGTCGTCGACGCGGACGGCAACTCGCTCATCGACCTCGGGTCCGGCATCGCCGTGACCAGTGTCGGCAACGCGCACCCCCGGGTGGTCGCGGCGGTGCAGGAGCAGGTCGCGTCGTTCACCCACACCTGCTTCACGATCGCCGCCTACGAGGGGTACGTCGAGGTCGCGGAGGCGCTCAACCGGCTGACTCCGGGCGACCACGAGAAGCGGACGGCGCTGTTCAACTCGGGCGCCGAGGCCGTCGAGAACGCCGTGAAGATCGCCCGCAAGCACACCGGCAAGCAGGCCGTCGTCGTGTTCGACCACGCCTACCACGGCCGCACCAACCTCACGATGGCGCTCACCGCGAAGAACCAGCCGTACAAGAACGGCTTCGGTCCCTTCGCCCCCGAGGTCTACCGCGTCCCGATGTCGTACCCGTTCCGCGACGGCGGCCTCTCGGGGGCAGAGGCGGCGAAGCGGGCCATCACCCAGATCGAGAAGCAGGTCGGCGCGGAGAACACCGCCGCGGTGCTCATCGAGCCGATCCAGGGCGAGGGCGGCTTCGTTGTGCCCGCCCCCGGCTTCCTGCGCGCGCTGTCCGAATGGGCCACGGCGAACGACGTCGTCTTCATCGCCGACGAGGTCCAGACCGGCTTCGCGCGCACGGGCGCCATGTTCGCCAGCGACCACGAGGGCATCGTCCCCGACCTGGTCACCACTGCGAAGGGCATGGCCGGCGGACTCCCGCTGTCGGCGGTCACCGGGCGTGCCGAGATCATGGACTCCGCGCACGTCGGCGGGCTCGGCGGCACCTACGGCGGCAACCCGATCGCGTGCGCCGCCGCACTCGCCGCGATCGACGCGTTCGAGCACGACGGCTTCGTCGAGCGGGCGGCCGCGATCGGCGAGGTGCTCCTCGGGCGACTCCGCGCCGCCCAGGAGCACGACCCACGCATCGGCGACGTCCGCGGTCGCGGCGCGATGGTGGCGATCGAGCTGGTCGACCCCGCCACCGGCGAACCCGACGCCGCCCTGACCGGTCGGGTGGTCCGGTACGCCTACGAACACGGCGTCATCGCACTCACCGCCGGCACGTACGGCAACGTCCTCCGCTTCCTCCCCCCGCTCGCGATCGACGACGCCCTGCTCCACGAGGGCCTCGACGTCGTCCTGGAAGGACTGGCATCCGCATGACCACCACCCAGAGCACCTGGCCCGCCGTCCCGGACCACGACACCACCGCGGCGACCGGTCCCGCCGCCGAGCAGGCCGTCCTCGACCGCGTCCCCCGAGGCCTGCTCATCGACGGGCACTGGGTCGACGCGGCCGACGGCGCCACCTTCGACGTCGTCGACCCGGCGACCGGCGACGTCCTCGCCCGCATCGCCGACGCGACCCCGGCCGACGGCCTCCGGGCACTCGACGCCGCCGACGCCGCCCGCCACGGCTGGGCCACCACCCCGCCGCGGCAGCGCGCCGAGGTCCTCCGCCGCGCGTTCGACCTGCTCCAGGAGCGCCGTGAGGAGTTCGCACTCCTGATGACCCTGGAGATGGGCAAGCCGCTCGCCGAGGCCCGCGGCGAGGTCACGTACGGCGGCGAGTTCCTCCGGTGGTTCTCGGAGGAGGCCGTCCGCATCGGCGGCGACCACTCCACCAACCCCGAGGGCACCGGCCGCGCGTTCGTCACGCACAAGCCCGTCGGCCCGGCACTCCTGATCACGCCGTGGAACTTCCCGCTCGCGATGGCGACGCGGAAGGTCGCCCCGGCGCTCGCCGCGGGGTGCACCGTGGTCGTGAAGCCGGCCGAGCTCACCCCGCTGACGACCTTGCTGTTCGCCGACCTGCTCCTCGAGGCCGGGGTGCCCGCGGGCGTCGTGAACGTCGTCCCGACCACCACGGCGGGCGACGTCTGCGGTCCCGTCATCGCCGACCCGCGCCTCCGGAAGCTCAGCTTCACCGGCTCGACCCCGGTCGGTCGGACCCTCCTCGCCCAGGCGGCGCAGAACGTGCTGCGGACGAGCATGGAGCTCGGCGGCAACGCGCCGTTCCTGGTGTTCGAGGACGCCGACCTCGACCTGGCCGTCGACGCCGCGCTCGCCGCCAAGTTCCGCAACACCGGACAGGCGTGCACCGCGGCGAACCGGTTCCTCGTGCACGAGGACGTCGCCGCCGAGTTCGCCGACCGGGTCACCGCGCGGGTCGGGGCGATGCGGGTCGGTCGCGGCACCGAGGACGGCGTCGCGATCGGGCCGCTCATCGACGACCGTGCCGTGGCGAAGGCCGACCGGCTGGTGACGGACGCCGTCGAGCGCGGCGCCGTCGTCCGCACCGGGGGCCACCCGGTCGCCGGACCCGGCACGTTCTACGCCCCGACCGTGCTCACCGACGTGCAGCCCGGCAGCGCGATCCTCGACGACGAGATCTTCGGTCCGGTGCTCGCGATCCGGACGTTCCGCACCGAGGACGAGGCCGTCGCGGCGGCGAACGACACCGAGTACGGGCTCATCGCCTACGCCTGCACCGAGGACCCCGCGCGCGGGCAGCGGCTCATGGAGACCCTCGAGACGGGCATGCTGGGACTCAACACGGGCGTCGTCTCGAACGCGGCGGCACCCTTCGGCGGCGTGAAGCAGTCCGGCACCGGACGCGAGGGCGGCGCCGAGGGCATCGCGGAGTACCTCGAGACCATGTACACACTCACCCCGGACCCGTTCCGGCGCACCAAGGGAGCACAGCGATGACCACCGAACGTGACGTCGTCGTCATCGGGGCCGGGGTCACCGGTCTCGTCGCCGCCGACCGCCTGCGCGACGCGGGACTCAGCGTCGCCGTGCTCGAGGCGCGGGACCGCGTGGGCGGTCGCACGTGGACGAACGACATCGAGGGCGTCACGCTCGAGATCGGCGGCCAGTGGGTGTCCCCGGACCAGACCGCGCTGCTCGGTCTGCTCGACGAGCTCGGGCTCGAGACCCACGACCGGTACCGCGAGGGGTCGAGCGTCTACATCGACGCCGACGGCACCCGCACCGAGTACACCGGCGACATCTTCCCGCTGCCCGAGGCCACGGCGGCCGAGATCGAACGGCTGGTGGCGGTCGTCGACGAGTACGTGGCGCAGGTCGACCCGGACCGCCCGTGGGCGACCCCGGACGCGGAACGGCTCGACGAGGTCTCGTTCCGGGAGTGGCTCCGCCGCCTGAGCGACGACCGGGTCGCGACCGAGAACGTCGAGCTGTTCATCGCCGGTGCGATGCTCACCAAGCCCGCGCACACGTTCTCCGCCCTGCAGGCGCTCCTGATGGCCGCGTCCGCCGGCAGCTTCTCGCACCTGGTCGACGCCGACTTCATCCTCGACAAGCGCGTCATCGGCGGCATGCAGCAGGTGTCCGAGCGGCTCGCGGCGCGGCTCGGCGACGACGTCCACCTCGACACGCCCGTCCGGACGCTCCGCTGGGGCGACGACGGTGTGGTGGCGATCGCGGACGGCGGCGTCGAGGTGCACGCCCGGCAGGCACTCGTCGCGGTGCCGCCGCCGCTCTACTCGCGGATCTCGTACGAGCCCCCGCTGCCGCGTCGGCAGCACCAGCTCCACCAGCACCTGTCGATGGGGTTCGTGATCAAGGTGCACGCCGTCTACGACCGGCCGTTCTGGCGTGGTGCGGGCCTGTCCGGGACCGCGTTCAGCCCGTACGAGCTCGTGCACGAGGCCTACGACAACACCGCGTTCGGCCAGGAGCAGGGGACCCTCGTGGGTTTCGTGTCCGACGAGCTCGCCGACGAGGTCCTGGCACTGCCGGCCGAGGAGCGCCGGGCACGGGTGCTCGAGTCGCTGGCGCACTACTACGGCGACGAGGCGAAGCGCCCGGTCGTCTACTACGAGAGCGACTGGGGCTCCGAGGAGTGGACGCGCGGCGCCTACGCGGCGAGCTTCGACCTCGGTGGCCTCGTCCGTTACGGCCCGGACCAGCACGCCGCCGTGGGGCCGGTCCGGTTCGCGTCGAGCGACCTCGCCGGGCACGGTTACCAGCACGTCGACGGCGCGGTGCGGATCGGTCGCCGGGTGGCGGACGAGATCCTCGCCGCCGTGCCGCAGGGGGCGCCGGTGGCGTGACCGGGTGATCCGGTCCGGACGGGAGGCACGGGGCGGGGTCGCCACGTGCCTCCCGTCCGTCAGGCGGTCGCCTGCGCGACCGGCGCGCGGTCGGCCGCGACGTCGTCGCGGAGCATCCGGTCCGCGGTCCGCAGCGACAGCGCCATGATCGTCAGCGCCGGGTTGGCGATGACCGCGCTCGGGAACACCGAGTTGTCGCACACCCACAGGTTCGGCACGTCCCACGAGCGGCCGGCCGGGTCGACGACGGACCGCTCCGGGTCGGTGCCCATCCGTGCCGTGCCGATGGTGTGCGCGGTCCGCTCCAGCACCCGGACGTCCCGACCGCCGGCGGCCTCGACGATCGCGGTCATGGTGCGGACGGCGTGCCGCTCGATGGCGTCCTCGTTCGCGCCCGGGCTGAACGACACGCGTGCCCGGGGGACCCCGTGCTCGTCGAGCTCGTCGGACAGCTCGAGCCGGTTGCCGTCGTACGGCAGGCACTCGGCGTTGATGCCGACGCCCGCGGTGTACGGGTAGGCGCGCACCGCGTCGACGAGCGCCTTCCCCCGCAGGCCGCCGCCGCGCACGAGCGTGGTGGCGAAGGTGATCGGCTGCACGCCGAGGCTCTGGATGAGGTAGCCGCCCGCGAAGTCGGCGTCGTCGGGCCGGACGAAGTCCTCCGTGATGATCGACGACGGGTAGCCGCGGTACGAGCGCATCGACTCGTCGAACGTCGCCCACACCTGGGTCGCGCCGTGCGCCGTGAAGTTGCGGCCGACCTGCCCGCTGCCGTTCGCCAGGCCCGTGTGCAGCAGGAGCCGCGGCGTCTCCACACCGCCCGCGGCGAGGACGAGGGAGCGGCAGCGCTGCCGGTGGTCGCGGCCGTCCTGGCGGTAGACGACCGCCTCGACCCGGCCACGGGCGTCGAGCTCGATGCCGTGCACGAACGCCTCGGGGCGGATCTCCGCGCCGAACGCCACCGCTGCGGGCAGGTACGTCGTGTCCATCGACACCTTCGCGCCGTTCCGGCAGCCCTGGTGGCACGAGCCGCAGGACACGCACGCCTGGCGCAGGCCGTGGTGCTCCTGGTGCCGGTCCTCGGTGGTCAGGCCGACGGGGGCGTCGGTCGCGGTGATGCCGAGCGCCGCGGTGCCGCGCATCATCATGTCCGACGAGGCGTTCCGGGCCGGGGGACGCATCCGGTAGCGACGCGACGGGTCCCACGGGTAGTGCTCCGGTCCCGCGACGCCGACGTCGTGCTCGGCCTGCTCGATCCACCGGGTGAGCTCGGCGTGCTCGATCGGCCAGTCCTCGCCCTCGCCGGACTCGGTCCGGAGCCGCAGGTCGTGCACGCTCGGCCGCGGGGTGAACGCGCCCCAGTGCAGCGTCGACCCGCCGACCCCGGTGCCGCTGTTGTTCGGTCCGAACGCGGTCGGGGCGCCGCCGCCGCTGAGGCGGTCGTCCATCCAGTTGATGTCACCCGGGGCGATGACCTCGTCCGGGGCGTGGTCCTCCGGCGAGGTGTTGCGACCGGCCTCGAGCGCGACGACCGACAGCCCGTTCCGTGCGAGCACCGCCGTGAGGGGCGCACCGCCCGCGCCCGTGCCGACGACGACCACGTCGACGACCTCGTCCGTGCCCCAGTGCCGCTGTCCGTCGAGTCTCATCGCCCTGCCTCCGTCGCTGTCCCGGCCGTCTCCGCCGGGGCGGCCGCCTCCCATGCCTCGCGCTCGCCGGCTCCGAGCAGCTGGAAGCCCTGCTTGCGGACCCCGTCGCCGCCGTTGGCGTAGCCGTCGAAGTCGATCTCGGCCATCGTCGCCGGGTGCGCGATCCAGTGCCGGGCGAGGTCGACGGCCGCGTCTTCGGCCCAGGCGCGGAGCTGGTCGCCCCGCAGTGCCCCGGTCGACTCGTACGTGCCGTCGGCGATGGCGTCGAGCACCTCGGCCAGACGGTCCGGTCCCGCCTTCGCAGCGCCGTGGAGCTCGTCGAGGGCGGCCCGGAACGCGTCGGCGTCGGCGGGCAGGCCGTCGGGACGCCATCCGTCGCCGACACCCGCGGCGAGCTGGGCGTCCACGCGGAGGGCGAGGTCGATCGGCCGGTCGCCGGCCTGTGGCACGAGGTGGTCGGCGACCGCCCGGAGGGTGTCGAGCTGTGTGCGGTCGAGCACCCGCGGCTCGGCGTCGGGATCGTCCGGCAGCGCACGTGCCGCGAGCGCACCGCGCATCCGGGCGCTGACGCGCGGCGACGCGATCACCCGGACGGTGTCCTCGGGGACGAGCGGACCGCGGTCGACCCGGCGCTCCCAGAAGCGACGGATCCGGTCGGCGACGTCGTCGGGCTGCTCCCACGGCAGCAGGTGCGCTGCGCCGGGGACGACTTCCAGGTGCCCGTGCGGCCAGTGCGGCAGGGTGTGGCGTCGCTGGGCGTCCTCACCGAGGTCGCCGTCCTCGGCCCCGGCGAGCACGAGCGCGGGCGTCGGGTTCGGCGCGGCGTCGGACCAGTCCTCGCGGCTCCCGCGTTCGAGCCAGGCGGTCCAGGCCTCGGGGTCGGTGCGTTCGACGTCGTGCAGGGCGGCGCGCATCCGCTCCGTGTCGAGCGTTGCGGCGGTGTTCGCGTCGACGAACTCGGTGGCGTGCGAGGTGCTGATCGGTCCGTGTGCGGCCCAGCCGAGCATCGCCTGGCGGCGGTCGTCGCCCATCGGCTCCGGAGAGAGCGGGGACGCGGCCATCAGGACCACGCCGCGGAGCCCGAACAGGCCGTTCGCCCCGGAGATCGTCCGGTCGGCGACGACGGCGGCGACCTTGCCGCCCATGGAGTGTCCGACGAGCAGCCACTCGGTGACGCCGCTCGCCCCGATCGCCCGTTCGACCTGCTGGGCCATCTCCTCGACGGTCGTGCCGACAGCGGCGGGGCTGGTCCCGAAGCCGGGCAGGTCGATCCCCACGAGGTCGAGGGTGCCGTCGAGTCGGTCGTGGAGCAGGGCGAACTCCTCGGAGCTGGAGCCGAGGGCGTGGAGGCAGAACGCGGTGGCGGTCACACGTCGTGTCTACCTCCGGCCGGTCGCGCCCCTCGGAGACTGCTGTACCCCGTTCGCTCCCGGTAGGGGGACGCGCGTCGCGCGCCGATGACGGACGGGAGGCGCGGCACCAGCCGGCACCGCGCCTCCCGTCCGTCACCGGGTCGCGTCGCGTCGCGTCGCGACGCGACGTCGGCCCGGCGCCGTCACCCGATGCGGATGAGCTTCTTGTTGACGAACTCGTCGATGCCGAACGACCCGAGCTCGCGGCCGAACCCGCTCGCCTTGACGCCACCGAACGGCAGCTCCGGGCTGTCAGCGCCGACGATGTTCACGTAGACCATCCCGGCCTCGATCCGGTCGGCCACGCGGAGGGCCTGGTCGTGGTCGGTCGTGAACAGGTAGGACCCGAGGCCGAACGGGGTGTCGTTCGCGATGCGGACGGCCTCGTCCTCGTCCGCGACCCGGTGCACGACGGCGACGGGACCGAAGAACTCCTCGCGGTACGCGTCGTTGTCCGGCGACACGTCGGTCAGGACGGTCGGGACGAAGGCGTTGCCCTGCCGGGTGCCACCGATCAGGACCGTCGCCCCCTGCGCGCGGGCGGCGTCGAGCTGCTGCTCGAGACGATCGGCGGCGGTGGGCGAGGACAGCGGGCCGAGCTCAGCGCCGGGCGTCGCGGGGTCGGTGGGCGACACGGCTGCCATGGCGGCGGTGAAGCGCTCGACGAACGCGTCGTACAGGCCGTCGACCACGAGGAACCGCTTCGCCGCGTTGCAGACCTGCCCGTTGCCCTCGAGCCGAGTCGCGACGGCGGACTCGACGACCGCGTCGAGGTCGTCGGTGGAGAGCAGGATGAACGGGTCGGAGCCGCCCAGCTCGAGCACGACCTTCGTGAGGTTGCGGCCGGCGATCTCGGCGACGGCCGCGCCGGCCCGTGCCGAGCCGGTGAGCGAGACGCCCTGCACGCGCGGGTCGGCGATGACGTCTTCGACCTGGTCGTTCGTCGCGAACACGTTCGTGTAGGCGCCCTCGGGGAACCCGGCCTCGTGGAAGATGCCCTCGATCGCCAGCGCCGACTCGGGGCACTGCGGTGCGTGCTTCAGCAGCACGGTGTTGCCGATGAGCAGGTTCGGACCGGCGAACCGGGCGATCTGGTACGCCGGGAAGTTCCACGGCATGATGCCGAGCAGCACCCCGACCGAGGTCTTGCGGACGAACGCGCTGCCCTCGGACCCCTCGGCGAGGGTGATCGGCTGGTCCGCCAGGAACGTCTCGGCGTGGTCCGCGTACCAGTCGTAGATGTCGGCGCAGAAGTCCACCTCGCCCAGGGCCTGGTCGATCGGCTTCGCCATCTCGCGCACGATGGTGGCGGCGAGGTCCTCGCGTCGCTCGCGGTAGAGCTCGGCGACCCGGTGGACCAGGACGGCGCGGTCGGCCACGGTGGTGTCGCGCGACCAGGTGGAGTGGGTGCGGTCGGCCGTCGCGACCGCCTGGCGGAGGGCGTCGTCGGTGATGGTGTCGAACCGGGCGCGCACCTCGCCCGTGGTCGGGTCGGTGACGGCGTAGACGGTCTCGGTGGTGCTCGGCATGGTGGTGGCCTCCCTGGTGTCCCTGGTGGACGTGGTCCGTGGTTCCTGCTGTTCTTCCTACAACTCGGCGTCGGTCAGCTGCTTGTTCACGCCGGTGACGGGCTGGTTCTCGTCGAAGCCCTTCGGAGCGACCCGGAAGCCCTTCGTGATCACGAGCAGGTAGGCGAAGCCGATCGCCGCCCACACTCCTCCGGCGATCAGTGCGTCGGCGTGGAGCTGCGACCACAGCACGCCGGTGAGGACCATCGCCACCCCCGGCAGGACGATGAACCGCCAGACGTCCGCCGGGGTGCGTCGCCGGCCCTGCCGCCAGGCGAAGTGCACGATCACCGTGGCGTTGACGAAGGTGAAGGCGACGAGCGCGCCGAAGTTGATGTACGACGAGATGGTGTCGAGCGAGAAGGTCATCGCGAGCAGGGTGACGGCGCCGACCACGATGACGTTGAACACCGGCGTGCGGGTCTTCGGGTGCACGTAGCCGAACACGCGCTTCGGCAGCACGTTGTTCCGTCCCATCACCATGAGCATCCGCGCGACGCTTGCGTGCGAGGCCAGTCCGGACGCCAGCGCGGCGACGAAGCCCGCCGAGACGAGGACCGCCTGGAACACCCGACCGCCGACGAGCAGCCCGATCTGCGGCAGCGGGTCGTCGGTGAACTCGCCGAACGGGGCGTTGGTCGGGAAGCGCAGCTGGGCGGAGTACGAGGCGACGAGGAAGATCAGGCCGCCGAGGAGGACCGTCAGCATGATGGCCCTCGGCATGATGCGGATGCTCTTCGCCTCCTCCGCGTACATGGTCACCGCGTCGAAGCCGATGAACGAGAAGCACACCACCGTCGCGCCGGTGAGGAGCGCCGACATCGTCACCCCGTCGTGCACGAACGGCTCCGCGCTGACGACCGTGCCCGCACCGGCGCCCTCCGCGAGCTCGATGACCGCGAAGACCACGAACGCCACCATCGCGAGGACCGCGCCGACGAGCAGCACCATGTTGAGGTTCGACGTGCCGCGCATCGACAGGCAGATGACCGTCGTGACGAACACCGTGTAGACGACGACCGTCACCCAGGACGGCAGCGCCGGGAACACCTGCTCGAGGTAGAGCCGGATGATCAGCGCGTTCACCATCGGCAGCAACAGGTAGTCGAGGAGCGAGGCCCACCCGACCATGAAGCCCGCGTTCGGGTGGATCGACTCCCGCACGTAGGTGTAGGCGGACCCGGCGGCCGGGTAGACCCGGACCATCTTGCCGTAGCTGATCGCGGTGAGCAGCATGATCACGAGCGCGACGAGGTACGCGCTCGGGACGGCACCGTTCGTCTCGTCGGAGACGATCCCGAACGTGTCGAACACCACCGTCGGGGTCATGTAGCCGAGCCCGAGGCCGACGATCGCCCACAGCCCGAGGTTCCGCTTCAGGGCACCGCCCCGCGCAGGAGCACCGACGGTGGGGACCACGGTGGGTGATGCCATCTGACTTCCCTCCTCGACACCCGACCGGTGCCACGGCTGCGGCCGCAGGGCGTCGTCGCCCGGACCGGTTGCAGCACTGTACCGACGGGCTCCGGTCCAGCTGACCCGACGCCGTGTCCACCGGAACGACAGCGGCTAGACGTCATGTCAGTTGCTGTGGGGGTGCTCGACGGTCGCTGCGGGACGGCCACGAGGACCCTCAGCGATCCGCCCGTGCTCGGGGGTCCGTTCCCGGTGCCGGACCCTACGCTCACGCTCGGGCGCCCACCGCCGTGGGCAGCCGACAGCACCGCCGGCCGACCCGCCGACGCGGACCCCGAGGGCAAGGACGACCGATGGCACGAACACGAGCAGGCAGCAGCGGACCCGTCCGGCTCGTCGCGGTCGGGGTCGCGGCGGGGCTCGTGGTCGGCGCGGTCGGCGGGTGGGGCATCGCCGTCGGCGCGGGGCGGCACGACGGCGTGCTGGCGGCCAGCCCGACGGCCTCGGCGTCGGGCACCGTCGCGGTCCACGGGGGCACGGCCTCCGCCGGTGCCGCGTCCGCCGCCGCCTCGTCCGTGCCCACCTCGTCCGTGCCCGCCTCGTCCGTGCCCGACGGGCAGATCCCGGCCACCGAGGACCCGACCGGACACGCACCCGCCACCGTCGACCTCGCCACGAGCTGGACCGCACCGACCGACATGCCCGCGCAGGGACGACTCCTGCACGTCACGATCCCCGCCACCCGGTCCCACTTCGCCGCCCGGCAGGCCCTCCTCTACCTGCCCCCGGCGGCCCTGACGCCCGACGCCCCGTACCTGCCCGTCGACGTGCTGCTGTCCGGACAGTCGCGAGGTGCCGGCCCCGACGACGTGCAGAACGGCGGCCACATCGAGCAGACGATGGACGCGCTCGCCACCGTCGACCGCGGTCTGACCCCGATCGTCGTCGTCCCCGACCAGCTCGGCCCGCAGTCCGGCAACCCGATGTGCGTCGACGGCGCGCTCGGCAACAGCCGCACGTACCTGACGCAGGACGTCCCCTCGTGGATCGAGGCGCACCTGCGCGTCCAGACCGCCGCGTCCGCGTGGACCATCGGCGGGTTCTCCCAGGGCGGCACGTGCGCCATCCAGCTCGGCGCCGGCGACCCCTCGCGCTTCGGGAACCTGATCGACGTCTCCGGTGAGGAGGGCCCCACGCTCGGCACCGAGGCCGAGACCATCGCGAAGGGCTTCGCCGGCAACCGTGCCGCGTACCTGGCCGCGCAGCCCGCAGCACTCCTCGCCGCCGGGGCACCGTTCCGCTCGACGGACGCGTTCTTCGCCGTGGGCGCCCGCGACCGGACCTACGGCCCCGTCATGCCCGGCATGGCGGCGCGCGCCCGGGCCGCCGGCATGCACGTCGCGACGTGGGTCGTCCCCGGGGAGGCGCACAGCTGGATCACCGCCCGTGCCGCGCTCGCCGCCGGGGTCGCCTGGCTGCAGGCACGGCTCGGGTTGGCGCCGGGGGACTGAGCCGCGCGGGCCGGACGCGGCTACGCCTCGGTGCTCGGCTGCTGCTGCGTGATGCAGTGCAGCCCGCCACCACGGGCGAAGACCTCGCGTGCGTCGATCGTGTGCACCGCACGCCCCGGGTACACCTCCGCCAGGATGCCGCGCGCCCGGTCGTCGGCGACCGCGTCCCCGAACCCGCACGCGATCACGGCACCGTTCACCACCACGTGGTTGACGTAGTTCCAGTCGACGGGCCCGCCCTCGTCGGCGCGGGTGCCCGGTGCCGGGAGCTCGACGATCGCCGTGTCCGGCCCGATCGCCGTCTCGAGCGCCGCACGGATCTGCGGCACCACGAGGTGGTCCGGGTGCCCGGGATCCGGTTGGGCGTGGAGGAGCACGACGTCGGGCGCCGCGAAGGTCGCCACCATGTCGACGTGCCCCCGCGTCCCGAAGCCGTCGTAGTCCCGGGTCAGGCCACGCGGCAGCCAGACGACCTCGGTCGCGCCGATGGTCCGCGCCAGCTCCGCCTCGACCCGCGCTCGGTCGAGGTGGGGGTTCCGCCGGGGATCGAGCTGGACGGTCTCCGTCACGAGCACCCGTCCCTGTCCGTCGACGTGGATCGCACCGCCCTCGTTCACCAGGAGCGACGGCAGGAGCTCGGCGCCCGCCGCGGTGCCCACCGTCGCCGCGACCGCCGCGTCCCGGGTCCAGGTCGACCAGGCGTTCGCACCCCAGCCGTTGAACACCCAGTCGACGGCGCCGAGTCGATCGCCGTCGGTGACGAACGTCGGCCCGGAGTCCCGCATCCAGAAGTCGTCGAGGGGTGCCTCGAGGACGTCGACGTCACCCGCGAGGAGCCGTCGAGCGTCCGCCCTGGCCACGGGGTCGACGACCACGGTGACCGGCTGGTGGTCCGCGATGGTGTTCGCCGTCGTCGCCCAGGCGACGCGGGCGGCCTCGGCGCTCGCCGCGTCGTCGCCGAGGGTCAGGCCGGGGCGGGGGAACGCCATCCAGGTCCGGTCCTGCGGTGCCGTCTCGGGAGGCATGGTCCACGTCATGCGCGCACCGTCCGTCCGACGGCGCTCGCCCCGGCCGCGGGGGCGGCAGCCTGCTGCTCCGCCACCGCGCGGTCGGCCGCCTCGCGGGCGCCGAAGGCGTGGCGGTCCTCGTCGACGGGGGCGGTGAGTGTGCCGTACAGGTCGGGGCGCCGCGTGAGGGAGAACGGGAAGAGCCGGAGCCACTCGGTGCGCTGCTCCAGGTCGAGGTCCGCGACGAGGACGACGTCACCCGAGCGCGGTGCCTCGACGAGGACTCGCCCGAACGGGTCGGAGATGAACGACGAGCCGTAGAACGTGATGTCGCCCTCGTCGCCCCACCGGTTCGGCACCACCATGAAGAGTCCGGCCGTGATGCCGTTCGCGACGATGACGTGCCGCCAGATCGGGGCCGTGTCGAAGTCGGGGAAGGTCGGCTCGGAACCGATGGCGGTCGGGTACGCGAGGACCTCGGCGTCCGCCAGCGAGTACGCCCGGGCGACCTCGGGGAACCACTCGTCCCAGCAGGTCGGCAGACCGATGCGGGTACCCGCAGCCTCGTACACCGGGAAGGCATCGACGGCGGGGCCCGGCCGGAACCAGGCGTCCTCGTGGTAGCCGGCACTGATCGGGATGTGCGTCTTGCGCGTCCGGCCGACCAGGGAGCCGTCCGGGCCGACGAGCACCGCCGTGTTGTAGCCGCGAGGGTCCTCGGCCCGGTCGTCGTCGGCGGGCCGTTCGTACAGCGACGCGTGCACCAGGATCCCGTGCTCGGCGGCCTGGCCCCGCACGAACGTGGTCGTCGGCCCGTCGTCGAGCGACTCCGCCGAGTCCTTCGGGGTCCCGGTCGCCGGGGTGTCGGCGGGGTACCGGGACAGCGTCAGCTCGGGGAGGAAGACCACGTCGGCGCCCGCACGTGCGGCGGTCGCGATGCCGTCGGCCAGGACCGAGCGGTGCGCGTCGGGGTCGGCGTGCCAGCGGGTCTGCACGAGGGCGACCCGGGTCGACCTCCGTGGTCGGTCAAGGTCTTCCCGGAGCGGCGAGGGCTGCGGTCCGGCGGTGAGGACGTCCATGAGCGCCATTGTTGACCACATGATCAACGAGCGCAAGGGTCTGTCAGCGGTGCCCCACCGCCGCGCTGACCACCGCGAGCAACCGGAGTCGTTCCGCGGACTCGCTGCCGGGTTCCGCGGTGAAGACGAGGAGGCTCTGCGAGCTGTCGGGGTCCTGCAGCACCTGGCACTGGAGGGTGAGCACGCCGACCTCCGGGTGCCGGTACGTCTTCTGGTCCCGCGGCCGGATGCCCACCTCGTGCCGGGCCCAGACCTCCCGGAACTCGGCGCTCGTGGCGAGCAGTCGTTCTGCCATGCCGGCTGCGCGCGATCCGGGCCCGCGGCGGCCGACGACGTCCCGGAGGCCCGAGGCGTACAACCGCGAGAGGAAGGCGTGGTCCTCCACGGGGTGTACCTCCCGGGCACGGGGGTCGGTGAACCACCGGAACCCGATGCTCCGGTCGTCACCCCGCCGTCCGCTCGCGTCCCCGGTGAGCTCCGCGGCGAGGGGTGTCTGCCGCAGCGTCTCACCGAGCTCGGTCACGATCTCGGCCGGACTGTCCGCGAGCCGGTCGAAGATCCGCATCACACCGGGGCTCACGTGGTCCCCGCCGGAGGCCCGTGTCGGGGGTTCGTGGCCGGCGAGCCGGAACAGGTGGTCGCGCTCTGCGATCGTCAGCCGGAGGCCCTGGGCGATGGACGCGAGCATCTGGTCGGAGGGCTGGGGTCCGCGCTCGCGCTCGAGGCGCGCGTAGTAGTCCACGGACATGTTGCTGAGGAGCGCCGCCTCCTCACGCCGGAGCCCGCTCGTGCGGCGGCGCGCGCCACGGGGCAGTCCGACGTCCTCCGGCTGCAGCGACGCACGACGACTGCGGAGGAACCCCGCCAGGGACGCTCGGTCGATCATGCGCCCATCCTCTCCCAGCGCTGACTCCTGAGCCACGGATCGACGGGCCGTGGTTGCGCCCGCGGGGTCGGCGAGAGGATCACCCCGGGCGCTCGTCGGGAGCGGACCAGGACGGACGAGGTGGACCATGGCACGGAACGAACAGCTGACCCTCCCGGACCTCGGCGGGCGGCGGGTGCTGGTGACCGGCGCGAGCGACGGCATCGGGCTGGAGATCGCGGCGCGGTTCGCCGGCGCCGGAGCCGAGGTCGTGGTGCCGGTGCGGAACCGCGACAAGGGAACGGCAGCGGTCGCCGAGATCGTCGACCGTCACCCCGACGCTGCGGTGGTGCTCGAGGACCTCGACCTGGCGTCGCTGGCGTCCGTCGCAGCGCTCGGCGAACGCCTGCGCGCGGAGGGCACACCGCTCGACGTGGTCGTCGGCAACGCCGGGGTGATGAACCCGCCGCAGCGCCAGAGGACCCGGGACGGCTTCGAGCTGCAGTTCGGGACGAACCACCTCGGGCACGTCGCCCTGGTCGGCGAGCTGCTGCCCCTGCTGCGGAGCGCTCATGGACGCGTCGTCATGCAGTCGAGCGTGGCCGCGCGACGGGCGTCGATCCGATGGGACGACCTGCAGTCGGAGCGGGACTACGACGTCGCTCGCGCCTACGCCCAGTCCAAGCTCGCGTGCGCGTTGTTCGCGCTCGAGCTCGGCCGCCGGAGCCGGGCCGGCGGCTGGGGGGTGTCGGCCGCGGTGAGCCACCCGGGTGTCGCCCCCACCAACCTGCTCGCCGCGCGTCCGGAGATCGGCCGGTCCGGGGACACGGTCTCGGTCCGGATGATCCGGTGGCTGTCCGCTCGCGGCATCCTCGCGGGGACACCCGCCTCGGCAGCGGAGCCGGCGCTCCTGGCCGCGACCGATCCCTCGCTCGACGGTGCGTTCGTCGGTCCGACCGGGCTCGGTCAGACGAGTGGACCGGCCGGTCGACGGGAGCCGTGGGCGCCGCTGCTCCGGGACGACGACGCGGCACGGCTGTGGGACGTGTCCGAAGCGCTCGTCGGCCGGACGGTCAGTTGATGATGTTCACCGCCCGCGAGATCACGAGGGCCAGCAGGATGAACCCGCCGACCGACTGGTAGGCCATGATCATCTTCGCCCGCGTCGTCATCGGCATCGTGTCCGTCGGGCTGAACGCCATCATGTTCGTCAACGCGACGTAGAGGTAGTCGAGGTACACCGGTCGCCAGTCGGCCGAGCGCGGGTCGGTCTCCTGCGGGAACTGGAAGTCGGCGCGGGCGGTCGCCCACAGCCCCGGCCGACGACGGGCCACCGGACCACCGCGGTCGAGCTCCCAGTACACGAGCCCGAACGCGATGATGCTGCTCACCCAGACCTGGAGCGCCGTGACCAGGACCGCGCCGCCGTCGGGGTGGCCGTGCAGGAGCTGGTCGACCGTCCGCACGACCGTCAACTGGTTCGCGAGGGTGAGCAGCACGGCGAGGGCGGTCGACACCCACCGCGACCACGTCGTCTCGCGGGTCAGCCGCCGCGGGTTGAAGACGATGAGCGGCGTGAGCAGGAGGACGCCGAGGAGCGGGACCACCCACGCGGGGAAGAACCGCACCTGGTCCGGCAGGAACAGGCTCAGGGCGAGGTTCACCAGGACGGCGACGGCCACCGGCGCACGGTGCTCGTGCTGGGCTCCGGTCGGCGTGGTCGGTGCGGTCGTCGCGCTCACGGTCGCCAGTGTCGCACCCGCGAGCGGTCCCTCCGGGCTGCGGACCGTGTGGGTGTCCTCAGTCGCCGCCCGCGTCGCGAACGCCGACCGCGCCGGGAGCTCCGACCACGCTGACCGGTTCGGCGAGGGTCAGCGGGTCGACGTCGTGTCCGAGCAGGCGCCCGGCGGCGCGCAACCCCGAGAGCAGGGCACCGTGCACCGTGGCGGGGTCCTCACCCCACGTGGCCTCGCCGGCGAGCTGCACCCGACCCGACGGCGTGCCGAGCAGGTCGTGGTCGTCCGGCGAGGCGCCGACGTGCAGGTAGGAGTACGACCCGCGGGCGTGGGGATCGGTGGCCCACCGGGTGATGCGCCACGACTCCGGCGCTGGCACGTCGCCGAACATCCGGCGGAGCGCGGTGACCGCCTCGTCGACGATCATCACGTCCGGGAGCTCCTCGACCCGCCGCGCACCCGTGCCACCGAGGAGCGCCGCGAGCACCGGCTCGCCCGTCACCCGTGACATGTCGTACCAGGAGTGGAAGTCCACCCCGGCGGGACCCTGCTGCCGGAGGACCCAGTCGTCGCCCCAGAACCGGGACGGGAACCGCAGGAAGACCTTGTCGTAGGTCCCCATGCCGAGCCGGTCCATCGCACCCCGGACGCGCGGGTCGAGCGGCGGGTCGAACACGACGCCACCGGCCTGCAGCACCCCGAGCGGCACCGTGACGACGGCGTGCGCGGCACGCAGGCGCGTCCCGTCCGCCAGCACGACGGTGACGTCCTGGTCGGTCGCGTGCAGCGAGCGCACCTCGTGGCCGGTCCGGACGTCCAGCCCGCGGGCGAACGCGGCGGCGTACTGCCCGTACCCACCCGGGAACACGACCTCGTCCCCGGCGACGTGCTCCTCGTCGAGGCCGTGCGCGTCGAGGACCGTCACGGGAGCGCCGCAGAGGTCCTCGGACCGGTGCGCCATGAACTCCCGCACCCGGACGGCCCGGTCGCCCTCGATCCGCAGGGCGCGCAGGACGGTGTCGACCGCGGCGGCGTAGGTCGAGGGCGGCGGGGCGTGCTCGACCACGGCGGGCAGGGCCTCGTCGACGGCGTGCAGGTCGGCGACGAACGACGCCGCCTCGGTCGGGGTGAGCCGACGGCCGTCCGGTGCGTGCCAGGCGATCGGACGGCCGGCGTACTGGAAGCTCCCGACGGTGAACTCGACGGTGTCGATGCCGAGCGCCGGGGCCAGGGCCCAGAGGGGGTTGCCGTCCACGCCGTGGATCCATGAGGCGCCGAGGTCGACCGGTACCCCGAGGGCGTCGTCGGTCCAGGTGCGGCCGCCGATCCGGTCGCGGGCCTCGAGCACGACCACGCTCCGACCCGCGAGCGCGAGTGCGCGGGCCGTGGCGAGACCGGAGACCCCGGCCCCCACCACCACGACGTCGGTGTCCGGTGCGGTGTCGGTCATCAGTGCCCTCCTGTCAGCGGTGCCATCAGCCGGGCGGCGAGGCTCGGCCGGCCGGTCAGGGCTTCCTCGCGGTCGGCCAGGTCGGTCGCGAGGAGCCCGGCGTTCGCCCCGAGGAACCGCAGTGGCTCGGGCTCCCAGTCGGGCGACCGGTGGTTCACCCACGGCAGCGCGGTCAGCGGCGAGGACACCCCGCGCACGAGGTCGGCGAGGGTCCGGCCCGCCAGGTTCGTCGTCGAGAGGCCGTCGCCGACGTAGCCGCCCGCGGTCCCGACGTGACCGTCCCACGTCACCGAGGCGCACCAGTCGCGCGGGACGCCGAGCGGGCCGCCCCAGGAGTGCGTCACCGGGGCGTCGGCGACGGCGGGGAACAGCTCCACGAGCGCCCGGCGCAGGTGGGCGAACACCCGAGGCACCCGGTCGTACCCGGGACGGATCGCGGAACCCCAGTGGTAGCGGGCGCCGCGGCCGCCGAACGCGATCCGGTCGTCCGCGGTGCGCTGCCCGTACACGAGCAGGTGCCGGTGGTCGGAGAACGTCTGCCCGTGCTCGAGCCCGATGCGGTCCCACACCGTAGCGGGCAGCGGTGCGGTGGCGATCATGAGCGAGTAGAGCGGCAGGACGCGTCGTCGCGTCTGTTCGAGCTGTGCGCCGTAGCCCTCCACCGCGACGACCACCGCGCCGGCCGTGACGGTCCCGCGGGAGGTGACCACCCGGCCGTGGTCCCAGGACGAGGCGGACGTCTGCTCGGCGATCCGGACGCCCCGTGCCTCCAGGGCGGCCGCCAGGCCACGGACCAGCGCAGCGGGCTGCACGCGCGCGCAGTCGGGTGTCCACGAGACGCCCGCGGTGCCCGCGGCGTCACCGGGACGGGCGTCGCGGTACGTCATGTCGTCGCCCCACTCGGCGGCCGACGCGACCTCGGCCCGGGCCGCACGTTCCTGCACGGCGGACCGCGCGTACAGGACGGTCCCGCCCTTCACGAAGTCGCAGTCGACACCGGCTTCGGCGGCAGCCCGGCCGACCTCGTCGACGGTGTCGCGCATGGCCGCGCGGAGTGCGCGGACGGCGTCGTGCCCGTGGCGTTCCGCGATCGACGCCGCGGACGCCGGGAACAGGGCGGAGCACCAACCGCCGTTGCGGCCGGAGGCACCGAACCCCGCGATCTCACGCTCCACGACGACGATGCGGAGGCCCGGATCGGCCTGGTGCAGGTACCACGCGGTCCAGAGACCGGTCAGTCCGGCACCGACGATGCAGACGTCGGCCGTGGTGTCGCCGTCGAGCGGAGGCCGGGGCGTCAGGTCGTCGCGACCGCTCGTGACGAGCGCGTCGAGCCAGAACGAGACGCCCCGGTGTGCGCTCATGTCAGAGCTTCGTCCACGCCTCGGTCAGCACGCTCCGCAGGATCGACGTGATCTCGCGGAACTCCGGCTGGCCGATGGTCAGCGGCGGAGCGAGCTGGACCACGGGGTCGCCACGGTCGTCGGCGCGGCAGTACAACCCCGCGTCGAACAGCGCCTTCGACAGGAACCCGCGCAGCAGCCGCTCGGACTCGGCGTCGTCGAAGGTCGTCTTCGTCGCCTTGTCCTTCACGAGTTCGATGCCGTAGAAGTAACCCGCGCCGCGGACGTCCCCGACGATCGGCAGGTCACGCAGCGTGTCGAGCTCGGCCCGGAACAGCGGCGCGTTGTCCTGCACGTTCTGCAGGAGCCCCTCTTCCTCGAAGATGTCGAGGTTCTCCATCGCGACCGCGGCCGAGACGGGGTGACCACCGAACGTGTAGCCGTGGTAGAAGGTCGTGTCGCCGGTCGAGAACGGCTCGAACAGCTTGTCGCTGATGATCGTCGCGCCGATGGGGGAGTAGCCCGAGGTCATCGCCTTGGCGCACGTGATCATGTCCGGCACGAAGTCGTAGGTGTCGCAGGCGAACATCGTGCCGATGCGGCCGAACGCGCAGATGACCTCGTCGGAGACGAGCAGCACGTCGTACTCGTCGCAGATCTCGCGGACGCGCTGGAAGTACCCGGGCGGTGGCGTGAAGCACCCGCCGGAGTTCTGCACCGGTTCGAGGAAGACCGCGGCGACGGTGTCCGGGCCCTCGAACTCGATCATCTCCCGGATGCGCTCGGCCGCCCAGATGCCGAACTCCTCCTCCGTGCCGCCGGGGAAGCCCATCTCGTCGGCGCGGTAGTAGTTCGTGTTCGGCACGCGGAACCCGCCCGGGGTGAGCGGTTCGAACATCTGCTTCATCGCCGGGATGCCCGTGATCGCGAGCGCTCCCTGCGGCGTGCCGTGGTACGCGACCGCCCGCGAGATCACCTTGTGCTTCATCGGCTTGCCGCGGAGCTTCCAGTAGTACTTCGCGAGCTTGAACGCGGTCTCGACCGCCTCGCCGCCGCCGGTGGAGAAGAAGACCTTGTTGAGGTCGCCGGGTGCCTGCTCGGCCAACCGGTCGGCCAGCTCGATCGCGGCGGGGTGCGCGTAGGACCAGATCGGGAAGAAGCTCAGGGTCTCGGCCTGCTTCGCCGCCATCTCGGCCAGGCGCTTGCGCCCGTGGCCCGCTGCGACGACGAAGAGCCCGGCGAGCCCGTCGATGTACTCCTTGCCGTGGCTGTCGTAGACCTTGTGGCCGTCGCCGCGGACGATGATCGGGACGTCGGCGCCCGCCTGGTTCGCGCCGTGCCGGGCGAAGTGCATCCAGAGGTGGTCGCGCGACTTGCGCTGCAGGTCGGCGTCGTCGACCGCGGCGAACGGGTCGTAGGAACCCAGGCGCGTGGGCTGTTGGATGGTCATCGCGTTCCCCAGTCGTAGAGCTGTTTGCGGAGTTGCAGGTACACGAACGTCTCGGTGCCGGCCACTCCGGGGATCGCCCGGATCGTGCCGTTGAGCAGTTCGATGAGTCCGTCGTCGTCCTCGCAGACGACCTCGACCATGAGGTCGAAGCTGCCGGCGGTCATCACGAGGTAGTCGACCGCCGGCAGCCGTTCGAGTTCGTCCGCGACGGTTCGGGTGTCGCCGCTGACCCGGATGCCGATCATCGCCTGGCGGTGGAAGCCGAGTTGCATCGGGTCCGTCACCGCGACGATCTGCATGACGCCGGTCTCCGTGAGCTTCTGCACCCGCTGGCGGACCGCCGCCTCGCTGAGACCGACCGCCTTGCCGATCTCGCCGTACGGGCGACGACCGTCCGCCTGGAGTTGCTCGATGATCCGCTTGGACGTCTCATCGATCGGACCAGGACGTCGAGGTGCTGCCGCCATGCCGGACAGCATGGCAGCGGCGGGTGCCGTGCGCAAGGGATTTCGTTGTGAACACGATGTTTCGCGACGATTTCCGTTGTTACAGTTCTCCACAACCTCGGAATTCTTCTTCCCGCGCCGGGCTTTCCGTGCCAGTATCGCCGCCATGCTGGACAGTGACACAGGCTCCCGCAGCACCACTCCGGGGGCAGCGACGCCCACCGGCGTGCTCCGGAACTTCGTCGGCGGCGAGCACGTCGACGCGCGGGGGGACGCCACGATGGACCTCGTCGCGCCCACCGACGAGCACGTGTACGGCACCGCTCCGGTTTCCACGGCGGCCGACGTCGACGCCGCCTTCGCCACGGCCGCCGACGCCTTCACCCGGTGGCGGCGGACGACGCCGGCGGAACGACAGCTCGCCCTGTTCCGGATCGCCGACGCGATGGAACGGCGGGCTGAGGAGTTCGCCGACCTCGAGTCGCTCGACACCGGCAAGCCCCGGGCCACCCTCGTGCAGGACGAGATCCTGCTGTCCGTCGACCAGATCCGCTTCTTCGCCGGTGCCGCGCGCAACCTCGAGGGCCGGAGCGCCGGCGAGTACCTGCCCGACCACACGTCGTTCGTCCGGCGCGAGCCGATCGGCGTCGTCGCACAGGTCACCCCGTGGAACTACCCGCTCAACATGGCGGTGTGGAAGGTCGCGCCGGCGCTCGCCGCGGGGAACACGACCGTGCTCAAGCCGAGCGACACCACGCCGCTCTCGACGCTCCTGCTCGCCGAGGTCGCCGCCGAGTTCCTGCCGCCGGGGGTCCTCAACGTCGTCCTCGGCGACCGCACCACGGGGGCCGCGATGATCGACCACCCCACGCCGCAGCTCGTGAGCATCACCGGCTCCGTCCGCGCCGGGATGCAGGTCGCCCGGGCCGCCGCGACCGACCTCAAGCGCACCCACCTCGAGCTCGGCGGCAAGGCCCCGGTCATCGTGTTCGACGACGCCGACGTCCCCGCCGCCGTCGCCGGGATCGTTGCCGCCGGGTTCTTCAACGCCGGGCAGGACTGCACCGCCGCGACCCGGCTGCTCGTGCAGGACGGCATCCACGACGAGTTCGTCGCGGCCCTCGTCGAGCACGCCCGGACGCACGCCCGGACCGGCCCGGACGTCGTGGACCCGGCGTTCGGTCCCGTCAACAACGCGGCACAGCTCGCCCAGGTCCGGTCGTTCCTCGACGACCTGCCCGACCACGCGTCCGTGGAGCTCGGTGGCCACCGGATCGGCGACCGCGGGTTCCACCACGAGGCCACGATCGTGTCCGGGCTCCGGCAGGACGACCGCATCGTGCAGCAGGAGGTCTTCGGCCCGGTCCAGACCGTGCAGCGGTTCTCGACCGAGGAGCAGGCCCTGGCCAGGGCGAACGACGTGGCGTACGGCCTCGCGAGCTCGGTGTGGACGACCGACCACGCGCGGGCGATGCGGTGCTCCCGCGACCTCGACTTCGGCTGCGTGTGGATCAACACGCACATCCCGATCGTCGCCGAGATGCCGCACGGCGGCTTCAAGCACTCCGGCTACGGCAAGGACCTGTCCCAGTACGGGTTCGACGACTACACCCGCATCAAGCACGTCATGTCCTACACGGGCTGACCCCGCGACGACCAGCACCCGAGCAGCAGGAGGCACCATGGCAATGACCGGCACGTTCGCCGAATCCGGAGCCGATCTGCGGCTCGACCAGATCACGAAGGCCTTCCCCGGCCACACCGCTGTCGACGCGCTCGACCTCGTGATCCCGGCAGGCTCCTTCTTCGCCCTGCTCGGCCCGTCCGGGTGCGGGAAGACCACGACGCTCCGACTCGTCGCCGGACTCGAGGAGCCCACGAGCGGCACGATCACGATCGGCGGCCAGGACGTCACCGACACCAAGGCGTACCAGCGCCCCGTCAACACGGTCTTCCAGAACTACGCGCTCTTCCCGCACATGAGCGTGCTCGACAACGTCGCGTTCGGGTTGAAGCGCCGGAAGATCGCCGACCCCGTGACGAAGGCGCGCGAGGCGCTCCGGCTCGTCGAGCTCGAGGGGTCCGCGTCGAAGCGACCCGCCCAGCTCTCCGGCGGCATGCAGCAGCGGGTCGCCCTGGCCCGCGCGATCGTCAACCGGCCCGCGCTCCTGCTCCTCGACGAGCCGCTCGGCGCCCTCGACCTCAAGCTGCGGCACCAGATGCAGTTCGAACTCAAGGCGATCCAGGCCGAGGTCGGGCTGACCTTCCTGCACGTCACGCACGACCAAGAGGAGGCGATGACGATGGCCGACACCGTCGCCGTCATGAACGGCGGACGGATCGAGCAGCTGGGCAGCCCGCAGGAGCTCTACGAGCTGCCGCGGACGGCGTTCGTCGCGAACTTCCTCGGCCAGTCGAACCTGTTCGAGGGCGAGGTCACGGGCACCGACGGACCGCTGCTCGTCGTCCGGACCGCGGCCGGCTCGCTCGCCGTGCCCGCCCACCGGGCCGTCGCGACCACCGGCCGGGTCGTCGTGGGCGTCCGACCCGAGAAGCTCAAGATCCGCACCGCGGAGCCGTCGCCCGAGGCCGGCCGGAACATCCTCGGGCCCGGCCGCATCGTCGACGTCTCGTTCTCCGGCGTGAGCACGCAGTACCTGGTCGACGTCCCCGGCGCCGGGCACGTCTCCGTGTTCGCGCAGAACTCGAAGGGCGGGCCGCGGATCGCCCCGGGCACCGAGGTCTGGCTGACGTGGGGCGTCGACCACGGATTCGGCCTGGAGGCGCACCCCGCGTCCGACGCGACGGTCACCACCCAGGGCGACCCGGGCCTCCAGTCCGCACCGGCGACCGCAGGAGCGGTCGCGTGAGCGGGCGGCCGGACCTGCTCCGCGGGCTGACGTCCGCGCGCGTCAGCCGACGCGGGTTCCTCGCCGGCGGCGGCGCCGCCGCGATCGCCGCGCTGCTCGCGGGGTGCAGCATCGAGGGATCGGCGGCCTCGCTCGCGGACCACCCGGTCGACTGGAAGCGGTTCTGGGCGGACGCGAAGCCGACGAAGCAGCTGAACTTCGCGAACTGGCCGCTCTACATCGACTCGGACAAGGGCAAGTCGGAGTCACTGCAGCTGTTCGAGAAGGCCACCGGCATCTCCGTCGACTACCAGGCGGTGATCCAGGACAACGCGACGTTCTACGCGACGGTGTCGCCGATCCTCCGCGCACAGGGATCGACCGGGTACGACCTCGTCGTGATGACGAACGGCTTCGAGCTGACGCAGATGATCAAGAACGGCTTCGTGTGCGAGCTCGACCACTCGCGGCTGCCGAACTTCGCGAAGTACGCCGGCGACTCCGTCAAGGACCCGACGTACGACCCCGACAACGCGCACTCGGTGGTGTGGCAGACGGGGTTCACCGGGCTCGCCTACAACCCGAAGTACGTCGACCGCGAGATCACGTCCTTCCAGGACCTCCTCGACCCGGCGTTCCGGGGTCGGGTCGGGCTGATGAGCGACAACACCGAGCTCGGGTCGCTCGCGCTGCTCGCCAACGGGATCACACCGGAGACCTCGACGCCGTCGGACTGGCGGAAGGCCCAGGCCTGGTTGCGGAAGCTCCGGCCGAGCGTGACCGGGTTCTACGACCAGAGCTACATCAACAAGCTCGAGAACGGCGACACCTGGATCACGCAGGCGTGGTCCGGCGACGTGTTCCAGGCACAGCAGTCCGGGTTCGAGCACCTGAAGTTCGTCACGCCCGAGGAAGGGCAGATGATGTGGCACGACAACCTCATGATCCCGAGGCAGGCGGCGAACCCGCTGTCGGCCCTGGCGTGGATGGACTTCTACTACACGCCCGAGATCGCGGGCATCGTCGAGGACTACGTCAACTACGTGTGTCCGGTCCCGGGGGCGCAGGCCTACGTCCGCGACGTGCTCGACGACCCCACGGTCGCCGACAGCCCGCTCGTGTTCCCGTCGCAGGACGTCCTCGACCGGTCGCACGAGTTCCGCGTGTTCGAGAACTACGACGAGTACTCGGAGTGGAACGGCATCTTCAACGCGGTGGTGCAGTCGTGAGCGGGCCCGGCACCTCCACCGTCGGGACGGCTGCGCTCGCCGGCCTCGGGAGCGGACCGGCACGACGGCGACTGCGCGTGCCCTTCCTGCTGGCCGTGGTGGGCACCGTCTACCTCTGCGTGTTCTTCGTGATCCCGCTCGTCTCGGGGCTCATCGTGTCGCTCATGTCGGGGAACCCCGACGACGGCTACACGTTCACGTGGAACTTCGGGATCTACTCGTCGCTGTTCGTCGACCCGCAGGTGCCGTACCTGACGTTCCTGCTCCGCTCGCTCTGGTACGGGCTCGCCGCCACGATCGTGACGATCCTCGTCGGGTACCCGATCGCGTACTTCATCGCGTTCCGGGTCTCGCCGCGCTGGAAGAACCCGTTGCTCATGCTCGTGTTCATCAGCTTCCTGGTGTCGTTCGTGATCCGGACCGACATGTGGGCGTTCGTGCTCGCGTCGCAGGGGCCGGTCGTGACGACGCTGCAGGCGATCGGCCTGGCCGGCAAGGACTTCCACATCCTCGGTACGTCGGGGGCGGTCATCTTCGGCGACGCGTACAACGACCTCGCGTTCATGGTGCTGCCGATCTACGCGGCACTCGAGCGCATCGACCCGAGGCTCGGCGAAGCCGCCCACGACCTGTACGCCGGGAGGTTCCGGGCGTTCTGGCACACCACGCTCCCGCTGTCACGGTCCGGCATCTTCGCGGGCGTGCTGCTCGTGTTCATCGACTGCGTCGGCGACCCGGTCAACTCGGCGCTGCTGGGCGGGACCAACACGTACACGATCGGTCAGGCCATCCAGGACGCCTACTCCGGCAACCAGCAGTACAACGTCGCCGCGGCACTGTCGACCGTGCTCATGGTCGTGCTCGGCATCATCCTGTTCATCTACGCCCGGGTGTCCGGCACCGACGACCTGGAGGACCTCGTATGACCGCCGTCAGCCCGACCCGTCCGGGGCCCACCGCGCCCGCGTCGCCCGTCACCGCGGGCGCGGCCGTCCGCCCCGGTCGCCGTCGCCGCGGGGGAGCGACCCGCCGCGGGCCGTGGCTCGCCGTCGTCTACTGGGTGGTCATCGCGATCACCCTCGTGCCGATCGTCTACATGATCGCCTACTCGTTCAACGACGCACCGACGAACCGGCTCACGTTCGCGTGGAACGGCTTCACGACGTACTGGTACCAGAACCTCTGGAACGTCTCCGGGCTGGGGTCGGCCTTCGTGACGTCGGTGGTCGTGGCCTTCCTGGCGGCGATCGTGTCCGTGGCGATCGGCCTGCCCCTCGCGCTCGCCCTCGAGCGCTACCGGTTCCCGGGGCGCGGCGTGGTGAGCTCGATCGTGTTCGCCGACATCGCCGCACCCTCGATCGTCGTCGGCTCGGCATCGCTGTCGTTCTTCCTGTCCGTCGGACTCGGCACGGGCTTCCTGACGATCCTCATCACGCACGTGGCGTTCGACGTGGCGTACGTCGTCGTCGTGCTGCGCGCGCGGATCGCCGGCACCGCGCGGGTGCTCGAGGAGGCGGCGAGCGACCTCGGCGCGACACCGTTCCAGGCGTTCCGGCTCGTCACCCTGCCGCTCCTCGCGCCGGGCATGCTCGCCGCCGGGCTGCTCGCGCTCGCGATGTCGATCGACGACTACGTCATCACCTCGTTCGTGGCGGGGCCGTCCGTCACGTTCCCGCTGTTCGTGTACGGCGCCGCGAAGGCCGGGATGCCGCCGCAGGTGCTCTGCTTCGGGACGCTCGTGTTCGCGGTCGGTCTGCTCGTCGCACTGCTCAACGGCGCCCTGAACCGGCGGTTGGCGCGGACGCGAGGGTAGCTCCGTCGCCGGGGGTAGGCCGGTCGGTCGGGCAGACTGGGCACACCGACCGGAAGAGGAGCCCGATGCCTGACACCACCACCGACACCACCGCCACCTCGTCGGTGACCGTGCTGTTCGTCTGCGTCCACAACGCGGGGCGCTCCCAGATGGCGGCCGGGTACGCGCGGGCGATCGGCGGCGACCGCGTCCGGGTGCTCTCCGGTGGGTCGGAGCCCGGCGCGGAGATCAACCCCGTCGCCGTGGCGGCGATGGCTGAGGAGGGCATCGACATCACCGGGAACACGCCGCAGCTGTTGCTCACCGAGGACGTCCGGGCATCGGACGCGGTGATCACGATGGGCTGTGGCGACGCGTGCCCGATCTTCCCGGGCAAGCGGTACGAGGACTGGGAACTCACGGACCCCGCCGGCAAGGGCATCGACGACGTCCGGCCGATCCGCGACGAGGTCCGGCGTCGGGTGACCGAGCTGTTGGCCGAGCTGCTGCCCGAGCGCGCGGACAGCTGAGCGCGCGGACGGCCGAGTGCCGGACGCCGCGCGCGCCCACTGCGCAGCCGGGTCAGGACCGCCGGGCGAAGAACGGCCGCGCCGACGGCAGGAACAGCAGCACCGCCGCCACCGCCGAGAGTGCCACCAGCAGGACCGTCGACAGCCCGTCCCCGATGCTCAGCAGTGCCCGGGCGGCCGCGACCACCACGAGGACGATCCGCCAGGTCGCCGATCCCTGCCGGACCCGCACCACCGCCCACCCGACGAGTCCCCAGACCACGAGGGAGAGCACGACGGACACCACGGTGACGAGCACGGTCGACGGGAACTCGACGAAACCGACCACGGACGCCAGCACACAGCCCGCCAGCCACACCAGCCAGAGCACGACCGACACGGTCACCACCTGCGGACGCACCGTTCCCGAGGACACGGGACGAGCGTAGCCGCCTCCCACGGCCTGTTCGGGGGGCTTGACCGCGCGGCACCGAGGTTCGCACACTTGCTGGGCCGCCGAGCGACCGGGACACCGCCGGGGGCGGAGCCAGGGAGGGCATCATCGTGCGCAGGACGCGTGCGGTCGCAGTGGCGGCCGCGATCGGGATCGGGACCACGGCCGTCGTCGGCGTCGGCGGAGGACCGGCACAGGCCGTGACAGCTCAGTCGCTAGCGGCTTGTCGCGGGACGCAGGTGACGCTCGGGCAGCTCGCAGCGGGCTGCACCCCGGCCTCCGGGACGGTGGTGGTCGTCGGTGGTCGGACCATGACGATCCCGTCCCCCGGTGTCACGGTGACCGCTGCCCCGGTGGCAGCGGTCGGTTCCGTCGACCCGGGCGACGTCTCGGTGACGAACACCGGACGGACGGGTGTGGCGATCCGGCTCGACGACACCTGGACGGGCGCACCCGCGGCGGTCCGCCAGGAGCGTGCCGCGACCCAGCGTCGGTCGCTCGCGGCGACACTGGCGCAGCCGGCGACGGCGCGGGGGACGACCGTCGCCGCGAGTTGCGGCAGCAAGGCGTACACAGCCCTCGGGTACCGGTGGGCGAGCGTCGTCTCGTGGAGCTACAACCCGAACAACCAGAAGGTCTCCGGTGCCGCGGCGATCGGGGCCGGCGCGGACGCGTGGACGGGGCGGATCAGCTCCTGCGGGAAGACGGTCACGTCGCGGGCGGACGACACCTACCGCGGAGTGCTGAAACGGGCGATGGGGGTCACGGCGAAGGGCGGGTGCGGTTCGTCGGACGGATCGAGCGTCGCCGGGTGGGGATCGCTGTCCTCCGGGGTCCTGGCCGTGACCTGCGTGTGGTCACGGAGCGGTACGGCGACGGAGGTCGACCAGCGCTACTCGACGGGGCACGTCTGGTCGGCCACGACCACGTGCTCCGGGTCCCGCTACGACCTCCGCGGGGTCGCGACGCACGAGTGGGGGCACGCGTACGGCCTCGGGCACACGCCGCAGGCCTCGGGGTTGGTGATGAAGCCGGCTTCGGCGCCGTGCGACACCGCCCAGCGGACCCTGGGACTCGGCGACGTGCTCGGCATCGCGGCCGTTGGCTGATCGTCGATTCTCTATGATCGGAGGATGACGAGCGCCACGACCGTCGCCGGGTTCGGCACGCAGCGGATCACCCAGCTCGGCCTGCGGGACCGCGTGTACGACCGGGTGCTCGAGTTCCTGATGGGCCACGACGTCGAGGCCGGGATGCGGCTCTCGATCGACGGGCTCGCCCGCACCCTCGGCGTCTCGCCGACCCCGGTGCGGGAGGCGCTCGTCCAGCTCGAACGCACCGGACTCGTGACGCGTGAGGCGAACAAGGGGTACCGGGTGGCGCCGCCCCTCGCGGGCGATCAGCTCGAGGCGCTCTTCGACGCCCGGCTCATCGTCGAGAGCGGTGCCGTGGAGCTCGCCGCCCACGGGGACGTCGCCGTGCTCCGGGAGCGTCTCGCCGCGGCGCTCGCGGTGCAGGCCGCCGTGGCCGACGAGATCGCGGCAGTCCCGGGCGACTCCGTGCCCGACGAACTCACCGCCCGTTTCTTCCGGAGTGACTGGGACTTCCACCAGGTGCTGTTCGACGCGACGCACAACCCGTTCCTCGAGGAGATGTCCGAGATCATCACCACCCGCGTGCACCGCGCACGGCAGATCGTCGGCGGTGGCGACGACGACACGGAGCGTGCCGTGCAGGAGCACCGGTCGATCCTGGACGCCCTCGCGGTGAGCCCGTCGGCGGCCGTGTCGGCCATGCGGGTCCACATCGACAACGTGCGGGTCCGTTCCCGCGCGGACGCGTCGCACCAGTCCTGACCCGCGGTCCTGATCACGCAGGATGGTTGCGCTCTGCGCTCGTGCGACTATATTTCCTATAGGAAAGAGGTTCAGAGCAGAACCCCGCACGACTGCGAAGGAGCAAGCACGTGGCATCACCACAGGAGTGGGTCACCCAGGACTGGGACCCGTCGACCTGGACCGCCGAGACCTGGCCGATCGCGACGTGCTTGCACGGCTTCCCGCAGACCACCCGTGACGGTGTCGCGTTCCACGACGCCGACCCCGAGGTCTGGGACGACGTGTTCGCACAGATCGAGGCGGTCGGGTTCACGCTCGCCGAACTCGCCGACAGCCACATCCGTCCGGCGGACCTCGAGCGCTCGCGGCGGGACGAGCTGTTCTCGATCGCGGCGTCGCACGGCGTCGGGATCCCCTCGGTGCACCTGCAGCGCAAGAGCGTCATCCAGCCGGGCCACGAGGAGGACAACCTCGCCTACGCCCACCGGACCATCGACGCGGCGGCCGAGTGGGGCATGCAGGTCTTCTCGACCGGGCTGCACCAGCCGTTCACCGACGCCCAGCGGAAGGCGCTGTGGTTCTGGACGGCGCCGGGGCCGAAGGACCCCGACGACCCCGAGGTCTGGAACGCCGCGGTCTCCCGGCTCCGGGAGCTCGGTGAGCACGCCGCGAGCGTCGGCCTGCCGATGGCCCTCGAGCTCTACGAGGACACCTACCTCGGCACCGCCGACAGCGCCGTCCGCCTGGTCGAGGAGATCGGGCTCGACAACGTCGGGCTCAACGCGGACGTCGCGAACCTCATCCGCCTGCACCGGCCCGTGGAGGACTGGCAGGAGCTCTTCGCGGCGACCCTGCCGTACACGAACTACCTGCACGTGAAGAACTACACGCGCGACGAGGCCAGCGACGGGAGCTGGGCGACGAGCGTCCCGAGCACCATGGAGACCGGCCTCATCAACTACCGCCGGGTCCTCCGCGACGCGGTCGCCGACGGCTTCCGCGGGATCGTCATGACCGAGCAGTACGGCGGGGACAGCCTCGGCGTCTGCGCCACGAACCAGCAGTACATCCGTTCCGTCCTCGCCACCTCGGTGGTCGGGGCGGCGAAGCAAGGAGCACTCCGATGAGCACCCTCGACATCGCCGTCGTCGGGTCCGGGTACATGGGCGGCGGGATCGCCCAGGTCCTCGCCCTCGCCGGCCACACCGTCACGATCGCCGACGTCTCGGCCGAGGTCGCGGCGTCGAACCGCGCACGACTCCTCACCGAGACGGAGCAGTTCGTCGCCGACGGCCTGTTCCCGGCCGACGCCGTGTCCCGCGTCGACGCGCACCTCACCGCAGCGGCGTCCATCGAGGAAGCCGTCGCCCGGGCCGACTTCATCGAGGAGGCCGTCCCCGAGAAGCTCGAGATCAAGCACGCGACGCTGCGCCGCATCAGCGAGGCCGCCCGGCCGGACGCCGTCATCGGCTCGAACACCTCGACGATCCTCATCGAGTCGCTCGCCGAAGCCGTCACCGGGCCCGAGCGCTTCCTCGGAGTGCACTTCTCGAACCCGGCACCGTTCATCCCCGGCGTCGAGCTCATCCCGCACCCGACGACGAACGAGCACGCGATCGAGGTCGGGGAGACCGTCGTCGCCGCGACCGGCAAGCAGTCGGCGCGGGTGAAGGACTCGACCGGGTTCGTCCTCAACCGCCTGCAGTACGCCCTGTTCGAGGAGGCGACGAAGATCGCCGACGAGGGCATCGCCAGCCCGGACGACATCGACACGATCGTCCGGACCACCTTCGGGTTCCGCCTGCCGTTCTTCGGCCCGTTCGCGATCGCCGACATGGCCGGGCTCGACGTCTACGCGTTCTGCTTCGAGTCGCTGCAGACCCGCTGGCCCGAGCGCTTCGCGACGCCGCCCTCGCTCCAGCAGCACGTCGACGCCGGCGAGCTCGGCACGAAGTCGGGCTCCGGCTACCTCGACGTGCCGGCCGACCGCACGCCCGAGCTCGTCGCCTACCGCAACAAGGCGTACGTCGCGATGCAGAAGCTCCTCGACGACCTCGGCCCGGCCCCGATCCACTGAGGGAGCAGACGACCATGACCACGACCACCACGGACCGAACCGTCGTCCTCACCGGTGCCGCCTCCCCGCGGGGCATCGGCCGCGCCACCGCCCACCACCTCGCCGAGCAGGGCTGGAACGTCGGCGTCATCGACCTCGACCAGGCCGCGAGCGAGCAGGTCGCCGCGGAGATCCGCGAGCAGCACGGCGTGCAGGCCGTCGGGGCGGGGGCGAACGTCGCCGACGAGGCCGCCGTCCGCGCGGCGTTCGACTCGATCGAGGCCGCGCTGCCGCCGATCGCCGCGCTCGTGAACCTGGCGGGCGTCTCCTCGGCGCACGCCTACCTCGACCTCCCCGAGGGGGAGTGGCACCGCGTCCTCAGCATCAACCTCGACGGGGTGCACTTCGCGAGCCTCCGTGCGGCGCAGTCGATGGTGCGGAACGGCTACGGCCGGATCGTCAACCTGTCGTCGGTGTCCGCCCAGCGCGGCGGCGGGACGTTCAGCAAGACGCCGTACTCCGTCGCGAAGGCCGGCGTCGTCGGGCTCACGCGCGGCATGGCCCGCGAGCTCGGGCACCAGGGGGTCACCGTCAACGCGATCTCCCCCGGACCGATCGACACCGACATCATGGGCGGCACGCTCTCCGAGGAGCGCAAGGCCGAGATGGCCGCCGACGGCGTGCTCCCCCGGATCGGGACGCCGCGGGACATCGCGGCCGCGGTCGCCTACCTCATCAGCGAGGACGCCGGCTTCGTCACCGGCCAGACCCTCAACGTCGACGGCGGCCTCTACATGCACTGAGCCCCGCACCAACGCAACCAGCGCGCGACCAGCACGCACCGGGCCGACCCGGCCCCACGACCAGAGCGAGCCGACGTGCTCGACGTCCGTCGTGCCTCCAGGCCGCCACCGGCCACAGTCCCACCCGATCGCGAAGGAGCGATTCGTGTCCGCAACCACCCCAGCCCTGGGCTCGACCCACGACCCCGCACTGCGGTCGGCGATCGGCAAGGCGACGAAGCACCTCATGCCGATGCTCGTCATCCTGTACTTCGTCGCCTTCCTCGACCGCACCAACGTCGGCTTCGCCGAGGAGGCGCTCCGCGTCGACCGCGGCGTCTCGGACGCCGCCTTCGCCCTCGGCGCCGGCATCTTCTTCATCGGCTACGCGATCTTCGAGATCCCGTCCAACCTGCTGCTCAAGCGGTTCGGCGCGCGCTTCTGGCTCGCCCGCATCGCCGTCACCTGGGGGATCGTCGCCGCCCTGTTCGCCTTCACGACGAACGACACAATGTTCATCGTCCTGCGGTTCCTGCTCGGCGTCACCGAGGCCGGCCTGTTCCCCGGCGTGATCATGTACCTGTCCGAGTGGTTCCCGAACAAGGTCCGCGTGCGGATGTTCGCGATCTTCTACCTGGCGCAGCCGTTCTCGCAGATGATCGGCGCACCGCTCTCCGGCGGCCTGATCAGCGTCGGCGACCAGGTCACCCCGTTCGCGGGCTGGCAGGTCATGTTCGCCGGCGAGGGCATCCTCGCCGTGCTCGCCGGCGTCGCCGCACTGGTGTTCCTCACGAACAGCCCGCAGCAGGCGAAGTGGCTCGACGACGGCCAGAAGGCGTCGTTGACCGCGGCGATGGCCCGCGAGGACACCGCCAGGAACGAGGACGGTCCGAAGGGCATCTGGAAGGCGATGGCGAGCGGCCGCGTCTGGTACTTCACCGTCATCTACTTCTGCCTGCAGGTCGCCGTCTACGGCACCACCTTCTACCTGCCGCAGCAGGTGTCGGCCCTCCTCGGGCAGGACGTCGGCTGGCAGGTCGGGCTCGTCGCCGCGATCCCGTGGCTCGTCGGGCTGGTCGCCTGCTACCTCGTCGGCTCGAAGGCGGACACGGTCCGGCGCCGCCGGCACTGGGGCACCATGTTCTACATCACGACCGGCCTGTCGATCCTCGGTTCCGCGTGGGCGGGCGCGAACGGGCAGCCGTTTCTCGGCATCCTCTTCATCACCCTGGCCGTGGCGAGCTTCCTCGCGGTCGGCCCGATCACCTGGGCCTACCCGACGGCGTTCCTCACCGGTGCCGCCGCCGCAGCGGGCATCGGCCTGATCAACTCGCTCGGCAACCTCGGCGGGTTCGTGGCCCCGATCATGCGCACCGCGATCAACGACGTCGTCCCGACGGACAGCGGCGCGTTCGGCATCGTCTCGCTCGGGGTCCTCGCCTTCCTGGCGGCCGTGATGATCTTCTGCACGAAGTTCTTCCGCGGCGCACGGGCCGACGAGCTGCTCGACACCTCCCACGTCGCGACGCCGTCGCGCCCGAGCACGAAGGGAGCGGCCCGGTGACCCGGCTGTTCAACGACCCGGCGGACTTCGCCGACGAGGCGGCGGACGGCTTCGTCCTCGCCAACCAGCGGTGGGTCCGGCGCGTGCACGGCGGCGTCGCCCGCTCCACGGCCAGCCCCGACGGACAGGTCGCCGTGGTCATCGGCGGCGGCTCCGGCCACTACCCGGCGTTCGGCGGACTGGTCGGACCGGGGCTCGCGGCCGGCGCGGCGATGGGCAACCTGTTCGCCAGCCCGTCGGCCCAGCAGGTCGCAGGGGTCGCACGCGCCGCCGAGCGCGGTGGCGGGGTGCTGTTCTCGTACGGCAACTACGCGGGCGACTGCCTGAACTTCGACGCCGCGGCGCGGACCCTCGAGGCCGACGGCATCCCCGTCAGGACGGTCCGGGTCACCGACGACGTCGTCAGCGCACCCGCCGACCGCGCCGCCGAGCGTCGCGGCATCGCCGGGGACCTCTGCGTCTTCAAGGTCGCCGGCGCCGCCGCCGAGGAGGGGCGCGACCTCGACGCCGTGACCGCCGTCGCGGAGCGTGCGAACGAGCGCACCCGGTCCTTCGGCGTCGCGTTCTCGGGGTGCTCGCTCCCCGGGGCGTCCGAGCCGCTGTTCGAGGTGCCCGAACGTCGCATGGCGATCGGCATGGGCATCCACGGTGAGCGCGGCATCGACGAGACCGACGTCCCGACGGCCGACGGCCTCGCGCAGCTGCTGGTCGCGCGTCTGCTCGACGAGCTGCCGGACGGCGTCACCGCCGACGGTGCGCGGGTCGTCCCGATCCTCAACGGCCTCGGGAGCGTCAAGTACGAGGAGCTCTTCGTCGTCTGGCGTTCCGTGGCCTGCCTGCTCGAGGACGCCGGCGTCGTGGTCGTGGAGCCCGAGGTCGGGGAGCTCGTCACCAGCTTCGACATGGCCGGGGTCTCGCTCACGCTGCTCTGGCTCGACGACGAGCTCGAGCGGCTCTGGTCCGCACCCGCCGACACCCCCGCCTTCCGCAAGGGCGGTGCGATCGCGGCCGAGCCGCTGCCGGAGTCGGAGCTCGAGGCCGCGCAGGGCATCGAGGTCGGCACCGGCACGGACGAGTCCCAGCAGGTCGCCGCCCGCGTGGCGTCGGCGCTCGCCGCCGCGCGCCGCGTCGTCGACGAGCACGTCGACGAGCTCGGCGAGATGGACGCGATCGCCGGCGACGGCGACCACGGCATCGGCATGCAGCGCGGCGTCCACGCGGCGGACGCGGCCGCCCAGGAGGCACTGGGTCGCGGCGTCGGGGCGGGCGGACTGCTCGCCGTGGCGGCCGATGCGTGGTCCGACAAGGCCGGCGGGACGTCCGGTGCGATCTGGGGCGCCGCCCTGGAGGCACTGGGTCGCGTGGTCGGGGACGAGTCGCGTCCGTCGGCGGCGCGGCTCGCGGAGGCGGTGCACGCCGCGACCGCGGCGGTGTCCGCGTTCGGCGCCGTGCCCGGTGACAAGACGATGGTCGACGCGCTCGTGCCGTTCGACGACGCCTTCGGGTCCGCCGTCGAGGGCGGGGCGTCGACCGCGGATGCCTGGCGCGCCGCGGCGACGGCGGCCCGTGCGGCTGCGGACGCCACGGCCGACCTCGTGCCCCGCAAGGGGCGCGCCAAGACCCACGCCGAGCAGGCCGTGGGCACGAGGGACCCGGGAGCGGTGTCCTTCGCACTGATCGTCGAGACGGTGACCGCGGTCATCGAGGAAGGAGCAGCATCATGACGCTGCGTCTGGTCGTCGGGTCGGATGACGCTGGCTACGAGTACAAGGAGGCGATCAAGGCCGACCTGCTCGCGGACGGACGGGTCGCGGACGTCACCGACGTCGGGGTCGACGCGGACGGGCACACCGCCTACCCGCACATAGCCGTCGACGCCGCCCGGATGGTCGCGAACGGCGAGGCCGACCGCGCGATCCTGATCTGCGGCACCGGGCTCGGCGTGGCGATCAGCGCCAACAAGGTGCCCGGCATCCGAGCCGTGACCGCCCACGACAGTTACTCGGTCGAGCGGTCCGTGCTGTCGAACGACGCGCAGGTGCTCTGCATGGGGCAGCGGGTCGTCGGGCTCGAGGTCGCCCGTCGGATGGCGAAGGAGTGGCTCGGCTACGAGTTCGACCCGTCGTCCGCCAGCGCCGAGAAGGTCCAGGCGATCTGCGGCTACGACGGTTCCGCGGCCGAGGGCCTCGACGCCGAGGGAGCCGACCGCGCATGACGCTCGTCGGGGTGTCGCTCAAGATGTACTTCTCGCACGCCAGGACCCTCGACTGGGCCCGGCGGGTGGCGGACATCGCCGAGCGGCACCCCGCCGTGCGGTCGGGAGCCGCCGAGCTGTTCGTGGTCCCGTCGTTCCCGGCGCTCGTCCCCGTCCGGCAGGTGCTCGGCGACGGGCCGGTGCTGCTCGGCGCGCAGGACCTGTCGTGGGCCGACGACGGGGCGTTCACCGGGGAGGTCTCCGGCGCAGAACTCCGCGAGATCGGCGTCGACCTGGTCGAGATCGGCCACGCCGAACGACGCTCCCTGTTCCACGAGACGGACGACGTCGTCGCCGCCAAGGTGCTCGCGGCGTTCCGCAACCGCCTGCGGCCGCTGGTGTGCGTCGGGGAGCCGGTCAGGGCCTCCGCGGCGGCCGCCGTGACGGAGGTGACCGCGCAACTCGACCGCGCCCTCGCGCCGGCGATCGCGGAGGGTGTCGCGGGTCCGGTCATCGTCGCCTACGAGCCCGTCTGGGCCATCGGCGCACCGGCTCCGGCCCCGGACGAGCACATCGTCCAGGTGCTCGCGGGGATCGAGGCGCACGTGGCGGCGATCCCGGAGCTCGCGGGCTCCCGGGTGATCTACGGGGGGAGCGCCGGACCCGGCCTGCTCACGCGTGGGCAGGGGCGGATCGGGGGTCTGTTCCTCGGGCGGTTCGCGCACGACCCGGCGGCGGTGGCCACGATCCTCGACGAGGTCGTGCCCGGCTAGACCTCGTCCCGCGCCCCCGCGAGCCCGTGGTCGTGCGCGTACACCACGAGCTGCACGCGGTCCCGGAGCTGGAGCTTGCCCAGGATGCTCGAGATCTGCGTCTTCACGGTCGACTCGGTGACGAACTCCTTCGCGGCGATCTCGGCGTTCGACAGCCCGCGCGAGGCCCACCCGAACACGATGCGCTCCCGGTCGGACAGCGACGCGAACTCGATCGGCTGCGGCTTCGGCGCACGCTCGACGTCGGCGCCGAACAGCTGGGCGAGGTCGTTCGGTGCGATCACCGAGCTGCCCTCGTGCACGGCGCGGATCGCGGCGAACAGGAACGGTGGCGTGGTGTCCTTCAGCAGGAAGCCGCTCGCGCCGAGCCGGATGGCGGTGGCGGCGGCCGGGTCGAGGCCGAACGTGGTGAGCACGACCACCCGTGGCAGCGGACCCTCGACCTCGCCCGAGTAGAGCCGACGGACGGTCTCGACACCGTCCACACCGGCCATGCGCATGTCGAGCAGCACCACGTCCGGCCGGAGCGTCGGGATCGCGGCGAGGGCCTCGGCGCCGTCGGATGCCTCGCCCACCACCTCCATGTCGTCCTGGGCGTCGAGGACGACGCGCAGACCCGCCCGGAAGAGTGCCTGGTCGTCGGTGAGCAGGATGCGGATGCGTTCGGTCATCGGTGGCTCCCCCCTGGGATGTCGATCGGGATGCGTGCGCGGGCGACGAACGCGTCGTCGAGGACCGCTGCGTCGAAGGAGCCGTCGAGGGCGGCGAGCCGGCTGCGCATGCCGTCGACGCCACGGCCGGAACCGCCGGTCGACCCGCTGCCGACCCGGTTCTCCACCTCGAGCACGAGGTCGCCCGACCGCCAGGTCTCGTGCACGGTCACGGGCATGCCGGGTGCGCCGTGCCGGAGTGCGTTCGTGAGCATCTCCTGCAGCACCCGCCGGGCGGCGGTCCCGCTGTCCGGGCCGAGTGTGCGCGGGACGCCCCGGACGGTGTGGTCGACCTGGATGCCGGCGTCGCGGATCCCCTGCACGATCTCGTCCAGGGTCGCCGGGCCCGCGTCGGCCGTGCCGTCGATCTGCCCGAGGACCTGCCGGACCTCCATGAGCGAGCTGCGGGCCGTGCTCGCGATGGTGGCGCTCACCTCGCGCACCCGGGCCTCGTCGGCGAGGAACGGCACCGAGTCGGCCTGCGCGATGATGACCGCGAGCGAGTGCCCGACGACGTCGTGGACGTCCCGGGCGATCGCGGCGCGGATCCGTTCCGCCTCGGCGACGTCGATGGCGCGGGTGGCGGTGGCCTCGGCCTCGGTCGCGACGGCCTCGGCGCGGGAGCGGGCCTCCTCGGCGTGCGCACGGCGCTCCGACTCGCGGTCGCGCGAGCGGAACGCCCGCACCGCGAGCCCCCCGGCCCACACGGCGAGCAGGGCCGCGACCGGTGCGACCATCGCGAGGAACGCCTGGTCGCGCGGGCCGTTGACGAGCACCGCGAAGCGGAAGCCCGTGACCGTGAGGTACAGGGTCGCCCCGACCCCGGTCACGAAGGCGAGGAGGCCGGACAACACGACCTCGGCGCGGGTCCCGAGGATCGCGGTCGTGCCGATCACCACGAAGATGGCGAGGTCGACCAGGGAGGGGCGCTCACCGCCCGCGACCTGCACGAAACCGAGCACGACGACGAGGAGCATCGCGCCCGACGGCGACACCCGGCGGACGGCGATCGCTCCGGCAGCTGCGACGACCGCGAGGATGCTCGCGTGCTCGAGTCCGAGGTCGACCGGCGCGAGGAACGCCGCTGCGGCGACGACCGCCCACACGACGTCGGCGACGACCGAGCGCACCGCGAGCGGTCGGACGAGCGTGCGCCGTGGGGTCACGGCACCGATCATCGCACGGCGGTGTGCGGGCATCGCCGTCGTCTGGGTCAGGCGACGGGTGCCACGGCGAGGATGGCCCACACGGTGACGGCGACGATCCCGGCGCAGACGCTCAGGGTGGCGATGACGTGCTTGCTCGAGGACTCCATGTGCTCAGCCTCGTGGAGTCGTGGGTCGGCGACATCGGGCGCACGGCCGAAGCGCATCAGCCCGCAGGACGAAGCCCTCTCGGCGCGCGGGTGCGCGCGACGTGCCCACACGGCGGACGGGAGGCGCGTGGCGGCCGCGCCACGTGCCTCCCGTCCGCCGCGGGTCGGCGTCAGACGACCACGGAGCCGAGCATCCGGTGCGCGATCGAGATCGACTCGCCGCTGAGCGCCGACAGCGGCGAGGACAGGAACGCGACCAGGTCCGCGATCTGCTGCGGGCTGGACTCGCCGCCCGCGCCGCGCTGCACCTCGGACCCGGGCTCGTCGGTGACCGTTCCCGGGTTCACGACGTTCACGCTGACGCCCGATCCCGCCAGGTCGTCGGCCAGGTTCTTCGCGATGACGTTCACCGCCGTGTTCCGGAGCGATGCGGTGATGTTGCCGGAGATGTAGGCGTTCTGCCCGCTCACCACGACGACGCGACCGGAGCCCGCCTCCCGCTGGTGCGGCAGGACGGCGTTCGCGACGCGGAGGAAGCCCAGCGCCTTGCCGTCGATCGCCTCGGCGACCTGCTCGGGGTCGGACTTCCGTGCCGGGTCCAGCGTCTGCGCACTCGGAGCGGCGGTGACGACGAGCACGTCGATGCGCCCGTGCCGCGCGAGCACCGCAGCGACCCCGGCGTCGACCGACTCCTGTGACGCGGTGTCCATCGAGACGCTGTCGTCGCCGTCCTCGGCGCTCCGGGACGCCACCACCACCGTGGAGCCCTCGGCCCGGAGCCGGTCGGCGACGGCACGGCCGATGTATCCCTTCCCCCCGACGACGAGCGCGACACGATCCGAGAGCTGCAGGTCCATGCCGGTCACGCTACGCGCGGCCCCGTCGGTCGGTGACCCGGATCGACGAGGCCGGCACCGCCGGACCGCGCGATCGGGCCACTCCCGAACGGCCGTCCAGCGCCCGCCGCCGACCATCGGCCGCACCGCAGCGACACCGACCGCAGCGACGACGGACCACCGATCAGGAGACGACATGACCGAACAGCAGCAGCCCCCGGGCAGCGACCAGCAGCTCACCCCGGCAGCCGACCACGGCGAGGAGTCCTACCGGGGTTCCGGCAAGCTCACCGGGAAGCGCGCGGTGATCACGGGCGGGGACAGCGGCATCGGCAAGGCGGTCGCGATCGCCTTCGCCCGCGAGGGAGCGGACGTCCTGATCAGCTACCTCCCGGACGAGGAGGACGACGCCCAGGACACGAAGCGCTGGGTGGAGGAGGCCGGGCGGACGGCGGTCCTGCTCCCGGGTGACGTCAGCGACCCGGCGTACTGCCGGTCCGTGGTCGCCACCGCGGTCGAGCGGCTCGGCGGGCTCGACGTGCTCGTGAACAACGCGGCGTACCAGATGACCCACGAGACGATCGAGGAGATCAGCGACGAGGAGTGGGACCACACCCTCGCGACGAACCTCAGCGCGTACTTCCACCTCGTCAAGGCCGCGCTCCCGCACCTCGGCCCGGGCTCGGCGATCATCGGTTCGAGCTCGGTGAACTCCGACAACCCGAAGCCGGACCTCGCCCCGTACGACGTCACGAAGGCCGGCGTCGCGAACCTCTCGGCAGCGCTCGCCCAGCTGCTCGGCCCCCGCGGCATCCGCGTCAACAGCGTCGCACCCGGGCCGATCTGGACGCCCCTCATCCCCTCGACGATGCCGCCCGAGGAGGTCGAGCAGTTCGGCAAGCAGACGCCGCTCGGCCGCCCCGGACAGCCTGCCGAGCTCGCCCCGGTCTACGTGCTGCTCGCGAGCGACGACGGTAGCTACGTCTCCGGCGCCCGTGTCGCCGTGACGGGCGGCACCCCGATCCTCTGAGCGGCAGACCACCGCTGCCCGGCGACCGACCGCACCACCACGACAGGAGAACGATTTGTACTTCCACAAGCAGGAACTCCAGTTCGCGTCCACCCCGGACAAGCCCGATGCCGTCTACGCCCGCAAGCTGCAGGAGGTGCTCGGCGGTCAGTACGGCGAGATCACCGTCGCCATGCAGTACCAGTTCCAAGCGTGGAACATGCACATGCCCGGCAAGTACCGGGATCTGGTGTTCGGCATCGGCGCGGAGGAGATGGGCCACGTCGAGATGCTCGCCACGATGATCGCGCAGCTGCTCGAGAAGAGCCCGCTGGGCATCACCGAGGACGCCGTGCAGGACGACCCGACCGTCGCCGCGATCATCGGAGGCACGGACGTCCAGCAGGGCATCGTCGCCGGTGCCGGAGCCCGGCCGGTCGACAGCAACGGCAACCCGTGGCAGGGCTCGTACATCACCGCGAGCGGGAACCTGCTCGCGGACTTCACGGCGAACGCCAACGCCGAGATGCAGGGTCGGGTGCAGGTCGCCCGGCTATACCACATGACCGACGACGCCGGGGTGCGGGACCTGCTCTCGTTCCTCCTCGCACGCGACACGATGCACCAGAACATGTGGGCGACGGCGGCCGCCGAACTCCGGGAACAGGGGATCGAGGACTTCCCGACACCGAGCAACTTCCCCCAGTCGAAGGAGAACCAGGAGGTCGACTACCAGTACCTGAACTTCTCCGACGGCAAGGAGGCGGCGAACGGCCCGTGGGCGAGCGGTCCCTCGTTCGACGGCAAGGGCGAGTACAGCTACCACGACGGTCCGACGACGTCGGCGCCGATGCCGCCGCCCACCCACCCGGACGTCCGGTTCTACGGCACGACCGAGCTGCCGAACGTCGTCGAGAAGACGGCCGGGACGGTGCAGGACAAGCTGCACAAGGAGTAGCCCGGACCGTCCACGAGACGGACGGGAGGCGCGGTGCCGGCTGGCAGCGACCTCCCGTCCGTTCTGTGGTCACCTCGAGATCGTCGCGACCGTTTGCGTGTCGTCCTCCGGTTCCGGTGGCGGCGCGAAGACGCCGTCGTAGAGCCGCACGGCGCTCCACCCGGCCACGACGGCCGCCGTCCCGAGGACAGCAGCGATCCACGGCACCACCCCCGTGAAGGCGGCCGGGGCGACCACCCAGGCCAGGAACGTGCCGACCGTGCTGCCCGCCGCACCGAGCACGAGCGCGGTGCGGCGGTCGAGGCTCCACGTGGTCAGCGCGGCGGTGACCGCGAGGACGGCCACGAGTGCGTTGAGCAGTGCTCCCACGGCGCCTCCGGGCTAGTCCGCGGCGCCCTGGCCCGTGCCGACCGCGAGCTGCTGGGAACCGCCGCCGACGGCGACCTCGATCTTGCGCGGCTTCGCCGACTCCTTGACCGGGATCGTGATGCTCAGCACGCCGTTGTCGTAGTTCGCCGTGATGCGGCCGGCGTCCAGGTGGTCGCCGAGGGTCAGCTGGCGGACGAAGGTGCCCGGCTGGCGCTCGCGCGTGATCCACTGCGAGCCCTCCGGCGCACCGAGCGTCCGCTCGGCACGGATGGTCAGGACCGACCCGTCGACGTCGACGTCGACCGAGCCCGGGTCGATGCCCGGCAGGTCGACGTCGAGGACGTAGTGGTCCCCGGTGCGGTACAGGTCCATCGGCATCGAACGCGGTCCGCCGGCGCTCCCGAGCAGGGAGCCGGCGAGGCGGTCGAGCTCGCGGAACGGGTCGAAGTTCATCGTCATCGTCGTCAACTCCTTCGTGTGGATTCTCGTTGAGTCCCCTCGACTCAACTGCTTCTGTTTTAGCACTCGAACCCAGAGAGTGCCAACAGGACGCCGTGAGGTCGCTGGGGGTCCTGCAGCGCACGTCTCCCGCTCGGCGACGTGCCGGATGTCCGTCAGGCGACGAGTTCGCGGAGGTTCGGTGCGCGAAACGTCCATTCCGGAAACGGTTCGTTGTGGAAACCGTTCGCGCCGTGAAAGAGTTTCGACGTCCACGAGGGACTGCCGCCCGGGCCGGGCAGCAGTGAGCAGGAAGGCGGGATCAGACATGCACAGCACGTACACGGGGATGCCGCGACACGCACGGATCGGTCGGAGCCACCCGCGCGCGGGCCTCACCGACCAGGCCGTCATCGACGCGTTCGTCGAGCGCCGGATCGAGGACCCCTCGCTCCTGTCCCAGCGCTCCGAGCCGTCCTACGCCGACTTCTTCGCCGTCCCGGCCGTCTGACACAGGAGCCCATGACCCCATGCCGCTGACCGTCGTCCGCCGCGAGCACAACCACCTCTACGCACGAGCACCCCGCTCGGCCGCCGCGAGGACCGCCGTCGACGCCATCCTCCGGTTGCAGCACGCGGAGGAGCAGCAGGTGGAGGCAGCGCGGGTCGACACCGGGTTGTCGAAGAACGAGTCGCTCGCGCTGCGGTACCTCCTGCAGGCCTCACGCGACGAGCGGCCGATGGGGCCGAAGGACCTCGCGGTGATGCTCGCGGTGTCGAACGCCTCGGTCACCAAGGTCGTCGACGCGCTCGTGGAGAAGGGTGACCTCGTCCGCGACGCCCACCCGACCGACCGACGGCAGCAGGTCCTGCAGCCGACCGAGCAGGCGGCCGCGAAGATCGACGCCTCGTACGCGGCGTTCCACCAGGCCGTCGTGGACGTCTTCGACGGTCTCTCGGACGCGGACAACGCGGTGGTGAGCCGGGCGCTCACGGCCGTCGTCGACGCCCTCGCCGAGGGGACGCCGACCCCGGCCGACGAGGACGCCCCCGCGACGCAGCGGCGCTGACGTCCGGCGGGGACGCGGTCCTCGCACGGAAAACCTTCCAGCGGTAAGTTGGCAGGATGACGACCCCGGCCGACGAGCACGAGGGCCCGCAGCGACGCGGGTACCGCAAGGGCGCCGAGCGTCGCGCGCAGATCCTCGACGAGACCATCCGGATGGTCGCGGCGCAGGGCGTGGACGCGTCGTCGCTCCGGTCGGTCGCCGAGGCGCTCGGCATCACGCACGCCGCGCTCCGCCACTACTTCCCGAGCCGGGACGACCTGTTGTTGGCCGTCTACCACGAGCACGAGGTCCGGTCGCAGCCCGACCCGGACCGGCAGAAGTCGGCGATCGGCGACATGCGGGACAGCGCCGTGCGGAACCGTGCGGTACCCGGCCTGGTGCAGCTGTACACGACGCTCTCCGCCGATGCGGTGCAGGAGGGCCACCCGTCGACGCGCGAGTTCATGCGCGAGCGGTTCGCGAGCCTCCGCGCCGAGCTCGCCGGGTGGATCCGGGCCGACCAGGAGGCCGGACGCATCCGTGCCGACCTCGACCCGGTCGACCTCGCCGCACTGAGCATCGCGGCGTCCGACGGCTTGCAGGTGCAGTGGCTGCTCGACCCGGGTGCCGTGGACGGCGAGCGGGTGCTCCGGATGCTCGAGCAGATCGTCCCGCGGGCGGACTGACCCCGGGCACCGTCCGGCATGCGACCGACCGAGCGCGGGCTGGACTCAGCGCGGTGTGAGCGTGGTCGTCATCGTGACCAGACGCGCACCGGGGACGTCCTCCACGGCGAGCTCGACGGTGGGGTCGACGAGGTCCGCCAGGCTCGTCGGGTGCGTTCCGCCGCACGGGATGGTCGCGACGCCCTCGGGCAGCTCGCACGTCCATCGTCGTCGGTCGGACAGGCCGGGGCCGTCGGTGTCGATCCGCACGGTGCCCCCGGTGGCGACCCAGTCGCGGAGCCGTCGGGTGATCCGGGCCGCGACGGCGTCGGGGTCGTCGAACGCAGCCGGGTCGAACCCCTTCTTCCGCAGGGACTTGCCGATGCGGTAGGCGTCCTCGGACCGGTACGCACCGATCGTTGACCGGGTGATCGCCAGCGAGTCGAACGCCGGGTGGCCGAGCGCGTCCCCCGGGGCGGGCTTGCCCCAGTGCTCCGCGAGCACGGCGTCGAGGGCGAGGGACGCCAGGTGACAGGCGGTGTGCCCGACGCTGAGCGCAGCACGGTACGCGGGATCGACGCTGACCGTGATCGGCTCGCCGACCTGCGGAGGGGTGCCCGTCACGACGTGTGCGACGGCGAAGACCCACCCGTCGGTCCCGGTGCGGACCGGCAGGTCGTCGCCGATGTGGACCGCGCCGTCCTGGAACCCCGCGACGCGGAGTTCGACGTCGTCGTACCGCATGCCGCCCGCCGTCAGGGTCACCCGGTCGGCCGGTTGGTCGGGCCACGCGGTGTCGACCGGATGCGCGGCGGTGCGGTCGGTGAACACGGCCCAGCGGTCGTCGGCGGTCGGCTCCACGTGCACGACCGTTCCCTCGCTCGTCAGGTCGCCGGCGGGGTACGTGACCTCGGTGTCGCTCGTGGGTGCTGGCATCCTCGCCTCTCCTGCCCGTCCGTCGGGCTCGCTCCATTGCACCATCGAAGCGGACCCGCGTGCGCGACGTGGCGGAGGCGAGCCGTGCCTCCAGTCCGCGCCATCCGCGACGCGGCCGACCTGAGGGGTGCAGCAGGGGCCGGCCCCGACGGGACCGGCCCCTGCTGCTGCTCGCGGCGTGCTCAGGCGTTGACGCCCTCGGCCAGGACCGCGGCCGCGGGGTCGAAGTCCTCGGGTAGCGGCTCCGGCTTCGTGATCCGCGACGTGATCTCGACGGCCTGACCGGACTCGGCGGCGTCACGGATGCCCAGCATGACGTCGAGCGCGTGCGAGGCGACGGCACCGGAGGCGCGCTCCGGCTGGCCCTCGGCGATCGCGCGGGCCATCTCGACCACACCCGTGCCGCGGCCCCACGTCGAACCGCGGTGCTCGAGCGTGGTCGGCTCGTCCTTGCCGAGCGTCCACAGCGTGCTGTCGCCGTCGAAGACGTTCGGGTCCGGCAGCACGATCGTGCCCTCGGAACCGTTGATCTCGACGAACCCGTTGCGGGGCAGGGCGTGCTGGAACGACAGCGTCGTCTGCGCGGACTGGCCGTCGGCGAACGAGATGAGGGCGGCGTGGTGCGTGGGCACCTCGACCGCGAACTCGGTGCCGGCGCGCGGGCCCGACCCGATCACGCGCGTCTCGCGGGACTTCGACGACACGGCCTGCACGCGCGAGGCCGAACCGAACGCGTGGAGCAGCGTCGTGACGTAGTACGGGCCGATGTCGAACAGCGGACCGGCGCCCTGCGCGTAGAGGAACTCGGGGTCCGGGTGCCACTGGTCCGGCCCGGGCACGTGGAACATCGTCGTCGCGGTGAGCGGCGTGCCGATGTCGCCGCGGGCGATGGCGCGGATCGCGGTCTGGATGCCGGCGCCGAGCACGGTGTCCGGCGCCGTGGCGTAGCGGACGCCCGCGGCATCGGCGGCGGCGAGCAGGGCCTGCGCGTCCTCGGCCGTGGTGGCGACCGGCTTCTCGCTCCAGGTGTGCTTGCCGGCGGCGATGATCTGCTGGCCGACCTCGGCGTGCTGGGCCGGGATGGTGATGTTCACCACGATCGCGATGTCGTCGCGGGCGAGGAGCTCCTCGACCGTGCCGTACGACGGGACGCCGTACTTCTCGGCCTGGGCCTTCGCGCGCTCCTGGATGACGTCGGCGACGAACAGCACCTCGACGTCGGCGAACTGCGTCAGGTTGGTCAGGTACTGGTCGGAGATGTTGCCGGCACCGATGATGCCGACGCCCACGCGGCTCACGCGGCGCTCCCGGCGGTGTCGTTCTCACGGAGCCACTGCAGCGACTCGGTGATGCCCTGGAAGACGTCGCCCGAGTAGGCGTCGAACTCCACCACGCGGATCGCCTGTGGCGCAGCGGCGAGGATGCCCGCCACGTCGACGTCGCCCTGGCCGGCCGGGGTCTGGTTCTCGAAGGCGCGCTGGAGCGCCTCCGGCACGATGAGCGCGCTCTCCGACGAGGGCAGCGCGGTCAGGATGTCACCGTCGACCTTGCCGTCCTTGACGTGGATCGCGACGACCCGGTCACCGAGGGAGCGGAGGACGGCCGGGGCGTCCGCGCCGCCGACGGTCGCCCAGAAGGTGTCGACCTCGAGCACGGTCTCCGGCGCGAGCTGCTCGACGAACAGGTCGTAGACGGTGCGGCCGTCGACCTTGTTCGTGAACTCCCACTGGTGGTTGTGGTAGCCGAACTGCAGGCCGTGGCTGGCCGCCTCGGCCGTGAGCTCGTTCACCCGGTCCGCGATCTTCTTCACGTCGTCGGCGGTCTGCCAGCGGTCGGTGGGGATGAACGGGTCGATGACGGTCTGGAGGCCGAGCCGCTTCGCCGCGTCCCAGATCGGCGCGGTGTCGTCGGCGTCGATCACCGCGACGTGCCCCGACGGAGCCTGGAGGCCGGTCGCCCGGAGTGCCCGCTCGAAGTCGTCGACGCGCTCGACGAACGCGTACGGCTCGACGTTCTCGTAGCCGATCTCACGGACGCGGGCGATGGCGGCGTCGAGGTCTTCGGCGATGGCGTCGCGCAGCGAGTAGAGCTGCACAGAGGTGGTGGGCATTGCAGAGGCTCCTTCGATCCTGTCTGGGTGGCGCGGCACTGGATGTCGCAGCCCGTCGAGGAGCGCTGCTCCACGGCGAGACCGAGTACGACGCTACCGGAGAAACCACCCGCTGTGTAGTTTTTGTCGCCGCGTCGCGTTTGGTGCGCAGTGTCGCGTTCGGTGCGCGAGGGGGCGTTCGGTGCGTTCGGTGCGTTCGGTGCGCGAGCGGGCGTTCGGCGCGTTCGGTGCGCGAGCGGGCGTTCCCTGTTGCTCGCGGACGCCGATGCTCGCGGATTCCGCCCGCTCGTGGTGAGGCATGCCGCTCCACGCACGTGCTGGCGCGGCGAGCCCCGGCCCGGGTCGCGAGCGGGCGTTTCCTGTCGCTCGCGGACGGCGACGCCTGCGTGTTCTGCCCGCTCACGGTCTCCGGGGCGGCTCCTCCGCTGAGGGGCGGGTCCGGACGTCCGAGTCACGTCGCGAGCGGGCGTTTCCTGGCGCCCGGTGGGACGGACACCGCCTGGTTTCGCCCGTTCGCGAGCGGGTGGAATCGGTCACCTGCGACCTCGGTCACCGGCCTCTTTCGCCCGCTCGCGCAACCGAGGCGCACGCCTGCGCACCCGGAACCGACGCGCGGGCCGCGAGCGGGCGGATCCGGTCACGCACGAGCGCCAGGCCCGGCCGGAAGAGCCCGCTCGGCGAAGGGAAGGCGAAGGGAAGGCGAAGGGGATGCGAGAGCCAGGGGAACCCAGGACACATGCCGCTCGAGGCACGTACGGCTCTGCAAGCGTGGTCCGCCCGCGGTAGCGTGACGGGATGACCGACCTCCGCACCTTCACCACCCCGGTCGGCACCGTCCTTGCGCGCCACGAGGACGATGTGGTGCGAGCACTCGGCATCCCGTACGCCCAGGCGGACCGGTTCGCTGCGCCCCGGCCCGTTCCCGCTTTCACGGAGCCATTCGAGGCACTGAGCCCGGCGCCGGTGGCCCCCCAGCCGGAGTCGGGGTACGTCGGATCGCTCCTCCACCCGATGCCCGACGTCGTGTCGGACGAGCACTGCCAGCGGCTCTCGATCACGATGCCAGCCGATGTCTCCGCGGACGAGCGGCTGCCCGTGATGGTGTGGATCCACGGCGGCTCCTACGTCATCGGTGGGGGAGACCTCCCGATCTACGACCCGCGCGAGCTCGTCCTCGAACAGCGTGTGGTGGTCGTGGCGGTGACGTTCCGCCTGGGGGTGCTCGGCTTCCTCGGTGGCCGCACCAGCAGCTCCAGCAGCGCCCGCGACCGCCGCACGCGCCGCGACCGCCGCACGCGCCGCCCGCGCAGCGACCGCCCGCGCACCGACCTCCCCGCCAACCTCGGCCTCCTCGACCTCGTCGAGGCGCTGCGCTGGGTCCGCACGAACATCTCGGCCTTCGGCGGCGACCCCGACCGCGTCACCGTGTTCGGCCAGTCCGCCGGCGGCGACGCCACCGCCCACCTCATGATCAGCGACGGCACCCGGGGACTCTTCCAGCGCGCGATCATCCAGAGCGCACCGCTCGGCATCTCCCGCCGCCGCGCGAGGATGACGCGCGCACTGCTCCGTGCCGTCGGGACGATCGACTCGGACACCCCGGTCGACGAGGTCATCGCCCGCCAGGTCGCGGCCGAGCGTGCGACGGCCCGGTTCGGCCTCCGCGGCGGGATGCCCTTCGGCACCCAGTACGGCCACGCTCCGCTCCCGCCCGAGCGACGCGCGTCGGAAGCCTGGCGTTCCGTCGCCCCGGAGTTCGACGTCCTCATCGGCTCGGCAGCGGACGAGGCCGCGATGTTCCTCCCGGCCGTCCCCGCACTGCGCGCCACCGTGCGGTCACGTCCGCTCCGCGCCCTGGTCCGTTGGCTGCTCGTCCGACCGCTCTCCGAGATCATCTACGGGCGCGACGTCCGTCGCTTCCGGGACCGCCACCGGGCCGCGGGCGGGCACGCGGTGTCGTACCGGCTCCGACACGGTGCGACGACCCGACCGACGGGTGCGGTCCACATGAGCGACCTGCCGTTGCTCCTCGGCGGACGCGACGCCTGGGCGGGATCGCCGTTCGTGGCGGCGCGGGACTGGCCGGCCGTGGCGGAGCGGGGGCGCCGACTCCGAGCCGTCTGGGCCGAGTTCGCTCGGACCGGCAGGGTCGACGCCCCGGACGACGCGGGCATCACGTTCGACCGAGGCTGACCCCGCCCGGCTGCTACCGCCCACCAAGCAAGGCGACGCGGTCGTCGACACGCGGCCCCTGAACTGGGCGCTGCGGCCACCGACCCGCGCGCCCCAGAATCGTGCGCATGTCCGAGAGCGATCCCGAACTCCGCGCGCGCGTCGTGTCCGGCGCGATCGAGGCCTACCGGACCGGGGATTTCCACGGGGTCGGGGTCGCAGAGGTCGCCCGCGCGGCAGGCATGTCCGAGGCCGATGTCCGTGCGGCCTACCCGCTGTGGGACCTGCTCGTGGTGGCGGTGATGGACCGGTGGAACAACGGCAGTCGACGCGCGCTCTGGGTCGTCGCCGAGCGGGACGGCGTGGTCGCCTACCTCCGGGCCCGACTGCAGGCCGGGCTCGACGAGCCGGCACTCGTGCGACTCCGGATGGCCCTGCTCAGCGCTTCGTCCACCCCGGGACACCCGGCGGGAGGATGGTTCCGCGGGCAGTACACGCGGTCGTTCGAGGACATCACGCTCGCGCTCACCCGGGACGTCGTCGCCGGTCGCGAGTCGCGCGGAGCCTCGCCGCGGCACGCCGCGGAGCAGCTCGTCGCGCTGTACGAGGGCCTGCAGCTCCAGTCGATGCTCCGCGACGACGCCGAGGTGCTCGGCGCCTACGACCGGGCAGTCGCCCGCCTGCGCGTCGGCTGGGGAGCGGTCGCGCCGGTCTGAGCGCGCTGCGCACGCTCCTCCAGCCGGGAGGCGCGGCGCGGCTGTGCGAGTCCGGCTCGCCTTCTGGCATGGTCGGGTGATGGAGTACACCGACTACGACACCCGGCTCGCTGCGTACGGCGTGATCACCGAGGGCGAGCGGGTCCTCCTGGCGCGGCTGCGCTTCCCCGACGCCGGCACGTGGACGCTGCCCGGCGGGGGCGTCGAGTTCGACGAGACCGTCGAACAGGCCGTGGTCCGCGAGGTCCGGGAGGAGACCGGGCTCGAGGCAGCGGTCGGACCGCTGCTCGGCGTGCGCCACCACATCGTCCCCGCCGAACGTCGGATCCACGCCAACGGCCGGGCGATGAAGGCGGTGCAGGTCGTGTTCCGGGCGTCCGTGACCGGCGGAGCGCTCCGGCACGAGGAGGACGGCACCACCGACGAGGCGCGGTGGATCCCCATCGCCGAGCTCCCGCACCACCGCCACGGCCTGCTCGTGCCGATCGCGCTCGGGTGGGCCGGAGCCCTCACCCGCTGACCCGGGTCCGCCGCGTGCTGGGCCGATCACCCCTCGATGACGCTGAGCACGTTCCCCGACGGATCCGTGAACCACGCGATGAGCGGCCCGCCCTGCCGGTTCACCCCGCGCTCGTCCGTGACACCGTCGTAGTGCAGGAACGAGACCCCGGCCGCCCGCAACTCGTCCACGGCGGCGTCGACGTCCGGCACGGGGAAGTTCAGCACGGTGAACGACGCCGGCTCGTGCGCCGGGCCCTTCGGGTAGACGAGCACCCGGTGTCCGTCGCCGAGGTGCAGCCAGAGCATGCCGTGCTCCTCGTCGACGGGAACGCCGAGCACGCCCTCGTAGAACGACCGGGCCTCGGCCACGTCCCGCACCGAGAACCCGCTGAACGCCGTCGTCGCATCCACCATGCGGCCAGTGAACCACCGCGCCTGCCAGGATGAACCCGTGCCGCAGCCGTCCGTGTCCGTCGACGAGGCCGTCGCCCGCGCCGTCGAGCTCGCCCGCACCGCCGACCGCGCCCAGACCGCCGACCCCGCCCGGACCTCCGACCCCGACCGCACCGCCACCCGCGCCGTGCTCGGCATCACCGGAGCCCCAGGGGCCGGCAAGTCCACCCTCGCCCGACGCATCGTCTCCGAGGTCGACGCCGCCCTCGGCCCGGGCACCGCGGTGCAGGTCCCGATGGACGGCTTCCACCTGGCGAACGCCGCGCTCGACGAACTCGGACGACACGACCGCAAGGGCGCGATCGACACCTTCGACGCCGGCGGCTACGTGGCGCTCGTGCGTCGACTCGCCGCCAACACCGAGCCGGTGGTCTGGGCGCCCGACTTCGACCGGCGGATCGACGAGCCCGTCGCCGGCAGCATCGCGGTGCCCCGGTCGGCCCGACTCGTCGTGACCGAGGGCAACTACCTGCTCGACGCCGACGAACCCTGGGCCGACCTGGTCGACCTGTTCACCGAGACCTGGGCGTGCGTCGTCGACGACGCGGTCCGCGTCGACCGCCTGGTGGGCCGCCACATGCGGCACGGCCGCGACCACGACGCGGCCCGCGCCTGGGCGCTGGAGGTCGACGGCGTGAACGCCGCGCGCGTCGCTGCCAGGGTGGGTCGGGCCTCCAGGACGGTGCGGACGTGACCCGACGCGCGACCGGCGCCGACCGCCCGGCGCGACCAGGAGACGCGACCGGACCCGCCCAGCAGCCCCGACGAGAGGACCGACCATGACCATCGCCGTCACCGGAGCCACCGGCAACATCGGGGGAGCCGTCGCCCGCGCGCTCGCCGCAGCGGACGTGCCGTTCCGCATGGTCGTCCGCGACCCATCACGGGCACCGCAGCTGCCCGGCACCGAGGTCGCAAGCGCGACCTACGGCGACGCCGACGCGAGCCGCGCGGCACTGGAGGGCGTCGACACACTCCTCATGGTCTCGGGCGCCGAGGCCCGGGACCGACTCGCACAGCACCGCTCCTTCGTCGCCGCCGCCGCGACCGCCGGGGTCCGGCACGTCGTCTACACCTCGTTCGTCGGTGCTACTGCGGACGCCACCTTCACCCTCGGCCGCGACCACTGGGCGACCGAGGAGGCGATCCGGGCGACCTCGATGGCGCACACGTTCCTCCGTGACTCGTTCTACCTGGACTTCGTCGAGGACCTCGTCGGCGAGGACGGCGTGATCCGCGGCCCCGCCGGCGACGGTGCGATGGCCGCGGTCGCCCGGGCCGACGTCGCCCGCGTGGCGACCGCCGTGCTGCAGGCACCCGCCGCCCACCTCGACCGCACCTACGAGCTGACCGGGCCCGCGGCGATCACCCTCGCGCAGGCCGCGGCGACCGTCAGCGAGGTCCGCGGGCGCACGGTCACCTACCACCCGGAGACCCTGGAGGAGGCGTACGCCTCCCGGGCGCGCTGGAACCCGGAGCCGTGGCAGGCCGACGCCTGGGTGAGCACGTACACGGCGATCGCGGAGGGTGCCCTCGCGCACGTCTCCGGCGATGTCGAGCGGGTCACGGGCCGCCGACCGATGTCGTTGCGCGAGGTCCTCGAGCAGGGCTGAACCGGCCCGGCCTCCGCACGGTCAACCCTGGTCTCGCGCGTCTGTCGGGCGAGTGCGCGCCTCCGCCTGGCGCGTGCTCGCGCCCGCTCACCGGGCGTGCGCGTCCGCTCGCCGCGTGCGCAGCGGGTGCGGCACCAGCCCGTGCAGACGGTCGAGCGACGGCCCCGGCAGCCCGCAGCGCCACACCGTCCACCCGATCCGGGTCACCATCCACGGTTGCGCGGGCGGCACCGCGTCCGGGAAGGTGTCGGACACCGCCCGGCACCCGCCCGCGAGGGCCGCTCGCAGCACCGGGTCGGTGCGCGGCGCGCCGGCCTCGACGACGAGCACACGGAGTCCGTGCGCGATCCGCTGCCGGATCTGGGTGGGCGTGAAGACGGGCACCGTCCCGCTGAAGCCGCCGTCGGTCAGGACGGGCAGCCCGGTCGCGTCGATGACCGGTGCCGAGATGCGCCACGTGTCGGTCAGGAACAGGGGCAGGTCGGACCGGTACCGGTCGAGGCGACGGGTCGTGGCGACGAGCGCGCGGTCCTGCGGGTCGAACGGCGTCGGCGTGCCGCCCTGCCAGTCGGCCGGCGACACGCGGAAGGTCCCGTCGGTACCGCGTTGCCACCCGCCCACGGAGGCCTCGGTGCCGCTGCCGTCGCGGGTCGCGTCGAGCGCCTGCAGCGAGTACGCCGCGGGTCCGACGACGAGCGCCAGCCCGGCGGTCAGGGCGATGGTCGCTCGCGCGACGGCCGGCCGGGAGGCGCGGTGCGGCTCCGCCCCGCGTCGCAGGTCCGCGCGGGGTCGCCACACCAGCGCGACGAGCGTCGCGAGGAGGGCGCCGGTCGCGACGTCGAGGGCCGGCCGGGCCAGTCCGGACGGCATCGACGTGCCGCGGGCGAGGACACCCCACCAGACCGCCTGGCCCGCGGCGAGCAGCACCGGGAGCGCTCGGAGCCACGGCGAGTGTGCGCGGAGGAGCCCGACGGCACCGCGCCACCCGAAGGCTGCGAGGACGGCGAGCTGCACGCCGATCGCCGCGACGTAGGCGGTGTGCGGGATCTTCGCGACCGACAGCACCCCGGCAGCGGTGGCGAGCCACACCACCAGGACGACGAGCACCGCGGTCCCGGCACGCGTGTCGAGCGCGGCGCCGAACGGCCACGTCCGGCGTCGGAGCAGCACGACGACCGACCCGACGACGATCGCGGAGAGGGCTGCGGGCAGGAGCCAGGCGACCTGTGACGCCAGGTGCGCGTCGAGCAGCTTCGTGACCCCGCCCGGCCCGCCGAACCGCTCGTGCCCGTGGCCCGGCTCCGTGCCCGCCACCACCGCTCCCGGCACCAGACCCGGCAGGAACCGGTCGACGCCGTTGTACCCGAACACCATCGCGAACGCACCGTCGTCGACCGACCCGTCGACCCACGGGCGGGAGCCGGCGGGCGTCAGCGTGATGCCGACCACCCACGCGAGCGACGCCGCGACAGCGACGGCGCCGAGCACCGCCGCACGGGCCAGTCGCCGCGCACGGCCGAGGACACCGCCGTCCGGAGCGGCCGACGCGAGCAGCGTGCCGACCACCAGCGCGGGCAGCACGAACCAGGCCTGCAGCATCTTCGCCTGGAACCCGACGCCCACCATCAGCCCCGCGGCGACGAGCGGCCACCACCGACCGGTGATCGCGGCACGCTGCCAGCACACCAGGGCCACGGCGAGGGCGGCCGTGACCATGCCGTCCTCCATCGGGTGCCCGAACATCGACACGAACACCGGGGTCGTCGCAGCGGCGAGGGCGGCGACCAGCCCGGTGCCGACGCCGGCCCAGCGGAGTCCGACGGTCGCGCACGCCCACACCGTGACCAGGCCCGCGACGACCTCGGGCAGCACGAGCGCCTCCGTCGACATGCCGAACGCCGCGACGCTCGCGGCCTGGGGCACCGCGAACCCGCTGAGCTTGTCGAGGGTCACCGTGGCGGACGGGTCGAACGAGCCGGAGAGCAGGGCCGGCCACGACTCGGACATCGAGCGCGCGCTTGCGGCGTAGAAGCTCGACGCGCCGCCCCGCGCCGCGTTCCATCCGGTGAGCACCGTCATGCCGGCGAGGACGGCGAGGAGCGCCAGCCGTGCGCCGAGGTGCTGGTCCCGCCACCGTGCGGGTCGTCGGGTGTCCACCCGAGGACCATGGCGGACGGGGATGACCGGGTGCCGCGTTCCCGCTGCCGAGCGGCTGCGGACGGGACCGTCGTGCTGTGTCGACGTGCGGGCGGGGGTGTGCGGCGTCCAGGGCGGTCGCAGGTTCGCGCGCGGATATCGGTCGAGTGTGCCTCACTTCTACCCCCTCTAGTGGGGGCGCAGTCGTTGAGATGGTTCCGTAGCGTGACTTTCTGGTTGCACGGTGCCGTCACGGGGGCGGTCGCGTTCGTCGCAGCCGTTGAGGGGTTCTGCGCGTGTTCGCATCGACGGTGTCGTCTGGTCGTTCTCGTTGGGTGGTGCTGGCGCTGGTGACGGTGTTGGCGCTGCTGGGGTCGTTCTTGTCGGTGGTGGCGCAGCCGCTGCCAGCGCAGGCGGCGGTGACGGGCACGGGCGGTCAGTACGTGCCGATGCCGTCGAACGCGCGCGTGCTCAACGGTGGTGCGACGACCGCGAACACGTACCGCACGGTGCAGGTCGCCGGGGTCGGAGGCCTGCCGTCGTCGGGGATCGGCGCGGTGACGCTGATGATCACGGTCGCGGACCCGAGCGGGACGGGGCAGTTGTTCGCCCGTCCGTCGTCGTCGGATTCGCAGACGCTGATGCTGACCTACGACGCCGGTGTCGGAGGGAACACGTCGAACACGGGTCTGCTCGCGGTCGGTGATGACGGGACGATCCAGATCAAGACGCAGACGTCGGAGTCGCGGGTGATCATCGACGTCACGGGTTACTACACGTCGACGCAGAACGGTGTGGGGGCGGGTGGCCTGGTGCCGATGGCGCCGACCCGGTTCGTCGACACGCGCAACGGCACGGGTGTTCCGCAGGGCCGTCTCGACGGCGGTGACTCGGTGTCGTTCCAGGTGACCGGCAAGAACGGGATCCCAGCGGGTGCTGCGGCGGTGGCGTTGAACATCATCGTGATCAACCAGCAGGAGGCTGCCGGGTGGATCCGGCCGTCGCCGTCGGGCGGGACCAAGAGCACCGGGGTGTTGAACTACAACTCGACGAAGGGGCTCTCGACGTCGATGAGTGCGCAGGTCGCGTTGGGTTCGGACGGGAAGATCACCCTCGACACCGCGAGCGGTGCCGGTCTGATCGACGTGCTCGTGGACGTGCAGGGGTACTTCCTGCCGTCGAACCCGGGTGGAGGGTTCACGCCGCAGGCCGGCCGGCTGGTCGACACGCGCAGCACGGGCAGCATCGCGTCGGGTGCGACGTTCGCGGTGCAGGTCGGAGGTGTTCGTGACGGGGTGCCCACGGTGGCGGAGGGACTGTCCGCGGTGGCGTTGACGTTCACCGCGGTGAACAGCAGCTCGTCGGACACGTACGCGCAGGTGTACGCGGACGGCGCGGCGGTGCCGTCTGGGTCGGCGATCGACAGTGATGCGACGTCGACGCGGTCGAACATGGTCGTCACGCCGGTGGGTGCGAACGGTGCGATCCGGGTCCGCAACAGTGGGCCGGCCGCGATGAACTACGTGATCGACCTGCAGGGTACGTACAACTCGCTCCCGGGTGGTCCGGCGGAGACGGACGTGACCGGGCAGCGCAGCTCGGCGACGACGTTGCCGTTCCCGATCACCGATCAGACGAACGCGTCGGTGGATGTCGGTACCGGCAACCTGCTGGTGACCACGAGCGCGTTGAGCCTGCCGGGGGTGACGCAGAACACCACGATCGGTGCTGCGTACAACTCGCGGGCGATGAACGTGGCGAACAGCAACACGATGGACGCGAACCGGTGGCAGTACGCGCTCGGCGGTGCTGGCGACCTGTCTGCGAACGCGCAGGGCGTGGTGTACACGGACGCAGTCGGCACGGCGTGGCAGTTCACGGCGACTGGTGCGGCCGGATCGTTCACGACTCCGGCGGGCCTGCAGCAGACCCTCACCCGGGTCGACAGCGGCTCGACGCACGAGTACACGTTGAAGGGGTGGACGTCGAACGCGACGACGCACTTCAACCTCGCCGGGCAGCCGACCTCCGTGGTCGACCGCAACGGCAACCAGGTCCGCTTCAACACCTCGGACGGGTACCGGCTGAGCAGCCTGGTCTCGACTGCGGGCACGGCGGGGGCGAAGACGGCGAACTCGTCGTACGCCAACGGCACGCAGACGTTCACGCAGACCTCGGGCTCGAGCAGCCGGAAGGTGTCGTGGACGAAGAACAGCAACGGCGACATCACCACTTACACGGACGCGACGGGTGCGAAGACGACGTTCGCGTACACGAACGGGGACCTGTCCTCGATCACCGCACCGACGGGTGGGGTGACCTCGTTCACGTACGACGCGACCAAGCGGGTCACGAAGGTGTCGCAGGCGAACACCACGGCCGGTTCGCCGGGCACGGCGGTGACGCGGTTCTCGTACACGGATGGTGACCACACCCAGGTCGCGGACCCGCGCTCGGACCAGTCCCAGGCGGTCGCGTCCGCGGCGCACACCACGTACACGCTGAACAGCGACGACCTGGTCACCAACGTCGTCGACGCGGCCGGCCGTGAGCGGTCCAAGACGTACAACGCGGCGAACAACGGCGTCGCGACCTCGACCACCGGTGCTGCTGGTGACAGTGGGTCGGGTACGACGACGAACACGTACGGCAAGAACAGCAGCCAGTCACTGACGAAGTCCACCTCCGCGACTGGGTCGAGCTCCACGGCGGATTACGGGTCGGGTTCGGCGACGGCGTACCTGCCGTCGAAGGTCACGGACAGTTCCGGTAACAGCACCACGATCGGGTACGACGGTGTCGGGAACCAGACGTCATCGCAGTCGGGTTCGGATTCGAGTGTGCAGGCGAAGGTGTCGTACAACTCTGATGGCACGGTCAAGAGCGCGACGGCGCCGGGGAACGGGTCGAACTCGACCACGTACGCCTACGACGCCAACAAGCAGCTGTCGACGATCACCCCGCCGACCGGCACCAGCCTCGGTGTGAAGACGTACACGTACGACGCGTTCGGCCGGGTCAGGACCGAGACCGACGGCCGCGGCAACACGACCACGTACGGATACGACGCGGACGACCGGAACACGACCACCGCGTTCAGTGACGGCACGGCGACGGTCACCAACGTCTACGACGGCGATGGCAACCAAACCAGCCAGAGCTCCGCGACCGGCACCATCACCAACACGTACGACCAGCGCAACCGGCTGGTGGCCACTGTGAACACTGCCGGCGGCGGGACCGTGTCCTACGGGTACGACCTGGCGGGCAACATCGCCCAGGTGACCGACTCGACCGGCACCGTCACCCACACGTACGACCCATCGGAGGTGCTCACCGCCACGACGTACCCGACCGCTTCGGGTACGGCGAAGCAGATCTACCTCACCGACCCGCAGGGCCGTCGCACCGACACGTGGCTCGGTGCCGACACGTCCGCGATGCCGGGTGTGGAACCGTCGACGTGGAGTGCGCACCAGAAGCTGACGTACGACAAGTCGGGCAAGGTCACCCGGGTGCAGGCGTGGGCGGCTGACGAGGACCCGCAGCTGGTGGTGGACACCAGCTACTGCTACACCGCGTCCACGACCGCACCCGACTGCACAGCTTCGGCGGCGAACGACCGCACGAAGCTGCAGTGGGCGAAGGACAACATCACCGGGCAGGTGAGCACCTACGCGTACCAGAACAGTGACGGCACGCCGAGCAAGCACCTCACTGGCATCACCCAGACCGGCGGCACCAACCCGACGAACTGGACGTACACGTACGACGGCGCCGGGAACCGCACCGAAGCCAAGTCCACCAACGCCGCCACCGGCGCCGTGCTCAGCGACCAGCAGCTCACCTACAACGCCGCGTCGCAGATCACCTCCGACGGGTACACGTACGACGGGACCGGCAACCTCACCAAGGCGCCGGGCGAGACCTACACGTACAACGGGGCGCAGCAGCTGACCTCGTCCACGAAGGACGGGACGACGACCAGCTACACGTACGCCGGGGCGGACATGAACAAGCTGCTGACAGAGTCCACGAACGGCGGTGCAGAGTACGAATACACGTATGGCACCACCGACCAGAACGGGGTTCCCGTGATCGCCACTCGTGCAGTCGCCGGCACCGGCGCCGCGTCGGTGCTGTCCGACCCGGTCACCGGGCAGCCGCTGGACCTGCGCACCGCGGACGGGGTGACCAGCATGTACGTCCTGAGCGGCATCGGAAACCCCGCCGCCGCGATCGCGGACACTGGCAAGATCGCCTACCAGGTCTCCTACGACGCCTACGGTGCCGAGACGGTCACCGCCGGCAGTACCAGCGCGCAGTGGCTGCAGAACCCGTACGGGTACAAGACCGGCCTCCGCTCGAGCAACAGCGACGCCGGGTTGACGAAGTTCGGGTACCGGTGGCAGTCCGCAAGCACGGGACAGTGGCTCGAGCGCGACACCCTCGACGCGCCCCTCGACCCGCGTAACGGCAATCGTTACGGTTTCGTCGCGGGAGACCCTGTCAATCAGTTCGATCCAACGGGCCAGTATGACCTCTGGGCGGCAACCGTGACTGGTGCGGCCACCGCGGTTGGTTCGGGTGTTGGTGGATGTATCGCCGGAGGAATCGTGGGTGGCTTGACTACTGCGGGTCCTGGAGCGCTTCCAGGTTGTGGTCTCGGGTTCGCGTCGGGGCTTATTTCGGGCTTCGTAGGCGGCTTCATTACAAACTCAATTTTGCAGCTCACGGGTCAGGCTTAAAGTTGGATAACTTCAAACTGCGGCGGATCGCTCGCATATTAGGTGCAGTTATTTTTCCTCTCTGGATGGCGGTTTTTCTTGTCATTGCAATCGGCCGCCCCGAATCCCTGGCTGTTGTAATATTTGGCGTGTCCAACCTGTTTGTTGGATTGCTGGTTGGGTGGCTCTGGACGTGGGCACCTGGCCGAGATCGGGAGACGCGTCCGTAGTCCACGACTGTCTTGGAAGGTTGCAGATGCCGTCGGGAACCCGGCCGCGGCGATCGCGGACACCGGCGTGAGGGCGTCACCGTGGCGTACGACCCGTACGGGCAGGAGAGCGTCACCTCTGGCAGTACCAGCGCGCAGTGGCGGAGCAGGGTTCATCTCCGCGGCGGGATGCTTCGCGGTCGGAGAGTTCATTACCTGCAGTGCGAATAGGGTGATTGAAGATGAGTGACCGTCAGCAGGCGAGCGTCGGCACGAGGAGATTCCTGGCTTGTATCGCGGGACCCATATTCATCGTGTTGGGTGTCGTGACATTAATCACGGAGCGAGGCTTCTGGCAGCCAATTGGCAGGGGTGGAATGCCTGCTGGCCTGCTCGTGCTGCTCTTTTTCGGGCTTGGTGTCGCCTGTCTGGTGTGGGGGCTGATCTCGCTCCGCGCGCGTCGTTGAAACGTCCGCCGGTCTGGCAGCGGGCCCGCGGCGACGACGCCCGCGAGCGGTAGCCACCGACGACGAACGCCCCACCGGGATCAGGGGGCGTTCGTCGTTCAGCGGGTCAGCGCTGCCAGTCGGCGGGCAGCGCGTAGTACGGCACTCGTTGCTCGCTTCGGCCCTCGGTGTCGTGCAGGTGGCCGAGGTTCCGGTCGCAGTTGCGGAACGGGCCAGCCTTGCCATCGAACAGGATCGCCGCGTGGCGGTCCCAGTGCGTCAACCACCAGTCCGACAGAGCGTCGGCATGCTCCGCGGCGTCGATCTTCGCTTGCTGCCGCGCCTCAAACGACGCCCCAAGCCGCTCCACAGCCTCCGGGTGCTTCCACCACTCCGGACACCACACGGCCGTGCTCTTGTCCGAGTGCGTGTACTCGACCACCGCCAGGTGCTCCTCGACGCATTCGAGGAACAGCGGCGTCAGGTCGAACTCCTCCTCTTCCTCGACGTCGGCGTCGTTGAAAGCGTCGCGCTCCTCGTCGGTCAGGCTCGACAGGCCTTTGAGGAACTGGTCATCCATCGCGCCGCCACCGAACACGCGTGTCACAGCGGAACCCCAGATTGCGCCCCACCCGTTCTGCCCGAACGCCTCGACGGCCTGGTCCCGCGACTGGAAGTGTTGAGCGGCATTCCGAGCGAGCCGTAGAACGAGTACACGGACGGCAGTGCCGTCCACCGGACGATGTTCGCGCACTCGTCCAGCTCGATCACCAGCGGCACCGGGAGTCGGATTGGGACGTGCTGCACTTGGACAGCTCGGCTCCGATCGGGCGCGTTCACCTCCTGAGCGCAGGGACGCCGGGAGCCACCACTTACCGTTTCAAACGTGCAGGAGCCTGGTGCGCGGGCGGGAAGCAGATGGACCTGTGGAACGCGGTCCAATCACTCCTTGACTGAGTCCTTTGGGCAAACTGAACCCGACGGCAGCTGCGACCCCCGGCGTGCAGCCGGCGTCACGGCAGGCTCACCAGCACGTCGACTACGAGGCGTCGGGGAAGATCACGCACGTGCGCGCTTGGTCGGGGAACGACGACGCCACCGCTGTGGTCGACACGACGTACTGCTACATCTTCGGTGCCGCGACCAGTGGTGACTGCGCGGCCGATGCGAGCAACGACACCGACAGGCTGCAGTGGTCGCGCAACGACCTGCCGGGCAACGGCCAGGTGACCGCGTACACGTACGACGCGAACAGTCGGCTCACGAAGGCTGCGCAGTCCGGCGGGCCGTCGAACGTGACGTGGGCGTACACGTACGACGCGGCCGGGAATCGGTTGACCGCGGACGAGACCGGTGACGCGACCAGCTCGCAGACGTTGACCTACAACGCGGCGTCGCCGAGTACGACTACACGTATGGCGCGACTGACCAGAACGGGGTTCCCGTGATCGCGGGCCGGACCGTTGCAGGGACGGGAACGGCATGGGTGGTCAGTGATCCTGCGACCGGTCAGGCGGTGGATCTGCAGACCACGGATGGTGTGACCAGCATGCACGTCGCTGACGCGGTCGGGAACCCGGCTGCGGCGATCGCGGACACCGGCGCGACGGCGTTCACCGTGACGTACGACCCGTACGGGCAGGAGAGCGTCACCTCTGGCAGTACCAGCGCGCAGTGGTTGCAGAACCCGTACGGCTTCAAGAACGGTCTGCGCTCCAGCAGCTCCAGCAACGGGCTGACGAAGTTCGGGTACCGGTGGCAGTCCAGCCAGACCGGCGGCTGGATCGAACGCGACACCCTCGACGCACCCCTCAGCCCGAGCAACGCCAACCGGTACGCTTTCGCCGGGGACTACCCGATCAACAGTGCGGACCCGACGGGCGAACTCTCTTCGTTCGGTACCTATACCACACAATGCGCAACCGGAGCGCTCACTAGTGTTGGAATTGGGCTCGGAGTTGGCACCTCCTACACTCCTCAAGGGCTTCTCGTTGAAGCGGGCTTAGGATGTGCCTTCAATATTGGATCACAATTGCTGACGGACTTGGTTCCGGCCGATCAGAAGTCCTCCGTTGCCGGCGGGACCGGCTACCTCGGATTCCTCTTGGCAGTTGCGCAAATCGGGAAGTCGGTGCGTTAAATTGATTGGGAATGCCGTCGGGATCTTGATAGGCGTCCTGCTCGTCGTTGTCAGCGGAAGTCTACTCGTGGTCCGATGGTCGCAGGCAGCGGCGGAACGTGGACGTGGCGCGCCTCGAAAGCCATTAACGCGGGGGGCATGGGCAGTTGTAGCCTGCGTGGTCGTCTTTTTTGTCGCTACGGTCGTATTGAACATACTCGGGATCTGGTAGGACTGCTCGCTTGCAGCCACTCGTTTCCGGAGTTCAGCCGCTCGGCGTAGCCGCTCACAAACGACTCGCGCACCCGGCGGCCGAGGTCGTTCGTCAGTTCTTGGTTCAGGATATGGTCTGGCCTACCTCAGCTTCCTGCTCACGGTCGGGAAGATAGGAAGCAAGTTCCTGTGAGCACCCCGGTTCAGATTGTTCTGACTGTGATTGCGGTGGCAGTCTGCGTTTTCGGCTCTCAATATCTCGGTGGGCGCTGGGGGGAGCGAGCGCGGCGGGCGAGAGATGGAAAGGGCAAGGTTCGCTCCACTAAGAGCGCAGTGCTTATTCTGGTAATCACGGCACTTCTTCTTATTGGCCTTACAGTTCTGCGCCTCGTCTACTAGGTCGGCTCGGCATGGTGATCAACCGTTTGCGTCGGAAAGGCAAGTAAAAGTATCGACGACCACGGCCGCCGCATCGACACCTGGCTCGGCGCCCCCGCCAACGCGACGCCGGACACGGCGCCCACGACGGGCGGCGCACCAGAAGATCACCAACGGGGCCGGCAACAAGGTCACCCGCGTGCAGACGTCGTCGGACAGCGCGAACCCGACGCAGGTCGTCGACTTGACCTGCTGCTCCATCACGAGAGTCGCGACCGGTGCTGACTGCTCAGTGACGAAGAGCGCGGACGGTACGGACAAGATTCAGCGAGCCAAGAGCAACCTCGCAGCACCATGACCTTCACCATCGCAGCCGCTTCTCCGACCCCGAGCGGCGGTGAGCTCGCATTCACGGGCGCGGCCCTCACAGCGCAGGCAGCCGCACTCGCAGCCCTACTCCTCCTCGCAGGCGCCGGGCTGCTGGCACTGCGCCGACACCGCCGAACGCGATGACCGCTCGAGCACATGACGGCAGTCGGTCCTCGGACGTGCCGACGTCGACGAAGTGGCCCGGCGGCGGTGGAACACACGGCAGAGGCTGACCTGGTTTGGTCGTGCCCGAAGCCTCCCACGGTCTTCTCCAGACACCCACGTGGTGGGCGGGGGACCGCTGCAGGTCGAGTCGACTCGTTGGTTCGTCCTCGAGCGCCTGGACGGAGCGTTCCGGACGGAACTGGTTGCCCATGTCCGGATGGGTCACTGGTGGAGCGTGGCGTCACCGGCAGATCGTCGTCACGCCCACCACGCCTCGAGGGGCGCGACGACTCAGGCCACCCGCCGCGCCGCCACCGACCCGACGACACCGAGGGTCAAGACGGCCACGAGCACGACGAGCAGCGGCGCCGTCCAGTCCCCGGTGGCTCCGTGCAGGCTGCCGGCGACGAGCGGCCCCGCGGACCCGATCAGGTAGCCGCCGCCCTGCACGAACGCGGACATGCGGCGTGCATCGGCGTCGCTCGACACGATCCGCACGATCACGATGAAGATGACGGTGATGCCACCGCCCTGGGCTGCTCCGCCGAGGATCGACCAGAGCAACCACAGCTGCGGGGCGAACAGCAGGCCGAGCGGCATCGCGAGCCAGAAGAACCCGACGAGCGCGATGATCGCCCGGGGCCGCCACTTCGCCGCGAGGACCGGGACGCCGAGGGCACCGACGACGGCGAGGATCTGGAACACGGACGAGCTCGCACCGGAGGACTCCTTCGAGAACCCGATCTCGTCGTGCAGCAGCGTCGGGATCCACGCGGTGAGGGCGTAGTACGAGAACGCCTGGCCGCCGAACGCCAGCGTGAGCCCCCACGTGATCAGCCGACGTGCGGGACGGACGGTGCCGGCCGAGGTCGCGGCAGGCACGGTGCGGATCGACCCCGTGCCGAGCACCTGGTCGATGGGCCCCGTCTCGACCACGGGCTCCGCGACCGCCGGACGCCGCCACGCTGCCCGCGCCCCGACGGCGTACGTCCACGCGAGACCGGCGACGACCGCGAGGACGGCCCAGAGCGCGATCGCGACCGGCCAGCCCCACACCGCGGCGATCGGCGCGGTCGCGAGCGAGGTGGTCATCGACCCGACGTTGAGCGCCGACGTGTAGACCCCGGTGACCAGGCCGACGCGTTCGGGCGAGGTGTCCCGCCGGATGACGACGGGCACGACGACGTTGCCGATCGTGATCCCGATGCCGATCACGGCGGTGCCCACGAGCAGCCCGGCGGTGGAGGGCAGCGAGCGGATGACGGTGCCGACGAGCACCACGACGAGCGACAGCGACACCGCGCGTTCCGGGTCGGCCTTCGCGATGACCCAGCTCGCGAGCGGCGTCGCGAGGGCGAAGCACAGCACCGGGATGGTCGTCAGGAGACCGGCGACGGTCGCGGTCAGGCCGAGGTCGGCGCGGATGTCCCCGATGACCGGGGCCGGGGCGACGATCGGCCCGCGGAAGTTCAGCGCGACGAGGACGATGGCGGCGGGCAGCAGCCACGCGGCCCCGCGGAGCCCGGTGCGGACGGCGCCGGTCACGGCAGCAGGATCGGGAGCAGGTCGAGCGGGGTGGCGGCCTGCGCGATGGTGCCCTGGGCTTCGGCGGGGGAGCCGTACCCCCACTCGGCGAAGATCGTCGGCACCCCGTGGGCGGCGGCCCCCTCGACGTCGTGCAGACGGTCGCCGACGAGCACCGGACGGCTGATGTCGAACCCGCGGGCGTCGAGTCGGCGCAGGGCCTCCTCGACCACGTCGGCCTTCGCGCTGCGCACCTCGTCGTCGCTCGCGCCCGTGATGATGTCGATGTCCCCGGTCAGGCCGTAGTGCTCGAGGATGTACGTCGCCGGGGTCTCCGGCTTGCTCGTGGCGGTGGAGATCGGCAGGCCGGCCTCGTGCAGGGTGTGCAGGACGACGTCGATGCCCGGGAACATCTGCGAGTCGAGCGCGCCGTGCGACAGGTAGTGCTCCCGGTACACGGCGAGGGTGTCATCGGCCTGCGCCTCGTCCATGCCCATGGCGTCGCGGAAGGTGTCGAGGATCGGCGGACCGACGAACGACATGAGCGTCGCGTGGTCCGGCACGGGGACGCCCACGGTGCGGAACGTGTGCGTCATGCTCTCGAGGATGCCCGGAGCGGAGTCGCTGATGGTGCCGTCGAGATCGAAGAGGATGGCGGAGAACGGGCGCGTCATGTCCTGCCCAGCCTAGTCGGGCCGTGGTGGCGACCACATGGCGGCCCGGCGGATGCCTGCCGGGGGTGAGCCGGGCCTCCCGACCGGGCGTGACGTCCGGAACCTGGTTCCGGACACGGAACCGCGGAACATCCTGGTGCTGTGTCCAGAACCTGGTTCCGGCCGCACGGTGGACCGGCCGCACGGTGGAACGGCCCTGCTCAGAACAGGCGGGTGTGCCCGCCCTCGATGCCGCGCATCGCGTCGTAGTCGAGGACCAGGACACGGATGCCGCGGTCCTCGGCCAGGGTGCGCGCCTGCGGCGCGACCGTCTGCGCCGCCAGCACGCCCTGCACCGGCCGGAGCAGCGGGTCGCGGTTCATGAGCTCGAGGTACCGCGTCAACTGCTCGACCGCGTCGATGTTCGCGTTGCGCTTCATCTCGACCGCCACGCTCGCGCCCGCGTCGTCGCGCGCGAGGATGTCGACCGGCCCGATGGCCGTCATGTACTCGCGGCGGACGAGGGTGTGGCCTTCACCGAGCAGCTCGATCTGCTCCGCGAGGAGCTGTTGCAGGTGCGCCTCGACGCCGTCCTTCACCAGGCCGGGATCGACGCCGAGGTCGTGGGTCTCGTCGGCGACCACCTCGTACAGGCTCACGATGAGCTTGTCCTGCGTCTTCTTCTGCGTGACCGTCCACACCTGGGTGATGCCGGCGCTCGCCTGCTCGTCGTCGGGTTCGGTGATCGCGATCGAGCAGGGCGGGCTCATCCAGTTGAGCGGCTTGTAGCTGCCGCCGTCGGAGTGCACGAGCAGCGAGCCGTCCGCCTTGAGCATGAGCAGCCGCGTCGCGAGCGGGAGATGGGCCGAGAGTCGCCCCGCGTAGTCCACGGAGCAGCGGGCGATGACGAGACGCACGCCCGGCAGCCTACCGGCGGTCGACGCCGCCGTCGGACGCGGGGCCCGCCATCGTGTCGGTGGGGCGCGGGTGGGTCGCGTCGGGCGCGCGGTCGCCCGTCGGGTCGGCCTGGAGGCGCGGCTCGCCTCCGCCCCGTCGGTCGCGCCGGCGGGCGCGACGGGCTGCGAGCTGGCGGGCCGCATCACCCTGTTCGCGGGCGGCGCCCGACGCGAGGCCGGCGGCGACGATGAACGCGAACACCACGAGCAGGGCGTGCAGGAGTCCGAGGTGTTCCCCGAGGAACCCGATGAGCGGCGGGCCGGCGAGGAACGCGACGTAGCCGATCGTCGCGACCGCGCTCACCCGGAGCGCGGCCGTGCGGGGGTCGTCCGCCGCGGCGGACATGCCCATCGGGAAGCCGAGGCTCGCGCCGAGGCCCCAGAGCACGACCCCGACGATCGCGACCGGGACGCTGTCGACGAAGATGAGCATGCCGAGTCCGACGACCGCGACCGCGGCGCTCGCACGGAGCACCGGGACCCGGCCGAACCGGTCGATGAGCGGACTGCCGGCGACGCGACCCGCCGTCATCGCTGCCAGGAACACGGTCAGGACGGCCGAGCCGGCGGCGTTCCCGAGGCCGTGCCCGTCGATCATCGCGAGGGGGAGCCAGTCGTTCGCCGAGCCCTCGGCCAGCGCCATGCCGAGCACGATCACCCCGATCGCGATCGTCGACGGCTGTGCCCACACCTGCCAGCGGGTGAGGCGGGTCGGCACCGGGCTGGTGTCGGTGGCCTCGTGCTCCTCGAAGCGGTGCTCGTCGCCGAAGCGCTGCACCGCGACCAGCATCGCCGCGCTCGCGAGGACGCCGAGCACCGCGAAGTGCCACGCGACCGGGACCTCGAGCTGCTCGGTGAGGGCGCCGAGGCCCGCGCCCGCGAGGGTGCCGACGCTGAACGCGGCGTGGAAGAGCGGCATGATCGTGCGGCCGCCGGCCTTCTCCGCGGCGGCGCCGGACACGTTCATCGACACGTCGCACAGGCCGTTGCCGAAGCCGAACGCGATCAGGGCGACCCAGATGGCGGCGAAGCCCCACCCGAGCGTCACGGCGAGGCCGGCGAACAGCATGCCGACCGTCAGGCAGAGCGCCGCGACCTGCACGCCCCGACGGGCGCCGAGCTTCGCGACGATGTGCCCGGCGAAGGTCAGGCCGCCGATGGAGCCCACCGCCATGCCGAGCACGAGCATGCCCATCTCGAAGGTGCTCGCGTCGAGGGCGTCGCGGACGCTCGGGATCCGCCCGAGCCAGGTGGCGATGTCGAGGCCGGAGAGGGTGAACACGACGAAGACGGCGACGATCCACGCGCGGGTGGTCGGGGCGGTGCGGGCGGTGGTCGTGGTCATGGTGTGCTTCCGGGGGGTGCGGGTCGTGCTGGTGCTCGGTGGGTGGTGCTGGTGCTCGGCGGGTGGTGCTGGTGCTCGGTGCCGGTGCCGGTGCCGGTGCCGGTGTTGGTGCTTGGTGGGCGGTGCTCGTGCTCGCGTTCCGGCCCTCGTGTTGCGTGTCGGGTCGGGGTCGAATCGATTCGAGCGCCGTTCGTGGATACGCTAGCGGGCGATGGACGAAGCGGCAACGGGCAACGGCGAGTCGGGCCGGCCCCGTGCCGCGCGCCCGGGCCGACCGACCCTGGCCGCGGTCGCACGTGCCGCCGGCGTCGCGGCCTCCACCGCGTCGCTCGCGTTCAGCGGCGCCGGGCCGGTGTCCGAGGACGCCCGCGCACGGGTCCTGGCCGCGGCCGCCGAGCTCGGCTACGGCGGGCCGGACCCTCGTGCCCGGTCGCTCCGGCGCGGTCGCTCGGGGGTCATCGGGGTCGTGATGGACGAACGGCTCAGCGACGCCTTCCGCGACCCGGTCAACGTCCTGACGCTCGACGGGATCGCCGAGGTCGCGGGGGAGGCCGGCACGTCGCTGCTCCTCGTGCGCAGCCCGCTCGACGACGCAGCGAACCCGGGGCCGCTCGTGGACGCCCCGATGGACGCCGTCGTGCTCATCGGGTGCTCGGTCCGGATCGACCCGGCGGTCGCCGTGCTGCGGCGGCGGAACATCCCCGTCGTCGCGATCGAGGCCGACGACATCGAGGGCGCGGTCCCCGTCCAGCTCGACAACCGCGAGGCCTCACGCCGGGCCGCCGCGTTCCTCCGCGACCTCGGGCACGCCGATGTCGCCGTGGTCACGCTCCCGCTCGACGGCAACCACCAGCGTGGGTGGATCTCCCCCGAGCGCGAGGCCGAGGGCATCGCCCACACGTCGCTCGAGCGGCTGCGCGGTGTCCGCGGCGTCTACCCGGAGGCGCAGGCCTACGAGGCGTCCGGCAGCTCGGTGGAGGAGGGTCGCATCGCCGCCGCTCCGCTCTTCGCTCCGGACGGCCCCCGACCGACCGCGGTGGTGGTCCAGAGCGACGTCCTCGCGGTGGGGGTGGTCGCGGCCGCGCTCGACGCCGGGCTCCGCGTGCCGGAGGACGTCAGCGTGGTGGGCTTCGACGGCATCACCGTGGACGACAGCCTGTTCCACCGCACCCACATCCGGCAGCTGACCACGCTCGTGCAGCCGTTCGTGCAGAAGGGGCAGGCGGCGGCCCGCGCGGCCATCGCCATGCTCGAGGGGGAGCCGGCGCAGCCCGCCGCGTTCCGGTCCGAGCTGCGCATCGGCGACACGACGGCCCCGCCCCGCGCGCGCTGAGGCGCGGCGCCGGCGCGCCTGGGCTGGGGGCGCTTCTGGGCTGGGGTGTGTTCCGCGAAAGCGACACTTCTGTCTGGCCCGTCCCGCGAAAGCGACAGTTTCCCGCTGCCGGGCGCCACGCATCTGTCGCTCCCGCGGAACACTCCCCGCCTCCGCCCGGACCACCGCGCCCGCCGCGCGGCACCGCTCAGCGCGCGAGTGCCGCCTCGACCCATCCCCGACGGTGTGCACGGACCCCGAGCGTCACCGCCCGGACCCCGATGTACCCGAGGGCGAACGCAGCCCACAGCCCCGCGAGCGTCCCGCCCACCCACCAGAGCAGCGGCAGGTACACCACGAGGTTCACCCCTCCCGCGACGGCCAGGTAGCGGGCGTCGCCCGCGCCGATGAGCACGCCGTCGAGGACGAACACGTACCCCGCCACCGGCATCCCCGCGGCGATCACGAGCAGGACGCCGGGCAACGCCTCCCGGACCCCCTCGGCGTCGGAGAACACCGGTGCGACCACCCCGCTCACGGCCGCGGTCAGGACGCCGAGGAGCACCCCGCCCGCGATCCCGAGCAGCACGAGCCGACCGGTCACGAGCCGCACCCGGTCGGGGTCCCGCGCCCCGAGACCGTGCCCGACCAGGGCCTGCCCGGCGATCGCGAGCGCGTCGAGGGCGAAGGCGAGCGTGGCGAACACGGTCAGCCCGACCTGGGTCGTCGCGAGGCCGGTCGTCCCCAGCCCCGCCGCCACCGAGACGGTCGCGAGCATGGCGACCCGGAGCGACGCCGTCCGCACGAACAGCCAGGCGCCCGACCGCAACGCCCGCACCACGCCCGAGGGCCCCGGCCGCAGCGGTGCTCCCGACGACCGGGCCGCCCGCACCGCGATCACGACGTACACGCCGGCCATCGCCCACTGCACGATCACGGTCCCGGCTGCCGACCCCTCCACGCCCCATCCGGCGCCGTAGATGAGCGCGGCGTTCAGGAGTCCGTTCGCAAGGAAGCCCACCGTCGCCACGACGAGCGGTGTGCGGGTGTCCTGCAGTCCACGGAGCAGCCCGGTCGACGCCGTCACCACCAGGATCGCCGGGAGTCCGAGGAGCGACAGCGTGAGGTAGGCGGTCGCAGCCTCCGCGACCGGACCCGCGGTGCCGAACGCCGACACGAGCGGCCCAGCCACCGGCCACCCGACGAGCGCGAGCACGACACCGAGCACGAGCGCGAGCCACATCCCGTCGATGCCCGCGTGCACGGCGCCGCGACGGTCGCCGGCCCCGAGCGCCCGTGCCACGGCCGGGGTCGTGGAGTACGCGAGGAAGACGAGCAGCCCAGTGACCGTCTGCAGCACGGCGCTGGCGACCCCGACCGCCGCGAGGGGGGTCGCGCCGAGGTGCCCGACGAGCGCCGTGTCGGTCAGCAGGAAGAGCGGTTCGACGACCAGCGCGCCGAGCGCCGGCACCGCCAGCCGGAGGATGTCCCGGTCGACCGCGCGCCGGTCGGCGTGCGCGGAGAGGGTCGGTCGGGGCACCGACCCATTCTGTCGGCGATGCGGAGCGGCCGCGACGCGGCATCGGTGACCGCCTGCGGACCGCGGGTCGCGGGTCGCGGGGCGGAGGCGATCCGGGCCTCCCGTCCGACCGCGCTGACCACCGACTGTGCTGGACGACCGGCCGCGCTGACCACCGGCCGCGCTGACCACCGGCCGCGCTGACCACCGGCAGCCGGACTACGCTCCGAGCGTGGACATCGCCGCACTGGTGCCGGCCGCGGTCGGCATCGCGCTGAGCCCGCTCCCGATCGCCTCGGTCGTGTTCCTGCTCGGCCACCGCCGCGGGTACGGGTCGGCAGTCGCGTGCGCCCTCGGATGGATGGCCGCCGTGGCCGTGGCCCTCGTCGTCGCGGTCGCGGTCGGCGAGCAGCTCCCGCCCGCGACCGACGACGGACCGCCCGTGCAGGCGATCGTCGCGCTCGTGGCTGCGGCGGTGCTCCTCGTCCTCGCGGGGTGGCAGTGGACGCGCCGTCGGCTGCCGGACGGATCACCGGCGAGCACCCGGTGGGCCGACGCGATGGAGGCGCTCGGCCCGGGCCGGGCGTTCCTGCTGGGTGCGCTGCTGTTCCTCAGCCCGAAGTCGGTGGTCCTGGCGCTCGCCGCGGGCCTCACCCTCGGCGACGAGGACCCGGCCGCCCTGCAGACCCTCGTGGTCGGGGCGCTGTTCGTGCTGGCCTCGGGTGCCGTGGTGTCGCTGCCCGTCCTGCTGGCCGTGGCCCTCGGTCGGCGTGCCGAACGGCCGCTCCGCACGATGCGGTCGTGGATCGCCGAGTGGGGGGCGCGCGCCCTCGTCGTCGTCCTGGTCGTCCTCGCTGTGGTGCAACTCGTCATCGGCGTGACCGAGCTGCGCTGACCGGAGGGGCTGATGACGGGCCGGCCGGGAGGCACGGCTCGACCCGCTCGGTCGGCCGACGTGACGAGACGGCCGGTCTCGGCAGCGGTTGGTCCGGTCGACGCGCGGCTCAGCCGACGCGCGGCTCAACCGACGCGCGGCTCAGCCGGCACCGCCCCGGTCGCGGCGTGCGCCTCGTCCGACGCCGCGGGCGTCGCCGGATCCGTCCCGCGGGCACGGCCGATCAGGTCCATCAGGTGGTAGACCACGATCGCGGCGACCGTGCCGACGATGATCCCGCCGAAGCTCGCACCGCCGAACGAGAACGTGAAGTCGGCGATGCCCATGATGAGGGCGATGCCGGCCGTGAGCTGGTTCTTCGGCTTCGCGAAGTCGACGCGGTTCTCGACCCAGATCCGGATGCCGATGACACCGATCAGGCCGTAGAGCGCCGTGGTCGCACCACCGAGGACCCCCGCCGGCACCGACGAGATGATGACCCCGATCTTCGGCGAGAGCCCGAGCAGGACCGCGACGATCGCCGCGACCCAGTACGCGGCCGTCGAGAAGACCCGGGTGGCGGCCATCACCCCGATGTTCTCGCCGTAGGTTGTCGTCGCGGACCCGCCGCCGATGCCCGCCAGCACGGTCGAGACGCCGTCCGCGAAGAGTGCCCGACCGGTCAGCGGGGCGAGGTCGCGTCCGGTGAGCTGTCCGACGCCCTTGACGTGCCCGACGTTCTCGGCGACCAGGGCCAGGACGACCGGCACGAAGCCGAGGTAGATCGCCAGCTGGCCGGCGTCGAACGCGGGGGCCGTGAACGTCGGCAGCCCGATCAGCGGCGCGTCGGCGACCTTCGAGAAGTCGACCTCGCCGGCGATCACCGCCGCGAGGTACCCGACCGCGACACCGATCACGATGGACAGCCGCCCGACGAGCCCCTTGAACAGCACCGTGACGAGGATGATCGTCAACAGGGTGATCAGCGCGATGAGCGGCGCCTTGACGAAGTTGTCCCGGGCCGCCGGGGCGAGGTTGAAGCCGATGAGCGCGACGATGGCGCCGGAGACCACCGGTGGCATCAGCCGGTCGATCCAACCGGCACCCGCCAGGTGCACCACGAGCCCGACGACCGCGAGCAGCGCACCGACGACGATGATGCCGGACAGCGCGAGCGGGATCCCCCCGATCTTCGTCGCGGCACCGATCGGGGCGAGGAACGCGAACGACGACCCCAGGTAGCTCGGCAGCCGGTTGCCCGTGATGAGCAGGAACAGGATGGTCCCGATGCCGCTGAACAGCAGGGTCGTCGACGGCGGGAAGCCCGTGATCAGGGGCACGAGGAACGTCGCACCGAACATCGCGACCACGTGCTGGACACCGAGGCCGATCGTGCGACCCCAGCCGAGCCGTTCGTCCGGCGCCACGATCGTCGTCGCCGACACGGTCCGGCCGTCACCGTGCAGCTTCCAAGGGAGTCCCATGCAGACGACGGTAGCGGCACGACGCTGCCGGTGACGACCTGTCCACAGGCCCGATCGCGCTGTCCACAGCCCCCCGGGACCGACACCGCTCGCATGGGTCCGGTGGCTATCGTGGACCCATGACCGACGTCGCAAGCACCTCAGGCATCCACACCGACGAGCTCGACGCGTCGGTCCGACCGCAGGACGACCTCTACCGGCACGTCAACGGCTCGTGGGTCGACGCGACGCCGATCCCCGACGACAAGGCCCGGTACGGCTCGTTCACCATCCTGGCCGAGGCCGCCGAGCTCGCCGTGCGCGACATCGTCGAGCGCTCGCAGCAGGCCGCGCCGGGCACCGAGGAGCGCAAGGTCGGCGACCTCTACACCTCGTTCGTCGACGAGGAGCGGCTCGAGGCGCTCGGCACCGAGCCCATCGAGCCGCTGCTCGCCGAGGTCGACGCGGTCGACTCCGTCGAGGACCTCGTCCGGATGGTCGGCCGGTTCGAGCGACTGGGCCTGCCGAGCTTCCTCCAGCTCTTCGTCGACAACGACCCGGGCGACCCCGAGTCGTACGTCGTGTTCCTCGAGCAGAGCGGCCTCGGCCTGCCCGACGAGTCGTACTACCGCGAGGAGCGCTTCGCCGACATCCGGGCGAAGTACCGCGAGTTCGTCGCCGCGATGTTCCCCCTCGCCGGCTTCGACGACGGCGCCGAGCGCACCGACGACGTCATCGGTCTCGAGACCGCGATCGCAGCCGAGCACTGGGACAACGTCACCACTCGTGACAGCCAGAAGACGTACAACAAGCTGCCCTGGGCCGAGGTCGCGGCGCTGGCCGAGGGCGTCGACCTCCGCACGTGGTGGGAGTCCATCGACGCCCCCGCCGGCGCGTTCGACACCGTGGTGGTGCGCGAGCCGTCGTTCATCACCGGCCTGACCCGTCTGCTGCGGGAACACCCGCTGCGGGTGTGGAAGGACTGGCTCCGTTGGCAGGTGGTCCGCGGGTCCGCGGCGTACCTCACGAGCGCCTTCTCGGCCACGAACTTCTCGTTCTACGGCACGGCGCTCACCGGCGCGCCGAAGCAGCGCGAGCGCTGGAAGCGCGGTGTCTCGCTCGTCGAGGGCGCGATGGGCGAGGCCGTCGGACGCATCTACGTGCAGGAGCACTTCGACGAGACCTCGAAGGCGGCCATGGACGACCTGGTCGCCAACCTCGTCGAGGCCTACCGCCGGAGCATCACGGCGCTCGACTGGATGACCGACGAGACCCGTGCGCGTGCCCTCGACAAGCTCGACAAGTTCACGCCGAAGATCGGGTACCCGGTCACGTGGCGGGACTACTCGGCGCTGCAGGTCTCGCCCGACGACCTCATCGGCAACGTCCGCGCGGTCGCGAGCTTCCAGGTCGACCGCGAGCTCGGCAAGATCGGCAAGCCCATCGACCGCGACGAGTGGTTCATGACGCCGCAGACCATCAACGCGTACTACAACCCCGGCTTCAACGAGATCGTCTTCCCCGCGGCGATCCTGCAGTTCCCGTTCTTCGACGCCGGCCGTGACGCCGCCGCCAACTACGGCGCGATCGGTGCCGTCATCGGTCACGAGATCGGGCACGGCTTCGACGACCAGGGCTCGCAGTACGACGGCGACGGGCGGCTGCAGAACTGGTGGACCGAGGCGGACCGGGCCGCGTTCGAGGAGCGGACGAAGGCCCTCATCGCCCAGTACGACGCGCTCGTGCCGACCGAGGTGCCGGACGGCCACGTCAACGGCGCGCTCACGATCGGCGAGAACATCGGCGACCTCGGCGGGCTCTCGATCGCGTGGAAGGCGTACCTGCTGTCCCTCGACGGCCAGGAGCCCCCGGTGGTCGACGGCCTGTCCGGCGCGGAGCGCTTCTTCCTGAGCTGGGCGCAGGCGTGGCGGATGGCGATCCGCCCGGAGGAGGCAGCCCGCCTGCTCAGCATCGACCCGCACTCGCCGAACGAGTTCCGGTGCAACCAGGTCGTCCGCAACATCGACGGCTTCTACGACACCTTCGGCGTGCAGGAGGGGGACGCCATGTACCTCGACCCCGCCGAGCGCGTCGCCATCTGGTGATGGTGGAGCCGGACGCGGCTCCGCCGTCCCGGCGTCGCCGCCAGGGCCAGGGTCACGGGAGCGGCGGGGACGGCAGTCGCGCTCGTGGTCGCCACCGCGGGGGCGGTGACGACCGGTTCGGGGCCACCCTGGAGGCACTGGGCACGTTGGCGCGCGAGGGTGCGGGGGTCAGCGCCTCCGTGATCGACACCTCGACGGGCAAGGCCCTGCTCGCGGTGGACGACACGCTCGTGCAGCCGGTCGCGAGCCTCGGTCGCGTCCTGCTCCTCATCGAGGTCGCGGCACAGCTCGAGGACGGCGGGCTGCACGGCGACCGGCTGCAGCGGATGGCGCGGGACACCGCGACCGGCGCCGGTCTCTGGCAGTTCCTGCAGGAGTCGACCATGCAGGTGTCCGACCTCGCGACCCTCGTCGGCGCCAGTGCCGACGCGTGGGCGATGAACGCGCTGCTGTCGACCGTCGGCATCGACGCGGTGCGGGAGCGTGCGGAGTCGCTCGGCATGGAGCGGACCGCCCTGATCGACCGGGTCCGCGACCGCCGGGGCCCGGACGACGCGCCGGACGCCTCCGTGGCGCCGACCGGGGAGCTGGCCTGGCTCCTCCGGGGACTCGCGCTCGGCGAGGTCGTCGACGAGGCCGTGTCGAACCGGGTGCTCGGCTGGCTGTCGCTCGCCAGCGACCTCTCGCTCGTCGCGGGCTCGTTCGGACTCGATCCGCTGGCGCACCGATCGCTCGACCACGGGTTGCAGGCGGTCGCCGTCACCGGTTCCTCGCTCGGCGTCCGGGCCGAGGCGGGGATCCTCCGCGGGCCGGGGTCGTCGGTCAGCTACGCCGTCACGGTGACGTTCGACGACGCCTCGCTGCAGCGCCGGCTCGCGGTGGTCGACGCCCTCCGGACGATGGGCACCGAGGTCCTCGAGGCCGTGCACGAGCCCGCCCGCCGCTGAGCGGACCAAGCGCCTGCGCCTCAGCCCCGACAGCTCAGCGCAGCAGCACGAACGACCGCAGCGCGCCGGGCTCGACGTCGTGCGCCTCGACGAACCCGCGCGACTCGTAGAACGCCCGCTGTCCGGCCTCGTCGTCCGTCAGCAGCACCGTCTGCCGGATCGTCGCGTACCGCCGCAGCACTGCGTCGAGGAGCCGACCGCCGACCCCGTGCCGCTGGGCGTCGGGACGGACCAGCAGGTCCTGGACGTACACGATCGTGACCCCGTCGGACACCGTCCGCACGAGCCCGACGACCGCCCCTGCCCGCCGTGCGACGAAGACCTCGTGCGAGCCGGCGACGGCAGCCGCGAGCGCGTCCGGGTCGCGGGTGCACGCGGACCACCCCACGGCTTCGTACAGCGGCAGCACCTCGTCGATCCCGGGCCGTTCCGCCTCGATGCTCAGCACCGGGTCATCCTCGCACGGCGGTCCGACGCGTCGGACGACCCGCTCAGTCGGCCGCCTGCCGCTCGGGCACGAGCGCCTGCACCGAGAGGATCGTGACCCCGGTGGACCGGCACGCGGTGTACTGCGTGACGGGCACGAAGAGCGAGGTCCTCGAGCCTGGGGGGTAGACCCGCAGGCCGTCGGGGGAGGTCGGGTCGCACGTCGCCGCGGGGTAGTTCCCCGCGCGGGTGATCCGCAGTGGCGCGACCGCCTCCTGGCCGCTCGCGAGGGTGACGGTCGGGTGAGCCGCGGTGCGGTCCTCCGCCGCGGCGTTGCCGAGCTGCGTCCCGTTCGTGTCCCCGACGAAGGACACACCCGGCCACCCCTGCAGCGTGCACCGTCCCGATCCGGTGTTGCGCAGGACGAGGTGGACGTAGACACTCCCCGCGGCGCCTCCGCTGCCGGCCTGCACGCTGCCGGCGAGGTCCCCCGTGACGCACCGTGCCGGTCCTGCCGCGCCGGTGCCGCTGCTGGACGGAGCGTCGCCGTCAGGACGCGTACCGCTGCTCGGCGTCGCCGACGGTGCGTCCGTCGGTGCGCCGGACGAGGTCGATGTCGGGGCCGCGGTCACGGTCCGGGTGGCGGTCGCGGTCGGCGTCGTGACGCCCCCGCTGGAACAGCCGGCCAGGACCCCGACGACGAGCACGCCGACGGCCACGGCCCCGGAGATGGTACGCGAGCGGTACATGCCGCAAGGCAACCACCGCACCCTGCGACCGGACTCGGTCAGCGTCCAGCCACCCCGAGCACACTCGCGCTCAACGGGCGTGGACCACCGCGCCACCGACCACGGACGACGGAGACCGCCATGACGGACAAGCACGAGCAGGCACGCGGCGACGAGGGACGCGCGGACGGCGTCGAGACGCACGCCGGGGCCTACACCGACAGCGACATCCCCGGCGACGAGCACGTGACGAGCACCGAGCCGGTCGGGGAGTACGTCGAGAGCGACATCCCGGGCGAGCAGCGACCCACCCCGGACGGCGAGCAGGGCGAGTACGTCGACAGCCAGATCCCCGGTGAGGCCGAGCCGCAGACCGACGGCGAGGTCGGCCACTACGTCGACAAGGACGAGTAGCCCGCTCAGTCCACCAGCCCGGCGGCCACGAGCCGCCGCAGGGTCTCGACGCCCGCGGGCGGACACCGGTCCGCGTCCGCGGACGTGACCCACTCCACCGCGTCCACCTCCGACGAGGCGACCGGCGAGGCGGAGTCCGCCGTGCCTCCCGGCCGGACCGTGAAGAGCGTCATCGCGACCATCGTGCCCGGCGCCTGCCCGTGGGCCGGTTCGAGCACGGTGCCGAACAGCTCGACGTCCTCGGGACCGAGGCGCAGCGCGATCTCCTCCCGTGCCTCGCGCAGGACCGCCCGGAGGTCGGTCTCGTCCGGCTCGGCCTTGCCGCCGGGCAGGTAGAGGACGTCGCGACCGCGGGCGCGCACCATGAGCACGCGGCGGTCACGCACGAGCAGCAGCGCGCTGACGCGCAGTGTCGCGGGTCCGGACGGGGAGCTCAGCTCGCGTCCGCCGCGTCGGTGCGGTCGGCGTCGGTGCCGGTCAGCGGCGTGCCGGCGCGCTCCGCGAGCGGCACGATCGGGGACGGCACCTGCGCCGCCTCGTCGGGACGGACGCCGAAGAGGGCGTCGAGCGCACCCACGAACTCGTCGCCGCGACCGGCGCGGCCGAGCTCGCGGGCGCGGACGGACGGGCGGTGCAGGAGCACGCCGACCAGGTGTCGGAGCGCCCGCTCGGTCTGCTCGGCTGCTGCCGGGTCGCCGTCGCTGCGGCGCTTCGCCCGGTCGATCTCGTCGTCGAGGATGTCGAACACGTGCTTGCGGAACGCGACGAGGGCCGGAGTGGTCGACTGCTCGCGGGCCTGCTCCCGGAAGCGCGACACCGCGTCGTCCACCATCGCCCGGGCCTCGGACTCGGCGTTCAGCTCGTTGATCGGCGCGTGGATGCTGATGGTCTCGAGGTCGAGCAGCTCGACACCGTCGACCCCGGCCGCGGCGGGGTCGACGTTGCGCGGGAGTCCCAGGTCGATGACGATGCGGCGGACACCGTCGTCGAGGTCGGCGGGCGCGACGACCGGCGTCTCGCTCGACGTGCAGGTGATGACGACGTCGCTGCGTCCGATGGCCGTGCGGAGGTCGTGGGCGGCGACGAGGTCGTGCTTCGCCGCGAACCAGGCGGCCCGACCCGACGGCGAGAAGACCTGGATGTCGGCGGCGCCGCGGTCACGGAGTGCGGCGATCGTCGTCGCGGCGTAGCTGCCCGTGCCGACCAGGAGCACGCGGGTGCGCGACCACTCGGTGATCCGGGACGACGCGAGCTCCAGTCCGAGGCGGACGAGCGAGCGGCCGGCGGCACCGATGCGGGTGCGCGTCTTGACGCCGCGGGAGGTGTGCGCGGCTTCCTGGAAGAGCCGCTCGAGGTCCGAGGTGGTGGTGCCGTTGGCGCGGGCGTCCTCGAGGGAGCGCCGGACCTGGCCGGAGATCTCGGTCTCGCCGACGACGACGGACTCGAGGCCGCTCGAGACGGCGAACAGGTGCTGGACGACGTCACCACCGCCGAGCACACGGACGGAGTCGCGGAGCTCCGTGGGGGAGAGGTCACTGGCGGCGGCGACGGCGTCGACGGTGGCCGAGACGGCGGAGTCGCGGTCGTCCCCCGCGATGTCGAGGTAGGCCTCGAAGCGGTTGCAGGTGGCGAGGACGACGGCTCCGTCCAACACGTCGGAGTCGGTCACGAGCCGGCTCGCGGCGGTCGGTGCGCCGATGCTCAGTCGCTCCAGGAGATCGAAGCTGGCGTTGCGGTGCGACGCCGTGAGACAGATGAGCACGTCTTCCATCGTAACCCGCGTTCGCTCGGAGGCGCGTTCGCTGATCGCGTGCTCAGGCACCCCTCGGCGCCGATGGGAGAATCATCCGGTGACCGACGCCACCACCTCCGCGCTGCCCGACGCCCACCCCCTCGTGTCGGGGCGGACCGCGGGCTCCCCGCTCGTGCGGGCGCTGCGCGGCGACCGGCCGGACACCCTGCCGGTGTGGTTCATGCGGCAGGCCGGGCGGTCGTTGCCGGAGTACCGCGACCTCCGGGTCGGCACCGCGATGCTCGACGCCTGCCTCGACCCCGCGATGGCCTCCGAGATCACCCTGCAGCCGGTCCGCCGGCACGGGGTGGACGCGGGCATCTTCTTCAGCGACATCGTCGTCCCGATCAAGCTCGCCGGGGTCGACGTCGAGATCGTCCCCGGGCGCGGGCCGGTGCTCGGTTCCCCCGTCCGCACCGCCGCCGACGTGGAGGCCCTGACCGCGCTCGACCCGACGTCGCTCGCCCCGATCACCGAGGCGGTCGCCCGGACGGTGGCCGAGCTGGGTGACACCCCGCTGATCGGCTTCGCCGGGGCCCCGTTCACCCTGGCTGCCTACCTGGTCGAGGGCGGCCCGTCGAAGGACCACATCCGCGCCCGCACCCTCATGCACGCCGACCCGGAGACCTGGGCGCGCCTGCTCGACTGGGCGGCCGACGTCTCGGGGGCGTTCCTCCGGGCCCAGGTGACCGCCGGGGCCTCGGCGGCGCAGCTCTTCGACTCGTGGGTCGGATCGCTCTCGCGCGCCGACTACCTCGCCCACGTCGCACCGCACTCGGCGCGGGCGCTGTCGCACGTGTCCGACCTGGGCGTCCCGCGCATCCACTTCGGCGTGGGCAGCGGCGAGGTGCTGCACGACATGACGACCCTCGGCGGGGACACGGTCGTGGTGGACGGCGTCGGCGTCGACTGGCGGATCCCGCTCGACGAGGCGGTGCGCCGGGTCGGGACCGACGTCACCGTGCAGGGCAACATCGACCCCGCGATGCTCTCCGCGCCGTGGTCGGTGCTCGAGGACCACGTGCGTGACGTCGTCCGTCGCGGCGGTGCGGCACGGGCGCACGTGGTGAACCTCGGCCACGGAGTCCCGCCGGAGACCGACCCCGACGTCATCAGCCGGGTCGTCGAGCTCGTGCACGCCCTCGGCGACGGTCGGACGGTGGGGGAGCCGGCGTGACCGACGTCGTCGTGGTCGGCGGCGGGGTCGCCGGTCTCGTCGCGGCCCGCGACCTCGCGAAGGGCGGGGCGCACGTCGTCCTCGTGGAGGCGTCGAGCGTGCTCGGCGGCATGGTCCGTCGGCACACCGTCGCGGGGATCGACCTCGACATGGCGGCCGACTCGTTCGCGACGAGGAACGACGCCGTGGAGCGGCTCGCGATCGAACTCGGCCTGGGGAACGAGATCGTGTCCCCGGACGCCCGCGGCGCGTGGCTGATGACCCGCGACGGCCGGACCGCGCCGATCCCCGCGACGGGGCTGCTGGGGATCCCGGGCAGTCCGATGGCCGCCGACGTGCTCGCCGTGATCGGGCAGAAGGCCGGCCTCCGGGCGCAGATGGACTCCCTGCTGCCGGCACCGGTCGGGGCGCGGGCCGCGTCGCTCGGCGAGCTCGTCCGTCGGCGGATGGGCGAGCGGGTGCTCGACGACCTGGTGGTCCCGATCGCCGGTGGCGTGCACTCGACCCACCCGGACGAGCTCGACCCGGACCGCGTCGCACCCGGCCTGCGCGCCGCACTGCTGCGCGACGGGTCACTCGCCCGTGCCGTGCTGTCCCTGCGCGGCCGCGCCGCGGCGGGGTCGGCGGTGCAGGGCATCCGTGGCGGGATCGTCCGGATCGTCGACGAGCTCGTGGCGGACACCGAGACCTACCGGGTCGACGTCCGGCTGCACACCCGGGCGACCGCGATCGAGCCGCACGCCGTCGAGGTGGTCGGACCGGACGGCACGACCGAGCGGCTGCCCGCGCAGCACGTCCTCGCCTCGACGCCCGACCCGCAGCGCCCGGAACCCGCCCGCCGGACCGGCATCGAACTCGTCACGCTCGTCGTCGACGAGCCCGCACTCGACGCCGCGCCCCGCGGGACCGGGATGCTCGTGCACCCGGAGGCCGACGGTGTCGCCGCGAAGGCGCTGACGCACGCGACCGCGAAGTGGCCGTGGCTCGCCGAGGCCGCCGACGGGGCGCACGTGCTCCGGCTCTCCTACGCGACGCGAGCCGAGCGTCCCGGACCCGAGCGACCCGGACCCGCGCGACCCGGAGCCGAGCGACCCGGGCCCGCGCGACCCGAGGACGGGGCGGCGGACGTGACGGAGCCGGGGACGAGCCTCCCGGTCGACCCGCACGACCCCGTCGGCGCGCGTGCCCTCCGCGACGCGACCACCCTGCTCGGCCTGCCCCTCGGCCCGAGCGCCGTGCGCGGTGCCGCCCGCGTCCGCTGGACGGGCCCCGACACGGTCGCCGCCGGCCTCGCCGAGGGCGTCACCGGCATCGGCGAGGCGTCCTCCGGCCGCGGCCTCGCAGGCATCGTGGCCGCCTCCCGAGCGGCCGCTGAACGCATCCTGGGTTCCTGAGCGGACCCCCGGCCGCTCGAGGGCTACTGTTGGGGAGACCGCCGGACGTATTCCGCTCGGCGCATGACCACGCACACTGACCCAACGGAGGATTCGCACATGCGAGGGAAGCTCCTGTTCGTCGCCGGCGCCGCACTCGGGTACGTCCTGGGATCGCGAGCCGGACGGGCGCGGTACGAGCAGATCAAGACCGTCAGCGGCAAGATCTGGAACAGCAACGGCGTCCAGAAGGGCGTCCACCAGGCCGAGGAGTTCATCGCGGACAAGACCCCGGACGTCGCGGAGTTCGTCGGCGAGCAGACCAAGAAGGTCGTCCGCAAGGTCGGGCAGAAGAAGGACAGCAAGACCTCATGACCGACACCCGCGACCGCAAGCCGCGTTCGCTGTTCGGTCTGGTCGGCGACCTGCCCCGGCTCGTCAAGGAGCTGGTGACGGGCGAGCTGAACCTCCTCAAGGCCGAGATGCTCGGGAAGGCGAAGATCTTCGCCCTCGCGGCCGGCCTCCTGATCGCGGCGCTCGTCATCGTCCTGTACGCGATCGGCGTCCTGCTCACCGCCGCCGTGATGGGCCTTGCGACCGTGATGCCGGCGTGGCTCGCGGCGCTGGTCGTCGCGTTCGTCATGCTCGTCGTCGCCGCGATCCTGGGACTCGTGGGGTGGAAGCGCTTCAAGAAGGGCCTGCCGCTCACGCCCAAGCGCACGATCGCGAGTGTCAAGAACGACGTCGACGCGGTGAAGGGCATGGGCAAGAAGCCCACGCCGCCGACCCGCTACGCGACCCGCCGACCCGACGTCGACGGCCGGTTCTGACCGCCGTGTCCAGCACCACCACCCCTGACGCCCGCCCCATCCGTGACGGAGGAACCGTGACCGATCAGCACGACGACCTGGCCGACCGCGTCGCGGCGACCCGCGCGCAGCTGTTCGACACCCTCGACGCGATCGAGGACAAGCTCAACCTGCCGAAGCAGCTCGGCATCGCCGCCGCCAAGGTCAAGCAGCGGGCCGACGAGAACCCGGTGCCGTACCTGGCGGGGCTCGCAGCCGGCGTGGCGGTGGTCGGGGGTATCGTCGTAGCGGTGCTCCGACGGCGTTGACCGGCCGGCGGGTGTCCGCCCGGTCGGGTGCAGTCTCGGAGCGCACTCGGCAGTAGGGGGCCGAGGTCATCCCTGGCAACCGATAGGACGGCGACTCCACCACCATGGACCCCATGAGTTCCACCGAGCCCGCGCACGGCGACGCTGAGCAGCACCGGACCGCAGCGCCCGACACGGCAGCGCACGCCACCGGAGCGCACGAGACCACGCCGGGCGGGATCGACCCCAACCTCCTCACGGCGTACGCGCTCTGGGCCGTGTTCCGTCGTCCGACCGGCGCCGTGGCGCGCGGGGGCGACGACGCCGTGTCCGAGCTCGACGCGGTCGTGTCCGCCGGGGCCGAGCGCGGGGTCACCATCCGCGGCTTCTACGACGTCTCCGGCTTCCGGGCCGACGCCGACGTCATGATCTGGCTGCACGGCGACGACGCCCAGGCGATCCAGGCCGTCCTGCGCGAGGTCCGCCGGACCACGCTGTTCCGTGATGCCGAGCCGGTCTGGCACGCCATGGCGATGCACCGGGAGGCCGAGTTCAACAAGCGGCACACCCCCGCCTTCCTGCGCGGCAAGGAGCCGGAGGCGTGGATCACGGTCTACCCGTTCGTCCGCTCCTACGAGTGGTACCTGCTGCCCGAGGAGGAGCGCTCGAAGATGCTCCGCGACCACGGGATCGCCGGCGCGAAGTACACGCGCGTCCTGACGAACACCATCGCCACCTTCGCGCTGAGCGACTACGAGTGGATCCTGCCGCTCGAGAGCCCGGACCTGGTGGACCTCGTCGACCTCATGCGCGACCTGCGGTACACCGAGGCCCGCATGCACGTGCGCGAAGAGGTGCCGTTCTACACCGGTCGTCGGGTGACGACCGCCGAGCTCCCGGAGGTGCTGTCGTGACCGACACCAGCCACATCACGAACGGACACGGTGCGGTCCTCGCCGCGACGCCCGCGGCCGTCGACGGTCCCGAGCACGTCGAGGTCCCGACGCAGTACGACGCGATCCTGCTCGCCGGGTTCGGTGGACCCGAGGGCCAGGACGACGTCATCCCGTTCCTCCGCAACGTCACCCGCGGGCGTGGCATCCCGGACGAGCGCCTCGAGGAGGTCGCGCACCACTACCGCCACTTCGGCGGTGTGAGCCCGATCAACGCGCAGAACCGTGCACTCAAGGCGGCGCTCGAGGCCGAGCTCGCGCAGCGCGGCATCGACCTGCCCGTGCTCTGGGGCAACCGCAACTGGGACCCGTACCTCGAGGACGCCGTGAAGGAGGCCGCCGAGCGCGGGCTCACGAACCTGATCGCGATCGCCACGAGCGCCTACTCGTCGTTCTCGAGCTGCCGGCAGTACCGCGAGGACTACGCCCGTGTCCTCGACGCCACGGGGCTGATCGACACCGTGAAGATCGACAAGGTGCGGCAGTTCTTCGACCACCCGGGCTTTGTCCGCCCGTTCGTCGACGGCGTCCGTGACGGCCTGGCGAAGGCGATCGCGGAGAACGAGGGGCTCGACCTCGCGACCGAGCTGCACGTCCTGTTCTCGACCCACTCGATCCCGTCCGCCGACGCCGCCCGCTCCGGCCCGGACTTCCGCGGGTTCGACGAGCACGGCGCGTACGAGGCGCAGCACCTCGCGGTCGCCCAAGTGGTGCTCGACCAGGCGTGGGCAGAGCTGCTCGAACAGCCCGAGCACGCCGCGCTGCGCGGGACGAGCACGCCGCCGTGGAAGCTCGTGTACCAGTCGCGTTCGGGGCCCCCGTCGCAGCCGTGGCTCGAGCCGGACATCAACGACTACATGAACGAGGAGCTCGCGGGCGGCCCGACGCGCGCCGTGCTCATCGTCCCGCTCGGCTTCGTCAGCGACCACATGGAGGTCATGTGGGACCTCGACGAAGAGGCGACCGAGACCGCCCAGGAGCTCGGCTTCTGGTCGCTCCGCACGCAGACCCCGGGCGTCGACCCGGCCTACGTCGCGGGTCTGGTCGACCTCGTCCTCGAGCGCGTGAACGGCGTCCCGACGAGCGAGCGTCCGCACGAGACCGACCTGGGCCCCTGGTACGACGTGTGCCGACCCGGGTGCTGTGAGAACGTGCGCGCCGGGTTCAAGCCCGCCGCCGCAGGTCTGGCACCGTGAGCGAGCAGACCGGCCCGGCTCCGATCCGGCTCGGCACCCGCGCCAGCCGGCTCGCGATGTCGCAGTCGCAGGACGTCGCCGACCGGCTCGCGAAGGCGTCCGGCCGACCCGTCGAGCTCGTCGAGGTGACGAGCGAGGGCGACACGAACCGCGCCTCGCTCGCGAGCCTCGGCGGCACCGGGGTCTTCGCCAGTGCGCTGCGCGAGGCCCTCGTCGCCGGCGAGGTCGACGTCCTCGTGCACTCGCTCAAGGACCTCCCGACGGCGCCGTACCCGGGCCTCACGATCGCCGCGGTGCCGAAGCGTGCCGACGCCCGAGACGTCCTCGTTGCGCGGAACGGCGCGACGGTCGACACCCTGCCCGAGGGCGCGAAGGTCGGCACGGGTTCGCCCCGCCGCGTCGCACAGCTCAGGGCGCAGCGTCCGGACCTCGACGTCGTGGACATCCGCGGGAACATCGACACCCGGCTCGGTCGGGTCGACGACGACCTCGACGCCGTCGTGCTCGCGGCCGCCGGACTCGGACGGATCGACCGGCTGGACGCCGCGACCGAGCTGCTCGACCTCGGCTTCTGGCCGAGCGCCCCGGGTCAGGGTGCCCTGGCGGTCGAGATCCGGTCGGACGAGTCGGACCGGAACCTGCTCGCCGCGCTCAGGAAGCTCGACCACGCGCCGACGCGCCTCACGGTGACGGCCGAGCGCGAGGTCCTGGCGAAGCTCGAGGCGGGGTGCTCCGCGCCGATCGGTGCGACCGCCGTGGTGGACGCCGAGCTGCTGCTCGTCAGCGCGACGGTGTACCGTCCCGACGGCTCCGAGTACCGCACGGCCTCGCACGCCGCGCACCTGGACGGCTCCGCGCAGGAGCGTCTGGACGAGGCGCTCGACGTGGGCCGTCGGGTCGCTGCCGAACTCCTCGAGAACGGTGCGGCCGAGCTCGCGGACCTCGCGTCCTCCGTGGCGGATGCTCCGAGCGACGGTGAGCACTCCGCCGGGCCGGGGCTCGCGACGCCCGCCGCCGCGCAGCCGACCGACGATGCCGGGTCCGGGGCACCGACGGCCGGCACGGACTGACGACGACCATGACCGCTCCCGCCGGGGACGAGGCACGGCGGCCGCTCGTCCTCGTCCCGCGCGGAGGCGCGTGGGGCGACCGGGTGGCCGAGGCGGCGCGTGCGCGCGGCCTCGACCCGGTCGTGGTCCCGTTGATCGTCGACGCCCCGCCGGAGGATCCGGCAGCGCTCGACGCGGCCCTCGACCGCCTCGCGGCAGCGGCCGGGAGGCACGGCGCGGCTCCCACGGACACGCCTGCGCCTGACGGGCGCAGCCCGGGCACGAGCGGCGCGCGTCCCGCGGCCGCGGCCCGACCCGACGGGCGGGGGGCTGATGCCCCCTGGCTCGTGGTGACCAGTGCGACGGCCGTCCGCGCCGTCGCCGGACGCATGGCGGGCCTCCCGGCCGGGGTCCACGTGGCGTGCGTCGGCGAGGCGACCGCGCGCGTCGCCCGCAATACCGGGTGGCCGGTCGACCTCGTGCCGGAGGACGAGTCCGGCGCCGGACTCGTCGCGGAGTTCCCGGTCACCAGCGGGCACGTCCTCTTCCCGCGCTCCGAAATCGCCGCGGCCACCGTCGTGGACGGGCTCCGCGCCGCCGGGATCGACGTCGAGGACGTGGTCGCGTACCGTACCGTGGGGACCGGTGACGAGCCGGTCCACCTCGACCGGGCGCCCGACGTGGTGCTCGTCACGAGCGGCAGCGTCGCCTCGCAGGTCGCCCGACGGATGACCCCGCTCGACCCCCACACGCGCATCGCCTGCATCGGCCCCGCGACCGCCGAAGCCGCGCGCGAGGCCGGACTCCCGGTCCACGTCATCGGACGCAGCCGCTCCGCCGAAGCCCTCCTCGACGCCGTCGTCGAGACACTCCCCACCGAAGCACCAGAAGCACCCCGATCAGGAAGGTCATCGTGACCGGACAGTTCCCCCAGGTCCGCCCCCGCCGACTGCGCGCCACCCCGGCCATGCGCCGTCTCGTCGCCGAGACGCGTCTGCACCCCGCGGAGCTCGTGCTGCCGATGTTCATCCGCGAGGGCGCGACCGAGACCGTGCCGATCACGAGCATGCCCGGGGTGTCGCAGTACTCGCTCGACTCGTTCCGGCGCGCGCTCGTCGAGGCGGCGGAGCAGGGGATCGGCGGCGTCAACCTGTTCGGCGTGCCGACGTCCAAGGACGCCACCGGCTCCGGAGCCACCGACCCGGACGGCATCCTCAACGTGGCGATCCGTGTCGCCCGAGAAGAAGTGGGTGACGCCCTCGTCGTGCAGTCCGACCTGTGCCTCGACGAGTTCACCGACCACGGGCACTGCGGCGTCCTCGCGGCGGACGGATCGGTCGACAACGACGCCACCCTGCTCCGCTACCGCGACATGGCCGTCGCGCAGGCCGAGGCCGGTGCCGAACTGGTGTGCATGAGCGGGATGATGGACGGCCAGATCGCCGCCGCGCGCGATGCCCTCGACACGGCCGGCCACAGCGGCACCGCTCTGCTCGCCTACTCCGCGAAGTACGCCAGCGCGTTCTACGGCCCGTTCCGCGAGGCGGTCGCGTCGTCGCTCGTCGGGGATCGTCGGACGTACCAGATCGACGCCGCCGACGGCCGCCAGGGCCTGCGCGAGGTGCTGCTCGACATCGAGGAGGGCGCCGACATCGTCATGGTGAAGCCCGCGATGAGCTACCTCGACGTGCTCGCCCGGACCGCCGACGTGTCCGAGGTGCCGGTGTGGGCCTACCAGATCAGCGGCGAGTACGCGATGATCACCGCCGCCGCCCAGAACGGCTGGATCGACCGGGACGCCGCCGCGATGGAGGCCCTCGTCAGCATCAAGCGCGCCGGCGCCGACGCGATCCTCACCTACTTCGCGGTCGACATCGCCCGGAAGCTCAACCAGGAGGCCGGCCTGCGCACGTCCGGCAGCACCGCGGCGGTGTCCGGCGTCGCCTCGACCGGGAAGGCCCCCGAATGACCACCACGACGACGAACGACCAGCTCTTCGGCCGCGCGAAGAACAGCATCCCCGGCGGGGTGAACTCGCCGGTCCGTGCGTACGGGTCGGTCGGCGGCACGCCCCGCTTCCTGACCGCCGCGAAGGGCGCGTACGTCACCGACGCCGAGGGCCGCGAGTACGTCGACCTCGTCGCGTCGTGGGGGCCGGCGATCCTCGGGCACGCGCACCCGGGCACAGTCGAGGCCGTGCAGCAGGCGGCGTCGCGCGGACTGTCGTTCGGTGCGTCGACGCCGGGGGAGACCGAGCTCGCCGAACTGGTCAAGCAGCGGGTCTCGGTGGACGGCGACGGCCCGATCGAGAAGCTCCGCATGGTGTCCACCGGCACCGAGGCGACGATGACGGCGATCCGTCTCGCCCGCGGCTACACCGGCCGTGACCTCCTGGTGAAGTTCGCCGGGCACTACCACGGGCACTCCGACTCGCTGCTCGCCGAGGCCGGTTCGGGCGTCGCGACGCTCGCGCTCCCGGGGTCCGCCGGCATCACCGCCGAGACCGCCGCGCAGACCCTCGTGCTGCCGTACAACGACCTCGACGCCGTCCGCCGGGCGTTCGAGGAGCACTCGGAGCGGATCGCGGCGGTGATCGTCGAGGCGGCCGCCGCCAACATGGGCGTGCTCGCCCCCGAGCGCGGGTTCAACCGCGCGCTGTCGCAGATCACGGCCGCGAACGGGGCGCTCCTCATCGTGGACGAGGTCCTCACCGGCTTCCGTGTCGGCCCGGCCGGCTGGTGGGGCCTCGAAGCGTCGAACACGGTGCCGGACGGTGCAGGGTGGAAGCCCGACCTCGTCACCTTCGGCAAGGTCATCGGCGGTGGGATGCCCCTCGCCGCGCTCGGCGGGCGTCGCGAGGTCATGGACTTCCTCGCCCCGCTCGGCCCGGTCTACCAGGCGGGCACCCTGTCCGGGAACCCGCTCGCCGTCGCCGCGGGCATCGCGACGCTCCGTGCGGCGACGCCCGAGGTCTACGCGCACCTCGACCGGACCGCGACGACGATCGCGACCGCCACGAGCGAGGCGCTCTCGGCCGCCGGGGTCGCGCACACCGTGCAGCACGCGGGCAACCTGTTCTCGTTCGCGTTCACCGAGACCGTGCCGCGGAACTACGACGACGTCCGCGCGCAGGAGACGTTCCGGTACGCGCCGTTCTTCCACAGCATGCTCGACCAGGGCGTGACCCTGCCGCCGAGCGTGTTCGAGGCGTGGTTCGTCACTGCGGCGCACGACGACCGGGCCGTCGGGCGGGTGCTCGACGCGCTTCCGGCCGCGGCGCGAGCGGCGGCCGCCGCGACCGCGTAGCCCCGCTCACCCCCCCCGCGGAACCTGGTTCCGCGACGGTCGGACGGGAGGCGCGGGTCGCCTACGCCGCGCGCCTCGCGTGCCAGCGGCCCTCCGAGCGCACCACCGCGAGCGGGAAGTCGAAGGCGTGCGAGACCGCCGACGACGTGATGACCTCGTCCGCCGTGCCCTGCGCCACCACGGCGCCGTCGCGCAGCAGCATCGCGTGCGACGTGGAGACGGGCAGGTCCTCGAGGTGGTGCGTCACCATCACGCTGCCGAGGTCGGGGTGCCGCTGTCGGAGGGCGTCGACGGTCTCGAGCAGGTGCTCGCGGGCGGCGACGTCGAGTCCGGTGGCGGGTTCGTCGAGCAGGAGCAGCTCCGGCCGCGCCATCAACGCCCGGGCGATGAGGGTCCGTCCGCGTTCGCCCTGCGACAGCACGGGCCAGCGGGCATCCCGGCGCGCGGCGAGGCCGACGTCGGCGATGTGCTGCTCGGCGTCAGCGACCTGCTCCTCGGTCGGCGTCCACCGCATCATGAGGTCGGTCGTGCCGGTCACGCCGGTGAGCACGGTCTCGAGCACCGTCAACGGCGAGAGCATCCGGTGGCGCGGATCGACGTGCCCGATGCGTTCGCGGAGCTCCCGGACGTCGACGCGACCGAGCCGCCGCCCGAGCAGTTCGACGCGCCCTGCCGTGGGGTGGCCGGTCGCCCCGAGCACCGCGAGCAGCGTCGACTTCCCGGCGCCGTTCGGACCGAGGAGCGCCCAGTGCTCGCCGCGCCGGACGGTGAGGTCGACGTCGTGCAGCAGGTCACGACCGGAGCGGGTGACCCGGAGACCCGAGGCGACGATCAGCTCGGCCACGCCCGGGGCGCTCAGCGCGCAGCGCGCATCGAGCGGAGGTGGTGGTCGGACACCCGCGCCAGTGAGCGCAGGGCCGCACTCGCAGCCTCGCCGTCCCGGTCCTCGATGGCGGCGCGCAGCGGGTCGACGCTGTTCTTCAGGTCCCAGAACACGATCTCGGGCGATGCCAACGCGAGGAACTGCACGCGGGGTGCCAGGCTGTTGAAGAACGTCGTGAAGAGCGCGTTCTCGGAGTGCTGGACGAGGTACGTGACGAAGGCGGTGATCTCGGTGCTCACCCGCTGGTCCTCGGACTCGGCGAAACCGCGGATCCGCTCGAGGATGGCGTTGACCTCGTCGACCTCGGCGTCGGTCAGGTTCGGGACCGCCCAACGAGCGGCGAGCTCCGTGAACCCGAACAGCACCTGCAGTGCGTCGTCGAACTGCTCGGCAGTCGGGGTCGCGACGCGGGTGTACCGGTTCGCCTCCATCTCGACCAGGCCGTAGTCGACCAGCTTCGCGATGGCTTCACGGATCGGCGTGCGACTGACACCGAGCCATGCGACGAGTTCGTCGTCGTTCAGGCGCTCGCCGGCCTGGAGGGTGCCGTCCTGGATGGCGGCGAGCATCTTCTCGAGGACGACGTCCCGCAGGAGCTTCCGCGGCGAGTTCTCGACGGATGACTTCGGGACCGGCATCGTTGCTCCTCAGGTTGGGTGTCCGTGTACTGCACTCAAATCCTAGCGTGTCAATGCGCAAACGTTTGTGAAATGCACCTGGATCACCCGTGGCGGACGTCGACGACCGTCCGTCCGTGCACCGCTCCGGCCACGACCTGCGCGCCGACCTCGATCGCCTCCTCGAGCCCGACCGTCCGCGTCACGTCGGCCAGGAGCGCCGGGTCGAGGTCGGTCGCCAGCCGGTCCCACGCCTGCTGCCGGAGGGCTGCGGGCGCGTCGACCGAGTTGATCCCGAGCAGCGACACCGCCCGCAGGATGAACGGCATCACCGAGGTCGGGAGCGCCGAGTCCTGGGCGAGGCCGCACGCGGTCACGGCGCCGCCCCAGCGTGTCGCGGCGAGGACGTTCGCGAGCGTCGCGCCGCCGACACTGTCGACGGCACCCGCCCACACCGCACGCTGCAGCGGCTTGCCGAGCTCGGCGAGGGTCGACCGGTCGACGATCTCGGACGCCCCGAGCCGCCGGAGCGAGTCCGCGTTCCCCGGACGCCCGGTCGACGCCGTCACGGAGTAGCCGCGGGCCGCGAGCAGCGCGATCGCCACGGTGCCGACGCCGCCGGACGCCCCGGTCACCAGCACCGGGCCGTCGTCGGGGGCGACGGACCGCTCGAGCGCCAGCACGCTGAGCTGCGCCGTGAACCCGGCCGTCCCGACGGCCGCGGCGAAGTCGTCCGGCACGGCGTCGGGGAGCACCACCAGCGCGGCAGCGGGCACGACCGTGTGCGCGGCCCACCCGCCGTGCCGGGTCTCGCCGAGTCCGGCGCCGTTCAGTGTGACCCGGTCACCGATCGCGACCTCGTGCACCCCGGGGCCGAGCGCCGACACCGTGCCGACGACGTCGATCCCGGGCACGAGCGGGTCGACGCGTGCCACCCCCGGGCTCCGGGCGAGCGCGAGCCCGTCCTTGTAGTTGACGCTCGAGTACGTGACGTCGACGAGCACCTCGCCCTCGGCGGGGTCGGGGAGGTCGACGTCCGTGACGGCGGGCGGTGCGGAACTGGAGACGAGGACGGCGCGGGTCACGTACCGGACGCTACACCGTGCCTCCAGGCCGGTGCCGCGCGGCGCTCAGCCGAACATGATGGCGGCCTCGTCGTACCGCTCCTGCGGCACGGTCTTGAGCTCGCCGAGTGCCTCCTCGAACGAGACGTGCTCGATCTCCGTCCCGCGGAGCGCCACCATCCGGCCCCAGCGCTCCTCGACCACCGAGTCGATCGCCGCGAGCCCGAGCCGGGTCGACAGCACCCGGTCGTACGCCGTCGGCGTGCCGCCGCGCTGGATGTGGCCGAGGGTCGTGGCGCGTGTCTCGATGCCGGTCATCTCCTCGATGAGGGGCGCCAGCCGCTCGCCGATCCCGCCGAGGCGGGGTCGGCCGAACGCGTCGAGCCCACGCTCGGTGTGCGCGGTGTCCTCGTGGTCCGGCACGAACCCCTCGGCGACCACCACGAGCGGTGCACGGCCGCGGTCGTAGGCGGCGCGCACCCACTTCGCGATCTGCTCCATGCTCGTCTTCTGCTCGGGGATGAGGATGGCGTGCGCACCGGCGGCCATGCCGGAGTGCAGGGCGATCCACCCGACGTGCCGACCCATCACCTCGGCGACCATGCAGCGCGAGTGCGACTCACCCGTGGTGCGGAGGCGGTCCATGGCCTCGGTCGCGATCGCTACGGCGGTGTCGAAGCCGAACGTGTAGTCCGTCGCACCGAGGTCGTTGTCGACGGTCTTCGGGACGCCGACGATCTTCAGCCCGGCGTCCGTGAGCCGCTTCGCCGCCGCGAGCGTGCCCTCGCCGCCGATCGCCACGATGGCGTCGATGCCGTGCCGTTCGAGCATCTTCTCGATGTTCTCGACGCCGCCGTTCTCACCCTCGAACGGGTTCGTCCGGCTGGTGCCGAGGATCGTGCCGCCCTGCTTCGCGATGCCCTGGATGTCCTTGCGTCCGAGCGGGACGATGTCGCCGTCGACCACGCCGCGCCAGCCGTCACGGAAGCCCACGAAGTCGTGTCCGTAGATCGCGATGCCCTTCAGGACGATCGCGCGGATGACCGCGTTCAGGCCGGGGCAGTCGCCCCCGGAGGTGAGGATGCCGATGCGCATGGGGAACTCCGTCGTCGGGATGCAGTGGGACACGCCCATCATGACTGACGGTGGTTCCGCATTACCATCCTGGGGTGTCCCTCGCCGCGCCCGCCTCCGCCGCCGGTGACGTCGAGCGAGCGGTCGCGCGCGTCGACACGGTCTACCGACCGACGGGGGCACTCGACGTCCGCGCGACGCTCCGGCCGCTGCAGCGCGGCTCCGGCGATCCCGCCTTCCGCGTGGTCGGAGCCGACACGTGGCTCGCCCTGCGCACGCCGCTCGGGGCGGCCTCGGTGCTCGTGCGGCGCGCAGGCACGGACGCCGTCGCGGTGTCGGCGTGGGGCGACGGTGCCGAGTGGGCGGTGACGCACGCGCCCGAGATGCTCGGCCGCGGCGACGACTGGTCCGACCTCGACGTCTCCGACCACCGGTTCCTCGCCGACGCCCGCCACCGCCAGCCCGGGTTGCGACTCCTCCGCACGAACGCGGTCTTCGCCGCCCTCGTGCCGGCGATCATGGAGCAGAAGGTGACCTCGCGACAGGCGTGGCGTGCCTGGCGGTACCTGCTGCGGCGCTTCGGCACGCCCGCTCCCGGTCCGGCGCCCGCCGACATGTGGGTGCAGCCGACCGTGGCGGGCTGGGCGGCGATCCCGAGCTGGGAGTGGCACCGGGCCGGCATCGAGCCCGGGCGCTCCGCCACGGTGATGCGCGCGGTGCGGGTCGCGCCGGCGCTCGAACGGACGCTCGCGCTCGGTCGCGGGGGTCCGGTCGTCGCCGAGCGGCTGCGGTCCGTGCCGGGCATCGGGCGGTGGACGGCTGCCGAGACGGCGCAGCGGGCGCACGGCGACCCGGACTCGCCGAGTGTCGGGGACTACCACGTGCCGGCTCTCGTGGGGTGGGCGCTGACGGGAGGGCCGGTCGACGACGACGGGATGCTCGAGCTGCTCGAGCCGTACCGGGGGCACCGGGAGCGCGTCGTGCGGCTCATCGGGGGCTCAGGGTTCCGGAAGCCGTCGTTCGGGCCGCGGATGACGATCCAGGACCACCGCTTCCACTGAGCGACGGCACAGCCGCCGGACAAGGTGGGGACTGCGTCGTAGGCTCCTTGATGAGAACCGATCTCAGGAGGAATCATGACCGACAACACCCCCACCCCCGCAGCCGACGACGCCGAGCACCGCGTCGCTGAGCACGACGTCGCGGAGCACGACCACGAGCACGACGGTGGCGAGCACGAGACCGTCGAGCACGGCGACCACGTCGACTTCGTGCACGACGGTCACCGTCACGCTCGTCACGAGGACCACTACGACGAGCACTGAGCGTCGCTGACGCGACCGACAGACGGACGGGAGGCCCGTGGCGACGGCGCCACGGGCCTCCCGTCCGTCTCGGACACGACGGCGGCGCGTCCCGATGCGCGCCGCCGCCGTGGTCCTACCGCGCGGAGGTGGTCGCGCTCCCCGCGACCAGCTTCGCGAGCGTCACGACGTCGATGTCCGGCGCGTACGCGGTCGCGTTGCCGAGGGTCAGCGCGCCGTTCGTCGTCGTCAGGTCGAGCGGGATGCTCGTGTCCCAGAAGCTGTTCCACGAGTACCCGTTGCGGAACGTGCCCCGCGCGGTGCTGCCGCCCGCCTCGGAGACGTCCAGGAACCGGTTCACGACCTGCGGGTTGTAGTTGAGGTTCGAGGTCTGTTCGGCGTTCGCCGCCGACACGGTCAGGACGTACGCGCCGGCACCGAGCGCACTCGGCCGCGTCAGGGTCGCGGTGTTGGCCGCACCGTTCCCGAGGTAGCCGAGCTCGGTGACGACACCGTTCGCATCGGCGTCGCCGTTCGAACCGGTCGAGGCGGGCAGGCTCACGGCCTTCGCGGCGCCGGCGAGCGTGAGGGACTCGCCCTCGACCCGCACGGCGTCCGCGGCCGCGGTGTCCGCAGCGCGCTGTGTCGCCCCACGGACCGTCGTGACGCCGGTGACGGTCGCACCGTTCGGGGAGCCGACACGGAACTCCGAGATGCCCTGCGGCAGCCAGAGCCGCACGGTGGTGCGCCAGCTGCCCGCGCCGCTCACCGAACCGAGGGGCACCGATCGTCCGCCGACGGCCAGGGTCAGGGCGGACGCGCCGGTGGTCACCGAATCGATGCTCACGTCCTGGTAGCCGGACTCGAGCGCCGACACGAAGAACGTCGCGGAGGCGGTGCCGGAGAGGGACGCGCCACCGTTCGCCGCGGACGTGCCGGACCCGTAGGTCATCGTCGCCCCGCCGGCGAGCCGGGCGTCGACGGCCGGGTAGGTGTCCGTGTCACCGTTCGTGACGTTCTGCACCGTGAAGCGGTCGAGCGTGATGTCCGCCCCGGGCAGGACGGTGGTGCCGTCCTTGCTCGCGCGGAGGGAGAACGTGTGCGACCCGGCGGAGAGCTGCACGAGCACCGACGCCGTTCCCCGGTAGGTCCAGCTCTGGTCGGCGGAGTACTTCACGAGCTGGTTGAAGGTGTTGTCGACGAACAACGCGTGCTGGCCCGGCTGCGCGTTCGCACCACCGAGGACCGTCAACCGGTAGGTCCCGGCGGTGGGCGCGTTCACCGTCCAGGTCGCGGCGCTGTCGGCCTTGCTGAACCCGCCGACGTCCTTGCCGCCGGAGGCCATGCCGTTGACGGACGCGGGGTCCTGTGTGTAGATGGTGGCGTCGGAGAGGGTGGTGTTCTCCGCCTCGACGGTGCTGACCGTCGACGTGTCGACCGCCGGCCGGTTCGCCCGGACCGGGGTGACCTCGACCTGGTACGCGGCGTACCGGTCGGAGTTCGGGACGGTGACGCTCAGGGCACCGTTCGTCACCGTCGCGCGTTGCGAGACGATGACGGGCGGCTGCTGCGAGAGCCCCTCCTTGCCGTTCAGGCGGTCTGCGCGGACGGTGACGTCGACGGAGGTGCCGAAGACGCTGCTGCTCAGGCCCGACAGGTCGACGGACACGTCGTTCGAACCGCCGCCGAGCAGCACGGTGGCCTTCTTCGCGGTCGTGTCGATCGATGCGACGCCCTGCAGCGTGTCGGTGGTGTTCGCCTGCGGCGGGGTCACCGTCGCGGTGGTGCCCGTCAGGTCGCCGTACCACTTGTACAGCCACCAGGCACCGTTGGCGCTGTTCGTGCGTGAGGAGTTGTCGTTGAGGTTCCCGGCGTAGTTCCAGTACGCGGTCTGGGCGTCGACCTTCTGGTCCTCGAACATCGAGATCCACTGGACGAGCTGGCCGGGGACGCCCATGTCCCGCGGGTTGCCGTACTCGGTGATGTCGACCGGGATCGAGGGCAGACCGAGCTTCGACAGGATGCCGCGGTAGGTGGACGTGTTCCCGCGGAAGTTCGCCAGGCTGCCCGGGTTCAGCTCGTGCCAGATCGTGACGTCCGGCAGCTGTCCCTGCGCCTTGGCGTAGGTCAGGAAGTCGGTGGTGCGGTCCGAGTGGAAGGACCCGTCGCCCATCGCCCCGATCCGAGCGTGTCCGAGACCGTGCGCGGTCCAGACCTGCTGGATCGTCGTGTACACGGCGGACCAGTCGGACAGGAACTGCGCCTTGTCGTTCGACCAGTTCGTGTACCAGTCGAGGTCCGGCTCGTTGAACGGGATGAAGACGTACTGCTTCGGGTGAGCCGACTGCGTCGCGATCGTCTCCGCCTCCTGCTTGACGATCGGCAGGTAGTCCCAGACACCGTCGTTGTTCGCATCACCGGGGCGCTTGCCGCCGTTGTACGGGAAGTCCGGGTACTGGTCCTGCATGTAGACGTACTCGTCCTGACCGGCACCGGCGAAGAACGACGGCTCCACCCGCAGCGCGTCGCCCGTCGGGTGCTGCGCGCCCCCCGGCGGCTTCTGCGACGTGTTCGTGATGTGCGCTCCATCGATCAGCGCCTGCGTCGGGTTGCCCGGGTCGCCGAGCCCGTACAGTGTGCCCCCGGCTCCGCCGCGGACGGCGCCGGTGGTCTGGTCGAACGCCACCGCGAGGTGGTCGGTCGTGGCGGCGTGGGCGGTCGGCGCGAGGCCGACGACGCTCATCGCGGCCGCGGTCACGATGGACAGCAGCGGGACGGCGCAGCGGCGCCGAGAACGACTTGGTCGTGTCACAGGTGTACTCCTTCGTACGGACGGCCCGTTCGGACCTGCGGTGACCGTAGTTCGTGATATCGGTTTCAGCAACCCTCCTCTCAACTACAAAATCAGCACGGAGGCCGCGATAGCGATTTCAAGAGCAGTCTTGCGCCGTTGCTTGAAACCGCTATCATCATCGAGCGGAGGTCGTCGAGGACCTCGCTGACGAGGAGGCGACGTTGCCACGCATCGACTGGCGGACACCCGGACTGCACCTGGCGTTCGAGCACGGGCCGGACCGTCCGTTCGGCCTCGCCGGCTTCGGCGCCGACCACGTGCAGGCCTGCACCGACGCGGCGGTCCCGCTCGTCGAGGTCCTCGCTGTCGGCCACGGGCACACGTTGGCCGTCGACCGGCTGGTGCAGACCGCTCTGGGAGCGGCACTCCGGTACCGCACCCACTCCGAGGTCGGCGACCAGCTCGTCGTCGTGCTGGGCACCGACGACGAGCGGTACACCGCGCTCGACGTGCAGCTGACGCTCCAGGCGACGGCCGGCGCCGTCCGCTCCCGCGTCGCCGTCCGGAACGACGGGCGGCAGCCGATCGTCCTCACGGCGATCACCAGCTGGGCCAGCGCGCTCGGGCACGAGGTGGGAGGCCGCGCGCTCGGGGCCGCCGACTGGCAGCTCGTCGAGGGGGCGAGTGACTGGCTGGGCGAGGGGCGGTGGAGCACCCGACCGTTGCGCGCCGACCTGCTCCCCGAGCTCGGTCAGGAGCTCACCGGGCACACCCCGCGCTCCGGCGTCGTCCGGACGGCGAACGGCACGTGGTCCACCGGCGGGGCGCTCCCGGTCGCCGGGCTCGTCGCGCCCCGCGCCGGGATCGCGTGGACCTGGCAGGTCGAGCACAACGGACCGTGGCGGTGGGAGGTCGGCGAGCACGTCGGCGACTGCTACTTCGCCCTCTCCGGCCCGACCGACCGCGACCACCAGTGGTCCGAGCGACTCGAGCCGGGGGAGTCGTTCGAGACCGTCCCCGTGACGGTGGCGCTCGGGCGCGACCTCACCGACTCCGTCGCCGCACTCACCACGGCTCGGCGCGCACGGCGGGACCCGCACCCCGACGACGCGCTGCCCACGATCGTCTTCAACGACTACATGAACACCCTCGACGGCGACCCGAGCACCGAGAAGCTGCTGCCCCTCGTCGCCGCAGCCGCCGAGGTGGGTGCCGACACCTTCTGCATCGACGCCGGGTGGTACTCGGACGAGCCGGACTGGTGGGACAGCGTCGGAGCGTGGACGCCGTCCACGACCCGGTTCCCCGGCGGCCTCTCGGAGGTCACGGACGCCATCCGTGCCGCCGGCATGACCCCGGGCCTCTGGCTCGAACCGGAGGTGGTCGGGATCGGCAGCCCGGTCGCCGCGACCCTGCCCGACGACGCCTTCCTGCAGCGACACGGCACCCGGGTCGAGGAGCACGGGCGGTTCCACCTCGACCTCCGCCACCCGGCGGCGCGGGCACACCTCGACGAGGTGGTCGACCGACTCGTGCGGGACTTCGGCGTCGGCTTCCTGAAGCTCGACTACAACATCGACGGCGGACCCGGGACGGACCGCGACGCGGACAGTGTCGGCGCCGGCCTGCTCGACCACAACCGCGCGCACCTCGCCTGGCTCGAGGGGGTGCACCACCGCCACCCCGCGCTCGTGCTCGAGAACTGCGCCTCCGGAGCGATGCGGATGGACCCGGCGATGCTCGCACGCACGCAGCTGCAGTCGACATCGGACCAGCAGGACGCCCTCCGGTACCCGCCGATCGCCGCTGCGGCGCCGCTCTCCGTGCTCCCGGAGCAGGCGGCGAACTGGGCGTACCCGCAGCCCGACCTGAGCGACGAACTGAACGCCTTCACCCTGGTGACGGGACTGAGCGGGCGGCTGTACCTCTCCGGTCACCTCGACCGCATGGGGGACGCGCAACGCGCCCTGGTCCGCCAAGCCGTCGTCGTCGCCCGCGACCTGCGCCGCGACCTCGCGACCTCCACGCCCGCCTGGCCCACGGGCCTCCCGGCCTGGGACGACCGCTGGGTCTCCGTCGCGCGACACGCTCCGGACCGGACCGTCGTGTCCGTCTGGGACCGCGGTCGCGGCAGCGCCGACGTCGAACTGCGCTTCCCCGAGCTCGCCGGACGCGCGCTCGACGTGGCAACGATCTTCCCGCGCGACCTGCCCGAGTGGCAGACGCAGTGGGACGCCGGTACCGGCACCCTGTCGGTCCGCTCCACCGTCACACCCCCGACGGCCCGGACCTTCACCCTCGTCCCGACGGCGCCGTCGGACGAGGACCGCACCTGACAACACCAGCACCACCCCCACCCGACCCTCACACACACTCCAAGGACTGACATGAAGCACGCATGGAAGGGCGCCGTCGCCGTCGCCGCCGTGGCCGCTGCACTCCTCACCGGCTGCAGCGACCCGGGATCCGGCTCGACCACGGGCTCCGGCTCGGTGACCTGGCCGTCGCAGACCGCCGACCTCAAGGGCACCACGCTCACGATCTGGGCCGCGCAGAACTCGAACAAGACCGCCGACTCCGTCATCAGCGGGTTCGAGAAGGCCACCGGCGCGACCGTGAAGGTCGTCACCATCCCCGACCCCTACGAGCAGGGCGTCCAGACCAAGGTCGCCACGGGCGACAAGCCCGACCTCGCGTTCTGGCAGCCCACCGCCTCCGAGCTCACCTCGCTCAACGCGAAGCAGAACCTGCAGCCCCTGACCGGAGCCCCGTGGACGTCGAAGTACACCGCGAACCTCGCCGACATCACCGGCAAGCTCGACGGCACCCGGTACGCCGCACTCGTCAGCACACCCGCCGTCGAGGGCGTCTACTACAACAAGGAGGTGTTCGCGAAGGCCGGGATCACCTCGACGCCGAAGGACTGGGACGAGTTCCTCGCCGACGCGAAGACCCTCAAGAGCAAGGGCGTCACGCCGTTCTTCGAGATGGGCGGCGACAAGTGGGCCACCCAGTGGTGGGTGCAGGTCCAGCTCGCCGACGCCGCGAAGGACGGCCTGTGGAAGCAGATCAACACCGGCAAGGAGAAGTTCACCGACGCCACGGTCCAGAAGGCCGTCGACAACTACGACGACCTGATCAAGCAGGGGCTGTTCAACAGCGACATCAAGACCGCGACCTTCGAGGACCAGGGCAAGGCGCTCCTCGCCGGTGACGCCGGCATGGTGATCCAGGTGAACTCGTTCTTCAACCAGCTGCAGACGCTGGCGAAGACCGACGAGCTCAACCAGAAGATCGGCTTCTTCCCGATCTCGCCGTCCGGCAACACGGGCACGTTCATCCCGGACCAGAGCAACGCCCTCGTCGCCTTCACGACCGGCAACGACAAGCAGGAAGCCGCGGCCCGGCAGTTCCTGTCGTACTGGATGGGCACGGGCTACGCCGGCTTCGTCAAGGACCAGTCGACCGTCTCGATCGAGAAGGGCGTCGCCACTCCGTCCACCGTCCCGACCGCGCTCAAGGACGCCGCGGCCGCCGTGCCGGACTCGGTGGGCTCGATGCAGGCCGAGGCCATCGCGAACCCCGACCTGTACCTCAACCTCGCCGACATGATCCAGGGCACCAAGACCCCGGAGCAGGTCACCGAGGCGACGCAGCAACAGTTCGCGCAGCTCGCCAAGGCGCAGGGCGCCACCGGCTTCTGAGCCCGACCCGGTGACGGACGGGAGGCCCGTGGCGGCCCCGCCACGGGCCTCCCGTCCGACAGCCATCCACGACACGAGCGCACTCCGCAAGCAGAGGGAACTCCATGACCGCCCAGCTCACCCCACGCCGGACCCGGCCGCACCGGCCGTCCCCGGCCGCTCCACCCGTCGCGAGCGCGGCCGCCCGCGGCCGGCGGCAGGACCACCCGCTGTGGTTCCTCGTCCCGGCACTCGTCGTCCTCGTCGTCTTCTTCTTCATCCCGACGCTGTTCAACTTCGTCTACGCCTTCACGAACTGGTCGAGCTTCCACAGCGACATCCAGTTCGTGGGCGGGGACAACTTCGTCGCGCTGTTCCAGAACGGCACCCTGCTCGCCGACCTCCGTACGACGCTGGTCTACGCCGTCCTCGTCGCCGTCCTCCAGAACCTCTTCGGCCTGGTGCTCGCGCTCGTCCTCGAGGCGGACACACGCATCAACCGCATCGCACGCACCGCGTTCTTCGTCCCGGTCGTGATGTCCGCCCTGGCCGTCGGGTACATCTTCCAGGCACTGCTCAAGCCCGCCGGTGGGCTCAACGCGATCCTCGGCGTCGTCCTCGGCCACGAGGTCACGATCGCGTGGCTCGGCAGCACGACCTGGACCCTGCTCGTCGTCGCGGTCATCCACGCGTGGAAGTGGATGGGGCTGTCGATGCTCATCTACCTCGCCGGACTGAAGACGATCCCCGGCGACGTCCTCGAGGCCGCACGCATCGACGGCAGCGGATGGTGGAGCACCTTCCGTTCGATCCGGTTCCCGCTCCTCGCTCCCGCGGTCACCTTCAACGTCGCGACCGCCCTGCTCGGGTCGATGAACGGGTTCGACATCGTGCAGGCGACCACGGCGGGCGGGCCCGGCGGCACCACCGAGCTGCTCAACATCTTCATCTTCCGCACCTTCGGTCAGGGCCTCTTCGCCCAGGCCACGACGATGAGCCTGTCCCTCTTCGTCATGGTCACCCTGCTCGCGTTCCCCGTCATCTACTTCCTGCGCAAGCGAGAGGACGTGCTCTCATGACCGTCACCGAACTGCCGCTGCCCGCCGACCACCGTCGATCGCCCGCCGCTGCCGGCCAGCCCCGCCGGCGTCGCCCCGTCAGCCGGTGGCTGCAACCCGTCGTCGTCGTCCTGCTCGTCGTCGCGCTCCTCGGCGTGCCGTTCTGGATGGTGGTCGTCACGGCGGGCAAGGACCAGGCCGAAGCGCTCAACCCGAACCTCTCCCTGCCGAGCCACTGGCAGCTGCTCGAGAACTTCGGCACGGTGCTCACGCAGGGACGGATGGTCCCGGCGTTCCTCGGCAGCATGCTCGTGATGGTGCCGTCGGTCCTCGGCGTCCTGGTCCTCGGTTCGATGGCGTCGTGGGTGCTCGCCCGTCGGAAGAGCCGGCTCACCTCGTTCGTCTACGCCCTCGGGATCAGCGGCATCGTCCTCCCGCCCGCCGTCGTGACGATCGTGCTGCTGCTCCGCCAGCTCGGCCTCGCCGGGACCGCGGTCGGGATGGTCGGCGTCTACATGGGCATGTACCTGTCGACGGTGATCTTCTTCGTCACCGGGTTCGTCAGGACGATCCCCGCCGAACTCGAGGAAGCCGCCCGGGTCGACGGCGCCGGGCCCGTGCGGGTGTTCGTCCGGATCATCCTGCCGCTGCTCGGCCCGACCCTCGCGACCGCGACGATCCTCATCTGCCTGTACATCTGGAACGACGTCTTCTACGCACTCTTCGTCGTCGGCGGCCGACTCGACACCCTGCCGCTGAACCTCTACCAGGTCGCCTCGAGTGGGCTCTACCTGCAGAACTGGCACCTGATCTTCGCCTACATCATCCTGATGAGCCTGCCGCTCCTGGTCACCTTCGTGGTGATGCAGCGGAAGATCATCGCCGGCATCACCAGCGGAGCGGTCAAGTGAGCTCCCTCACGAGCAGGCCGTACGCTGAGGCCACCATGGTGACGCGACGCGAGAAGACGGTGACGATCAGCGACGTCGCCCGCGTCGCCGGTGTCTCGGTCCCGACGGTGTCGCGCGTCATCACCGGCGCCGCACGGGTCAGTGACGACAAACGACGGCGCGTGCTCGACGCGATCGCGAGCCTCGGCTACCGGCCGAGCGCCGCTGCGCAGACCCTCGCGTCCAAGCGGTCGAACGTGATCGGCATCGTGACGGGCAACACGTCACGCTACGGGTACGCCGAGGCGATCCGCGGCGTCGAGGAAGCCGCTCGGGCCAACGGGTACCTCAGCTTCATCGTCGTGGTCGAGACCGCCGAGCCCGACGACGTCACCGCTGCGACCGACGCCGTGCTCCGCCAGTCCCCGGCGGGAGTCGTCGTGCTGAAGTTCGACCCGCCCGGCGTCGCCGCGCTCGCCGCACTCCAGCAGCACGTCCCCGTCGTGGCGCTGTCGGGTGTCCCGGAGAGCGGCGTCCCACAGGCGGTGCTCGACGAGTCGCACGCTGCCGCAGCGCTCACCCGGCACCTGCTCGGGCTCGGCCACCGCACCGTCCACCACGTCCGCGTGCCGCCGTCCGGCAAGGAGGACGGGCGCACCTCGGGTTGGCGCCGCGCACTGCTCGAGGCCGGGGTCGACGTCCCTCCGGTCCGCGACGTGTCCTGGGACCCGGCCACCGCCCGCGAGATCGGCCGGGACCTCGCCGCCGAACCCGACGTGACCGCCGTGTTCTGCGGGAACGACGAGACCGCGATGGGCCTGATCCGGGGGCTGCACGACGCCGGCAAACGGGTACCGGAGGACGTCAGCGTCGCCGGCTTCGACGACCACCCGCTGGCGGCGATGTTCCTGCCCGCCCTCACCACCGCCCGGCAGGACTTCGCCGAACTCGGTCGGCACGGTCTCGCGCAGCTCCAGGCACTCCTGACCGGGGCGCAGCCGTTGGCGCTCGACACGGTCGACCCCCCGGTGGTGGTCCGCGAGAGCACCGGGCCCGTCGCGAGCTGACGCCCGAGGCGCCGCCGCGCTGCCGACGCGCGCCGACGACGCACGCTGCCGACGCCGTGCGCGTCGTCAGCGCGCCCCGCGCACCGGCAGCCCGCCGGGTGGGTCAGGCGTGCCGCGCGCCCTCGCCGGCCAGGACGGCCCGGTAGCCCTCGCGGAAGGTCGGGTACCGCGGCGCCCAGCCGGTCGAGCGCAACAGGGTGTTCGACAGCCGCTTGTCGCCGCCCGCCTGGCGTGCATCGCCGTCCCCGCGCGGCGGTTCGTCGACCCCGAGCTCGCGGGCGAGGAACCGGAGCACGTCGTCCAGTCGCGCCGGCTCGTCGTCGGTGCCGAGGTAGGTCGGAGCAGGGTCGGGGATCGTCGCGAGGTGCACGAGTGCCTCGGCCGCGTCGTCCCGGTGGATGCGGTTCGTGTGCGGGGAGGTCCCGGGCGCGAGGCGGGCGCTCCCGGAACGCACCTGGTCGATCAGCCGCTCGCGACCGGGCCCGTACACGCCGGACAGCCGCAGCAGCACGGCACCGGGGGCTCGTCGTCGGAGCAGCTCCTCGGCCTCGACGAGCACCGCGGCGGTCGGGGTCCCGCCGCGTGCCGGGGTGTCCTCGGTGACCTCGCCCCCGTCGTCCACGTCGTACACCGCGGTGGACGACACCACGACGACGCGGGGCCGAGCACCGGACGCGTCGATCCCGTCGAGCACGTTCCGCAGTCCGTCGACGTAGGTCGCCCGGTACTCGTCGACGTCCCGGCTGCCCGCCGCCGTCGCGACGACCACCACGGCCGCGTCGGCGGGGATCGTCGGCACGTCCGTCCGGAGATCGGTGCTCCGGCCCTCGAGCGGAGCCGGCACGAGCTCGCCCCGACGGCGCAGGCCGATGACGTGGTGGCCGCGCGCGGCGAAGCGGAGACCGGCCTCGGTCCCCAGGTCGCCGCAGCCGGCGATGACGACGGTTCCGTGGTGCTGCACGGCTCCACTGTGCCAGCCGGAGGTCGAGGAAACGCGCGCGTTCCGACAAGGCACGTGTCGATCGACGCGCGGGACGTCGCAACGCGCGTGTTTCGTGTGCCGTGCCCGGGCGGGGGCGACCGCCCGGGCCGGACGCGCGCGCGCCCTACACGGGCTGCAGCGGCTCCGGCTCGCCCTCGGGCAGCTCGACCCGCACGGCGTCGCCCGGTCGGACGGTCCCGCCGGTCAGCACGACGGACATCACGCCGCCCTTCCGCTCGACGGCGCCGTCCTCGGCCCGTCCGAGCACGGCCTTGAGCAGCCCCGGCTCGAACCCGTTGATCTGCTGGCACGGGTTGCGGAGGCCGGTGACCTGCACGCTCGCCGACTCCCCGAGGTGCAGGACCGTCCCGGTCGGCAGGCCGAGCAGGTCGACCCCGCGCGTCGTCACGTTCTCGCCCATGTCCCCGGGGCTGACCGAGAACCCGGCGCCGGCGACCTCGTCGAACAGCTCGGCGTGCAGCAGGTGCACCTGCCGGAGGTTCGGCTGCGAGGGGTCCCGGGCGACGCGTGACCGGTGCTGCACAGTGGTGCCGGCGTGGGCGTCTCCCTCGACGCCCCACCCGGCGACGAGGACGACCTCGTCGACGAGCGGCTTGCTGAAGTGGTGACCCCCGTCACGGGCCACGGCGACGACGACGGGTGCATGCGCTTCCACGGTCCGAGCCTGGCACGGATCGACACGGCGGTCGAACCCCTCCATGGACCCGAACGGGGAGTGGCCAGGGGTCCCACGGGCGTCGTACGCTCCACGCGTGCAGCTCTCCCGTCGGCGGCAGGTCCTCGTCGCAGCCCTCGCTCTCGTGCCGGCTCTCGGCATCGTCTCGTTTCCGCTCGGAGCCCACGCAGGTGATCTAGCGGGTCATCTCACGGGAACCGTCGCTGCAGCGGACAGCGAAGCGCCCCAGCCGCACGTCCGTGTCTCGGCCGTCGACGGTGGCGGCGTCGAGGTCGCTTCTGCCGAGCAGCACGGTGATGGCTTCGACCTGGCGGTGCCGGCGGGAAGGTACCGGTTGGCGGTCCGCGACCTGGACTCCGAGCAGCAGTCGGTCGCGAGCACCTGGTACCCGTCTGCGGTGTCGATGCGCGACGCTGGGACGGTCACGGTGGCGGCAGGTGACCACATCGCCGTCACGGGCTTCCGGAGCATCCGACCCGGACGCATCGCGGGGTCATACCGGTTCCCGCCCGGCGGCTTCAACCGAGGCATGACCGGATACGTTGCCGCATGGCGGCTCGACGACAGAGGAGGAGCCCCTGTCCTCGAGAACGGCACCGCGATCGACGCGACCTCCAGCTCATGGCGGATCAGCCTGCTGCCGCCGGGCCGTTACGTGCTCCGGCTCAGTACGCAGCATGGTCTCTGGGCGTCCTCGTACTGGTCGGACCACGGCACGGTCACGGACCAATCCGCGGCGACGCCGGTAACCGTCAGCTCCGGGCAAACGACCGAGGAGCACACATTCAATCTGTCGCTCCCCCATCGGGATGTGACCCGGATCAGTGGAAGCGACCGCTACGAGGTGTCTGCCGCGGTCGCTTCGCGGGTCCCGGGCATTCGGGGCACCGTCTACGTCGCCAGCGGAGCGAACTTCCCGGACGCTCTGAGCGCCGGACCCGCAGCCGCCCATGATCAGGCACCGCTGCTCCTGGTCTCCCCGTCCGGGGTGCCGTCCTCTGTTGCACGAGAACTCTCCCGACGTCAACCCGAGCACATCGTCGTGGTCGGCGGTTCGGTGCCGACCACTGTTGTCGCTCAACTGCGATCGTTCTCGCCCGACGTCCAGGTCGTGGGCGGGCGGGACCGTTACGCGGTCGGCCGGTCGCTCATCGAACGGACGTGGGCGACCTCGGGCGCGGACGAGGCGTACCTCGCGACCGGGACCGGCTTTCCGGACGCGCTCTCCGCCGGTGCGGCGGCCGCTTCTGATGGCGTACCGCTCCTTCTCGTCGACGGAAAGCGCTCATCTGACCAAGCGGGCACCGCCCTCCGCCAGAAATTGGACGTGCGCTCGGTCACGGCTGTCGGTGGACCAGTGTCGTTGTCGCAGCCGATCGTCGCCGCGGTCGCCGGAGATGCGTTCGATCGACGGTTCGACGGCCGTGATCGCTACGCTGTCTCCGCGAATGTCGGCTGGGGGGCCTTCGGCTACACGGGTTACTCGAACACGATCTACCTCACCGTGGGCACGAAGTTCCCTGACGCCCTATCAGGCACGCCGTTGGCCGGTCCGCAGCACGCGCCTCTTCTCGTGGTCCACCCTGACTGCATTCCGGAGGAAGTCGAGGCGTACATCGCCGCCGTCGCCCCGGAGCACGTGGTACTCCTCGGTGGGCCGGCTTCACTCGGCTCGGGCGTGGCGTCGCTGTCCGCGTGCCGGTGAACGATCCGGTGCGCTGTCTCGTGTCCTCGGTATGGAACTCCGTACACGCACCAAGGTCATCATCGGCATCGCCTCCGGCGTCGTGGTCGTCGGCGCTGCGGCCGCGATCGCCGGCCCGGTCATCTACGCGAACACCGTGAACGGCCAGGCAGCGGCAGCCCCGTCGCTCAGCGCCGAGCCGTCGGGCGGTGGCACGCTCTCCGCGGCCGACGCCGACGGCACCTGGAAGTCCGCGGGCGACTCGTTCGCCGGCTACCGGGTGCACGAGGTGCTCCAGGGCCAGGATGTCACCGTGGTCGGACGCACGAAGGACGTCGAGGGCACCGCCGAGGTCAGCGGCGGCTCCCTGACGAAGGCGACCGTCACCGTGCAGGTGGCGACGATCAGCACGCCCGAGTCCGCCCGCGACGAGTACTTCCGGAACACCGCCCTGCAGACCGACCAGCACCCCACGGCGACGTTCACGCTGACGCAGCCGGTCGACGTCTCCGGTGCCCTCGACGGCTCCACGCAGGACGTCACCCTCACCGGCACGATGGAGCTGCACGGCGTCGAGCAGGCCGTCACCGCCGACGCCCAGGTCGGCGTCACGAAGGACGGCACGGTGCAGGTCGCCGGGAGCATCCCGATCACCTTCGAGGACTACGGCGTGCAGGCCCCGTCGCTCGGCTTCGTGACGGTCGACCCGAAGGGTTCCGTCGAGTTCTCGCTCGACCTGGAGCGCTGATGGTCACCGGTCGTCCCGCCGACGAGCTGCTCGCGGCGCTCCACCGTGAGCACGGCGACGCGCTCACCCGGTACGTCCGGCACCTGACGCGGGACGGCCACACGGTGGACGACGTCGTCCAGGAGACCATGGTGCGCGCGTGGCAGCGTCCGGCGGTGCTCGAGCGGTCCCCCGACAGCGTGCGGGCATGGCTGTTCACCGTCGCCCGGAACCTCGTCGTCGACGACGCCCGGTCGGCCCACAGCCGCCGGGAGCACGGCACCGACCAGCCCGTCGACCGGGTGGAGGCCGACCGCACCGACGCCGTCCTCGACCGGATCGTGGTCGCGGACGCCCTCGCCTCCCTCAGCCCAGAGCACCGCCGGGTGGTGGTGGACGCGTACTGGCTCGGCCACACCGTGCCGGAGATCGCCCGGCGGCACGACATCCCCGAGGGCACCGCGAAGTCGCGGCTGCACTACGGCCTGCGGGCCCTCCGGCTCGCACTGCAGGAACGAGGAGTGACCCGATGAGCGACGACCGCTACGCCGACTGGGACGCCGCCTACGTGCTCGGCTCGCTGCCGGCGGACGAACGGCTCGAGTACGAGCGGCACCTCGAGACGTGCGACCGCTGCGCGGCCGCCGTCGCCGAGCTCGTCGGCCTGCCCGGACTGCTGTCCCGGCTGCCGGCCGACCAGGCGGTCGAGATCGCAGAACCCGACGGGAGGCCCGACACGCGTCCCGAGAGCACCCTCGCCGCCGTCGCGCACCGCGTCCGGCGCCGTCGTCGCCGCCGCCGGGTGTGGGTGGGGGCGACGATCACCGCCGCCGTCCTGGCCGCGGTGCTCGGGGGCCTGGCCGTGGGCACGGCGCGGGTCGACCCGTCGGACGTGCAGGCCCGGGGGACCAGCGCGACCGCCGACCGGTACGACCTGGTCGGCGAGCGCGGTCTCGACGTCGACCTGGCGGTGAGCGGCGAGCCGTGGGGCACGCGCTTCGACTGGGGCTGCTCGTACGGCGGGCGGTCGTGGGCGACGGACGCCTCGGTGATGTACGACCTCGTCGTCGTCCGCTCCGACGGGTCGACGGTCACGGTGGCGTCGTGGTCGGCCGCGGGGGAGGACGCCCGCGGCCTGTCCGCCTCGACCGACGTCCCCCGTGCGGACATCGCCAGCGTGCAGGTCCGGCTCCGGGGCGACGACCGGGTGCTCGCGGACGTGGACCTCTAGCGTCCACGACGCCCGGGACGCCCGGGACGCAGCGGGCGTCAGCCCGCGTCGGCCTCGTCGACGACCGGTCCGATCGCGGCGTCGACGCGCGCACTGACGGACCGCACGACCGCGGCGTCCGTCCCCACGGGCCTCCAGAACAGCTCCTCGAGCGCACCGGTGTGCGCGCGGATCGCCGACAGCACGGCCCGTCGTCCCTCGGCGGTCATCGACACCCAGCTGCCACGCCCGTCCGTCGGACAGTCGGCCCGTTCGACCAGCCCGCGGGCGACCATCCGCGTCACCTGGTGGCTCACGCGCGACTTCTCCCAGCCGATGCCGGTCGCGATGTCCCGGACCCGCAGCCGGTGGTCCGGGTCACGGTGCAGCCCGATGAGGATCTCGAACTCCGGGATCGAGATGCCGGCGCCCTCCTGCACGGCGTGGTCGAGCGCTCGGTCCAACCGTCGCCAGGCGTCGTGGTAGGCGTCCCACGTGGCCCAGTCGTGCCCCTCGTCGTCCTGCGTCGCCATGCTCGACAGCGTATCCACGGAACACCCAGGATCGGCCCGGTTTCGTCCGTCCGGATGACTCCTGGCCGACGCTCGGCGCGCTCCGAGGTGGCGTCGGAGGCCCGGCATACGATCGAGGGCATGCCCAGCCCCAGCATCGCCGACTGCACCGACGACGCCGTCGCCCTCGTGCGCCGGTGGACGGCGGCGTCGGCGGGGGCCAAGCCCGACCCCGGTGCCGCGCGGCTCGCCGAGGTCCTGCGGGACGAGCACGGCCTCGACTTCGCGCGCGGGTTCGTCGACCGGGTGATCCGACCGGAGGACCCGCGGGTCGCGGCCGGTCACCTCGAGCGGATCAGCGAGGACGTCCCCGACCCCCTCGCGTGGTACCTCCGTGGCGCCGTCTCGCTCGGCGGCGGCTTCGCGACCATGGCGCCGTGGGCCGTGATCCCCACCGTGCGCCGGATCCTGCGGCGCATGACCGGACACCTCGTGGTCGACGCGACCCCGGCGAAGACCGCGGCGGCGCTCGCGCGGGTCGGCGGCGAGGGCACGACCCTCGACGTGGTCCCGCTCGGTGGAGCCGTGCTCGGCAGCGCGCAGAGCGACCGCATGCTCCAGCGGACGGACGAGTTGCTGGCGCGCGACGACGTCGACCGCGTCTCGACCACGGTGGGGACGGCGGTGCCCCAGCGCGCCGAGTGGGCGTTCGACCAGACCGTCGAGCGTGCCGTCGACCGGCTCGTGCCGCTGTTCCGGACCGCGGCCGACCAGCAGCGGTCCGGCCGACCGCAGGCGTCGGTCACGCTCGACGTGCACGAGCACCGCGACCTCGACGTCACCCTGGCGGTCTTCCGCACGCTGCTCGACCGCGACGAGTTCGCCGACCTCGTCGGCGGCGTCACCGTCCCCGCGTCCCTGCCCGACGCCGCCGGCGCCCTTGACGACCTGACGGCGTGGGCGCAGGCCCGTCGGGCACGCGGCGGTGCGCCGGTCCGCGTGCGCCTCACCAAGGGGGCCGAGGTCGTCCGGCGCGAACAGGTGGACGCGGACCTGCACGGGTGGCCGCTCGCGACGTGGGGCAGCACGCGGGAGACCGACACGGCCTGGCTCCGGCTGCTCGACACCGCCCTGACCCCCGAACGCACCGACGCCGTGCGGATCGGAGCTGCGAGCCACGGCCTGTTCGACCTCGCGACGGCCCGGGTCCTCGCCGAACGACGGGGCGTGTCCGACGCGGTCGAGTACGAGACGGTCCTCGGCATGGGGGCCACCCTCGCGGAGGCGGTCCGCGCCGACGTCGGCCGGATCGTCCTGTCCACCCCGGTCGTGCACCCCGACGAGTTCGACGCCGCGATCCCGTACCTGGTCCGGCGGCTGCAGGAGACCGCCGACCCCGACGACCCCGCGTCCGGCGCCTTCGACATCGCCCGCGACGCGAGCGTCCTCGACCGCGAGCGCGGCCGCCACCTCGCCGCCGTCGCCGCCCTCGACGAACCGGTGCCGGCGACGAACCGCACGCAGGACCGTCGGGCGCCGCTCGGCGAGCCCGAGCACCGAGACGGGTTCCGGCGCGCCCCCGACACGGATCCGTCGACCGCCGCGAACCGTTCCTGGGCGCTCGACGTCCTGCGCCGGGTACCGCGGTCGCAGCTCGGCGCCCAGACGATCCGTGGCGCGCGGGTGCTCGACCGCTCGACGCTCGAGCGCATCGTGGCCCGCACCGCCCAGGCCGGCGTGAACTGGGGTCGCCAGGACCCGTCCGACCGGGCCGAGCTCCTCGACCTGATCGGGCATGAGCTCGAGACCCGCCGAGCCGACCTCGTCGAGGTGGTCGTCGCCGAGACCGGTGCGACCTTCGCCGAGGCCGACGCCGACGTGACCGAGGCCGTCGACGCCGCCCACGCCGCGGCCGAGAGTGCCCGTCTGCTCGCGACGACGGACGGCGACGGCGCCCGGTACCTGCCACCGCGCCTGACCGTCGTCGTCCCGTCGTGGGATGCTCCGGTCTCGGTCCCCGCCGGCGGCGTCGTGGCGGCGCTCGCGGCCGGCAGCGGGGTCGTCCTGAAGCCGGCTCCACGGGCGAAGCGCAGCGGCGCACTCCTCGCCGACGTGCTCTGGGACGCCGGCGTCCCGCACTCGTTGCTGCAGCTCGTCGACCTCGAAGAGGGCGCGCTCGGACGCGAGCTCATCGCGCACCCGGTCGTCGACCGTGTCCTGCTGACCGGTTCCGCCGACACCGCCCGCTCGTTCCGGTGGTGGCGGGCCGGCCTGCCGCTCACCGCCGAGACCGGGGGTGTGAACACCGTCGTGGTGACCCCGAGCGCCGACGTCGACCTCGCCGTGCAGGACGTCGTCTGGTCCGCGTTCGGTCGTGCGGGACAGGCGCGCGCCGCCACCTCGCTGGTCGTGCTCGTCGGCTCGGTCGGCACCAGCGAGCGGTTCCGTCGGCAGCTCGTCGACGCCGCCCGGACCCTCCGGGTGGCGTGGCCGGACGACCCCACGGCCCAGGTCGGACCGCTGATCGCCGAGCCCACGGGAGCCGGGCGTGCCGCGCTCACCGAGCTCGGGCCGGGGGAGTCATGGCTGCTGCGCCCCGAACCGCTCGACGACTCCGGTCGGCTCTGGTCGCCCGGCATCCGTGACGGTGTCCGGCCGGGGAGCGACCTCCACCAGACCCCGTCCGGCGTGCCGGTGCTCGGCATCGTGCGCGCGGAGACCCTCGAGCAGGCCGTGGCGATCCAGAACGGCACCGACCATGGCCTCGTCGCGGGCATCCACTCGCTCGACGCCGACGAGGTCGCGGACTGGCTCGCCACCGTCCGCGCCGGCAACCTCGTGGTGAACCGCGCCCCCGGCAGCGTCGTCGCGGGTCGGCAGCCGTTCGGCGGCTGGAAGCGCTCGTCGATCGGCACGGGCACGCGGAGCGGCGGCCCGACCGCCGTCGTCACCCTCGGCCGCTGGGAGCGCACCGAGCGTGCGGTCCACAAGAGCATCCAGCTGCACGGACTGCCGCCGCGCGTGACGGCGGTCATCGAGGCGTCGCGGAGCGGCCTGTCCTTCGAGGAGTTCGACCAGGTGCGGGCCGGGGCGCTGAGCGACGTCCGTGCCCGTCAGGAACACTTCGGCCGCTCGCACGACACCGCCGGGTCGGCCGTCCGCCGCGAGGTCCTCCGGTACCGCCCGCAGTCCGTCATCGTCCGGCACGCCGAGGACGCCCCGACCGGTGACCTCGTCCGGGTGCTCGTCGCCGCGACCGCCGCTCGGGCGCACGTCCTCCTGAGCACCGCGCGTCCGCTCCCGGGTCCGCTGACGCAGCTGCTCGCCTCCGCCCGGTCCCCGCTCGACGTCGTCGACCACCTCGTCGAGTCCGACGCGGAGTTCCTGGCGCGCGCCGCCTCCGGTGCGGTGTTCGGCACGCGCTGGTCCGACCCGGACGACCAGCAGCAGGACGCCCTCGACCAGGTGCTCGCACAGCCCGACGACCGACCCGCACCGACCGCGTTCGGCGGACCGGGGAGCCGCATCCGCCTGCTCGGCGGCGACCCCCTCGCGCTCGAGGAAGCCCTGGGCGCGAGCATCGACACCGCCGTGCACGACGCCCCGGTGGTCGAGTCGGGCCTGCTCGAGATGCTGCCCTTCCTCCGCGAGCAGTCCGTGTCGATCACCGTGCACCGCTTCGGCGACCCGGACCCCGACCTGCAGGAGCTCCGTGTCTGACCCGGCGGCTTCCGACCGCACGCTGCACGCCGAGGGGCTGTTCAACGCCCGCGACCTCGGCGGCCTGGCGGTGCGGGGCGGTGGCACGACACCGCGCGGACGCATCTTCCGGTCCGAGGGGATCGACCGGCTCACCCCGTCCGGGTGGCAGGCGCTCCGCGACGCCGGCATCCGGACCGTGGTCGACCTCCGAGCACCCTCCGAACGGGCGCGGGACACCGGTGCGCGGCCGGGTTGGCTCACCACGGTGGCCGTCGACCACGACGGACTCGACGACGACCCCGGGTTCTGGAGCGCGTACTGGGAGACCGGTCTCGTCGGAACCCCGCTGTACTACGGCCCGCACCTCGAGCAACTCCCCGAGCGCACCGGTCAGGCGCTCCGTGCCATCGCCGACGCCCCGGCCGGCGCCGTCCTGTTCCACTGCGCTGGCGGCCGTGACCGCACCGGCATCGTCGCCCTGGCCCTGCTCGCCGTCGCCGACGTCGAGCCGGAGGCGATCGTCGCCGACCACCTGCGGACCGTCGACGCCGCACCCGCCCTCTTCGCGTCGATCGGCGTGCCCGACCCGGAGGAACGGATCGAGGCGCTCTGCGCCGAGCACGGAACGACGGTCGAGGGCGCGTTCCGCGCCGTGGTCGACGGCTTCGACGTCGACCGTTTCCGCGCCCGTTCCGGCCTCGACGACGCCCGACTGGAGGCCCTGCGCACGTTCCGTGCGCACGTCGCGTGAGCCGCGCCTCCCGTCCGGGTCTGTAGCCGCCCCGGCGGCGGCCTGCACGTCCAGCGAACGCGCGGACTCGTGCCGCTGGATCGGTTACCATGGTGCTTCATCATGCAACATATGAAATAGAAAGGTCACATGCATGCGTCGCATCATCACGTCCGCAGTCCTCGGAGCTGCCGCGCTCGGGGCGATCGCCGTCGGGACCGCTCCCGCGCAGGCAGCTGAGTCGGCTGGCCTGCCCTGGGAGACCCCGGCGTCGACCGTCTCCCCGTCGGCGGCCCCCCGGATCGACACCGTCCTCAGCCCCCTCAACGGGTCCGGCACGCCCGAGCTCCTCGGCGAGAACGTCGCCGCTGGTGCCCGCGTCGAGATCACCTACGCGGGGCACACGACCGTCGTGACCGCGACCGATGCCGGGTTCTTCGCCGCGGCGGTCCCCGGTGGCCGCTTCCTCGCCGGTCAGGACCGCGTGACCGCAGTGCAGCTGCACGACGGACAGCGCTCCGCGACCGGAACCTACACGGTCGACGGCCAGTTCCTCCCCCGGTTCTGATCCCCGGTCGAACGACCCTCCCCCCTCCCTCCTCCCCACACAGAAGGAACCATCCAGTGAAGACCTCCCTCAAGATCGCCGCCGTCGCCGTCACGGCGTTCTCCGCCGCGACCGGCGGCCTCGCGCTCTCGGGCGCGGCCCAGGCAGCCGAGCCCGCACACGTCCAGCTCGTCGCGCAGGACCGCGTCGGCGCCCTCCACGGCCTGCCGTACATCGCCGTGACCGACGAGATCGGCACCGTCGACTACTTCACGACCGCCGCCCAGGCGCGTGCCGCCGCCGCCACGTTCGACGTCCAGCCGGTCCGCGGCGGTGTCGAGCTGTGGGCACAGGACGGCTCCGGATGCCTCGCCATGGGGTCGAAGGGTTCGAGCAGCAGCGGCTACGTGAACGGTCGCGACGCGGCGTTCTGCAAGTCCGACCTCGCGATGAACACCTTCTCGTTCGAGGCCGGCGGCAAGCTCGCGCTCGAGGGCCTCGGAGGCAAGCAGCTCGTCGGCGTCCCGACGGGTGACAGCGCCGGGCGGATCGTGCTGTCCACCGACCTGCGCCAGACCGCGCCGACCTCGTTCCTCAGCCTCACCGGGAACTGATCGGACAACCATCCTCCCGAGGAACGGCGAGCGGGGTGCGTCGAGCAGCCGCACCCCGCTCGTGTTCCAACGGTGATCCGCACCACCATCGGCCGACAGAGCCAGCCGGGCGCGCGTCGACCACTCCTCAGCGGCGGTGCGCCCCGGGTCGGGCGGGGCGTCCCACCGCGACGACCTCCGCGACCGCGAGCGCCACGGCCACGACGAGCTGGACGGTCGCGAACCGGCGGAGCCGACGGCTGACGAGCACGACCGGCACCATCGAGGCGCCGTGCAGCGCGTCCACCAGGGCACTCGCCGTGTGGGCGTCAGGGGTCTCGGATCGTCGGACGAGCACGGCCTGACCGAGCTGCCGGACCGCCAGCACCGCGTCGAGCACCGGTGTCGGGTGACCGCGGAGCGCTCGGATCGCGTGCACGGCACCGAGTGCGGAGCGAACGGACTCCACGGCCGCGCCGGTGCGGCCGGTCCCGGTCCGGGTCACCGCCGCCGACCCGCGGCGAGGGCGACCGCCCCGGCGGCACCGAGCACGGCACCGATGATGCCGTTGCCCAGCCGACGGTGCTCGACCCACCAGGTCTGCGGCGACCAGGCGTGCGCGGAGTCGTCGAACACGCCGTGGGCGCCGTGGTCGCCGGCGATCGGCTCGTACAGGTTGGTGCCGAGCTGGTCGCCGTCCTTCCGAGGAGCCTGCTGACCGGACACCAGTGTCTTCGCGGCGTACCAGTCGGCGAAGCGTGCGCTGATCCGGTTGCCGAGGATCGTGTAGACGGTCGACTCGCCCACCCAGGTCCGGCGGCGCGGGTGCTCGGCGGTCGCGGCGATCGCCCGGGCGCCGACCTCGGGCTGGTAGATCGGGGCGACGGGCTGCGGGTGGTGCGGCAGCGTCGACTTCACCCACTGGAACTGGATGGTGTTGAGTGCCGGCATGTCCACCCGCGAGATCGCGACGTGGCTGCCCTGCTGCTCGAGCTCCGAGACCACCGACTCGGTGAACCCGACGATCGCGTGCTTCGCGCCGCAGTAGGCGGCCTGCAGCGGGATGCCCCGGAAGCCGAGCGCGGAGCCGACCTGGATCACCTGACCGCGGTCGCGGGGGACCATACGGGAGAGCGCCGCGCGCGTGCCGTTCACGCATCCCAGGTAGGTCACGCGCAGGGCCCGCTCGAAGTCATCAGGGTCGGTGTCGAGGAACCGCCCGAAGACGCCGACCATGACGTCGTTGACCCACAGGTCGATCTCGCCGAGCTCCTGCTCGATGCGGTCCGCCGCGGCTTCGACGGCCTGGCGGTCGGACACGTCCGCGAGCACGGCGAGCCCGCGTCGTCCCGCGGCCTCGACCTCGGCGACGGCCGCGTCGGTGCCGTCCTTCCCGCGCGCGACGATCGCGACGTCCCAGCCGCGCGATGCGAGTTCCCGGACGGTCGCCCGTCCCAGTCCTGCCGATCCACCGGTCACCACTGCCACTCGAGTCATGCCTCCCGTTGTACCGAGGCGGTACTGCGTGACCGTCCAGGCAGCGCGCCCGAACGGGCCTGGGGGACCATGATGGGGCCATGGACACCGGAGGGGAGCCCGCGGCGCCGCCCGACAGGGCCGAGCCGGACTGGGTCCGGTGGACGCCGCTCGTCCCCGAGCAGTGGTGGGGGCCGCCGGCAGCCCTGGCCTTCGCGGCATCGCTGGTCATCGCCGTCGGCGCGTGGCTCCTGCTGCCCGCCCTGCCCGTCGCCCTCGTCGTCGGCGGTGTCGGGCTCGCCGGCTCGACCGTCCTCGCCGTCGTCGGTCGCCGGGCCTACTGGTACCCCAACCGGACCTCCGCCGAACGCCTGCACCGGACGAAGGTCGTGGTCTGGTGCGTCGCGGCCGTGGCCCTGGCGGTGTTCGGCCTCTCGGTCGGAGCGCAGGTCGTCGTCACCGGGCTCGTGGTCGGTCCGACGATCGCCTCGATGTGGCGACGCCGTTCGCCGACGCGGTTCGAGCTCCGGGCCCGGGCATCGGCGGCCGCTGCCGTCGCGCTGGCGTCGATCGTCTTCGCCGTCGTCGCGTGGACGGTCCCGGCGGTCGACGGGCGGCTCGGGGCGCGGTGGATCGGGTGGAGCGTCGTGATCGTCCCGGCGGCCGTCGTCGTCGCGGTGTTGCGGTGGCGCGCAGCGGGGCGTCAGCGTGCGGATCTGCTCAGCGACCCAGGCCGAACCGGGTCGTGACCCCGGGGGCGTAGAGCACCGAGTCCGGTTCGAGTCCGGTCAGTCCGAACGGCAGTCCCGCCGAGGCGACCAGGTCGTCGCGCAGGTGCACGAGCGATGCGCGGTGCAGCGGCCAGGTCTCGTGCTCGTTCGGCCAGAAGCGGGTCCGGCCGAACCGCGCCACGTGCATGCCCCACCGTGCCGTGAGGAAGGTCTCGAGAGCGGTGGGCTCCTCGATCCGCGCACCGACCCGCACGTCCACCATGGACCGCGTGTGCGTCCCGTGCCGCCGCATCGCGTACGCCGCCCGGTCCGGCTCCGGACGGCGGAACTCGGCGTGCGCCCACCAGTACGGCAGCGCCGTCGCGGCCCGGGCGCCGAGCGTGGGCAGGAGCTTCCCGGCGTCGAGCGACAGGAACACGACGCCGTGTCGGCCCTGGTCGTCGACGGTGTAGACGCGGACGTTCACCTCGACGAAGTCCCCGACACGTCCGACCTTGACGGGCGGGAACGCGGTGTCGGTGAACCGGAAGGCGATGAGCCCGACCCACGTGGTGACGCCGTCGTCGGTGCCGTCGACGCCGAGCGTGTCCGGGCGGATCCCCGGGGGCAGGTGCGGAGCGACCGCCGAGACGTCGACGCGCCAGTGCACGAACACGACGTCGAGCCAGTCCTGCTGGATCCACGGCCGACCCGGCAGCCGGGGAGCGACGGCCGAGACGGCGGTCACCGCGGGTCCGCCCCGCCGGACGGTGCCACGTCGTCCCACCCCTGCTGCGGGGTGTCGCACGTCCCGCGGAACACGTACTGCGACGGCCGCTTCCGCTCGCTCGACGTCCAGTCGATCGCCGGCCGACGGCGTTCGGGCGGCAGGTACCCGATCCGGTACACCGCCATCAGCTCGAGGGACTCGGGCACCCGCAGCAACCCCTCGATCTCCTCCCAGGCACCCGGCGTCTCCATGGGGAACGACACGAACTGGATGCCGAGGCCGAGCTCGGTGGTGGCGAGCCAGATGTTCTCCATCGCCGCACCCATGCTGAACACCGAGTAGAAGCCCGAGAGCTCCTCCTTCCGGTACTCGTGCCGGTCGAGCATCACCCCGAGCAGCAGCGGCGACCCGGCGACGAGCTTCCGGTTCTCCTCACCGAGGGTCTGCGGCACCCGCAGGGTGTTCATGAGCAGCTGTCCGCGCTTCGTGAACACCTGCTTCGTGAAGGGCTTGAGCGGTCCGGGGAGCTTGTCGAACAGCATCCCGTCGCGGCGCTCGTCCATCTCGGCCTGCGAGAACCGGAAGTACGGCTTGTAGCGTTCGAAGAAAGTGCCCGCGGCCATCGTCCGCGTCATCGAGGACCCGCTGATCTCGGCCACCCGGTCGATCGTCGACCGCTCCTCGACGAGCACGAACCGCCACGGCTGGCTGTTCAGCTGCGACGGAGCCCGCCCCGCGAGCTCCATCAGCAGCCGCTGGTGCTCCTCGGACACGGGGTCCGGCAGGAACGCCCCGTTGGTCGTGCGTCGACGTCGGATGGCTTCGAAGAGCTCCACGGCTCACCTCTCTGGTCGCCGGCCCGCCAGGAGCGCCCCCAGGTAGGACGGTGCGGCGGCGACCGCGACTCTCCAGTGTGCTCCGGAGCGCGGGTTCGTGCGTGGAGCGACGGCGAGGGGCACGAGCGCCGGGAGCAGGAACAGCGCGCGGCGGTCGCGGGTCCAGACCGGCGTCGTCGCGGCGGCCCCGGTCAGCGTGGCGGTGACGACGAAGAGGCCGTGGTGCACCACACGGAGCTTCTTCGTCCGGATGAGGCGCACGGCCACGGCCGTGCCCCAGAGGCAGTTGGCCGCGTACGCGGCGCAGGCGGCGGCGACCATGCGCCGGGCCGCCACGGACCGTCCTGGAGGCACGCCGCGCCTCCCGTCCGTCGTCTTCCGTCCCACAGGGGCGAACCTACGCGTCGGGTGCGCCCCGTCGTCAGGCGGACTCGCGGGTGACGAGCTTGGAGAGGACGATGGCGCTGCGCGTGTGGTCGACCTGCGGGGCGAGCCGCACGCGGTCGAGGGCCAGCTCGAGTGCCGAGAGGTCCTTCGAGCGCATGTGCACCACGGCGTCGGCGCTCCCGGTGACCGTGCCGGCGTCGATGACCTCGGGCACGCTGTCCAGGAGCGAGCGGAGTTCGTCGGGGGAGACCGTGCCGCGGCAGTAGAGCTCGACCCACGCCTCGGTGCCGCGGTCCTCGACGGCGGGGTCGACCTTGATCGTGAACCCCTGGATGACGCCGTCGGCGACGAGCCGGTCGACGCGGCGCTTCACGGCCGAGGCCGAGAGTCCGACCACCGACCCGATGTCGCCGTAGCCGGCGCGGGCGTTCTCCCGGAGGCGGTCCAGGATGCGGTGGTCGAGCGAATCCATTGCACCAATGCTACGCGGACTTCTTGCACGGACGGTGGCCGCGGCGCACGATCCGTGCGTCACCCGAACGGGTGCCACCTCGTGACCGCCTCGTGACTGCACCAGGTGGACTGTTCGTGCAAGACTCGTCGTGGCGTCGACCTGGTCCGCTACGGCGAGTGAGCCTGCATCTCGCCGGAGCTCTGCAACTCGTCCAGTGGTGGTTCCTGGCAGGCTCGGGCCCCGGTCCCTCCAGGAGGACTGATGTCGAACACCGCTCCCGAATCCCTCGCCACCCCGACCCGGGTCGCCACCAAGCGCACGATCCTGATGTGCAAGCCGACCCACTACACGGTCAGTTACCGGATCAACCCCTGGATGCACCCGGAGGACCCGACCGACACGTCGAAGGCCGTCCAGCAGTGGCAGTCGCTCGTCGACGTCTACGAGCAGCTCGGCTTCGACATCTCGTACATCGAGCCGATCGAGGGCCTGCCCGACATGGTCTACGCGGCGAACGGCGGGTTCGTGCTCGACGGCGTCGCCTACGGCGCGAAGTTCCAGTACCCCGAGCGCCAGCCCGAGGGTCCCGCGTACATGGACTGGTTCCGCAGCGCCGGCCTGACCGTTGCCGAGCCCGAGGAGACGAACGAGGGCGAGGGCGACTTCCTGCTCGTCGGTGACACGATCTTCGCCGGCACCGGCTTCCGCTCCGACAGCACCTCGCACGAGGAGCTCGCGAAGATCTACGGCCGCGAGGTCGTCACGCTCAAGCTGATCAACCCGAGCTTCTACCACCTCGACACCGCGATCGCCGTGCTCGACCCGGAGCCCGACGCCTCCGGCCGCTCGAACATCGCGTACCTCGAGAGCGCCTTCGACGAGCCGTCACTCGCGATCCTGCGTGAGCGCTTCCCGGACGCGATCATCGCGACCGAGGAGGACGCCGCGATCCTCGGCCTCAACTCGTACTCCGACGGGTACAACGTCGTGATCGCGTCCCGCGCGACCACGTTCGCGTCGCAGCTGCGCGAGAAGGGCTACAACCCGATCGGCGTCGATCTGTCCGAGCTCCTGCTCGGCGGCGGCGGCGTGAAGTGCTGCACCCTCGACCTACACCCGGTCGGCACCGGCAACTCGGTGGCGCGGTCCTGATGGCCAGCGCGATGTCCGCGTCGCACGCCACCGCCGCCTCGCACGGCACCGCCACCGCTGCGGCGCTCGCCGTCGAGGACCGCGCCCTCGCCCACAACTACAGCCCGCTGCCCGTCGTCATCGCGTCGGGCGACGGGGCGTGGGTGACGGACGTCGACGGCAAGCGCTACCTCGACGGTCTCGCCGCGTACTCCGCGGTGAACTTCGGCCACGGCAACGCCCGGCTGCTCGACGCCGCCCGTGCCCAGCTCGACCGGGTGACCCTGACGAGCCGCGCGTTCGTGAACGACCGGCTCGGACCGTTCGCCGAGGCGCTCGCCGACCTGACGGGCACCGACATGGTGCTCCCGATGAACACGGGCGCCGAGGCCGTCGAGTCCGCGATCAAGGTCTCCCGCGCCTGGGGCTACCGCGTCAAGGGCGTCCCGGCCGACCGTGCCACGATCATCGTCGCGTCCGGGAACTTCCACGGCCGCACGACCACGATCGTGTCGTTCTCGGACGACCCGACGGCGCGCGACGACTTCGGACCGTTCACCCCGGGGTTCCGCACCGTGCCCTACGGCGATGCCGCTGCCCTGCGCGAGGCGATGGACGAGACCGTCGTCGCCGTCCTGCTCGAGCCGATCCAGGGCGAGGGCGGCGTGGTCATCCCGCCGGCGTCGTACCTGCCGGCCGTCCGCGAGGTCTGTGACGAGTTCGGCGCGCTGCTCGTCGCCGACGAGATCCAGTCCGGGCTCGGTCGCACCGGCCACACCCTCGCGGTGCAGCGCGTCGGCGTCACGCCGGACCTCATCACGCTCGGCAAGGCGCTCGGCGGTGGGATCGTCCCCGTCTCCGCCGTGGTCGGGCGCCGCGAGGTCCTGGGCGTCCTCCGTCCCGGCGAGCACGGCTCGACCTTCGGTGGCAACCCGCTCGCGGCGGCCGTCGGCTCCGAGGTCGTGGCGATGCTCGGCGAGGGCGCGTTCCAGCAGCGGGCGCTCGACGGCGAACCGCCGCTCCGGGGTCTCCTCGACGACCTCGTCGGCCACGGCGTCGTCTCGCACCGGGTTGCCGGGCTCTGGGCCGGGATCGACATCGACCCGGCACTCGGCACCGGCAAGGAGATCGCACACGACATGGCCGACCGCGGGGTCCTGGTGAAGGACACCCACGGGTCGACGATCCGCTTCGCGCCCCCGCTCGTCGTCACCGACGACGAGGTGCGCCACGCGATCGACGTGCTCGGCGAGGTCCTGCGCGCCCGCAGCTGACGGGGCGGGCGCGCGCCGTGCCTCCCGGCCGGTGGGCCCCGCCGCGCCCCGGAACCAGGTTCTGGACACAGCACCGCGGAAAATCGTGGTGTGGTGTCCGGAACCTGGTTCCGGCCGCCGCCGGCAACCCGCGACCGCGCGCCGCGCCGCTACACCGCCCAGCGCTCCGCGAGCTGGTCCATCAGCCCGTCGAGCCGCTCGTCGACGACCTGCTCCTCCGGGTGTGCCTCGTACCAGGCGATGACCTCGCGGACGCCCTGCCGGTAGGGGATCCGCGGCCGGTACCACGGCACGAGCGAGCGCACCTTGCTGTTGTCGAACACCGAGCTGTTCGCCTTGTCCCCGAGGAGCGCCGCACCCCACTCCGGGTCCACCGCGTTGATCGCATCCGCGGGTACGTGCACGATCCGCAGGTCGTCCACCCCGGCAGCGGCCGCGATCTCCTCCGCGATCTGGTTCCACGTCGGCGCCTCGTCGCTCGTGATGGTGAACGCCTCGCCGATCGCCTCCGCCCGGTCGAGCAACCCGGTGAACCCGACCGCGAAGTCCCGGCTGTTCGTGAGCGTCCACAGCGAGGACCCGTCGCCCGTGATGATGATCGGCTTGCCCGCCCGCATCCGCGCCACGGCAGTCCACCCACCCGTCAGCGGGAGCTTCGTCTCGTCGTAGGTGTGCGACGGCCGGATGATCGTCACCGGGAAGTCCTGCTCCCGGTAGGCCGCCATGAGCAGTTCCTCGCACGCGATCTTGTCGCGCGAGTACTGCCAGTACGGGTTCTTCAGTGGCGTCGACTCCGTGATCGGCAGGTGCGTCGCCGGCGTCTGGTACGCCGAGGCCGAGCTGATGAAGACGTACTGCCTGGTCCGTCCGGCGAAGAAGTCGACGTCCGCCTGCACCTGGTCCGCCGTGAAGGCGATCCAGTTGATCACCACGTCGAACCGGCGGTCGCCGAGTGCGTCCGCCAGGGCGGCGCGGTCCGACACGTCTGCCTGGAGGCGCGTCACGCCCTCCGGGATCGGCCTGCCCCCGGTGGTCCCCCGGTTGAGCACCGTCACGTCGAACCCCTGCTCGACGGCTTCGCGGACGCACGCGGCGCTGATCACGCCGCTCCCGCCGATGAACAGCACGCTCGCTCCGGTCATGGATGCTCCTTCGCTCCCGGCGGTGCCGCTGTGCACCGCGCCCCTGCGATCCTGCACCTCCTCGGCCGCGTACCGTCACGGTTCGGGGCGCACCGATGCGCTCCACGACAGGAGTGACACGCACATGGAGTACCGCTACCTCGGGAACTCGGGCCTCAAGGTCTCCGAGATCACCTACGGCAACTGGCTGACCCACGCCTCCCAGGTCGAGAACGATGCCGCGATCGCGTGCGTCCGGGCGGCGCTCGACGTCGGCATCTCGACGTTCGACACGGCCGACGTGTACGCGAACACCGGCGCCGAGACCGTCCTCGGCGAGGCGCTGAAGGGGGAGCGGCGCCAGTCGCTCGAGATCGCGACGAAGGTCTTCGGGCCGACCGGACCCAAGGGCCACAACGACACCGGGCTCTCGCGGAAGCACATCCTCGAGTCGATCGACGGCTCGCTCGAGCGCCTGCAGACCGACTACGTCGACCTCTACCAGGCGCACCGGTTCGACCACGAGACCCCGCTCGAGGAGACGATGCAGGCCTTCGCTGACGTCGTGCGCGCGGGCAAGGTGCTCTACGTCGGCGTCTCCGAGTGGACGGCGGAACAGCTCCGAGCCGGTGCCGCGCTCGCGAAGGACCTCGGCTTCCAGCTCATCTCGAACCAGCCGCAGTACTCCGCACTCTGGCGGGTCATCGAGGGCGAGGTCGTCCCGACGTCGGAGGAGCTCGGCATCTCGCAGATCGTCTGGTCGCCCATCGCCCAGGGGGTCCTGACGGGCAAGTACCAGCCCGGGCAGCCGCTGCCCGAGGGATCGCGCGCCACCGACGACAAGGGCGGCGCGAAGATGATCTCCCGGTTCATGAACGACGAAGTGCTCACGGCGGTGCAGGGCCTCAAGCCGATCGCGGACGAGCTGGACCTGTCGATGGCGCAGCTCGCGGTCGCGTGGGTGCTGCAGAACGAGAACGTGGCGTCCGCGATCATCGGCGCGTCGCGCCCGGAGCAGGTGCACGACAACGCCGGCGCGGCCGGGGTCACCATCCCCGACGAGCTGATGTCGCGGATCGACGAGGCCCTCGGTGGTGTCGTCGAGCGCGACCCGGCGAAGACGAACGACAGCAGCCCGAAGACGCGCGAGGCGTAGGTGCCCATCTCGGGAGGCGCGGGGCGGGTCCGACCCGCCCCGCGCCTCCTGGACGCGGTCGCGGCCCGACCGCACCGCCGCTCGATCCGGACCAACGCAAAAAGGCCCCCTACCGGAGTAGGGGGCCTTTCACCGTGGCTGGACACGGCATCGATCCGTGGACCTTTCGATTTTCAGTCGAACGCTCTACCAACTGAGCTATCCAGCCGTGGCGACCCTGACGGGACTTGAACCCGCGACCTCCGCCGTGACAGGGCGGCACGCTAACCAACTGCGCTACAGGGCCATGTTGAATTACTGTCTTGCTCGGTGTTGCTCTGCTTGCCTGCTCACTCACGTGGAGTGACCCCAACGGGATTCGAACCCGTGCTGCCGCCGTGAAAGGGCGGTGTCCTAGGCCACTAAACGATAGGGCCGCAAGCGGTGCAGTGCGCTACCGATGGACAAGCATACGGATGCCCCCGGGGTTTCACAAATCGAGCCGCCTCGCCGTGTCATCCCCGGCGTGTCGCGCCGGTCGATCGGTGCCGCGGGCATTCACTCACCGTGGAGCACCCGGCTCCGATCCGTGCCGTCGATGCGTCCCGTGGAAGCATCGTCGTCGCTCCGGCTGCCCCTCGCACGAGGGGTGACCCGGTGCGGCACCTGTTGTTACTGTTGCGTCTGTTAACAGTGTTACGAACGTGCGCCATGCCGTGCTGTTACGAAATCGAGACACATGTCCTCCTCACCGCTCTCCCTCCGCCGCCGCAGCCGCCTCGTCGCCGCCGCGGTCGCCGTCGTGCTCGCCGCCGGGACCGTCGCCGCCCTCACGCCGAGCGGCCCGGCCAGTGCCGCGAGCTACCCGAGCTGGGACGACGTGCAGAAGGCGAAGTCGTCGACCGATGCCGCGCAGGCCAAGGTCACGGAGATCAAGGGGCTCATCGCCACCCTGACGTCCGAGGCGAAGGCCAAGCAGCAGGCAGCGGAACAGGCGGGCACGGCGTACCAGGCCGCGCAGACCAAGTACGACGCCGCAGCCCTCGAGCAGCAGAACCTCCAGGCCGAGGCGGACGAGGCTGAGAAGACCGCCGCAGCGTCGGAAGCGCAGGCCGGCCAGCTCGCGGCACAGCTCGGCCGCGCGAGCGCCAACAACGTCACGACGGACCTGCTCTCCCACCCGACGGACTCCGGGGACCTGCTCTACGAGCTCGGGGCGATGTCGAAGCTGACCGAGCAGGCGGACGGCATCTACGCGCAGGCCAGCCAGGACCGCGGGACCGCGCAGGGCCTCGCGGACAAGGCCGACCGGAAGAAACAGGCCCTCGGCGCGCTGGCGAAGTCCGCGCAGGACAAGATGCAGGAAGCCCAGGGCGCGGCCGCTGCAGCCCAGGACGCCGTGGCCGCCCAGAACGACAACCAGTCGCGTCTCGAGGCCCAGCTCACCCTCCTGACCACGAAGCAGCACGGCGTCGAGGCGAAGTACCTCAAGGGCGTCAAGGAAGAGCGTGAGCGCCAGGCCCGGATCGCCGCCGCCCAGGCACGCGCCGCCGCCCGGGCCGCCGCCACGAGCCAGGGTGGGACCGGTGGGGGGACCCCGACCTCGTCCGGGTGGGTGCGCCCCACCGGCGGGTACCAGACGAGCGCGTACGGCTACCGGCTCGACCCGTACACGCACGCCTACGCGCTGCACGCCGGCGTCGACCTCGCGCCCGCGTGCTACGCCCCGATCTACGCCGCAGCCTCGGGCACGGTCGTCCTCGCGGCGAACGGCGGTGGCTACGGCAACGAGGTCGTCATCGACCACGGCAACGGCATCTCGACCGCGTACGGGCACATCGTCGACGGGGGCTTCCTCGTGTCGGCGGGCCAGCACGTCAGCGCGGGGCAGCAGATCGCCAAGGTCGGCTCGACCGGCTGGTCGACCGGGTGCCACCTCCACTTCGAGACCCGGGTGAACGGCGCCGCCGTCGACCCGGTCCCCTTCATGGCAGCGCGGGGGATCTCGGTATGAGCACGAGCGTCGCCAGGAGGCGTTGACCCCACCATGAAGCAGTCCGCTCGCACCCTCGCCTGCACCGCCGTCGTGGCCGTGGCCGGCATCGGCCTGTCCCTCGCGCTCGCGGTGCCGGCACAGGCCACGCCGTCCGCGCCGAGCTGGGACGACGTGCGAGCGGCGAAAGCGGACGCGGCCGAGGCGCAGTCGACCGCCGACGAGCTGACCACGCGGCTGCAGGACCTGCAGGACGCCGCGGACGCCGCGGGTGTCCGGGAGATGCAGGCGGGCCAGTCCTACGCGATGGCCGCCTCGCAGCAGCAGGAGGCGCAGGCGACGCTCGACGCCCTCGACGGCCAGGCGAAGCGCGCCGAGCGGCAGGCGAAGGCGTCGGCCGGACAGGTCGCGTCGCTCGTCGTCGAGCTCGCGCGCACGGGCGGCGGTGACCTGTCGACCTCGATGCTCGTCGACGCGAAGGACTCGAAGGACCTGCTCTACCGCGTCGGCACGATGGCGCAGCTCTCCGGGCACTCGGCCACCGTGCTCGCAGCGGCCCAGGCCGACCAGAACACCGTCGACTCGATCGCCGACCAGCAGCGAGCCGCCACGAAGGCACTCGCCGACGCCACGACGACCACGAAGCGCAAGCTCGACGAGGCGAACGCGATCGCGGCGTCGGCGCAGGCACGGGTCACCAGGGAGCAGGCGCAGCAGGGCGAGGTCCTCCAGCAGCTGGCCTACCTCAAGGGCACGAGCGTGGCGACCGAGACCGCGTACTGGAACGCCGAGCAGGCGAAGCAGGCGGCCGCGGCGCTCCCGGTCGTCAGCACCACGACCGGCTCCGGCTCGACCAGCGGCGCGGCGAGCGGCGGTACGACGACCTCCCCGTCGAGCGGGGGCGGCACGACGACCTCCCCGTCGAGCGGGGGCGGCACGACGACCTCCCCGTCGAGCGGGGGCAGCACCACGACCTCGCCGTCCAACGGCGGCGGGACCACGACGACCCAGCCGTCGACGAGCCCGAGCACGCCGTCGCGCCCGAGTCCGAGCACGCCGAGCCAACCCGCTCCGAAGCCGTCGCCCGCGCCGACACCGAAGCCCACGCCGGCTCCGAGCACCCCGTCCCGTGCCGCCGGCGCGATCGCCTTCGCGCGCGCCCAGCTCGGCGACCCGTACGTCTGGGGCGCCGCGGGACCGAACAGCTGGGACTGCTCGGGACTGGTGATGATGGCCTACAACTCCCAGGGCGTCGCGACCGGCGGCCACAACGTCGTGTGGCAGTACAACTACTTCGCCTCGATCGGCCGGCTCGTCCCGCTCTCGCAGCGGCAGCCCGGCGACATCCTCTTCTACTCGAGCAACGGAACCGCCAGCGGTGGTTACCACGACTCGATCTACACCGGCAACGGACAGATGATCGAAGCCGCGCGCCCGGGCGTCGGCGTGGTCGAGCGTGCCGTGTGGCTGCCGAACCAGCTGCTCCCGTACGTCGCGCGCCCCACCGGCTCGCTCTAGCGGACCGGAACGGCGCAGGCCCCCGCAAACGGAACCAGGTTCCGAGCGGGTGGCGCGGGTGGCGCGGTCAGTGACCGGCGGGCACGTACGCCTTCTGGCCGGCCTGCACGATCTCCTCGGCCTCGGCGGCGTCGCCCCAGCCCTCGGCCTTGACGAACTTGCCCGGCTCGAGGTCCTTGTAGCGCTCGAAGAAGTGGGCGATCTCGGCCTTCGTCTGCTCGTCGACGTCCGAGATGTCCTGGATGTGCTGCCAGCGCGGGTCCTTCGCGGGGACGACGAGGACCTTCGCGTCGTTGCCGGCCTCGTCGCTCATCTTGAACACGCCGACCGGGCGGACCTTGACACCGACGCCGGGGAACGCCGGGTACTCGAGGAGCACGAGCGCGTCCACGGGGTCGCCGTCGTCCGCGAGGGTGTTCTCGAAGAAGCCGTAGTCGGTCGGGTAGACGAACGACGTGAAGAGCACGCGGTCGAGGTAGACGCGACCGGTCTCGTGGTCGACCTCGTACTTGTTGCGGCTGCCCTTGGGGATCTCGATGACGACGTCGTACGCGGCCATGTGCACTCCTGGTCTGTCGGTGGTTCGGTGAGCGCGGCTAACGTTACCGGGTGAACTCCCCGCGTCCCCGGTTGGACCCCGCCACCGCCGAGACCCGCCGCGCGGTGCGGACCCTCCTCGACACCGCACGCGCCGAGGGGGTCGTCGCGGACGGCGACCTGGTGCTCGTCGCGTTGAGCGGCGGTGCGGACTCGCTGGCGCTGGCGGCCGCGACCGCGTTCGAGGCGCCGAAGCAGGCGCTGCGCGCCGGCGCGGTGGTGGTCGACCACGCGCTCCAGGCGGGCTCCGCGGACGTGGCGATCCGTGCCTCCCGGCAGGCAGCGTCGCTGGGTCTCGACCCGGTGACCGTCCGCCGGGTGACCGTCGGTCCGGCGGGTGGTCCCGAAGGGGCCGCCCGGGAGGCGCGACACGCCTCGATCGCGGAGGTCGCGTCCGACGTCGGGTCGCCCCTGGTGCTGTTCGGGCACACCCTCGACGACCAGGCCGAGACCGTCCTGCTCGGGCTGCTCCGCGGCAGTGGGCCGGACGCACTGTCGGGGATGCCGCCGCTCGCGCGGCGGGCCGTCGGCCCGGCCTACGGGCGCCCCCTGCTCGGCGTCCGGCGACACACCACGCGCGGCGCGTGCGTCGCCGCCGGACTCGTGCCGTGGGACGACCCGCAGAACGACGACCCCGCGTACGGCCGGGTGCGGGTCCGGAACGCCCTGATGCCAGCCCTCGAACGCGAGCTCGGCGCCGGGGTGCCCGAGGCGCTCGCCCGCACCGCCGAGCAGCTCCGCGAGGACTCCGCCGCGCTCGACCACTTCGCCGAGGAGATGGCCGAGGACCTCGCCGAGCACTCCGAGGCGGGCATCTCCCTGTCGGCCCGGGAGCTCGCCGCGAACCCGCCGGCCCTGCGGCAGCGACTCGTCCGGCTCGCCGTCGAGAGCGAGTTCGGGGTGACGCTCTCGCGCACGCAGACGCTCGAGGTGTGCCGGCTCGTCACCGACTGGCACGGGCAGGGGCCGATCGACCTGCCCGGCGTCCGGGCGTCGCGATCGGGCGACCGCCTGGCGTTCACCGCCGGTTAGGCTGGGGTGGTGGAACTCTCCGACGTCCAGGCAGACCTGTCCGAAGTGCTCTTCACCCCCGAGCAGATCGACGAGAAGCTCGCCGAGCTCGCCGCGGTGGTCGACCGTGACTACGCGGGCAAGGACCCCCTGCTCGTCGGCGTGCTCAAGGGCGCCGTCATGGTGATGGCCGACTTCTCGCGCCACCTCAAGATGCAGGCGCGGATGGACTGGATGGCGGTGTCGTCGTACGGCTCCGGCACGAAGTCGTCCGGTGTCGTCCGCATCCTCAAGGACCTCGACACCGACCTGCACGGCCGGGACGTCATCATCGTCGAGGACATCATCGACTCTGGACTGACGCTCTCGTGGCTCAAGCAGAACCTCGAGTCGCGTGGGGCCGCGAGCGTCGAGATCGTCGCGCTGCTCCGCAAGCCCGAGGCGGCCAAGGTCGAGGTGGACGTGAAGTACGCCGGCTTCGAGATCCCCGACGCCTTCGTGGTGGGCTACGGCCTCGACTTCGACGAGCGCTACCGCAACCTGCGGGGCATCGGCGTGCTCGCGCCGCACGTCTACAGCTGACGACGCTCGGGCGACCCTGGTGGGGCGTGGAGTTCGCCCGCAGAGGACACCCATTCTCGCCACAGAATCGCAGCCGTATGCTGACCTGCACGCAACTTCGGCAGAGAAAGGTGTCGGGCGTCCTGCCCGGATCACATGGACTTCAAGCGCATCCTCCGCGGGCCGTACATCTACATCCTGATCGCGCTCGTGGGGATCTGGATCGGATGGGCGGTCATCAGCCAGTCCGGCACCCAGCAGATCGACACCCAGAAGGGGCTGCAGCAGCTGTCCGACGGCAAGGTCTCCTCCGTCGTGATCAACTCGACCGAGCAGCGGGTCGACCTCAAGACCAAGGACGGCGCGACCGAGCAGTTCTACTACGCGACGCCGCGTGGTGAAGAGGTCGTCAAGGCCGTCTCGGACGCCGGCGTGCCCTACAACGACACCGTCCAGCAGTCGAACTGGTTCCTGTCGCTCCTCGGGATCATCCTGCCGTTCCTGATCATCGGCGCCCTGTTCTGGTTCCTGCTCTCGAGCGCCCAGGGCGGTGGCTCGAAGGTCATGCAGTTCGGCAAGTCCCGCGCGAAGATGAACAACAAGGAGAACCCGCAGGTCTCCTTCTCCGACGTGGCCGGCTCGGACGAGGCGATCGAGGAGCTCCAGGAGATCAAGGAGTTCCTGCAGGAGCCCGCGAAGTTCCAGGCCGTCGGCGCGAAGATCCCGAAGGGCGTGCTGCTGTACGGCCCTCCCGGCACCGGCAAGACCCTGCTCGCGCGTGCCGTCGCGGGCGAGGCCGGCGTGCCGTTCTACTCGATCTCCGGTTCGGACTTCGTCGAGATGTTCGTCGGTGTCGGTGCCAGCCGCGTCCGTGACCTCTTCGACCAGGCGAAGCAGAACGCCCCGGCGATCGTCTTCATCGACGAGATCGACGCGGTCGGCCGCCACCGCGGCGCCGGCATCGGCGGCGGCAACGACGAGCGCGAGCAGACGCTCAACCAGCTCCTCGTCGAGATGGACGGATTCGACGGCAAGACGAACGTCATCCTCATCGCCGCGACGAACCGCCCCGACGTCCTCGACCCGGCGCTCCTGCGCCCGGGCCGCTTCGACCGCCAGATCGGTGTCGACGCCCCGTCGCTCGACGGACGCAAGCAGATCCTCGAGGTGCACGCGAAGGGCAAGCCGCTCGCCGCGAGCGTCGACCTCGAGCTCCTCGCCCGCAAGACCCCGGGCTTCACCGGCGCCGACCTGGCGAACGTGCTCAACGAGGCCGCGCTCTTGACCGCCCGGTCGAACGCGCAGCTCATCGACAACCGGGCGCTCGACGAGGCCGTCGACCGCGTCATGGCCGGGCCGCAGCGTCGGACGCGCATCATGTCCGACCAGGAGAAGCTCATCACGGCGTACCACGAGGGTGGACACGCCCTCGCCGCCGCCGCGATGCGGCACACCGACCCGGTGACGAAGATCACGATCCTGCCGCGCGGTCGGGCCCTCGGCTACACGATGGTGCTCCCGCTCGAGGACAAGTACTCCGTCACCCGCAACGAGCTGCTCGACCAGCTCACCTACGCCATGGGCGGCCGCGTCGCGGAGGAGATCGTCTTCCACGACCCGACCACCGGTGCCTCGAACGACATCGAGAAGGCGACGTCCACCGCCCGCAAGATGGTCACCGAGTACGGCATGAGCCGTGCCGTCGGGTCCGTCAAGCTCGGGTCGGGATCGAGCGAGCCGTTCGTCGGCCGTGAGATGGGCGGCAGCAGCGGTCGCGACTACTCGGAGAACATCGCCGAGACGGTCGACGCCGAGACCCGTGCGCTGCTCGAGGCCGCGCACGACGAGGCGTACCAGGTGCTCAACGACAACCGCGACATCCTCGACCGCCTGGCCGGCGAGCTCCTCGAGAAGGAGACCCTCGACGCGCCGGAGCTCGTCGAGATCTTCAAGGACGTCCGCAAGCTGCCGGAGCGCCCGCAGTGGCTCTCGAGCGACAAGCGGCCGGTCTCGAACCTGCCGGCGATCGAGTTCCCGGGCAAGGCCGCGTCGACCGCCGCCGAGCCGACGGACACCGAGTCGTCGTCGAAGCCGCGTCGTCGCCCGTTCGGCAACCCCGGTATCGCCCCCGCGTAGGCCGGCATGACCGACCTGCCGACGAGACGCTCGCGTCGCCTCGCCGAGGCGGACCGTGCGCGCGCCGCGGAACACGCGGCGCGCGCTGCCGCGGCCGAGCCGCCGACAGTCGCGATCGACCTCCGGGCACCCGCCCCGGTCCCGGAGATCGTGACCGGGCGTCGACGCGGTCCTGCTGCTCCGGAGCGGCCGACGCCCGACCGGACACGCGTGATGGGCATCCTCAACGTCACGCCCGACTCGTTCAGCGACGGCGGCCTGCACGAGGCGTACGACGCGGCGATCGCGCACGCCCGGGAGCTCGTCGCCGCCGGAGCCGACCTGGTGGACGTCGGCGGCGAGTCCACCCGTCCGGGCGCCGACCGCGTGCCCGTCGAGGTCGAGCAGCGGCGCGTGCTGCCGGTCGTCGAGCAGCTCGTGGCCGAGGGGACCGCGGTCAGCGTCGACACCATGAACGCCGCCACCGCCGAGCGTGCGGTGGAGCTCGGCGCCGCGATCATCAACGACGTGTCCGGTGGTCTGGCCGACGAGGACATGACCCGGGTGGTGCGGGACTCCGGTGCCGGCTTCGTCGTGATGCACTGGCGCGGGCACAGCGACCGGATGTACCGCAACGCCGAGTACGCGCACGCCGTCGAGGAGGTCCGGCGCGAGGTCGAGCTCCGCGTCGCCGAGCTGATCGTCCTCGGCGTGCAGGAGGACCAGCTCGTCATCGACCCCGGGCTCGGGTTCGCCAAGCAGGGCGCCCAGAACTGGGAGATCCTCGCCGGCTACGAGCGCTTCGCCTCGATCGGGTTGCCGGTGCTCGTCGCCGCGTCCCGCAAGCGGTTCCTCGACGGGGTCGGCAGCGCCGCCGGTGCTCCGCCGAAGGACCGCGACCTCGCCACCGCCGCCATCAGCCTGCTCGCCGCCGAACGCGGCGCGTGGGGTGTGCGTGTGCACGACCCCGCGCCGACCCGCGCGGTGCTCGACGTCTGGGATGCCTGGAGGGCAGCACGATCGTGAACGACACCATCCGACTGACGGGGGTCCGCGCCCGCGGCAACCACGGGGTCTTCGACCACGAGCGTGCGGACGGCCAGGACTTCGTGGTGGACGTCGCCGTCGAGGTGGACGCCCGCATCTCGTCCGGGTCCGACGACCTCGACGACACCGTGCACTACGGGGTGCTCGCCGAGCAGGTCGTCGCCGAGATCGAGCGCGACCCCGTCGACCTCATCGAGACCCTGGCGGAGCGGATCGCCGCCGCCGTGCTCACCCACCGCGCGGCCCTCGCCACCGAGGTGACCGTCCACAAGCCCCAGGCCCCGATCACGGTGCCGTTCACCGACGTGTCGATCACGATCCGCCGCACGCGTGGTGCGGTGGCGACCGAGGAAGAAGAGTGAGCCGGGCGGTCATCGCGCTCGGGGCGAACCTCGGCGACCGCGGCAGCACCCTGCGGGCGGCGGCCTCGGCGATCGCGGCGCTGCCCGGCGTGCAGCCGGTGGCATCGAGCCGCGAGGTCGAGTCGGTCGCGGTGACCCTGAGCGGTCGCGACGAGACGAAGCCCCGGTACCGGAACGCCGTGGTGGTCGTGGACACCGACCTCGAGCCGGACGCGCTCCTCGACGCCCTGCACGGCATCGAGGACGCCCACGGCCGCACGCGCGAGGTCAGGTGGGGCGACCGCACACTCGACCTCGACGTGGTGGCCATCGACGACCGGCGCATCGACACGGCGACCCTCACGGTGCCGCACCCGCGCGCGGGGGAGCGCGCGTTCGTGCTCGCCCCGTGGCTCGACGCCGACCCGGAGGCCGTGCTGCCGGGCATCGGACCGGTGGCGGAGCTCCTCGACCGGGTGGGCGACGACACCGAGCGCGTCGACGAGCCGCGGCTGTTCGACGCGCCCCCGGAGCGAACCGGCGCGCCCGGCGACCCGACCACGGGGCCGGAGGCCGACGCGTGAAGCCGACCCGAGCCTCCGTCCTGGTGAGCGTCGCCCTGGTGACCGCGGTCGCCGGGTTCGCCGTCGACGCCGTCCTCGCATCCCGCAGCGCCCCGACCCTGCTGCTCTCGGTGCCGCTGGGACTCACCCTGGCGTTCATCGGGATCGCCGTCGTCCTGATGGCCCGGCCGGTCCGCCGACACGCACGTGACGGCGCCGGACGGGCGCGCCCGGTCGACCCGATGTACGCGACCCGGGTGGTCGTCCTCGCGAAGGCCTCGAGCATCGGCGGTGCCCTGTTCGGCGGGTTCGCGATCGGCCTGCTCGTCTACCTGCTGAGCCGTTCCGCGACGCCTTCGCTAGGCTCGACCGTGCCGAACGCCGTGGCGCTCGCGGGAGCGGTCGTCCTGACGGTGTGCGCCCTCGTCGCCGAGCGGATGTGCGTCGCTCCTCCGAGCGACGACGACGAGGACGACCACCCGGGCGGTTCGGCAGCGACGTACTGACCGGACGCCGGTCCGACCGATCCACCGCAGGAGGGCCGCGATGCCGAGAGAACGCCTCGACGAGCAGGGTCTCGGACTGAGCGGCACCACCTGGACCCGGGTGTCCCCGAAGCTGGTGTGGACCGAGCTCGTGACCACCGTGCTCATCGGCGCCGCGGTCACCGCCGGGGTCGTCGTGATCGGTGTCGTCACGGGTGGCTTCACCCGGCCGGCCGGCACCGTGTGGACCCTCATCGGCATCGCGGTCGGGATCATCGCGCTCGTCACCGCCCTGCTGACACCGCGACGGGTGCGGTCGATCGGCTACGCCCTCCGTGACGACGACCTCGTGTTCCGTCGCGGCCTGATGTGGCAGCGCTTCACGGCCGTGCCGTACGGGCGGATGCAGCTCGTCGACGTCGCGCGCGGTCCCCTCGACCGTGCCCTCGGGATGAGCGAGCTGAAGTTCGTCACGGCAGCGGCAGCCTCGAACGTGCGGATCCCGGGCATCCCGGCCGCCGACGCCGACGAGCTGCGCGACCGGCTCGTCGACCTCGCCGAGTCCCGTCGGGCCGGACTCTAGGGGCCGCCGTGACGTTCCGACCCGGCACACCCCCGCCGCCCCCGCCCGGATCCGCGGGCAACGCCGCCGCCGCGGCACCGCTCACCGACGGCGAGTGGCACCGGCTGCACCCGCTCACACCCCTGCTCCGCGGTGGCATCGTCCTCATCGTGGTGCTCGGGTACGTGCTCAACAGCCTGCGGGACCAGCTCGTCGGGTTCTTCATCCCCGGCGGCGGACCGCCCGACGAGGGCGACCCGGTCCGCTACGTGGTCGAGCACCACGTCGTCGGCTGGGTGCTGCTCGGGATCGCGGTGCTCCTGCTCGTGCTGATCGGCCTGTTCTACCTGTCCTGGCGCATGCACGAGTTCCGGGTGACGGGCGAGATCGTCGAGGTCCGCTCCGGCGTTGTCTTCCGGAACCACCGCAAGGCGCGGCTCGACCGCATCCAGGGCATCAACGTGTCCCGGCCGATCCTGCCGCGACTCCTCGGCACCGCGAAGCTCGAGATCGCGCAGGCCGGCAACGACGCCAACGTGCAGCTCGCGTACCTCGGGTCGAAGCCCGCGGAGGACCTCCGGCGCCGGATCCTCGTGCTCGCGTCCGGGGCGAAGGAGGACGACCGGCCCACCGGCGGTCGCGCGTCGCAGGGCGTGCTGCAGGACCGGTTCGACGAGGTCTTCTCGCCCGAGCTCGACACCGAGGCCGAGCGGCCGACCCGCATCGTGCGCGTGCACCCCGGCCGGCTGGTCGCCTCGATGCTCCTCTCCGGCACGACGGTGTTCATCCTCCTGGCCGTGGCCGCGATGGTCGTCAGCGTCGCCCTCACCGGTGAGTACGGCATCCTGTTCGGCGTCTTCCCCGCGGTCATCGGCGCCGGCGGCTACTACGTCCGGAAGTTCTCGCGGTCGCTGCAGTACACGATCGCCGAGACGCGCGACGGCATCCGGATCGGGTTCGGCCTGGTGTCCACCACGAGCGAGACCCTGCCGCCCGGCCGAATCCACGCCGTGAGCGTCGCCCAGCCCCTGCTCTGGCGGCCGTTCGGCTGGTGGGACGTCCGCATCAACCGGGCCACGCACGCCGGCAACGGGCAGACGAACAACCAGCAGGTGTCGTCCATCGTGCTGCCCGTCGGTCGTGCCGAGGACGTCCGCGAGGTGCTCGACATCATCCTCCCCGGTCTGGTCGGCACCGCCGTCGCCGGACCCGCGGCCACCCGCGACCAGCTCCGCGCCGGATCGGCCGAGGCCGTCAGCGTGGTCGACGACAGCCTCACCACGAGCGGCGACCGCGGCGGCTTCGTGCACTCCCCGAGGCGGGGCGCGTGGCTGCGTCCGCTGTCGTTCCGCCGCAACGGCTACCGCTTCGTGCCGGGAGCGGTGCTCCTCCGGCTCGGTGCCGTCTGGCGCTCCCTGGTCGTCGTGCCGCTCCCGCGGGTGCAGAGCGTCGCCGTTGAACAGGGCCCCGTCGAGCGGCTGCTGCGACTCGCCTCGGTGCACGTCCACACGGTCCACGGTCCGGTCTCCGCCCGGCTCGGTGCGCTCGACGCTGCCGATGCACAGCGGCTCTGGTCCGAGGCCGCGGAACGGGCGATCGCGGCAGCGGCCGCCGACACGTCCCACCGGTGGCGCGAACGGGAGGCACGGCCCGCGTCCGCCCCGAACGCCGCGGACGCACAGGCGGTCGCCCCCGGCGCGCCGCCCGCCCCGTCGTCGACGGGACCGGCCTGGCGGACGCAGGACGGGCCTCCCGGCTGGACCGGCGTCCCCACCCCCGGAGCCGCGCGGTGAGGGCCGGACGACTCGGCGTCGGCATCGTCGGCGCCGGACGGGTCGGACCGGTGCTCGGCGCCGCCCTCGCGAACGCCGAGCACGCCGTCGTCGGTGTCACCGCGGTGTCCGACGCGGGACGCGACCGCGCCGAGGCGATGCTGCCCGGCATCCCCGTGCTCGCGACGCCGGACCTGGTCGAGCGGAGCGAACTCGTCCTGCTCGCCGTGCCGGACGACCAGCTCGCCGGACTCGTGCAGGGCCTCGCGGACGCCGGCATCTGGCAGCCCGGGCAGCTCGTCGTGCACACCAGCCCCGACCACGGCACCGACGTGCTGCGCCCCGCCCTCGCCGCCGGCGCGATCCCGCTCGCGATCCACCCCGCGATGGTCTTCACCGGCACGAGCGTCGACCTCGTCCGGCTGCGCGACGCCTACTGCGCGGTGACCGCCCCCGCGCCGGTGCTGCCGATCGCGCAGGCGCTCGTGGTCGAGATGGGGGCGGAGCCGTTCGTCGTCAGCGAGCAGGACCGTCCCGCCTACGCCGACGCCGTCCGGGCAGCGGCGAGCTTCTCCACCGCGATCGTCGAGCAGTCCGCGGGCACGCTCGACGGCATCGGGGTCGAACACCCCGGGCGCGTACTCGGCGCCCTCGTCCGGTCCGCGGTCGACAACGCGCTCGCCGCGGCCGACGGCCAGGCCCGGCTCTGAGCGGAGGGCGCTCGCGGTACCCGGGCGCCCGCGTGCCGAAGTGCTGCCGTGCCGCGTGCTGCCGTGCCCTGCGTGCCGTTCCGCTCGTGGTTGGCCGTTTCGCTCGTGGTGAGTCGTTCCTCCCGGCTTCCCACGAGCGATCCGGCTTCCTACTGCAGCTGCGATGGGTCGATTCGCTCGTCGTGGACCGAAGCGCCCGTAGTTGGTCGTTTCGCTCGTGGTGGGCCGATTCGCTCGTGGTGAGTCGTTCCTCCCGGCCTCCCACGAGCGATCCGGCCTCCTACTGCGGCTGCGATGAGTCGGAGCGATGAACGGGCACGATCGACCCCCCCGCGCGCCGACAGCTGCCGTCGCTCGTCACGAGCACCGCCCGGTACGATTTCCCCGACCCCCACGACCCATCGGAGCCGCACCAGCAATGAGCGAAGAGACCGCCGCCGCAGACGCCCTGTCCGCCGAGGAGACCAGCGAGCAGCGACAGGTCCGGCTCGACAAGCGCGCGAAGCTGCTCGATGCGGGCATCGAGGCCTACCCTGCGGGCCTGCCGATCACGACGACGATCCCTGAGGTCCGCGCCCGGTACGCGTCGCTCGAGACGGGTGAGGAGACCCAGGACGTCGTGGGGCTCGCCGGGCGGATCGTGTTCAGCCGCAACACGGGCAAGCTCTGCTTCGCGTCACTGCAGTCCGGCGACGGTTCGCGCGTCCAGGCGATGGTCTCCCTCGCCGAGGTGGGCGAGGAGTCGCTCGCGCGCTGGAAGGAGTTCGTCGACCTCGGCGACCACGTCTTCGTGCACGGCCGCGTCATCTCGTCCCGCCGTGGCGAGCTGTCGATCATGGTCGACGACTGGCAGATCGCGGCGAAGGCCATCCTGCCCCTGCCGAACCTGCACAACGAGCTCAACGAGGAGACCCGGGTCCGTCAGCGGTACCTCGACCTGATCGTGCGGGAGGACGCGCGGAAGACCGTCCGGGCCCGTGCCGCCGTGATGGCCTCGCTCCGGCAGACCTTCGCGTCGCACGAGTACCTCGAGGTCGAGACGCCGATGCTGCAGACCCAGCACGGCGGCGCGTCGGCCCGGCCGTTCATCACACACTCGAACGCGTTCGACACCGAGCTGTACCTCCGCATCGCGCCCGAGCTCTTCCTGAAGCGCGCCGTCGTCGGCGGCATCGACCGGGTGTTCGAGGTCAACCGCAACTTCCGGAACGAGGGCGCCGACTCGACGCACTCGCCCGAGTTCGCGATGCTCGAGGCGTACCAGGCGTACGGCGACTACGAGCAGATGGCCGACCTCACGCAGGAGCTCGTGCAGAACGCCGCACGCGCCGTGACCGGCGGTTCGCTCGAGGTGACGTGGGCCGACGGTTCCACGTACGACCTCGGTGGCGAGTGGCCGCGCATCGACATGTACGGCTCGCTCTCCGAGGCCGCCGGGCGGGAGATCACCCCGGAGACGCCGCTGTCCGAGCTGCAGGCGCTCGCCGAGGCCGAGGGCGTCGAGGTCGCGCACGCCACCCACGGCAAGTACGTCGAGGAGCTGTGGGAGCACTTCGTCATCGACTCGCTCGACCGTCCGACGTTCGTCATGAACTTCCCGGTCGACACCTCGCCGCTCACCCGTCAGCACCGCAGCCGTCCCGGCATCGTCGAGAAGTGGGACCTCTACGTCCGCGGCTTCGAGCTCGCCACGGCGTACTCGGAGCTCGTCGACCCGGTCGTGCAGCGGGAGCGGTTCGTCGAGCAGGCGAAGCTCGCGGCCGGCGGTGACCCGGAGGCGATGCGCGTGGACGAGGAGTTCCTGCGGGCGCTCGAGCACGCGATGCCCCCGTCGGGCGGCATGGGCATGGGCATCGACCGGCTGCTCATGGCGATCACGGGGCTCGGCATCCGCGAGACGATCCTGTTCCCGCTCGTCAAGTAGCCGGTCCCGCCGTCCTCGGACCGGAGGCGTAGTCTCCGGTCACCACCCCGTTCCAGGACCGTCCCACGACGACGTGGGAACGACCGCGGGCGTCGATCACGCTTGTCGGCCGTGCGTCCCGGGGTGGGCCAGAGGTCGAGGAGGACCACATGGCGGAGAACCGCGCAGTCGCGTACAAGGGGCCGGGCAAGGTCGAGGTCATCGAGACCGACTACCCGACCTTCGAACTCAAGGACGGTCCCGGGGTCAACCCGGCGAACGTCGGCCGGAAGGTGAACCACGGCGCCATCCTGCGCACCGTCGCGACGAACATCTGCGGGAGCGACCAGCACATGGTCCGCGGGCGCACCACTGCGCCATCGGACCTGGTGCTCGGGCACGAGATCACCGGCGAGGTCGTCGAGGTCGGCCCGGACGTCGAGTTCATCAAGGTCGGTGACCTGGTGTCCGTGCCGTTCAACATCGCGTGTGGCCGCTGCCGGAACTGCAAGGAGCGCAAGACCGGCATCTGCCTCAACGTGAACCCGGACCGGCCCGGCAGTGCGTACGGCTACGTCGACATGGGCGGCTGGGTCGGTGGACAGGCCGAGTACGTGCTCGTGCCGTACGCAGACTGGAACCTGCTGAAGTTCCCCGATCGTGACCAGGCTCTGGAGAAGATCCTCGACCTCGCGATGTTGTCGGACATCTTCCCGACGGGCTTCCACGGTGCGGTCACCGCGGGTGTGGAGGTCGGCTCGACGGTCTACGTCGCAGGTGCCGGCCCGGTCGGTCTCGCCGCGGCGACGGGGGCGCTCCTGCTCGGTGCGAGCGTCGTCATCGTCGGCGACATGAACGCCGACCGCCTGGCGCAGGCGCGGTCGTTCGGCTGCGAGACGGTCGACCTGACGAAGGGCGACCCGGCCGAGCAGATCGACCAGATCCTCGGCGAGCCGCTCGTCGACTGCGGCATCGACGCGGTCGGCTTCGAGGCGAAGGGCCACGGAGCCGGGTCCGACCACGAAGCGCCAGCGACGGTGCTCAACTCGCTGATGGACATCACGGCGGCGGGCGGTGCCCTCGGCATCCCCGGGCTCTACGTCACCGGTGACCCGGGCGGCATCGACGAGGCCGCCAAGAAGGGTGCGCTGTCCCTGAGTCTCGGCACCGGCTGGGCGAAGTCGCTGTCGTTCACCACCGGTCAGTGCCCGGTCATGAAGTACAACCGGCAGCTGATGATGGCGATCCTGCACGACCGGACGAGCATCGCGAAGAACGTCAACGCGAAGCCGATCGGCCTGGACGAGGCTCCTCGGGGGTACGCGGAGTTCGACAAGGGTGCGGCGACGAAGTACGTGCTCAACCCGAACGGGCTCATCCCCGCGGCCTGAACGAGCCGCCCGGCGGGCGACGCGAACGAAGGTCCGCGTCGCCCGTCGGGAGACCGGCCGGCGGCCGAAGGCCGGTCAGGCAGCCTGGCCGGCAGGTGGGTTGGTCGATCAGACGCCGAGGGGTGCGAGACTCTGGTGCTCGATCGTCCACTTCTGCAGCCGCGGGTAGACCCAGAACGTGTAGATGCCGAGCGTGACGATGCACAGCAGGAACCACTTGATCCACATCCCGAACAGCCCGACGGCGCTGCCGTTGAACTGCAGGCGCTGCCCGTTGAGGAACGTGTGCTTCGCCTTCCAGCGGTAGGTCATCACGATGGCCCAGGGGTAGCAGATCCCGAGCGTACAGACGGTGATGAAGAATCCTGCGATCTGGACGCCGAACCATGATCCTGCGCCTCCGTCGAACTGGAACTGGGCGACAGCGGGGGCTGCAGGAGCCAGGCCGGGGGAAGAGATTGTCATGCCCTCAACATATTGGATGCAGGCGACCCCTCCAACCGCGTCGTAGGGTCGCGGTCGCTCGTGCGCCGAGCTGCTGTGCCGGATCGGCGAGGTACGATGTCGCCGTGCCGCATGGAGTCGTGACCGGGATCATCTTCGCCCTGACGCCGACCGTCGTCGTCGGTCTGATCTTCTGGTTCGTCATGCGTGCGATCCTCCGGGCCGACCGCACCGAGCGGGCCGTGTACGCCAAGGTCGAGGCCGAGGAGCGCGCCCGCTTCGAGCGTGAGCACGGCCGACCCGCGCCCGCCCCGACCTCGGCCGAGTAGCCCGACACCGACACCGACACCGGCCGTACCCGCCCCCGCACGACGGGCACGGGACCCGCGCCGTGCCCGTCCGCCGAGCGACCCGCGCGCCGTGCCCGTCCGCCGAGCGACCCGCGCGCCCGACACCGTCCGTTCACCCCGCCGTCGCAGGACCGTCGCCCGGGCGACGCGCCCCCGTCGTCCAATGGGGCGACGATCGACCCCATGTCCATCACGCACGTCCGCAGCGCCCGGAGCCTCGTCGGCGACATCGAGAGCGAGTACGACGAGTTCGACCGCGACGCCGACCTCGAGGCCTCCAAGCGGCGCGAGGGGTGGCTCGAACCCTCCTGGTGACCCGCTTCCCCCTCCTGCTTCGGGGTACGTCGGCCGGATCGATCTGATCCGCTCCGACGTACCCCGTTTTCGTGTTCGTCTCACGCAGCGAATCGGGGTACATCCTTGCGTCCGCGCAAGAGAGTCCGATGCAACCGCGGAAACTCGGCGGAAGCCCCTTGATCTCGGGCCGGACGGCGGGCCAGACTGAGCCGGGGTTGTACCCCTCGGGGGACGGTTCGGGTGCTGAATCACGGAGACGCCTGGGAATCGATCGCTTCGGTTTGTGGGGTACGCCTCGCAACCGCTTTACTCATCAGCACCCCCACTGAAGGCCCATCACCGTCGAACGCAGGGAGAGAGTCACATGACGATCGCAACGGCAGCACCGAGCACGACGACCGGCACCACCCGCCGCTCCACGACGAAGAAGGCCGCGGCCGCGAAGGCTGCCGACGCCTCCGCCGAGACCACCACCCTGGACACCGAGGTCGAGGCCGACGAGCAGCTCGCCGGCGTCCGCGGCGCATCGGTCGACCAGGTCGGCGACTACCTCCGCCACATCGGCCGACTCTCGCTCCTCACCGCCGAGGAAGAAGCACAGATCGCCCGCCGCATCGAGGTCGGTCTGTTCGCGGAGGAGAAGCTCAACACCGAGTCCGGCCTCGACAAGACCCTGCAGCGCGAGCTCCGCTGGCTCGTCCGCGACGGTGAGCGCGCGAAGGAGCGCATGATCACCTCGAACCTCCGCCTCGTGGTGAGCATCGCCAAGCGGTACTCGCAGCGCGGCCTGCCGTTCATGGACGTCATCCAGGAGGGCAACCTCGGGCTCGTCCGCGCGGTGGAGAAGTTCGACTTCACGCAGGGCTACAAGTTCTCGACCTACGCCACGTGGTGGATCCGTCAGGCCATCTCCCGCGGCCTGGCGGACAAGGCCCGCACGATCCGCATCCCGGTCCACACCGTCGAGCTGATCAACAAGATCTCGCGCACCGAGCGTGACCTGACGGTGGACCTCGGCCGCGCGCCGATGCCCGACGAGGTGGCGGCCGAGCTGAGCATGAGCGTCGAGGAGCTCCTCGACCTCAAGGGCCGCTCGCACGAGCCGGTGTCGATCCACACCGTCGTCGGCGACTCGGACGACAGCGAGCTCGGCGACTTCATCGAGGACGAGGACGCCGCCAGCCCGAACGAGCTCACCGAGACCACGCTGCTCCACCGCGACATCCGCTCGATCGTCGCGGAGCTCCCGAGCGACGAGGCCAACGTGATCCGCATGCGCTACGGCCTCGACGACGACAAGCCGATGACGCTCGACGAGATCTCGAAGATCGTGCACACGACCCGCCAGGCGGTCAGCCGGGTGGAGTCCCGTGCGAAGCTGCGCCTGTTCGCCAAGGCGGTCTCGCAGGACATGCAGCTGTACCTGACCGACTGAGGTCAGCGACACTTCGGCCGGAGCACCGCTCCGGCTCGGGGAACGGGCCGCCCGTGGGAAGGCGGTCCGTGGGGTGATGGGACGGCCCGCTCGTGCTCCGGCACGGGCGGGCCATTCACGTTCCCGCCTGTGACCAACCGCGGCCGAGCGCGTTCCCGCCCGCGGCCGACACCGGCGGGCCGCCGGAGCCGTCAGTCCTCGAGCTCGTGCCCGAGCTTCTGCCGGAGATCGTGCGGGATGAGCTCGATGAGCTGGTCCGGGCGTACCGGCAGGTCGAGCAGGCTGAGCTTCACCCGACCGGTCCTGCCGTGCCGTGCCGCGTCGAGCCGGACCACGCTCGCGGCGTCCTTCCGCAGGCGGATGTCGATCTGTGCGCCGGTCGCGACCTCGCCGACGACGAGCCCGTCGACCTCGAGCGCCGCGCTCCGGGTGCCCTCGGCGATGTCGAGCCGGTACCGCTCGCGGGCCGCCAGCACGACGGAGCGGTCGATCCCCGCCATCGGTGCGACCGGGGTCACGACGGAGCCGGACAGGGCAGGGGAGAGCACCGGTCCGCCGGCGGCGTAGTTGTACGCGGTGGACCCGGCGGGCGTCGAGGCGACGACGGCGTCCGCCCGGTAGTACCCGTACCCGAGGCCGCCGACGCTGAGGTCAGCCGACACCTGCCCCGCCCCCGGCCGGCGCACGACGGTGAGGTCGTTGAACGCCAGGTACTCGGTGCGGGCGCCGCTCCACGACAGCTTCGCCTCGAGCGCGTGGTGCGGCTCGAGCTGGTACTCGCCGGCCGACAGCCGTTCGAGCGCGGTCTCGAGCTCCGGCGGCTCGATCTCGACGAGGAAGCCGACGTTGCCGTAGTTCACGCCGAGCACGGGGACGGGGCGCCGCGCCACGAGCCGCATGGCCCCGAGCATCGTGCCGTCCCCGCCGAGGGCCACGACCATGTCGACGCGGTCGGTGAACTCGTCCTCGTCGACGACGTCGATGGTGCCGCCCAGCCGCTGCGCGTCGGCCCGTCGGGCGATGAGTTCGCCGCGGCCGGAGGCGTTCCACCGACGCAGGGTCTCGACGGACTCCTGCACGTTCTTGGTGGGGTGGACGACGAGGCCGACGACGGGCTGCTCCATGTGCGGATCGTACCGGGCGCTCCTGACGGGCCGGGAAGGTCGTCGACCGCTATGATATTCTACATACACCATGTCGATCACCCTCACGCCGCCCCACCTGTCCGTCGCGCTGCCGTCCGTCCGCCGAGGACGCGAACTCGTGCTCCTCGCCGACCTCGAAGCGCACGAGGCGGGTTCCGCGTTCGTGGACGTCGAACACCTCCTGCTCGCTGCGGTGGTCCTCTGCCACGGGATGCCCGCCTTCCGGCCCGTCCTCGACCGTTTCGGTGTGGCCCCCTCGGCGATCCGCGAGCGCATCGCGGCGCCCGTCGACTCCCGTCACGAGTGCCCGGACGAACACGACCGCGTGACGTGCACCGTCGCGGTCGAGAGCCTGCTCGCGCGGGCGACCGTGCTCGCCAGCCCGCTCGACCGGATCCGCCCCGTGCACGTGCTCCTGGCGGCCCTCGACGGCGACTCGGCGACCGTGCACCGCGCCCGTGGCGCGCTTCGGGTCGAGCGCGGGCGTTTCCGCCGCGCGATGCGCCGGACGGCGCGTCGCGCGGGTCACACGACCCGCTGACGGCCGACGCGTCGGGGCGTTGACCGGGTGGCGGACGGGAGGCACGGGGCGGCGCCGCCACGTGCCTCCCGTCCGCTCTGTGAACAGGAGGTGCGCAGGAGCGCACCGGGGTCACGCCCACGGCGAACAGGGGCAGACCACCGAGGGTGCGCTGGTTAGTCTCGATGTACGTCACCGGGCCAGCATCCGGTCCGGCAAGGGAGAGCACATGTTCGAGAGATTCACCGACCGAGCCCGTCGTGTTGTCGTCCTCGCTCAAGAAGAAGCGAAGATGCTCAACCACAACTACATCGGCACCGAGCACATCCTCCTCGGCCTCATCCACGAGGGCGAGGGCGTCGCCGCCAAGGCGCTGGAGTCGCTCGGCATCTCGCTCGATGCCGTCCGCGAGCAGGTCCAGGACATCATCGGGCAGGGGCAGCAGCAGCCGACCGGGCACATCCCGTTCACGCCGCGCGCCAAGAAGGTGCTCGAGCTGTCCCTGCGCGAGGCGCTGCAGCTCGGCCACAACTACATCGGCACCGAGCACATCCTCCTCGGCCTCATCCGCGAGGGCGAGGGTGTCGCTGCCCAGGTGCTCGTCAAGCTCGGCGCGGACCTCAACCGCGTCCGCCAGCAGGTCATCCAGCTCCTGTCCGGCTACCAGGGCAAGGAAGCGGTCGCCGTCGGCGGCGAGACCCAGCAGAACGCGCAGCAGGGGTCGCAGGTCCTCGACCAGTTCGGTCGGAACCTCACCCAGGCAGCGCGCGACGCCAAGCTCGACCCGGTCATCGGGCGCGAGAAGGAGATGGAGCGGGTCATGCAGATCCTCTCCCGTCGCTCCAAGAACAACCCCGTCCTGATCGGTGAGCCGGGCGTCGGCAAGACCGCGGTCGTCGAGGGCCTCGCCCAGGCGATCGTCAAGGGCGACGTCCCGGAGACGCTGAAGGACAAGCAGCTCTACTCGCTCGACCTCGGGTCGCTCATCGCCGGGTCCCGCTACCGCGGTGACTTCGAGGAGCGCCTCAAGAAGGTCACGAAGGAGATCCGCACCCGCGGCGACATCATCGTCTTCATCGACGAGATCCACACGCTCGTCGGTGCCGGTGCTGCCGAGGGCGCGATCGACGCCGCGTCGATCCTCAAGCCGCTCCTCGCCCGTGGTGAGCTCCAGACCATCGGTGCCACCACGCTCGACGAGTACCGCAAGCACTTCGAGAAGGACGCCGCACTCGAGCGTCGCTTCCAGCCGGTGCAGGTCAACGAGCCGTCGCTGCCCCACGCGATCAACATCCTCAAGGGCCTCCGTGACAAGTACGAGGCGTTCCACAAGGTGTCCATCACCGACGGCGCGATCGTCGCCGCGGCGAACCTCGCCGACCGTTACGTGCAGGACCGCTTCCTGCCGGACAAGGCCATCGACCTGATCGACGAGGCCGGCGCACGCCTCCGCCTGTCGATCCTGTCGGCGCCGCCGGAGCTCCGCGAGTTCGACGAGAAGATCTCGACGGTCCGCGGGTCGAAGGAAGCCGCCATCGAGGAGCAGGACTTCGAGAAGGCCGCGAGCCTGCGCGACGAGGAGAAGAAGCTCCTCGGCGAGCGTCTCCGCCTCGAGAAGCAGTGGCGTGCGGGTGACGTCGCCGCGTCCGGCACCGTCGACGAGGGCATCATCGCCGAGGTCCTGGCGCAGGCCACGGGCATCCCGGTGTTCAAGCTCACGGAAGAGGAGACCTCGCGGCTCGTCTTCATGGAGAAGGCCCTGCACGAGCGCGTCATCGGACAAGAGGAAGCCATCTCGGCCCTCTCGAAGACGATCCGCCGCACCCGTGCCGGTCTGAAGGACCCGAACCGTCCCTCGGGCTCGTTCATCTTCGCCGGCCCCACCGGTGTCGGGAAGACCGAGCTCGCCAAGGCGCTCGCCGAGTTCCTCTTCGACGACGAGGGCGCGCTGATCTCCCTCGACATGTCGGAGTTCGGCGAGAAGCACACGGTCTCGCGACTCTTCGGTGCCCCTCCCGGGTTCGTCGGCTTCGAGGAGGGCGGCCAGCTCACCGAGAAGGTGCGTCGCAAGCCGTTCTCCGTGGTCCTCTTCGACGAGATCGAGAAGGCCCACCCGGACATCTTCAACTCGCTGCTGCAGGTGCTCGAAGAGGGCCGTCTGACCGACGGTCAGGGTCGCGTCGTCGACTTTAAGAACACCGTCATCATCATGACCACGAACCTCGGTTCGCAGGGCATCGCCGGTGGCCCGGTGGGCTTCCAGATCGAGGGTGACTCGGGCGTCGGCTACGACCGCATGCGCTCGAAGGTGAACGAGGAGCTCAAGAAGCACTTCAAGCCTGAGTTCCTCAACCGCGTCGACGACACGATCGTGTTCCCGCAGCTCTCGCAGGACGAGCTGCTGCAGATCGTGGACCTGTTCGTGAAGCGTCTGGCGGACCGCCTGCTCGACCGCGACATGACGGTGGAGCTCACGCTCGCCGCCAAGGAGCAGCTCATCAAGGTCGGGTTCGACCCCGCCCTGGGTGCTCGCCCCCTCCGCCGCGCGATGCAGCACGAGGTCGAGGACCAGCTGTCCGAGCACATCCTGCAGGGTGAGCTCAACGCCGGCGACCACGTCAAGGTCGACTTCCACGACGGTGCGTTCCAGTTCGAGACCGGGCGTCAGCCGGGTCGCGAGGAGGTCCTCACCGGCGCTGCCGAGACGGCCGGCGAGATCGAGTCCTAGGACGCGACCACCTTCTGACTGGAGGCGCGGTGCCAGCTGGCACCGCGCCTCCCGTCCGTCTGGTGGTCCGGCGCAGTCCGGATCCCGTCACGTTGCGCGGATCACGCGCCACGTGTGCCGCGCTCGCGCGGTACGGTGGATCCACACCCGAGGCGTTCCCCCCAGCTCCTCGGATGTGAGCGGCTCGACCGTTCCCCCCAACTCGTCGAGTCGCCGACGGCCCCGGTCCTTCAGGACCGGGGCCGTTGCTCGTTCCGTGCTGCGTCTCGGGTCGTTCCGTGTCCCGGGTCAGGCCTGGACGTCGCCGCGCCACCCCGGCTCGGTGGGGGCGTTCTCGACGCGCTCCTTGAAGTTCTGCAGGTCCTTCTTCACGGCGTGCCCGCCGACACCCACCGCGGAACCGAGCTTCTCGAGCAACCCGGTCGGTTCCCAGTCGATCTGCGCCGTGACGCGGGTCTGGGTGTCCGACAGCTTGTGGAACGTGACGGCGCCGGCGTGCTGGGTCTCACCGTCTGCCACCGTCCACGCGACCCGCTCGTCGGGGTGCTGCTCGGCGATCACGGCGCGGAAGTCCCGCTCCTGACCGGCCACCTCCACGGTCCAGTCGGTGGTGGTGTCGTCGACCTGGACGATCTTCACGACCTCGTCGAGGAACTCCGGGAACTCCTCGAAGCGGGTCCACTGGTCGTAGGCCTGGCGGACGGGGACGTCGACGTCGACGGTCTCGATGATCTGGGGCATGCTGCTCCTTCGTCGTGTGCGGTTCCGGGCCGTCCGTCTGGTGTGGCGAGTCGGCCCTGTGTGCGGCGCCGACGCTAGGCGGGTGCCTCTGGGTGGGCGTCCGGGAACCGCGTGGGTCGGCCGAGCGGGCTGCGGGTGGCGGGGGCGGTGTTCGGGAACCGCGCTCCGGGACGGCGCTACAGTGAACCGGATGACAGCACACGGTCGGCACGCCTTCCACGAACGCGACGAGCACGGGATCCTCGTGCGCCCGGCCGTCGCCTCCGACGTCCCGCACATCCAGCGGCTGATCGCCCCCTACGTGGATCGACGCATCCTGCTCGGCAAGGAGAACGTCGCCCTGTACGGGTCGATCCAGCAGTTCCGCATCGCGGAGGGGCCCGACGGCGTCCCGATCGGCTGCGGCGCCCTCGCCGTGTTCTGGGACGACATCGCCGAGGTCCGCACCCTCGCCCTCGACGCCGACTGGATCCACAAGCGCGTCGGACACCGCATGCTCGAGGCGCTCGAGCACGACGCCCGCGAGCTCGGTGTCGCCCGCATCTTCTGCCTGACGTTCGAGGTGGAGTTCTTCACGAAGCACGGGTACCTCGAGATCGGGGAAGAGGTCGTCTCGCCCGAGGTGTACGCCGAGCTCGTGCGCTCGTCGGACGAGGGGGTCGCGGAGTTCCTCGACCTCGCCCGGGTGAAGCCGAACACGCTCGGCAACACCCGCATGCTGAAGATCCTCTGACGAGATGCCCTGACGCGTCGCGCGGCATCCGAACGCGCGGGGTCCGGGGTCCTACCCTGTGCCCATGTCGTCGTTCCGCCACCCTGTCGGCCCGGAGAAGCCGGGTGTCTACTGGCGTCGCCGTGCGCTCGTGCTCGGTGCGGTGCTGCTCGTCGTGGTCGTCGTCGTGCTGATCGTCGTTGGACGGGGCTCCGGGGCGACCGGGGCCGATGCGGCGGGGCCGTCGGCGTCGGCGTCGTCTTCTTCGGCCTCGTCGTCTTCTTCGTCTTCTTCTTCCGGCTCGTCGTCGTCCGGGTCTTCGTCTGGTGGCGCGGGGGCGGCGTCGGGCGCGTCGTCACCGACGCCGACCGCGTCCGCCGCTGCCGACGGCGCAGCGTGCGCGAAGGACCAGATCGAGCTGACGCCCGTCGTCGACAAGACCTCCTACGGACCCACCGAGGACCCGAAGATCGCCATGTCGATCACGAACACCGGATCGAACGCGTGCCACATCGACCTTGGGTCGGCGCAGCAGGTGCTCACCATCAGCTCCGGGGAGGAGCAGTACTGGTCGTCGAAGGACTGCCAGACGAACGGCACTGACCAGGACGTCACGATCAAGGCGGGGCAGAAGCTCACGACGCCGTCGATCGCGTGGGACCGCACCCGGTCGTCGACCACGACGTGCGACTCCGCGCGAGCGTCCGTCACCGCTGGGGGAGCGAGCTACCACCTGTCGGTCGCGGTGGGGAACATCCAGAGTGCGAAGTCGGTGCAGTTCATCCTGCAGTAGCAGGCCGCGTGCCGGCGTCCCGATCTCCGCGTCGCGCGAATGCGGCGCCGGGAGCGGACAGCAGAACGGGCCCGCCGTCCGGAGACGACGAGCCCGTTCAGGGTGTTCCGGTGATCAGCCGATGACCGAGATGTTCTCGGCCTGCGGGCCCTTGCGGCCCTCGGTGATCTCGAACTCCACCTTCTGGTTCTCCTCGAGCGACTTGTAGCCGCTGCCCGAGATCGCGGAGAAGTGCGCGAAGACGTCAGCGCTGCCGTCGTCCGGAGCGATGAAGCCGAAGCCCTTTTCGTTGTTGAACCACTTGACGGTCCCAGTTGCCATGATGGCGTTTCCTTACTTTCTTGCGAGGCGGCATGTTCTGCCGCTGATCCGCCGACGGTCGTCGTCGGATCGATGCGCCCCGCGGGCATGGACCGGCGGAACGGGTTCGGGGCCAGGCGACCTGGGAAGGTCAGTGACCGATGGCGCTCGTGGTGCTGTGCACCGGAAGAACGATGGACTCCCGCCGGAGCGGTTGTGACCAACTTACCGTCCCTGGGCGTCAAGGGAAGAGCCGGGGTCGCATTCGGGCCGAAGAATCTGGTGGACTAGGGGTGATGGCAGACAAGGAACAGCGCTTCCGGAGCGAACAGCTCGAGGAAGCCCTCGCGAAGCAGGACGTCGCCGCGGTCGCGTTCGCGCTGCGCAACGACATCGTGATCGTCCCCCGGCTCGTGACCGGCAAGAAGGACATGCAGGTCCGCGTGTTCGGGCGCGAGGGCTCGGACAAGCGCATCCTCCTGCTGTTCTCGTCGGCCGACGCGTACACCGCGATGGTCCCGGACGAGAAGATCCGGCAGGTCATGGTCTACGACGGGCCGCGGCTCGAGGCGTTCATCGCCGAGCACCTCGAATCACTCGAGGGCGTGTTCTTCGACATCGCGGGACCGCACACGATGCAGTCGACGCCCGAGGACCTGCTCGCCGCGCTCCGCGCGTAACGGATCGCCCGGCCTGGAGGCGCGGCTCGCCTCCGCAACGCCCGTCGCCTCCGCGTCAGAACGCGCGGTCGAGTTCGCGCTCCCGGACGGACTTCGTCAGGGAGAACGCGACGCGGAGCGCCTCTCGCAGGTGCTCGGAGTCGGCCCCGAGGACCGTCGTGAAGCCGAGACGACCGGCCTCGTTCGCACGCTGCTTCGCCCCCGTCGCCGGACGGATCTCGCCGGCCAGACTGATCTCGCCCACCGCCGCGAGGGTGTGCGGGTAGGGACGGTCGCGCGCCGCACTCGCGAGGGCCAGCGCGATCGCGAGGTCGGCCCCGGGCTCGGTCAGCTTCATGCCCCCGACCGTGGAGACGTACACGTCGGCGTCGGAGAGCTTCAGGCCCGCTCGGCGTTCGAGGACCGCGAGCAACATCGCGACGCGCGACGAGTCGACCCCGTTCACCACGCGGCGCGGCTGCGGAGCCGAGCTCGGGACGACGAGGGCCTGCACCTCCACCGGGAGGGCTCGACGACCCTCGAGCGCGACGGTGACGCACGTGCCCGACACCGGGGTGCCGTTCCGGGACATGAACAGACCGCTGGGGTCGGGGACCTCGTGGATGCCGTCGCCGGCCATGTCGAAGCAGCCGACCTCGTCGGTCGGGCCGAAGCGGTTCTTCAACGCACGGACGAACCGGAGTGCGGTCTGTCGGTCGCCCTCGAAGTGGCACACGACGTCGACGAGGTGCTCGAGCAGTCGGGGTCCGGCGATCGTGCCGTCCTTCGTCACGTGGCCGACGATGAGGACCGGGAGTGCTCGTTCCTTGGCGACCCGGATCAGCGTCGACGCGACCTCGCGCACCTGCGACGTGCCGCCCGCGATGCCGTCGACGGAGCCCGACGAGATCGTCTGCACCGAGTCCGCGATCAGGAGGTCGGGCTGCACCTGGTCGATCTGCCCGAGGATGACGCCGAGGTCGACCTCGCTCGCGAGGAACAGGTCGTCGTGCATCGCTCCTGTGCGCTCGGCGCGGAGCCGCACCTGGTCGACGGACTCCTCGGCGCTGACGTACAGGACGCGTTTGCCGGCCGCCGCGGCTCGGGAGGCGACCTCGAGCAGGAGCGTGGACTTCCCGACCCCGGGCTCGCCCGACAACAGGACCGCCGCCCCAGGGACGACACCACCGCCGAGCACCCGGTCGAACTCGCCGATGCCGGTCTGCCACCGCTGGACCGACGTGCCACGGGCCTCCGTGATGGGGCGCGCGATCCGCGCGCCCGCCACCGCGATGGCGGACGTGCCCCGCGTGCTGGCCGTCGCGGCGGAGGTGTCCTCGACCGTCCCCCAGGACTGGCACTCGCCACAGCGGCCGACCCACTTGATGCTGGTCCAGCCGCACTCGGTGCAGCGGTAGAGGGACTGAGCGCGCGCCATGACGCCCAGGCTAGGCGCGGCCGCCGACATCGCCGGAGCGGTGATCGGCGTGGTCCGGGAGCGGGATCGAGCCCGTCACGCGGTGGCGGAGGCGGTCCATCCGCCCGGGTCGGTCCGCGTGGTCGAGGGCACCGGCGTCCTCGGCGTCGTGCTCGGCCCGCGCCGCGGCGACCGCGGCCGCGCCGGCGCCCAGGTCTTCCGCCTCCCGCGCTGAGAGGTACTGCCGGATCGCCGCCACCGTGTCGACGCGGGCGTCCACCGCGGGCTCGAACGCGCTCGCCCAGATCTCGTAGCCGCGGTCGTTCGGGTGGAACAGGTCGCCGTAGCTGTTGAGGAACGTCCGACGGAGCCCCACGCGCTTCGTGATGACGTGCAGCGGTGCCACCGTGAGCCCGAACTCATCCGCCACGCGGTGCACGATCTCGTTCGCGACGGCCACCTTGCGCTCCCGGTCCGGCACGAACATGCACGGCAGCTCGGCCACGATGGCGTGCGACGGCACGGCGCCGTAGATCGCACGGAGGTTCCGCTCGAAGCCGTCCGGGTCGAAGTCGGCGATGTCGTTCGCCCCGATCGACACCGTGCAGACGTCGGGGGAGTAGCCGCGGAGCTTCGGCAGCTGCTCCTTCTTGGCCGCCCACGTCGTCGCGCCGGACACGCTGAGGTTCACCACGCGGACCGTCATCCGCGACCGGTGCCGGATCCGTCGGGCGAGCAGACCCACGTACCCGCGGTGCGGCGCCGTCGCACCGACGCCCTGCGCGGCGGAGTCGCCGATCGCCAGGTACGTCAGCTGGCCCTCGTGCTGCAGCCGTTCCCGCCACCACTGGGCGTTCACGGGGAGCATGTCGACCACACGCTGCGACGCTGCCCGTTGCCCGCGGATCCCCGCCCGGGCGCCGAACAGGCCGGCACCGACGACCGTCGCTCCGCCGAGGATCGACGACAGCAGGGCAATCATGGTGCGTGACTTCATGCCGAGGACGGTACGCGGGCGGACTCGGGGCTTCTCGGTGAGTGGGCTGGGTGGTGGACGAGTGCGACCGGGCAGGCACTTGTGGAGGACGAGCTGACGGGCGCGTGGTCCGACGGGCCGCTGGAGTCGTGTAAACTCTCTCCCGGTACCGTGTCCGAGCGGCCTAAGGAGCATGTCTCGAAAACATGTGTGGGGGCAACTCCACCGTGGGTTCAAATCCCACCGGTACCGCCACAGGGCGATTCACGGATCTCGTCGAAAAGATTCACGGAACTCGTGAAGTCCCAGCGAAGGCCCCCCAGGGAATCCCTGGGGGGCCTTCGTCGTGGCTCGCGGCGATCGCATGCCGAGTTCAGATGCGCTTCAGCAGGCACGGACTAGCGGCTCGCCTCCTGTCTTCGTTGGCGCGCACGGATGAATAGGTGCGTCGCTTCGGCCTTGCGGCGTTGCATCGGTCGGTCCTTCGTCCGCTCGCGTGAGTTGATCTTTGACCAGGGCTTTCTCTCAAGAGTTCGGGAACTCTCACCTGACCGGGCGCTCGCGGGCATCACATCGCTCCAGGCGCGCGGCTGGAAGCCGAACCGTCTCGCGGTCGACCGTGCGTACTCCATGGGCCTCACCCCTGTGAACTTCCACGACCCGCTGTCGCAGCTCGGCGTCCAGCTCATCACCGACCGAAGCCGGCTCGACATGGGCAACAGTTCCGCTACCCGTCGCGCCGAAGCCGAAGCCGAAGCCGAAGCCGAAGCCGAAGCCGCAGACGAGTGGCTCCGCTACTACGCCCACGCCCGGCAGGCCTCCGAGTCCCTCAACATGCAGATGAACGCCGGACGAGAACCGCAGGCGCGCATGCGCGGTCTCGCAGCGCAGAGCTTCGTGTTCACCTTCATCGCTGCCGCGACGAACCTCCCCCGCATCGACGCGTTCCTCTCCGACCGCGACTCCCGTGTGCACGGGCCGCGGAAGAGGGGAGCGACGGACCGCTCCCGCTACCGCCGCGCATACGAGGCGACAACCGCTTGCAGCGAGCAGACAGCCCAGGCAGAAGCATCGAGGCGGCGACACTTGGGAGGGAAGTGACCGACGTCGCCGCCTGCTGGTTGACGGGACGGAAACGGGCGGTCAAGGTTCGTCGCTCAACGTCACGGGTTCGGTCACCCGGAAACGGGGCCGGAGGCTGAGTCGATGGCACCTCTTCACGGAGCCCGTGGGATTCTCAGTGCGGATGGCATCTCGGCGCGGCGCTTGCCGACGCTCATGCTTGACCGGTCACGACCGGTCGTCCTGGCAGACTTCAGGTCGCTCTCATCCAGGTGAACGGCTTGCGCAACTGCTGTAACAGCGTCCTCAGCTCGAGTGCGGATCGGGCGTAAGTCCGACGACGGCTTCCGCGGGCCAGGGCAAGCCATCTGGCTCCGTGTCCTCGTGCTGAGCCCGCTCCCACTCGTCTTCAGTCGCGACCCAGAGGACGAAGAACTCTCGTCCCCGGCGGACGGGCCCGGGCGCTCGCATCGGCTCCGGGGTTCCGTCCGCTGTGGTGACAGTTACGTGGTCCCGAGGTCACCGCACTGCTCCCACCCGACGCCGACATCCTCCCCGACACCGACACCGACACCGACACCGACACCGACACCGACACCGACACCGACACTGACACCGACACCATCGCCGAGGTCTGCCACTTGCTCAGGGTCAGGCGGCGGGAGGGGTGACTCCTTCAACCGGGGATGAACGGTCCCACACGGCGTCGAACTCGGCTCGGAGGTGCCGTGTCGCGGGCTCTGACAGTTCCACAGCCGCGGTGATTTTCCGACCGCCGAGCGAACCTCCAAGCATCAGTCCTTTGCCGTCGCTCGGAAGCATGTACCGGTCATGCAACTCGGTGGAGAACCGGACGCGAACATCTGAGAGGGAGCCGACGGCGATCGCCAGCTGGTCCCGACGCGCAGCATCGGAGCGTTCACCTCGGCTGTGGCTGCGGGTTGAGCCGGTCAGTACACGTCTTACCGCATGCAGTTGACCGAGGACCACAACATCAGCCGCGCCGAGGAACCGGTCGACCACGAGTACATCAGCGCGGTCAGCTAGCTCCTGCAGGATCTGCGTATAAAACACGGGTTCACTTGCGATGCCTACGATCACCGACTGTGGTGCTGGCGGAGCTTCAGCGGCCTTGGCCAACTTAGCCGCTGTGCGGATTCCAGCAGCCGTGGGGACGAGGACTCCATCTCGACGTGTGGCGAAACCGAGTCGCTCCAGATCGGAGCCGATGGGCGCGAACCCGATGACATGCGCCAATCCCAGTCCTTTGAACATGCCGCCGTGAATGGTGGCGGCGACAGCGCTGGCGATGTGCTGGTCCGTTGCTTCCTCCACCAGCACCAGGAAGTGCAGGGCCGACTCGTGCTCCTCGGGGATGCTGAACCGCTTCGACATTCGCGCCCTCCATCAAGTTATCGCTGGCGTGTAGCAACTGCGGTCGTCGTTGCGACGACCCCATCGTCGATTCGCCTGCCGGGAGACGAGCTGTGCCCACGGCTGCGGTTCGAGCCTTCTTCAACGGTATCGGGATGCGAGACAAGCGGCTGGACGTTGTTCCCGCGCGGTCAGCGCGAATGAACCTTCGTTGGCGGTGATCGCCGCACGCCTTCACCTACCGAAGCGAGGGTAACGTCGCTGAAGACGTGCACTCGAAGCAGCTTTGGACGATCGGCGCTCGCCTGCGCAGTTGAACGCGGCTCCGCCCGATGTCCGTGCATAGAGGCACTGGCGGTCTACCGCCGCCAGGAAGAGGGAAATATGTTCCCCACGCCCACGGATCTTGAGCGATCCGACTACGCGCAGATCCCGGTCGCGCTGCTGCGACGGCAACCGCTGCTAAGCGCCGACCCGGAGCGGCTGGCTGCCCTCTCCGACGCGTTGCAAGCGAGTGGGTACAGCACGCTCGAGGACGCATCCGCTGGTCGGGGATGGGGCGGTAATCAGCGGCCACTGATCATCCCGACCGACAGTGATCGGCGATCTCCGTGGGGCGGGCTGACCGCAGCGCAGCTCCGCATCATGCCGCTGCAGCGAGACGGGATCAGCATCCGACGCGCACACTGGGCTCGGCAGCTCGCAGTGGCTCTCGAACACGATGGGTACTCGACGCTGCGCCACGCTCCTCTCGGGTGGCGATTCGAACCAGACCCGGTGGGCTGAGTACGTTCACCGCGGATACGAGCGGGCCCGCAACTGACCCGAAGGGCGGGCGGTTCGGTGGCCGCACGGGCAACCGTTGAAAGCCGGGTCCGGTTCATCAGCCCAGCATCCTGCCAGGGTGTGCTAATTCTCGAGATGTGTGCATGAACACGCCGGGTTCTCCGACTCGATCAGCCTCTGATGACGTGCAAGCGCCTCAGCGGCGTGCTGGAGGGGCACCGGGTTGAGGAGTCGGGCGCTGAAGTGAGCCGAGAGTTCTTCCAGTAAGCCTTGCAGGGCAACGGTGAACGCTCGTTCGTCTGCGATGTCGTCCCAGCCGAATGGTCGCTGACGAGCACCAGTCTCTGACAACAGCCGCCGCGCGGTGTCGAAAGCGCCCGTGATCGCCATCCGGTCGTGGTCCAGAATGAAGCTTCTCTCTTTTCTGCGCGGCTTCGTCCCGCGTATCCGTGGGCTGGAGCGGGGCTTGCGTCGCTGGTCATGCGCCGAGTAGCCCGAGTTCGAAGAGCCCCAACAGTGTGAGTTGCAACGCTGCGCACAGGGCGAGAGTTTTCCCCGCCATGTCCACGCCCTTGCTCCTTGGCCCGCCGTAGAAGTGCGCAGTGACTCGAAGAAGAGCACCGAAGAGAGCAACAATGCCAGCTGCGACGCTCACCACTGCAAGCGGCGTTGCGGTCGCCCGCTCCAAAATATGGATCATGACGATGATGCCGATCGTGCCTGCGGCCGCGCCAACACCGAACCCGGTGAAGTTCCATTTTTGCTTTTTCACCTCGGGCCACCCGTCGTGAACCCATGACCGCAGGCGCGTCCCGGCGCTTCGTATGCTTTCCATCGGATTTCCCCCTGAGTCGAAGATGGACGTCTCGTACCGGCGTTCTGCTTGGTCAGGTTCCGGGGTGAGCAGCTGCGAACGCATCAGAAACCTCACGAGGCAGACGCCCGCGAGTTCCGACGTCGAACCCATTCGCGGACGCCCACGCACGGATGGCTGCAGGTGATGATGCAAGCTGCGCAGCGCCAGCAGCGCCAGGGCCGGGTGGAGCGACGGACGCGGCGGAATCGGGCGGCGGAGCGATCTGCTTCCGGTCGTGCACGGTCGCCGATCTGCTGACGGCGGGTTGCAGATGCTGCAGTAGCAGGGCGAAGGTGTCTGGGTGGACCTGGCGAGTGCCGAGTTGCTGCGCCTTCGCGGCTTTGGTGCCTGAGAACGCCCCGTCGGTGACGAGCACGGCGGTGAGTCGGGAGACGGAGCCGGCGACCCGGACGCCAAGTTCCTGGGCGCGTTGCTCAAGGCGGAACCGTTGCGCTTCGTCGCAGCCGGTGAAAACGACCCGGTCTCCGACGCGCAAGGGCTCGCCGTGCGGCCAGGCGGCTGGCAGCGGCAGGAGCTCGGCTCCCAACCGGGCATCACGGGCAGCGTCGGCCCGGTCAAGGACCTGCTTCACCTTCGCTTCCGCGACACCCAGCAGGGACGCCACGGTCTTCAGCTCGCGGCGCTCCTGGTGCGAGACGCGACCGTCGTCCAGGGCCCGGTGGGCGAGCGCGAGCAGGAATGCTTCATGCGCTGAATGCGTGTCCGCAGCTGACAAGTGGAACTCGGCCACGAGCTCCTGCAGCGCTTGAGCTTCTGTGCCCGTGATATCGCCGTCTTCCAGCGCGTCGAAGAGCAGCTCCACGTAGGCCGTTGTGCCGGCGGGAGCACCCTCATCGATCACCTCGAGCAGCGACATCGCCGTCAGCTGCTGCAGCAACGCTGGGGCGGGCGGTTTCGGTGGAGTGATCCGTAGCGGGCGGACCGGATTCGCGGCGCCGGCAGGCTCTCGCTGCGCCGTCGACGGTCGACCCGCTGGGCGCGACGGCCAAGCCGCGGAGCGAGCGGACGCCGTCACTTCCATCAGAACCGGGTCCGGTCCGCCGTTCACGCTCAGGTATGCACCGAGCAGTGCGGCGGCAGCTCGAGCGTCTCCGAGCGCGGAATGCGCGTCATCGAGACGCACTCCGACTGCGCAGCAGCAGTCGACAAGGCGTCGGCGGTCCATGTCCGGCAAGTAAGCGTAGCTGGCGTCCAGCGTGCAGTACGACGCTATCCGTGGGACACGCCAACCGGCGGCTGCCAACTCGTGGCGGAGGAACGCGAGGTCGAACGTTGCGTTGTGGGCCACGACGGCAAGACCGGACAGCGCGGCGACAATCGACGACGCGACGTCTGCGAACCGTGGCTCGGCGGCGACGTCAGCGTCCGTGATGCCGTGAATATGTGTAGCGCCGACTGGACCGTCCGGGTTGAACCGCGATACCCACTCGTCGACCACAACGCCCGACTCGTCGATCCGAACAATCGCAAGCTCGATGATTCGGTCGCGAAGCGGCGAAAGCCCCGTCGTCTCCACATCAATGACCGCGTACGCAGGAACGATCGGAGCGTGCGGACGCGGCGAACCGGCTCCCGCCGTAGAACCCTTCGCGTCCGTGCGCCGACGCGGGCCGAATAGCCAATTAAGCAGCCCCAAAACGTCCCCAGTCCAAACGTGACATGACGCCAGCCGTATCGACGAACGCTCATCTACGGTACGGGCTTCCCGTGCGTTCGCTGGTCGGCAGGAGTACCCCAGAAAGGGGGAGCCGCCGTGCTTATTCCCTCCCGGACGGCACCCTGAATCACCGAGGGTTCCGGCCACCCCTGCCTCGGGCCGGCAGAGCGGTTGATCGCTGGCGAAAGCCAGTGGTCTCGGCCAGTGGATGCTGCTCCGGATGCGGTGCCCCGTCGAACGGCTTATCCATGGAAACCGGCGTTACTCTCAGACGGTGATCCTCATCCTCGACGCGAACGTCCTGGTATCGAACCCGATGTTGCGCGGCGCGTTCTGGGATAACGCGGCGGAGGCCATCAACGGCGCGCGCCTGAAGATCATCGTGCCGCGGCTCGCCGTAGACGAAGCCGTCGCCGTCTACAAACGAACTCGCGCCGCGACCGCCGTCAGTATCCGCAAGGAACGGCGGCGCGCATCCGAAGCGGTGCGAACCCACCTCGACGCAGCCGCCGACGAAGCGCTCGCGGAAGGGGAACGCTACGAGCAGACACTGCATCAACGATTCGCCGCGGTTGGGGTCACCGTCGATCTTGCTGTGCCGATCGTCGAGCATCGAGAACTCGCGCGCCGCGCAATCAATCGGATTAGGCCGTTCTCCGAATCCGGAACTGGGTACCGGGACGCGTTGCACTGGTGGTTCGTCCTCGACACAGCCGAACAATGGTGGGAAGAGGACGATGTCATCTTCGTCTCGTCAGATCTGGCAGCGTTCGCATTGAAGTCGGACGGAAAGGCGGCCCTCCACCCGCAGCTGCTGGACGACATCCTGGACCGAAACATTGACCCCGTCGGATTGGACTGGGTGCCCGATCTCACAAAGGTGAGCATCCCCGGTGTGTTCCTCAGCGACGAGGACGCGGCCGGCTACGGCTACAGCGAACCAGATGACCTCGAGTACCGGCTCATGGACCACCTACTCGCCGGCGATCCGCCATCGCTTAGCCCCGCTGACGTCGGTCTGGACGATGTCGATGCCGTGCGGCTCGTAGACGCTGGTGACCCCAAACTGCTCTACCAACACACCCGCGTGTACTACGGCACGTTCAACCTGCACATCAATTTCGAAGTTCGCATGAACTTCGACGTCGTCACCCAAACCCTGGTCGACGATAGTCGAACGCCTGAACTCGTTGAAAGTAGCGAAACGACGGCGGTTGTCCTCACCGGCACTGCAGAGCTGTCGCACTACGGGACTGACCTCGAGTTCAGCATCGACGACATCAGCCCGTACCGATGAGCTACCCCGGACGTCGGAGCGTGACTCGACAGGACACGCGCCGCTGGCCCATCAGATCAGCGGTTTGATGCGTTGGTCGAACAACCAGCCAGCAGCGGACCTGAGATCCCAACTCCCGTCGCGACTGAGCTCCGCCATCGCCGCAACATCGTCATCGTCGAGGATGACGGTAAGGCCGCGGCCATCAACGAACGCATCCCGTGAACGGCTGGTCGCGCGTTCCCGATCAGCCACTTTTGTCGACATGCGGCGAGGACAGAGAGGCTCCGACCATTGGGGGGACCGGACGGCGATGGCGCAACAGACGCTCACGTCCTCCTCAGCATGCCGTGGGGAGGTGGACAGCGCGTCGAAGTCGGCGGGTTCGCGCTCTAAGTCGTTCGCTGCAACCTGACGCTGTTACACGTGCCTGAGCAGCCACGCGCCGAAGACAACACTGAGCCCGGGAACAGTTACGACGACGACGTACCGCAGCGTCGAGCTCCATCCGTCTCGTATCGCGTGGCGTCTAGTCCGCCACCGTTCATCGACGTTTCGTGACACCAGTGCGACCTTTCGTCTGGGTGCTGCCGCTGAACCTTGGCGTCCGCCGTCGCGACTGCTGCGACGGTTCCTTCGCGGCGCGTTGACGGCGCCGGTCCGCGTTACGCTTCGCGGTGTTCCGCGCGGCCGTGCTGTAGGGCCCAGCTAGGGAGTAGTGCACCTCTTTGGTCTTACGGATCTTCGACAGGCGAGCGTCAATCCATTCGATGCGTTCGACGAGCATGCCGGCGTCGCGGAGCTCGCTGATGCCAGCGGCGACGGTGCTGCGGCTGAAGCCATACCACGCCGCGAACTGGTCGAAGGTGGCACGAAACTCCTTCTTCCGATTCGTCTCCTTAGCGATGACAAGCAGCATCGCCAGCCCGGGTGTGGAAAGTCGAGCGAAATCCTCGCCAAGCCAGAAACGGTCCGGAATGGTGAAATACACCTCGTCCCAGTTCTCTTTCTCGCCGGACGGAGCTTCGTAGGCGCCGCTTCGGTCCTCGCGAAGCGGTTTGACCAGCAAGCGGCTCCGCTTCCCGCGCGTCTTCGTGACAAGCTGCTGCTTCTCCAGATACCGCCAAGTTCGTGACAACGTCGACTCAGACCAAGTCAATGACTGCGCATCACGATCGTCGACGCTAAGCCGGGAATGGAGCAAGTTCATCCAAGCTGTCGCTTCCAACGGTTCGTTCTCGTCCTTGAGCCACGGCCACACATAGAGCAGCATGAGGTACAGCAGCAACGCCCGCGGCTGCCGAGCCTGCACCAGCGTCGCGAGGGTGCTCGCGCGGTCGTCGCCGAATGCCTTCTGCACGAACGAAGCACGGATCTGCAGATACCCGCGGCGGACACGGGCAGCTGCTTCCACCCTGTCCTCCGCAGCGATCCGATCCTGCTGCTCCATGTCGATGTCGTTCATGGCAGGAACGTACTGCCGTTCCGGTCAGAACACCACGTCGCGGTGGCGGCAGCCCTCAACGATCATCTTGCGCTGCCGCAAACTGCACTTCAACACCACTCATCCGATTCGTCGCTGCGACCGCACTGCGACAGAGTGCGATACAGCTCAGGGCGTCTTGCAGGACCGAAGGGTGGAGTTGCACGCCTTCGGGTACCTCCTGTGAAGTGAAGTTTCCTGCCCCGTCACCGCGAGGATGCGACAGCGCGGACCTCATCCGGACTTGTGGCTGCGGGGACCGTCCTCGGCGATGCGACGACGACATATACGTGTACATCGCTCGGAGCCGGATCCGCGCCCACTGCGGACGGCCCACGCAACCTCCGAGCATCCAACGGAAGGGAAGCCGAAGGAGTTGTTCGCTGATCTTGCTTCCAGCAGCACCGCCGTGACAACGCCGTGCGACCGCTGTGCTGAGCGCGTGAGCGCCCAGCGAACGTCAGGGTCTCGTTTGTCAGTGCTCATCGGCACGATCGACACATGCGCACCTCTCTGCCGGACCCGTTGCAGCGCTCCTCCGACTGGTCGCGGAAGGACACCTCCGCTCTGATGCTCGTCGCGCAAGAGCGAGCAATCACGGGAGACCGGGCACTGACTGTGACCCCTCCATGGGCAAAGCCGACACTCATCGCCTCCGCGGTCATCTCCGGATCCGCTGCGCTCGGGAGCTTGGCGTTGCTGCCCGCTCCAATTGGAACGCGCCTCCTCGCTGCGCTGATGCTCTCAGCGGTGTCCGTGATGGGAGGGCTATACGCGCGGTGGGGCCGAGCCGCCGCCATGGTGGTCGAGCGTGTCAACCATTGGATGCGCGGCGGCCTCGCACTGGTCCTCTGTGCCTTCGCAATCTTGCTGAGCTTCTCCTCCGCCCGCCTCCTGCTGCTCGCGCAAGGCGCCCCGGACGCGACCGAACTGCTTGTGAACGGCGCCCTCGTAGGTCTGTTGAGCCTGCTGGCGGTGTCATTCATCGCGCTGACCTGCCCGCCCGCACTGTCGGTAGCCGTCGTTGCGCCGCGTCACGTAACCCTGCTGCGAACACTCATGCCGATACTGTCGGGCGTCGGGTGCGGCGCGCTGCTGGCCAACGGGATCAACCTCTGCACGATGGGTTCGAGTGCCGGCGATACAGTCGGAGTCGTCGTCGGCATCTGCGCAACGATCGCCGGCGTTGTCGGCGCCCACCGGAACGGGTACCGCAACAGCACGAAAACGCTCGCCGAGGCGATCGATGACGTCTACGTCGCGCTTACCTCCGAGGAGAGCAGCGCGACACGTGACCGCGCGTGCAGAGCGTTAGCGCGAGCTGTTCACGCGGGCGGCGCTCCGTCAGGCGGCCGGCGAAACCGGCTCGTGGACCGCCCCATCGGAGCAGTCCTGGCCGTCGTCATCTGGAAACTCGGCTCCGTCGCTCCGCATCTTTCAAAGCAGAGCCGTTCGGCTGTCCTGCAGCACATGGCCCTGCGTCGGGTCGATGTCCACTCCAGCCACTTCGCCGGGCACGCGCTCGAGTTCATCGCCGAACTCCGCTATCGGCTGGCGCAAAGCTGATCTGCACCAGCACCAGCACCAGCCGATACGGAGTTCGCCGCGGGAGAGCTCCGGGACGGCATTAAGAAGCTTGTGGACGCGAACGATGTCGTGCTGGTCGTCGACGTCACCGGTCAAGGATGGGGATCCGTTCAACGTGTCCAAGGTCACCGACTGGCTCCGCGCACACCTCTGGCAAGACGTGGCCGCTGTCCCCAGCGGCCACGTCGCACTCAAAATGGTGAGCCCTCACGGGGCGAAGCGCGATCCAGCCCATGCCGCCTCGCAAAGGCGTGACGCGGGAGGCAGCCCAGCATTGCACTGCTCTCCCTGGTTGGGCGGCTCTGGCCAGGAGCGGAGGACAGCCGCTATTGCCTAAAGCCCGAGGTGCCGCGCGACAGTGAAGAGGTGATGGATGATCTGCAGGCGCTTGTTCCGCTCCGGGCTGGTGTACTGACCCACCTTTGCCTGGTGAAGGTAGTCGTCGAGTGCGGGGGACTTCCGGAACCGGGAGGGAGTAGCTGCGAACTGCGCCACGAGCTGATTCAGTGCCTGCGCGAACTTCGGGCTCGGCGCACCGCCACTCGAGGTGATCGTCGAAACGAAATGCTGCACTCGAAGTTCAGCAGGCTCTTCATACGTCAGATGCACTGCGACGGCCCCGGTTGGGCCGCCGCCGTCCTTGAATACAGCGGGCAGCACGGTGAAGTCGCTGAAGCCGGCCCGACCTGTCCACGTAAGGTGGTTCGTCCCCTGCCCCTTGGTACCAACGTAGTCCGCGTTGCGTGCCTCGGTCTGGAAGTTATCCTCAACATCAATAGTTGCCGCACTTCCAACGGCAGTCGAGTAAGCAGTCCGGTTCACCGAGGTCATCAGGAACACCACCGCATTGGCATTACTCAGTGCCGCGGCAACGTCCGCTGGCGCAATCGCATTTGACGTGAGGACTACGCCGATGGCGCGACCGGAGTACTGCTTCACGAACGCTTGGAGTGCCGTCAACGGCGTGCTGTCCTCCTGTCGGAATGTGGGCCGCACTACTGATGACTTCGCGAGGTGCGCAGTCATCTCCGTCTGCCAAAGCGTCTGCGCTGACGGAGCCTGCAGCTTCCCGCGCGACGGGTTGACGATGACGTAAATCTCCTTGCCGGCCTTTTCAACCGCATCCAAGCAACGACGTAGGGCCGCCGACGGGCGAACAGCTTCGATCAGAGGGAAGATCTGCTGCGGAGAGCCGAAATCGTGAGCCGATTCCGTGATCGCTAGCAGTTCGGCGGTACGACCATAGAGGTAAGGAAAATACACTTCCTCACGTTCGCATGAAAGGGTTCACAGCTCCTACCCCAGAAAGAGGGCCACCGGCAGGCGCAGACGCTCGCGCAGACGACGCACCCCAACCTTCGAAGGTGACTGCGTATACATGAGAGCGCGAAGACTCTCCGGCAGCTCTGGCGCAGTGACCACATCGCGCAACGAATCGGCGCGGGTGCGGAGCTGCTGAAGCACCAGGTTGTGCGCCACCGGAATCGGCAAGGTCATGAACAGGTGCTCCATCTCCTCCCACATCAGCCCCTGATGGCTGTTCGGTTCATACGCATGCGTTTGCCGCAGCACAGCCTGCACCTCCGCGGTCCGAAGGAACCGGAACAGATGGGCGACGTTCAAACGCGCCAGGTTCGATTGCGCAGCACGAAACGTCGTCAGCTGACCACGACGCTGCTGCAACGCAATGATGCCAACGTGCTCCGGAGTCGCCGCCGCGGCGGCAGCAACGCGTGCCGGAGACGTGACGACATTCACGAACTCGGCTCTGCTGCAGTAATCCCTCAACTGGCCGGCGAGCCGGGTGAACTGGTCCAGGTCAGTCTTCACCTCGTAGATGGTGGTCGTACCGTTCAGCACCATCACGTCAGCGATGGACTCACCCGTCGGCTGCTCAACGAGCGCCGACGCCGTGCGAGGGCTGTGCCGGCCAAACACCACACGAGAGACGATGTCGTTCTTGAAGACGTACTCGCTTCGGTATCCGCGGGACAGCAGCCGATGCGCCGCATCGAAAGCGTCACCAACGGAGGCGCCAGGAACGGCGCGCATCAACTCGGCCAGAATCTGCAACCGCGGCGCCGCAGCGCCGACGTCCTCACGTGCCAATCCACGCACCGTCACCGGCGAGAACACCGACGCCAGCAGGGCGCCCTGTCTGCGATCCGGAGTGCCTTCCACGCCCGGGAGCCTATCCGTCACCGCAATCACCGTCCTCACCGCATCCGTGCGCGGCAAGCAGGCAGCAGGCACCCGGCAGATGGCCTGGGCGCGCAATCGCGCGTCTGAGGGGCTTACCTGCAGCGTTGAAATGAGGGCGGGCAGCGTCCGAACGTCTGGGCAGCGCCAAGTGCGGTACGGGGAGCCCACCCTTAGATGGACGTCCGTAATCAACAGGCGTCACCGAGCACCGCTCGCCTCGACGCCGTCGGAGGAGAGGAGCACCAATTGCAGGCCGACGGCGTTCGCCAGCGCTGCTGCAGCCGACTCGTCATAGCCAGTGAACCCGTTCCGAACGGGCCGGCCAGCCCTCGGCAACGGGCGGTACCGCCAGACGGCGGTCGCGGTGGCGGGGGTGGTGGTCGTTTCGATCACAGTGTCTCCTTCTGGGAACGAGCGACCCTCGACCTATGCGCGGCGGTGAACGGGAGCTGTGAGATGCTCTCCCCGTGCCCATCGGGATCCGCCTCGCCACCCGTGAAGACGTCCCCGGCGTGGAGGCGCTGGCGCAGCAGGCACTACCCGACCCGCAAGACGAACTCGACCTCCAGGGGTTCTTCGACCTCCCCGCAGAGGTATGAGCCCTGCACGTCCTTCTCATCGCGGCAGATGAGAACGACGAGGTTGTCGGTTACGCCTTCCTCGCGCCGTATCTGGACTCCAAGCTGCGCATCGTCGACACACAGACAGCGGTACTGCAACACATCTGCGTCGCTCCGCCCCACCGAAAGGACAAGCTCGCAACGGCACTCGAGCAAGAAGGCGTCGCCCTAGCCCGCGACGCCGGCTTCCAGCGGGTCGTCGCGACGACTACCCGCGACGGCGCGGGTCTTCTTCGAGCACTCGGCTGGGATGTACGCGAACGAGGCGCCCTCGCCTGGCCGTCGCCCATGTCAGGGAAGCCATTCATCCTCAGCGACGACGACCGACCGGTCGCTGCGAAGGAGCTGATCCGCGTCGAATCATGACCGACGGCGCTGATCTTCGCAGAGCGTCTCGACGACGGCACGTGACGGCGCTCATAAGGGGGACCTCTGCCAGAAGGGCGAGGCGCCGGTCACTGCTTCGACCGCAAGCCACTCTCCAGCAAGTCAGCAGTCCGCTCCGATACGCGCATTCCATCAAGCCGGTCGCTGCCAGCTGTAGCCGGCGGCGGAGCCGGTGCAGCATCGGGCGGGGGTGCCTGGACTGAAGCGCACAACAGGCAGCGATGCGGCGGCGGTCCATCTTTGGCGGGTACGCGTAGCTGGCGTCCGATGTGCGGTACGACGCAATTCGCGGAGCACTCCAACCGGCGGCCTTCAACTCATCACGGAGGAATGCCATATCGAAGTTCGCGTTGTGCGCCACGACCGCGACCTTCGTGAGCGCGGCGACGACCATCGGCGCCCCCTCCGCGAACTGTGGCTCACCGGCCACGTCGGCCTGCGAGATTTCATGGATATGCGTCGCTGCGGCTGGGCTCTCCGGCACTAGCCGCCGCGCCGCGCAAGGGCAGCGAGGTTAGGCTTTGCCGTTGCGCCGGAAGTCAGAGATGCTGCTGAGCAGCGCCGGGTCGACCATGCCGAAAGGTTCGTCTTCGCCCACGAGGACGATCAGCACGCCTTCTTCGATCTCCTTAACAATCCGGAACCGGTCGCCGACCTGCAGGTAGTTCCCCGCGCCGCAATCTGCGCCGGTAGAGACTGTGTACACGCGTCCCGCTGCCGCCGCCGTCGTCGTGAAACGTCGCCTGACCGACGCAACCGTTCGACTCGCGCCCTTCTTGACTGCGGGACCGGCAGCTGCGCCGGCCACTGAACCGATGAATACGCCGCCCGCCAGGATGTAGATGCCGAGCTTGACCGGGCCGTTCGTCTTCTTCGCCAGCTCCACCATCGTCTGGTACGCGCCTAGGTTGCTCTTCGCCACCGTTTGCCTCATTCCTCGTCTACTGTGCAACGGTATCCAAGCGGCCGCGATAGGGGCAACGAGCGTGAAGCCAGGTTCACGGTCTGGGTGCTCGTATCCAGTGTGTTCGTTCGTGATCGGATGGGATCTTTGTCTGCGCTGGCGTGCAGTGGGGCTGACAGGCGACCTGATGCTCGTCGATGGCATGCAACGGGCGGTCCGTGCCCGTCGCCTGACGTGCCAATTCGACCACCCAGAGAGGGGTTTGAGGCTGAGCCAATGTCACCTCTAGGCTGAGTCCGTGGGGTTCTCAGTTCGGATGGCACCCGGTGTGCGGGTGCGAGTGTCAAGCCGAGGCGTGCGGACGAGCATCGGCCCGCGAGCGGCACGAGTTCATGTCGGCGGCGGAGCGACAGGCTTCTCCTCAGGGGTCGGGCCGGTCACCTATTCGACGAGCCTCGGTGTCAGCCGGCGCAGCTCGTCCGGCTCGGTGACCCGGTCGGGTGCCGCGTCGAGCCGCGCGGAAGCCGCTGACCAGCTCGTCGAGGTGTACCGACGAATCGAGAGCTTGCACCATGAGCACTTCACTCCTGTTCAGCAGCCCGTTGCTCCGGAACCGCCACTCATCGACACCGCTGAGGTGGAGCAGCGCCATCGCAAGGCAAGCCTCAGAGGCATCAGCATCTTCGCCCGCGGTCGCCGACGCGACGCCCTCGCACAAGCAGCCGCGGCAGCACAGTCAGAGATTCATGCCCGGGAACTCGAGCTGGCCAAGCAGCGCGCCGCTGCCCAGGCACAACTCGACGCTGAATGGGCGCAGCTCCAGGCGAACGACCCAGACGCGGTCATCGCTACTCTCGCGGCTGCTTTCGAAGACAACGACGCCGCGGCCGCACCGCTCGGTGTCACCGGAGACGAAGCCACCCTCGTTGTCATCGTCCCCACACTCGCCGGCATGCCGCAGAAGAAACCCGAAGTCACCCCAACGGGTCGGCCGACCATCAAAGCCGTGCCGAAGAAGGAAGCAGCAGTGTGGCACGCGACCGCAGTCGCCGGCTGCATCCTCGTCACCGTCAAAGAAGCGTTCGCTGTCGCGCCCGGGCTGAACTCGGTCCGCATCGTCGCCGCGACGACACCGGAACGCGACGCATACGGCAACCGCCACCCCGACGTACTCGTCGCAGCACGGTTCGAACGGGACTGGCTGGACGGTGTGCAGTGGACGACGACTGAGTCCGCCCGCATCCTCAACGACGTGACCTCAGAACTGCAACTGAAACAGGTCGGAGTATCCAAGACACTCACGCCGCTCCCGCTCGACGAGCAGCCGGAACTGCAGGCGTTACTGAGTGCGATCGACTACGAGGAGCTCGGGGCGTGAGAACGAAACCTTCGAACGGCATCGGGATCGATCGATGACCTTCCAAGGCTGGCTGGACAACCTTGATGACCCCACGACTCTGGACATGGAGCATCAAGAGCTTGACGGGCTCGAGATCCGACCCGGCACGGACACGTTCCATTACTTTTACGACGTCGATGGCCACAGACTGATCAAGGACTTCCTCCTCGACGACCGCGAGCGAGTGGCTTTGTACTGCGGAGTTCGTCTCATTGCGCATGGCGACACATATTCGCCTCGCATCCGGCTCTGGAAGCGCGACAAGAGCAAACGTGCGATTCAGGACTGGGAAACGGGCAAGATCCGCGGAAGCCACGTCATCAAGGCGCTCGTCGACACTGATGGCGGGCATGAGAACTTCATGCGCCTGATGGCCTATCTCGTCAACCTCGCAACGATCGAGGTCGACGGCTCAGCCTTCCGCGTCATCGACGCAGGAGACGCGGAACTCGCCGCGGCCCTGAAGGGACGTTCGCGCGCTGACATCCTTCCCATCATTCAGTCCGCGCTCGAGACCCCGCTCACTGAGAAAGAGATGGCCGCCCTTGCTGGCCGCAAGCAACACCTGGCGGAGTTCGAGCGCCTACTGCACGATCCGGACTACATGCAGCAGCGGGTGGCAAGCGGGGGCGGAGGCGTAGAAACGGTATGGCAGCGCTTCTTCGAAGATGCGTCTTGGATCTTCGGGTACGGGCTCGACCTCGTCTCTCACGCTGCACTCGACGAGGGAAAGCTCGAACGTATTACTGTCGGCAACAACGTCTGGACAGGCGCGGGCAAGCGAAGCGACGCGATAATGCGAACGCGCGCCCGCATCAGCACGCTCCTGTTCTGTGAAATCAAACGCCACGACACCGAGCTCCTGAAGGCCGCAGCGTACCGTCCGCCGGACGTTTATGCTCCGTCTGACGAGCTCGTCGGCGGGACGGCGCAGCTACAGAAAACCGTGCGCAAGGCGTTCCGGTACATGATCAAGCAGATTGAGGGCAAGACGGCCCCGGACGGCTCACCAACCGGCCTGGACTTCTCTACGACCCGGCCACGGCAAGTCTTGGTCATTGGCAGCCTCGCCGAGTTCAGAACCGACGCCGGCGTCAACGGCGAGCAGATGGAGTCGTTCGAGCTCTACCGAAAATCGCACAACGAGGTTGAGGTCATCACGTTCGACGAGCTCTACGAGCGCGCCAGGTTCATCATCGAGGGTTAGGAACCAAGCAGGTCTGACGGCCACCGCATACTCTCGCAGGAACGACTCGAGCGGACGCAGCCCCGGCTCCTTCGGCGATAAGGCTGGCCCCGCTCGGAACGCGAAGGTCTGGAAGCCAGGAAAGCCCAGGTCAGGTGGGGATGGCGTCACCCGGAGGAAAATCCGGCACAGCTCGGAGGAAACGACCGCAACGCCCATCCTTCCGAAACCGCGTCGCTGCGCGGAAGTAGGGAGATCCGTGAATCGCCCGCCAGTGAAGACCCCCTTCGGATCGGTGAACTAGCCGGATCCGGAGGGGGTCTTCTTTTTGCCGCCTCGGCGCGACACCCCGACACATGCACGGTGGCTGGCCGAGCGCGGGTGATTGGTTTGCGCCGTACTACGACAGGTCGAGGTAGCGCAGCACGTACCCGTCAGGCACGGTGCCGCTGTCGCCGAAGTAGTGGAAGAAGATCTCGGTCGCTTCGTCGGCGTCGAACACCTCGGCCGGGTGCACGGGGTGGTCGGTGCCGACGACGTTGACCGTCTCGGTGAGCGGTTCATCGGTGTCGTGCGCTCGCCCGACGACGTAGTGACGCAGCTCGCCGTCCTCGACGCGTTGGATCTCGACGCTCATCCGCTCGGCGCTGCCGCCGGCTTGGATGTAGCGGCTGTTCCAGTCGAAGTCTGAGTAGCCAGGTGCGTCGGGCCAACCAGCCGAGTCGGGCACGAACCAGAGCTGATAGGCCCAGTCCTCGTCGTTGTCGAGCTGACCGAGGTTGAAGCGGATCTGGTCCCGGTACGGCCGGAAGCTGTCCGTGAGCCGCATGCTGGACTCGGAGTTGGTGGTCATGACGAACATCGGGCTCAGGGTACTTTCTCCTCGATGGCCCCGGGGATCTTGATGTGCTTGCCGTTGAGGCTCGCGGTGGCTGGGTTGCTGGGACTGACAGCGGCGTCGAAGGCGAGCTGCGCGGAGTTCCGGCTGGCGGTGCCGCTCTTGATCTCGATGCCGACGTAGGTGCCGCCGGGCTTCTTCGCCAAGCCGTCGTGGACGCGGGCGTTCGGTACACCGTCGAGGGGTGCTACTTTCGTGGTCTCGGCCTCCGCGCCGAGCCTCTTGCCGACATGCTTGGGCCCAGCGCCTTCCTTCTGGGCGACATCGACGCGGCCAGGGTCGTTGTTCTCTGACCGGTAGGTGCCGTCCTTGCTGCTGCCGGGGTGATCGTCGTCGGGCTCATTCGCGCGCCGGTCCTCGTCGGCCTCGGAGGCATGGTCGGTGCGGTACGGCATTGCCCGGTCGTCGGTCAGCGTGTGCACGCCGAGTTGGGTCACGCCCGGATCGGCCATGCCGGCGCCTGCGGCGCCGGCGCCGGCGCTGGCGATGTTCGATCGTCAGCGGGTGCGGCGTGCATTCTGACGGTTGACCATCTGCCCGACGAACAGGCCGACGACGACGCCGAACAGTCCGTAGCAGAGCGGGCCCACCTCGTCGCCTCGGAGGCCACCACGTGACACGACGGCGAAGGCGATGAACCACAAAGCGATCGGGACACACGCGAGCACGGTTCCCCAGAACCGGTTCGCGAAGGCCGACGCAACGCCGAAAGCTCCTCCGACGAGCAGGCCGATCAGGAGTGTCATGATCTGTTCCTAGCACTTGGGCCACGTGGGCCACCAGGTCGCGAACACGGGTGGCGCACCCAGGATGTGGACGCTGAGGCACTTCCCGTTCGCGAGCTGTGGGGTGCCGTACGCGGCGAACACAGCGCACCCGATGGTCAGGGCTTTGAGCGCGGGAACGGGCGACTTCGAGAAGAACGCAGCGCAGGCAGCCACGGTGCTGGTGACCGTGATGCTCTCGGAGCGGGTGAACTTCACGGTCCAGTATCCGGGGAATGACGTGATCTTCGGATCGGCGACGACCGGGAACACCGTGTTCGGCGTGTAGTTGAGGTGCTGGGTCAGTGTGGTTCCTGACACGGTGTAGTGCGTGGGGACTCGCTGCCCGGTTGCGTCGACGGCCCATGGAGCTTCGATCCCCGCGAGGAGGTTGCCGTCGGCGTCACCGACGCTCACGCGTCCGTCGGGAAGGGCGTCGAGCTCGGATCCCTCCGCGAGCTTCCACGAGGCTGTGCTCGCTGTTCGCGAGGAGAACACAGCTGCGAAGCGAATCGAATCGTCGGCGAGCGTGTCGGCGGTGTATGAAGCACCCGGTCGGTTGTCGGGGTTCACGACGACCGGCACCGCAGGCGCGTCCGCGGAAGCGGGGATCGTCTCGACCGTGCCAGGATCCAGCACCCGAACCGCATCGGTCACGTCATCGTCCTGCAGGCCGAGCGCGTGTTCCGCGCGTTGGACGATCGCCGGGGCATCGCTTGGGGAAGCGGACGCGGGAACCGCGCCGAGAAGCGATGCGCTGAGCGATGCGCAGACGACGGTGATCAATGCCAGACCGGTTCGGCGGTGGGTGAAGGGGTTCATCGTGATCCTTTCGGCGGCCTCGTCGCCGCAATCGCATCCTGGCATTGAAACTTCACGGCTGAAAGACGATATCTCGCTCACGTGGTCACGGTTTCGCAACGACCGAAGCGCCGGAACGCAGCACCTCGCGATGTGCAGCGCCGAGCAAGACCCGATCCGCTGGCAAGCGGTCCACGTCACAACCCCGGCTGCGACCCCACCCGCACCGACGGAGCAGGCTGTCCCCATGACCCCCGCCCCCACCGTCCGCCTCCTCGGCACCCCCTGGGGCGACACCTCCCGCCGCGGACGCCCATACGCCAAGGACCCCTCGGTCATCCGCTTCGGCGACCGCTACCTGCTCTACTTCTCGCTGCCCTCCGCGAGCGACGACGAACCCGAGGGCTGGTCCGTCGGCATCGCGGAGAGCGACGACCTGGTCTCGTGGCACACCGTGGCGGAGCTCCCGTCGTTCGGCGAGTACGACCGCAGCGGAGCGGCAGCCCCCGGCGCGGTGGTGATCGACGGCCGGGTGCACCTCTTCTTCCAGACCTACGGCCGCGGCCGCGAGGACTCGATCTGCCACGCGGTCAGCGACGATGGCGTGACGTTCACCCCGAACCCGCAGAACCCGGTGTTCCGACCGACCGGGGACTGGACGTGCGGCCGGGCGATCGACGCGGACCTCGTGGTGGCGGGGGAGTGGCTGCTACTGGCGTGGGTGACGCGCGACCCGACGATGACGACGCAGCTGCTCGGGACCTCGCGGGCGCGTCTGGGCAGTGCATACGGCCCGGGGGACTGGGAGCAGCTGTCGGTCGATGGCCCGGCACTGGCGCCGGAGCTGCCGTGGGAGCAGGACTGCATCGAGGCGCCGGCGCTGCGCTGGGACGGCGAGCGGTTCACCATGTTCTACGCGGGCGCCTACAACAACGCGCCGCAGCAGATCGGCTGGGCCACGAGTCCGGACGGCCGCACGTGGACGCGCGGGTCGGACGAGCCGCTCGTGCCCGCCGGGTCCGAGGGCTCCTGGAACCACTCCGAGTCGGGCCACCCGGGGTACCTCCGCGACGACGACGGCCGCGAGTACCTCTTCTTCCAGGGCAACCCCGACGACGGACACACGTGGCTGATCGCGGGGACGGAGCTCACGCTCGTCGGCGGGGTGCCGACGGTGTCGTCGACCGCAGCCGACTGAGCGGTCCGGCCACGCGGTCGCGGACGCCGCCAGGTCCGGACGGGAGGCGCGTGGCGGGCCCGCCCCGCGCCTCCCGTCCGCCCTTCGGTGGGATCGGCGATCGATCGGAGCGCGGCAGCCGGGTTGTGCAGTGTGCACGAGTTCACATGCCTGTCACGACACTCTGCCCGTTCTGGAGATCCGTACCGCTCACTACCGTTGCCGCAACCCGGTCGCCCCGACCGGCTCCCCGTCCCCCAGGAGCATCCCGATGGCCAGTGCAGCGTCAGCACCACCAGCCCCGTCCGTCGTCGTCGACGACTACTCCCTGTCCCGTGTCCCCCGCTCCGCCCGCTACGGCTGGTTCCAGGTCGCCGTGCAGCGCTTCGGGCAGATCTCCGCGCTCTCCCAGTTCCTGCTCGGCGCCACCCTCGGCTTCGGGATGGGCTTCTGGGAAGCTTTCTGGGCGATCACGCTCGGCGCGGTGATCCTCGAGATCGTGTCCGCCTTCGTCGGGGTCATCGGCATGCGGGAGGGCCTCAACACCTCCGTGATCGCCCGGTGGACCGGCTTCGGCAAGGCCGGTTCCGCGCTCGTCGGCCTCGCGATCGGCCTCAGCCTCATCGGCTGGTTCGGCATCCAGTCCGGGGTGTCCGCCGCCGGCCTCGTCGCGATCCTGCCCGTCCTGCCCGCGTGGGCGTGGTCGCTCGTGTTCGGCCTGGTCGTGACGGCGATCGTGCTGCGCGGCTTCCACTCGATGCAGTGGCTCGCGAACGTCACGGTGCCGCTGTTCCTCGTGCTCGTCGGTTGGGCCGTGGTGGTCGAGCTGAGCAAGCACTCCATCGCCGAACTCGCCGCGAAGGCCCCGGCCGGTCCGGAGCTCAGCTTCGTCGCGGGCACCACCCTCGTCGCCGGTGGGTTCATCGTCGGCGCGGTGATCACCCCCGACATGACCCGCTTCAACCGGTCGGTCGGCGACGTCGTCAAGCAGACCGCACTCGGGGTGACGCTCGGCGAGTACGTGATCGGCCTCGCCGGGGTCCTGCTCGCCCACGCGGTCGGCTCGTCGGACATCACCCGGGTGATCACGTCGAGCGTCGGCTGGGTCGGCATCCTCGTGATCCTGCTCGGCACGTTCAAGATCAACGACTGGAACATCTACAGCTCGAGCCTCGGCGTCACGAACTTCATCGACGTCGTGTTCGGCCGCAAGGTGAACCGCGGGGTGGTCACGCTCGTGCTCGGCGTCGTCGGGTCGGTGCTCGCCGCCGTCGGGTTCCTCGACGCGTTCACGCCGTTCCTCATCGTCCTCGGTGTCGTCTTCCCGCCGATCGCGGGCATCATGGTCGCCGAGTACTTCGTCGTGAAGCGGTGGCGCCGCGAGCTGAGCGAGAGCGAGTCGCTCCCGGCCACGAGCCCGACCTGGGTCCCCGCGACCCTCGTCATCTGGGCGATCGCCGCGGTCGTCGGGTACTTCGTCACCGTCGGCATCCCGTCGATCAACTCGGTCGTCATCGCCTTCGTGCTCTACGTCGTCGCAGGCAAGGCCGGATGGGTCCGCGGACTCGGCGTCAGCAGGACCGAGCAGCCCGCGGCCGACGAGCACGCACCCGCGCCGGCCCCCGCCCCCGCCCCGTAGCGCCCAGACCGGCGGTCGGGTCCCCCCACCCGGCCGCCACCCACGGCCGGTCGTCCCGCCCCCACCTGATCCGGCGGCGGGACGGCCGGTCCCCGACACCACCCCGCACCCGCACCACCCCGTACCCGCACCACCCCGTACCCGCACCACCCGGAAGGAACCCCATGCGCATCGGCATCGACGTCGGCGGCACCAACACCGACGCCGTCCTCATGGACGGCAGCACGGTCGCCGCCGCCGTGAAACGGTCCACGAGCGAGGACGTCACCTCCGGCATCGTCGCGGCGCTCGCCGGCCTCCGCGAGCAGCGCGACTTCGGCTCGGCCGACGTCGACGGGGTCATGATCGGGACCACGCACTTCATCAACGCGCTCATCGAGGCGCGCGGCCTCGCGCCGACCGCGGCGGTCCGGCTCGGCCTGCCCGCCACGGCCTCGCTGCCGCCGTTCACGGACTGGCCCGGCCACCTCGTCGACGCCGTGCAGGCCCGCGCGTTCCTCGCCCACGGCGGCCACGAGTTCGACGGCCGCGTGATCTCGGAGCTGGACCCGGACGAGCTGAAGCGCCACGCCGAGGCCATCGCGGCGGCGGGCATCCGCTCCGTGGCGATCTCGTCCGTGTTCTCGCCGATCAACGACGAGTTCGAGCAGCGCGCCCAGGAGATCCTCGCCGCCGAGCTCGGTCCCGACGTCGCGTTCTCGCTGTCGAGCGAGATCGGCCGCATCGGACTGCTCGAGCGGGAGAACGCGACGATCATCAACGCCGCGCTCCGGGAGCTCGCGGACGGCATCGTCGACGGCCTGTCCGCGTCGGTGTCGTCGAGCGGCATCGCGGCGCCGCTCTTCCTCAGCCAGAACGACGGCACCCTGATGGACGTCGAGTACGCCCGCCGCTACCCGGTCGCCACCTTCGCCTCCGGCCCCACGAACTCGATGCGCGGCGCGGCCGTGCTGTCCGGGTTCGACACCTGTGCGGTCGTCGACGTCGGCGGCACCACGAGCGACGTCGGCGTCCTGACCGGCGGCTTCCCGCGCGAGGCGACGGGCGAGGTGACCGTCGCCGGCATCCGCACGAACTTCCGCATGCCCGACGTGCTGTCGATCGGCATCGGCGGCGGCTCGCGCATCCGTGAGGACGGCGCGCTCGTCGGACCGGACTCCGTCGGCTACCGCCTCACGCAGGAGGGGCTGGTCTTCGGCGGCGACACCCTCACCGCCACCGACGTCGCCGTGCGCGGCGGGCGAGGGGCGATCGGCGACGCCGCCCGGGTCCGGGGCGTGCCCGCCGAGGTCGCTGAGCGTGCCCTCGCGGTGATCGCGGAGCGCGTCGCGGACGTCGTCGAGCGGATGCGGACGTCGTCGGCACCGCTGCCCGTCGTCGCGGTCGGCGGCGGGTCGGTGCTGCTGCCCGACGAGCTCCCGGGCCTCGGCACGGTGCACCGCCCCGAGCACTACTCTGTCGCGAACGCCATCGGCGCCGCGATCGCGCAGGTCTCCGGCGAGGTCGACAAGGTCTACGCCATCAGCGACGGCAAGCGGGCGAGCGTCGTCGACGAGGCCCGCCAGGAGGCCGTCGACCGGGCCGTGGCAGCCGGTGCGGACCCGTCGAGCGTCGCGATCGTCGACTTCGACGAGGTCCCGATCCCGTACCTGCCCGGCAACGCCACCCGCATCCGCGCGAAGGCCGTGGGCGACCTCGCGCTCGGGGCGCTGGTCCGGTGAGCACGATCGAGGCCGTCCCCGCCGCGGGGGCACTCCACCGCCTGACCGAGATCGGCCCGGACTGCTCGGCCCTCGCCCGCGGTGCCGCGATCCTCGGCACGGGCGGCGGCGGCGACCCCTACATCGGCCGCCTGCTGGCCGAGGCCGCCGTCCGCGAGCACGGCCCCGTGCCCGTCGTGGCGGTCGAGGACCTGCCCGACGACGCGGTCGTGCTCAACGTCGCGATGATCGGCGCTCCCACGGTGATGGTCGAGAAGCTCCCCTCCGCCGGCCAGTTCGCCGAGGCGGTCCGGAGCCTCGCGACGCACCTCGGCGTCACGCCGACGCACATCGCCTGCATCGAGATCGGCGGCGTCAACTCCACCAGCCCGATCGTGGCGGCGGCCGAGCTCGGGCTGCCCGTCATCGACGCCGACGCGATGGGTCGGGCGTTCCCCGAGGTCCAGATGGTCCTGCCGACCCTGTCCGGCATCAGCGCGACACCGATGGCGCTCGCCGACGAGAAGGGCAACACGGCCGTCTTCGACACCGTCGACAACCGCTGGGCGGAACGGCTCGCCCGCACGGCGACGGTCGAGATGGGCTGCTCGGCGATCACCGCCCAGTACGCGATGTCCGGCACGCAGGTGAAGGAGTCGTACGTGCGCGGCAGCCTCTCGCGCTGCGTCGAGCTGGGCGAGGCCCTGGCCGACGCCCGGGCGGCCAACGAGGACCCGGTCGCGGCCGTCGCGGCGGTCCTCGGCGGCACCGTCGTCTTCGAGGGCAAGGTCGCCGACGTCGAACGGAGGACCGTGACCGGCTTCGCGCGCGGGACCGCCCGCATCGTCGGGTCCGGACCCGACACCGGCCTGGAGGCACGGCTCGCCTTCCAGAACGAGCACCTGCTGGTCGAGGTGGCCGGCTCGGTGCGCACCACGACCCCGGACCTCATCGTCACGCTGGACGCCGAGACCGGCGAACCGATCACCACCGAAGGACTCCGGTTCGGCGCACGCGTCCGCGTCGTCACCGCACCGGCCGACGAGCGGTGGCACTCCGTCGGCGGCCTCGGCCTCGCCGGCCCGACGTACTTCGGCTACGACACCCCGGCGGTCCGCCACGACGGCACCGTCAGCGAAGGAGCGACCCGATGAGCTGGACCATCGACGTGGACGACCTGCCCGACCTCGCCCGCGGGGCCGCGCTGCTCGGCACCGGTGGCGGCGGCGACCCGACCATCGGGATGCTGCTCGTCAAGGCGGCGATCGAGGAGCACGGGCCCGTCACGATCCTCGACCCGTCCGAGCTCGACGACGACGCGCTCGTCATCCCGACCGCGCAGATGGGCGCCCCGACCGTCGTGCTCGAGCGGATCCCCGCCGGGCCGGAGCCCCTCGGCGCGCTCCGGCGGCTCGAAGAGCACCTGGGTCGGACCGCGACGGCCACCATGCCGATCGAGTGCGGCGGCATCAACTCGATGATCCCGCTGCTCGTCGGCGCCACCGGCGGACTGCCCGTCGTGGACGCCGACGGCATGGGCCGGGCGTTCCCGGAGCTCCAGATGGAGACGTTCTCGGTGTACGGCGTCCCGGGCTCCCCGCTCGCGATCAGCGACGAGAACGGGCACGGGGTCGTCATCGACACCGGGCACGACAACCGGCAGATGGAGTGGCTCGCCCGCGGCGTCACGATCCGACTCGGCGGGGTCGCCTACATCGCCGAGTACGCGATGACCGGCCGACAGGTCAAGGACACGGCGGTGCCGCGGACCCTCTCGCTCGCGCTGTCCGTGGGCCGCGCCGTCCGCCGTGCCCGCGAGGAGCACCGCGACCCGGTGGCGGCACTCGCCGACGCGTTCGCGGAGACGATCTACACGCACCTGCGCGAGCTGTTCGACGGCAAGGTCGTCGACGTCGAACGCCGGACGGTCGACGGGTTCGCGAAGGGCCGGGCGGTCGTCCAGGGCGCCGACGGTTCGACGCTCGAGATCGCGTTCCAGAACGAGAACCTCGTCGCACGCCGAGACGGCGAGCTCGTCGCGGTGGTCCCGGACCTCGTGTGCGTGCTCGACGCCGAGACGGCGGAGCCGATCACCACCGAGCGCCTCCGCTACGGGCAACGCGTCCGTGTGGTCGGGGTCTCCACCCCGGACCTCATGCGGACGCCGGAGGCCCTCGCGGTGTTCGGTCCGTCGTGCTTCGGGCTCGAGGACACGTTCGTGCCGGTCGAGCAGCTCGTCCCGGCACCGGTGCCCGCGGAGCGGGCGCTCACCACCACCGCCTGAGCGGACCCTGCGGGGTGAGAGCATGGGCGCGTGCACCCGGGTGAGCAGCGTGACGGCGCCGTGACGGGCCTCCAGGCCGGCGACGTCGACGAGTTCGGCCGCGGCACCGCCCTGCTGGGTTGCGGTGGCGGCGGCCAGGTCGACCACATGGTGCACGTGCTCCGTCGGGCGATCGGCGACGGGCACGTCCCGGTCGTCCCCCTCGGGCAGGAGACCCGGTCCGTCGTGGCGGTGGGGCTCGTCGGGTCGACGACGGTGCTCGAGGAGAAGACGCCGAGCGGTCGTGAACTGCCCGACGCCCTCGCCGCCGTCGAACGGTGGACCGGCCTGCGCGCCGACGCGGTCGTCGCGGCCCAGATCGGCGGGGTCACCGGACCCGCCGCCGCCCTCACGGCGCACGCCGCCGGCCTGCCCCTCGTCGACGCCGACCTCGTGGGGCGGGCCACCCCGCGCATCGACCAGCTGTCCCTCTTCGTCGACCCACTGCCCGCCGTCACGGCCGCCGCGGTGACCTCGAGCGGGCTCCGGATCGTCGTCGACGCGCCGGACCCACGGGACCTCGAGACCGTCTGGCGCGAGGCCGTGTCGCACAGCGGCGGTTGGGCGGCGTTCGCCATCGGCCCCGTCGACGCCGAGGTCCTCGGCGAGCGCGCGGTCACCGGGAGTGTGAGTCGGGCGCTGCAAGTCGGTCGTGCGGCCGGAGCGTCCATCGACGTGGCCGGCCTCGCGCACGCTGTGGGTGGTCGCGTCCTCGCCGAGGGCCGGGTGCTCGACGTCCAGCGCGGCGGCGACGCGGTGGCCTTCGTGCACGGTTCGATGGCCGTCCGCGACGCCCGCACCGGTGCGGTCGCGCGTATCGAGGCGGGAAGCGAGTGGGTGCACTGCCTCGTCGACGGCGAGCCCGTCGCGAGCACACCGAGCTGCATCGTCGTGGTCGACGCCCGGTCCCTCCGGCCGGTGCCGACCGACCGCGCTCGGGTCGGGGACGAGCTCGCCGTGCTCGTCCTGCCCGGAGCGCCGTGGTGGTGGGCGGAGCCGCGGCGGACGGCACGCGTGGCTCCCCGGGCCTTCGGCATCGATGCCGATCCCGTCCCGGAGGTCGTCACGTGATCGCCGTCGCCGAGGTCCTCCCGCTGCTCGGGTCGCAGACCACCGTGCTCGCCGGACCCGTCACCGGCAGGGTGTCCGTCGTCCGCGGGGTCGCCGGGACGCCGGCCGAGGTCGGTCGGACCATCACCGACGCCGACGACGCGGTCGTGCTGCTCTCGCCGCTCGAACGCTTCGACGCCCGGTTCGACGTCCTGCTCCGGCGTGCATCGACCTCGGGCGTGCCCCTGCTCGTCGTCGCTCCGACGCACGACGCGCCGCCGATCGGCGCGGGGACGGTCGCGCTCGCGGACCGGCTCGGCGTCACGGTGGTCGGCGCCCCCGACCCCTGGGCGACTTCCGTCCGGCTGCACGAGCTCATCGGGACCGGCGACGCCCCCGCGGCTCGGGCCGCCCTCACCGCGGCGCGCGTCGGCCTCGACGCCGGACCAGCCCTCGAGGACCTGTTCACCCGGCTCGAGTCCGGCCTCGGGCACAGCCTCCGCTTCCTCGACGCCTCCGGGCAGGCGCTCCGCGGTGACCCGGTCGCGTCGTCGACCGCTGCACTCCTGGCTCGCACGTCCGGCACGAGCGAGCCGGTGTGGGCGTCGGACGACACGGGGGAGACGGTCGTCGCGGTCCCCGTGCCGACCGGCATCGGCGCGCGGGCATGGTTGGCGGTGGGGCTCACCGCTCCGCTCCGGGCCGAACGGGCGACCGTCGCGACCGCACTCCGCGTGGCAGCGGTGGCGACCGGGCACCGCCTCGTCCTCACGCGGCTCGACGACGAGCGCGACGCGCGGTACCGGATGGCCATGCTCGACGACCTCCGGGCGGCGGACGGTGCACCGGCCCCCGCGCTCGTGCAGCGCACCATCGCGGCCGGGTGGCGGCTCGACGCGTGGCACGTGGGCATCCGGCTCGTGGCGGCGCGCGGATCCGGGGAGGCGGTGGACCCGGTCGCGCTGCGCGGAGCAGTCGAGTCCGCCTTCGCGTCGCACGGCCTCACCGTGACCGTCGTCGAGCAGGCCGACGGGTGGGCGCTGTGGACCTCCGCCGAGGACGAGCTCGACCGGGCCGCGGTCGCCGCGCTCGCCGCCGGCGCCCGCACGGCCCAGAACACGCTGCGGCAGGCGGTCGACACGAACGTGGGCGTCGGAAGCGTGCACGCCGGGCCCGCTGGACTCCTCCGGACGCTCGGCGAGGCAGGCGACGCCGTCCGGTTGGCAGCAGCCCGGCCCGAGTCCGGCTGGTTCGTGCACGTCGACCGGCTCGGGCTCGCCCAGCTGCTGCTCGCGTGGACGCAGACCGACACGTTCCTCCCGGCGGCGGAGCAGCTCCTCGCGCCACTCGAACGCGGTGGTGGTGCGCTCCGGGAGACCCTCGCGGCCTACCTCGACGCCGAGTCCTCGATCGCCGAGACCGCGGCCGTGCTCGGCGTGCACCGCAACACCGTGGCGGACCGCATCGCCCGCGTCGAGCGCCGGCTCCGCGTGGACCTGTCCGACCCGGAGACCCGCCTCGCGCTGCACCTGGCGACGCGGGCGCTCGGCGGCGCCTGACACCGAGGCGCGCGAATCCTGCGAGCGCACGCTCCTGACCCCCGATCGGGGGCCCTGGACGTGCGAGAGTCCTCAGGATTACGCTCCCTGCACAGCACACCAGCTGTCGGCGGTCTCACCAACTGCCGGAAGCGGTCTCACCAACCGCTCGGATCAGGATCAGGAGCAGAGCCACATGAGGCTTGGGACATTCGCGCGCGCCGAAAACGTGCCTGGATCATCACGACCGTCGAGCCGGAGCCCGTGGAGGGTCAGGAGCGCCCAGGGGCTGGCCGTCCTCACCGCCGCGCTCCTCGGGGCCGGCGGCAGCGTGCTCGCAGCGGCGCCGGCGACGGCGGCCCCGGCCGCTTCCGTCGGGCAGGGTCGCTTCCTCAGCGGGACAGCACTCGGTCTGAACCTCGACGACCTGCTCGCCGTGACGCCCGCCGACGCGCGGAACACGGGCGGAGCGACCGACACCGATGTCCACCCGCTCGACGTGACCGCGCTCAACGCTGTGGACGTCGACCTCGGCGACGGTCTCAACCTGCTCGGCGACAACGGCATCCTGACGCTCGGCGCGGTCAACCAGTACGCGCAGGCGAACCCGGACGGCAGCTCCCTCGCCGCCTCCGGTGCGGTCACGAACACCGGCGGGATCGGTGTCGGAGGCCAGGACGGCGTCCCGCAGGCGAACGCGTCGTTCGCGCTGTCCGGGCTGATCGGGCAGGACCTCGCCGGCGCGCTGGCCGACCTCGACCTCGAGGTCGGTGCCGTCTCGGCGACGGCCGCGCAGGCAGCCGGGCCCGATGGTGCGCAGACCGGGGACTACGGCGTCGCCGACCTCGACCTGGCGCTCACCAGTCCGGCGCTCGCCTCCACCGTCTCCGACCTCCGGGGGACGCTCGCCGGACTGCAGCCGACGGTGGACGCCCTGCCGACGGCACTGCGGGCGCTGGGTGCGGTGCAGGTGTCCGGACTCCCGAACCTGACCGCCGCCCTCGACTCGGTCACGACCGTGACGAGCGCCGACGGGTCGATCACCGCGAACCTGCAGACGGGCGCGATCACGATCGACGTCGCCGGAGTGCTCGCCAGCCAGGGGCTCGACCTCAACGACCTGCCGCCGAACACCGAGCTGCTGCCGTACATCACCGACGCGCTCACGACGCAGCTCCTGCCGGCGATCACCGCAGAGCTCCAGGGTGTCGTGACGCAGCTGACGTCGTCGCTGCGAGGCCTGACGGTGACGCTCCTCGGCGCCCCGGTGCCGGCGGGTTCGGTCCTGCCGATCGTGAACCCGGTCGTCACGCAGGTGGTCGCGCCGATCAACACCACGATCAGTGGTCTCGGGACCACGGTCGTGACGCCCCTGGCGAACGCGCTGACCCAGGTCCTCTCCCTGCAGGGCAACGTGCAGGAGACCTCCGGCGGCGTCTTCACCCAGCGTGCGCTCCGTGTCGGGCTCCTGCCGTCGGCGGCGACCCCGGCTGCGATCGTCAACCTCGCTTCGGCCGCCGTCGGACCGAACGCCGGCCCGCTCGCCGTCCCGACGCTCACCGCGCTGGACCCGGAAAACGGGCCGGTCGCCGGTGGCACGTCGGTCACGGTCACCGGGACGGACTTCACGGACGACAGCACGGTGTCGGTGGACGGCTCGGACCCGATCACGCCGGACTCGATCGCGG
>NZ_NXIA01000004.1 GCF_002412165.1 Curtobacterium sp. 'Ferrero'
ACGGCCGCGCGTACCCGATCAGCCGAGCGGACCCGGTCAGAACAGCGGCCACGGCACGGCGGGGCCGTGCCCCGGCGGCGGCGGGAAGATGCCGACGGCGCGGAGCGCCGCGCACCGGGCGCCGAGCGTGTCGATCTCCTGCGGGGTCAGGTGCTCCTCGAGCGCTCGGCCGAGGTCGCCGCGCAGGGCCTCGGACACGCGGTCCACGCCCTCGAGTTCGTCGGGGGTGAGCGGTTCGCCGATCCACCCCCACAGCACGGTCCGGAGCTTGTGCTCGACGTGGAAGGTGAGCCCGTGGTCGACGCCGTACCGGTGGCCGTCGGGCATGGCCAGGACGTGCCCGCCCTTCCGGTCGGCGTTGTTCACGACCGTGTCGAACACCGCCATCCGACGCAGCTGCTCGGTGTCCTCGTGCACGAGGGTGACGGGCTGTTCGTGCTCGTCGATCGCCTCGAGGACCGGCAGCCAACCGCTGTCCGGCGCCTCGGCGACGTCCGGCGCGACGATGTCGACGGCGTCCTGCTCGGGATCGATGTCCTGCCACCGCTGGACCATCCCGGGTCCGAACGGGCCGTCGCCCAACCACGTCGGCGGGACCACCGACCATCCGAACGCCTCGGACACCAGGAACGCGGCGACCTCGCGACCGGCGAGCGTGCCGTCTGGGAAGTCCCACAGCGGCCGCTCGCCCTCGACGGGCTTGTAGACCACGGCTTCGCCGTCGAGGTCGGCGAGGAAGGTCGCGTTCGACGCCTCGCGGATGCGCGCGCGGATGGTCAGGTCGGTCATGCGACGCCGGGCGGCCGCCCTGCCGCGACGACCTCGCGGGTGCGCTCGACGAAGGCCCGGGCGGTCCCGACCGGGATCTTCACCTGGAAGAGCTCAGCGGGCTCGGGGATCTCGACGACGGCCTCGACCTCGCCGTCCTCGCCGGTCTCCTCGGCGACGATCTCGACCTCGTCGTCGATGGGGTACGCCTCGATCACGACCTGCGCGGTCGCGGGGTCGAACCCCAGGCTGAGCGCCCCGGCTCGGAACTCCGGCTCGACGGGCTGGTCGAGCGGGTCGCCGTCGAACAACTCCTTCGGCGCGGTCTCCGGCACGCTGAAGCGGTTGTCGTCGACGGTCGCGACCTCGTCGAGGAGTTCGGCGACCTTGTCGGCGAGGACGGCCGACTGCTCCTTCTCGAGAGCGACGCTCGTGACGCGTCTGCCGTCACGTGCCTGCAGGTAGAACGCGCGCTCGCCGGGCCGTCCGATCGTGCCGACGACGATGCGGTCCGGCCAGTCGAAGCCGTGGACGATGGTGGGCATACCCGAAGTGTAGGAGCCGACGGCTCCGGTCGTTCAGGGAGCGACGGTCCCCGGACGGTCGCCGTCGGACGTGGCCGACGACGGCTCGTGTCCGGCGCCGCCGCCGACGGCCGCGTCGCCGGCCGGCGCGGGTGCAGCGGCCAACCAGGACAGGTCGCCGGACTCGGTGTTCGTCGCGACGACCTCGGGCCGGTGCTCGCCGTATCGCACGATCGACACCGAGGCCGGACCCACGGCGATCCGCTGGAACAGGTCGAGGTGCATGCCGAACGCGTCCGCGAGCACGGACTTCACGATGTCGCCGTGGCTCACCGCGACCCAGACCGCACCGGGACCGTGCTGCCGTTCGACCTCGGCGTCGAGCCGCCGGACGGCCGTCACCGCGCGCGACTGCATGGTCGGCATGGACTCCCCGCCGGGGAACACGACGGCGCTCGGGTTCGCCTGCACCGTGCGCCAGAGGGGCTCCTTCGCCAGGTCGGCGAGCTTGCGGCCCTGCCACTCGCCGTAGTCGGCTTCGGTGATGGCCCGCTCCACGACGGTGTCGGGCGCGCGGCCGTGCGCGGCGCGCTGGGCGTCGGCGATCGCCCGGGCCGTCTGACGGCAGCGTTCGAGGGGGCTCGTGACGAGTGCGGCGAGCGGGACCGCGGCGATGCGCTCGGCGGTCCGCTGGGCCTGCCGGCGCCCGACGTCGTCGAGCCGGACCCCGGCCGTGCGGCCGGCGAGGAGTCCGGTGGCGTTCGCGGTGGTGCGTCCGTGCCGGACGAGGAGGACGGTCGCCATGCCGACGATCCTAGGCCGCGTGCTGCGCCGCGCCCGCGGGCTCCGGCACCAGCCGCCCGTCGACCACCCGCGGGTCGACCACCCGCCCGTCGACCACGCTCACGAGCTCGTCGAGCGCTCCCCGGTGGACGAGGTCGTGCGTCACGAGCAGGGTCGCCGTCCCGCGCTCGTGCGTCAGCCGGGCGATGAGGTCCATCACGGCACCGCCCCGCTCCTGGTCGAGGGCGCTCGTCGGTTCGTCGACGAGCAGGACGTCGGGGTCGTGCACGAGCGCCCGGGCGATCGCGACCCGCTGCCGCTGCCCGCCGGAGAGCTGCGCGGGGCGCTTGTCACCGTGACCGGTGAGCCCGACGGCGTCGAGCAGGTCGTCCACACGGTCCCGCGACACCGACCCGCCGCCGCCGCCGAGGTGCCCCATCACGAGCAGCTGTTCCCGTGCCGTCAGCGAGGGGATCAGGTTCGACTGCTGGAACACGATGCCGATGCGCTCACGGCGGAGCGAGGTCGCCGCGTTCCGGGACAGCTGCGCGGCGTCGACGACCGGCCCGTCCGCACCCCCGACGAGCACCCGTCCGGAGTCCGGCCGGATGAGCGTCGCCGCGACCGCGAGCAGCGAGGACTTCCCGGAGCCGGACGGGCCGGTGATGCCCGTCACCACCCCGGCGGGCGCGGTGAGGGAGACGTGGTCGACGGCGGTGACGCGGCGGTCACCGTCGGGGAAGGTGAGGGTGACGTCGTCGAGGGTGATCATCGGTTGCTCCCGAGTGCGGTGAGGGGGTCGGCTGCGGTGACGGTGCGGAGGGCGACCGCGGCGCCGGCGAGCCCGAGCAGGGCCATCGCGGCACCGGGCACCAGGGTGGTGAGCGGGCTGAGGAGGAACGGGAGCGCACCGCCGGCGAGCACTCCGAGCCCGACGACGAGGGCGGTGCCGACGCCGATGCCGAGCACGAGGACGACGAGTGCCTGCCCGAGGGCGTCGCGGACGAGCGACGGCGTGCTCGCGCCGAGGGCCTTGAGCACGGCGACGTCGCCGGCGCGCTGCATGGTCCACACGGTGAAGAACGCACCGACCACGAGCGCGGAGACCCCGAAGAGCATCACGATCATCAAGCCGAGCGAGCCGATCTCGGACCGGAAGGTCTCGAGCGCGGTCAGGGAGCCGAGGGGCGTCGCGGCCGAGGTGTGGGTGCGATCGGCGACCGCCGCCCAGTCCGGCTGGCCGGTCACGGCGAGCACCGTCGGGTCGCCGTCGCCGCCGAGCCGACGGTCTGCCTGAGCCCACGCCGTCGGGGTCATCGTGACGACCGGGGTGTGACTGTACCAGAGGTCGTCACCGACCGTCGCGACCGTGAACGTCGCCCCGGCGATCGTGACGCGGTCCCCGGTCCGGACGCCGAGGTCGTGTGCGGCGCCGGAGGACAGGCCGACGTCGCCGTCGCGTTCAGGAGCGAGCCGCGCCACCGCGCCGTCGTCCGACGGGGGCAGCCCGAACAGCGCGACCCCGACCGCGGAACCAGAACCAGAACCAGCACCGGCACCGGACTCGCCCCCGCGAGCCGCGCGCCCCTGCAGGATGCCCACGGGGACCACCCGCTCGACGCCGGCCGACGCGCGCCAGTCGGCCCGTGCCTCCCGGCCGACGCCCGACGTGGAGAACGACGGCTGCCCGCCGGACGGCTGCTGCAGGACGAGTCGGTCGCCCGGCAGGGCGAGCACGGCCGACACGTTCTGTGCGGCCAGGCCCCCGGTCAGCCCCGCGAGGAAGCCGACGAGGACGGTGATGAGCGCCACGACGGACCCGATGAGCAGGAACCGTCCGCGGGCGAACCGGAGATCGCGCCAGGCGACGAACACGGTGGTCCTTCCCGTGTCGCGGACCCTCCGCGACCACGACGACCAGCCTCGCGAGCGGACCGCTCGGGGACATCGACGGGCATGCTGGTCCTCCGCTCCGACTTTCGGTTGATCCGCCGACGCCCGCGCGACCGTACGCTGACGGGGACATGGCGCACGGAACCCTCACCCCGGTGTTCGTCGGTCTCCGGACCGGCCTGCACGTGCTGTCCGCGGCACTCCTGGCGCTCGTGGTGGCGCGGGTCGTGGTCGTCGGTGGTCCGACGGCGCTGCCGGCACTCGTGCTCGCCGCGCTCTTCGCCGGTGTGTACCTCCTCGGCGCCCGCGTCGCGCGGACGACCGGCCCGCGACGGCAGCGTGCCGGGGCGTGGTGGCTCGTAGCGCTGACGGTGGTGTGGGCGGCCCTGCTGGTCCTGGTGCCCGAGGCCGCCTACCTGGTGTTCCCGCTGTTCTTCCTGTACCTGCACGTGCTGCCGCGGATGGTCGGTCCGGCAGCGGTCGTCGTCGCGACCGCCGTGTCGATCGTCGCGCTCGGACTGCACGGGGGCTTCACGGTCGGGGGCGTGATCGGGCCGCTCGTCGGTGCCGGGGTCGCACTGCTGATCGGGCTCGGGTACCGGGCCCTCGCGCGCGAGGCCGCGGAACGCGAGCAGCTCGTCGCCGAACTCCTCGCGACCCGCGACCGCCTGGCCGCGACCGAGCGCGAGCAGGGCGTGCTCGCCGAACGGGCTCGGCTCGCGCGGGAGATCCACGACACGGTCGCGCAGGGCCTGTCGAGCATCCAGATGCTGCTGCACGCGGCCGAGCGCGCGGACGGCGACCGACCCGGCACGGAGCACATCCGGCTGGCGCGCCAGACCGCCGCCGAGGGGCTCGCGGACACGCGCCGCTTCATCCGCGAACTCGCGCCGCCCGCGCTCGAGGCGGGGCTGCCCACCGCCCTGCGGCGGCTGGCGGACGCCAGCTGGTCGGTCGACGGGCTGACGGTCGCGGTGGACGCGCCGGACACGGTGTCGCTGCCGATGGACGTGCAGACGGCGCTGCTGCGGATCGCGCAGGGCGCGCTCGCCAACGTGGTGCAGCACGCGCAGGCCACCTCGGTCCGGCTGACGCTCACGGTGGACGGACGGGAGGCGCGGCTCGCGGTCGCCGACGACGGTCGCGGGTTCGACGTGGCCGGGTCCGGTGACGGCGTGGGAGCGGGCCGGTCGGACTCGTTCGGCCTGCGCGCCATGGCGGACCGCGTCGCGCAGTTCGGCGGTCGGCTCGACGTCGAGTCGCTGCCCGGCCGCGGGACCTCGGTCGTCGCGACGCTGGAGGTCCCGTGATCCGCATCGTCATCGCCGACGACCACCCCGTGGTCCGCGCCGGGCTCCGTGCGCTGCTCGACGGCGAACCGGACGTCGAGGTCGTCGCCGAAGCCGCCACGCCGGACCAGGCGGTCGACGCCGCCGTCCGGTTCGCTCCCGAGCTCGTGCTCATGGACCTGCAGTTCGGCGAGCGCACCACGGGCGCGGACGCCACCCGTCGGATCCGGGCGCTCGAGGCCGCGCCGTACGTGCTCGTGCTGACGAACTACGACACCGACGGCGACATCCTCGGCGCGGTGGAGGCCGGAGCGAGCGGGTACCTGCTCAAGGACGCACCGCCGGAGGACCTCGTGGCCGCGGTGCGCGCGGCGGCGTCCGGGCAGAGCGCCCTCGCCCCGACGATCGCCGGGCGGCTCATGGCGCGGATGCGTGCGCCGCAGGTGAGCCTGTCCGCGCGGGAGATCGAGGTCCTGGCACTCGTCGCGGAGGGGGCGTCGAACGGCGAGGTCGCCGCGCGCCTGTTCATCTCCGACGCCACCGTGAAGTCGCACCTGGTGCACGTGTTCTCGAAGCTCGGGGTCTCCTCGCGCACGGCGGCGGTGAACGAGGCGCGTCGACTGGGGGTGCTGCGACGCGGCGCGTGACCGCTCCTGTGCGATCGCGACTGCGCGATCTGGACAAGGTTCGGATGCCGCGCGGTGAGGCACCAGGATGGGACGGTGCTCGTCTCCATCCTCTACATGAGTCGCGCGAACGTCCCCTTCGACGATGCGGACATGCAGGAGCTCCTCCGCGAGGCGCGCATCCGGAACACGGCGCTCGGGGTGTCCGGGCTCCTCGTCGCCAAGAGCGGCCGCTTCATGCAGCTGCTCGAGGGGCCGGCGTGGAGCGTGGACGACCGGTTCGCGGCGATCTCCCGCGACGCCCGACACGGAGACGTGAAGTCGCTCGTCCGCGAGGACATCGAGCGTCGTCGGTTCGACGGCTGGGCCATGGCCTACCGCTCGCTGGAGGACGCGGACGTCGAGCAGCAGGAGGGCTTCAGTCCCTTCCTCACCGGCGACATGGACTTCCCGCGCGCGTTCGACCGCACGAGTTCCGCGTGGCTCCTGAAGTGGTTCCGCTCCCGCGAGCTCAACGACGCCTGACGCCCCGCCCGGGCCGCGGCGTCACCGTTCGAGGGTGACCCACTCCTCGTCGCGGCGGTACCCGAGTGCCGCCCCCGCCGCGATGATCGCCGCGTTGTCCGCCGAACCACCGGTGCGGAACCGGCGGACGCCGTCCTCGACGAGCGCGAGCACCGACGCGGCCTTCACGGCGACGCCGACGCCCCGACCGCGGAACGCCGGGTCGACGACGGTGAAGTCGGTCTCGACGGTGTCGCCGTCCCGGTCGACGTAGGTCAGGCCGACGAGCCGTCCGTCCGGCGTCCAGGCGCCGAATGCCCGGCGGTCGTGGTGGAGCGCGGCGGTCACGTCGGTGAGGAGCTCGTGCCGCGTGGCGACACTGCCCGGGTAGTCCCCGACGGTGGCGGCATCGAGCGCGCGCACGGCGCGGAGGTCGGCCTCACCGAGCTCGCGGACGACGAACGGTGCGACACGGTCCACACGTGCACGGAGCTGGGCTCGGTCCAGTCCACCGGCGTCGAGCTGCGCACCGAACGAGCGGGCCGTCGTCCGCCACCCCGCCGCGGCGAGCGCCCGGACGCGCGGGTCGTCCGCGCGCAGCACCGTGGTCTCCCCCATGGCCGCAGCCTACGGCGTGCCGAACAGGTCCGCGACGACGCCGAGCAGACGCTCGCGGTGCCTCGGGTCGACGATGCCGGCGAGCACGAGCCGCCACATGGACTCGAGCGCCGGGAAGAGGTCCTGCCGTCCGGTCCGGACGGCGGAGACCAGGTGGACGCCCGTGAACATCGGCACGACGGTCGCGCCGAGCTGCTCGGCGGTGAGGTCGGTCCGGAGCTCTCCTGCCGCGAGCGCCAGCCGGAACAGGTCGCTGATGCCGCCGATCCACTGCTCGTAGAACGCGGCGGTCGCGGCGCCGAACTCCCCGCGCTCCAGGGACAGGCGGATGCCGGCGCTGACCACCGGGTCGTCGAGGAGCATCTCGGCGATGCCGTGGGAGGCGCGGAGCAGGGCGTGGAGCGGCGACGCGTCGGCGAGGCGCACGACGTCGAAGGTCCGGACGTTCTGCTCGTCGATGACCCCGAGGGCGAGCGACAGCTTCGTCGGGAAGTGGAAGTGCAGCGCGCCCTGCGAGACGCCCGCTCCGCGGGCGACGGCGGCGATCGTGGTCGCGGACCAGCCGACGCGTTCGAACTCGCGCGCAGCGGCTTCGAGGATCAGGGTGCGTCGTTCCACGACACCAGTGTCGCGGACTGGAGGCACGGGGCGGGCCCCGCCACGCGCCTCCCGTCCGCGCGCGTCAGCCGTGGAGCGCGTCGTGGCGCTCCTGCCGCACCTCAGGGCGGAGCCAGACCTTGACCACCGGCCCGGACCCGGGCGTCGGGTCGGTCGGGACGGTGACCTCGAGTGCCTCCGCGGTCTGCGTCCACGCCGCCTCACCGTCCTGGCCGAGGACCTCGACACTCCGGACCGGACGGCCCAGCAGGTTCGCGCCGCTGCCGAACGACCGGATCCGTGCGACGCCGTCCGCGGGCGTGCCGAGCAGCATCGCGTAGACGTACTCGCCCGTGACGTCGATCCGCCGGGTGAAGCGGACGTCCTCGTGGGTGTAAGCCGGGGCCTCCCCGTCGACGAACGACCCGGCCTGCACCGCGGTCGGGCCCTCGCCGAACACCGTCCACGGACGGGAGCCGTAGATCGCCTCGCCGTTCACGACGAGCCACCGGCCGATCGCCTCGAGCAGCTCCTGCTCGGGCTCGGCGATCGTGCCGTCCGGCTTCGGTCCGACGTTGAGCAGCAGGACGCCGTTCTTCGAGACCACGTCCACGAGCTCGGCGACCAGGTCCGGGACCGACTTGTGGTCGTGCCCCTCGATCCAGCACCAGGCGGACTTGGACACCGAGGTGTCGTTCTGCCAGACGGTGGGTGCGATGCCGCCCAGGGCGCCACGCTCGATGTCGTAGACCGCGGACCCCTCCGCGAAGGCGTCCCACTTGTAGTTGATGACGACCTCGCGGCCCCACTCGGCCGCCCGGTTGTAGTAGTACGCCGCCAGTGTCCGCAGCCACGGCTCGAACGCGGGCTGCTCGATCCACCAGTCGAACCAGAGCACCTGGGGCCGGTACTTGTCGATCACCTCGACCGTCCGGAGCAGCCAGTCCTCGAGGTGCCGCTCGTTCGGGGCGGTCTCCTCGCGCTGGGCGGGGCCGTAGAAGTCGATGAACCGGGGGTCGAGGACGTCGGAGTCGAACCGGGCGCCGCCGTTCATGAAGAACCAGTGCTCCGCCCGGTGTGACGAGGCACCCCGGACCATGAACGCGTCGTCGGCGGCCTGGAGCAGGTCACCGAACACGTCCCGCTGCGGTCCCATCCGTGCCGCACTCCACCGGGAGCGGTCGGTGTCGTACATGGCGAACCCGTCGTGGTGCTCGGCGACGGGGACCACGAACTGCGCCCCCGCCCGACGGAACAGGTTCGCCCAGGCCTGCGGGTCGAAGTGCTCCATCCGGAACGACGGGATGAAGTCCTTGTAGCCGAACTCGGCCTGCGGCCCGTAGGTGGCGACGTGGTGCTCGAACTCGGGCGTGCCCTCCCGGTACATGTCACGGGAGTACCACTCGTTCCGGAACGCCGGCACCGAGTACACACCCCAGTGCAGGAAGATCCCGAACTTCGCGTCCTGGTACCACCGCGGCGGGGTGTACCGGCGCAGGGACTCCCAGGTCGCCTCGAACGGGCCGGCCGCGACCACGGCCGAGACCCGGGCCAACGCCTCGGAGTTGTCGGACACGTCCACCGGTTCCGGCAGCGTGGTCGGGTCGATGCGGGGCAGGTCGCTGGTCATGACTCCTCCTCGAGCCTGGCGATCGGATCAGAACGAAACGTTCCGCTCGTGCTGTTCGACACGGTAGCGTTCCTTCCAGCCGTCGTGAAGAGGTTGCGACGAAACGTTTCGGGCAGTGCCGCCCGGGAAGGAGCACCGTGGACGTCGAGACCAGCCGCCTGCTGCGTACCGGGGCGCGGATCCCCTCGATCGGGCTCGGCACCTTCGGGTCCGACCGGTACGGACCCGACGAGGTCGCGGCTGCTGTCCGCGGGGGGCTCGCGGCCGGGTACCGGCTGGTCGACTGCGCATCCGTGTACGGGAACGAGGCCGAGGTCGGCGCGGCCATCGCGGACAGCGGCGTCCCGCGCGACGAGCTCTTCGTGATGTCGAAGGTCTGGAACGACGCGCACGAGCCGGACGCCGCCGTCGCGTCCGTCCGCCGGTCGCTCCGTGACCTGCGGACCGACCACCTCGACGCCGTGTTCGTGCACTGGCCGTTCCCGAACCACCACGCCCCGCACGCCTCCGTCGAGGACCGCGACCGCCGTGCGCGCCCGTACGACCACGGGGCCTACCTCGCACTGTGGCGCGCCCTCGAAGAACTCGTCGACGAGGGGGTCGTGCGGCACCTCGGCACGTCGAACACCACGGTGCCGAAGCTCCGACTCCTGCTCGAGGACGCCCGGGTACTCCCGTCGCTCAACGAGATGGAGCTCCACCCCACCTTCCAGCAGCCCGAGCTGTTCGACTTCTGCCGCGCGAACGCCGTGCAGCCCATCGGGTACTCGCCGCTCGGTTCGCCGTCCCGGCCCGAGCGGGACCGCACCGACGAGGACCCGGTCGACATCGACCACCCGGTCGTCCGACGGATCGCGGCCGCCCACGGCGTGCACCCGGCGGTGGTCTGCCTGAAGTGGGCGGTGGCGAGGGGGCAGGTGCCGATCCCGTTCTCGGTCAAGCCCGAGCAGTACCGGGCGAACCTCGAGGGCGCGCTCACCGATCCGCTGACGGCCGACGAACTCGCGGCGATGACGGAGGTGGACCGGGGCGTGCGCCTGATCAAGGGCCAGGTGTTCCTGTGGGAGGGCGCCGACAGCTGGCACGACCTGTGGGACGAGGACGGCACGATCCCGGGCGGCCGCGGGTGACGGCGACCTACAAGGACCTGCAGCAGGCCACCGGCCTCTCGCTCGCGACGATCTCGAAGTTCTACAACGGCGGCACGGTTCGCGACGGGAACGCGCGTGCCATCGAGCAGGCCGCCGAGCGGCTCGGGTACCGACCGAACGGCGTCGCCAGGAGCCTGCGCTCGCGGCGCTCCGGCACCATCGGGGTCCTCCTGCCGGCACTCGACAACGACTTCCACCTCACCGTGATCGCGGGCGTGGAGAGCGCTCTGCGCCCGTACGGCATGAGCGTGATCGTTTCCTCGAGCCCGGACGCCGCCGCCGGTGCCGTCGACCTGCTCCTCAGCCGCATGGTCGACGGGATCGTCGCCGTGCCGTCCCGGCACGACGTCGACGCCCTGCGCCGGGCGGCCGAGCGGGTCCCGGTCGTGCAGGTGGACTGGCGAGCCGACGGTCTCGACACCGACGGCGTGTACCTCGACAACCACGGCGCAGGGGCCCTCGCCGCCCGGCACCTGGTGGACCACGGGCACCGGCGGCTCGCCGTCATCGGGGGCGACCCCGCGATCTCGACGATGCGGGAGCGGACCGAGGGGTTCCTCGACGTCGCCCGGGCCCACGGCGCCCAGGTCGACGACGCCGCGGTCTCCGGCGGACCCCTGACGGTCGAGAACGGCCGCGACGCGATGCAACGGCTGCTCGTGCTGCCCGAGCGTCCCAGCGCGGTGTTCTGCGCGAACTACGAACTGACCCTCGGAGCGGTCATCACCCTGAACGAGTCGGGGCTCCGGCTCGGACAGGACCTCTCGGTCGCCGGGTTCGACGGGCTCGAGCTCGCGCAGGCCACGGTGCCGAAGCTGACCGTCGTCGTGCAGCCGACCCACGAGCTCGCCGTCCGCGCGGCGGAGCGCATCCGGGAGCGGCTCGACGAACGTGGGAGGGACCGTCCGGGGAGCGCCGTCCGCGACGTCGCCGACCCGATCGACGTCGTCGTCCCGCCACGCCTGGTCGCCGGCGGCTCCGTCGCCCGGCTCCCCCGCCCCGACGCCCTGGAGGCATGATGCTGCGCTACACCCTCACCCACCAGCCGACGCTCAGTGCGCTGGCGTCGCTCGGGCACGGCTCGAAGGTGCTCGTCGCGGACGCGAACTACCCGTTCGCGACGGCGATGCACCCGGGGGCGGCCCTGGTCCACCTGAACTTCCGACCCGGGCTGCTCGACGTCGACGAGGTGCTCACGACGCTCCTCGACGCGGTCCCGGTCGAGGCCGCCACGGTCATGACGCCGCCGCCGGAGGGGCCGGTCGCGGCGCACGACGGGTACCGGCGGATCCTCGGGCCGGACGTCCCGCTCGGGCACCTGGACCGCTTCGCCTTCTACGACGCCGTCCGCGCCCCGGAGACCGGCCTCGTCATCGCGACGGGCGACCAGCGCTCGCACGCGAACCTGCTCCTCGAGCTCGGGTTCGTCGCGACGGTCTGATCGGGGTCGCCCGACGCCGCAAGACGCGGTCGCGGGACGACCGTGACCGCACCACCCGCTCAGGCGGCGTGCCTGCCCAGGGTGATCCGCTCCTCCTGGCCGTCCTGCAGGTCCCGCGCGCGGAACCAGCGGAGCAGGAAGTCGGCGGACGTGCCGGCGAGCGTCCCGGGCAGCGCCTCGCGCCGCTGCAGGAACCCGCTGAAGCCCGGCTCCTCGAGGACGTCCACGTCGGAGGGCGAGCCGAACGCCATCGCCCACCCGTCGAAGCGGCGGCTCTCGATCGCCTCCCGCGACAGCGACTGCACGTCACGGTGGCGCGGGTCGCGTTCGATCGCGGCGTAGCGGTCCTCGACGCTCCAGCTGGGGCCCTCGAGGACCTGCATGAAGCGGCCGCCCTTGGCGAGCAGCAGCCCCGAGACCCCGAGCGCGTCGTTGCGCAGACGGGCTTCGCGGAGCATGTCGACGAGCTGGGCGTCAGTGAGCTCGTCGACGGCGACGGACATGTACACGAGGGAGGTGAGGGAGGTCATCGGCGCCAGTGTCGTTCCGCACCCGGACCGACGTCAACGCGGTCGTCCACGGACCGCACCGGGCCGTGGACGACTGCGTCGACCGGATGAGGGTCAGGTGAGCGCGAGCAGGGTGTTCACCTGCTCGTTGACCCCTGTGAGCGTCGACACCGGCTTGCCGTTCGCGTAGATGTCGTCGAAGGCGGGCTGCACCAGCGCCTGCACGTCGGCGGGGTTCCGCGTCACCGGGAAGAGGAACGTGGTGCCGTCCTCGACCTGCTGGGTGAACGCCGTGACGTCGAGGCCGCGCTCGGCGTACGCGGCCACCGCGGCGTCGGTCCCGGAGCGACGGGCCGGGAAGACGATGCCCGCCCGGCCGACGATGTCCTGTGCGGCCGCGCTGCCGAGGAAGGCGACCCACTTCGCCGCCGCCACGGGGTTCTTCGCCTGCTTCGTGATCGAGTCTCCGAGTCCGTTGAACATCGACGCACGGTGACCGACCGGGCCCTTCGGGGTCGGTGCGATGCCGACGTCCACCCCCTGCAGACCGGCGTAGGTGCCGATCATCCACGAGCCGTTGAACGACAAGGCCACCTTCTTCGAGCCGAGTTGCACGTCCGGGCCGGTCGTCGTCGAGAACACCCCGTACTCCGGCATGTAGCCCTTCTCGGCGAGCCCGAAGTACCACGAGATCGTCTTCTGCAACACCGGCTCGTCGTAGCGGAACCGGTTCCCCCACGGGTTCTCGTTCGTGTAGAACCAGTCGGTCGAGCCGGTGAAGGGCGACCACTGTGTCTGCCCGAACCCGTCGCCGCCGCTGCCGTTGGCGCTCATGCCGTACACGGCGACGTCGGTCTTGTCGAACCCGGGTTCGTCGCCGCGGCGCCCCTTCCCGTCGATCGTGAGGTGGGCGATCGCCCGCTCGAAGGTCCCGCCGTCGTCCGGGTTCCACTCCAGAGCTGCGAGGTCGTCCGCGGTGTAGCCGGCCTTCGCGATGACCCGCTTGTCGTAGAACATCGCGATGGTGTCCCAGTCCTTCGGCGACCCGTACCGGTGGCCGTCCTGGCCCTTCCAGAGCTGGGCGAGCCCGGACTGGTAGTCGTCGTCGCGGATGGCGCTCGTGGCCTCGAGCTCGTCGAGCTTCCAGAGCACGTCGAGGTCGGCGAACTGCGGGAACTTCGAAAGGTGGTCCGTGAAGACGTCGGGTGCGGTGCCGGCGATGAACCCGGCGGTGAGCTTCGTCCAGTAGTCGGTCCACCCCAGTTGGGTGATCTTGATCCGGATGTCGGGGTTCTCGCGTTCGAAGGCCTTCGCGACGGCCTGGTACGCGGGGAGCTGGTTCGCGTCCCAGAGCCAGTAGGAGACGGTCCCGGTCTTGCCGCTGCGCGGGTTCGGGGTGCTCGGGGACGAGCAGGCGGCGAGCGCGCCGAGGGCCAGGGCGGAGGCGCCGCCCGCGAAGAGGGCTCGGCGGGAGATGGAGTGCGTCATGAGCGGTCCCTACTTGATGCCGGAGAAGCCGATGGAGTTGACGATGCGCTTCGCGAAGAGCCCGAACAGCACGATCATCGGGAGCGCCGCTACGAGGGTCGCGGCCATCAGACCCGCCCAGTCGGTGCCGGACTGCGGCGACTGCGACTTGAAGACGCCGAGTGCCACGGTGAGCACCCGGGAGCTGTCCGTGTAGGACACCATCAGCGGCCAGAAGTAGTCGTTCCACGCGGTGATGTAGGTGAGCACGGCGAGCGTCGCGATCGGGGCGGAGGCCATGGGCAGGATGAGCCGGAAGAACACCCGGACCTTGCCGGCACCGTCGATGAGCGCGGCCTCCTCGACCTCGCGCGAGATCCCGAGGAAGAACTGCCGCAGGAAGAACACGGCGAACGGGGTCATCAGCATCGACGGGAGGGAGATACCGAGCAGTGTGTCGACGAGTCCGAGGGACTTGATGAGCGCGAAGTTCGGCAGGAGCGTGAAGATGGTCGGCACCATGAGCCCGGCGAGGAACACCGCGAACACCCTGTCGCGCCCGGGCCACCGCAGCCGGGCGAAGGCGTAGGCGGCCGCTGCGGAGAAGAACACCTGGCCGACCGTGATCATCGTCGCCGTGATCACCGAGTTCAGCAGGTAGCGCCAGAAGTCGATCGCGGCGCCGGAGCCGCCCTGGGCGAGCGCCTCCTTCGTGGACTGCATGCCGAAGACGCGCTCGAACCCGCCGAGGCTGAAGCCCGTGGGCAGCAGCGAGGTGGGGTCGGCGGAGATCGCGCCGTTGGACGAGAGCGCGGTGCGGAGGATCCAGTAGAACGGGAACAGGGTGACGACGATCACGGCGATCATCGCGCTCCAGGCGACCACCCGACCGACGGATGGTCTGCGACGCGGCGGACGCGGACCACCGCGTGTGGTGATCGCACGGGTGGTCTGGGGTTCGACCACGGGAGGCATGGTGCTGGTCATCTTCGACTCGCTTCCGGGAGGTGAGGGGCGGCCGCCTCGGCGGACGGCCGGGTGGGATCGGCCGCGTCAGTCCAGGTCGCTCTCGCCGGAGCGCGAGAGGCGGTACTGGACGAACGTGATGACGCTGAGGACGACGAGGAGGGCCACCGAGACGGCGGACGCGTAGCCGAACTGGAATCGCCCGAAGGCCAGGTTGTAGATGTAGTTCTGCACGACGTTCGTGGCGTTCGCCGGGCCGCCCTGCGTGGTGACGGCGACGGTGTCGAACACCTGGAACGAGCCGATGATCGTGATGATGAGCACGAGCGAGAGGATCGGCCGGAGCAGCGGGACCGTGATGCGCCAGAACATCTGCCACTCGCTGGCGCCGTCGATGCGACCGGCCTCGTACACCTGCTCGGGCAGGGCCTGCAGGCCGGCGAAGATGAGCAGCGCCGTGTAGCCGACGTTCCTCCACACGTTGATGAAGGCGATCGTCGGGATTCCCCACACGTCGCTCTGGAGGAACGGGATGCGTCCGACGCCGATGGCCGACAGGACCTCGTTCCCGATGCCGAGCTGCGTGTCGAGGATCCACAGCCAGATGAGCGCGGCGACGACGTTCGAGACGAGGTAGGGCGCGAGGACGATCCCACGGACGAACGTGGACTTCGTCAACCGGTGCATCATCACCGCGATGAACAGGGCGAGGACGGTCTGGAACCCGATGTTGAGGAGCACGTACTCGACGGTCACCGACATCGAGTTCCAGAAGATCGAGTCCTGCACGAGCCGTGCGTAGTTCTGCAGTCCGGTGAAGACCGGGGGCGTGAGCAGGTTGTACGTCGTGAAGCTCAGGTAGATGCCCCGGACCGTCGGCCAGACGAGGAACACCAGGAACCCGATCGCGGCCGGGGCGATGAACACCACCGCGAGCCAGAGGTCGTTGCGGGGCCGACGCCTCGGGGAGACGCTCCGGGCACGGGCGAGGTCGGCAGAGCGCCCCCGCCCCGCGCGTGGTGTCGACAGGGTTTCCGTTGCCATCGCGACTCCTTCGTCTGCGGCGGACCGGCCGGATGCGGCGGTCCGTGGCCGGGAATCTACACGTGGAGACCCGTTCCGACAAGAGTCAACGGTGTTCATGGAAAACGTGGTTGTCACGAGTAGACAAGCGTGCAATGCTGGCCCGGATCGCACCGGCGCGGCCCGCCCGGCGACGCAACCCTCCGTTCGGAAAGGTCACTGATGATCTCCATCGCCATGGTCGGCGCCGGCCAGTTCGCCCCCCAGTTCGCCAAGCTGTTCAAGCTCCACCCCGACGTCGACCGGGTCTTCGTGACCGACCTCGTCGAGGACCGCGCGGCGGACCTCGTCGAGAGCCAGCACCTCGACGGCACGTTCGCGGACTTCGACGCCGCGCTCGCGTCGGACGTCGACGCGGTCGCGATCTTCACCCAGCGCTGGACCCACGGTCCGCTCGTGGTGCAGGCCCTCCGTGCCGGCAAGCACGTCTACTCCGCGGTACCGATGGCCGTCTCCGTCGACGAGATCCGCGCGATCATCGAGACCGTCCGCGAGACGGGACTCACCTACATGATGGGCGAGACCAGCTACTACAACCCGGCGACGGTGTTCGCCCGGAAGCAGGTCGCTGCCGGCGCGTTCGGCCGGGTCTTCTACGCCGAGGGCGACTACGTCCACGACATGGACCTCGGGTTCTACGCCGCGTACCAGTACAGCGGCGGCGAGGACTGGAAGCGCACCGCCAGCTACCCGCCCATGCTCTACCCGACACACTCCGTCGGCGGCGTGCTCGGCGCGATCCCCGGACACGCGGTGAGCGTCAGCTGCATCGGTGTCAGGGACGACCGCGGCGACGGCGTCTTCGACAAGGACGTCAGCCAGTTCGACAACGACTTCTCGAACGCGACCGCGCTGTTCGAGCTCGACAACGGCGGCGTCGTGCGGATCAACGAGATGCGCCGTGTCGGCTACCCGTCGCACATCCGCGAGTCCCGCTTCCGGTACTTCGGCACCGAGGGCAGCTTCGAGCAGCTCGCGAAGGTCAGCGTCTGGCAGGACAAGCAGGACTCGGTCGACATCAGCGACCAGATCGACACCCAGCCGACCATGTCCCTCGACGACCCCCGACTCGCTGGCGTCGACCCATCGCTCCGCGAGGCGTTCGTGTCCGGGTACGCGCCGGTCCACGACACCGGGCGCCTGCCGTCCGAGTACGACGGCGTCCCGACCGGCCACGAGGGCAGCCACCAGTTCCTCGCCGACGACTTCGTCCGTGCCGTCGTCGACCGCACCCTGCCGCCGGTGAACGCCTGGACCGCCGCCCGGTTCACCCTCCCCGGCATCATCGCGCACCAGTCCGCCCTCCGCGGCGGCGAGCGGCTCGAGGTGCCGGACTTCGGTGACGCCCCCGTGACGGTGGACGCCGGGGCCGCGAGCACCGGGTCGGAGGACGCGGCGGTGTCCGGCGGCGGGTCGAGCGCCGTCTAGGATCGCAGCCACGACCGACCGTCCGGGTGTCGGCCCCGCTCGGGGTCGGCACCCGGACGCCATCCAGGAGGCCTCCGTGAGCACCCCGACCACCCCGAGGGCGGTCACCCGCGCGGACGTCGCCCGGTACGCGGGCGTCAGCACCTCCGTGGTCAGCTACGTCGTGCACGACGGCCCGCGACCGGTCGCGGCCGAGACGGCGGCACGCGTCCGCGAGGCGATCCGCGTGCTCGGCTACCGCCCGAACGCGAGCGCGCAGGCGCTGCGGACCGGCTCCTCCAAGATGCTGGGGCTCATCGTCCCGGAGCTCGACAACCCGTTCTGGCCGGAACTGGCGCAGGAGGTCATGCACGCCGCCGCCGCCCGTGGGTACGACGTGCTGCTCGCCAGCAGCGACGGCGAGGCCGCACAGGAACGCGACCGTCTCCGCACTCTGTCCGCTCGCCAGGTCGACGGGATCATCGTGACGAGCATCATGACCCGGCCGGACCTGTCGACCGTTCCCGATCCGGGCATACCGATGGTGCTCCTCAACACGTTCTTCGAGGTGCCCCGGTACGCGTCCATCGGCGTCGACGCGCTCCGCGGCGCACACGACGGCACGACGCACCTGATCGAGCACGGGTACGACTCGATCGGGCTCGTGATGGGGCACGCGGGGTCGCTGGAACTCCGCGAGCAGGGGTGGATGCGGGCGCTCCGGGACGCCGGTCGCCCCGACGGACCGATCGTCCGCTGCGCGTTCACCCGCCAGGGCGGCCACGAGGCCGGACTCCGCATGTTCGGCGACGGCACCGGCCCCCGCGCGGTCTTCGTCAGTTCCGACATGCAGGCCGTCGGGGTGCTCCGCGCGCTGCACGAACTCGGGCTCCGCGCCCCCGATGACGTCGCGATCGTGTCCTTCGACGGGTCCGCCGAGGCCGACTACACGACCCCGCAGCTCACCGTCGTGCGGCAGCCGGTCGAGACGATGGCCCGCGCCGCCGTCGACCGGGTGCTCGGCCTCGACGGCGACCACGAGTGGCACCGCGACCTCGTCCCGCCCCGCCTGGTGCTCGGGTCGAGTTGCGGGTGCGACGTGCGTCGCTGACGCGACCGCCCACCGGACGGGAGGAACGGGGCGGGCCCGCCACGGGCCTCCCGTCCGTCACGGGACCGCGCGGGTGATCCAGCACGCTCGCAGCGATCGACGCGCGCTCTTCGGCGGGCGCGGATCCACGGGCCCCCGCCGAGCATGGGAGACTCGATCAGTGCAGCACCCACCGATCGCGGTCGTCATCGCCGCCATGAGCGAAGAGGTCTCCGCGTTCACGGACCTGTTCAGCGGCAGCCCCGTCCTCGACGGTCCGGTCGGCGGCCACGACGAGCACCACCTGCTCGACGTCGGCGGGGCCACGGTCGCGGTCCGCCGCAGCGGCATCGGGTTCGCCAACGCCACCGCGGCGATCGCCCACGCGTTCCACGACTTCGGCTCCGGCACCCCCGTGATCAGCGTCGGGACCGCCGGCGGCCTCATGCACGGCATCGCGATCGGCGACGTGGTCGTCGGGGACCGCTACGTCAACCTGAACGCCGACGCCACCGCGTTCGGCTACGCGCTCGGGCAGGTCCCCGGGATGCCGACCGGCTACGCCCCGGACCAGCGCCTGGTCGACCTGGCGCTCGGTTCGGACACGGACTCGCCGCTCCGGACGGCCACGATCGGTTCGAGCGAGATCTTCGTCACCGAGGGTCGCGCCCGACTCCTGCGCGAGTCGTTCCCCACCGTCGCCGCCGTCGACATGGAGACGGCGGCGATCGCACAGTTCGCCCACGTGCACGACATGCCGTTCCTGTCGGTCCGGTGCATCAGCGACCTCTGCGCGCCGGACGGCGACGAGTTCGAGGAGCACCTCGACGACGCGTCCGCGCGCGCAGCGCGCGTGGTGCACGACGTGGTGACCGGCCTGGTCGGCTGACCCCCGGCTCGACCGCACCGGACGACGGTCGGGAGGCACGGTGCCAGCCCGTCACGTGTCTCCCGTCCGGCCGGTGCCGCCTTGTGGCCGCGCGATCGCGCGGCCACGGACGCACCGTGATCGGAGAACGTGTACTCCTTCTCAGACGTTCTGCGCACGCGTCGGGGGGTCCGCAGCGGTCCGCCGGGCAAGGTTGGGCGACCAGGACGGACGACCGAGGGGCGGCGAATGGCGTCGAGAGCGAGCAGGCCGTCCCGCGGGCGGCTGGACGGGTGGGGCTTCGTCGTCGTCGGGGGCGTGGTCGTCGCGGTGGCCCAGGTCATCGGTCTCGTCGTGATGCTGGTCGACCTCGTCGTGTGCGAGCCGCTCGAGATGGCGGCGGACGGCTCGGTCGAGGAACCGACGGTCAGTCCTGCGTCGCCGAGGCCCGCGGTGCGACCACCTGGAACATGACGTGGTCGCGCCACTGGCCCGCGATCTGCAGGTACTCCGGCGCCACCCCGTAGCGGACGAACCCGTTCCGTTCGAGCACCCGCTGCGAGCGGTGGTTCTCCGGCAGGGTCTCGGCCTGGACGCGGTGCAGGCCGAGCCGGTCGAAGGCGTGTGACACCGCGAGGCGCACCGCCTCCGTCGCGTGGCCCCGACCCTGCCGGTCCGCCCGCACCCAGTACCCGAGGGCGCAGGACTGCAGCGCTCCCCGGGTGATGCCGCTCAGGGTGATCCGGCCGACGATCTCCCCGTCCGAGTCGATGACGAACGACTGCCCGGTGCCCCGACGTTCCGCGGCGCGCAGCTGCGTGATCGTGTCGAGCTGCCCCGCGACCGTGAACCAAGAGTCAGGCCGCTGTGGCTCCCACGGCCGGAGGTGTTCCGCGTTCGCGGTGACGAGCGCCGCCAGGTCGGGGGCGTCGCCCGGTTCGATCGGGCGCAGGCGGGTGGTGGGTCGCATCGCGCGGAGGGTGTGGGATTCGAACCCACGAGACATCACTGCCCACCTGTTTTCAAGACAGGCTCCATCGGCCGCTCGGACAACCCTCCATGACCCGGCCACGTGGCGAGACGTGACCGCGTCCCGGGAAGTCTAGCGGGCTGCAGACCGGCCGACGAGGTCGCTACCGCGGGAGCGTGTCGAGCGCCGCGGCGAGTCCGTCGTCGGTGACCCCGCCGGTGAGCTCGTTGCCCGCGTCCACGACGTCCTGCGGCGCCTGCCCCATGACGACCCCACGGCCGGACGTCGACGCCCAGCGGAGCATGTCGATGTCGTTCCGGCCGTCGCCAGCGGCGAACACCCGGGAGCGCGGGATGTCGAGCCACTCCCGGACCCGTTCCATGGCGGTGGCCTTCGTCACGCCCTCGGGGGCGATGTCGAGCCACGACGTCCAGCCGACCGAGTACGAGACCTTGTGGAGACCCATCCGCTCGACGACTTGCAGGAAGTCCTCGGTGTCGTGCCCGGGCGAGATGACGACCACGCGGGTGGCCTGCACGCCGAGCAGCTGCTCGAACGGCACGTGCTCGCCCTGCACGGTCATGGTGTCGTCGGGGAAGTTGCCGGACAGCAGGAAGTGGCCGTCCTCGTCCTCGACCCCGAATGCGGCGTCGGACAGGGCGCCGTGGATGGTCTGCAGGACCTCGGTGGGGTCGAACTGCTCGACGTGCGCGTGCTCGTACGAGCCGTCCTCGCGGCGTCGGAGCGTGAGGGCGCCGTTCGCGCAGACGAGGAACCTCGGACGGATGCCGAGCGTGTCCAGGAGCGGCACCGTCATGCTCTCGCTCCGGCCGGTGGAGAGCATGACCTCGTGCCCGGCGGCCTCGGCGTCACGGACGGCGGCGGCGACGGTGTCGGTGATGACACCGTCCTCGCGCATGGTGGTGCCGTCGATGTCGAGTGCGACGAGCCAGCGCTTCGTGCCCGTGCGCGCGGACGCTCCGCCCGCACCGGCGCGCACGGCACCGTGCTCCGCGGCGGTCGGACCGCCCGCGCCGCCGGACCCGTCGACGAACCGCTCGTGGGAGGTCATCGGGGCTCGATCACCTCGACGCCGCCGAGGTACGGACGGAGGACCTCGGGCACGACGACCGAGCCGTCGGCCTGCTGGTGGGTCTCGAGGATCGCGACGATCCACCGGGTGGTGGCGAGCGTCCCGTTGAGGGTCGCGACGGGCGCGGTCTTCCCCGACTCGGTGCGGTACCGGATGTCGAGGCGACGGGCCTGGAACGTCGTGCAGTTCGAGGTCGACGTGAGCTCGCGGAAGGTGCCCTGCGTCGGGACCCACGCCTCGATGTCGAACTTGCGGGCGGCGCTCGTGCCGAGGTCTCCCCCGGCGACGTCGATCACGCGGTAGTGCAGCCCGAGGTCCTGGAGCATCGACTCCTGGTACCCGACGAGCTTCTCGTGCTCGGCCTCGGCCTCGTCGGGGTGCACGTACGAGAACATCTCGAGCTTGTTGAACTGGTGCACGCGGAGGATGCCCCGGTTGTCCTTGCCCGCCGACCCGGCCTCGCGTCGGTAGCAGGTCGACCAACCGGCGTACCGGTGCGCCTGACCGGGCTCGATCGACAGGATCTCGTCGGCGTGGAACCCGGCGAGCGCGACCTCGCTCGTGCCGGTGAGGTAGAGGTCGTCGGCCTCGAGCCGGTAGACCTCGGCCGCGTGCTCGCCGAGGAACCCGGTGCCGGCCATCGTCTCGGGCCGGACGAGCGTCGGCGTGATGAGCGGCTCGAACCCGGCCGCGACGGCTCGGTCGAGCCCGAGCGACATGAGCGCGATCTCGAGCCGGGCGCCGAGGCCACGGAGGAAGTAGAACCGCGAGCCCGACACCTTCACACCGCGGGGGATGTCGATGATGCCGAGATGCTCGCCGAGGTCGGCGTGGTCCTTCGGCTCGAAGGCGAACTCGGGCTTCGTGCCGACCGTGCGGAGCGTGACGAAGTCGTCCTCGCCGCCCTTCGGCACGCCGGGCAGGACGACGTTGGGGATCGACCGGACGACCCGGTCGAAGGTCTCCTCGGCCGCGGTGACGGTGGCCTGCGCCTCCTTCACCTTCGCCGCGAGCGCCTGGGCCTGCTGCACGAGGGCGGCCTTCTCGTCCTTCGGCGCCTTCGCGACGGTCTTGCCGAAGGCGTTCTGCTCGGCGCGGAGGGACTCGAACGCGGTGATGGCGCTCCGCCTCGCCGCGTCCGCGGCGACGGCGTCGTCGACGACGTCGACGGAGGCGCCGCGCGCCTCCTGCGAGGCCTTGATGACGTCGGGGTGGTCGCGGAGCAGCTGGGGGTCGATCACCGGTTCATCCTAGAGGGAGCGTGTGACCGCCGGACGGGAGGCGCGTGGCGGCCCCGCCCCGGGCCTCCCGTCCGTCATCGGGTCGCGTCCACGGGATGGTCGTCGCGCAGGGCGGCGACCATCCCGCGCAGCAGGCGGAAGGCCGCTGCGCGGCCCTCGTCGTCGAGGTCCCTGGTCATCCGGAGCTCGACCTCCCGCACGGCCGCGCTCGCCGCCTCCCGCTGCCGACGTCCTGCCTCCGTGAGCGTCGTGGGGAGCACCTTGCCCGTCGTCGGCGTGGACGGCCGGCTGACGATCCCGTCGCGTTCGAGCTGCTGCAGGAGCGTGTTCATCGACTGCCTCGTGACGAAGGTGCCGCGCGCCAGGTCGGAGTTCGACAGGCCGGGGCGCTGGGCGAGCAGTTCGAGGCACGAGTAGTGCGTGACCGTCATGCCGAGCGGCCGCAGGGCGTCCTCCATGGCGGACCGGAGTGCGCTCGCCGCCTCCTTGAGGGCGTAGCCGACCGAACTGTCGAGGTCGATCCGGGCTTGACGCATGTCAGAATTCTGACACGTACTCTCTGTGTCAGGCATCTGACACGAACGAAGGAGCACACCATGCCCGCCACCGGGATCGACTTCACCTCGCTGCAGGTCCGAGACCTCGACGCCTCGCGCGCGTTCTACGAGCGGTACCTCGGACTCGTCCGCGCTCCGGCGGGACCGCCGCACGCCGTGGTCTTCCAGACCGAGCCGTCCGCGTTCGCCCTGCGGGACATCGTCGAGGGCACGGACCTCTCCGACGGACAGCCCGCGCTCGGCGTCGCGCTGTGGTTCCACGCCACCGACGTCCAGGCGATCCACGACGCGCTGGTCGCCGACGGGCACACGATCGTGACCCCGCCGTTCGACGGACCGTTCGGGCGGACGTTCACGTTCGCGGACCCGGACGGGTACCCGGTGACGCTGCACGACCGGCACTGACACGGTCCCCCCACCTCCCGGCCGGTCCAGGGTCGGTTCCGCGACCGCTCGCAGCACGCGCTCGGTACGGTGGGGGCATGTCGAGCCCCTCGGAGACCGCGCCCGCAGACGACGCACTCCAGACCGAGCAGCGGACCGCCGCCGTGGTCTACAACCCGGTCAAGGTGCACCTGGAGACCCTGCAGCGCACCGTCGCGGAGCACCAGCAGGAAGCCGGGTGGGCCGAGACGCTCTGGTTCGAGACCTCGGAGGAGGACCCGGGCGGCGGCATGGCGCGCGCGGCGATCGAGGCCGGGGCCGACGTCGTCGCGGCCGCGGGCGGTGACGGGACGGTCCGGGCGGTCGCCGAGGTCGTGCACGACTCCTCCGCCGCGCTGGCCCTGCTGCCGAGCGGCACCGGCAACCTGCTCGCGCGCAACATGAAGCTCCCGCTCGACGACCTGCCCGCGAGCGTCCGCACGATCTTCCACGGTGACGACCGCACCATCGACTTCGGCACGCTGCAGGTCGAACGCGACGGCGGCGACCGGGAGCGGTTCGGCTTCCTGGTCATGGCCGGGCTCGGGCTCGACGCCCGGATGCTCGCGAACACCAGGCCCGAGCTGAAGAAGCGCGTCGGCTGGCTGGCGTACGTGGACTCGCTGTTCCGGTCGGTGCGCGACGCCGACGCGTTCGAGTTCCGCTACCAGCTCGACGACGACGGCAACCACTCGATGCGCGCGCACTCGCTCATCGTCGGCAACTGCGGGCAGCTGCAGGCCGGGGCGATCCTGCTGCCGGACGCCGAGATCGACGACGGGGTGTTCGACATCGCCGTGATGCGGCCGCGCGGCTTCCTCGGCTGGGTGCGCATCGGCGCGCGCGTGTTCTGGGAGAACGGGATCCTCCGCACCTTCCGGCGGTCGTCCCTCGCGAAGACCGTGGTCGGGCAGAAGCTCGTCACGGCGTCGCGCGAGGAACGCCCGCTGCGGTACCTCCGCGGTCAGGAGTTCACCGCACGGCTGGAGCGTGCCGACGAGTTCGAGGTCGACGGCGACCCGGTCGGCCAGATCGTGGCGTTCCGTGCCCGCATCGACCCGATGTCGCTCACGGTCCGGGTGCCGAAGCCCGGCGACGACCGCCACGGTTCCCGCCAGGTCCCCTGAGCCGCGGCGAGCGTGCGGCGGGCGGGTGCTACCGCGCGTCGGGCTCGCCGGCGAGGATGCCGCGCAGCCAGTCCCGCGCCTCGACGAACGCCTCGTCGGAGTAGCGCGCGGACACCTCCGGACGCTGCCCGTCGGCACGGGGGTACGACCCGAGGAACGTCACACGCGGGCTGAACCGGCGCAGACCGAGCAGGGCGTCGGCCACCCGCTCGTCACGCACGTGCCCGTCGAGGTCGATGACGAACCGGTAGCGTCCGAGCTCGTCGCCGATCGGCCGCGAGGACAGCAGCCCCATGTTGATCCCGCGGGTGGCGAACTGCTCGAGCATGTCGACGAGGGCGCCCGGGTGCTCGCTCGGCAGCTCCACGATGACGCTGGTCTTGTCGGCGCCGGTGGGCTCGGGCAGCGCGAGGGTCCGCGAGACGAGGACGAACCGGGTGACCGCCGAGGGGTTGTCGCCGATGGAGGACGCGAGCACCGCGAGGTCGTGGTGGTCGGTGATGCCGGGGGGCGCGACCGCGGCGTCGGCCGTCGGGTGCTCGTCGAGCAGGGACACGGCTGCCGCGACGTTCGAGGAGGCCGGGATGTGTCCGTGTCCGGGCAGGTTGGTCTCGAGCCACCGGTGCGTCTGCGCGTAGGCCACCGGGTGGGCGTTCACCGTGCGGACGTCGGCGAGCGTGGTGCCGTGGCGTGCGACGAGCACGAAGTCGACCGGGACGAGGTACTCCCCCACGATCCGGACACCGGGGATGCGGGCGAGGGCGTCCTGCGTGGCGCTGACCCCGCCGTCGACGCTGTTCTCGATGGCGATGACGGCTCCGACCGACCGGCCGCTCACCACGTCGTCGAGGGCCTCGCCGACGTTGTTCACGCTGCGCCAGGGCTTGCCCGCGGCGGCCTCGACGAGCTTCAGTGCGGCCTCGGTGAAGGTGCCGGCCGGTCCGAGGTACGAGTACGTGTCGGACGGTTCGGCGGGCGCGTTCATGCGGCGAGCCTATTGCAGCGCGCGCCTCCCCCGGAGCGCACACCGAGGGACGCCCCGGCCGCAGCGTGAGCCCACCGCGGGGTGCGCCGACCGCAGCAGGCCCCTACCGCGCCGCCTGCTCCTGTCCGGTGAGCCGCTCCTCGCAGATCGCGGGGGCGTCGTCCTCCCGCGGGTACGTCAGCGCGGCGAACCGTCCCTCGGGGTCGAGCCGGCCGAGCAGCGCCTTCGTGATGGCGTCGAGCTGCGCGACCTGCTCGTCGGTGAGCGCGTCGATGACGAACGCCCGCGCGGTCCGGACGTGTTCCGGGGCGGCCTCGACGATGGCCGCGTAGCCGGCGTCGGTGAGGCGGACGTCGGTCGCCCGGCGGTCGTCGGCGGAGGGGCACCTGCTGACGAGCCCGCGCTTCTCGAGCCGCGACACGACGTGCGACAGCCGCGGCAGCGACGCGTTCGTGGCCGACGCGAGGGCCGACATCCGCAGGGTCCGGGACTCGGTCTCCGAGAGCATGGCGATGACCATGTAGTCGAAGTGCGTCAGGTCGGCGTCGCGCTGCAGCTGCTGGTCGAGTGCCGCCGGCAGGAGCTCCATGACCGCGACGAGCTTCATCCACGCGCGCAGCTGCGTGCGGTCGAGCCACGGGACCTCGTCGGACATGCCGACAGCCTACCGATTGGTTGTCGGTGCAACCAGACCTCGCCGCCGTCGCGGGGTCGTGACCGCACCGACCACGAGCACCGCCACGACGACGACGAGCAGCACGCCCTCCACGATCGCCAGCCGGGCCGCGTAGTCGAACGGCAGGATGGTGGCGTTGCGCGTGCCGTGGTCCTTCGCGGCGATCTCGGGCAGCACCACCAGGGCGAGCACGCTGCCGAGCACGATGGCTGCCTGCACGACGACGAGCATCCACGGACGGATCGCCCGCCCTGCCCGGCGGAGGAGCAGGCCGACACCGACGACGAACGGCGACAGCACGACGTCGTGCAGGACGACGGCGCCGACGAGCCAGGTCGCGAGGCCCCAGATCCGGTTCGGCCGGACGGTGGTGACGAGGACGTACGCGCCGTACGCCATCACCAGCACGCCGACCACGACGAGCACGATCCGTGCGGCCTTCACCGGAGCACCTCGATCTTCTCGATCCACTTCGTCTGCAGCACGCCGGGGCGTCCGGGCGCGATGACCCGGGCCGGGAACCCGTGGTCGAGGTCGAGCGTGCCGCCGTTCAGCTCCAGCGCGACCAGGGTGGTCGGGTCCTCGGCGAACTCGGGCCCCATCTCGGTGACGCGGTAGCCGCCGTGCTGCTCGAGGCTCGTGATGCGCAGGGTCGAACCCGGCTCGGCCTGCACCGCGCGGAGCAGGTCCCGCATCCGGACACCCTTCCACCGGGCCATCTGGCTCCAGCCCTCCACACAGGCGATCGGGAGGTCGACCTCGGCCGTCCCGAGCGCCACGAGCTCGGCCCGGGAGAACGTCCGGCTCACCGCGCGTCCGGCGACCGTGAGGGTCCAGTCGGCGGCGGTCGCGGTCGCGAGCACCCCCGCCGCGCGCGCCGTCCGGTTCACGGGCAGGTCGTTCGGCCCGCGGTGCCGTTGGCGCGCACCGAACACGTTGAAGGGCTCGGCGAGCGCCGACGACTGGCCGGCGGTGAGCGCGACGACGCCGACCGCGGCCGCGGTGACGCCGGCGAAGAAGCCGCGTCGGGCGATCCGCTCACGACGACCGACGGTCGCCTCGGCGGACGGCCTGGGCCCACGCCGCCGGTTCCGGGACGACGCGCCAGCGGCGTCCCGGCCGTGCCGGTGGGGAGAGGCACGGCGCGCCGCCGACACGTCGCCTCCCGCCGACGGGGCGGCAGCGCCGTCCACCCACCGGAGCAGCCGACCGGTGAGGCCGCGGGGGTACGTGGTGACCGGGTCGGCACCGGGTGCCGACCCGTCGGGGCCGAGCCGCGCCTCCCGGTCGGCCGCCGGCGGCAGCAGCTCGCTGCCGACGGAGGGGTCGGCCACGAACCGCCCGTGCTCGTCGTAGGAGTCCCGCGCCCGCCAGTACCGCGCGATGATCCGGAGCTTGACCGCGACGTGCACGACGAGCGAACCGATGATGACGTACGCGAGCGCGTAGTGGACCTGGCGGAACGGGAACGGCCAGGGGTACCACTGGTAGGTGTTCACGAGGCCGGTGCCGACCTGCACGATCGCGGCCGAGACGAGCACGCCGATCGACAGCCGTTCGAGCAGGTGCAGCACGCCCCGGACGGGTGGGAACTGCGCGAGGGCGGGCATGACGGCGTTGAGCTTGGCGAGCAGCAGCGGGATGATCGCGATGCCCGCCGTGATGTGCAGGCCCTGCGTGAACTGGTAGAGCCGCACCGGCCTGGTGGGGAACCGCATCCACGGCAGCGGGTCCTGGAGCAGGTGGCTGTACACGCCGGTGCCGAAGCAGACGAGGAACGCGATCCCGAGCAGGCGGCCGAGCACGACGGCGGACCGGGCGTTGCGGTTCGGCGACGCCATCGCGGATCGTGCATCCAGGAGGACCCGCCGCACGATCGCTAGCCTCGAGCCACCATGAGCGACCGCACCGTCACCCGCCGCCCGTCCGTCCCGCCGATGATCGGCGTCGTGGGCGCGGTGGTCGGGGTGCTCGCCCTGGCGGGCGTCATCGCCTGGGGCGTCACGCATCTGGGGTTCCTCCGGTCCGGCCATCGTGCACCATTCGTCGCGTGGACGTTGATCGCTTGGAGCGTCTTCACGGTCGCGGTCGTCGCGCTGCGGTTCGTGCCACGCCGACTGGCGGGCTGGTTCGTCGTCGTCGGGGCGGTCGTGGTCGGGATCGCGGCCCTGTCCGGACCGCCGAACACGAGCACCGACTCGGCACGCTACGCCTGGGACGGCATCGTGCAGCACGCGGGCATCTCGCCGTACGCGCACACGCCGCAGTCCGAGGCACTGTCCGCTCTGCGACCCGACTGGTTGTTCCCGGACAAGGTCGACGGCACCTGCAAGCCGATCGAACCACGGTTCCGGGGGCTCGGCGACGGGGCGGACGGGCACTGCGTGGCGATCAACCGTCCGGACGTCGTGACGATCTACCCGCCTATGGCGCAGCTGTGGTTCGCGCTGGTCCGCTCGGTCGTGCCGGTCACGGCCCAGTACATGCCGTTCCAGGTCGCCGGGCTGCTCGTGTCGCTCGCCGTCACGATCGCGCTCGTCGTGGTGCTCCGCCGCCTGGACCGACCGGTGTGGTGGGCGGCGCTCTGGGGCTGGTCGCCGCTCGTCGCCTCGGAGGCGGTCACCAACTCGCACGTCGACGTCCTCGGCGCCGCGCTCGCGACCGCCGGCGTCGTGCTCGTCGCGTTCGGCCGGCCGGTCTGGGGCGGGATCGCCCTGGGCGCGGCGACCGCGACGAAGCTCATCCCCGCCCTGGTCTACCCGCCGCTCCTCGGCCGGTGGAAGCACTGGTGGGCGATCCCCGTCGGCATCGCGGTGTTCGCGCTCCTGTACGTCCCCTACGTCATCAGCACCGGTTGGAAGGTGCTCGGCTACCTGCCCGGGTACCTCTCCGAGGAGGGCTACGAGGACGGCTCCCGGTTCGCCCTCGTCTCGCTCGTGTTCCCCGGCGACGCCGCCACGGTCGTCGTCGGCCTGCTCGTGCTCCTCGCGGCCTTCGTCGCCTGGCGGCTGTCCGACCCGACGCGCCCGTGGTCCGGCGAGGTGCTGCTCATCGGCGTGACGTTCCTCGCGGTGAGCCCCCGGTACCCCTGGTACGCGCTGCTCCTCATCCCGTTCGTGGTGCTGTCCGGGCGCTGGGAGTGGCTGTCGATCGGCCTCGCCATCGCCCTGCGCGGCGTGTGGCCGTCGACCCCGGCCTACCGCTGGTGGCTCGCGGCGGCACTCCTCGTCGTGGTCGTCGGCACGCTGGTCCGGGCGAGCCGCTCGGACTGGGCGCGGTGGCGCGACCGGCTGCTGTTCCGGGACCTCCGCGGGGGTGGTGGCGGGCGCGGTGGACCCGCCGCCGGGTCCTCCGCATCCCGCACGCGCGCGGTGCCGTCCGGTGCCGGTGCCCGGGACGACGTACGCTGACGACCATGGCTCCCGCGACCCTGCTCGGCTCCTCCGGGGCACTGCTCGACCGGTTCGGACGGCGCGCGGTCGACCTGCGGGTCTCGCTGACCGAGCGGTGCAACCTCCGCTGCACGTACTGCATGCCGGCCGCCGGGCTGCCCTTCGCGCCCGACGACGCCCTGATGACCGCTGCGGAGATCGAGCGGCTCGTCCGGCTCGGCACGACGCGCTTCGGGGTCAGGAAGGTCCGGTTCACCGGCGGCGAGCCGATGCTCCGGCACGACCTCGTCGACGTGGTCGCCCGCTGTGCGGCGCTGCCGGACGCCCCCGAGCTGTCGCTGACGACGAACGCGATCGGGCTGGCCCACCGTGCGCAGGCGCTCCACGACGCCGGCCTCCGGCGGGTGAACGTGTCGCTCGACACGGTCGACCCGGACGTCTTCACCGAGGTCACCCGTCGGCCGTTCCTCGACAAGGTGATCGCCGGGCTGGACGCCGCCGCCGCGGCCGGACTCGCGATCAAGGTGAACGCGGTGCTGCTGCGCGGGGTGAACGACGCACTCGCCCCCGACCTGCTCCGCTGGTGCCTCGACCACGGCTACGAGCTGCGCTTCATCGAGCAGATGCCGCTCGACCCCGACCACGCGTGGGACCGGACGTCGATGATCACGGCGGCCGAGACACGTGCACTGCTCTCGGAGACGGTCGGACTGGTGCCGGACGAGGCCCCCCGCGACGGTGCCCCGGCCGAGCGCTTCCGGGTGCTGTCGCCGACGGGCGAGGACCTCGGCACGATCGGCATCATCGCGAGCATCACCGAGTCGTTCTGCGCCGACTGCACCCGGACCCGGTTGACCGCCGACGGGCACGTGCGCAGCTGCCTGTTCTCGGACGACGAGACCGACGTGCTCGGCCCGATGCGTGCCGGTGCCGACGACGACGAGGTCGCGGAACTGTGGCGGCGGGCCATGTGGGCGAAGCCGCGCGACCACGGCGACGACAGCGACGACCTGGTGCACCCCGCGCGGGGCATGAGCGCGATCGGCGGGTGAGACGGTGACCACGATCCGGTTCTTCGCCGCGGCACGGGCAGCGGTCGGCGTCGACGAGACCACCACGACCGCGACCGTCCTCGACGACGCCCTCGCCGCCGTGCCCGCGGCCGACGCCGAGCGCTGGGCGCGGCTCAGGGAGCGCTGCTCCTACCTGGTCGACGGCGTCAGCACACGGGACCGCGCGACGCCGCTCGTCGACGTCGGGGTCGTCGACGTCATGCCGCCCTTCGCCGGCGGCTGACCGGTCAGGGCCCGTAGACGACGACCTCGTCGGCGGGCACGTCGACCGCGCACGGGTCCCCGACCGCGAGTCCGACCGCGGCCAGGCGGGTCACCGTGACGTCGGCGACGAGGTCCCCGGCCCGCACCCGCACCAGTCCGTCGCGCGGCTCGAGCGCGTCCACCCGGCGCCCACCGTCGCCGACCGCGGTGAGCCGCGCGGCCGTGGGGTGGTAGGCGGCGAGGGCGGGCCGGCCAGGAGGCACGGTGCGCGTCGTCGATGCCAGCGCGCCGCCGTCGTCGGTCACGATCCCCGCCTCGGTGGCGGTGCCGCGGACGAGCGCGAGTCCGGAGAACCGCGCCGCGAACCCGGTGCGCGGTCGGCCGAGCACCTCGGCGGGGGTGCCCTGCTCGACGACCCGGCCGTGCTCCACGACGACGACCCGGTCGGCGAGCGCGACGACCTCGACCGGGTCGTGCGACACCAGGACCGTCGGACGACCGGCCACGGCGGTGCGGAGGGCGGCGCGGACCTCCTCGCGCGCGCCGAGGTCGAGCGCCGAGGTCGGTTCGTCGAGGAGCAGCACGGCCGGTTCGGTGGCGAGCGCGCGGGCGATCGCGACCCGCTGTGCCTGCCCGCCGGACAGGCTCGTCGGCGCCCGGTCCGCCAACGCGGCCACCCCGGCGTCGGCCAGCGCCTGCCGGGCGCGACCCCGGGCCTCCCGGCCGGACGCACCGGAGGCACGGGGTCCGTACGCGACGTTCGCCAGGACGGACCGGTGCGGGAACAGGTCGGGCCGCTGCGCGACCAGCCCGATGCGCCGACGGTGCGTCGGGACGTTCCTCCCGCGCTCCGCGACGATGCGGTCGGCGAGGACCACCTCGCCCTCGTCGAGCGCGACCAGTCCGGCGAGCGCGTCGACGAGCGTCGACTTGCCCGCCCCGTTCGGCCCCACCACGGCGACGCACTCGTCGTCCCCGACCTCGAGGAACAGGTCGACGTCGCGGGCGCGGACGACGACGCGCGCGTGCACCCCCGTCACGTGGCCACGCCCCGGGTCCGCAGCGACGACGCCCCGATGACGACGACGGCGACCACGACCAGCACGAGCGCGAGGGCGACGGCGGTGTCCGGGTCGAGCTCCCGCTGCAGGTAGATCTCCAGCGGGAGGGTCCTCGTGACGCCCTCCAGGCTGCCGGCGAACGTGAGGGTCGCGCCGAACTCCCCGAGCGCACGGGCGAAGCAGAGCACCAGACCGGAGACGATCCCGGGCAGCACCCGCGGGGTGGTCACGGTCAGGAACGTGCGTGTCGGGCCGGCCCCGAGCGTCGCGGCGACCCGTTCGAGCCGGTCGCCGCCGACCCGGAGCGCGCCCTCGACGCTCGAGACCAGGAACGGCATCGACACGAACACCTGCGCGATGACGACCGCGGTCGTGGTGAACGCGATGCGGAGACCGTGGGCGTCGAGGAACGCCCCGACCGGGCCGATCCTGCCGTAGGCGGCGAGGAGCGCCAGGCCCCCGACGACGGGCGGCAGCACGAGCGGCAGCAGGACGACGGCGCGGGCGGCTCCGACCCAGCGCGACGTCGACCGGGCGAACAGGACGGCGAGGGGGTAGCCGAGGACGAACGCGATGCCCGTCGTGGCAGCCGCGGTGCCGAGGCTCAGGCCCAGGGCGGTGACCGACGCGGGCGAGGTGACGAGCGCGACGAACGACCCCCAGTCGACGCGGCCGACCATCGCGGCGACCGGGACGAGCACGAACAGGCCGCCGAGGACCGCGGGGACGGGGAGCCACCAGGGGACGGGGAGCGGGGCGGTGTCGTGTCGTCGGCTGGTCCTGGGGCGTCGGTCGTCGCCGTGTCGCGGGTCCGGCACGGGCTACGGCTTCCCGAAGCCCGCGTCGGCGAGGACCCGCTGCCCGGCCGTGGAGCGCACGAACGCCTCGAACTCGTCCGCGAGCGCCGGGTTGCCGGCGTCCCGGAGCACGCCGATCGGGTACGTGTTGACCGCCTCGGCCGACTCGTCGAACCGGACGCCGTCGACCTTGCCGCCCGACCCTGCCACGTCCGTGACGTACACGAGGCCCGCGTCCGCCTGGCCGGACTCCACCTTGCCGAGGACGTCCGTGACGGACTGCTCCTCGCTGACCGGGTGCAGGTCGATCCCGCTCGCCTGCTCCACCTTCGTCGTGGCGGCCCCGCACGGCACCGGGGCAGCGCACGTGACGACCTGGAGGCCGGACGCCGTCAGGTCGCGGAGGTCCTCGACGTGGTGCGGGTTGCCCGGCGCGACCGCGATCTCGAGCACGTTCGTGGCGAACGCGCGCGGGGCACCGTCGACGAGGCCGGCGGCGGACACCTTGCGCATGTTCGCCTCGTCGGCGGACGCGAAGACGTCGGCGGGGGCGCCGTTCTCGATCTGCGTGGCGAGGTCGCTCGACCCGGCGAACGAGAACCGGACGGTGGTGCCGGGGTGGTCGTGCTCGAAGCGGTCGCCGAGGGTCGTGAAGGTCTGCTGGAGCGAGGCGGCGGCGAACACGGTGATCGATCCGGTGGCGGTGTCGGTCGTCGTCCCGCCCGCGGTCTTCGTCGCGCCGGGGGTCTTCGTCGCGACCCCGATGGGCGCGGTCGCCTGTGCTCCCGAGCAGCCGGTGAGGGCCAGCGCGGCGGCGAGCGCCACGATCGACAGGGCAGGGGTCCGCATCCGCGTGGTCACACGGCGATCGTACCCGCATCTGCGTCGGTGCCGATGCCGGTGGTCAGTGGTCGCCCCTCGGCACTCCAGGCGGTGATGCCGCCGTCGAGCACGAGGACCGCGATGTCGTCCCCGAGCGCCGCCGTCCGCGCCCAGGCGTCGGCCCGCCGTCCGGACGCGCACACGACCACCACCGTGGCCGCCGGGGCGAGCGTGTCCGGAGTCGTGCTGCCCGCGATCACCCCGGTCGCGAGCTCCTCGGGGGTCCGGACGTCGACCAGCGCGAGTTCGCCGCGCGCCACCTCACCGCGCGCGATCCGGTCGGCGAGCGCTCCGGGTGCGATGGTCGCGGGCGGTTCGTCCGTCGTCGCGGCCGGTCGCTGTGAGGCGGGCCCGCGTCGGAGCGGACTCTCGGTCCAGCGCCACCGTCGCGCGTCGACCGTGAGCACCCTGCCGACCAGGGGCTCACCGAGCCCCGCGACCACGGCGGTGACCTGCGCCGCCATCACCGATCCGACCGCACCGCACAGGGCGGGGAGCACCCCGTCGAGCGCGCAGGAGCCCTCGTCGGGCAGGACGTCGGGGTGCAGGTCGTGGAAGTCGACCGGGTCCGGACCGGCGTCGTGGAAGACCGACACCTGGCCGTCGTAGCCGAGGACCGTCCCCCAGACGAACGGGATGCCCGCTCCGGCGCACGCGTCCGACACGGCTCGGGTGACGACGACGCTGTCGGCTGCGTCGACCACGACGTCGTGGCCGGCGACCTGCTCGGGGTCGAACCGGGCGACGATCGCGGTCACCGCCACCGCGGGGTCGACCGCTCGGAGGTGGTCGGCCGCGACCTCGGCCTTCGGTCGGCCGATGTCGTGCCGGGTGAAGAGCGTCTGGCGGGCGAGGTTCGACGGGTCGACGGTGTCGTGGTCGACGACCGTCACCGCGGCCAGCCCGGCGCCGGCGAGGTACTGCAGCACGGGCGCGCCGAGGCCGCCGGCACCGACGACGAGCACCCGCGCACGGGCCAGCCGTCCGAGCGCGGCCTGCCCGGCACCCTGGAGCGCCGCGGTCCGCGACGTCATCGCCCGCCGGAGCTCGTCGCCGGTCGTGCTCGGTCCCCGTTCGTCCTCCGGTGCCGACCCGGTCACGCGCGGCCCCCGTCCTCGTCCGGGACCTCGACCGTCACCATGGTGGCCTTCACCGACGCCACCGCGACCGAACCAACCTCGAGGTCGAGGTCCCGGACGGCCTCCGCGCTCATCAGGGAGACCACGCGGTGCGGGCCGCTCTGCAGCTCCACCTGTGCCATCACACCGTCCACGACGAGGTCGGTGACGATCCCGACGAAGCGGTTCCTGGCCGAACTCCGCACCCCGGACGGGTCGCCGAGCCGCGCCGCACGCTGCCGGGCGTGCTCGGCCAGCTCCCGGCCGTCCACCACCGCCCGTCCAGCTCCGTCGTCGTGCCGGGTGAACGTGCCGCTGTCGACGAGCCGTCGGACGGTGTCGTCGCTCACCCCGAGGTAGGTCGCGGCGTCGCGGATGCGGAGCATCGTCATGGTGCCTGACGATAGTCCGTGGACGCGGAGGCGGCCGACATGTGAACTCTCAGTGGACGGCACGTCGGGGTGCGGCACCTGCCCAGGACGCGCGGCTACCGTACAGCGGGTGAGCAGCCCCCGCACCGACACCATCAGCGTCCAGCCCGGTCTGGGCGCGACGTCGGTCCGTGATCGGCTGCGCGCCGTCCCGACGGGTGTCCGGGTCGCCGTCGTCCGGACGCCGGAGCTCACGATCGCTGCGTTCGGCGTGGTCGTCGCGGCCGCGTTCGCCTGGGTCCCGTCACTCTGGTACGACGAGGCGGCGACCGTCACGAGCGCGCGTCGGACCTGGCCGGAGCTGTGGGCCGAGCTGCACAGCGTCGACGCGGTGCACGGCTTCTACTACGCGCTCATGCACGTGTGGTTCTGGCTCGTCGGCTACACGCCCTTCACGCTCCGTTTCCCGAGCGCCCTCGCGATCGGCGTCGCCGCCGGACTCGTGGTCGCGCTCGGTCGGCGGTTGGGCGGGCGCCGACTCGGCATCGTGGCCGGCCTGGTCTTCATCGCGCTCCCGCGAGTGCAGTGGGCGGGCACCGAGGGCCGCTCGTACGCCACCATCACGACGCTCGCGGTCTGCCTCACCCTGGTCGGGATGACCGCGGTGCGTCGGACCCGGACCGGGCGCAGCCTGCACTGGTGGGTCGCGTACGGTGTGCTCGCCGTCGTCGCCGTCGTGCTCAACGTGTACCTCGCGCTCGCCGTCGCTGCGCACGGCGTCTCGTTCCTCTGGACGATGTGGGCCGACCGACGTGCCCGCACGGCGCGGCCGCTGGTCCCCGGCGGGGCGCTGCTGCGTTGGGCGATCGTGTCGGCCGTCGTCCTGGTCGCGGTGGCACCGTTCGTCGCCGAGGTCGTCTCGCAGTCGAAGCAGGTCGGCTGGCTCGGGCCGATCGGTCCCCGGACGTTCCCCCAGGTGTTCTCCACCGCCTGGTTCGGCGGGGTCGAGCTGTACGCCGCGGTCGCGTGGGCACTCATGGTGCTCGGGTCGGCCACGGCGCTCGTCGCGGCCCACCGCTCATCGGCCACGGTCCGGTCGCTGTTCCGGGCGCAGGCCGTCCGCGTCGCCCTGCCCCTGGTGGTGCTGCCCACCCTGGCGCTGCTCCTGGCGACCGCGATGGGCAAGCACCTGTACACGCCGAAGTACGCGTCGTTGAGCCTGCCGTTCGTGGCGCTCCTCATCGCGCTCGGCCTGACGCTCGTCCGGCGCCGGGCGGCCCTCGCCGCCGTGCTGGCCGGAGCGCTCCTGCTGTCCGTACCGACCGCGGTCACGGTGAAGCTGCCCCGCGCGAAGCAGGACTCCACGTGGGCGGTCGCGGCGTCGATCATCTCCTCGGAGCGGTCCGCGCACCACGACCGCGACGAAGGCGTCGTGTTCGGCAGCGTCTACGGACACCCCGGCGCGACGGCCGACATCATCCGGGTCTCGTACCCTGCGGCGTTCGCGGGCATGACCGACCTGGGTGTGCGCAAGGACGGCGCTGCGTCGGGCGTGCTGTGGAACCAGACCGGCGACCTCGAGTCGAACATCCCGAACCGTCTGGCCGACATCGACACCGTGTGGTTCGTCGGCGGCACCGTGAAGGCGCGCAACATCCAACCGGAGACCGCGCGGATCCTGGCGCAGCACGGCTTCACCGCGGCCGAGCACTGGAAGACCGGCACGGTGGTGCTGACGGAGTACGTCCGGCGCTAGTCGTCCGACCCGGCGACGCGGTCGGCTGCGCCCGCGCGACGCGCAGTGCGGGGGCTGGGGGCGGGTGCTGAGTGCTGGGGCTGGGTGCGGGGCGCTCAGTGCACGACGCGGGCACCGTGCACCGGGCCGCTGGCGCGCACCGCCACCAGTCCCGCGGCGCTCAGCTCGACCTGCAACTCGAGCGCCGCGTCCCGGTCGGCGACGAGGAACGCCACCGTCGGGCCGCTCCCGGACACGATGCCGGCGAGGGCGCCGGACCGCTCCCCGAGCTCGAGGGTCTCGGCGAGCTCCGGCTGCAGGCGCATGGCCGGTGCCTGCAGGTCGTTGTGCAGACAGTCCGCCAGCAGGTTCGGATCCCCCGCCCGGAGGGCCTGCAGCACGTTGGCGTCGACCACCGGGGTGGTCGGTGCCGGTGCGATGTCGGCGCGGTAGCGCTCCCGGTGCTCGTCGAGGGCGCGGTAGACCGCGGGCGTCGACAGCCCCGCGTCGCTCAGCGCGAGCACCCAGCGGAACTCCCCCTTCGCGAGCGCCGGGCTGAGTTCGTCGCCGCGGCCGGTGCCGACCGCCGTTCCCCCGGCGAACGCGAACGGCACGTCGGCACCGAGCTGCGCCGCGAGCCGGAGCAGTTCGTCGCGACCGAGGGCAGTCCCCCAGAGGGTGTCGACGGCCAGGAGGGTCGCCGCCGCGTCCGCGGAGCCTCCGCCCATCCCGCCGGCGACGGGCACCTGCTTGTCGATCGTCAGCCGGACTCCGCCGCGGTGCCCTGCAGCGTCGGCGACCAGGCGCGCAGCACGGATGGCGAGGTTCGACTCGTCGACGGGCACTGCGCTCGTGTCGATCGGCCCGGTGAAGGTCACGGAGAAGTCGTCCGCAGGTTCGGCGACGACGTCCTCGTAGAGGGACACCGCCTGGTACGCCGTCGCCACGTCGTGGTAGCCGTCGTCCTGCAGGGCTCCGACCGACAAGAACACGTTGATCTTGCCCGGGGCGCGCGTCCGCACGCGGGTGGGAGCGGACAGCGAGGTCATGCCCCCAACCTATCCTCCGGCCGGGGCGGGTTCCTGCGCGTGACTCCGGGACGGACAGGAGGCACGGCTCACCTCCGCCACGTCACTTCCGACCCATCGCGCCCGAAATGGGTTGCCGCATCGCTCGTGGGTGGTCGAAAGTTCGGGCCTCCTACGAGCGATCCGGCCCACCACGAGCGATTCCGCTCACCACGAGCGATTCCGCCCACCACGAGCGACTCCGCCCACCACGAGCGGTCCGGCCCACCACGAGCGGGACGGCTCAGCGTGCGGCAGCGGCGAAGCCCCGGGCGAGGTCGGCCAGGACATCGTCGATGTGCTCGAGGCCGATGGACAGCCGGACGAGCCCGTCGCCGACCCCGGCGGCGGCACGCTCCGACGGTGTCATCTGCACGTGGGTGGTCGACGCCGGGTGGACGACGAGCGACCGCACGTCCCCGATGTTCGAGACGTGGTCGAACAGTTCGAGCGCGTCGACGAACCGCCGCCCGGCCTCCACCCCACCGTCCAGGTCGAACGCGAGGACCGCCGACGGCCCCTTCGGCACGTACCGCTGCGCCAGGGCGTACCACGGCGACGAGGGCAGCCCGGCGTAGTGCACCCCGAGGACCTGGTCGTGGGCGTCGAGCCAGGACGCCACCGCGGCGGCGTTCGCCACGTGCCGGTCCATCCGGAGGGACAGCGTCTGGATGCCCTGCAGCACCAGGAACGCCGTGAACGGAGCGATGGCGGGGCCGAGGTCGGCGGCGAGCTTCGACCGCGTGCGCTGGATGAACGCCCGCGGGCCGAACTTCGCCGCGAAGTCCGTCCCCGCGAAACCCGAGTGCTCGACCGACGTCAGCTGCGGGTACTTGTCCGGGTACGCGGCCCAGTCGAACTTCCCGCTGTCGACGATGATCCCCGCGATCGCGCTGCCGTGACCGGCGAGGTACTTCGTCGCCGAGTGCACGACGATGTCCGCCCCGTGCTCGATCGGTCGCACGAGGTAGGGGGTCGCGATGGTGTTGTCGACGATGAGCGGCACGCCGGCCTCGTGCGCCACCTGCGCGACCCCGGCGAAGTCGAGGACGTCGCCGCGCGGGTTCGGGATGCTCTCGCCGTAGAACGCGCGCGTCTCCGGTCGGACGGCCGCGGCCCACTCGTCGAGGTCGGTCGGGTCCTGCACGAAGGTGAAGGTGATGCCGAGGTCGCGGAGCGTCGACGCGAACAACGTGTAGGTCGCGCCGTACAGCGACGCGCTCGACACCACGTGGTCGCCGGCGCGCGCGACCCCGAGGACCGCGAGCGTCGTGGCGGCCTGCCCGGACGCGAGCGCCAGCGCGCCGACCCCGCCCTCCAGGTCCGCGATCCGGCGCTCCAGGGCGGCTGCCGAGGGGTTGTTCACGCGGGAGTACGTGTGCCCGGGCGCGTCGAGCAGGAACCGGGCAGCGGCGTCGTCGGCGGACGGGTACACGAACGCGGCGCTCTGCGCGATCGGCGGGACGTTGGCACCCCACCCGGGGTCGGCCTTGTACCCGGCGCGGATCTGCCGGGTCTCGAACGCCCACCCCTCGTCGGCGGAGGCCATCAGGCGTCCACTCCGGAGGCCACTGCCACCGCGGGGCGGACGAGCGGGATGACCTGCTCGCCGAAGCGCTCCATCTCCTCCAGCTGCGGCGAGAACTGCAGGAGCAGCGTGTCGACCCCGGCGTCCTCGAACTCGCGGATGCGGGCGGCGACCTGCTCCGGCGTGCCGACGAACCCGGGCCGCAGCCCACGGTTCGACACGGAGTAGTCCTCGAGCGACGGGACGTGCTCGAGCTGCGACTTCGAGATGAAGTCCTGGTACGACTCGTACGCCTTGCCGTGCCGCACGTCGGTGATGCGGGCGAGCTCGGCCTGCGCCTCCTCCTCGGTCTCGCGCACGATGACGTACGCCGCCATGCCGAAGGCCTCGAACGGCTCGCGACCCGCTTCCTCGCGTCGGCGACGCATCTCGGCGATCTTCGTCCGGAGTTCCTCGACGGTGCCGCCGTGGGTGACGTACGCGTCGGCGTACCCGGTGATCGCGGTCTTGCCCGCCTCGCTCTCGCCGCCGGCGTAGATGCGCGGGGTCACGCGCGGCTTCGGCTCGAGGTGGGCGTTCTCGACGTCGTAGTACTCACCGTGGAACGAGTACGGGGTCTCCCGCCACAGGCCCTGCATGACCTCGACGAACTCCGCGGTGCGCTTGTACCGGTCGTCGTGCTCCGAGAAGATCCCGCCGTACTGCTTCGCCTCCTCCGCCCACCAAGCGCTCACCACGTTGAACGTGAAGCGCCCGCACGAGATGTCGTCGATGGTCGCCGCCTGCTTCGCGGTGACGGCCGGCAGGTGGTAGCCCGGACGCATCGCCGCCATGATCTCGAGCCGCTCGGTCGTCGCCGCGATCGCGGCCGCGAGCGCCCACGCCTCGAGCGACGGTGCCGCGGTGCCCTTGATGTCGTTGAGGTTCAGCTCCGGCACGAGCGTCAGGTCGAAACCGATCCGCTCGGCCCGCTGCGCGAGCCGCTTCACGTAGTCGAACGTGACGGGCATGGCCTCGTCCTCGACGTTGCGCAGCCAGCCGCCGAAGAGCGGGGTCCAGTATCCGAATCGCACGTGTGGTTCCTTCGATGGGGCGGGTCGGCCGGGAGGCGCGGGGCGGGCCCGCACCGCGCCTCCCGGCCGTGGGTGGTCCGGTCCTCAGACCGCGGCGGTCTGGTACTGCGCGGCCAGCAGGCCGCCGGTGAAGCGCGCGATCGCGCGCGGTCCGGAGACCGGCGCGGACGCCTCGACCGCGGGGTTGTAGTTCGTGTTCGTGTTGATGTCGTAGACGACGTGTCGCCCGTCCGTGGTCTCCATGAACTCGACGCCGGCGATCGGGATGCGCTGCTCGGCGAGGAAGCCGCGCAGCTGCTGCACGAGCGGGTGGGAGGCGGTGACGTCCTCGCGGACGCTGAACGCGCTCGGCACGCCGGTGCCGGGGACCTCGCAGACCGCACCCGCGAACGTCTGGCTCCCGGGCTGGGGCACCTCGCACGCGTCGGCCGGGCAGAGCTCGAAGCTGCCGGCGCTGGTGTCGACGCGGACGGCGTAGACGAACTCGCCGCCGACGAACTCGACGCGGGTGATGAACGGCTCCCGCGCGGTGAGGTACTCCTGCAGGAGCGTGATGCCGTCGACCGGCTCCTCGAACTCGGGGCTGTCGACGTACGCGTCGAACTCCGCGAGCGAGTCGAACCGGCGCACGCCGAGGCCCTTGCCGCCCTGGTTGTGCTTCGTGATGAACGGCACATCCTGCCCGTCCGTGAAGCTCCGCGCAGCGTCCTTCAGCCCGCTCGACCCGAAGACGGCGGTCGTGCGCGGGACGTCGAACCCGGCGTCGCGGAGCAGTCCGTGCTGGGCGACCTTCGAGACCTCGAGCTCGAGGACGTGGCTGCCGTTCACGACCGTGCGACCAGCGCGCTCGAGCCAGCCGAGGAGCGCACGGGTGTACTCCTTGCTGTGCTCGTGCCCGCGGGTGTGGCTCGACGCCGACATCCGGCTCCAGTACACGCCGGGCGCGGGCTCCGACGCGAGGTCGATCTGCCCGTCGGTGAGGAGGATCTCCTCGACCGGGACGCCCTCGGCCTCGAAGGCGGCGGCGAGCGGCGGGAACCACTCGGGGTTCTCGTGGATGACGTACACGCGCGGAGTGCTCACCGCACCAGCCTAGGCACGCCGCGTTGCACGCTGCCAAGTGTGTGACGCGCCATTGCGATCCGTCCCGTAGGATTCCACACATCAGTACAGTGTCCGCGTGCGACTCATCTTCATCGACGAATCGGCCCGCGACGACGCGTTCTACTTCTTCGGCGCGCTGGTGGCCGATGCAGCTGCGGTGAGACAGATCGAGCGAGGTCTGGACGGGGTGGCCCGCCTCGTCGCCGCACACGTCGCCGGCTTCGATCCGGACACCGAGTTCCACGCCGTCGACATGTTCCACGGCGATCGGGCGTGGAAGCGTGTGCCGATCGGTTGGCGGGTGAAGGCGTGCACGCTCGTCGCGAAGGTCCTCGCGCGTTCGAGCGCGTCGTTCATCTTCCGTGGTGTCGATCTCGAGTCACACGAACGGAAGTACGGACTGGACGCCTACCCGGCGCACCTGCTCACGCTGGCACAGGTCCTCGAGAGCGTGCATGAACGCCTGAAGTGGTTGGACCACCCGGAGCAGTTGGGGCTCGTGCTCGCCGACGAACACCACTCTGCCGCAGGCGCGCGCAGGAGCCTCAGGAGCTTCAAGGTCGAGAGCGCCCCTTGGGTACACGAGGAAGCCCCTCACGCGCATCGCCGACACGATCTACTTCGGCCCGTCCCACGAGAGCAGGATGCTGCAGGCTGCCGATGTCGCGACGTACTTCCTCAACCGCTCGAAGACGATCGCGGAGAAGGACCCGCGGTCAGCTGACGCGGTCCGGAAGATCGTCCATTTCATCGATCAGATCACCGTCGTCGACTACGTCTGGGCGCCGAGATGACACAACGCCCCGCGAGAGCGGGGCGTTGGCTGGGTGCGGGAGGCCTTCGGCGTCCTGCTCTGCCACAGTAGCGCGACCATCCGAAAGTGGGCAAGTGCGCCGGAGGCACTTCCCGCTCCGTCCGGGCCCGTCACGACACTCGATCCCGCTGCTGGGGGTGGCCCGACCCGCGCGACAGGACGACGCGGAAGCGCGCGCCCCGGTCGGCGGGCTCGGCGGTGATGCGTCCGCCGAGCCGTTCGACGAGACGCGCGGCGATCGAGAGGCCGAGCCCCGTGCCGACCGGACGATCGTCGCGGTACCGGTCGCGGAGCGCGCCGCGGACGAACGCACGGTGGAGGTCGTCGACGGCGATGCCCGGCCCGTCGTCCGCGACCTCCACGGCCACGCCGTCCGGCTCGTCCGTGACGCGCACCTCGACGAGCCCGCCGGGGTGGGCCACCCGCAGCGCGTTCTCGAGGAGCCCGTCGACGACCTGGCGCAGCCTGAGCGGGTCGGTGAGCGTCGCCGCGTCGGCGGCCGCGGGCACCTGGACGACGCGCGCCCCGACCGTCGCGGCACGTCCCTCCCACGCCCGGACCGACGCGGCGACGACCTGCACGACGTCGACGAGCTGGCGGCGGATCGGGAAGTCGACCGCCTCGAGACGCGCCAGGGTCAACAGGTCGGCGACGAACGCGTCGAGGCGATCGGTCTCGGCCCGGACCACCGTGCCGACGCGCGCCGTGTCGTCGGCGGGGACGAGGCCGTCCGCGAGCGCGTCCGCGTAGCCGCGCACGGCCGCGAGCGGGGTCCGGAACTCGTGCGAGATCGACGTGAGGAACTCGCGCTGGGCGGCCTCGGAGCGGGCCAGCTCACTGTCGAGCACGGCCAACGCACGGCGGACGTCGGCGATCTCCGTCACCTCGGCGGCTCCGGCGTCGGGCGCTCCCCGGTCCCCCGCCAGCACGCCGCGCTCCCCCGCGGCGAGTCGGGCGGCGATCGCCGAGACACCCCGGAGCGGCCGGGTGACGAACCGCGCGACCGCCACACCGAGGCCGATGGCGACGAGGACCCCGATGAGGAGCGCGACCGCGAAGCGGGCGAGGACGGTGTCGGCGTGCAGGACCGACACGTCCTCGACGGCGACCACGGACCCGCCGCCGCGGGCCGGGACCGCCTCGACGAGCAGCGTGCGCCACCCGTCCACCTGCCGGACCGACAGCCGGTCCGCCGTGGTGAGCCGTGCCTCCAGGCCGGACGGCACGGACGTGGTGACACCCCGGAGCTCGCCGTCCCCGCCGGCACCGAGGTCGATCCGGCCCTTGCTTCGACGCTCGACGCGGGCGGCGAAGGCCGCGCGCTGCCCGGCCGGCGCAGCGGCGACGGCCTGCGCGGTGGCGAGGAGCACCTGACGGGTCTGCCCGATCGACTCCTGCCGGACGAGCTGGAACCCGACCACGCTGACCGCGAGCACCGCGACCAGCGCGACCGCCACCGTCGTGGCCACGATCCGTCCGGTGAGGCTGCGACTCCTCACCGGGGTCCCGCCGGGTCGAAGGCGTACCCGACGCCGCGGACCGTCCGGATGCCGGCGGAGTCACCGAGCTTGCCGCGCAGCTGGGCGACGTGCACGTCGACCGTCCGGGTCCCGCTGAAGTCCGCGACGCCCCACACGGCGCTGAGCAGCCGGGACCGCTCGAAGACCCGACCCGGCTCCGAGGCCAGGTGGGCGAGCAGGTCGAACTCCGTCGCGGTCAGGGCCACCGGCCGTCCGTCGAGCGTCACTGTGCGGCGGACCGTGTCGATCCGGAGCGCGCCGGCCACCACGACGGGCGCGGACCGCGGAGTCGCCCGCCGGACCAGGCCGCGCACCCGCGCCGCCAGCTCACGGCCGGAGAACGGCTTGGTGACGTAGTCGTCCGCGCCGAGCTCGATGCCGAGCACCCGGTCGACCTCGGTGTCCCGCGCGGTGACGAGGACGACCGGGGTCCAGTCGTCCTCGGCCCGCAGCGCCCGCACGAGCTCGATGCCGTCGAGCCCCGGCAGCCCGATGTCGACGACCGCTGCCACCGGAGCCGCCCGTCGGATCGCGGCGAGGGCGTCGGCGCCGTCACGCAGGACGAGCACCTCGAACCCCGCGTCGCGCAGGTACAGGCGTTCGACGTCGGCGATCGCCGGCTCGTCCTCGGCGACCACCACCAGTCCGCGTGCTCCGTCCACGTCGCCGATCCTCCGACCTGCCGGCCGGGAACGGCACCGGAACCGGCCACGCTCGGTACACGTCCGTACAGAACCCGAACGAACCGGTGACCGAACCCGATCGCGCGCGCCACATCATCGTCCCCGAGGCGGTCGAGGGACCGCCGACCGAAGGGAACACCATGCGCACCACCACCAACCGGCGTCTGCTCGTCGGCACCGCAGCCGTCGCCGTCGGCCTGTCCGTACTCGGCGGCGCCGCCGCCGCGAACGCCGCGCCGACCACGCCCGCGCACGCACACGCGCGGCTGACCGCCGCCGAACGCACCGACCTCCGTCGCATCGAGCACGCGATGCCGACGTCCCTCCGGCACGCGCTCCGGGCGGCCGAGCACCACCGCACCGAGGCGGAACGCCGCAGCGCGCTCGCGGCCGTGGAGCGGAAGGTCGCGTCGGGCGGGTACGGCAGCACCGCCGAGACCGTCCTGCACGACGTCACGGCCGCCGGGACCTCGGTGCTGCCGACGAAGACCGCGGCACGGCTCCGGGCGATCGAGGAGGGACGGCGGACGCGCATCGATCGTGACGTGCGGGTGTTCCTGCGCCGGGCGCTCGACGGGCGGTACGGGTCGACGCTGCAGCAGGAGCTGACGTCCCTCGGGAGCGGGCTGCCTGCGGTGCCGGGGTCCGGGTCCGCTTCCGGGTCGGCGTCGTCGTCCGGGTCGGCGTCGTCGTCGGGGTCGGCGTCGTCGTCGGGGTCGGCATCGTCGTCCGGGTCGGCGTCGTCGGCCAGCTGACGGGCTCCGGTCAGCCGGCGAACGTCTGCGTGCCGAGGACGCCCAGGAGCGCGAGCTTCTCGGCGTCCTCGGTCCCGGCCGGTGCGGTGAAGAGCAGCAGCGCCTGAGCCCGGTTGTCGGTGTGCAGCACCTGGCAGTCGACCGCGATGCGACCGAGCTCCGGGTGCACGAACGTCTTGTGGTCCTCCCACCGGCTCCGGACCTCGTGCAACGCCCAGAGCTCCCGGAACTCTGGGCTCTCCCGCTCCAGGTCGGCGACGAGCTGCTGCGCGCGCCGGTCACCCGGGCCCGCCGCACCGACCGCCGCGCGCAGGCTCGCCACCTGCGCCCGAGCCAGGCGGTCGTGCTCCTCGGGCGCGTACTTCGCCCGCTCGGACCCGGTCATGAACCACCGCCACGGCTGGTACCGCTCGTTCCCCGGCAGACCGACCGTCGACCCGATGAGCGCAGCGCCGAGCCGGTTCTCGACGAGTGTCTCCCCCAGGTCGTTCACCACGATCGCGGGGGTGTCCTCCAGCCGGTCGAGCACGCGCAGGATCGCCGGGTCGACGTGGTCCGCTCGACGCACCCGCAGCGGAGCGTTGTGCCCCGCGAGGTGGAAGAGGTGGTCACGTTCGTCGAGGGAGCAGCGCAGTGCTCGGGCGATCGCCGCGACCATCTGCTCGGACGGCTGCGGTCCGCGCTGCTGCTCGAGGCGCGTGTAGTAGTCGACGGACATCCCGGCGAGGGACGCCACCTCCTCGCGGCGGAGGCCCGGCGTGCGCCGTCGCGCTCCGGCCCCGAGTCCCACGTCCTCGGGTCGCAACAGCTCGCGTCGGCGGCGGAGGAAGTCGGCGAGGCCCGGGCGGTCCATGCCTCCATCGTGCCTCCCTCGCCGCGGGCGTGCCAGGGATCGCCGGTCCCCCGATGACCGCGCTCTGCCTCGCCGACACCCGTCGGCGCATCGTGGTGGTCATGGACATCACGAACGCCACCGTCTTCATCCCAGGCGCGACCTCCGGCATCGGCCTCGGTCTCGCCCTCCGTCTGCAAGCGGCGGGCAGCACCGTCGTCATCGGCGGACGCCGCGCCTCCCTGCTCGAGTCGCTCCACGAGGAGCACGGCTTCGACACCGTGGTCGTGGACGTCGCCGACCCCGCGTCGATCGCCGCTGCCGCCACCACGGTGCTCGCTGCGCACCCGGACCTCGACACCCTGGTCACCATGTCCGGCATCATGCGTCCCGAGGACCTCCGCGATCCGGGGCACGTCGCCGACGCCGTGGCCACCGTCGAGACCAACCTGCTCGGCACGATCCGGCTCGTGGACGCGTTCCTGGCGCACCTCCTGACGCGACCGGCCGCGACCGTCGTCACGGTGTCCTCGGGGCTCGCCTTCACGCCGCTCGCCGCCACCCCGACGTACAGCGCGACGAAGGCCGCGGTGCACTCGTACACGCAGTCGCTCCGGCAGCAGCTGTCGGGATCGCCGGTGTCGGTGCTCGAGCTCGTGCCGCCGGCCGTGGCGACCGACCTGCTCGGCGGCGCCGACTTCGGGGGGATGCCGCTGGACGCGTTCCTCGACGAGGTCGTCGGGCTGCTGACCGACGGTGCCGGGCCGGAGCTCCTGGTCGAGAACGTCCTGCCGCTCCGGTGGTCCGAGCGCAACGGGAACCAGCAGGAGCTCATCGAGGCGCTGGCCGGCCGGGGGCACTGAGCGGGGGCGACATCGGCGTGGTCGTGTGGCGTGCGGCCGGCCGGGCGCGCGCGGCTTCGGGGGGCGGGTGCAGCCAGGTCAGAGGGCGTCGAGCAGTCGCCGCAGCTCAGCCTTCGCCTCCGGCATGCGCTCCGGACCGATGAGGCGCTCACGCTGAGCACTGATGCGGACGGTCCCGGGCTTCGCGCCGTCCTCGGTGTTCACGAGCACGGATTCACGTGTCGGGAACGTCCACCGTGCCGAAGGACGCTTGCCCCCGCGGGACTGCGCGGTCGGCGCGAACCCGAATGCTCCTGAGCAGACCGGGACGATCGCGTCGAGGACCGGCTCGCGCTCGCCTGGCACCTGTCGCGACGCCGAGACGGCGAACGTCCCGTCGGAGCGCTGCCCCGGGATCCGCAGGCCCCGGGACTGCTCGTACCCGATGGTCACGCCCTGCGCCCACCACGAGTCCACGCCGTGCTCAGCGAGCCAGGCCGCGATCGCGGCGTGTCCGATCCGCTGGCCGTCCGCTGCGTCGATCGCCGCGTACCACTCGTCCGGGTGTCTCCCCGTCGCTGCGAGGACGCGCTCCGGCGCCATCCCCTGCACGTGCGAACGCACCGTCCCGTCGGTCATGCGGACATCGTAGGGCCGGTCCGTTCGCAGGACAGGTGGTGGGTCCTCAGGCGCGGAGCGCTCGGCCGCGCCCCACGAACCGCACCACGTCGGCGGGGAGGAACAACGGCAGGAGCGAGGCATCGACCACGCCGAACGAGGGATCGACCGTCACGAGCCCGTCGGCGTCGGCGGCCATCACGAGCGCTGCGTGCACCGCGCTGGACGACGACAGCCGGAAGCGCTCGCTGTAGTACATCAGGTCTTCCATCAGGTCCGACACCTCGACGTGCACGGCGTCCGAGTGCATCAGGACGGCCCGCCACCGACCGAGGAAGGCGCGAGCGAGCTCGACCTGTTCTCCGGACGTCAGCCGACGGGTACTCCCCTGCCTCGAGGACGCGGCGAGCCGGGCCGTGGCGAACGCCCGATCGTGCAGTTGGAGTTCGAGCAGATCGGTGAACAGCAGCCGCGTGCCTGCCGAAGTGAGGCGTTCGAGGAAGTCCGAAGCGGCGGAGTGGTGCTGCGCTTCGGACTCCAACGCCGCGAAGACGAACGTGTGCTCGAGCACCACGCTCTCCGGCATGCACTCAACCGTCTCCATCGCGCTGACCCGGTCGAACCGGGTCACCGGGGGCCCAGCGTCCAAGCCGGGTGATGGATGCGGCTCGGCACCACGGGGAACGTCGGGGCGTCGAGGATCGACCGCACCGCCCGTGCCCGCTCGGCCGGGCTGCCTTCCGGGCGACGTCGCCCTCGTTCCAGTTGTGCCGAGCTGAGACGCCCGATCGCCGGCCCGTGCCGAACCGAGTCTGTCCGGCTGCCAGTGATGTCAATGGTCATCGTTCCTCCCCGAGTTCGAGGAACACCCTAGGAACGCAGCTTTCCGACCACCAAGAATGTCGCATTCCGCTGGCCGGGTCCGTCAGCCGGCGGCGAGCACCGTCCGAGCGAGGCGCACGAAGTCCTCGCTCCCGATGACCTCGCCCCGCGCGGTCGGGTCGATCCCCGCAGCGGTCAGGACCTCGGCCGCGTGCGCGCTGCCCCCGAGCACACCGGACAGACTCTGCCGGAGCATCTTGCGCCGCTGCTGGAACGCCGCGTCGACGAGCACGAACACCCGCGACCGCAGGAGCTCGTCGCCCGGCTGCTCGCCACGGTCGAAGCCGACGAGGACGCTGTCGACGTTCGGCACGGGCCAGAACACCTGGCGGCTGACCTGCCCCGCGATCGACCAGGAGCCGTACCAGGCGGCCTTCACGCTCGGCGCGCCGTAGACCTTGCTACCCGGGGCGGCCGCGAGCCGGTAGCCGACCTCGGCCTGCACCATGACGAGCGCCCGCTCGATGGACGGGAAGGTGGCGAGCAGGTGCAGCAGCACGGGCACGGACACGTTGTACGGCAGGTTCGCGACGACGTGCGTCGGGGCCTCCGGCAAGTCGGTCGCGGCGACGGTCAGGGCGTCCTGGTGCACGACCTGCAGCCGTGCCCCGGGCTGCATCGCCGACACCGTCGCCGGGAGCTGCGCGGCCAGGCGTCCGTCGATCTCGACCGCGGTCACCGATGCTCCGGTCTCGGTCAGCCCGAGCGTGAGCGACCCGAGACCGGGCCCGATCTCGAGCACCCGCGACTCCGGGGTCACCCGACCGGCGGCGACGATGCGCCGCACGGTGTTCGCGTCGTGGACGAAGTTCTGCCCGAGCTTCTTCGTCGGGGTCACGTCGAGCTTCGCGGCGAGGTCGCGGATCTCCGCAGGACCGAGGAGCGCGCCCACGGTCACTCGGCCACCGTGACGGGCTCGGCGTCCCACGCGCCGTACACGGTCTCGGTGTTCGAGGCGATCTGCGCGGCGAGCATCGAGACGTCGGTCCCGATCGTCTCCGCCATCGACCGCAGCGTGAGCGGGATCAGGTACGGCGCGTTCGGACGGCCGCGGTACGGCGTCGGCGTGAGGAACGGCGCGTCGGTCTCGACCATGACGAGGTGCCGCGGAGCGATCTCGAGGGCGTCGCGGAGGTTCTGGGCGTTCTTGAACGTCACGGTGCCGGCGAAGGACATGTACCACCCGCGCTCGGCGCAGAGGCGAGCGAGGTCGGGTCCGCCGGAGAAGCAGTGGAAGACGGTGCGCTCGGGAGCGCCGACACGATCGAGCACCTCGACCACGGCGTCGTGCGCGTCCCGGTCGTGGATCGTCAGCGCGAGGTCGTGCTCCTTGGCGATCCGGATGTGCTCCTCGAACGAGCGGACCTGTGCGGCGCGGCCGTCCTCCCCCGTGCGGAAGAAGTCGAGCCCGGTCTCGCCGATCGCCCGGACGCGCGGTAGGGCGGCGAGCTCGGCGATCCCCGCGAGGTGCTCGTCCAGGGTGCCGGCGGCGTCGAGTACCGGCGCCTCGTTCGGGTGCAGCGCCACGGCCGCCAGCACGCGTGGCTCGCGGGCGGCGATCGACGCGGACCACCGGGACGTCGCGAGGTCGGTGCCGACCTGCACGACGCCACGGACGCCGACGCTCGACGCCCGGTCGAGGTGTTCGCGGTAGTCGAGCGGACCGTCGCCACCGTCGCCCACACCGTCGGCGATCTCCATGTGGGTGTGGTTGTCGTAGACGGGTACGACGAGTGCCTGGGGCAGTGGCGGGTAGCTGAGGTCGCGCTTCGAGCCGCCGCCCGATCCCTCGCCGCGGGCTCGGACGTGCGCCGCGTCGGTCACGCTGCGCCCTGCTCCGGCTGCTGCTCGATCCGCGGGAAGAGCCCGGACTCGAGCGGGACGACCTGCGCGGCGGCCTGCCACTCCCATGCACGGTCGATGCGCTGCTCCGCGATGGAGCCACCGGCACCGATCGACGCCCACAGCTTCTGGGTTGCCTTCGGCATGACGGGCGACACGAGCACGGCGACGGTGCCCAGCCCGCGCAGCGCGGTGACGAGCACGGTCGCGAGCCGCTCACGCTTCGTCTCGTCCTTCGCCAGGGCCCACGGCTCATGCTCGGTGATGTAGCCGTTGAGGGCGTCGACGAGCTCCCACACGGTGGCGATGGCGTCGTGCGGCGCGAAGGCACCCACCGCGGCGTCGGCGCGCTCGGTCACGGACTTCGCGAGCGCCTCGATCGCCGCGTCGGCCTCCGTCAGCTCACCCGCCGCGGGCACGACGCCGTCGAAGTACCGGCCGAGCATCGCGACGATGCGCGACGCCAGGTTGCCGAACCCGTTGGCGAGTTCGGCCTGGTAGCGCGCGGAGATGTCCTCCCAGCTGAAGTTGCCGTCCTGCCCGAACGTGATCGCGCGCAGGAAGTAGTAGCGGAAGGCGTCCGAGCCGAACGTGTCGGTGATCTCCGACGGCGCGATGCCGGTGAGCTTCGACTTCGACATCTTCTCGCCGCCGACGAGGAGCCAGCCGTGGCCGAACACACGCTCCGGGACCGGGAGCCCGGCGGCCATCAGCATGGCCGGCCAGATCACCGCGTGGAAGCGGGCGATGTCCTTGCCGACGATGTGCACGCTCGGCCAGAGGCGCCGGAAGGCCTCGTCGTCGTCCGACCCGTAGCCGAGCGCCGTGACGTAGTTGAGGAGCGCGTCGAACCACACGTAGAGCACGTGGTCGTGGTCCCACGGGATCTGGATGCCCCAGTCGAAGCTCGACCGCGAGATGGACAGGTCGCGCAGGCCCTGCTTGACGAACGCGATGATCTCGTTGCGGACGCTCTCGGGCTGGATGAACTGCGGGTTCGACTCGTAGAGGTCGAGCAGCGGCTGCTCGAAGTCCGACATGCGGAAGAAGTAGTTGCGCTCGGACAGCACCTCGACCGGTATCGAGTGGATCGCGCAGACCTGCTGCCCCTCGTACGCTCCGGTGCCGGGGACGAGGTCGCTCGGCTGCTTGTACTCCTCGCAGCCCACGCAGTAGAAGCCCTCGAACTCGCCGGCGTAGATGAAGCCGTCGTCGTACAGCTTCTGCAGGAACGCGGTGACGCCGCGCTCGTGCCGCTCGTCGGTCGTGCGGATGAAGTCGTCGTTCGCGACGTCGACCGTGTCGAGCAGCGGCTTCCAGGCGTCGGTGACGAGCCGGTCGGCCCACTCCTTGGGCGTGACGTCGTTCGCCGAGGCGGTGCGCAGGATCTTCTGGCCGTGCTCGTCGGTGCCGGTGAGCAGCCAGGTGTCGTCCCCACGCTGACGGTGCCAGCGCGCGAGCATGTCCGCGGCGACCTCGGTGTACGCGTGCCCGATGTGGGGCACGTCGTTCACGTAGAAGATCGGCGTGGTGATGCTGAAGGAGCTGCCGTCGGCCATGCCGACCATCCTACGGGCGCGCGGCGCGCGCATGACGCGGCTGTGGACGAGCCGGACGGGAGGCCCGTGGCGGCGCCGCCCCGTGCCTCCCGTCCGGTCGTGGGTGCGTCAGCGCGCCGCGAGCGCGCCCTCGTAGAGGTCGCGCTTGGACAGGCCGGTCGCGTCCGCGACCGCTGCGGCCGCGTCCTTCATCCGCGAGCCCGCCGCGACCCTTTCGAGCACGAGGCGGACACCGTCCTCGACGCTGGTGGCGTCGAGCGCGCCGGACGACCCCTCGACCACCACGCAGATCTCACCGCGCACCCCCGCTGCCGCCCACCCCGCGAGTTCCGACAGCGACCCGCGCCGGACCTCCTCGTGCAGCTTCGTGAGTTCACGGCACACCACGGCGCGTCGCTCGTCGCCGAAGCCCGCGGCCATGTCCGCCAGGGTGTCGGCGAGCCGGTGCGGCGACTCGAAGAAGACCATCGTGCGCTGCTCGCCCGCGAGTGCCGAGAACAGCCGCCGGCGCTCGCCCTGCTTGCGGGTCGGGAACCCCTCGAAGCTGAACCGGTCCGTCGGCAGACCCGACACGGCGAGCGCCGTGAGCACCGCCGACGGTCCCGGCAGCGCGGTCACGGTGACCCCGGCGGCCGCGGCGGCGGCGACGAGCGGGAAGCCCGGGTCGCTGATCGCCGGCATGCCCGCGTCGGTGAGGACCACCACGTCCTGGTCGCGCGCGAGCTCCACGACCTCGGACGCCTTCGCCCGTTCGTTGTGCTCGTGGAGGGCGACGAGCCGGGGCCGGTTCTCGATCCCGAGGGCGCGCATGAGGTGCACGGCGGTCCTGGTGTCCTCCGCGGCGACGACGCTCGCGTTCGAGAGGGTCTCGACCAGGCGCCGGGACGCGTCTCCGAGGTTGCCGATGGGGGTGGCTGCGAGCACGATCACCCTCCCATTGTCGTCGCAGCCCGTTGCTGGACTCGCCTCCGTAGGATGTGCGCGATGACCAGCGAGCTGACCGACGACCGCACGGACGTGGCGGGACGCCCCACCGGCTCGCGCCTCGACGACTGGTGGGGCCGCGTGCTGCGGACCTCGACCCGGGTCGCGGTGTGGCGCTGGACCGGGCCCCTCGCGGTCACGGTGCTGGCCGCGCTGCTGCGGCTGGTGGCGCTCGGCACCCCGCACGCGCTGGTGTTCGACGAGACGTACTACGTGAAGGACGGCTGGTCGATCGTGCACCTCGGGTACGAGGGCACCTGGCCGGCGAACTCCACCGAGGACGGCGCACCGACGACCGACCAGCGGTTCGCGGACGGGCAGACCGACCTCTACACGAGCGCCGCGGAGTTCATCGCGCACCCGCCGCTCGGCAAGTACCTCATCGGCCTCGGGATGCTGCTGTTCGGGGCGGACAACGCGTTCGGGTGGCGGTTCACGGTCGCGGTGCTCGGGACCGCCACGGTGTTCCTGACCGCGGTGATCGCGCGTTCGCTGTTCCGTTCGACGCTCGTCGGCACGCTCGCCGGGTTCCTGCTCGCCGTCGACGGCCAGGCGATCGTGCTGTCGCGGGTGACGCTCCTCGACGGCATCCTCACCTTCTTCGTCGTCCTCGGCGCGGGGGCGCTGCTGCTCGACCGGCGGTGGACCGAGCGGCGGCTGGACGCGTGGGTGTCCCGCCGGGTCGCCGCGGGCAAGGCGACACTGTGGGGGCCGTTCCTGTGGTGGCGGCCGTGGCTCGTCGCGATGGGCCTGGCCCTCGGGCTCGCCACGGCGACGAAGTGGTCGGGACTGTACTTCCTCGCGTTCTTCGCGGTGTACTCGGTGCTGAGCGACATGCTGATGCGTCGCCGTGCGGGCATCGCGTTCTGGTCGTCGAGCGCCGTCCTCCAGCAGGCGCCGGTGTCCTTCCTGCTCACCGTGCCGATCGCGGCCGCCACGTACCTGGCGTCGTGGACGGGCTGGTTCGTGTCCCGCGACGGCTGGGACCGCGACTGGATCGGCACCGGCGGCGGGCAGCGCTGGACCGGCGTGCTCGCGTGGGTGCCGGACAGCCTGCAGAACTGGTGGCACTACCAGTCGGAGATCTACGGGTTCAACATCGGCCTGCACACGCCGCACTCGTACCAGGCGAACCCGCTGCTCTGGCTGGTCATGCAACGACCGACGTCGATGTACTACGTCGGCACGGACGCAGGCCAGGACGGCTGCACCGCGAGCCGCTGCGGCGAGGCCATCACCGGCATCGCGAACCCGTTCATCTGGTACGCGGCGGTCGCGGCGGTGATCGCCCTCGTCGTGCTCTGGTCGATGCGCCGCCGGTGGGAGTACGGCTTCGTCCTGCTCGGCGTCGCGGCGGGGTACCTGCCGTGGCTGATGTACGTGGACCGGACGGTGTTCCAGTTCTACACGATCGCGTTCGAGCCCTTCATGGTGATGGCGCTCGCGGCGGTGATCGGGTTGGTGCTCGGTCGGCGGACGGACGAACGCTCGCGGCGGACCCGGGCGATCGTGTGGGTGGGCGTGTACCTCGGCGTGGTGGTGCTCGCGTCGGCGTACTGGTACCCGATGTGGACCGCGATGCAGATGCCCTGGGACTTCATCCGATCGCACTACTGGATCCCGAGCTGGCTGTAACCGGTCCGGGGGCTGCGGGCGCTGCCATCGCGGGTTCGGGCGTCGCGGGTGCGGCCGTCGCGGGTGCGGCCGTCGCGGGTGCGGCCGTCGCGGGTGCGGCCGTCGTCAGGCCTTCGGCTGCATGGCCCGTTCGAGGGCGTCGCGGTCGAGGGGCGACCCGACCATGGGGTCGGCGTGCTCGGGTGGCATCACGCCGTCGATGAGCACCTGCGCGTAGCGCCGCCAGGCATCGGGATCGGTCGCGCGGGTGGTGTCCGCGACGGCGCCGAGCATCTGGGTCAGCATCGGCAGGTCGCGGTAGTCGAACCCGTCGCGCACGACCCCGGCGGCTCGGGCTCGGCCGATGATCTCGGACACCTGGGACTCGAGCCGGTTGCGCTCCTCGACGATCGACGGCCGGGCCTTGCCGGCACGGACGATGGCGTCGGCCAGCGCGCGGTCGCGAGCACGGAACTCGAACACGCCCATCAGGTAGACGCGGAGCGACTCACGGGGGTCGAGCTCCTCGGCAGCACGGGCCGCGGCGCCGTTCATCGCCTCGAACTTGGTCGCGAGGAGCGCCTCGATCAGGGAGTCCTTGTCGGCGAAGCGGCGGTAGACCGTGCCCACTCCGACACCGGCCTCGTGCGCGATGTCGTTGAGCGTGACCGACAGCCCGCGTTCCGCGAAGCACTTGCGTGCCGTCTGGAGGATCAGCTCGCGGTTGCGTGCGGCGTCCGCCCGGAGGGGGCGGTCGAGGTCGGTGGTGCTCACGGCTCCGAAGATAGTTGAACTTTCTGGGAACAAGCGGATGCGGTCCCTCCGTTTTGCCCTACACTGGCCGCAAGCGGATGCACCACATCCGCTTCGTCGGTCCGTCCGACCCCTCCATCCCCTCCACCTTCCAGAAGGAGGCCTGCCCGTGACGGCAGAACAGACCGCGCCGACCCCGACCGGGTCCGTGCCGACCACCGCACCCACCCCGCCGACCGCCCCCGCCGGCGGTCGCACCGAGCACCGTTGGATCGCCCTCGCGGTCATCGCGCTCGCCCAGCTCATGGTCGTGCTCGACGCCACCATCGTGAACATCGCGCTGCCCTCGGCGCAGGCCGACCTCGGGTTCGGAACCGACCAACGGCAGTGGATCGTCACCGCATACTCGCTGGCCTTCGGCTCGCTGCTCCTGCTCGGCGGGCGACTCGGCGACCTCTTCGGCCGCAAGAACACCTTCATCATCGGGCTCGTCGGCTTCGCTGCCGCGTCCGTGCTCGGCGGCCTCGCCGACTCGTTCGGCCTGCTCGTGGCCGCCCGGGCCCTGCAGGGTGCGTTCGGGGCGCTGTTGGCACCGTCCGCGCTCGGCATGCTCACCACGACCTTCCGCGACCCGAAGGAGCGCGGCCGGGCGTTCGGCATCTTCGGCTCGATCGCGGGCTCCGGCGCGGCGATCGGCCTGCTGCTGGGCGGCGTGCTGACCGAGTACGCCACGTGGCGCTGGTGCCTCTACGTCAACGTCGTCTTCGCGGTCCTCGGCGTGATCGGCGCCCTCGTGTTCATGGCGAAGCCGCCGAAGGTCGAGCGACCCCGCATCGACGTCGCCGGTGTGCTGACCATCACGGCGGGGCTCGTCGGCATCGTGTACGGGTTCTCGAACGCCGAGACCAACGGGTGGGACGCCCCGCTCACCATCGTCATGCTCGCGCTGGGCGTCGTGCTGGTCGCCGCGTTCGTCGTGATCGAGACCCGGGTCGCCCACCCGCTCCTGCCGCTCCGCATCGTGCTCGACCGCGACCGCGGGGGCTCCTACCTCGCGATCGGGCTCGTCGCGATCGGCATGTTCGGCATCTTCCTGTTCCTGACCTACTACCTCGAGCAGACCCTCGGGTTCTCCTCGCTGCAGACGGGCCTGGCGTTCCTGCCGATGCCGCTGTCGATCATCGTGTCGTCGACCCAGATCGGCGGCCGACTCCTGCCGCGGGTCGGTCCGAAGGTCCTGGTCTTCGTGGGCGGACTGGTGGCGGCGACCGGACTGCTCCTGCTCCTCCGCACAGGGGTCGACAGCACCTACGCCGGCACGGTCCTCCCCGCACTCGTCGTGATCGGTCTCGGCATGGGGACGATCTTCTCGTCCGCGATGAACACCGCCACCACCGGGGTCGCCCGGGCAGACGCGGGCGTGGCCTCGGCGACGGTGAACACCATGCAGCAGATCGGCGGCTCGATCGGCACCGCGCTCCTGTCGACGATCTTCGCCGACGTCGTGCAGGCGCGGCTCGACGGGCTGACCTCGGCGCCGACGAAGCTCCAGCAGGCGCAGGCCGTGATCGACGGGTACCACGCTGCGTTCGGCATCTCGGCCGGGGTGCTCGTGCTGGTCGCGCTCGCGGGCGGCCTGCTGATCAACCGGCAGTCGGTGCGCCTGGGTCGTCTCGAGCACGCCGCCGCCGGAACGACCGGGAGCATCCCGACCGCGGCGCACTGACCGTCGCGGCGAGCTGACCGCAAGGTCACCGCTGTGGAACGACTCCGCCGCCGTCGAACGAGGGCCGCGGAGTCGATCCACAGCCGCGTCCCGATCACGCTCGCCCACTTCGATCCGAATCGCGCGGCACCGATTCCTGTGCCGTTGCGCAGTGTTGCGGGAGCCCTGTGACGCGTCAGGGGTCGCGATTATGGTGAGCGGCATGGCCCCCGTCCTGACCTCGCCGCTCGTGTCGACGCAGTGGCTCGCGGACCACCTCGGTGCCGACGAGCTCGTCGTGCTCGACGCGTCCGTGCACACGGTCGGCACGGGACTGGACACGGTCTGGCGCCCGGCGCACGACTCCTACGAGCAACACGGCCACGTCCCCGGCGCGCACTACGCCGACCTCGTCACCGACCTGTCCGCCCCGCACACCGACGTCCCCTTCACCCGTCCCGGGGCCGAACAGTTCGAGTCCGCCGTGCACGCACTCGGCGTGACGAACGCCTCGACGGTGGTGGTGTACGACGACAGCGTCGGCGAGTGGTCGGCGCGGCTGTGGTGGATCTTCCGCTCGTTCGGCTTCGACTCGGTCGCGGTGCTCGACGGCGGCTTCACGAAGTGGCGGGACGAAGGACGACCGGTACGCATCGGCTCGTCGTCGTCCGCCGCGCCCGCAGCCGGCCAGGACTCGTTCCTCGCCGGGGAGACGCGCGAGCTCTGGGCCGACCACGACCGCGTCGTCCGGGCCACGACCGGCGAGCAGCCGGCGGCCCTCGTCCTGGCCGCCGACGAGTCGGTCCTCGGGGACGACCACCCGCCGGTGATCCCGGGCAGCACCCCGATCACGGTGGGGAGCCTCGTCGACCCCGCCACCAACGCCTACCGGAAGGGGCAGGCCCTCGCGGACGCGTTCGCCGAGGTCATCGACTCCGAGGAGATCGTCACCTACTGCGGCGTCGGCAGCGCGGCGTGCGTCGACGCCCTGGCACTGACGGTGCTCGGTCACGAGCGGGTGCAGGTGTACGACGGCTCGCTCGTCGAGTGGTGGCGCCTCGAAGCGGGGTCCGTCGCCTCCTGACGGCCCGCCGCGCCGACGGACGCACCACCGGGCTGTCCGACGGACCGACCGACCGACCGACTGAGTGACGGACGAGCCGCGGCAGCGCCACCGACGTCCGACCGCACTACCGTTGCACCATGGGCACGAGACGAGCGGTCATCCTCGGCGGCACGGGCGGCATCGGCTCGGCGGTCGCCCGCGAGCTGCTCGACGGCCCCGACGACTGGCAGGTGGAGGTGGTCGCGCGCCGAGGCGGTCCGGTCGCCGACGCGCTCGTCACCGACGGTGCCACCTTCACGCCGGGCGACCGACGGGACACCACGCTGCTCCGGTCACTCCTCCGCCCCGGTGCCGACCTGCTCGTCGACACGGTCGGCATGACCCGGGACGACGCCCTGCAACTCCGCCCCTTCCTCGACGACGCCGGCTCGACGGTGTTCGTGTCGTCGAAGGCGGTCTACGTCGACGAGCAGGGGCGGCACGCGAACTCGACCGAGCGCCCGGTCTTCGGCGGCCCGGTCACGGAGCTGCAACCGACCGTGGCACCGGCCGACGCCGACCCGACGAGTCGCGATGGCTACGGCGCGTCGAAGGTCGCGGCCGAACAGGTGCTGCTGGACCACGGCGCCCCGGTCACCGTGCTCCGACCGTCGAAGGTGTACGGACCGCACATCGGACGCCCGCGCGAGTGGTTCGTGGTGCGGCGAGCGCTCGACGGCCGGGAGCGGATCCTGCTCGCCGACCGTGGCCGCGGGGTCGACCACACGACGGCGGCGTCCGGGATCGCATCGCTCGCCGCTCGCGCCGCGGACGTGCCCGACCGTCGCATCCTCAACGTCGCCGACGCCACGGCCCCGTCGGTCCTCGAGATCGTCCGGACCGTGGCCGCACACCTCGACCACGAGTTCGAGGAGGTCCTGCTCGACGAGGACGCTCCGGCATTCGTCGGGCTGACGCCGTGGTCGTCCCCGACTCCCTTCGTCCTCGACACCACGGCGGCACGAGGGCTCGGATGGCAGCCACCCGCCTTCGGCGACGCCGTCGCACCAGAGCTCGACTGGCTGGTCGACACGGCGCACCGCGTCCCGGTGGACGGCGACGTCCCGTGGGCGGACGACCCGTTCTGGGAGCGGATGTTCGACTACGGCCCCGAGGACGCCGCACTCGCCCTCCTCATGCTCGGCCGCGGCTGACCGTGCCGCGTTCGGAGGTCCTGTTCATCGGTGGACGGTCGGGGGTCGGTAAGTCCACGGCCGCCGAGGCCCTGCACGACCTCCTCGTGGCGGCCGACGTCCCGCACGCCGTCATCGAGGGCGACACGCTCGACCTCGCCCACCCCGCTCCGCACCTCGCGCACCCGGAGGCGCACCTCGCCGAACGGAACCTCGCCACGCTGTGGGCGCGGTACCGCGAGCTCGGACACCACCGCCTGGTGTACACGAACACGGTGTCGGTCCTCGAACACACCGCCCTGGCGGCGGCGATGGGCGACGATCCCGTGGTCACCGCCGTCCTGCTGCGTGCGGGTGATGCGACCACCGCCGACCGGCTGCGGCGTCGGTCCGGCGGCCGACTGCCCGAGGCGCAGGTGGCGCACAGCGCCAGGACGGCCAGGAGGCTCGACGCGGCTGTCGAGGGCCAGGTCACCCGGGTGGACACGGACGACCGCGCGCCGGAGGACGTGGCACGTCGACTCGCGTCGCTCACGGGGTGGTTGCCCGCGCGTCCCGCACGCCTGTGACCGGGTGACTCGGGGGCTGACGTTTGTGGACGGCACGGCGCCGTCCACAGGTCGCCGCTGCCACTCTCCCATCCAGGTCCGGCGGGGCAGGCTGGACGCATGACCGACAACCGACTCGGCTCCGCGATCAGCCCCTACCTCCGTCAGCACGCCGACAACCCGGTGGACTGGCGGGAGTGGGGTCCGGACGCCTTCGCCGAGGCACGCGAGCGCGACGTCCCCGTGCTCGTGTCCATCGGGTACGCCACCTGCCACTGGTGCCACGTGATGGCGCGCGAGAGCTTCTCGGACCCCGACGTCGCCGAGCTCCTGCGGCAGGACTTCGTCGCGGTCAAGGTCGACCGTGAGGAACGTCCCGACGTCGACGCCTCCATGATGGCGGCGGCGAGCGCGTTCACCGGGCAGCTGGGGTGGCCGCTCACGGTGTTCACCACACCCGATGCCCACGTCTTCTTCGCCGGGACCTACTTCCCGCCGCAACCCGTGCAGCAGGTGCCGTCCTTCCGCCAGGTCCTCGGCGCGGTGCTCGATGCGTGGCGGGAGCGTCGGCAGGAGGTCGACGCGAACGCGTCCGCCATCGCGCGGGCGATCCGGCAGGGAGCCGAAGCGGACGCGACCGCCACGTCGGGTGACCAGCGGGGCGGCGACGAGCCGCGCCTCCCGTCCGTCGACGCGATCCACGGGGTCCTCGACCAGTTGCTCGAGGTCGAGGACACCGTCCACGGCGGTCTCGGCGGCGCCCCGAAGTTCCCGAGCGCGCCGCTGCTCGAGTTCCTCGCCGACCTCGCGGCCGACGGCGCAGACCGGGCGCGAGGACTGCTCGACCGGACCCGCTCCGCGATCGTCGGGTCGGACCTCACGGATGCCGACGGCGGCGTGTTCCGCTACGCGACGAAGCGTGACTGGAGCGTGCCGCACTACGAACGGATGCTCTACGACAACGCCGGACTGCTCGCCGTGGCGGACGCCGAGCAGGCTCGGGGCATCGCCGCCTTCCTCCGCGACACCCTGCGACGACCGGACGGCGCGTTCGTGGCGGCGCAGGACAGCGAGTCGACCATCGACGGCCGGCGGGTGGAGGGCGAGTGGTACCGACGACCGCTCGCGGAGCGCGCGACGCTCGACCCGCCACCGCTCGACGACCAGGTGCTGACCGGGTGGAACGGACTGGCGATCCGCGGGTTGGCCGTCGCGGGTGGTCGACACGGCGACGACGAGATGATCGGCCTGGCGCGTGGGGCAGCCGACGCGGTGATCGCCGCGCACCTCGACGACGGACACGTCGTGGTGCGCTCGAGCTCACCGCGTGGTGCATCGACCGCGCCGCCGACCATCGAGGACGTCGGGCTCTTCGCGGACGGCCTGCTCGAACTCGCCCTGGTGACGGGCGAGGTGACGTACGCCACCGTCGCACGCGGGCTCGTGGAGGACGGTCTGACCGGGCGGTTCGACGCCGACCCCGTGCTGGCCTCGGCGGGCACGGCGACCGGGGAACAGCCGCAGACCGCGCTCCGGTCGGGCACGGTCGGACTCGCCTCGGCGGCGGCGACGCTCGCAGCGCTGACGGGCGAGCAGCGCTTCCGCGACGACGCTCGACGGCTCGTCGCGGACCGCGCACGGAGCGGCACGGAGCGCCCGCTCGGGTACGCCGATGCCCTCGGGGTCGCCCTGGCGCTCCAGCGACCGTCACGTGAGGTCGTGGTGATCACCTCGGACCCCGGCGATCCGCTGCGCGACGCCGCCCAGACGAGTCGCCGTCCCGGCACCGTCGTCGTCACCGTCACGCCCCGGCAGGCACAGGCGTGGGCGGCCGCGGGATACGGGCTCCTCGACGGTCGCGCCGGCAAGGACCCCGCGGCGTACGTCTGTCACGACCACGTCTGCGCGCTCCCCGCCACCACGGTGGACGCCCTCGTGGACCAACTCGGCTGACCGGCCCGGGGACGGTATCCTGGAATGCTCATGTCTGACACGCCCGTCATCACGTACCCGCCCGAGCTGCCCGTCTCGCAGCGGCGGGACGACATCGCCGCCGCGATCCGCGACCACCAGGTCGTGATCGTCGCGGGTGCCACGGGGTCGGGCAAGACCACGCAGCTGCCGAAGATCTGCCTCGAACTCGGCCGCGAGTCGATCGGCCACACCCAGCCCCGACGCATCGCGGCACGCACGATCGCCGAGCGGGTCTCCGAGGAACTCGGCAGCGAACTCGGCGACCTCGTCGGCTACCAGGTGCGCTTCACCGACAAGGTGTCCGCGAACACCAGAATCAAGCTGATGACCGACGGGATCCTCCTCAACGAGATCCACTTCGACCGCGACCTGAAGCGCTACGACACGATCATCATCGACGAGGCGCACGAGCGATCGCTGACGATCGACTTCCTGCTCGGGTACCTCAAGCGGCTGCTCCCCCGCCGTCCGGACCTCAAGGTCATCATCACGAGCGCGACGATCGACCCCGAGTCGTTCTCGCAGCACTTCGGCGGGGCTCCGATCATCGAGGTGTCCGGCCGGACGTACCCGGTCGAGGTCCGCTACCGCCCGCTGGTCGCGGAGGACGCCGACGCCCCGGACGGCGACGACGACGAGGACGACCCGCGGACGGACGACCACGGCACCCGCTCCGGCCCCGGCGGCACCGGCGACGACCGCGACGTCCTGCAGGGCATCACGGACGCGCTGGACGAACTCGCACGCGAGGACCCGGGCGACGTCCTCGTGTTCCTGTCCGGCGAGAACGAGATCCGCGATGCGCAAGAGGCCATCGAGGGCAAGCGCTACCCGGGCACCGAGGTGCTCCCGCTCTACGGTCGGCTGTCCGCCGCGGACCAGCACCGGGTGTTCGAGCGCCGCAGCACGCCGGGCATCCGCCGTCGCGTGGTCCTCGCCACCAACGTCGCCGAGACCTCGCTCACCGTCCCCGGCATCAAGTACGTCGTCGACACCGGCACGGCCCGCATCTCCCGGTACTCGCCGCGCGCCAAGGTGCAGCGCCTCCCGATCGAGGCGATCAGCCAGGCGAGCGCGAACCAGCGTTCGGGTCGCGCCGGCCGCACGAGCGCGGGCATCGCCATCCGGCTGTACTCCGAGCAGGACTTCGACCGGCGCCCGGAGTTCACCGACCCCGAGATCCTCCGGACGAACCTCGCCGCGGTCATCCTCCAGATGATCAGCCTGGGCTTCGGCGACATCGAGTCGTTCCCGTTCCTGCAGCCGCCGGACTCCCGGGGAGTGAAGGACGGCCTCGACCTGCTGCGGGAGCTCCGTGCGGTGGACCGTGACGGCCGCATCACGAAGACCGGCCGGCAGCTCACCCGACTGCCGATCGACCCGCGGCTCGGACGGATGGTGCTCGAGGCCGGTCGCCAGGGCGTCGGCCGCGAGGTCATCGCCATCGTCAGCGCCCTGAGCATCCAGGACCCGCGAGAGCGTCCGCTCGAGAAGCGCGCACACGCCGACCAGCTGCACGCCCGCTTCGCCGACCCCACGAGCGACTTCCTGACGCTGCTGAACCTCTGGAACCACATCGAGGACAAGCAGGACGAGCTCTCGTCGAGCGCGTTCCGGCGGTTGTGCAAGGCCGAGTTCCTCAACTACCTCCGCATCCGCGAGTGGCAGGACCTGTACCGCCAGCTCTCGCGCGCGGCGAAGCAGGTCGACGTCCGCGTGGGGCAGTCGCGGAGCGAGGACGGCGACGCCGTGCACCGCTCGCTGCTCGCCGGACTCCTCAGCCAGATCGGGCTCCGCGACCGCGAGAAGCGCGACTACCTCGGCTCCCGGAACACCCGGTTCGTGGTGTTCCCGGGCAGTGTCCTCGCGAAGAAGCAGCCGGACGCCGTGATGGCCGCCGAACTCGTCGAGACCAGTCGGCTGTTCGCCCGGACCGTCGGCAAGATCGACCCCGCCTGGGTCGAGCCGCTCGCCGGCGACCTGCTCAAGCGGACCTACGGCGAGCCGCACTGGGAGAAGAAGCAGGGCGCCGTCGTCGCGTACGAGCGCGTCACGCTCTTCGGTGTGCCGATCGTGCAGCGGCGACGCGTGCAGTACAAGCGCGTCGACCCCGAGCACTCCCGCGAGCTCTTCATCCGGCACGCCCTGGTGGAGGGTGAATGGGACTCGCAACAGGCGTTCGACCGTGAGAACCGTCGCCTCCGCAAGGAGCTGGAGCAGCTCGAGGAGCGCACCCGCCGCCATGACATCCTCTTCGACGACGAGAAGATCGTCGACTTCTACGACGCGCGCATCCCCGCCGACGTGGCGACCACCCGCGACTTCGAGGGGTGGTGGCGGAAGGCGAGGCGCGACCAACCGGACCTCCTCACGATGCGTCGGTCGGACCTCCTGGCCGAGGACGCGGCGGAAGCCGCGCAGGACCAGCAGGAGTACCCGACCCAGTGGCGCTCGGGCGACCAGCGCCTGGCGATCAAGTACCGCTTCGAGCCGGGCGCGCAGGACGACGGCGTGAGCGTGCAGGTGCCCCTCGCGCTGCTCCCGCGCATGCGCGAGGAAGGGTTCGACTGGCAGGTGCGGGGCCTGCGGAAGGAGCTCGTGACCGCGCTCATCAAGTCGCTCCCGAAGCAGATCCGCAAGAACATCGTCCCCGCGGCGGACTGGGCCGAGAAGATCGTCGCCGAGCTCCCCGACGACGCACCGACGGAGCCGACCGAGTCGTTCCGCTCGACGCTGGCGAAGACGATCCAGCGCATGACCTACGTGCCGGTGTCCGAGTCCGACTTCGACCTGTCGCGCGTCCCGCCGCACCTGCTGCCGACGTGGGCCGTCGTCGACGAGCGCGGCCGTCGGGTCGAGTCCGGCAAGGACCTCGCGGCCCTGCAGACGAAACTCAAGGACCGCACCCAGCAGAGCGTCGCCTCCGCCACGGCGAGGGCGAACCGGCCGGGAGGCGCGGCCCGCGTCGCGCAGGCCGGTTCCGACCTCGAGCGGTCTGGGCTCACCGCGTGGCCCGCTGGTGACCTCCCGCGCGTCCTCGACACGAAGCAGTCCGGCGGTGTGATCCGTGCCTACCCCGCGCTCGTCGAGGAGGGCTCCGGACCCAAGGCGACCGTCGCCGTCCGGCTGCTCGCCACCGAGCACGACCGCGCGGTCGCGATGCCGGCCGGGGTCCGTCGACTCGTCATGCACGCGGTGCCCTCGCCGGTGTCGTACATCCAGCAGCACCTGACCGCGCAGGAGAAGCTCGCCCTCGCCGCCTCGCCGTACGCCTCGACGCAGGCGCTGTTCGACGACGTCCTCGCAGCGGTCGTCGACGCGGGCATCCGCGGCACGCACCCCGACGGCCTCGTGTTCGAGCAGGCGGCGTTCGAGCAGGTCCGCGACCGGGTCTCCGCGACCGTCGTCGACACGATGTTCACGGCGGTGTCCGAGGTCGCGGCCGTGCTGACCGCGCACCGTGACGCCGAACGGGCCCTGAAGCAGGCGAACTCGATGTCACTCCTCGGCGCGCTGACGGACATGCGGCAGCAGCTCGAGCGCCTCGTGTTCCCCGGGTTCGTCTCGGTCGCCGGACTCGACCGACTCCGCCGCGTCCGCGTGTACCTGCAGGGGGTGACCGCGCGGGTGCAGAAGCTCCTGCAGAACCCCGGGCGTGACGCCGCGTGGATGCGCGAGGTCACCGTCGCGACCGACCGCTACACCGACGCGGGCGGGACGTTCCCCCCGGCGGTCGGCGCGCACCCCGAACTCGTCCACGCACGGTGGATGCTCGAGGAGTTCCGCCTGAGCCTGTTCGCGCAGGAGCTCGGGACCGCTGAAACGGTGTCGCTGCAGCGGATCACGAAGGCCCTGGCAGCGGCGCGCTGACGACCGCGCACGCAGCGAGCGGGACGAGCGTGCAAGCAGCGAGCAGCACGAGCCCGCACACGGCGCCCGGCCCCGACGGGCCAGACTGACTGCCATGACCGCACTCCGCCCCGTCGACCTCGCCACCTGGCCCCGCCGTGAGCACTTCGCGCACTACCGCGACCGGGTGCCCTGCACGTGGGAGATGACCGTCGAGCTCGACGTCACGGACTTCGCCGAGACCGTCCGGCGCACCGAACGCCGCACGTACGCGTCGCAGATCTGGGCGATCGCCTCCGTGGTGAACCGCCACGAGGAGTTCCGGATGCAGCTCCTGGAGGACGGCTCCCCCGCCGTGTGGGACGTCGTGCACCCGATGTTCACGGTGTTCCACCCGGACACGGAGACCTTCTCGGTGCTGTTCGTCCCGTACGACGACGATCCGGCGCGGTTCCACGCGGCGGCCGTGTCTACGATGGAGCGCTACCGGGACGACCACCGGATGTTCCCGCAGCCGGACCGGCCCCGGAACGTGTTCGACGTGTCGACGCTGCCCGGGGCATCCTTCACCGGGTTCGCGCTGCACGTCAAGGAGGGGTTCGACCACCTGCTGCCGGTCTTCACGATCGGGCGCTACCGGTACGTCGAGGGGCGGACGATGATGCCGATCGCGGTGCAGGCCAACCACGCCGCGGTCGACGGGTTCCACGGCTCCCGCCTGTTCGCGGAGCTGCAGACGACGTTCGCCGAGGCCGGCTGGCTCCGCGACTGACGCCCGACGGCCGACGACGAGCACGCAGCAGCGCAGGCGCTCGCGCGGACGCGCCAACCGACCGGACCAGCAGTCGCTCAGGCCCGCTCGTCGATGCGCCGCGCTCCCGGCACCGGCGGCGCGGGGTCGTCGAGCGCCTCCGGGTCGTCCGCGCGGGCCCACTTGACGGTCCACCGCACGAGCGGCTGCACCGCGTCCCACGCCGCCACGACGTCGTCGAGGGGACTCGTCAGCGGCAGGTGCCGCAATGCCGCGTAGTGCTGCATCCGGAGCAGCTCGATCCTCGGGTGGTCCTTCGGCCACCCCCGCGGTGCGGTCTTCAGCGGCGGTCCCGCCAGTTCGAACCCGGCGTCGGTGAGCGCGTCGAGCTCCCGCTGCAGGGCCGCGGCGGCCTGCGGGTGCTCGTCGATCGCGGTCCGTGCGGCGTCGAGCTGCGCCCGTGACGGCGTGTAGAGCCCGCCGCCGACCTGCAGTCCGTCGACGCCGGCACTCAGGTAGACGCCGCCGGCGGTGAGGCCGGTGTCCTCCCGGTACGGGCGCTTGTCGGGGGTGAACCGGACGTCGCGGTGCTGCCGGAGCACCCGGCCGGGTCCGTAGCGTCGCTCGGCCTCGGCGAGCAGGGCCTCCATGGGTGCCTGGACGTCACGCTCCCACTCGTCGCGGTGCTCCTCGAACCAGGCCTTCTCGTTGTGCTCGGCGAGCCCGCGGAAGAACGTCGCGAGGGCGGGGCGGAAGGGGTGGTCGGTCATGCGGGCCAGCGAACCGTCGACCGCTGCGACCCGCCCGCGAGCCGCCGTCCCCCGATCGTGCACGGCGCGGGCAGCCGCCGCGAGCACGGTGGTGCGATGCACGACAACGAACTCACCGAACTCGCCGTCCGCCGAGCCCTCGAGAACGTCGAGGACGGCGGCAAGCCCTTCGCCTGCCTGATCGTCCGCGACGGCGAGGTGGTGGTGGAGGCCGTCAACCACGTCGCCCAGACCGGCGACCCGACCGCACACGCGGAGATCCGCGCGATCCGTCAGGCGGCCGGACAGGGCATCACCGACCTCACCGGCTACGAGGTCGTCGTCACCGCGTACCCCTGCCCGATGTGCCTCGGTGCGCTGTACTACGCCCAGCCGGACCGTGTCGTGTTCGCCGCGACGCGGGAGCAGGAGAGCGAGCACTACGAGGACGGCAACCGCCTGATGACCCTCGACACGTTCTACGACGAGTACGCGAAGCCCGCCGAGGAGCGCGCGCTGCGCGCGGAGCAGGGCGACGCCGCCGACCCGACCGCGCCGTTCCGGGCGTGGAGCGCCCGCCACGCGGGCTGACGGCCGACCACCTTTCGGGCGGGAGGCACGGTGCGGCGCCGCCCCGTGCCTCCCGTCCGCCCTGTGGTCACGCGCCCACGTTCCGTAGGCTGTCGGCATGCCGTCGTCGTCGACCTCGCAGCCCCAGACCAGGATCGGACTCGTGGGGGCGGGTGGCATCGCTGCCGCCCACCTGCCCGGGCTGCTCCGACTCGGTGACGTGGTCGTGCACTCGATCGACGGCGCCGAGGACCTCGTCGCCGCGCACCGGGACCGGGCGGCCGGGGCCGGCGCGGAACTGACGGTGGCGGCCTCGCTCGACGACCTGCTCGGCGTCGTCGACGTCGTCGACGTGGTGGTGCCGACACCTGCCCACGCCGAGGTGGTGCGGCGCGCGGTCGACGCGGGACGCCCCACCGTGTGCGAGAAGCCGCTGGCCCGCACCGACGCGGACGCCGACGAACTCGTGGCACGGGCGGCCGCCGCGGGCGTGCCCCTGTTCCCGGCGCACGTGGTCCGGTGGTTCCCGGCGTACGCGCGGTTGCGGGAGTCCGTCGAGGACGGGACGCTGGGCGAGCTCGCGGTGCTCCGGTTCTCGCGTGCCGGCGCCTACCCGACGCGGGTGCCGTGGTTCGCGGACCGCGCTGCCTCCGGCGGGATCGTGATGGACCAGATGATCCACGACCTCGACATCGCCCGCTGGGTGGCCGGTCCGGTCGTGCGGGTGTCGGCCGTGGACGTCCGCTCCGGCACGGCCGCCGAGCCGATCGAGGCCGCGCACGTGCTCCTGACCCACGCGTCGGGCGCGATCAGCCAGGTGTCCGGGCTCTGGGGTCCGCAGCACCTGGCGTTCTCGACCGAGTACAGCGTGACGGGCACCGGCGGCACGCTGTCGTGGTCGTCCCTCGACGAAGCCGACACCCGGACGGACCTCGCTCGCGCGGAGTCCGTCGACGGGTTCCTGCCGCCGGTCGACCCCGCCGACGACCCGTACGCGCTCGAGCTCGTCGACTTCTTCGCGGCGTTCTCGGGTGGTGCGGCGCCACGGGTGTCCGCGCTCGACGGCGCGGTCGCGGTGCACCTGGCGAACGCCGCCCTGGCCTCGCTCGCGTCCGGTCAGCCGGTGGAGGTGTCGCTGTGAGCGGGCAGCGGTTGCGGGTCGGGGTCCTGTCCTTCGCGCACACGCACGCGATCAGCTACCTGTCCGCCCTGTCGGCGATGCCGGACGTCGAGGTCCGCGGCACCGATCCGGACGGCGAGGTCGGCGCCGGTGTGGAGGCGGGGGCTCCCGCTCACCCAGCGAGCACCGCCGGTGCGGACGTCGGGTCGCTCCGCGGACGCGCACTCGCCGAGGCGCTCGGCGTCGGGTACGAGGAGTCCGTCGCGGACCTCCTCGCCTGGGGCCCCGACGCGGTCGTCGTCGCCTCCGAGAACGCTCGGCACCGCGAGCTCGTCGAGGCCGCGGCCACGGCCGGGGTGCACGTGCTCTGCGAGAAGCCGCTCGCGACGTCGTGGCAGGACGCGGTCGCGATCCGGAACGCGGTGGAGCGCGCCGAGGTGCTCCTCATGGTCGCCTACCCGGTGCGGTTCGCATCGGCGTTCCGGCGGCTGCTCGGCACCGCCGGGTCCGGCGCGCTGGGCGAGGTGGTGTCGGTGCGCGGCGCGAACAACGGCATGCTCCCGGCGACCCGCGACTGGTTCACCGATCCGGCGCTGAGCGGCGGCGGGGCGCTGGCGGACCACGTGGTGCACGTCGCCGACCTCGTCGATGCGCTGACGGGAGCGACGCCGGTGTCCGTGACGGCCGTGACGAACCGGGTCCTGCACGCCGACCGGGCGCGCGCCGAGACCGCGGGCCTCGTGACCGTGACGTACGACTCCGGGGCGGTCGTCGCGATCGACTGCTCGTGGAGCCGCCCCGACACCGCGCCGGCGTGGGGCGGCCTCACGCTCGACGTCGCGGGGACCGGGGGCACCGTGTCGATCGACTTCTTCGGGGCCGCCGCCCGTGGTCTGCGGGCCGCCGACGGTCGGCCGCTCGAGCTGCGCACCGGGGCGGACTTCGACACCGCCATGCTCGACCACTTCCTCGACGCGGTCCGCACAGGAGTCCGACCGCAGCCCGACGTCGGTGTCGGGATGCGCACGCTGTCCGTCGTGCTGGCGGCGCAGGAGTCGGTCCGCACCGGCCGGACCGTGCGGGTCGACGAGGTCACGGACGGCTGAGCGGAGTCGCACCCTTGCCGGGCGGGTGCGGTGCCAGGGTGGACGCATGACCTTCGAACAGCACGCCCGGTCGTTCGGCAGCGCCGTGGACGCCTACGAGCACGGTCGCCCCGGCTACCCGACCGAGGTGGCTGCCTGGCTCGTGCCCGAGGGGGCACGGCGGGTCGTCGATGTCGGGGCCGGGACCGGGAAGTTCACGCGGGTGCTCGCCGACGTCGTGGCCGGCACGGACGCCGACGTCGTCGCGGTCGAACCGGACGCTGCGATGCGGTCCCGGCTCGCCGAGGTCCTGCCGGACGTCCGCGCGCTCGACGGCAGCGGCGAGGCGATCCCGCTGCCGGACGGCTCCGCGGACCTGGTGACGTTCGCGCAGTCGTGGCACTGGGTGGACCGGGACGCCGGCGTGGCGGAGGTCGCGCGGGTGCTGCGGCCGGGCGGGGTGCTCGGTCTGGTGTGGAACGTCCGTGACGAGACCGACGACTGGTCGCGGCGTCTCGGCGACGTGATCACCCGGCCCGAGGCCCGGCGGATGTCGTACGACGACGACACCGTGCTCGGCGGCCCGTTCGTCGGCCGTGCGCACCGGGTCTTCGAGTGGGTGCACGAACAGGACCGGACGGCGTTCCTCGACATGGTCCTGTCGCGCAGCTACCTGATCGTGCTGCCCGACGACGAGCGGGCCGCACTCCGCCAGGAGGTCGTCGACCTGCTCGACTCCGACCCCGCGACCGCCGGCTCGGACCTCGTGCGGGTGCCGTACCGGACGCACGTGCACCGGTACGAGCGTCGTCCCTAGCCGCGTTCGACCGGCACGCTACGCTCGGACGGTGCGCGCCACCGTGCGGGACGTGGCAGCCCTCGCCGGGGTGTCACCGAAGACCGTCTCCAACGTCGTCAACGGCGGTGTGCCGGTGCGCCCGGAGACCCGCGCCCGCGTCGAACAGGCGGTCGCCGAGCTCGGCTACGTGCCGAACCTGTCCGCCCGCGGGCTGCGGAACGGCCGTTCGGGCGTGATCGCCCTGACCCTGCCGGAGATGCGGAACCCGTACGCCGCCGAACTGACGGAGTGGTTCGTCGAGCTCGCCCGCGACCACGGATGGGTGGTGCAGCTCGACCAGACCGGCAACGACCCGGAGCGGGAACAGGAGCTGGTGTCCCGGGCACGGGCGCACCTCGTGGACGGACTCGTGCTCAACCCGGTGACCTTGAGCGCGAGCGTGCTCGCCCGCACGGAGGGACTGCCGCCCACCGTGGTGATCGGCGAGGTCGAACCGGAGCACGTCGACCAGGTGCACGTCGACTCCCGGGCGGCCGCGGCCGAGGCGACGACGTGGCTCGTCGGCGCAGGACACCGGCGCATCGCGATCGTCGGGGCCGCGACCGAGACGTGGGTGACCGCCACGAGCGACCTCCGCGAGCGCGGCCACGCCGACGCCCTCGAACAGGCGGGACTCCCCCGCGACCCGGCGCTCCGGGTGCCGCTGCCGGACTGGTCGACCGCCACGGCCGCGCGCGGCTTCGACGCGTGGCTCGATCGCAACCCCCTGCCGGACGCGGTGTTCGCCTTCACCGACTCGATCGCGTTCGGCGTGCTGCACGTGCTCGCCGCACGCGGACTGCGGGTCCCGGAGGACGTCAGCGTGATGGGCTTCGACGACATCGGCCCGGCGGCGTTCGCGATCCCGGCGCTGACGACGGTGGCGTTCGACCGCAGGACCCTGGCGTCCGCGGCACTCCGGCTGCTGGCCCGGCGCATCGAGGACCGCTCGGCCCCGCCGGAGACGGTCGTGGTCCCGCACCGGATCGTCGAGCGCGCGAGCGTCGCCCCCCGCTGACGGCCGCTCGGTCCGCGACGGCGGCCGGTCGGGTGACCGCACCGGCTCCGGTGCTCACCGGCCGTCGGGAGGACCACGCGTACGATCCGCGGCATGACGAGCGACGACGCGACGATGCCGACCCTGGTGTCCACCGTGCTGCAGTCTCCGGAGCCGATCCGGCTCGCGCGCTTCTACGGAGCACTGACGGGCTGGACCGTGCACGAGGACGACCCCACGTGGGCCCGGGTCCGACCCGACCACGGCGCGGGGCTGTCGGTGCAGTACGACCCGGAATACGTCCAGCCCGTGTGGCCCAGCGAACACGGCGCCCAGAACATGCAGCTCCACATCGACTTCCAGGTCGAGGACCTGCCCGGCGCCGTCGCGCGGGCGGTCGACCTCGGTGCCCGCGAAGCGGCGTTCCAACCACAGGATGACGTCCGCGTACTGCTCGACCCCGACGGGCACCCGTTCTGCCTGTTCCTGCCCGGGGCCTGACGCCGGGAAGGAGCGCGGACCGACCGGACGCCCACGGAGGCCCGTCGGCCGGTGACCGGCCTGGGCACCGTCAGTCGGTCGCGGCGAGGACGGCGTCGCGCGCCCGCGGGTCGCCGAGGATCCGGAAGTGCCCGCCGATCGGCAGCCGCACGTTCGTCGCGCCCGCGAGCTCACTGCCCTCCGGGATGAGCGTGTCGAAGACCCCGTACACCGAGGTGATCCGCGCGTTGACCTCGAGCTCCCGCCCCATCGCCGCGAGCACCGGGTCCGCCGCGCGGAACACCCGCAGGTGCGGCACGGGCGCCAGCCGCGCGAGCGACGACCCGCCGAACGGGGTGGACACGGCCACCATGCGGTCGATCCGGTGCTCGGGGTCGAGGGACGCCATCGCGTACTTGCCGATCAGGCCGCCCTTGCTGTGCGCCACGATCAGCACGTCGCGCAGGTCGTGCTCTTCCAGGTACCGGACGAGCTCCGCAGCGGAGGCAGGGACCGGCCGGAGGTTGTGCCGGAGGACGGGCAGCACGTGCACAGGGTGGCCGCGATCGTGCAGCGCGTCCATCAGCGGGCGCATGAAGTGCCAGGTCTCGTACACGCCGGGGACCACGACCACGGGCGGCCGGTCCCCGTCGAGGTAGTCGTCCGCCGTGGTCGGGCCGAGGCTCCGCACCTGCCACCGCACGGCGTAGCACCAGTCGCGGACGGCCCACGCCGTCCGCCTGCGCAGCCCGACGGGAGGCACGGATCGCCGCCCGCGGGCAGGGTGCGTCGTCGGGGTGGCCGGCTCGGTCATCGGTGGTCCTCGGGGGCGACGAGACGCTCCAGTGCGTCGACCCGTCGGAACTCGGCGACGAGGTCCGCGAAGGCGACCGGTCGGTGCTCCTGCACGTGGTGCGCCCCGGGCAGTTCCACGATCGCCCCGCGTCGCGCCCGGGCGGCGACCCGCGCAGCCCAGTCCCGCCGGGCGATCGGGTCGCGGTCACCGCGGACGACGAGCACCGGCACGTCGAGGGCGGCGACGCGGTCCAGCAGCGGGTGGCGGAGCATCGGCCGGAGCTCGCGGACGTACTGCCGGACGCTGCGGAAGTAGTCGGTGAGGACGACGGCGTTCATGCGCGGGGTCTCGACGAGGCAGTCCCGCCCGAGGTCGACCGCCTGGTGGAACAGGGTGCGACGGCGATCGTCCACGACGGGTCCGACCAGGACGACCGACGACACGGCATCGGGGTGTCGGAGGGCCGCCTCGACCGCGACCTGCGTGCCCATCGACTGCCCGACGACGACGAGTTCCCCGGCACCACGCGACCGGACGGCCCGCACGACGACGTCGGCGAGCTCCGCGGGGTCGAGCCGACGCCCGGCAGCGGGCAGCCCGCCGAAGCCGGGGAGGTCGACGGCGACGGTCCGGTGCGTCCGCGCGAGGACGGCCTGCGCGCGGGCGAAGGAACGGTGGGACATGCCGATGCCGTGCACGAGCACGACGGTCGGCACGAGCGCGTCGTGCAGGCGTCCTGCCGGGGCCAGGGTGCGGAGCCGCACGGTCAGCCCGTCCACCGGCACCGTCTCGACCTTCGCACGCACGACGACGACGGTACGCGCGCGTCCACAGTGCTGCGTCAGCGTCGTCATCAGCCACTCATAGCCGAACGGTGTGCACTCGTCGCCATGGACGACACCATCCCCACGACCCCGTCGGCTCCGACCCACCACACCCAGACGCAGGCCGCGACCCGGACGCAGACCCAGACGAACGAGCGTCGGTACCCGTCCGCCCCGGACGGCTGGGGAGCCGCACCGGCCGCGGCACCGCACGGCTGGGACGCCGCCCCGACCCCGACCGCGACCCGGGCGCCCGGCGGCGACCCGTACGCCGCCGAGTGGGACACCGCCCAGCAGACCCCGACGCCCTGGTACGGCCGGACGGACGCTCCCGGCTCGACCAAGCCGCGACCGCCGTGGTTCTGGCCGGTCGTGGCGGCGGCCGTCGGCGTGGCCGCGCTCCTCGCCGGCGGAGGCATCGGCTTCGCGATCGGCCACGCGATCGGCGGACAGACGCAGAGCACGTCGCAGTTCCCGGGCCGCGGCACGAACGGCTTCCCCGGGTACGGCGGCGGGACGGGCCAGTTCCCCGGCAGCACGCAGGGCGGCACCGGCACCGGCACCCAGGGCGGCACCGGCACCGGCACGCAGGGCGGCACCGGCACTGGCAGCTGACCAACCCGCGGCACTACGCTTCGCGCATGCGGAAGGTCACCTCAGGGCTCTTCACCTCGGTCGACGGCGTGGTCGACGAACCCTACAAGTTCCAGCACGACAGCTTCGACGAGGAGCTCGGTGCGGGCATGACGGCGTTCATGTCCCGGACCGACACCGTCCTGCTCGGTCGGAACAGCTACCTCGAGTGGGCGGAGTGGTGGCCCGCCCACGCCGACGACCCCTTCGGCCGGTGGATCAACCCGATGCCGAAGTTCGTCGCCTCCACCACGCTGGGCTACGACCTGGCGTGGGAGAACAGCACACACATCCCGGGCGACCTCGACGACTTCGTCCGCGACCTCAAGGAGCAGGACGGCGGCGACATCGCCGTCACCGGGAGCATCTCGGTCGTCCGGCACCTGCTGTTCGCCGGCCTCCTCGACGAGCTGCAGCTCATGATCCACCCGGCGATCGCCGGCCCCGGTCGTCGGCTCTTCGAGCCGACGGACCCGCCCACGCGCCTGACGCTCGTCGACAGCACCGTGACGAGCAAGGGGAACGTCCTGAACACCTACGCGCGGCGCGACGCCTGACGGGGCCGACCCGCGCCTCCCGGCCGTGACGGTCATCGGAGGCGGCTGAGCGCGCGTACCCTCGGAGGCGACCATCCGCCGTCCGAGGAAACAGGGAGCACATGCCGCAGGACACCCGCCCACACGTCGTCATCGTCGGTGGAGGCTTCGCCGGCATCGCGGCCATGCGGGAGCTCGCGGACGCCGACGTCCGGGTCACGCTCGTCGACCGCCACGTCTACAACATGTTCCAGCCGCTCATGTACCAGGTGGCGACCGGTGGCCTGAACGCCGGAGACGTGACCTACTTCCTGCGGAGCCTCCGGGCGAAGCAGTCGAACGCGGACTTCCGGCACGGGCTCCTCACCGGCATCCGGACCGACGAGCGCATCGCGGAGATGAGCGACGGGGAGCACCTGCACTACGACTGGCTCGTCCTCGCGAACGGCGTCAACACGAGCTACTTCGGGACGCCCGGCGCGTACGAGTACGCGTACTCGATGTACTCCCGGTCCCAGGCGCTCCGCATCCGCGACGAGCTGTTCACCCGGCTCGAGGAAGCGGCGGCGAACCAGGGTCCGGACGAGATCAAGATCGTGATCGTCGGCGGTGGGGCGACCGGCGTCGAGATGGCCGGTGCGCTCGCCGAGCTCCGCGACCAGGCGCTCGTCGGCGCCTACCCCGAGATCGAGCGCGGCAACATCTCGATCACGCTCGTGCACCGCAGCGGGGAGCTCCTCAAGCCGTTCGCCCCGCGCCTGCGCCGGTACGCCGCGAAGGTCCTGCGGAAGCGCGGTGTCGTGCTGCGGCTGAACACCGGGGTCGCCGAGGTGCGCCCGGACGGGGTCGTCACCGAGTCGGGCGAGGTGATCCCGGCGTCGCAGGTGATCTGGGCGACCGGCGTCGCGGCGCACAAGGAGGTCTCGGGCTGGGGTATGCCGCAGACCCACGGTGGGCGCATCCAGGTGAACGACGACCTCAGCGTGAAGGGCGTCGAGCGGGTGTTCTCGGCCGGCGACATCGCGGCGCAGGACGACGCCCTCGCCCAGCTCGCCCAGCCGGCGCTGCAGGGTGGTCGGCACGTGGCGAAGCAGATCAAGCGCCTGCTCGAGGGCAAGCCGACCGAGCACTTCAAGTACTTCGACAAGGGCACGATGGCGACGATCGGCACGAACGCCGCGGTCGCGCAGCTCCGTGGCGGTGTGACGATGGTCGGCCCGGTGGCGTGGGCGGCCTGGGTCGCGGTGCACATCGCCTCGCTGCTCGGCAACGGCAACCGGCTGTCGACGCTGTCGCACTTCTTCGTCCGGTACCTGTGGTTCATGCGGAAGCGGGCGATCCCGATCGTCGGCGACGTGCGACCCGTGCGACCGAACGGCGACCGCGAGCCCGAGCCCTGGCAGATGCAGAAGGCCGAGTAGCGCAGCGCGCCGCCGGCGGGGCGGTTCCCGTGCTCCCCGTCCGCGACGAAACACGCGTCGGTCGACAGGCGCACCGTCGTTCCATGCACCCGCACAGGATGTGCGCGCATGGACCGACCTCACGCGCGTCGTTCGACGCGCGGATCGTCGAACGCACGCATCGCGCCGGACTGGAGGCACGGTGCGGGCTGGCACCGTGCCTCCCGTCCGGCGGTGAAGCGGTCGAGCGCGCTACGCGCCGCGCACGGGGAAGTACGCGCCGCCCGCGATGTCCTCGAGGAGTCCGACGCCCGTCGGCTCCCACCCGAGCAGCTCGCGGGTCGCCTCCGAGGTCGCCGACATGTCCATCGCGAAGAAGCGGCCGATGAACCCGAAGTGCTCCTCGGCGTCGGCGGGGTCGATCGAGGTCACCGGGAGGCCGAGGCCGGCGCCGATAGCCTCGGCGATGTCGCGGCTGGGGATGCCCGTCTCGGCGACCGCGTGCAACCGCGACCCGGCGGGCGCCTGCTCGAGCCCGAGCCGGACCATGCGCGCGGCGTCGGTCACGTGCACGGCGGCCCAGCGGTTGCTGCCGTCGCCGACGTAGCCGGACACGCCCGTGCGCTGGGCCGCGGCGACGATCGCGGCGATGAAGCCGTGGTCGCCGGTGCCGTGGGTGGTCGGGCTGAAGCGGGCGGCGATCGTCCGGACGCCCTGGTCGACGAAGTCGAAGCCGCGGTTCTCGCTGCCACCGCGCATGCTGTCCGGGCCGGTGAACGGGCTCGGGTCACGCTCCGTCGCGGGTCGGCCGTCGGCGAGCGCGGCGATCCCGGAGGCCACGACCAGCGGACGGTCGGAGCCGACCAGCGCGGACGCGAGGGTCTCGACCGCGGCACGCTCGGTCGCGTTGGTCGACACCGGGTCCGCCCAGTCGTGCTTGTTCGCGAGGTGGAGGACGCCCTCGGCACCGGAGGCACCACGGTGCAGGGCGTCGAGGTCGTCGAGGTCGCCACGGATCACGGTGACGCCCTTCGCGGCGAGGGCGTCGGCGGAGGCGTCCGAGCGAGCGAGGCCGGTGACGCTGTGACCGGCGGCGAGGAGGTCGTCGACGGTGTGGGAGCCGATCCATCCGGAGGCCCCGGTGACGAACACGTGCATGAGTTCTTCCCTTCGCAGGTGTCCGTGGCGGTGATGTCACGAACTGACATCACCCTAGCACTCGATGTCAGTAACTGTCATCACTAGGATGGCTGCATGGTCCGATGGCAACCCGGCACCCGCGAACGCCTGCAGGCGACCGCCATGCAGCTCTTCGCGGACCAGGGCTACGACGCCACCACCGTGGCCGAGATCGCCCGCGCCGCCGAGGTGACCGAACGGACCTTCTTCCGGCACTTCGCCGACAAGCGCGAGGTCCTGTTCGCCGGCCAGGCGGACTTCCTCGGCGTGTTCACCCACGGGATCGACGAGGCACCGGCCGACGCCCCCGCGTTCGAGCTCGTCCGGCGCGCGCTCGGAAGCGCGGGCACCTACTTCGACGAGGAACGACGGCCGTTCTCCCGGGCCCGCCAAGCCGTCATCGACGGGGAGTCGGCACTGCAGGAACGCGAGCTCGGCAAGCTCCAGACCCTGAAGATCCACCTGGGTGCGCTGCTCCGCGACCGCGCCGTCCCGGAACCCACGGCGACGATCGCCGCCGAGACCGCTGTCACCGTCTTCCACCTGTCGTTCCAGCAGTGGATCGCGCCGGACGAGGACCGCTCCTTCGCCGAGGTCGTCGCCGAGCGCCTGGCCGCCCTCACGGACCTGGTGCACCCCGGACACTGAGGCTCCTCCTACCTCGCGCGGGCATCCTGGGTCGATCAGGTCACGTTCCGGTAACGGACCGTGCAGCAGGGAACCGATCTCGCAGGAGGCGACCGTGGCGACCACCACGCTCTCGCCGGAGCGGACAACACCGACCTCCGCCCCGGCCGACACCGACGGCAGGCGCACGCGCACCACGCCCCCGCCGCCGCTGACGAACCGCGCGCCGGCACTCGACGGGCTGCGCACGATCGCGATCCTCGCCGTGATCCTGTACCACCTGCACGTGCCGCAGTTCGAGGGCGGCTTCATCGGCGTCACGGTGTTCTTCGTGCTGTCCGGGTTCCTCATCACGACGCTGCTCCTCGGCGAACGCCGGAAGACCGGCCGCATCCGCCTCGGCGCGTTCTGGGGCAAGCGGGTCCTGCGCCTCTACCCCGCGCTCATCGCGTTCGTCCTCGTCGGACTGGCGCTCTGGAACTGGGTCGGCGACTACAAGGGCGCCACGTTCTCGCCCGGTGAGGCCGCGTTCATCGCGCTGAGCTACACGGGCAACCTCTTCCGCTCGTTCTGGGACACCACGCAGGGCGTGTTCGCGCACACGTGGAGCCTGTCGATGGAGGAGCAGTTCTACCTGGTCTGGCCGCCCGTCCTGGTCCTGCTGTTCCTCGTCCGGTCGCGTCGGCGGTGGCTGCTCGCCGGACTGGGCGCCCTGATCGTCGCGGCGTCGACGGTGTCGTTCCTCGTCTACGAGAAGCCGAACGGCGGAGCGACCCCGGACGTCTACTTCTCCCCCGTGCTCGGCGTCGTCCCGCTCGCCACCGGCTGCCTGCTCGCACTGCTGCTCGACGACGCCCGGGTCCGGCGTGTGGTCGCAGGGCTCGCCGGGCACGTCGCGACGTGGGTCGGCCTGGCGTTGCTCGTCGGGATCCAGCTCTGGATCGACGGCGACTGGACCCAGCACGCGTCGACGTTCGGTGTGGTCCTGCCGGCGACCGGTCTCGTGTCGGCCGTCCTGATCGGCGGGCTCGTCTCGGTCCGGAGCCCGGTGTCCGCCGCGCTCGCGTGGACGCCGGTGTCGTGGTTCGGCCGTCGGGTGTCGTACTCCGCCTACCTGTGGCACCCGCTCGTCATCGCGCTGCTCAGCACGTTCGCCATCGGGGCATGGGGGAAGGTCTGGCTCGTCGGGGTCGCACTGCTCGTGGCCGTCGGGGCTGCCTACGCGGTGGAGGTCCCGGTCGAGAAGGCACGGAAGCGCGTGCGCGAGGCGAAGCGCCTCGTCGCCGCGGACCGCTCCGCGCGCGAGCACGCGACGACGTAGCCCGCGCACCGGGAACACGCACCGACGAAACACGCCTGTTCCGACGCGGCGCGCGTCGATCGACGCGCGCCGCGTCGGAACAGGCGTGTTTCCCGGACCCCCGGCCGGCCGGACGCCTGGACCCGGAGGAGCCGATCAGCCGGCGGTGGCCGGTTGCGCGACCATCCGCCGCCGCAGCACCCCGGAGGCGAGTGCGATGCCGAGCAGCACGACGATCCCGCCCACCGGCTCGTTCCACCGCAGCGGCTCCCCGAGCACGAGGACCCCGAGCGCGACCCCGACGACCGGCGTCAGGTAGGTCACCGTCGACGCCCGCCCCGCTCCCCACGCGCCGACCAATCGGGTGTTCCAGGCGTAGGCCAACCCCGTGCCGACCGCCCCGAGCGCGACCATCGCGGCCACGATCCTCCAGTCCAGCCGAACCGGACCGGTCGCGATGACTGGCGCGACCAGCAGCATGAGGACCGCCGCCAGCGAGAGCTGCACCGTCGCCACGGTCGTCGGGTCCTGCCCGCTGCCGACGCCGAACCGGCGGAGCCACGCGAGCCCGATGCCGTACGACGCGGTCATGCCGAGCAACGTCACCTGGCCGGGGACCGTCGCGAGCACCGCCGGGTCGCCGACGAGGTCCCACGGCCCGACGAGCACGAGGACGCCGACGATCCCGAGCACGATGCCGCCGAGTTGCCGACGGCTGAGGCGTTCGGACGGCACGAGGACCGCGAGCGCCAGGAGCGTCATGATCGGCGTCGTGGCGTTGTAGATGCTGGCGAGGCCGGACGGCACGGTCTGCTCCGCCCACGCCATGAGCGACGACGGCAGGGCGTTGAGGAACACGGCGACGACGAGCAGGTGCCCCCACACCCGCGGCTCCCGCGGCCAGCGCCGACGGGTCACGAGCAGCACGACGACGAGTGTCAGCGCCCCGAGCACGGTGCGCACCGTGGCGACCTGCTGGGGCGCGAGTCCCTCGAGGCCGATCTTGGCGAAGAAGAAGCTCGATCCCCAGGTGAGGGCGACGAGGACGTAGAGGAGGGCGTTCACGAGGGCTAGCATCGAGCACCACCGCACATGTGTCGAACGCATGTGCCTCATGCCGACATGAGGAGGACGCATGGCTGTCTCGATCCCGCAGCTCCGCGCGTTCACGGCCACCGTCGACGCGGGATCCTTCACGGGCGCCGCCGCTGTGCTCGGCATCGGCCAGTCCGCCGTGTCCCATGCCGTCGCGGGGCTCGAGCGCGAGGTCGGCGGTGCCGTCGTGCACCGCGGCGGCTCCGCCACCGCGACGCCGCTCGGCGAACGCCTGCTCGCACACGCCCGCAGCGTGGTCGCCTCCATCGACGCCCTGGAGGCCGTGGTCCGGCCCGCCACGACGCGCGGCACCGTCCGGCTCGCGGCCGTGCCGACGGTGTGCCAGGGTCTCGTCCCGCGGCTCCGCGAGCTCTGGGCCGTGGTGCTGCCCGACGTCGAGGTGCAGGTATACGAGGGCGACGACGAGGAGATGCCCGAGTGGCTCGAGGCCGGCACCGTGGACGCAGCGGTCCTCGTCGACCCGTCCCCCGTGCCGTCCGGCGCGGTGGTCGTCGCGCGGGACGAGATGGCCGCCGTCGTGCGCCGGGACCACCCGCTCGCGGACCAGCCGACGCTCACGCTCGACGACCTGCACGAGGACGGCCTCGTCGCGGGCGGCGGCGGGTGCGAGGTGCAGATCCAGCGCCTGCACGAGCTCGACGGGCAGCCGTTCCGGTGGGCCCACCGTGTGCGGGAGATGAGCACGATGTTCGGGATGATCCAGCGGGGCGAGGGCGTCTCGATCGTCCCGACGCTCGGACGGGGCATGCTGCCCGACGACCTCGTGATGCTGCCGCTCGAGCGACGACTGACCCGGACGCTCGTGCTCAGCGGGCCGGCGTCCCGGCCGTGGCATCCGCTCGCGCAGGCGCTCGTCGACGCCCTGGGTCCGGTCCCGCTGTGACGCCCCGTGCCCTCGGTCGGCAGGATGGACCGATGGCCGAGACGTACGTGAAGACCTTCACCGACCCCGACGAGGCGACCGCCGAGGCCGCTGGGCTGGAGTGGCTCGCCGAGGCCGAGGACGCCGGCGGCACGCGGATCGCCCGGGTCCTGGCGCACCCGGAGCCGCGGGTGCTGCACCTCGAGCAGATCAGCGACGGAGCGCCGACCTCCGACCAGGCCGAGCGCTTCGGCCGGTCGCTCGCCCACACGCACGCGGCCGGCGCTCCGCACTGGGGTGCTCCCTCGCCGGGCTTCCCGCAGCCGGGGTCGCTCCGGATGGGGCGGTCGCGCACGGCGTTCGTGTCCGCCGCGGAGGCACCCGACACGTGGGGCGAGTTCTTCGCCGAGTACCGGATCCGCGACTACGTGCACCGGATCGTCGACCAGGGCGGGTTCGACGGGTCCGAGGCCGCGGTGTTCGAGCGGGTGGCCGAGCGACTCGAGGACGGGGAGTTCGGGTCGCCGCAGCCCGCGCTCGTCGGGGACGGGCCCGCCCGGTTGCACGGAGACCTCTGGGCCGGGAACGTCCTCTGGCCGACGCCGGGCCAGCCCGTGGACGGCACGACCCCGACCGGTGCGGTGCTCATCGACGCGAACCCGCACGGCGGGCACGCCGAGACCGACCTGGCGCTCCTCGGGCTGTTCGGGCTCCCCCGCCTCGAGACCGTGCTCGCCGCGTACGACGAGGAGTCTCGGCTCGCCGACGGCTGGCAGGACCGCTTCGAGCTGCACCAGCTCGCGCCGCTGCTGCTGCACGTGTTCCTGTTCGGCGGGTCGTACCGGCAGGCGGCGCTCCGGGCGGCACGGCGCTACGCCTGACCCGGCGCCGAGCCCGGCGTGGCGCGAGCGGGTCTTAGGGAGCGCCAAGGTCATCCATCGAACGGTTCGGGGAACGCCCGGGAACCTCATCGTCATGACCACGTTCCCGACCCCCGTGACCGATCGTCGCGACCGCGCGCACCCCGGCGGCAGCACCGCCGCGCGGGGCCGGCGTCGCCCGCCCCTCGCTCGCCTGTTCCTCGGCGAGCGCGAGGACGCCCGCTGGCTCCGGCCCGCGTTCTGGGCGCTCCTCGCCCTGACCGCCGTCGTGTACCTCTGGGACCTCAGCATCTCCGGGTACGCCAACAGCTTCTACGCCGCAGCCGTGCAGGCCGGCACGAAGTCCTGGGAGGCGTTCTTCTTCGGTTCCCTCGACTCGTCGAACTTCATCACGGTCGACAAGCCACCGGCGTCCCTCTGGGTGATGGTGCTGTCAGCGCGGCTGTTCGGCTTCTCGTCGTTCAGCCTGCTGCTGCCCCAGGCACTCATGGCGGTCGGCTCGGTCGCGCTCGTGTGGGGCACCGTCCGCCGCACCCTCGCCCGGCTCGGCGCGACGACCGCGAACGTCGGGGCCCTGCTCGCCGGGTTCGTCGTCGCGGCGACCCCTGCGGCGGCGCTCATGTTCCGGTTCGACAACCCGGACGCGCTCCTCGTGCTGCTCATGACCGCGGGCGCGTACTGCACCGTGCGGGCACTCCCCCGTGGCAGCTGGAAGTGGATCGCCCTCGCCGGGGTGGCCCTCGGCTTCGCGTTCCTGACGAAGATGCTGCAGGGACTCCTCGTCCTGCCGGCGTTCGGCCTCGTGTACCTCTTCGCCGCCCGGACGAGCTGGGGCCGACGTGCGATCGGCCTCGGCATCGCGGCGGTGTCCCTCGTCGTGTCGGCCGGCTGGTGGGTCGTCGCGGTGTGGTTGTGGCCCGCCGACTCCCGCCCGTACATCGGCGGCTCGACGAACAACACCGTGCTCGACCTGGTGTTCGGCTACAACGGCCTCGGTCGGATCTTCGGCGGCGACGGCAACGCCGGTGGCGGCATGGGCGGCACCGCGGGTTCGTCGTTCGGCGGCGCGACCGGCCTGGACCGCCTGTTCTCGTCCGAGATGGGCCTCGAGATCTCGTGGCTCCTGCCCGCGGCGCTCCTCGCGCTCGTCCTCGGCCTCGTGGTCGTCGGTCGACGGCACCTCGGCGACCCGGTCCGCGTCGGCCTCGTGCTCTGGGGCGGCTGGCTCGTCGTCACCGGACTCGTCTTCTCGTTCATGTCCGGCACGATCCACCCGTACTACACGGTCGCCCTCGCCCCCGCGATCGCAGGCCTGGTCGGCACCGGCGGCGCGCTCCTCTGGAGCGTCCGCGAGCGGGTCATCGGCCGCCTCGGCCTCGCCGGGATGATCGGCATCACCGCGTACTGGGGCTTCTGCCTGCTGAACGAGAACCCGACCTGGCTGCCCTGGCTCCGCTGGGTGGTGCTCGTCGGCGGGCTCCTGTCCACCGCCGCGGTCCTCGTCGGCAGCGTCCCGACACTCCGCAAGCTCGTCACGGTCGGCGTCCTGGCCGGCACGCTCTTCGGACTCACCGGCACGACGGCCTACGCCCTCGCCACCACGACCGTCGCGCACTCCGGGTCGATCCCGAGCGTCGGTCCGTCGGGCAGTGGCTCCGGCGGGATGGGCGGCACGGGCGGCGGTCAGCCGGGAGGCACGGGAGGCCCCGGCGGATCGGCCTCCGGGACCGACAGCGACAGCTCCGACAGCAGCACCGACGGCACCCAGCAGGGTCCCGGCGGCACGCCGCCGGGCGGCACCTCCGGCGAGGCGCCGGAGGGCACGACCGGCGAGGCACCGTCGATGCCGGACGGCACGTCCGGCAGCCAGGGCAGCACGGGTACCCAGCAGGGATCCGGCGACGCGACGTCCGACGGCGAGTCGGGGACGAGCCTCCAGGCCGGAGGCGGCGGCATGGGCGGTGGCGGCGCGTCGACGTCGTCGGCCCTGAAGAAGCTGCTGCAGTCCACGGACACGACCTGGGCCGCCGCGGTCAACGGTTCCCAGTCGGCCGCGCAGCTCGAGCTCGACACCGACACCGCCGTCATGGCGATCGGCGGCTGGTCGAGCGACCCGGCGCCCACGCTCGCCGAGTTCAAGGCGTACGTCGCCGAGGGCAAGATCGCGTACTACATCTCCTCCGGCTCCGGCGGCGGGATGGGCGGCGGCAGCTCCACGGCCTCGGCCATCCAGGAATGGGTCGCGGCGAACTACAGCAGCACCACGGTCGGCGGCTCCACGGTCTACGACCTGAGCAGCCAGAAGTGATGCACGACGAGGGCGCGGATAGGCTCGCCGACATGGCCGGCACCCCGCTGCAGCGCACCGACGGCTCCCCCGTCCGCGCCCTCGTCGTCGACGACGAGCACGCGCTCGCCGACGCCGTCGCCCTCGCGTTCGAGGGCGACGGCTGGGCCGTGCGCGCGGTGCACCGGGGGCGGGACGTGCTCTTCGCGGCTCGGGAGTTCCAGCCCGACGTCATCGTCCTCGACGTCATGCTGCCGGACATCGACGGATTCGAGGTGCTCGAACGGCTCCGCGACGCCCGGGACGACGTCCGCGTGTTGTTCCTCACCGCACGCGACGCCCCCGAGGACCGGCTCGCCGGACTCACCGGCGGCGGCGACGACTACCTGACGAAGCCGTTCGGGATCGCGGAACTGCTCGTCCGAGCGCGCATCCTCGCCCGTACCTCGGCCCGGGTGGCGGCGTCCGGAGCGGCCGGGCTCGTGGTCGGCGACCTGCACCTCGACGAGGACGCCCGCTCCGTGCTCCGGGGCGGTGCGCCGCTGGACCTGACCCCGACGGAGTACGAGCTCCTCCGCTACCTCGCCCGGAACGCCAACCGGGTGCTCTCGCGGGAGCACATCCTGGCGAACGTGTGGGGGATGGACTTCGGGTCGTCGTCGAACCTCGTCGACATGTACGTGTCGTACCTGCGGAAGAAGCTCGACGCAGGACGTGAGCCGATGTTGCAGACCGTCCGCGGGGCCGGGTACGTGCTCCGCCCGACGACGTGAGCCGGTCCGGCGCGACTCGGTCGGGGTCGGGGCGGGTGCCGTCGCTCCGGTGGCGGATCGTGGGGGCCGTCGCGCTCCTGCTCGTCGTGACGAACGTCGTGGTCGGGGCGGTGACGGTCGTGGCGTTCCGGGAGTACCTCGTCGGTCGGTTGGACGCGGAGCTGTCGAGTGCGGCGAATCGGACGGTCGGTGGGGCGGAGGGGGCGCCGGACGGGCCGCCGCCGGGGTCCGGGTCGTCGTCCGGGTCGGGGTCGTCGTCCGGGTCCGGGTCGTCGTCCGGGTCCGGGTCGGCGTCCGGGTCCGGGTCGTCGTCCGGGTCGTCCCGACCCGATCCCGAGCACCAGTTCATCGGCGCCCCCGGCCAGTCGGCCGGCACCGTCGTGGCCATCTACCGGTCCGGCACGGCCACCCTCGCCGGGTACACCGACGCCGAGGGACAGCAGCACGCCCTGACCACGGCGCAGGAGCGCACCCTGTCCGCGGTCGCGAGCGACGGTGATCCCGTCACGGTCCGGCTCGGCGCACTCGGGTCGTACCGGGCGCAGGCGATCGGCCGCGACGGCGACGTCTTCGTCACGGCGGTGCCGCTCGGCTCCCTCGACTCCACGGTCGTCCGGCTCGCCGCGGTCTTCGGCGGGGTGACTTTGCTCGGCCTGCTCGTCGCCGCGTGGGCGCTCACCCTGCTCGTCCGGCGGGCGCTCCGACCGCTCGACCACGTCGCACGGGTCGCCTCGGACGTCACCGCCCTCGACCTCGAACGCGGCGACACCGAGATCACCGGCCGGGTGGGAGCCGCAGACCTGACGGCGAACCGCGAGGTCGGACAGGTCGGCACCGCCCTGAACCGGCTGCTCGGGCACGTGGGACGTGCCCTGACGGTCCGGCGCCAGGCCGAGTCGGGCATGCGCACGTTCGTCGCCGACGCCTCGCACGAACTCCGCACCCCGATCGCCACGGTGCGGGCGTACGCGGAGCTCTCCGCCACGTCCGACGACCTCGACGCCGTGCACGCCAACGTCCGGCGCATCGCCACCGAGGCCGTCCGGATGGGCGACCTCGTCGAGGAGCTCCTGCTGCTCGCCCGGCTGGACGCCGGAGCCCTGTCCGCCGCACAGGACGTTCCGGTCCGCGAGCCGGTGGACCTCACCGCGCTCGTCGTCGAGACCACGATGGACGCCAGGACCACCGCGCCCGGCCACCGCTGGACCCTGCAGGTCGCGGACGACCACCCCGTCTCCGTGACCGGCGATCCCGTCCAGCTCCGTCGGGCCGTGCGCAACCTCCTGACGAACGCGGCGACGCACACGCCGGACGGCACCGCGGTCGTCGTGTCGTTGCAGCGGCTGCCCGGAGCGACGGAGCCCACCGTCCGCTTCGTCGTCGCCAACGACGGACCTCCGATCGACCCCGAGGTCCTGCCGACGCTGTTCGACCGGTTCACCCGTGGGTCGGCGTCGCGGTCGCGCGAGCAGGGCACGAGCGGGCTCGGTCTCGCGATCGTCCGGGCCGTGGTGGCGGCGCACGGCGGCGCGGTCCGGGTGGCGTCCGGCCCCGGGCGGACGGCGTTCACCGTCGACCTGCCGGCGGCCGACTGACAGACGGACGGACGGACGGCGTGCGCGCTCGCAACGGTGTGCGTACCCTGACGTCAGACGATCGGGGGCGACGATGCCGAGGGACTACACCCACCTGCCCGGTGCTCCTCGTGCCGAGGACCTCGTCGTCGAGGTCCCCGCGTTCGAGGACGACCGGCCGCAGCCGGAGCCCGAGCCGCCGGCGGCCGCGCCCGAGCTCGTCGCCGCCACGCGCTTCGCGCAGACGTCCCACGAGGCGCCGACGATCCGACGGACGCAGATCCGCGCGGGCCTCTGGATCGCGGGTGTGCCGATCGTGGCGCTCGTGGTGGTCGCGGTGGTGCAGATCATCTTCGCTGATATGTAGAGTTGTACGCCGTGGGGCAACGGCGATGAACAAGGATGCACGGACCCGCCTCCGCGCGTTCGTCGACGAATCGAAGGCGAAGGACTCCCTGCTCGTCTCCGTGGCGCTCGAGGTCAGCGCCGTGCAGGATGCCCGAGATGCAGTCCGGTCCCTGATCCTGCCCGGCCAGAGCCGACTGCACATGCGGAAGGAGAGCGACCGACGACGGCGCTCGATCGTGAATGCCCTGGCGGTGCCGACGATCTCGACGACGGTCATCCGTGCCCCGAAGGACGGTCGCACTGACCGCGAGCGCAGATCCGCCTGCATCGACGCCCTCGTCCGGGCTGCGGTGTCCGACGGGATCGATCGGATCTGCTTCGAGATCGACGAGACCCAGCAACGTCAGGATCGACAACGCATCGTCGAGACGCTGCACCGTTTGCGCCCCCTGACAGTGGAACACCGTCACGAGCGGGCGTCGAACGAACCGTTGCTCGCACTGCCTGACGCGGTCGGATGGGCCTGGGCCAAGGGCGGCGACCGGCGTCGGAGGTGCGGACCGGTCCGCGTCACCGAAGTGTGAAGCACCCGCCCAGCGAAACCGCTCTCGACGTCGCGCACCGACAGCGCGAGACCCGAGCACCCAACCGTCCGGATGGGTCTCGGGTCCACTTCTCGCAGCTCAACGCAACGAGCGAATTCAGTACATCAGAACGGGATCGAGCACGGCGATCGGTTTCGGGGCACTCCGGGAACCGTGACGAGGCGTTCTTAGGGCGGCCACAGTCTCCTGCTGCGGTGTGCATGACCCTGCTGCCGAACCTGATCGGCATGACGGAGACGAACCAACCCCTCGAGATCGACATCGTCGTCCCCTGCTACAACGAGCAGGACACGCTCGCCGCGCACGTGCGACGACTGCACACGTTCTGCCGGACGTCGATGCACCACACCTGGCGGATCACGATCGCCGACAACGCCTCGACCGACGACACGGCGAGGATCGCGGACGACCTGGCCGCGATGCTGCCGGAGGTCCACGCCGTGCACCTGCCGGCGAAGGGCCGCGGCCGGGCGCTCAAGGCGGTGTGGGGCGCGTCCGAGGCGCAGGTCCTCGTGTACGTCGACGAGGACCTGTCCACCGATCTCGCCGCACTCGAGCCCCTCGTGGCGCCCCTGCTGTCCGGCCACTCGGACCTCGCGATCGGCACACGCCTCGCCGGGTCGTCCCGGGTCGTGCGCGGCAGCAAGCGCGAGTTCATCTCCCGCTCGTACAACCTGCTGCTCCGCACGACGATGGGCGTGGCGTTCTCCGACGCCCAGTGCGGGTTCAAGGCCGTCACCCGCGAGGCCGCGGAGCACCTCCTGCCGCTGTGCGAGGACGACGCGTGGTTCTTCGACACGGAACTCCTGGTGCTCGCCGAGCACGCCGGGCTGCGCGTCCACGAGGTCCCGGTCGACTGGGTGGACGACGTCATCTCCTCGGTGCACATCGCCTCGACCGCGACTGAGGACCTGAAGGGGATGTGGCGCGTGTCCCGCGGACTGGCGACCGGACGGATCCCCGTCGCGCGCGTCTACGAGGCGATCGGTCGACGCCCGTTCACCCCGCCGCACGTCGGCATCCTCGGCCAGGTCCTGCGCTTCGGAGCGATCGGCGTGTTGTCGACGATCGCCTTCGCCGTCCTGTACGCCCTGTTCCGCCCGGCGATCGGCGCCCAGACGGCGGACTTCCTCGCCCTGCTCCTCACCGCGATCGGCAACACCGCGCTGAACCGCCGCTTCACGTTCGGGGTGCGGGGCCGGGCCGGCGCCGGGATGCACCATGTGCAGGGGCTCGTCGTGTTCGGGATCGCCTGGGCCATCACGTCGGGGTCGCTCGTGGTCCTGCACGCCACCACACCGAGCGCCTCGCACGGGGCGGAGATCCTGGTGCTGACCGCTGCGAACCTCGTCGCGACGCTCGTGCGCTTCGTCCTGTTCAAGGCGTGGGTGTTCCGCTCCCGGCGCCGCCCCGAGCTCATCCGCCCCGGGTCGACCCCCGCGACCGACGCGGCGAGCCTCGCGGACACCGAGCCGATCCCGGTCGAGGAGCACCGCGCGGCGTGACGTCGTCCAGGCCGACGGCGAACCGCACGACCGGACGCACCTCGCACCATGGCCACCCGTGGTGCGAGGTGCGTCGGTTGTGCGAGTGCAGGCGGCGCCACGGGGACGCGCGATGCGGCGCGCGCGGCACATCGGGGCGCGACCACGGCGCGACACGGCACGGGCGGCGCGGGTCGACGCGACCACCAGCGCGGGGCGACGCGCGGTGGCGGACCCGCACCGTGCCTCCCGTCCAGCCGGTCTGTTGCGTCGGCGGTATACCAACCCGTAGCATCGCCTCACCGCACCACCCCCACAGGGCCCGACCGTCAGCACCCGACGGCCTGCCCGCGGCGAGCGCTCCGAGGATGCAGCGTGGCCGTCCGCTGCCTGTCGGCACACGCTCCACTGGACCCGCACGTGAACCACTCCTCCTTCGGTCTCTACGACCCTGCCCGCGAATCGAGCGACTGCGGGGTCGGCTTCATCACCCGTCTCGACGGGACGCCGACCCACGACGTCATCCGCAAGGGCGACGAAGCGCTGTGCTCGATCCCGCACCGCGGCGGCAAGTCCGCCGAGGGTGTCGGAGACGGCGCGGGCGTGAGCATCGACCTGTCGGTCGAGTTCTTCAGCGCGATCACCGGTGAGGCCCTGCGCGCCGGACACTTCGGTGTCGCGAACTGCTTCGTGCCGAGCGACGCCACGCCGACCGGTGCCGCCGAGCGTGCCGCCGCCGTCGCCACGGTGACCGACGCCATCGAGCACGAGGGCTTCGAACTGCTCATCGTCCGCGACGTGCCGGTGGACCACTCGGTCACGCGTCCCGAGGCGGAGCAGTACCAGCTCCCCATCGTGCAGTGGGTGTTCCGTGCGCCGTCGTCGTGGACCCGCGCGGACGTCGACGCCGCCGCCAACCGTGCGCTCCTCGCCGTCGAGCGCGTCTCGTACACGCAGGCCGCCGAGGCGCACGCCCCGCACGCCGCCCTGTACCCGCTGTCGCTCAGCGCGCGGACTCAGATCCTCAAGGGGCGGCTGAACTCGGGCGAGGTCATCTCGTACTTCCGCGACCTCACGGACCCGCGGCACTCGGTGCGGACGCTGTACTTCCACACCCGGTTCTCGACGAACACCGAGCCGCACCCGACGATGGCGCAGCCCTTCCGGCTCATGGCGCACAACGGCGAGCTGAACACCGACCGCAAGAACCGGCTGTCGGACGAGGCCCTGGCACGTGCCCGCACGCGGAGCATCGTGCGGCCGCCCGGGCAGTCGGACTCGAGCCGCCTCGACCAGACGCTGCAGAGCCGGGTGTTCGACGACGGGCTGGACATCGTCGAGGCCGTCGTCACGCTCATGCCGCCGGCGTGGGAGAACGACCGCACGCTGTCCGCCGTCGTGCGGGACATGCTCGAGTACTTCTCGCTGTACGAGGAGAAGAACGACGGGCCCGCCGCGGTGATCTTCAGCGACGGTGACGTGGTCGGGGCCCGGCTCGACCGGCTCGGCCTCCGTCCGCTGCGCACGGTGCAGACGGACGAGTACCTGATGGTGGCGTCCGAGGCCGGCCAGGTGACGTTCGAGCCGGAGGGCGTCGTGCACCGCGGCCGGATCGAGGCGGGCGGCATGCTCGTCGTCGACCACCGCTCCGGCACGGTGATGCGCTCGGACGAGGTGCTCCGGATGCTCGCGGCGCGCAAGCCCTACGCCGAGCTGCTCGACGCGGCCCGGGTGGACCTGGACGACCTGCCGGTGCCCGGCTACCAGCGCGGGACGACCACGCTCGGCTACGACGGCGACCTGTCGCTCGCGGGGCGGTACGTGGCGTACTCGCTGAACCAGGAGAGCTTCCGGTTCATGCTCGACCCGATGCTCGCCAACGGGTCGGAGCGGATCTCGGCGATGGGCTACGGCACCGCCATCAACGCGCTCAGCGACAGCGAGGGCGGCATGGCGAAGTACTTCTCGCAGCGCTTCGCCCAGGTGACGAACCCGCCGCTCGACTCGATCCGCGAGGCCGACGGCATGTCGATGCGCGTGGCGCTCGGCGCCAAGCCCGACGGGACGGGGTCGACGAGCCGCCAGCTCGTCGTGCAGTCCCCCGTGCTCGGGCACCTCGACATGGTGCGCCTGCGCGACCAGGACATCGTGCCGCTCGAACGCTTCGACATGCTCTACGTGCCGGTGCTGGGCGACGAGCAGGCGAACGCGGACGCGGTCCGCTCCGCGACGGAGCAGCTCGCCGAGGCGGTGGCGGCGTTCGCCGAGCGGTCCGGCGGCATCGCGGTGCTGACCGACCGCAGCGTGTCGTCGACGCACGCACCCCTCCCCGTGATCCTGGCCGTCGCCGCCGTCAACCAGCGACTCATCGAGACCGGCCTGCGGCTGCGGGTCTCGATCGTCGCCGAGTCCGGTCAGCTGCCATCGTCACACCACGTCGCCACCGCGCTCGGCTTCGGTGCCTCGGCTGTGTACAGCCTGTCGGCGCGGCTCCGTGCGGAGGAGAAGTACCCCGCCGAGGCTGCACCCGCGGGCGAGTCCACCGCGACCGACCTCGCCCTGAAGCGCTTCCGCAAGGCGGCCGAGAAGGCCCTCGCGAAGACGATGGGCCGTGTCGGGCTGTGCACCGCGGAGAGCTACATCGGCGGTGAGTTCTTCGAGCCGAACTACCTCGACACCGGCGACGACCTGTTCGCCCGGGTGTTCCCGCACATGGACGCCCCGGTCGGCGGTGTCGGCTTCGCCCGCATCGCGCAGGCCGCGACCGACTGGCACGAGCGTGCCCGGAGCGTCGACACCGAGGGCCAGGTGCCGCTGCTCGGGCTCTTCAAGGAGCGCTCGGACGGCGCCGGCCACTCGTTCGGCGTCGCGAGCGTCCGCGGCTTCGGCGGCATGACCGAGGAACGTCCGGCGTTCGAGCGCTCCGGCGACTCCGAGGCGCTGCGGCTGCTCACGCTCCGCCAGCTCGACGACTCGTTCGGCATCACCGACGCCGCCTACCGGAACACCGGGTACGACCGGCTGAGCGATGCCGAGATCGACGCGCACCGCATCACGCCGGGCTACGTGTCGTTCCTGCAGACGACGCACGAGGAGCGGTCCCGCCGCCCCGCTGCGCTCCGCGACGTGCTCGCACTGCCGGCGGACGTCACGGGCATCGACGAGGCGGAGGACTTCGCCCGCGAGCTCGGCCGCTTCGCGACGCGCGGCAACGCCAGCATCACGGTGCGTGGCCTGTCCGGGTCGCGTCCGGCGCCGGGTGACGACGAGCGGACGGGAGGCCCCACCCGCTTCCGCCTGCAGCTCACCTCCACGGGACCCACCGGAGCACTGCGCCACCGGGCCCTCGCGGACGGGCTCGCGCTCCTGCACCCCGGCCTGGTCGACGTCGACTCCGTCGCCGACGACCAGGTGACGCTCCGCGCCACCGGCGCCGCGGCCGACCTGCTCGGACTGCTGCAGCAGGCGCCCGCGAGCGTCGACGTCGCCGAGGTCCAGCCGGCGCACGAGATCACGCGCACGCTCGCATCCGGCGCGATGAGCCACGGAGCCCTCGTGGCCACCGCGCACGAGGCCGTCGCGCACGGCACGAACATGGTCGGCGGCATGTCGAACTCTGGTGAGGGCGGCGAGCACCACTCCCGCTACGGGACGATCCGCGGCTCGCGCATCAAGCAGTTCGCCTCCGGCCGGTTCGGCATCTGGGCGGGCTACCTCGCCGACCCGATGCTCGAGGAGCTCGAGATCAAGATCGGCCAGGGCGCCAAGCCCGGCGAGGGCGGCCAGCTCCCCGCGCCGAAGGTCACGGTGGACATCGCCGCGGCCCGAGGAGGCACGCCGGGCGTCGAGCTCATCTCGCCGCCGCCGCACCACGACACGTACTCGATCGAGGACCTCGCGCAGCTCATCCACGACTGCAAGGCCGCACGGGTCCGGGTGGTCGTGAAGCTCGTGTCCTCCGAGGGCATCGGCACGATCGCGGTCGGCGTCGCGAAGGCCGGCGCGGACGTCATCAACGTCGCCGGCAACACCGGCGGCACGGGCGCCGCGGCCGTCACGAGCCTGAAGTACGCCGGCCGCTCGGCGGAGATCGGCGTGGCCGAGGTGCACCAGGCCCTCGTGGCGAACGGCCTCCGCCAGAAGGTCACGCTCCGCTGCTCGGGCGCGCACCAGACCGGCTCCGACGTCGTCACGAGCGCCCTGCTCGGCGGTGACTCGTTCGAGTTCGGCACGACCGCGCTCATGATGCTCGGCTGCGTCATGGCGAAGAACTGCAACGTGAAGTGCCCGGCCGGCCTCACCACGAACGCCGAGGCGTTCGAGGGTGACCCGCGTGCACTGGCGCAGTACCTGCTCAACATCGCGCACGACGTGCGGCAGATCCTCGCCCGCCTCGGCCTGCGCTCCCTGCGCGAGGCCCGTGGTCGCACGGACCTGCTGCAGCTCCTCGACCACCCCGCGTCCGTCGGTCGGCTCGACGTCCGGAACCTGCTCGCGCAGGTGCCCGAGAAGGTCGTCACCGACCCGGAGTACCTCGAGAAGGACTACCGCACCGACGATGCCCTCATCGAGCAGGTGCGTGCCGCGCTCGTCGACGGGCACGAGCACTCCCTGACCGTGGACGGCATCGCCCTGGGCAACGCGGACAAGTCGGTCGGGGGCCAGCTCGGCATCGACGTCGAGCGCATCCTCAACCACGAGCTGCGCGGCGTCGACCTGTCGGCGCACCCAGCGATCACGACCGACGACCGCGGTCGCCGTCGCCTCGTCGACGGCGCGCTGACGATCCGCACGAGCGGCTCGGCCGGGCAGTCCTACGGCGTGTTCACGAACGACGGCACCACCCTCGAGCACGTCGGCACGGCGAACGACGGCGTCGGCAAGAGCCAGTCCGGCGGCCGGATCGTCGTGCGCGCACCCGGCGGCGGCAGCGTCGAGCGCGGCGGGAACGTCCTCGTCGGCAACTTCGCGCTGTTCGGCGCCACGGGCGGACGGACGTTCGTCGAGGGTGAGGCGGGCGACCGGTTCGCCGTCCGGAACTCCGGTGCGACCGCGGTCGTCGAGGGCGTCGGCGACTTCGGCTGCGAGTACATGACCGGCGGCGCCGTGTTCAACCTCGGCGGCTACGGCAAGGGTCTCGGCAACGGCATGTCCGGCGGGTTCCTCTACCAGTACGACCCGTCCGGCGCGGTGACCGAGCGGGCGAGCACCGACTCGCTCCTCGTGTTCCCCGTGACCGAGACCGAGCGCGGCGCCTTCCACGAGGCCGCCGCGAAGCTCCTGCTCGCGTGGCACGTCGAGGCCACCGGGTCGACCCTGGCCGGACGGCTGCTCGCCGAGTGGGAGACCACCCGTGAGCACGTGTACGTCGGCATGCCGCGGGCACTCCTCCTCAGCCAGGACGCCGACGAGATCCTCGCCGCCGCGACCCGGCCCGAGCTGCTCGACGAGCTCGCGAACTCGGTGGCGACGGACAAGCTCCGCGCGTTCAAGGTCGACTACCGCGACCAGCGCACCGTCCTCGACGGCCGGGCCCCCGCGCTCGGCGACCAGGGCGACGACATGTTCTCGTTGCTGTCGTCGTACGCGGTGCTCGGCGTCGCACAGGACGTGGCGCAGGAGCGGGTCCCGGGCGCCGGTCCGAACGACCCCCGCGTGACCGAGGCGGTCCGGAACCTCGTGCTGACCGAGGACTTCCAGGTCAAGCAGCGCGTCGTGAAGTACCTCCGCGGCACGTTCGACCGGTTCGCGGACGACGAGCTCGCGACCCTCATCGCCGTGAAGCGGCTCGACGACGCGAAGCGGGCCCTCGCGCAGCGGAACAACCGCAGCGCGGACATGCCGGGCACCACGGGGTGGATCATGCACCAGAACGCCAAGAACGCCGGACGCGTGCGAGCGGCACGCTTCGACGAGCTGCTCGCGAACGCGGCCCTCGAGGACCTCGCCGGCCGCGCCCCGCAGGCACCGACCGAGGCGGTGTCCGCATGAGCACGCTCCCGCCCACCGGGCAGCTCATCCCGGTCGACGCCCCGTTCTCGGCCGCGCAGGAGTCCTGGCTCGCCGGGTTCATCGCCGGCATCGCCGCCGCGGGCAAGCGCGCCGCCGGCGGTGCCCCGACCACGACGGTCGACGTGCTGTTCGGCACGCAGACCGGCAACGCCGAGTTCCTCGCCGACGAGCTCGTCGCCGGCGCGAAGGCCCGCGGGCTCGGCGGCCGGGCGACCCCGCTCGACGCCGTGACCCCGGAGCAGCTCGCCGGCATGTCGCACGTGCTCGTCGTGACCTCGACGTACGGCGAGGGCGAGATGCCCGACAACGCCGGACTGTTCTGGGACGCGATCCAGGCGTCGACCGTCCCGCGGCTCGAGGGCCTGCAGTACGCGGTGCTCGGCCTCGGCGACACGAGCTACGACGAGTTCTGCCAGGCCGGCAAGCTCCTCGACACCCGCTTCGAGCAGCTCGGCGCGACGCGGATCCACGAACGCGTGGACTGCGACGTCGACTTCGAGGACCCCGCGGCGCTCTGGAGCGCCGCGGTCCTCGACCGCCTGGCCGCCGAGGCGGGGGCCAGGCCGGGTGCCGGCAGCCACGGTGCGGGCGGCCCCGCCGCCGACACGACCACCCCGCCCGCCGCAGCCGGCGGGGCAGGGGCGAGCCGTACCTCCCGGCCGGGGTCGCAGTGGAACAAGCGCAACCCGTACCGCGCGCCGCTCGTCGTGAACCGGCTGCTCTCGTCGCCGCGCAGTGCGAAGGAGATCCGGCACTTCGAGTTCGCGCTCGGCGACTCGGGCATCGAGTACGCCGCGGGTGACGCACTCGCGGTCGTGCCGCACAACGACCCGGCACTCGTCGACCAGCTGCTCGGGCACCTCGGCGCGGACGGCTCCGCGGACGTCGACGGGCGACCGCTCGCCGAGGTCCTACGGCTCGACCGCGAGATCCGCACGCCGTCGAAGGACCTCGTGGCCGACCTCGTGCAGCGTGCCCCGGCGTCGGAGCTCGCGGCCGTCGTGTCGCACGGGGACAAGCACGAGCTCGACCGGTGGCTCTGGGGGCGCGACGTCCTCGACCTGCTCCGCGACGCCGGCAGCGCGGCGCCGACGATGGAGGAGCTGCTGCCGAACCTCCGTGGTCTGCAGGCGCGCCAGTACTCGATCTCGTCGAGCCCGCTCGCGCACCCGGATCGCATCCACCTGACGATCGCTTCCGTCCGGTACGGCGACGTCCACCGGTCGCACGCCGGTGTCGCGTCCACGTACCTGGCCGACCGGGTGCAGGCGGACGGCGAGGTCGACGTGTACCTCCAGCCGAACGCGGCGTTCGGGGTGCCCGCTGACAGCGATGCCCCGATGGTCATGATCGGCCCCGGCACGGGCATCGCGCCGTTCCGCGGGTTCCTGCACGAGCGCGCCGCCGCGGGTGCTTCGGGTGCGAACTGGCTGTTCTTCGGCGACCAGCACCGCGACACGGACTTCGTGTACGAGGACGAGCTCATCGATCTGCAGGAGCGTGGCGTGCTGACGCGGCTCGGCCTGGCGTTCTCGCGTGACCAGGCCGAGAAGGTCTACGTGCAGACGCGGATGCGGGAGCAGGCGGCGGAGCTGTACCGGTGGCTCGAGGACGGCGCGTTCGTGTACGTGTGCGGCGACGCGTCGCGCATGGCGAAGGACGTCGAGCAGGCGCTGCTCGACGTGGTCGCGGAGCAGCGGGGGCGCGGGGCGGAGGACGCGGCGGCGTACGTCGCCGACCTCCGGCGTGCGAAGCGGTACGTGCGCGACGTGTACTGAGGCGCGGGGCGCGGGCCGGATCGCTCGTGGGCGGCCGGATCGCTCGTGGGCGGCCGGATCGCTCGTGGGCGGCCGAATCGCGCGAGGTTGGCGGAATCGCGCGAGGTTGGCGGAATCGCGCGAGGTTGGCGGAATCGCTCGTGGTTGACCGAATCGCTCGTAGGGAGCCGGAAGAAACGACCTCCTACGAGCGATTCGGCATCCCAATGCGGGCGTGATGGGTCGGAACGTCGCGCGATGCCGATGCGCTGGTGCGTGGTGACGGACGGGAGGCGCGGTGCCAGCCGGCACGCGCCTCCCGTCCGTCGTCCGGTCCCGTCGGCACCGCGAGAGCGACAGTCCGGCGGACGTCCACGACGTCGGTGCCGCGGAAGCGACAGATCTCGCGGGCAGGGCGGCGGCATCCTGTCGCTTTCGCGAAAGCGACACGACGCACCGCACCGCACCGCACCGCACGGCCCCCTTGCGCACCGCCACACCCCGGCGTAACGTACAACCAGATGGTTTCACGAACCGGACTCTCCGACGCCGAGGTCGACCGCGTGTTCCACGCGCTCGCCGACGCCACGAGGCGGGACATCGTGCGGCGGACCCTCGTCGACGGTGTCACGGTCTCGGCCCTCGCGGCGGCCTACGACATGTCGTTCGCCGCCGTGCAGAAGCACGTCACCGTCCTCGAGGGAGCAGGACTCGTGACCAAGGAACCCCGCGGGCGCGTCCGCATCGTGCGCGCCGACCCCGAGCAGCTCGACCGCGTGCGCGGGCTGCTCGAGGACTTCGGCCGACTCTGGAACGCCCGCATCGACCGACTCGACACCCTGCTCGCCAGCGACGACGAGCCCTGACGAGCACCACCGAGAAGACGACGACCCACACCGACTCGACGAGGAGCCTCCATGCCCGTGACCAGCGTCCACACCGATCCGGAAGCCCTGACGACCACCCTCGTCGCGGACTTCCCCGTCCCCGTCGAACGGCTCTGGGGTGCCTTCACCGACCCGCGGCAGCTCGAGCGGTTCTGGGGCCCGCCCGGCTTCCCCGCGACCTTCTCCGAGTTCGACCTCCGCCCCGGCGGCCGCGCCCGCTACGACATGACCGGCCCCGAGGGCGACGTCTACCGCTCGGTCTGGCTCGTCATCACCGTGGACGAACCGACGCGACTCGCGTTCGACGACCTCTTCGCCACCGAGGACGGCGAGGTCGACCCCGCACAGCCGACGAGCACGAGCGTCCTCGACTTCGAGCCGACCGAGGCCGGCTCACGCGTCCGGATCACGACGACGTTCCCGGACGCCGACGCGCTCGAGACCCTGGTCGCGATGGGCATGGAACAGGGTTACGCCCAGGCGTTCGGGCAGCTCGACCGGGTGCTCGCGGACCTCCGGGAGTACGCGCTCGGGAAGGGCGTCCTCACCGAGGTCGTCGACGACACGCACGTCCGCTTCACCCGAGCGTTCGCGGCACCGCGCCACCTGGTGTGGCGGGCGCACACCGAGCCCGAGCTCGTGCGGCGGTGGCTGCTCGGCCCGGACGGCTGGGAGATGACCGTGTGCGACAACGATCTCCGACCGGGCGGCCGGTTCCGGCAGGCCTGGGCTCCCGTCGGCGACACCGAGGGCGAGCCGTTCGGCTTCGAGGGCGAGAACACCGTCGTGCGGCCCGAACGCCGGATCGTCAGCACGGAGGCGATGACCGGCGCGCCGTACCCGCCGAACACGAACGACCTGACCCTCGACGAGGTCGACGGGTCCACTCTCCTGACGCTCCTGGTCACGTACCCGAGCGTCGAGCAGCGGGACGTGATCCTCGCCACCGGCATGACCGACGGCATGGAGGCGAGCTACCAGCGCCTGGAGCGCGAGCTGCTCGCGACGGCGTGACCCGTCGCGTCACAGCGTGACCAGCAGACGGACGGGAGGCCCGTGGCGGCGCCGCCACGGGCCTCCCGTCCGTCACGCGGTCGCGTCCGCACCGCGGGAGCGACAGAGGCGCGGACACGGCGCGCGTCGGTGCCGCACGAGCGACAGATGTGGCGGGCCGGACCGCGCTGTCCTGTCGCTTTCGCGAAAGCGACAGAACGCGGACGCGACACCGCGCGCGGCGCGCGGCGTCAGGCCCCTGTGGCCTCATAGTGCCGGGCACCGCCGCGCACCCCGGCGAACCGGTACGGCGCCGTCGTGACCCGGGGACGCTCGACGTCCTCGCTCGTCGCGGCTCCGGCGGCGTGCAGCTCCCGGTACGCCTCGACCGTCAGCGGGACGCGCGCCTCGAGGAGGGTCCGGACCCGCCCCTCCCGGCGGTGCGACCGGTAGTCGGGCTGCACGATGCCGGTCAGCAGCTCCCCCACGCTCCCCGACCCGTAGCTGAACATCGCGATCCGCTCGCCGGCGAGGTCGTCGTCGAGGTCGAGCAGCGCAGCGAGGCCGATCCAGATCGACGCCGTGTAGGTGTTGCCGGTCTGCCGGTTGTACGTGAAGCCCAGGGCGAGCTCGGCGTCCTCGAACGGCTGGCCGACGTGCTGCGCGAGCTTCCGGTGCGCCTTGATCGCCATCTTCGTGAACGGCTGGTGGTGCACCCAGCGGCCGATGTCCTGGTAGCCGGGGCCACACTGCGCGACGAGGTCGTCCCACGCCCCGACGAACGCGTCGACGTAGGCGGTGACGGACAGCCGACCGTCGACGAGCGCGGTCGAGCGGTCGTTTGGCCGCCAGAAGTCGTCGACATCGGCGGTGAACACCCCGGCCGCGGCCTCGATCTCGATGAGGTCCGGGTCGGCTGACACGAGGATCGCCGCGGCGCCGGCACCCTGGGTGGGCTCGGCCGCGGTGTCGACGTCGTACCGTGCGACGTCGGCGGCGATGACGAGCACCCGCTCGTGGGGCGCCCGCGCGACGATGCCGAGGGCGAGCTGGACGGCCGCGGTCCCGCCGTAGCAGGCCTGCTTCAGCTCCACGACACGGACGGACTGCGGCAGGCCGAGCAACCCGTGCACGAACACCCCGGCGGCCTTCGACTGGTCCACGCCCGACTCGGTCGCGAACAGGACCGTGCGGATGCCCTCGACGCCGTGGCGGTCGATGACCTCCTTCGCGGCGGCCGCGCCCATCGTCACGATGTCCTCGTCGGGCGCCGGAACGCTGAAGGCGTCCTGGCCGATCCCGACGTGGTACTTCGCCGGGTCGACGCCGGTCGTCGCCGCGAGGTCGTCGAGGTCGAGGACGTGGTGTCCGGTCGCGATCGCGATGTCGTGGATGCCGATGGCGGTCATGCTGCACCTCCTGCTGCTGCGCCGCGTCGTTCCATCGCGACGTGCGCGGCCATGAGTTCTCCGGGGTTCGTCTGGGCGGCGAGGAGCGACAGCTCACCGCAGAGCACCGTCGCGGCGCACAGGGCTGCCAGGCGACGGGCGTTCTCGCCGGGCGCGCGGTCCTCGCGGCAACCGAGCCGCACGAGGGCGTCCTCGACGACGGGCAGGTCCCCGCCCTTGCCGTTGCCGACCGTCCCCACGATGAGGTGCGGCAGCGCGGTCGAGAAGTACAGGTCGTCCCCGCGCACCGACGCGCTCGTGATGCCCTGGGAGCCCTCGACGATGTTCGCTGCGTCCTGCCCGGTGGCGAGGTAGAACCCGAGCAGCATGTTCGCGTAGTGCGCGTTCGCGGAGCGCAGCGCCCCGGCGAGCGTGGAGCCGACGAGGTTCTTGGCGACGTTGAGCTCGGCGATCTTCTCCGGCGTCGACCGCAGGCGCTTCGCGACGACCTCGCCCGGGATGACGATCTCGGCGATGGTGTTCCGACCACGACCACGGATGCCGTTCACCGCCGTGGCCTTCTTGTCGGTGCAGAAGTTGCCCGAGATGCTGACGTACTGCAGCTCCGGCTCCCACGCGAGGATCGCCGGCAGGAGCCTGTCCGCCGCCTGCGTGACCATGTTGTGCCCGGAGGCGTCGCCCGTGGTGAACGCGAAGCGCAGGAACAGCAGGTCGCCGACGATCTCCGGGTGCACCTCGATGAGCTTCGCGAACCGGCTCTGTCCGGCGACGAGGGCCTCGAGCTCGCCCTGGCGCGCGAGGATGCGCCCGGTCGCGGCGTGCGCGGCGGCGGCGCTCGACGCCCGGACCACGACGGACCGGGTCATGCGCTCGTCGACGACGGTCGCGACGATGCCGCCCTCGACCATCCGCGAGATGCGGGCACCACGGCCGACCGACGGCCACAGCGGCGACTCGTACGTGGCGAGCGGGACCTCGTGCTCGCCCTCGACAGCGTTGCCGCTCACCCGGATCGGCCCGACCCACCTGGTCGGGATCGGGGTGGTGGTCGTGTCAGTCATCGAGGTCTCCTTCGGGCGCCTGCACCGCGACGCTGAGGTGCCTGATGTCGTGCGCCTCCCAGGCGCGGTGGATGGCGGTGAGGTCGGTGTCCGCCGGGACGAGGGCGATGCCGCAGTCACCGCCGCCGGCACCGGACGGCTTCGCCGCCCCGCCGGCCCGCTCGACCACGTCGCACAGGGTGGCGAGGCGCTCGGTCTCGATCTGCGACCCCACGGACGCGCCGAGGCGCTGCAGCAGGACGCGGGCGCGGCGGAGCGCGTCGAGCGTCCGCTCCGTGTCGCCGGTCTGGAGGCCCGTGGTCAGGTCGTCGACGCAGGTCCGGCTCTCGTCGAGGAACGCCTGGTACCCGCCGTTCCGGTGCTCGCGGACGACGCTGACGAGCTTCGTGGTCGACGCGGGCGAGCCGGTCCAGCCGACGAGGAGCTCCAGGTCCGCCGGTGCGGGCAGCCGCTCGACGTCGAAGCCCGTCCAGGCGTCCGCGTCGTCGAGGATGCCCGACACGCTGCCGTCCCCGCGGTCCGGCGCGTGCTGCAGCATCGCGGCGAGGAGTTCGCGGTCCGGGGCGCTGTAGCGCAGCCAACCGCCGAAGGTGCTCGCGGCGAGGTCACCCCCGGACGCGCGCGGGTTGACCCGGATGGTCGCCAGGAGCGCCACCCGGAACCGGTCACGCTGCGTCAGCCCGAGGCCGTAGAAGCGGTCGAGCGCGCCGACGGTCGCGACCGTGACGGCGGCGGAGGAGCCGAGGCCGAACTTCCGGCCGCTCGCGTCGTCGAGCTGGCTCTGGATCCGGAGGTCGTGGAAGCGCGGGGCGATGCCGCGTTCGGCCCGGAGCTTCTCGACGAGGTCGATCGTCGCCATGACGTAGTCGTAGGGGTGGTGCTCGCGGTCGAGGGCGAGGCCGTCCGCCGCCCGGGTCCAGGTCAGCGGCAGGTGCCCGTACTCCTCGGAGTGCACGCTCCCCGATCCGTGGCCCTCGCTGACCCGGGCCGTGATGGCACGGTCGAGCGCGATGAGCACGGACGGCTGCCCGGGTTCGACGACGGCGTACTCCCCCGCGACGAACAGCTTGCCGTGGGCGCGGAACTCGATCACTCGGCGGTCTCCTCGGGTCGGTCGACGCCCGGCGCGGGCGCCTCCGGTCCTTCGGAGCGGACGAGGCGCGCGCCTGGTCCGGTGCCGGACTCGATGACGTCGCCGTGCCCGGCGAGTGCGGTGGCGACGGCGGCGCGGTCCTCGGGCGTGGTGAGGACGACCACGTTCGGCCCGGCGTCGGCCGTGGCGTACGCCCGGAGTCCGGCGGCGCGGAGCTCCGCGACGGCGTCGAACACGGCGACGCTGCGGGCGGTGAGGTACCGGATCGGGGGGAAGGCGCCCTCGATCGTGGCGTGCATGCGGAGCGCGTTGCTCTCAGTGAGCTCGCCGATCCGGGTGAAGTCGCCCGCGGCGCACGCCGTCAGCATGTCGGTGACGGTCTCGGTGGTCGAGGTGACCCAGGCCGGGTAGAACGGCGAGGTCGCGATGGTGCGGCGCATCGCCTCGCGCGACCCGATCGGCTTCGGGCCGGCGTCGATCGTGACGACGACCATCGCCATCGGCGGCGCGGGGACGGTCTCGGCGAAGGAGCCCGCGTCGTCGCCGGCGTGCCAGACGCTGACTCCGCCGGGGATCGACCGCGTGGCCGATCCCGAGCCGCGTCGGGCGAGCCGGGACAGGTCGCGCTCGGACAGGTCGAGCCCGTACGCGGCGGCCGCGGCGGTGGCGAGCGCGGCGAACCCCGACGCGCTCGAAGCGAGCCCGGCACCGGTCGGGACGGTGTTCTCACTGACGACGTCGGCCCGCACGCGCGACCCGGCCAGCTCCCGGACGAGGTCGAGGAACTCCGTGACCCGGACGAGCGGGCCGTCGTCGACCGCCGCGCCGTTCAGGACGAGCGTGTCCGCCGGGGCGTCGGTGAGCGTGACCGTGGTCGTGGTCGGGAACACGTCGAGGCCCATCGAGACGCTGCCGGTCGCGGGGAGCGCGAGGTGCGCGTCAGCCTTGCCCCAGTACTTGACGAGGGCGATGTTGGGGTGCGCGACGGCCGTTGCGGTGGTCATGCGCGGTCTCCGATCGTGGTGGTCCAGGTGGCTGCGGCCCCGGCGCCGCGGAGGGCGGTCCCGATGCGGTCCGCGTGGTCGTCGGCGGCGGCGAGGACGAGGACGCACCCGCCGCGCCCGCCGCCGGTGAGCTTCGCCCCGAGGGCGCCCGCGCCACGAGCGGTCGCCACGAGCCGGTCGAGGTCGGTGCTCGACACGTCGAGCCCGCCGAGCAGGTCGTGCGCCGCATCCATCGTGGCACCGAGCGCCTGGGCGTCACCGTCCTCGAGTGTCCCCCGTGCGCGACGGGCGAGGTCGCCGATGGCCTCGATGGCCCGACGGGTGGCGGCGGGGTCGCGTTCGAGGCGCTCGCGGACCGAGGCGACCGCCTCGCGCGTGTGGCCCGGGACGCCGGTGTCGGCGACGACGAAGACGAAGCGGCCGCCGAGCACCACCGGCTCGACCCGACCGCCGTCGAACCACACCGGCGCGTCGGCCACGACCCCGCGCGCGTCGAGTCCGGAGGGACGCCCGTGCGCGACGCGTTCGCACTCCTGGACGAGCTCGTGGTGGGCCTCGGCGTCGAGCGCGATCCCGAAGGCGTCGGCCACGGCGGCGGTGACGGCGGCGGCCACGGCGGCGCTCGAGCCCATCCCCCGGGCGGTCGGCACGGCGCTCTCGACCCGGACGTGCACCGGCTGGTCGGGGACCCCGAGCCAGCGGAGCGTCGCGGTGACGGCGGTGACGGTGGGCAGGACGGCTGCGGGCGCGACGTCGAGCGGCCCGGTGTGCACGGCGGACTCGAGGCTGCTGCCGACCCCGGCGGCGAGCGGTTCGACGGTCGCGGTGACCCGCACGTCGGTCACCGGCAGCACGAGTGCGGGTGCGCCGTGGACCACGGCGTGCTCACCGATCAGGATCGTCTTGCCGTGGGACGACGCCGTACCGGTACGGGGAGTCGTGCTGTGCGCGGGGTGGTTGCTGGTCATCGTGGGTCACGTCAGCCTAACCGGCCCGACGGGGGCGCGTCCGACCCGGGCCCGTGGCAGCGCGCCGGGCGCCGTCCGTACCCCTACCGAGAGCGGGCCGAACGTCCGCCGGACGGCGGCGTACAGTGATCGTCAGCATGCTGACCATCTGGAGGAGGCGCCGCATGACCACCCACTCTGCTCCGGACCGCCGTCGCTGGGCCGGACTCGTCGTCATCAGCGTCGCCGTGTCGCTGATCATCGTCGACTCGACGATCGTGAACGTGGCGATCCCGAGCATCGTCGACGAGCTCGACATCGGCTCGACCGCCGTGCAGTGGGTGCAGGAGAGCTACACGCTCGTGTTCGCGGCGCTGCTGCTCGTGTTCGGGTCGCTGGCGGACCGCCTGGGGCGCCGGCTGCTCATGGTGACCGGGGTGACCGTGTTCGCCGCGGCATCGGTCCTCGCCGCCCTCGCCCCGACCGGGGAGCTCCTCGTGCTCGCACGGATCGTGCAGGGCGTCGGCGGCGCCATGGTGCTGCCCACGACGCTGTCGCTCGTCAACGCGAACTTCACCGGTCGGGAGCGCGGCATCGCCTTCGCCGTGTGGGGGTCGACGATCGGTGGCATGGTCGCGGTCGGCCCACTCCTCGGCGGGTGGCTCACCACGGCGTTCTCGTGGCGGTGGGCGTTCGGCATCAACATCCCGCTGGGCATCGCGATCATCGTCTGCGCACTGGTGTTCGTCCGGGAGTCGCGCGACGAGGCGCATGCGGGACGGATCGACGTCGTCGGCTCCGTCCTCAGCGTGCTCGCGAGCGCCTCGCTGGTGTTCGGGCTCATCGAGGGTCGGACCTACGGCTGGTGGACGAACGCCGAACGCCTGCGGATCGGCGACTGGAGCTGGCCGGGGCCGCTCTCCCCGATCCCGTTCGCGTTCCTGGTGGCGGTGGTGGCCGGCGTCCTGTTCGTGGTGTGGACCCGTCGACGCCAGCGCACGGGCCGCTCGACGCTCATCGCGCTCGACCTGTTCGGCATCGCGTCGTTCCGGGGCGGGTCGATCGCGGCGCTCATCGTGTCGCTCGGCGAGTTCGGCATCATCCTGTCGCTGCCGCTCTGGCTGCAGAACGTCCTCGGGTACAGCGCGCTGCAGACCGGGTTCGTGCTCCTCGGGCTCGCGATCGGCTCGTTCGTGGCGAGCGGGTTCGCGGCGACCGCGGGTCAGCGGCTCGGCGCGCTCCGCATCGTGCGGCTCGGCATCGGCGCGGAGATCGTCGGCGTCGCGGCGGTCGGGTTCGTGGTGTCGGCGACGACCTCGTGGTGGGCGATCGTGCCGTGCCTGTTCGTCTACGGGTTCGGTGTCGGGCTCGCGACCGCACAGCTCACCGGCGTCGTGCTGCAGGACGTCCCCGTCGAGCGCAGCGGCGAGGCATCCGGGGCGCAGAGCACCGCGCGGCAGATCGGCTCGGCGCTCGGCATCGCGGTGCTCGGCACGGTCCTGTTCACCTCGACGAACTCGCTCCTCGAGCAGCGACTCCAGGACACGGGCGTGCCGGCAGCGACCGCCTCGCAGGTGGCGGACGCGGTCGTGCAGTCCTCGGGCGGTGCGATCCCGGCGCTGCGGCAGCAGGACCAGGCCACGGCGGACGTCGCGGCGTCGTCGTTCAGCGACGGCACGCGCGCGGCCGCGTTCTCGGCCGCCGGGTTCCTCGTGCTCGGCCTGGCGGCGACGCTGCGGCTTCGCCGCCCGGAACACGAGACGGACGCACAGCCGAGCGAGCAACCGTCCACTGCGGCCTGAGCGGCGATCCTGCTGACGGGAGGCGCGTGACGGCGCCGCCACGCGCCTCCCGTCCGGACCTTCCTGGGGACGATCCGAGAAAGGTTGTGCACAACGTTGTTGCGTGCAACACTGTTGTCGTGCCCGTGACCGATGAAATGGTGTGCTTCTCGCTGTACGCGGCGTCCCGAGCGACGACCCAGGCGTACCGCGCGATGCTCGAACCCTGGGGACTCACCTACCCGCAGTACCTCGTCCTCGTCACCCTGTGGATCGAAGGCGACCAGACCGTGTCGTCCCTCGGCGACCACCTCCAGCTCGACTCCGGCACCCTCTCGCCGCTGCTCCGCCGGATGGAGCAGGCCGACCTGGTCCGCCGCGAGCGCCGCAGCACCGACGAGCGCGTCGTCACCGTCACCCTCGGCGACCGTGGGCGCTCGATCCGGCCGGAGCTCGCGCACATCCCGGGGCGCATCGCGCAGGGGATGGGACTGCCCGACGAACGCGCCGCGGCCGAACTCATCGGTGCTCTCCAGCGGCTCACCGCGACGATGCACGCCGCCGCCGCTGCACACCCGGACCACTGACCCCACGAAGGAAGGAACCCCATGGAAGCCCTCTACACCGCCGAGGCCCTCTCCACCGGCGCCGGCCGTGACGGCCGCGTCGCCACCAGCGACGGCTCGTTCGCGCTCGACCTCGCGATCCCGAAGGAGATGGGCGGGTCCGGCAACGGCACCAACCCCGAGCAGCTCTTCGCCGCCGGGTACGCCGCCTGCTTCCACTCCGCCCTGCAGGGCGTGGCCCGTGCGCAGAAGGTGAAGATCGAGCACTCGTCCGTCGGTGGCCGCGTGCAGATCGGCCCGAACGGCGACGGCGGCTACCAGCTCGCCGTGCTGCTCGAGGTCGTGCTGCCCGGGCTCGAGCACGACCAGGCACAGGCCCTCGCGGACGCCGCGCACCAGGTGTGCCCGTACTCGAACGCCACCCGCGGCAACATCGACGTCACCATCACCGTCTCGGAGGACTAGTCCATGAGCACCACCCCCACCACCATGCGCGCCGTCGTCCACCACGAGTTCGGCGAGCCCGCCGACGTGCTGACCGCCGAGGAGCGCCCGGTCCCCACCCCGGGCGCCGGTGAGGTCCTCGTCCGCACCGTCCTCTCGCCCATCCACAACCACGACCTGTGGACGATCCGTGGCACGTACGGCTTCAAGCCCGAGCTCCCCGCGGCCTCCGGCACCGAAGCGCTCGGTGTCGTCGAGGCCCTCGGCGAGGGCGTCACGAACCTGTCCGTCGGCCAGCGCGTCGCGGGCGGCACCTTCGGTGTCTGGGCCGAGTACTACGTCGCGAACGCCGCCGGCCTCGTGCCGGTGCCGGACGCGATGTCCGACGAGGCAGCGGCCCAGCTCGTGTCGATGCCGTTCAGCGCGATCAGCCTGCTGCACTCGCTCGACCTGCACGAGGGCGACTGGCTCATCCAGAACGCCGCGAACGGGGCGGTCGGCCGCATGGTCGCGCAGCTCGGGAAGGCCCGGGGGATCAACGTCATCGGACTCGTCCGTCGGGCGGCCGGCGTCGAGGAGCTCCGCGAGCAGGGCATCGACCGCATCGTCGCCACCGACGCGGACGACTGGCAGGACCAGGTCCGTGCGATCGCCGGCGGCGCACCGATCATCGCGGGCGTCGAGTCGGTCGGCGGCAAGGCGGCCGGGGACATCGCGTCGGTGATGGGCGAGAACGGCACGCTCGTCGTCTTCGGTGCGATGGCGTCCCCCACGCTCGAGATCCCGTCGGGCAAGGTCATCTTCGGCCAACTCACGGTCAAGGGCTTCTGGGGTGCGGTCGTCAGCAGGACCATGGACGCGCCGCTCAAGCAGCAGCTGTTCGGTGAGCTCATCACCCGCGTGCTCGACGGTTCGCTGACCCTCCCGGTCTCCGAGGTCTTCCCGTTCGAGCAGGCGCGCGACGCGGCGCGCGCCAGCGACACCGCGGGTCGCGTCGGCAAGGTGCTCCTGCGCCCGTAGCGCGAGCAGCAGACGGACGGGCGCGCCCCGCTCGACGGCAACGCGGAGCGTTGCGCGGGGCGCGCCCGTCCGTCTGTGCGTGCGTGCCGTGCGCCGACGGCTCGTACGTCAGGCGGGGGCGAGGGCGCGCAGCGCCTCGGTCTGCCCGAGCCAGCCGACCGGGCGGCGCTCCGCGTCGACCACCGGCAGGCCGCTCGTCTCGACCGCGTCGACGACGTCCGTCAGCACGTCCGACAGGGGTGTGCCGGCGTCCACCGGCGTGACCTCAGCGACGACGTCGGCGACGGTCCGCTCGGCGAGCCGTTCGTCGCCGAGGACCGCGTCCCCGATCGACCGGGCCGAGACGGTGCCGGCGAAGCGACCCTCCGCATCGACCACCACGAGTGCGCCCCCGCCGGCCGCCTCGAGCGTGGCCAGCGCCTCGGCCGCGGTGGCCGTCGTCGGCAGGACCGTCCGGAGCGGGCGCGCGGCCTCGCCCGCCGTCGCCGTCCCCCGGACCGCCGCCGCCGAGTCCGTGAGGTCCACACCGCGGCGACTGAGCTTCAGCGTGTAGATCGTGTCGCGGGACAGCACCTTCGAGATCGCGGTGGCGATCACGATCGCGACGAACACCGGCAGGATCAGCGCGTAGTCGCCGGTCAGCTCGAACAGCATGATGCCCGCGGTGATCGGCGCACGCGTCGACCCGGCGAACACCGCCCCCATCCCGACGACCGCGAACGCGCCGACCTGCCCACGCATCGACGGATCGACGGCGGCGACGACCTCGCCGAACGCCGCGCCGGTCATCGCGCCGACGAACAGCGACGGCGCGAAGACCCCACCGGAGCCGCCGATGCCGAGGGTCAACGACGTCGCCAGGACCTTCCCGACGATCAGCACGAGCAGGAACCCGATCGCGTACTTCCCCGCGACGCCGCCCTCGAGCACGGGGTACCCGACGCCGTAGGCCTGCGGCAGCGCGAGCAGCACCAGCCCGAGCAGCAGGCCGCCGACGACGGGTCGCAGCCACTCCGGGCCACGGGTCGCCTTCCACCCGAGGTCGCAGAGGTCCTCGATCAGGTACAGCACCCGGGTGAAGCCGATGCCGATCGCCCCCGCGAGCAGCCCGAGGAGCGCGAAGAGCAGGTACTCGGGCGGGGTGATCGCCCCGATCGACGGCAGGTGCAGGAACGCCGTGTCACCGAACGCCGCGCGCCCGATCAGCGCGGCCGTGACGCTCGCGATCACGACGGCGCCGAAGGACGTCGGCGTGAAGTCGCGGAGCAGGAGCTCGAGCGCGAAGAACACGCCCGCGATGGGCGCGTTGAACGTGGCGGAGATGCCGCCGGCCGCGCCGCACGCCACGAGGGTCTTCAACCGCACCTCGGGCATGCGCATCCAGCGGCCGATCGTGGACCCGAGCGCCGAGCCGATCTGGATGATCGGCCCCTCACGTCCGACGGAGCCGCCCGACCCGATGCAGATGGCGCTCGCCAGGGCCTTCACGAGCGCGACGGTGCCGCGGATCCGGCCACCGCGTCGGGCGACGGCGAACATCACCTCCGGGACGCCGTGGCCCCGGGCCTCCCGGGCGAAGCGCTGGATGAGCGGCCCGTAGAGCAGTCCGCCCACCGCGGGGGCCAGGACCACGAAGCCGGCGCCGAGCCACGGCACCCACGGGTTGGCCGGGTGCCCGGTGGTCGCGGCGTAGTCGGCGTGTCCGCTGAACACGAGCGTGGCGTGCTCGATCAGCCACCGGAAGACGACGGCCGCGAGACCGGCACCGGCGCCGACGACGAGGGCGGGCAGCGCGAGCCGGACGGCGGCGCCGCCGAAGCGGGTGCCGGCGACGTGCAGGTGCGGACGGACGGGGGTGTGGGCGGACACGGGCCTCCATTGCGAGTTGTACGGGCACAATGATTGTACGCGTGCAAATCGTATTCCGCAGCAGTGAGGGGGTCCGCGGTCGCACCCACCGCGGTCCGGGTCAGCCGCCGAACGCCGAGATCTCCTCGGGCAACGGCTCGTCCATCGCCGTACGCAGTGCGCGCATGCCCTCGACCACGACGGCGCGCTGCGGCTCCGGCACCCGGGCGAGCACGGTCTCGAGCTCGCGCGTCCGACGCTCGGTGACCTCGGCGACGAGGGAACGGCCGGCCTCGGTCGGGGCGATCAAGACCTCCCGACGGTTGTCCTCGCCCGTCCGCCGCTCGACCCATCCACCCGACACCAGGCGGTCGACGTTGCGGGTCAACGTCGACGGCCCGACGGCGAGCCGCTCGGCGAGGTCCCCGGACCGGGTCGGCCCCAGCGTCGTCACCAGCACGATGAGCCGGAACTGCGGCACCGTCACGTGCTCGAGCGCCGCCGTCAGTGACCGGGCGACGACCCCGAGCAGCCCACGGGACGCGGCGAGGAGTTCATCGGTGTCGACCATGCCGACCATCCTCGCAGGCCGATCGGGTCACATCGCCTCCTTGAGCCCGATGCGCACGAGCCACGCGTTCACTGGGTACGCGCACACGAAGCCGGCGAGCATCGCGAACTGCATCGCCACCCAGAACTCCGGCGAGAGCGCGCTCGCCCGGCCCCCGAACACGCTCGGGAACACCGCGAACTGCCACACCGCCATGAGGCCGTACATGCCGACCTGCCACGCCGTGATCGAGAGGGTGTCGGCCTTCAGCGCGGCGATCAACCCGTCGCGCAGACCCAGCTGCCGCATCGGCGCGATGGAGAAGTACTGGAAGACGATGCCGAGTGCGAAGGCGATGACGAAGTCAACGATCCACGCGGCGTAGATGCGGTCATCGTACAGGGTCCCGAGACCGACGAGGGTCGCCAGCGCCGGGAACGCGACGAGGCCGAACTCGCCGATGAGGTCGCCGAGCGCACACCCCGCACCGCAGTGACTCGTGTCGATCGCCGTCCCGATCCACTTCCCGTGCCCCTTGGCGGTGGCGCGACCCCGGCGCAGGTAGAAGACGAGCCACAGCACACTGCCGAACAAGGTGGTGAGCGGCCAGACGAACGCCATCACGCGCATCTGCTGCGGGTGCCGGACGACGTCGACCGTGACGAACAGGGCGCAGGCGACGGCGACGGTGAGCAGGACCCAGCACACGGCGGTGAGCATGGGCGGGAAGTCGGCTGCGGTCAACGTGGGAGACACGGCACACCTCTCGATGGTTGTCCTGGTACAACCGATGAGCGTACGTGCCGGTCGCCCCGGTGTTCCCAGCCCGGCGTCACCCGCGCCGGCGACCGGATCCGACCGTGAAGATGCCGCCCGTCGTGACGCCCCGCTCGACCTCCTCGAGGGTCCGGCCCCGGCTCTCCGGCACGAACCGCCAGACGAAGAGCAGCGCGGCGAGGCCGACGACCCCGAAACCGAAGAACGTCCCGGTGATGCCCGCCGAGGCGACGATCGACGGGAACGCCAATCCGAGGAACGCGTTCGCGGTCCACAGACAGAACACCGCGATGCCCATCCCGAGCGCTCGGACCTGGGTCGGGAAGATCTCGGAGAGGATCACCCACGTGGCGACGTTGAGGAACGTCTGCATCGACCCGACGAACGCCACCACCAGGAACAGGATCACCCAGGGACGAGCCGGGTTCCCGGGCTGCAGGGTCATCGACGCGATGCCGATCAGGAAGTGGCAGACGGTGGTGAGCGAGTAGCCGAGGATGAGCGTCGTGCGGCGGTTGATCCGCTCCATGTTCGCCAGCGCGACGACACCGCCCACGACCGCGATGATGCCGGGCGCGATGTTCACGATGAGGGCCACCGACTCCTTGAAGCCCGACTCGATGAGGACGACCTGCCCGTAGTACATGATCGAGTTGATCCCGGTGAGCTGCTGCGCGACACCGATGCCCGCGCCGATCACGACGATGCGGACGAGCCACTTGTTCCCGCGGAGCGCCCGCCAGCCACGCTCGTGTCGTGTCGGTGCCGACTCGTCGACGCGGACGATGTCCTCGAGCTCGGCGACGGCGCGTTCCCGCGAGCGGACCTGTTCGAGGACGGCGAGCGCCTCGTAGCGCCGCCCCTTCGAGGCCGACCACCGCGGGGACTCCGGGACCCGGAGCATCCCGACGAAGAGCGCCACGGCGGGCAGTGCGCAGACGGCGAGCATGACGCGCCAGACACCGTCGCCCTCGCCCCAGACGGTCCCGATGACGGCGTTGACGACGAAGGCGGCGAGCTGACCGATGACGATCATGAGCTCGTTCCGACCCGACAGCGAGCCGCGGATCTCGTACGGGGCGAGTTCGGCGAGGAACACCGGGACGACGGTCGACGCGCCCCCGACCGCGAGCCCGAGCAGCACCCGTCCGACGACCATGACACCGAACGTCGGCGCGGCGACGCACGTCAGGGTGCCCACGAAGAAGGTCACGGCGAGCGCGATGATCGTGCGCCGTCGCCCCCACCCGTCGGAGATCCGACCGCCGACCACGGCGCCGACGGCGGCGCCGAACAGCAGGGAGCTGGTGACCACGCCCTCGGTCAGGGCCGTCAGACCGAGTTCGTCGGCCATCGGGCGGAGGGCGCCGTTGATGACCCCGGTGTCGTACCCGAAGAGCAGACCCCCGAAGGTGGCGACCAGGGCGAGGACGCCGAGCCGTCGGCGGTGCGGTCCCGTGCCGACCGGGGGCAGGGCTGCGTGCTGGGTGACGTCGACCATGCGCCGTCAGGACTCCGAGGGCGACACATCGCCGAGGACGTCACCCAGGCTCGACATGCCCGCGCCGTGCTCGGTGGTGCGGCGCACGGTCCGACGAGCTGCTGCGCTCGCCGCGCCGGCGAGCGCCGGGTTCCGTCGCGCGGCGTCGGCGACCCGACCGGCGTGCCCCGCGGTGGAGAGCAGGACGTTGGCGAACGCCCGCGTCGCGCCGGCGTCGGGCACGCCGGCGATCGACCACGCGGAACGGACCTGCTCGTCGGGTGTGACGCCCCGCCGGGTGCCCATGCGGTGCCAGTCGGAGAGCGCACCCTCGGTCCGTTCCGCGGCACGGTCCGACTCGGCCGCCCGTCGCCGCGCGGCGTCACGCACCGCGTCGTCGGCGAGTGCGTCCCGGGCCGCGACCGACTCCGCTCGGGCACGGGCGTCGGCGTCGTCGCCGCCGGACTCGGCGATCCGGGCGGCGTGGGCGGCAGCGGCGGCAGCGAGGATCTCGGAACGGTCCATGCCTCCGACGGTACCGCGGGCGGACGACACGCACGTCCACCGCGGACCCGACTCGACGGGCGCGGACGACGCCTACCCGATTCGCGCTCACTTCCCGGTCCGGATAGCATCGCCGCCGGAGGGGGAACCATGCGGAAGAGTGCACGTGTCGTGGCCGTTGTCGGCCTGGTGGCGGTCGCCGCTCCCCTGGCCGGGTGCTCCTGGTTCAGCGGTCCCGACGAGCTCCCCGCCCCCACGCGTTCGGCTGCGCGTGACACACCGACACCGAGCCCGACGGCCGACGCCGAGGCGGACGCCTCCTCCGACGAGGACCTGCTGGAGGAGTCGGCCCACCCGCGGACACCGACCCCGGAGCCCACGGAGGCCGCCGCTCCCGCGCCCGTCCTCAGCACGATCGCCGCGGGGACCGCCGTGGCGCAGGGCGACGTCGCCTCACCGAAGGGCAGCGTGCACTTCCACTACCGGATGGTGGCCGACGGGGACGGCACGTTCTCCGCGCAGTTCTCCGGGTTCACCTCCACGCTCCCGGTGCCGGTGTCCGTCTCGCTGTTCGAGAAGCCGCGACGGGTCGGTGACGGGCTGACCTACCCCGGCGTCGGCGACCACCAGCTCGGTGGTGCGACCGGCGCTCCGGGCACCTCGGTCACCGTGCCGCTCGACGGGTCCGGCGTCGACCCGTCGGCGCTCACCACCCTCGTGACCTACTCGTCGGCCGGTCCGGAGGCCCAGGTCCCGCTCGAGCTCGGCCCCGGCAAGGTGCTGGCGGTCGACACGGTCCGCTGGTCGATCCCGGCGAGGACCACGAACGTGCACCCGGTGGACGGCGGGGCCCGTGCGAACGCGTCGGGTCCGGTGACCGCGACGACGGCGTCCGGGGCCCCGAAGTCGTACCGGGTCGCGCCCGACGACCTGATCGGCGACGTCGCCGCCCGCTTCGGGATCAGTGTCCGGGCCCTGGTGTGGCTCAACGAGGGCGTGCAGGTCTTCGGCGACGACCAGTACCTCTACCGCGACACGACGCTGAACCTCGACCCGCTCAGCCGCTGACCGTCCGCGCCGGACGTCCGGTCGGGCGTCCGCAGATGACGGACGGGAGGCCCGTGGCCGCGCAGCCACGGGCCTCCCGTCCGTCTCGTGGTCGCGGGTTACCCCCGCAGCTCGAGGTACTTCGCGATGAGCGCCTTGGTCGAGGAGTCCTGCTCGTCGAGGACGGCCTGGTCGCCCTCGACGGCGGGCGTGACCTGCAGCGCCAGCTGCTTGCCGAGCTCCACGCCCCACTGGTCGAACGAGTCGATGCCCCAGATCGTGCCCTCGGTGAAGACGATGTGCTCGTACAGCGCGATGAGCTGTCCGAGCACGCTCGGCGAGAGCTCCGGCGCGAGGATCGACGCCGTCGGCTTGTTGCCCGGGAACGTGCGCGCCGCCACGATCCCCTCGTCCGTCGTGCCCTCGGCCCGGACCTCCTCCGCGGTCTTGCCGAACGCGAGCGCCTTCGTCTGCGCGAAGAAGTTCGCGAGGAACAGCGTGTGCACGTCGGTGCCGGGCTGCACGCCCTTGCCGTCGCCCGTCTCGTCGGTCAGCGGTCGCGGCGGGTTCGCGATGGTGATGAAGTCCGCCGGGATGAGGTTCGTGCCCTGGTGGATGAGCTGGTAGAACGCGTGCTGGCCGTTCGTGCCCGGCTCACCCCAGAAGACCTCGCCGGTCGAGGTCGTGACGGGGCTGCCGTCCCAGCGGACCCGCTTGCCGTTCGACTCCATCGTGAGCTGCTGCAGGTAGGCGGGGAAGCGGTGCAGGTACTGCGTGTACGGCAGCACCGCGTGGCTCTGCGCGCCGAGGAAGTTCGAGTACCAGACGTTGAGCAGCCCCATGAGGACCGGCACGTTCCGCTCGAGCGGCGTTGTGCGGACGTGCTCGTCGATCGCGTGGAACCCGGCGAGGAACTGCTCCCAGTTCTCCTGACCGATCGCGACGACGACCGCGGTGCCGATGGCGGAGTCGACCGAGTACCGGCCGCCCACCCAGTCCCAGAAGCCGAAGGCGTTCTCGGGGTCGATGCCGAAGGCGGCCACCTTGTCGAGCGCGGTGGACACGGCGACGAAGTGCTTCGCGACCGCGTTCGCCTTGTCCTCGTCGGAGGCGTCGGCGAGCCCCAGGCGCTCCCAGAGCCACTGGCGGGCGAGACGCGCGTTGGTGAGGGTCTCGAGGGTGCCGAAGGTCTTCGACGCGACGATGAAGAGCGTGGTCTCGGGGTCGAGGTCGGCGGTCTTCTCGTAGATGTCGGCCGGGTCGATGTTCGAGACGAACCGGGCTTCGAGGCCCGGCTGCACGTACGGCTTGAGCGCCTCGTACACCATGACCGGGCCGAGGTCGGAGCCACCGATGCCGATGTTCACGACGGTCTCGATGCGCTTGCCGGTGACGCCGGTCCACGATCCGTCGCGCACCTGCGACGCGAACGCGTACACCTTGTCGAGCGTCGCGTGCACGTCGGCGTCGACGTCCTGTCCGTCGACGACGAGCGCCGGCGAGGCACCCTTCGGGCGACGGAGGGCGGTGTGGAGGACGGCGCGGTCCTCGGTCACGTTGATGTGCTCGCCGGCCAGCATGGACCGGAAGCGCTCGGCGACCCCGGTGGCCTCCGCCACCTGGAGGAGGTCGGCGAGGATCTCGTCGGTGACGAGGCCCTTCGACAGGTCGACGGTGAGGTCCGCGGCCTGGAAGGTGTACCGCTCGGCACGCCCGGGGTCGCTGTCGAACCACCCTCGCAGGTCCGGGGTGAAGCCGTCGGCGATGGCGGCGAGCTTCTTCCAGCCTTCGGTCGATGTGGGGTCGACGGGAGCGGATTCGGTCACGAGGGGTCCTCCTGGATCACGTGGGAACACGGCCCGCGGGTCACCGCGTCGCTGCGTCGCGGACCAGGTTCGAGCGTAGTGCCGCGGGCGTGGACGCGCGCACATGCGACGTCTGCTGTGGACGGACACCGCGAGCGCCGGTCCTGTGGAGGACCGGCCGCGCGGAGCGGACGGGAGGCCCGTGCGACGCGACCCGCGTCGGTCACGCGAGCCGCGCCTCCCGTCCGGGTCCGCGCGCACGCGCGCCGCCGGTCAGCCGGCGCGGAAGCGGCGCAGCCGCAGGCTGTTCGTGACGACGAACACCGAGGAGAACGCCATCGCCGCCCCCGCCAGCACGGGGTTCAGCAGGCCGGCCATCGCCAGCGGGATCGCCGCCACGTTGTACGCGAACGCCCAGAACAGGTTCCCCTTGATCGTCCGGAGCGTCGCCCGGGACAGCCGGACCGCGTCCGCGACGACGGGGAGCCGGCCGCTGACGACGGTGACGTCGCTCGCTGCGATGGCGGCGTCGGTGCCACCGCCCATCGCGATCCCGAGGTCGGCGGCGGCGAGCGCGGCGGCGTCGTTGACCCCGTCACCGACCATCGCGACGACGTGTCCGTCCTGCTGGAGCCCTCGCACCGCCTCGAGCTTCGACGCCGGGGTCGCCCCGGCGTGCACCTCGTCGATCCCGACCGCCGCGGCCACCGCTCGTGCGGCGCCCTCGTTGTCACCCGTCAGGAGCACCGGTCGGAGTCCGAGCCGCCGGAACCGGCCGACCGCGTCGGCGGAGTCGTCCTTGACGGTGTCGCCGACGACGACCACGCCGATCGCCTCGCCGTCGCGGGCGACCACCACGGCGGTGCCGCCCGCTGCCTCGGCGCGCGCGACGGCGTCCTCGACGGCGTCCGGGACCGCGACCGCCCACGATCCGCGCAGCCACGACAGCGAGCCCACGGACACCGCGGCTCCGTCGACGACGGCCTGGACCCCGCCGCCGGCGGTCGCCGAGAAGTCCGTCGCCGCCGGCAGGCCGAGGCCGCGCTCCCTTGCGGCGGTGACGACCGCTCGGCCGACGGGGTGCTCGGAGCCCTCCTCGACGGCTGCGGCGAGCGCGAGGACCGTGTCGTCGGACCAGGCCCCCGCCGACGTCACCCGGCGCAGCGTCATGCGACCGGTGGTGACCGTGCCGGTCTTGTCGAGGACGATCGTGTCGACGGTCCTGGTGCGTTCGAGCACCTCGGGGCCGCCGATCAGGATGCCGAGCTGGGACCCGCGGCCGGTGCCGACGAGGAGCGCGGTGGGGGTCGCGAGGCCCAGCGCGCACGGGCAGGCGATGATGAGCGTGGCCACGGCCGCGGTGAAGGCGGCCGTGACCGAGCCGTCGAGCACGAGCCAACCGACGAAGGCGAGCACGGCCAGCCCGATCACGACCGGGACGAACACGCCGGAGACCCGGTCGGCCAGCCGCTGCACGTCGGCCTTGCCGGTCTGCGCCTCCTCGACGAGTCGCCCCATCCGGGCGAGCTCGGTCTCGGCGCCGACCGCCGTGACGGCCACCTCGAGCCGACCGCCGACGTTGACGGTCGCCCCGGTGACGTGGTCGCCGGGGCGGACCTCCACCGGGACGGACTCCCCCGTGAGCATGCTGCGGTCGACGGCCGACGAGCCCCCGCGGACCACACCGTCGCTCGGGATGCGCTCACCGGGACGGACCACCACGACGTCGCCGACGACCAGGGACGACACCGGCACCCGGACCTCGGTCGCGCCTCGGACCACCGACGCGTCCTTCGCGCCCAGCTCGAGCAGGGCTCGGAGTGCGGCGCCGGACTCCCGCTTCGCACGGGCCTCGAGGTACCGGCCGGCGAGGACGAACACGGTGACCGCGGACGCGACCTCGAGGTACAGCTCCGCGCCCTCCGGGTCGGTCGCGAACCACGAGAAGGTCATGTGCATGCCCCGCTCCCCCGCGTCGCCGAGGAACAGCGCGTACAGGGACCACCCGAACGCGGCGAGGACCCCGACGCTCACGAGGGTGTCCATCGTCGCAGCGCCGTGCCGGGCGTTGACCCACGCGGCGCGGTGGAAGGGCAGCGCGCCCCACACGGCGACCGGTGCCGCGAGCGCCAGTGCCGCCCACTGCCAGTCCGGGAACTGCAGCGGGGGCACCATGGACAGGACGACGACCGGGAGCGCCAGCACCGCGGACACGAGCAGCCGACGGCGGAGCAGCGTGGCGGCGTCGTCAGCGACGACCGTCGCGGGCTCGGGCGTCGGCACGCTCGCGCCGTAGCCCGCCGCCTCGACCGTCGCGATGAGCCGGTCGACGTCGACCACGTCGTCGGCTGCTGCCTCGTCACCGGCTGCACCCTCGGGGCGGACGACGACGTGGGCCTTCTCGGTGGCGTAGTTCACCGTCGCTGTGACGCCCGGCAGCTTGCCGAGCTTCCGTTCGATGCGGTTCGCGCACGAGGCGCACGTCATGCCCGTGATGTCGAGCTCGACGTCGCTCACGACCGCACGACCTCGTACCCCGCCTCGGCGACCGCGTCGCGCAGCGTGTCGGGGTCGACCGGGGCGTCCGACGTGACGGTGACGGACGACGAGCCGCCCGGGACGAGGTCGACCTGCACGTCCTGCACGCCGGCAACCTCCGACAGTTCCTCGGTCACGCTCATCACGCAGTGCTCGCAGGTCATCCCGGTGACGAGCAGGGTCTCGGTGGTCATGGTCGGTCCTTCCGTTGGGTCTGAACGGGTATGGGTATGTGCGGGCACCGCGGACGCGGCGTTCAGGAGCGGACGAGGCGCGCGATCGCGTCGCTCGCCTCGCGGATCTTCTCGTCGGCGGCGTCACCGCCGGCACCGACGGCCTCGGCGACGCAGTGCTTGAGGTGGTCCTCGAGCAGCGAGAGCGCGACGCGCTCCAGTGCGCGGTCGGCCGCGGAGATCTGGGTGAGCACGTCGATGCAGTAGGTCTCGTCCTCGACCATGCGCGCGATGCCGCGCACCTGGCCCTCGACGCGGCGCAGCCGCTTGAGCAGGTCGTCCTTGTCGCCGATGTACCCGACGTGCGCGTGCGTGTCGTCGTGCATGTCCACCTCCACCCTCGCCAACAGGGTACCCCCCTGGGGTATTCCGGTCCGGTGGGCCCGCTGTCCGGAGAGGAGGCCCGGGGCCGCGTCGCGCAGTCCGGCTCGCGTTGCGCGGGCGCACCTCGCACGGTCCACCTCCGGCACTTCCGCCACCCGCGCGATCCGGACACGGTAGGAACGGACCATGAGCACGTCGTCCGCCAACGGGTTCCGCAAGGAACGCTTCACCCACGACGACGGTTCCGACTACGCGTCCATCTTCCGGTCGCAGTACGGCGGTCGTGACTACGCCTCCGAGACGTACGCCACCGACGACGCCCGCTACGAGTACACGGTGGTGGGCGACGACGACCTGACGCTGCGGACCATGCGTGCCGTCGGAGGTCGGCGAGGCGGGACGATCGGCCCGCGCGACGACCACGTGGTGTTCTGGCTGACGCAGGGCACGCTCGAGATGCACTTCCCCGACCGCACCCGCACGGTGGTGCCCGGCACGCCCTACGTCGCGTCGGCGTCGGAGTCCTACCGGTTCGAGTCGTCGGACACCGTCTACAACGGGATCCACGTCTCCGACGCCTTCCTCCGCACCGTCGGGCGCCAGCTCGGGTTCCGGCTGCCCGAGGGACCGCTGCTCTTCGACCAGCAGGACGAGGTGATCGCCCGACGGGAGCCGCTCCGACGGATGATCGCCGACCTCCGGTGCTCGCTGCTCGACGAGCGGGTCACCGGGGCGATGCGCAGTGCACTGAACCGACGGCTCGCGACCGTGGTGCTCGACACGTTCCCCCTCCGCGACCGGGGCGACGACGTCCCGGTCGCCAACCGGCTCCGCGACGCCGTCCGGTTCGTCGAGCAGCACGCCGCGGAGCGCCCGTCGGTGCCGGACATCGCCGCCGCGGCGGGACTCAGCGAACGAGGACTGCACGAGGTGTTCGCCCGCACGTTCGACACGACTCCTCGCCGGTTCCTGCGCGACCACCGCCTCGACCGGGTGCGCGACGAGCTCCTGCAGGGCGACGACCCCACCGTCTCGGCCGTCGCCGCGCGGTGGGGGTTCACGAACGCGGGTCGCTTCGCGCGCGACTACCGGGACCGCTTCCGCGAGGACCCCGTCACGACGCTGCGGTCCCGGGCGAACGGGCGGGTCCGGGCAGCCGTGGCGTTCATCGAGGCCAACGCTGACGCCGACCTGTCGCTGGTCACGATCGCCGCCGCTGCGGGCGTGCGGCCACGGCGCCTGCAGCAGCTGTTCCGCGAGGCGCACGACACGACCCCGATGGCGTTCGTCGCGCTCGTCCGGGCGCGCCGGGACCGCACCGCGGCGTCCGCGTCCCCCGCGCTCGCCGGTACGACCGTCACAGCCTGACGAGGCGCACGGAGCCGGACGTTTCCCGCAATCCACTCCTGGGGGACAGCTCCGGGGTACACGATCCCGCCCGGTATCCCGTCCGTCCCTGGGAGTGGCCTGACTCCTCTCAGCCGGACGTGACGAGTTTCGGAAGCGCCCCGTCTCATCCGTGAACAGCAACCGCTGGGAACGCCCGGCGGGACACGAAAGGAGCAACCATGGCTGACACCACGACCAACCCCACCACGTCCGCGGCTCCGCGCACGGGTGCCGCCCACACCACCAGCACCGCCGGCAAGACCACCATCGACGACACCGTCGTCGAGAAGGTCGCCGGCATCGCCGCCCGCGAGGTCAACGGCGTGCACTCGCTCGGCTCCGGCGCCGCCCGTGCCATCGGCGCGATCCGCGACGCCATCGGCCAGCGCGACCACGGCCAGGGCGTCAAGGTCGAGGTCGGCGAGAAGCAGGTCGCAGCCGACATCGTGATCGTCGCCGAGTACCCCGTCGCCCTGCAGCAGGTCGCCGACGGCGTCCGCGGCAGCGTGTCCCGCGCCCTCGAGCAGATCGTCGGCATGGAGGTCGCCGAGGTCAACGTCACCATCCAGGACGTCCACATCCCGGGTGACGACGACAACGACGACGACAAGAAGGAGTCCCGCGTTGAGTAACACCATGATCGGCGCCCTGATCGGCGCCATCCTCGCCGTCGTCGCACTGCAGTTCGGCTTCTGGGGATTCGTGCTGGTGATCGTGTTCGGAGCGATCGGCGCCCTCGTGGCGGCGCTCTCCACCGGCAAGATCGACCGGAACGCCCTGGCCGACGTGCTGACCGGACGTCGGAGCTCCCGGTGATCGGCGGCCCGGGCGTCCCGGGCCGCGTCGAGGTCACCGCCCGGGCCCTCACGTCGCTCGCGCGGGCCGTCGCAGCCGAACGGCTCGGCGCACCCGCCAAGCGCATCCGGGTCGGTCTCGGTGACGCGGGAGGGACCATGACGCTCGACGTCGAGGGTCCCGCCCGCGCCCAGGACGACCTCGTCACGGCGGCCACGCGTGCCGCGGGCGACATCCGTGACCGCGTCGCACAGCTGACCGGTCGTCGGGTCGGCGCCACCCACATCGAACTCACCGGCATCGTGCGCGAGCACGAGGGCCGGGTCCGTTAGGAGGTCATCATGAGCAACGGTTCCGTCGAACGACGCATCCGACGCCGCAGTGTCCACCGTTCCCGCTCGACGGCGGTGTCGGTGTCCCTGGTCGTGCTCGCCCTGGTGGCCGCCTGGATCGGCACGGAGTCGGTCCTGCAGGCGGCGGGGGCGGCTCCGCTCCTGGCCGACCCGCAGACCGTCGTGGACACGGCACTCCGACCGGACGCCGCGTTCGTGACGATCGCCGAGGTGATCGCCGCGGTGCTCGTGGTCCTCGGGATCGTGCTCGTCGTCCTCGCGCTCAAGCCCGGACGCCAGCACCGGTCGGCCGTCGACCACGACCGTGGAGCGGTGGTCATCGACACCCGCATCCTCGCGTCGACTGCGGCGAACGCGGCCGGTCTCGCAGCGGGCGTGCCGGACGACAACACCTCCGCCACCGCCCGCGGGCGCAGCACCGAGGTCCGCGTGGTCCCCGTCACCGGGGTCCCCGTCGACGAGCAGCGTGTCCGCGAGGCCGTCCAGCAGCGCCTCGCCGGCCTCGACGACCGGTTCGGCAAGCGGGTCCGTGTCCGCGTCGAGCAGAAGGGAACGCTCGCATGACCAAGAGCAACCGCACCCTGAACCGCATCATCCTGCTCGTGCTCGGACTCGTCGCGGTGATCGTCGGACTGGCGATCGGCGCCGGGGTCCTCCCGGCCGTCCGGGACGCACTCCAGCCGTACCTGACCTTCCCGCGCAGTGTGCAGGTGCCCGCCGCGTCGCTCTGGATCGTCGCCGCTGCGTGCGCCGTCGTGATCGTCCTCTCGCTCGTCTGGGTCTTCACCCGGGGTGGGGGCGGCACCTCGGTCGCCGTCCGCGAGCGGAACGGCGAGGACGCCGTGACGATCAACGTCGCGCTCGTCCGGGACGTCGTCGACCACGAGCTCTCGGGTGTCCGCGACGTCGTCGGCGCCAAGGTCGACACGTACCTCGTCAAGCGCCAGCGCGCCGCCCGCATCCGGGTGGCCGTCCGCCGGGGCGGCGACGCCGTCACGGTCCTCGAGGCCGTCGACCGTGCACTCGCGGTCCTCGACCGCACCCTCGGCCGCCAGATCCCGGTGCTGGTGCACCTGACCGGCGGCACCCGGGCCGCGCTCGCCAAGCCGACGCGCGTCCACTGAACCCGGCCGGCGGAGGCGATCCGCGCCTCCCGTCCGACCATCACCACCACCGATCGGGTACGAGCCCGCACCACAGGAAGGAGCCCGTCATGGGACTCGACGACAAGATCAAGAACGCTGCCCAGGACCTCGCCGGCAAGGCGAAGGAGGCCGTCGGCAAGGCGACCGACAACGACGAGAAGGTCGCGGAGGGCAAGAAGGACCAGGCCGCGGCCAGTGCCAAGCAGACCGGCGAGGACGTCAAGGACGTCTTCAAGTAAGCAGCCACGACCCCGGACGCCGCCCGCTGTGAGGTGGGCGGCGTCCGTCGTCCAGCGCGCAAGGAGGAAGCCATGCAGCACGACCCGAACGCCCGCACGCAGATCACCGAGGTGGACCTGCCCGCGGAGCTCACCGAACCACTGCCCGCGGACGCGTCGACGGTCACCGTCGCGGCCCGCACCGCCGCCGAGACGGCGCTCGGCGTCGGGGGCGTCCACCACCTCGGGAACCTCCTGGCCCGCGCAGCCGACCGGGTGCGCTCGCAGCTCGGTCGCTCGGCCGGGGCCGCGGGGGTGCAGGTCGACGAGGCGGACGCATCGCTCGACGTCGTCGTGTCGATCGTCGTGACCTACCCCGAGCCGGTCGTCGCGGTCGCCGACGAGGTCCGCCGACAGGTCCGCGAGGCCGTGTCGCAGTTGACCGACCTGCCGGTGTCCGTCGACGTCCGCGTGCTCGACGTGCACGGCCCCTTCGACGACGAGCCCTCCGCCCTCGACCGCGCCGTCGAGTCCGGCAAGGACGCGGTCGACCGGGTGCGCGAGGGCGCAGCGGACGCCGCCGAGCGCGCTCGTGACGCCGCCGGAGACGCCGTCGACCGTGCACGGGACGCCGCCGCCACCGCTGCCGACGCCCTGTCGGACGCGACCGACCGCGTGCGCGACGCCGCGGCCGACGCTGCCGACCGGACGCGTGACGCCGCACACGACGCCGCCGACCGGGTGGAGGACGCCGCGCACGAGGCCGCCGACCGGACCGGGGACGCGGTCGACGAGGCCGCGGACCGTGCCCGGAGCGGAGCCGCGCAGGCCCGCGACGCGGCGTCGGACGCGGCGGACCACGCCCGCGACGCCGCGGGAGCCGCTGGGGACGCCGCCGCTTCGGCGGGCGCTGCGGTCGCCGACCGCGCTGCGCAGGCAGCCGACGTGGCATCCGACGCGGCCCGGACGGCCGGTGACGAGGCCGAGCGTGCCGAGCGGGACGCCGACCACGCCGACGACACCGCGCGCGACCGTGACGCGGTCGACGACGACGCCCGCCCGGTCGACGCCGACGACGCCGAGACCGTCGCCTCCGCACTCGACGAGGTGTCCGAGACCCTTGCCCACGCGGCCGACGAGCTGCGCGACCGGGACGAGGACGCCCGTTCGTGACCGCGCTCCGATCGTTCCGCCGCGAGCGGGTCCGGGCTCCCCGGCCCCGCCCGCGCGGCGTCTGGGTCGCGTCCGGCATCGGCATCGTGATCCTCGCCGCCATCACCGTCGGGGCGTTCCTCCCGCTCGTCGGGTTCCTCGCCGGCGTCACGGCGAGCACCGCAGGCCTGGTCCCGTTCCCGTTCCTCCGGGTGACCCTCGTGGCCCTGCTCGGTGCGGTCCTGGTGCTCGCCCTCGTGGTGCTCGCCCTGACCCGGCGGCACACGGCGTCCTCGGTCGTCGCGGTGGTGTTCGCCGTCCTGGTCGCCCTCGCGGTCACCGCCTACCCGGTCGTCACCGTGGCGATCTCGTCAGCCGACCGGGCCGGGGACGTCTGGCCGATCGTGACCGAGCTCTGGCAGCGGTTCACGGGCTGAGCCCCGACCGCCGACAGGCCGAACCGACCCCGTGCCGGGTTCCCCGCGGTCTTCTCGAGCTCGGTCCGGTCGCGTCCGGCTCAGCGCTCGGCGGCGAGCCGCTCCAGCCCCTCGTCGATCGACACCGACGGCGACCACTGCAGATCACCACGCGTGCGCCGCTGGTCGAACCAGTGCGCCGTCGACAGTTGTTCGGCGAGGAAGCGCGTCATCGGCGGCTCGTCCGCACCCGGACGGAACCGCCACACGGACTCGACCAGGGAACCGGCGACCTTCGCCACCGCCGAGGGCACGTGCCACCGCGGTGCCGGCACCCCGGACGCCGTGCAGATCCCCGCGAGCAGTTCCCCCACCGGCCGGGGCTCGCCGTTCGTCACGACGTAGGCGTTGCCGTGCACGGACTCGTCGGCCGCGTGCTCGAGCGCCGCGACCATCGCGGCCGCCGCGTTGTCGACGTAGAGCGTGTCGATGAGCGCCGTCCCCGAGTCGAGGACGGGCAGACGCCCCCGGCGCGCCCGCTCCACGATGCGTCCGACGAGCTGCGTGTCCCCCGGGCCCCACACCAGGTGCGGCCGCAGGGCGACCACCGCGAGGTCGGGGCCGTCGGCCGCCAACGCCAGCAGCTCGGCGGCAGCCTTCGTGCGGGCGTAGTCCCCGCGCGCCCGCTCAGGCTCGGCGACACCGGCGCCGACCCCCGCGAGCGACGACCCGGTGTGCGCCACCGACGGCGACGAGACGAACACGAACCGCCCTGCACCGACGGACCGGGCGGCGTGCAGGAGCGAGCGAGTGCCGTCGACGTTCACGCGGGCGAAGTCGGCGGGGTCCCCCGTCAGCGAGACCTTCGCGGCGAGGTGCACGACGGCGTCGACCCCGTCGACCGCGCGGCCGAGCAGCTCCGGATCCGTCACGGAGCCGAGCACGTCCTCGACCCCGGGCACGGCCGACGGCCGACGCTGGACGGTGCGGACCTGGTGCCCGGCGTCGCGGACCGCCGCGGCCGTCGCACGCCCGAGGAACCCGCTCGCGCCGGTGACGAGGACCCTCACGGCTGGCCGGCCCGACCACCGTCGAGGACGGCCGTCGCCCACCGCGACAGTCGCGTCCGGTCGACCTTGGAGTTGTGCCGGATGTCCGTCGGCAGCACCGGCACCGTCAACACGGCGGCCAGCGGGACACCCGCGGCGGCGCGGACCGCTGCGGCGAGCGACGGCTCCGCCAGCGGCGATCCCCCGGGGGCGCGTCGGCGACGTGCCGGCACGGTCTCGACCACGGCGACGACCTGCTGCGTGCCGACCGGCCCGACCCCGGCGATCCCGGCCCGACCGACGCCCGCGACGCCCTCGATCCGCTGTTCGGGTCCGACCGGCGTGACGACGCCGTCCGCGGTGACCACGACGTGCTGCATCCGGCCCTCGACCCACAGTCGACCGTCGGCGTCGAGGTGCCCCACGTCGCCGGTGCGGTGGGCCCGACGGTCCGGGGTCCCGACGCGCGAGGCACGGTCGGTGCGCCACAGGCGGTCGTAGTGGTCACGGACGTGTGGCGCGTCGATGACGACCTCTCCGGTGACGTCGGCAGCCTGCGTGAGCGCGCCGGTCGCACGGCCCTCGTCGTCGAGCGGCGCGATCCACACCGTCACCCCCGCGGCCGGCCGCCCCACGCACACGCCGTCCCCGCGCGACCTCTCGGGCACGCCGTCGGTGACGAGCAGCCCCTCGGTCATCCCGTACGGGGTGTGCACGGTCGCAGCCGGCACGAGCGAGCGGACGGCGGCCACCAGTGCAGCGGAGACCGGGGCACCGGCGGACAGCACGAGACCGACGCGACGCAGTCCGGTGCGCTGCTCGTCGGTGAGGTCGTCCGCGGTGGCGACGACGTTGGCGACGGCCGCGGGCGACAGGAACACCACGGTCGCGTCGACGGCCGCCACCGCGTCGGCGACGGCCCGGGCGGTGAGCGTCCGCGGCGCGGTGACGTCCATGTCGGGAGCGACCGACCGGGCCCCGAGCGCCGGGCCGAGGAGCGCGAACGGGGCGAAGCCGGCGACGAGTCCGGTGCCGACACCGACCCCGTACTGGCTCGCGAGCGCATCCCGCACCGCGGCGAGCTGCTCGTGCGTGTAGACGACGCCCTTCGCCGGGCCGGTCGAGCCGGACGTGAACAGGACGGCGGCGGGCGCGTCGGACGTCGGGGCGGCCGGGAGCGGGCGTCCGGCCCCGCGGCGCGCGACCTCGGCGAGGGTGTGCTCGACCCCGAGCACCCGTCGGAGCGGGTCGGGCAGCGCGACCGTGGCGATCCGCCGCCCCGGCCACCCGAGCGCGCGGGCGGCGGACAGGCCGGGCAGCGCGCCGACGATCCAGTCGGGCCGGGCGCCCCGGACGGCGCGGGTCAGGCCACGCAACCCGAGACCGGCGTCCGCGACCACGACGACCGCCCCGATCCGGACGCACGCGTAGAGGACGGCCGTCAGGTCGGCACCGGGCGTGACGAGCAACGAGACGCGGTCGCCGGCGCGCACGCCGACGTCGGTGAGTCCCGCCGCGATCTCGTCGACGCGGCGCGCCAGCAGGCGCCAGCTGATCGTCCGTGGGCCGCCGGCGGCCGCCATCTCGACGAGCGCCGGGTCGCGCGAGTCGCGCAGGTCGTCGAGCGCGGCCCACAGCGGTCGGCGCGGCGTCGTGTCGGTGGCGTCGGTGTCGCGGCCCGCACCGGTCGGGAGTTGGGCCCCACCAGCCGGTTCCGGCGCACCGCGCCAGCGGGGCGACGGCCGTGCCTGGAGGGACGGCTCGCGTCCGACGGGTGCCGTCCCGTCGGGCAGGCGGTCGCCCAGCCAGTCGGTGACGGTCCCGGCGACGTCGGCGTCCTCCGGCAGCAGGTGGCCGGCTCCCTCGAACCGGTGCACGTCGGCGTGCGGCAGGCGGTCGGCCAGGTCGTCGAGGTAGCGCTCGAGGAACACCGGGTCGCGCGGCCCCCACAGCAGCAGCGCCGGCACGGTGAGCTCGGCGACCCCCGCGGCGATGCGGTCGAGTTCTGCGGCGCTCGCGTGCGACGCGTCGACCGGGATGTCGGCCACGAACCCGCCGATGCCGCCCCGACGAGCGGCCCCGCGGTACGGCGCGCGGAAGGCGTCCGCCACGGAGCGGTCGAGCCGGGGGTGTGCGATCGCGAGCGTCGTCTCGAGGAACGCCGGTGTCAGCACCGTCGCCCGGCCGAGCACCTGCGGGCGGAGGGCCAGTCGCAGCGGTGCCGGGATCGGGGCGTCGTCGGGCTGGTGCACCGCGGTGTTGCAGGTCGCGACGCCGACGACGAGGTCGGGGTGGTCGACCGCCCAGCCGAGCGACACGACGCCGCCCCAGTCGTGCCCGAGCGTGACGACGGGCCCCTCGAGCCCGAGTTCGTCGGTCAGCGCACCGAGGTCCGCGACGCGCTGTGCGAGGCCGCGCCGCACGCCGGTCCGCTCGGAGTACCCCATGTCGAGCTGGTCCACCGCGACGACCCTCCACGCGGGACCGCCGGCGGCCGCCACCTCGAGCGTGCGCCGCGCGACGGACCGCCAGAGGTAGGACCAGGTCGGGTTCCCGTGCACGCACAGCAGCGTGCCGACCGGACGCGCACCGAGCGCGTCGAGCGGACCGGCCGTGTCGAGGAGGTGCCAGGTGCGCTCGTGGTGATCCGTGCCTCTCCCCACCGGCACGGTGACCAGTCGCGACCAGGCCGGGTCGAGTCCGGGCAGGGGCGGCGGGAGCGTCGCCGGCGCGGTGGCCTGCGCGACGCGCGGGAGACCGGAGCTCACCAGTGCAGTTCCAGCATCGCCGTGTTGATGCCCGAGCCGACGCCGCCGAGGAACACGCGGTCCCCGGGACGGATCGCGCCGCGGGCGACCTCGTCCGCCAGGGTGATCGGGATGGAGGCGGGCCCGACGTTGCCGTAGCGCTCGTAGGTGGTGGGGACCTTCGACCGGGGCACCCCGATGGCGTTGACGAACGCGTTCGTGTGCACGTCGGACACCTGGTGCAGCACGTACCGGTCCATGTCGGACCAGTCGAAGTGCGCCTTCGCCTCGTTCCAGGCGTCGACGACGAGCTCCATGCCGCCCTTCAACAGCATCTTGGCGTCGGTGAACATGCCGTCGACGCTGCCGACGCACAGGTCGTACCACTGCGTGGCGGCTCGGGTGACGCCACCGATCAGCCGGTGCCCGCCCGGGTGCGCGTCGGTCGGCCCGAGGACGGCTGCCGCGGCACCGGACCCGAGGGTCAGGCTCGCGAACTCGCTCATGAACTCCTTGCGGCCCCGCCCGCCCTGGTTCAGCCGTTCGATCGTGTTGAGCTGCACCTGGTCGGCGTCCTCGCCGTCGACGATCAGGGCGTACTTGATCTGCCCGGAGTCGATCATGCCCGCGGCGACGCTCATCGCGTTGACGAAGCCCAGGCAGGCGTTGGCGATGTCGAAGTTGATCGCCGACGACGGCAGGCCGAGCCCGTGGTGCAGCCGGACGGCGACGGAGGGTTCGAGGTGCGGACGGGTCACCGAGGTGTTGATGAGCAGGCCGATGTCGTGCGGCTGCACGCCCGCCTCGGCCATGGCCCGGCGGCCGGCGTCGATCGCGGCCTCGTGGAAGGTCTGGCCCTCGCCCCAGTTGCGACGCTCCTTCACGCCGGCGACCCGCTCGAGCAGCCCGGTGGGGAGCCGGAGCCGCCGGAGCGCGCTGCGGAGGCGCTCCTCGATGTCGGCGGAGGTCGTCACGCGGTCCGCGGTGGTCGTCGCGACCGACAGCAACGAGACGTTGCGGTGCTTCGCGGTGGCGTTGCCGGGTCGCGCTGTCTCCGCGTCGGACGTCGGGTCGACGGAGCGGTCAGCGAGGATGGTCACCTCCACATACTTCCGCATGCGGCCTGAGTACGCGATCCGGGAGTGCCGAACGTCGTCAGGACGCGTCGACCACCGCGTCCTTCGGCAACTTGCGCACCTTGCTCCGACGCTTCCGGCGGTCCGGGATCATCGACCGCATCTCCTCGAGCTTGCCGAAGCAGAGCAGCCGGTCGCTGGCCTGCAGCTCGACGCCGCTCCGGGGGTTCGGGATCACGGTGGCGCCGCGGTGCAGGGTGAGCACCGTGATGTCGCGGTCCCAGAGGCCGGACTCCTTGATGGTCTTGCCGACGAGGTCGGCGTTCGTGTGCACGAGGAGCTCCGCGACGCCGTACCCGGTCGACACGCTGAGCCGCTGCCGGACGTCGATCTCGGGGAAGGCGACCTGGTTGCCGATGAAGTCGATGATCGCCCCGGCGACGTCGAGGCCGGTCGCGCGCTCGATGCCCTCGAGCCCCGGCGACGAGTTGACCTCCATCACCAGCGGACCCTCGTTGCCCTCGAGCATGTCGACGCCGGCGACCCGAAGCCCCATGATCTGCGCCGAACGGACCGCCGCCTCCTCGTACTCCGGCGTCAGCGTGACCTTCTCCACCGTTCCGCCGCGGTGCACGTTCGACCTGAACTCGTCGCCGGAGGCACTCCGCCGCATCGCCGCCACCACACGGTCGCCCACCACGAGCGCGCGGATGTCACGCCCGCGGCTCTCCGAGATGAACGACTGGATGAGCACGTTCTGCTTCGTCGAGTGCAAGGTCTCGACGATCGACTCGGCCACCTTCGCCTCGGGCGCGAGGATCACGCCGATGCCCTGGGTGCCCTCGAGCAGCTTGATGACGACCGGGGCCCCACCGACCCGGTCGATCGCACCGCGCACGTCGGCACGGCTGTTCACGAACGTGGTCGCCGGCATGCCGATGTGGTGACGGGAGAGGATCTGGTTCGCGCGGAGCTTGTCGCGCGAGTTCGTGATGCCCGTGGCCGTGTTCGGCGTGTAGACGTCCATCTGCTCGAACTGCCGCACCACCGCGGTGCCGTAGTACGTGATCGAGTTCCCGATGCGGGGCAGCACGGCGTCGTAGTCGCTGAGGAGCTTGCCGCGGTACAGCAGGTCGGGTTCGTCGGCGGTCAGGTCGATCGCGAACCGCAGGGTGTTCAGCACCTTGACCTCGTGCCCGCGGTCCACGGCGGCCGCGCGGAGGCGCTGCGTCGAGTACGCGTGCGGGGCGCGCGACAGGATGGCGAGTTTCATCGGTGGGACTCCGCGGGGTGTTCGGGTATCGACGGCGACGCTCAATCAAAGCACGACGACGCGGACGGCGGACGTGTCGTCCCGCCATGCGACAGGATGGTGCCATGTCCCGAGACCCCGTCATCGCCGGCTGGCGCGAGTGGGCCGCCCTGCCGGGCCTGGCGCTGCCGTGGATCAAGGTCAAGCTGGACACCGGCGCACGGAGCTCGGCACTGCACGCGTTCGACCTCGAGGAGCTGCCCGGCGAGCGCGTCCGGTTCTCGGTGCACCCCTGGCAGGACACCGACGCCGACGCGGTCACCATCGAGTGCGACATCCACGACCGCCGCACCGTGCGGAGCTCGACCGGGCACACCCAGGAGCGCATCGTCATCCTCACGCCGATCACGCTGCACGAGCAGACCGTCGACGCCGAGGTGACCCTGAGCAACCGCGACCAGATGGGCTTCCGCATGCTCGTCGGTCGCGAGGCGCTGCGCCAGGGCTTCCTCGTCGACCCGGCACGCTCCTTCCTCGCCGGCCGCGCCCCGAAGGCGATCCGGCGGCGGAACCGCGGACGCGCGTGACCGCGGCGGCCGCGGCGCTCGATCGCTTCGTCAGCGCCGTCGACGCCGAAGGACTCGGTGCGTACGGCGTGCACGTCCGCGTCGGGGACGACGAGACCGCGCACCGATGGCGCAGTGACGACCGCGAGAACGTGTACTCGGTTGCGAAGGGCGTCTGCGCGCTCGCCGTCGGCATCGCGGTCGCGGAGGGCGTCCTCACGCTCGACACCCGGGTGCCCGAGCTGCTCCCCGACCTGCCGCTCGGTCCCGGCGTCGACCGGGTGACGGTCCGGCACCTGCTGACGATGACGAGCGGGATCGACTTCGCGTGGTTCGGTGACGAGCCCGTGCCCGGCGACGACCTCGCGGCGACGATGCTCGCCCTGCCGGCCGTCGGGACCGGCGAACGGTTCCGGTACACCGACTCGAGCCCGTACGTGGCGATGCGCATGCTCGCGACCGTGGTCGGCGACGTGCGCGACTGGCTGGTCCCCCGGCTCTTCGCGCCCCTCGACATCGACATCCCGCAGTGGCACCGGTGTCCGCTCGGCTTCGTCGTCGGCGGGAGCGGACTGGAGCTCCGGACGTCCGAGCTCGCCCGTGTCGGCCGTCTGCTGCGCGATCGGGGCTCGTTCGAGGGTCGGCAGCTGGTCCCGGCGGACTGGGTGGACGCCATGCACGCCGGCTGGGTGACGGTCGGGGAGGACGGCCCGTTCCGGCGCTACGGACTCGCGACCTGGGACGGCCCCGGAGCCGCCTGGCGGCTGGACGGTCGCTACGGGCAGTACGTCGTCGTGGACCAGGAGCGGGACGCGGTCGTCACGATCACGGCGCACGAGGAGACCCGCGACCACCGGCTCGCCGAGATCGCCGTCGAGTCGGTCCGAGCCCTCTGAGCGGTCGTAGCCAGCTGAGCGGTCGTCGCCAGCTGAGCGGTCGTCGCCAGCAGCTCCGGCGACGCTGATCGGGCGGTGTCGGCTGCTCGCCCTCCGCTCCTGGAGCACGACGCCGGATCGATCAGTGGCCGATCCGGAGTCCGGATGCCCGGGATGGCGCACTCGATCGGCCATCGCGCGAGTGGAACGTGCCATCTCCAGCTCCGCTGCGGCGGCCGCGATCCGAGTCAGGACGCCGCGACTCCGCGAATCCGCGAATCCGCGACTCTGCGACTCTGCGACTCTGTGCCGAACGTTCCGTGACGCCGCATGACGGACACCGTTCCACCCGCTGGCGGACCTGCCTACGCTCCACCCACCGGCGCTGCAGCGGCGCCGAACCGGTCCGCCCCGGCGCCGCCCACGCGCGCCGGACCGCACCGCCGACCCGAGGAGACCGACCGTGACCAACCAGAGCATCGCCCGACAAGTGGACGTCTTCAACGAGGGCTTCACCGCCCAGATCGGACAGGAGCTGTCCGAGGTGTTCGACGGCGAGCAGCGCGACCTCCGCGATGCCGGCATCCCCGGCGGTGTCGTCGCCGCGGGCGCGGTCGCCCCGGACGCACGGCTCGTCACATCCACCGGGACGGAGACGACCCTGGCCGAGGCACGCGGCGACGTCCCGACCGTGCTCGTCTTCTACCGCGGCGCCTGGTGCCCCTACTGCAACATCACGCTGCGCACCTACCAGCAGGAGCTGCTGCCGGCACTGCAGGAGCGCGGCGTCCGGCTCGTCGCGGTGTCGCCCCAGACCCCGGAGGCCGCCGAGCAGTCGATCGCGAACGGCGAGCTGGCGTTCCCCGCACTGACCGACCCCGAGAACGTGCTCGCCGGCGCGTTCGGGATCGTCACCGAGCCGAGTGCCGCCGCCCGTGCCGCGCACACCCGGCTCGGGTTCGACGTCGCGGACAGCAACGCCGACGCGACGGCGGCCGTCCCCTACCCGTCGGTGTTCGTCATCGACACCGACGGGGTCGTGCGCTTCGCCGACGTCCACGTCGACTACACGACCCGGACCGAGGTCGAGCAGGTCCTCGCGGCGGTCGACGCGCTGCCCGTCACCACGCGCTGACGCGGAACGCGTCGCGTCGGGGCGACAGGGCGCGTCGCGCCCCGTTCCGGACGGGAGGCACGGGTCGGGTGGGCCGCGTGGCGGACGCGGGGTGGGCCTCCCGTCCGGCTCCCGGGTCAGGCGTGCAGGTGTCGCGCGAGGAAACCGATCTGCTGCGGAGCCATGCGACGCCAGAACCCGGCGTCGTGTGCCCCCGGCTCGAACCCGCCTGCCGGCTTCGTCCGGAACCCGTCGACGTAGGTGCGCACGGCCGGCTCGAACCCGTCCCCGGTACCGACGTCGATCCGGACCGCGACGCCGTCGAGCGAGCGCTGCCGACCGAGCACGGTGTTCGCGGCGAAGTCCGCCGCGTCGTCGAACGCCCTGCGTGCGGTGTCGCCGGCACTCGTCCAGAGCGCAGGGCTGAGCGCCGCGACCGCGCGCACCGCCCCGGCGCCGAGGAGGCCGCCGAACCGGAGCGCCCCGTAGCCGCCCATCGAGTTGCCGGTGAACGCGAGGCGACCGGTGTCGAACCCGCGCTGCTCGAGCATCGGGACGAACTCGTCGAGGACCATCGCGCCGGGGTCGTCACCGTCTGCTCGGCGGTGCCAGTACCGGTTGCCGCCGTCGACCGCGGCCACGGCGAACGGGGCGCCCCCGCTGGCGATGTGCTGCGCGAGGAAGCGGTCGTAGCCGAGGGCGCTGCCGAAGAACGTCCGGTGGGAGCCGCCGTACCCGTGCAGGGCGACAGCGACCGGCAGAGGATCGGTCGACTCGGGTACGGCGATGGTCCAGCCGACCGTGCGGCCACCGCGCGCACGCGAGACGAACGAGCCGGAGGTGGTCGGCACGGGACGGACGTCCGGGATCCTCCCGGGCTCGCCGTCGAGGCCGAGCGCGCGGTACATGGTCGACCGGCCGGGCAGCAGGCGCAGGTCGACGGCCGCGGCGAACGCGCCGGCGACCGCGACGACCCCACCGCCGGCGATCAGGGCGCGGCGGGTGACGGTGGACGGGCGCGGCACATCGGGATCGTAACGAGCGGCCCGGCGTGGAGGTGTGGGTGCGCTCCACCGGTCCTGTGGGTCCGCGCAGCGAAGTGGTTCAGAGGAGCGGGCGCAGCTCGATCTTCCGGCCGCACGCCCGTGAGGCCTCGGTCGCGATCCGCAGCGCGGTCTCGCCGTCGGGCAGGTCGAGGACCCAGAACCCGGCGACGTACTCGGCCGCGTCGACGACCGGTCCGCGACGCACGACCGGGTCTGGGCCACGGGCGTCCACGACCGTGGCGTCCGTCGGAGCGGAGATGCCCGCCGCGTGCACGAGCTGGCCGGCGGCGGCGAGCCGTTCGTTGAGCGCGTCGACCGCGGCCTCCTCGGCCTCGGTCGCCGACGCCGTCCTGCCGATCGCCGCAGCCTGTCCGTCGTCGATCACGTTGACCAGGAACTCCATCGTCCCTCCCTCGTCCGTCGCTCGGCACGCTACCCGCCTGCGGTCGCGGCCGCCATGCCTCCCCTGCGGGACGGCCGGGAGGCTCGGTGCCGGCCCGGCGCGCCCGCTACCGTGGTCGCATGGGGGCGACGACACAGGAGTGGTCGCGGCTGCCGGTCGGGCGGTCCGCGATCCGCCACGACGTGCTGCTCGCGGCGGTGCTCGCGGCCGGGCTCGCGGTCACGGTGACGCTGTACGGCGCGTCGGGCACCTACGGGGACCAGCAGGCGCCGTGGTGGGTGTCGGCACTGATGATCGTCGCGAACGCCGTGCCGGTGGCGTTCCGCCGGGTCGTGCCGATGACGGCGCTGGTCGCGGCCGCGCTCGCCTTCTCCGGCACGGCGCTGCTGCACGTGCCGGAACTGCTGCTCGTGAACTTCACGCTCTTCATCCCGCTGTACACGGTGGGGGCGTGGTGCTCGGACCGCGTCCGCGCCGAGGCCGTGCGCTGGGTGGTGATCGGCGGCATGTTCGCCTGGCTGTTCCTGGCGCTCGCGTTCGGGTGGGCGGTGCCGAGCGTGCTGCCGAACGACGACGGTGCCCTGATCCCGCCCGTGATCGCGTACTCGCTGCTGAACGTCCTGATCAACGTCATCTACTTCGGTGCCGCCTGGTACGCCGGCAACCGGGCCTGGGCCGCCGCCGTGTCACGACGTGAACTCGACCTCCGGACCACCGAGCTCGCGGCGGAACGAGAGCGCTCGGCAGCGCAGGCGGTGACCATCGAGCGGGTCCGGATCGCCCGCGAGCTCCACGACGTCGTCGCCCACCACGTCGCGCTCATGGGCGTGCAGGCGGGGGCCGCCCGACGAGTGCTCGACCGCGACCAGGAGCAGGCTTCGGTCTCGCTCGGGGTCGTCGAGGAGAACGCCAGGACCGCGGTCGCGGAGCTCCGGCGGATGCTCGGCACGCTCCGCGCGGACGACACCGCCCGACCGGACCGGGGCGCCGACGGCGACGGGACCGCCTCGGTCGACGCTCCGAGCACCGAGGGGACCGCACGCATCGTGGAGGTCGTCGAGGCTGCTCGCTCGGCCGGGCACCCGACGCGGTACTCGGTCGTCGGCGACGAGCGACCCGTCCCGCCGACGGTGGGCGCGGTCGCGTTCCGGATCGTGCAGGAGGCGGTGACGAACGTCCTCAAGCACGCCGGCGCCGGAGCCGCCGCCGACGTGCGGGTGCGGTACCTGCCGGAGGCGCTCGAGGTCGAGGTCACCGACGACGGTCGCGGGAACGGCGGACACGCGGCCCGGTGCGGCCTCGGGCAGGTCGGCATGCGCGAACGCGTCGCCGCCGTCGGCGGGACGATCGAGATCGGGCCGCGAGCCCGGGGAGGGTACCTGGTGCGGGCATGGCTGCCGACCGACTGACGATCGTGCTGGCGGACGACCAGGAGCTGGTCCGCGCCGGGTTCCGCGTCATCCTGGAGTCCGAGCCGGGCCTGCACGTGGTGGGCGAGGCCGCCGACGGGGCCGCCGCCGTGGACGCCGTCGTCCGGCTCCGCCCCGACGTGGTGTGCCTGGACGTGCAGATGCCGGGCGTCGACGGGCTCGAGGCAGCCCGACGCATCGCGGCACTCGACGACCCGCCGGCCGTGCTCGTCCTGACCACCTTCGACCACGACGATGCGCTGTTCCAGGCGCTCGAGGCCGGGGCGAGCGGTTTCCTGCTGAAGAACGCCTCCCCGGAACGGCTGATCGACGCCGTGCGCACGGTGGCCGCGGGCGATGCGCTGCTCGCACCGGACGTGACACGACGGGTGATCAGCCGCGCCACCGGGGCCTCCACGGCGGCTCCGGTCCAGGCCGCGCACGAACCCGTCGGCTCGCGGGCGGCCGCGATCCTCGAGGTGGGGCTGACGGAACGCGAGACCGAGGTCCTCCGCCTGCTCGCGAGGGGGCTGAGCAACGCCGAGATCGCCCGCGAGCTCTGGGTCGGCGAGGCCACCGTGAAGACCCACGTGTCGAACGTGCTGCAGAAGACCGGCCGCCGGGATCGGATCCAGGCCGTGGTCTGGGCGTTCGAGCACGGCGTCGCCGGCTGATCCGACGGGCCGACCGGACAGACCGGTCCCGCTACCGCTTGGCGGCGCAGGTGACGGTGTCGGCACGCTGGCCCGACACCGAGTCGGGCAGCGGACTGCGGGTCGACGGCGCGGGCGACGACGTCGACGCGGTCGGTTGTCCGGTCGCCGACGGCGCTGCCGATCCCGACGACTGACCGCCGGCCGACGAACCCGAGCCCGCGGACGGCGACGCGGACGCCGACGGGTCGAGCACCGCGGACCGGCCGAGGCTGTCGGTCCCGAGGACGACCGGCTCCCCCGCCCGCAGCGCCGCGTCGAGTTGCTCGGCGGCGCCGTCGGCGACGATGACCCGGTTGGGGTCCGCAGGGTCGTCGACGACCGGGTACTGCACGAACACCATCTCCGACAGGCCGACGTTCTGCACCGCGAGCGCCATCCGGGCGAGGGTCGCGGGGTCGGCGAGCGTGTCCGACAGGGTCATGTGCGCAGCGGCCGTCTCGGCGAGGCGCAGCACCGTGGCGGGGTTCGTCAGCGTGCCCGCCGACACGGTCTGCCGTGCGAGGGCGGACATGAACGTCTGCTGGTTGCTGATCCGGCCGAGGTCGCTCGAGTCCCCGACGCCCTTGCGGGACCGCAGGAACGCGGCGGCCTCGGCCCCGGACAGCTCCTGGTCGCCGGCCCGCAGGTCGAGCGGCGGCGTGACGTTCTGGTCGCGGATCGGGGTCGCGAGGCACACCCGCACGCCGCCCACGGCGTCCGCCATGGCGACGACGCCGTCGAAGGTGATCATGCCCGCGTACGGGATGCGCAGCCCGGTGAGCTGCTCGACCGTCTTCGCGACGCACGCCAGCCCGTGCCGTTCCCCGCCGCGGGCGAGCGCCGTGTTGAGCATCGCCGCGGACGACGCCGGGGTGACGGAGCCCGTGTCGTTCGTGCACGCCGGGACGGGGATGACGAGGTCGCGGGGGAAACTGACCACGGCCATGTTCGTGTGGTCCGCCGCGATGTGCACGAGGATCGTCGTGTCGTTGTTGCCGACGCCGGAGCTGGCCGCGCGGTTCGCCGGGTCGTCGAAGCCCGTCCCCTGCCCGTCGCGGGTGTCCGTCGCGACGAGGAGCAGGTTGACCTCCCCGGACTGCGCCGTGAGCGTCGGTGCGGCGCGGACGTCGTCGCCCGGCATCGCGAGCGACACCGGTGGCTTCGCGGAGCGCACGACCTGCCAGGTCTCGACGGCGGCGACCGATCCGGCCCCGACCAGCACGACCGCGGCGGCGATCGCCACGGCCTGGGCGGCGAACACCGCCGGGCGGCGACGCGGCAACCGGCCGTGGCGCACCACCCCGGCGTGCGGCTCCCCGCGCACCTCTGGGTCGGTGTCCTGTTCCACGCTTCCGTCCACCGTCTCCCCCTCGCCCCGAACAACGACGACGACGAGGACGCGTCGGGATCGCTCCTCGTCACCGCACCGTACCGGCGGTCGCCGCCTGGTCCCTGGGACCGGGCGGCGACCGCTCGTCCTCCGCCGTGCGGTGGAGGCGACCACCCCGTCAGACCCGTCGCCCGTGGGAGGCGACCCGCGCCTCCCGGCCGTTAGCGTCGAGACGTCGGCACGGACGCCGACGGGAGGGGACGACGATGCTCACCATCGAGGGTGTGACCAAGCGCTTCGGCGACCGGCAGGTGCTCCACGACGTGACGTTCGACGTCGGTCGGGGGCGCCTGACCGGGTTCGTCGGCGGGAACGGCGCCGGCAAGACGACCACCATGCGGATCCTGCTCGGCGTGCTCGACGCCGACGACGGCAGCGTCGCGATCGACGGGTCGCGGATCGGCCCGGCGGACCGCCGACGCTTCGGGTACATGCCCGAGGAGCGCGGTCTGTACCCGAAGATGCGGGTCGCCGAGCAGGTCACGTACCTGGCCCGGCTGCACGGCGTCGACCGACGCACCGCCACGGACCGCACGACCCGCCTGCTCGAGCGCCTCGAGCTGACCGGCCACGCCGACGACGAGGTCGAGAAGCTCTCGCTCGGCAACCAACAGCGGGTGCAGGTCGCTGCGGCGCTCGTGCACGACCCGGAGGCGCTCGTCCTCGACGAGCCGTTCTCCGGACTCGACCCGATGGCCGTCGACGTCGTGCTCGGCGTCCTCCGCGAGGCCGCCGCGCGCGGGGTGCCCGTGCTCTTCTCCAGCCACCAGCTCGACGTCGTCGAACGGCTCTGCGACGACGTCGTCGTCATCGCGGACGGACGGATCCGGGCGGCCGGTCCGCAGGACGACCTGCGGCGGCAAGCCGGGCCGCCGGCGTGGGAGCTGCTCGTCGACGGCGACGTCGCGTGGCTCCGGGACGTCCCCGGGGTCACCGTCCGCGACTTCGACGGCGGCTACGCGGTGTTCGAGGCGAGCGACGCCGTCGCCCAGACCGTCCTGCAACGGGCGGTGTCGACCGGCACCGTCGGGTCCTTCGCCCCCCGGGTCCCCAGGCTGAGCGAGGTCTTCCGGGAGGTCGTGCGGTGAACCACGGCTTCGTCTCCGCCGTCCGGCTCGTCGGTGCCCGGGAGATCCGCGCCCGACTGCGCAGCAAGGCGTTCATCGTCTCGGCGCTCATCCTCGTGCTCATGGTCGTCGCGTCGATCGTCGTGGCCGGCGTCGTCGGGAAGGCGACCGCCGACGACCGCCCGTCCGTCGCGGTGGCCTCCGGCGTCACCCTGCCCACGTCCGCCGCGCTCGACGTGACGCAGACGGCGTCGACCGCCCAGGCGGAGCGGATGGTGCGCGACGGCGAGGTCAGCGCGGCGATCGTCCCCTCCGAGGACCGACTCGGCTACCGCGTGGTGGCGCTCGACGACACGCCGACCGACGTCGTCCAGGCGCTGAGCGTCGCACCGCGGGTGGAGCTCCTCGACCCGGACGCCCTGCCCGGCGGCCTCGTGTACATCGTCGCGCTCGCGTTCGGCGTCGTGTTCTTCGCCTCCGCCGTCACGTTCGGCCAGTCCATCGCACAGAGCGTCGTCGAGGAGAAGTCCACCAGGGTCGTCGAGATCCTGATGGCCGCGATCCCCGCCCGTGCACTGCTGGCGGGCAAGGTCCTCGGCAACAGCGTGATGGCGTTCGCGCAGATCATCGCCGTGGCGGTGGCCGCGACCGTCACCCTCGCCGTGACGGGACAGGACAACCTGTTCACGGTCCTCGGCCCGAGCATGCTCTGGTTCGTCGGGTTCTTCGCGATCGGGTTCGTGCTGATCGCGTCGCTGTTCGCCGCGGCCGCCGTGCTCGTCTCCCGCCAGGAGGACGTCGGCAGCGTGACGATGCCGGTGATGATGCTCGTAATGATCCCGTACTTCCTCATCGTCTTCGCGTACGGGAACCCGACCGTGCTCGGGGTGATGTCCTACGTGCCGTTCAGCGCGGCGATCGGGATGCCGATGCGGATCTTCCTCGGGACCGCCGCGTGGTGGGAGCCGCTGCTGTCGCTGGTCGTGCTGCTCGTGTCGGTGGTCGTCGTGATCGCCGTCGGCGCCCGCGTCTACGAGAACGCGCTGCTGCGCACCGGCGGCCGCGTGAAGTTGTCGGAGGCGCTGCGCGGCTGACGCCGCGTCGGGCGGACGGGAGGCACGGTGCCGGTGGGCGCCGTGCCTCCCGTCGTGCGCGGCGCGGGTCGTCGTAGGGTCGTCGGGTGACCCGGATCCCGCTCGACGCGCTCGAGGTCGTCGTCGCGGTCGGCACCGAGGGCAGTGTCGCGCGGGCGGCCGGTCGGCTCGGCATCAGCCCGCAGGCCGTGTCGGCGAAGCTCCGACGCACCGAACGGACACTCGAGGTGCGGCTGTTCGACCGGACGTCGACCGGTGTCACCACGACCGAGGCCGGACGCTCGGTGCTGGGCTGGGCGGCGGAGGTCCTCGCCGCCTCCGACGCGTTCGCCGACCGGGTGGCGTCGCTCCGGACCGCTCCCGGGCGGGTGCGGGTCGCAGCGAGCCTGACGATCGCGGAACACCTGGCCCCGGTGTGGATGGTGGAGTCCGCGACCACGAGCGGTGACCGGGTGGAGCTCTCGGCGATGAACTCCGTCGAGGTCGTCGCCCGGGTGCGGGCGGGTGAGGCCGAGGTCGGGTTCGTGGAGACGACGGACCTCCCCCAGGACCTGACGACCCGGACCGTGGCGCGCGACGAGCTCGTCCTCGTCGTCCCGCCGACGCACCCCTTCGCCGGGCGGGCCGAGGTGCCGCTCGCCGAGGTCGCGGCCACCCCGCTCGTCACGCGGGAGTCCGGGTCCGGCACCCGCACCTCGTTCGAGGCGCTGTGCGCGGGACACGGGGTCCCCACGGTCGCGACGCCCGCGCAGGTCGTCGCGACGACGGCCGGGGTGCGCGCGGCCGTCCTGCGGGGTGCCGGCCCGGCCGTGCTGTCGATCCTCGCGGTCCGCGACGACCTCGCACTGGGACGCCTCGTCCGGGTGCGGATCCCGGACGCACGGCTGGTCCGGCCGCTCACCGCGATCTGGCACGGCGGTCGGGCGCTCCCCGCCGCCGCGACGCGGTTCGTCGAGCTGGCCGCCCGGACGCCCGACGACCGCTGACCGACGACCGAGTTTCAGAGCCTCAGAGCATCCCGAACGCGGCCTGCACGCCGAGGCTCGTCCCCGCGACCAGCACCCACAGGACGATCCCGAGGAGCATCGGCCGGAAGCCCGCGCGGCGCAGCGCACCGAAGTCGGTCGAGACGCCGATGGCCGCAAGCGCCACCGTGATGAGGAACGAGGCGACGGTCGCGAACGCCGGAGCCGCGCTCGCCGGCAGCACGCCGACGGTCCGCAGCAGCACCACGACCAGGAACCCGACGAGGAACCACGGCACCAGACGGAACACCCGGAACCCGGCGGCCCGACCCCCGCCCGCGCCGGCGGCTCCCGCTCCTGCCGCGTCGGCTCCTGCCGACCCCGCGCCCGTGGTGACGGCCGCCCGGGCGGTGCGCCGCGCGTCCAGGCCGGCCAACCCGACGACGATCGGGATGATCATGAGCGTCCGGACCAGCTTGACGACGACCGCCGTGTCGGTCGCCTGGCGACCGTAGACGGTCGCCGTGGCGACGACCGACGAGGTGTCGTTGACGGCGGTGCCGGCGAAGACGCCGAACGCGTGCTGCGAGAGGCCGAGCGCGTGGCCGAGCAGCGGGAAGAGGAAGACCGCCGCGACGTTGCACAGGAAGATCGTCGACATGGCGTAGGCGACGTCCGCCCCGACCGCACCGACCACCGGCGTCACCGCGGCGATCGCCGACGCCCCGCAGATGCCGGTCCCGACCCCGATGAGCGTCCGGAGCGTCGACGACACCCGGAGCGCGCGGCCGATGAGCCACGCCCCGAGCAGGCACACCGCGAGCGTGGTGAGCATCACCGGGAGGGTCTCGGCACCGATCCGGAGCACGGCCGCGATCGACAGCTGCGCCCCGAGCAGGACGACGGCCGCCTGCAGCACCCGGCTCGACGAGAACTTCACGCCCGGAGCGAGGACGCCGAGGCCGCCCTCGCCCCGACGCCGGACCAGCCACCCGAGCACCGCGCCGAGGATGACCGCGGGCACCGGGCCGCCGACCACCGGCACGAGCACGGCGATCGCGGTGGCCACCGCGCCGATGACGATGGCGACGGCGACCCCGGGCAGGGCGGAACGGACGGCGGGGAGGGTGCTGGACATGCTCCCCAGCATGGACGCGCCACCCCGGGGCCGCCAGCGGCACGCGGTTGCGGTGCCGCAACCACCGGTTGCGGCGAGACCCTGGTCCCGGGTCGGACCCGGCCGCCCGCCGTCCTCAGCCCTGCGGCGGGACGTCCCCGCGCATGACGACCCGGCCGGCCGACGCGTCCCACGTGAAGGTCGCCTCGGAGCGCCCGCTCGCTGCCGCGTCGGTCTCACCCGCCCGCGGGTAGGTGTACGTCACCGCGATCGTGGCGTCCGAGGTCCGGGACGTCTGCGGGAAGAAGCCGTACTGCTCCTTCGTGGCCGTCCCGAGGTACCGACCGTCGTGGAACAGCAGGATCGCGTACGGCGAGCTCGCGGTCGCGCCCTCGATCGGCACCACCACGCTCGACAGGGCCGCGCAGGGGTCGAAGATCGTGGTGGTGGCGTGCGAGGCGTCCCACCGTGCCTCGGGCAGTCCGGAGGGCGCGGGCAGTCCCGCCACGGCGGCGGCCGTCACGGTGCGGGCGTCAGACGTCCCGCACGCCGACGACCCCGTGGTGGACGACGTTCCCGGCGTCGACGACGCCCCTGCGGTCGGCGTGCTCGACGCCGTCGGGGACCCCGCCGTGGTCGTCGGCGCCGCCGTCACGGTCCGGGTCACGGTCGGCGTCGGCGTCGTGCCACCCGAGGAGCACGCGGCGAGCGCCCCCACGAGGGCGAAGACGGGCACGAGCAGGAGGGACCGGTGGATGCGCACGGCACGATCGTCGTCCGCCCAGCGCGGACTCGTTCCGGTGCGGAACGGATCGAGCCCGGATCGTGACCTCCTGTGCGATCGGAAAGTACGATGGTCCTCCGGAAGCAACGGCGGTTCCGCGTCCACACACCTGAGCACCCGAAGAGCCACCGTGTCCGAACACCGCATCGAGTACGTCGCCCGCGACCGCACGGGCATCACCGCCGTCATCACGACCACCGGGGTCATCGACGTCGACACCGTCATCCAGCACATCAGCGCCGGGCACTCCGGGTACTACGTCGACCGCGACTGGAAGCGCGCACCGGTCCGGAGCCTGACCTCGTTCAGCGGGGAGTACCTCTTCGCGAACTGGGACGGCTCGAAGCGGAACATGCTGCACGACCTGGCGTTCCCGTCCCCCACCCGGACGATCGCGCTGCCCCCGCGGCGTCCGTCCCGGCTCCGGTCGATCGTCCGGACCCTGCTCGGCCGCCGCTAGCTGACCGCTCCGGGAAGCCAGGCCCGGTGCGGTGAGCAGACCTGCTGACCGCACCGGGCCTGGCTTCCCGTTCGACGTCGTCAGACCTCGCGCGTGCGCGCCGCCGCCAACGCGATCCCGCCGACGACGAGGACCTCCGCCGCGAGGACCGCGAACCCGCCCCACCCGTCGAGCTGCAGGCCGGTGCCGGGCTGCTGCGTCGTGGCGGGCGAGTAGAGCTGTCCGCCGGCCTGCGACGGCAGGAACTGGGACAGGTCGGCGACCCACTGCGCGCCGGTGAGCGCCGCGAGCAGCTGCACGATGATCGGCAGCACGAGCAGGATGCCGAGCGTGATCGCGATGCCGCCGGCGCTGGACTTCACGAGGAGCCCGAACCCGAAGGCGAGCAGGGCGACGAGCGTCACGTACACGGACGACCCGAGGATCGGCAGGACGACGGCGGGGTCGGCGACGTCGGGGTGGATGCCGTTGCCTGCCTGCAGCGCCGCGGCCGCCACGACCCCGATCCACGTCGACACCGCGCTGACCAGGAACGTGGTGAGCGCGAGGACGAGGGCCTTGGCGAGCACGGCTCCGGTGCGGCCGGGGTCGGCCGTGAACGTCGACCGGATCTGCCCGGTGCCGTACTCACCCGTGATGATGAGTACGCCGAGCACACCGACGACGAGCGCCGTGAACGTCACGCTCGCGGTGGCGAAGGAGACGAACAGGCTGTTCACCTGGTCCTGCCCGCCGCCCTGCGGGGGAGCGTCGACGACACTGCCGAGCAGCACCGCCATGGCGATCGTGATCACGACGAGGATCGCGTAGCACCAGATCGTCGACCGGATGCTGCGGAGCTTGATCCACTCGCTGCGGACCAGTCGGGGGAAGGACAGGCGGACGCCGGACATCGTGGGCGTCGTGGTCGTGGAGGTCATCGGACGGCCTCCGATCGGTACTCGACGTCGTCTCGGGTGAGGGCCATGTACGCCTCCTCCAGGCTCGCGCCCATGGGGGTCAACTCGTGGACGGGAGCGCCGACGCGGGCGGCGACGTCACCGATGTGCCGCGCGTCGGGGCCGACGACCACGAAGGCGCCGTCCTCGCGCGGGGTGACGGCGGACGCAGCCGTACCGAGGGCGCCGAACAGCTGGTCCGGTGCCGGGGTCCGGACGAGGACCCGCTGGGCACCACCTTCGCCGGCTGCGACGAACTCGCCGATCGGGGCGTCGGCCAGCACGCGGCCGCGGCCGAGCACGACGACGCGGTCGGCGGTCTGCGCCATCTCGCTCATGAGGTGGCTCGACAGGAACACGGTCCGGCCGTCGGCTGCCATGCGGCGGGCGAGCTGCCGCACCCACACGACTCCGTCCGGGTCGAGTCCGTTCACGGGCTCGTCGAGGATGAGCGTCCGCGGGTCGCCGAGCAGGGCGGCCGCGATGCCGAGCCGCTGCCCCATGCCGAGGGAGAACCCGCCGACGCGCTTCTTCGCGACGGCGTCGAGGCCGGTCATCTCGATGACCTCGTGCACCCGGGCCTTGGGGATGCCGTGGGTCGCGGCGAGTGAGAGCAGGTGGGCGTACGCGCTCCGACCGGAGTGCACCGCCTTCGCCTCGAGCAGCGCGCCGACCTGCCGGAGGGGGTCGCGGAAGGTGCGGTAGGGCGCCCCGTTCACGAGCGCGCGTCCCGACGTGGGGCGGTCGAGCCCCATGATCATGCGCATCGTGGTGGACTTCCCGGCGCCGTTCGGCCCGAGGAAGCCCGTGACGCTCCCGGGACGGACGACGAACGAGACGTCGTTGACGGCGACCTTCTGGCCGTAGTGCTTGGTGAGGTGCTCGACTTCGATCACGCAGACGACGCTACGGGGACCCTCACGGTGCGCGCGTCCCCCGCAGGACGGACATGCGGTCGCCGCCGTGCACCCCCAGAAGGAGGGGGAGCCGGTCCGTGGAGCGCATCGAGCCGGACCGCGCACCCAGGCAACGTGCAGGCTGGACCAGCACAGCGCCGCCCAGGGACCACGCGGGAGCCACCGGAGTCCTCGGAGTTCCACCAACTCCTCCAAACCACCGGGTCGCCCGCTCCGAAGACCCTGTGCGACTGGGACAGTTCCGTGACGACGACCGCCACGGGCCCATCGAGTTCGAACCCACCGTTCGGAAGGACAGCACCATGACCGCACACTCCACCCCCGCCCGCACCGGGTTCGCAGCGACCCTCACCCAGAAGGTCGCGCTGCTCTTCGGTGTCGTGTTCCTCCTCGTCGGCATCGCCGGCTTCATCCCCGGCCTGACCATGGACATGGGCACGATGTCGATGGCCGGCAACGGCTCGATGGCGTTCCTCGTCGGCGTCTTCCAGGTGTCGATCCTGCACAACGTCGTCCACCTGCTGTTCGGCGTCGTCGGCCTCCTCGCCGCCCGCACCGCGACCGCGTCGAAGCTCTACCTCGTCGTCGGCGGCATCGTCTACTTCGTCCTGTTCCTGTACGGCCTGTTCACCGCCGGCATGGCGACGCCCGCCAACTTCGTCCCGCTGAACAGCGCCGACAACGTGCTGCACTTCGTGCTCGCGGTCGCGATGGTCGTCCTCGGACTCGTCGTCCCGCGGGTCGGCGCGCGCTCCGCGCGCTGACGTCGGTCGGCGGGACCGGGTGCTCGGTCCCGCCGGATCCGGTCCCCGGGATCAGGGGCGACCGAACGACGGACGGGAGGCCCGGTACCAGCTGGTACCGGGCCTCCCGTCCGTCGTCTGCCGGGTCAGCGGTCGCGGCGCGACCGGGTCCTGCGGAACCGCTTGCCCGTCTCCTCGTCCACCGCGATGCTGCCGGTGGGCAGGTTCGACAGGTCGGGGGCGATGACGGTCGGCTCCCGTCCCGAGTCCGGGAGCCCCATCGTCTCGACGTCACCCGGCACGTCGAGCACGAGCACCGGTGTCCGCGCCGTGAGCGTCCGCCCGGCGAAGAAGTCGGGCGAGCGGAGCCACCACACCACCATCAGGACCGCGCCGATCAGGATCGAGCCGATCCCGACCACGGCGACCGCCCCGATGCCGAGGATCGTGACGTCGTGTCCGGAGTCGTCCTGCAGCCAGTCCGGCTGGGCGAACTGCGCGAGCCCGTAGACGAACGTGATCGCGAGGGTGAGTCCGCCGACGAACGGGACGACGCCCCGCATCACCAGGTTCCGGAGGCTCGAGAACAGCGATCGGCGGTACACCCAGACGCACGCGAAGCCGGTGAGGCCGTAGTAGAACGCGATCATCAGGCCGACCGAGCCGATCAGTGCGGTGAGCAGGTTCGTCGAGATCACGGTGAAGAGCACGTAGAACCCGATCGACGCGAGTCCCATGCCGACCGTCGACCACGTCGGTGTCAGGAAGCGCTTGTGGATGCGGGCGAACTGGGTCGGGATGGCCTTGTACGCGGCCATCGACAGCGCCGTGCGGGCCGTCGGCAGGATCGTCGTCTGCGTGGACGCGGAGGCCGACGTGAGGATCGAGAACGCCAGGAGCGCCATCGCCGCGTGCCCGATGAACGAGTCGCCGAAGAGCGTCGGACCGATGGCGGAGAACACGTCGTCCGCGTTCGTCTGCGACCCGAGGCCGATGCCCTTCGTGCCGACGCCGGCGAACGCGATCGCGGCGATCGAGACCAGGGCGTAGATCACGAGCAGGAGGACGGTGCTGATCACCGCGGCCCGGCCCGGGGTCTTGCCGGGGTCCTTCGTCTCCTCGTTGAGCGACACCGCGGTGTCCCAGCCCCAGTAGATGAAGATCGCGGTCAGCATGGCGGGGGCGATCACGGACCCGAAGTCCATCCCGCTCGGCCACAGCCACGACAGCGACGGGGTCAGCGACCCGGCGGTACCGTTCCCCGTGCCGACCCGCACCAGGGCGACCGTGGCGAACATGACGAGCACGACGACCTCGATGCCGAGCAGCACGTACTGCAGCCGGGCGGACACCTCGACGCCGACGTAGCAGATCACCGTCATCACGGCGATCCACACGACCCCGGCGACGGTCGACCAGAGGGTGCTGCCGCCGAGCGCCGTGATCGCGGGGTCGTTCGTGACCGTGCCGACGAAGGTGTAGCCGTACGAGCCGGCGATCTGCGCGAGGTTCGCCATCACGATGATGTCGGCGGCGATGATGCCCCACCCGCCGAGCCAGCCCGTCACCGCCCCGAACGCCCGCGTCGCCCACGTGAACGTCGTGCCGCAGTCGGGGTCCTCGGCGTTGAGCTCCTGGTAGGCCACCGCGATCATCCACATCGGGATGAACGCCAGCAGCATGATCGCCGGGGCCTTGACCCCGGCGAGCAGTGCCCCGCCGCTCGCGACGACGAGGCCGAGGCTCGCCGCCAGGCTGTAGGCGGGCGCCGTCGACGAGATGCCCATCACCACGCTGCCGAACAGACCGAGCGCGCCGGTGCGCAGGCCCTTGTCGACCGTGGTCGTGTCGGTCGGGGCCGTCACGACTCCTTGATCACGCATGTCCACACCTCTCGGATGCAGTGCGACGATATCCGTCGTCGCAGGCCCACAGCCCTGTGGTTCCGAGCACTGAAACTAGCGCTTTGCGACGATTTCCGCACTACCCTGTGACGATCGAGATGCAGCACCGAGAGGAGCGCCAGGATGCGGGTCGACGGGTCGGGTCCGGAGGTGGTCGTCGTCGGCGCCGGTGTGGCCGGCTTGACGGTCGCCCGACTGCTCCAGGACGCCGGGCGCCGGGTCGTCGTGCTCGAGGCCCGCGACCGGGTGGGCGGCCGGCTGCACACCGACCGGCAGGACGGTCGGGTCACCGACCTCGGTGCATCGTGGATCCACGGGGTCGACGGGAGCGCGGTCGCCGCGGCGGCAGGTGCGTTCGGTCTGCCGACCGTCGAGTTCACCGTCGGCGGCTACCAGGTCGACAGCCGTCCGATCGCGTACCACGCTCCCGACGGGCGCCGGATGTCCGACGCCGAGGCCGCACGCTTCGCCGCGGACGTGCACGCGGTCGACCGGACGCTCGTCGAGCTGGTCGCCGGGTCCGGCCCGTCGGACTCCTACCGCGACGTGGTCGCACGTGCCGTCGCCGCACAGGGGTGGGACGCCGACCGGGCGGATCGGGTCCGGGAGCACCTCGAGCACCGGAGCGAGGAGCAGTACGGGGTCGGCGCCGACGAGCTCGCCGCGCACGGCCTCGACGACGACACGATCGACGGGGACGAGGTGGTGTTCCCGCACGGGTACGGCGAGCTGCCGGCCCGTCTCGCCGAGGGGCTCGACGTCCGGCTCGGGCACGCCGTCACCGCGGTGTCACGCGGAGCGGGCGGGGTCGTGGTCACGGTCGACGACGACGTCCGTGCTGCTCCGTTCGCCGCGGCCGCAGCCGTCGTGACCGTGCCGGTCGGGGTGCTGCAGGCCGGTGCGATCGCGTTCGACCCGCCGCTGCCCGAGCGGCACCGGCGAGCGCTGGGCGGCTTGCGGATGAACGCGTTCGAGAAGGTCGTGCTGCGGTTCCCGGAGCGGTTCTGGGACGACGACGTGTACGCGGTCCGGCAGCTCGGACCCGAGGGGCGGTGGTGGCACTCCTGGTACGACCTCACCCGGATCGACGGTGAGCCGACACTGCTGACGTTCGCGGCGGGCCCGGCGGCGCGGGCGGTCCGCGGGTGGCCGGTCGAGCGCGTCCGGGACTCGGTACTCGGCCAGTTGCGACGGCTGTACGGCGACCGGGTCGGCGATCCGACGTCGGTGCTCGTGACGGCGTGGCAGGACGACCCGTGGGCCCGGGGTTCGTACGCGCACATGCTGCCCGGATCGACGACGGCGGACCACGACGACCTGGCGGAGCCGATCGACGGCGTGCTGCACCTGGCGGGTGAGGCGACGTGGACGGACGACCCGGCGACCGTGGCTGCGGCGCTGTACTCGGGGCACCGCGCGGCGGAGCGGGTGCTCGGCCGCGCGGTGCCGATCGAGCGGCTCTGGGCCTGACGGCGGCGCGTCGCGGTGGGGACGGCTACCGGACCGACTTGATGGGGAGGATGACGAGGGCCCCGAGCAGGACCGCGACGCCCGCACCCCAGAGCATCAGCGTGTAGTTCTGTCCGCCGCCGATGCCGAGGAGGAACAGGCCGACGGCCGGAGCGAGTGACTGCGGCAGGGCGTTCGCGATGTTGATCACGCCGAGGTCCTTGCCGGGACGCTCCGGGTCGGGCAGGACGTCCACGACGAGCGCGGTGTCGATGGCCGCGTAGATGCCGTAGGCGAAGCCCATCACGATCTCGGCGAAGTAGAACCCGCCGACGCTGTCGACGTGCGCCAGGATGACGAGACCGACCGCGGTGAGCGCGGTCGAGCTCCACACGAAGACCTTGCGGCGGCCGATCCGGTCGGACACCCAACCGGACACGGCGGCACTGACGAGGAGGGCGACCGTGTAGAGGAGCACACCGAACGCGACGGCACCGACGGCCTCCTTCTGCGGGAGCCCGATGCGGTCCTCCATGTACAGCAGGCGGTAGGTCGTGAACATGAACGTGCCGAAGGTGATGAGGAAGCGCCCCCACCAGGCCAGTCCGAAGTCGCGGTGCCGGACCGGGTTCGTCCAGAACGAGCTGATCAGGTTGATCCAGCTGAACGGCTTGATCGGCGTGGTCGGCAGGTCGTCGCGGGCGATGACGGCGTAGACGACGATCGCGACGATCGCGATGACGCCCGGTGCGACGAACAGGACCGGCAGGTTGCCGACGAGGTACACGGCCAGGTACAGCCCGGCAAGGATCGCGATGTTCTGGGCCAGGGCGATGACGCTCGACGCCTTGCCGCGCTGGAACTCGGGCACGTTGTCGGCGAAGCTCGCGGTCAGGGTGGCGAGCACGGCGTTCGCGGAGACCTGCGCGAGCACCCAGGCGATGGTGAGCTGCAGCACGTCCGGCGAGGCCGCCAGCCAGGCGAGCGCGCCGACGAAGACGACCACGCCGCCGATCATCCACGGGCGGCGGCGGCCCCAGCGGGTCCGCGTGCGGTCCGAGATCGCGCCGAACAGCGGGTTGGCGAGCAACGCCCCGAAGGCACCGAACGGCAGGACCGAGCCGACGACCGTCTCGGGGCTGCTCGGGTTGAGCGCGGTGGCCTTGATCGACATGCTCACGAAGACCGGGGTGAGCAGGGCGACGAACAGGCCGAACTGGGCGAAGCTCAGGCCCCAGAGGTAACCGCGGCCGACACGGACGCTGCTGACCGCCTGGGTGATGCCCTCGACCGAGAACGCCCGGGATGCCGCGGCGGGATCGGTGCTCGTCGCTCCCGCGGCCGCGGTCACCGGCGGGGTCGCGGTGCCGGCGAGACCGGACTTGGGTTCTTCCTTCGACGTCGGTGTCGACATGACTCCTCCTCGAGCCACAGGGGCGGGGTCGCCCTTCCGAATGCCTAATCAGGCTAGGCATTCGCGACGCTAGCACGCAAAACCAAGAAGAGGAAGGTTTTCATGAGCAGACGGCTGTGCGGTGCTCGGGAACCGCCGAACAGCCGGTCAGTTGATGATCTCGGCGTCGCTGTCCCGCATCGCCACCAGACGCTCGCGCCACGTCTGCAGCGCCTCCCGGGTCAGACGGGTCCAGTCGTGCACCTCCCGCACGACACGGAGCGGCTCGGTGCTCCGGTACGACCGGGTGGGGTTGCCCGGGAAGCGCTTGTCGGTGACGTTCGGGTCGTCCTCCCACGGCCCCGTCGGCTCGACCTCGTACACGTGCGGCTCCCCCACCCCGCCGGCGAGCTCGACCGCGAGCTCCGCCGCGAGTCCCGCGCCGTCGGGCAGCGCCGTGAAGTACACGTGCCGCATGACGACCTCGGGCCGGTAGTTCGAGGGTCGTCCGGCACCGAGGCTCTCGCCGGGCGCCAGCACCGCCCGGGTGCCGTGGAAGAACGGGCCGGTCTCGCCGGGGTTCGCGGTCGTCACGATGCTCCTCGTTCGTCTCGCGGCGGTTCCGTCAGGACCGGGGCCGGAACACCGCGATCGGCGGACCGTCGTCACCGGGGTCGTGGGTCTCGCCGGTCGCGGCCCACGTGCGACCGTCGTGCTCGAGCGTCTCCGGCAGCTCGCCGCGCACGAGGATCCGGACGGCCGGCTCGTCGCCGTCGACCAGGTCGACACCGTGTGCGTCGGGCTCGGGGTCGGGCGACGGGTTGTCCCTCACGAAGGTGCTCATGCTGCCAGCAAACCCGGTCCGCCCGAGAACTCCCGCGGTCGAGCCCCGGTCAGGCGCCGACCAGGGCGGCGACGGCGTCGACCACCGCCTGGCGTCGGCGCGGGGCCGCGACCGCCTCGACGAGTGCGGCGGACTCGGGCGAGGCCTCGCTCCAGAACGCGGCGAGGTGCTCGACCAGGCCGAGGAGGACGGCCGGCCGGTAGGTCCGCGGCAGCGCCCCGGCACGCTGGGCCTGCTCGATCGCGGCCACCGCGTCGCGCCGGACGGCGACCACGGCGTCGAGCGGCGCACCCTCGAGACGGTGCCAGGTGGCCAGGCGGGGGACCCACGGCCGGCGCACGTACTCGTCGTGCAGCCGACCGGCGTACCCGGCAAGGTCGTCCACGTCGAGCGGGACGCGCGCCGCGATGTCGGTCACGGTCTGCACCCAGAGCGCCTCGAACAGGCCGTCCTTGCCGCCGAAGTAGTGGAACACCTGCGCCTTGTTGCTGCCGGCCGCCGCGGCGATCCGCTCGACCTTGGCCCCGGCCGAGCCGTACTCCGTGAACTCGTCGCGGGCGGCGTCGAGCAGGCGGGACCGGACGGCGTCCGCCGGCGGCGGGGTGAAGCGTGGCATGGCTCCACGCTACCGGGGGCACGGGGATGGGTAGGTTGGGCTCGTGACGACCGTCGACCTGAACAGCGACCTCGGCGAGGGCTTCGGGGCCTGGTCGATGGGCGACGACCAGGCCGTGCTCGACGTCGTCTCGAGCGCCAACATCGCGTGCGGTGCCCATGCCGGCGACCCGGTCACCATGCTCGCCACCGCCCGGTCCGCGGCGGCACGAGGGGTCGCGGTCGGCGCACACGTGGCCTACCGTGACCTCCTCGGGTTCGGACGCCGGCCCGTGCACGTCACCGCGGACGAGCTCCACGCCGACGTCGTGCACCAGCTCGGCGCGATGGCCGCCGCAGCACGCGCCGCCGGCACTGCCGTGACCTACGTCAAGCCGCACGGCGCGCTCTACAACACCGCCTGCGCCGAGCCGGTGCAGGCGGAGGCCGTCGTGCGTGCGGTGGTGGACGTCGACCCCACGCTCGCGGTCCTCGCCCTGCCCGGGTCCGAGCTCCTCCTCGCGGCCGAGCGCCACGGGCTGCGTCCCGTCCGCGAGGCGTTCGCCGACCGCGCCTACGGACCGGACGGCTCGCTCGTGCCCCGCGGACGACCGGGGGCCGTGCTGCACGACCCGGACGAGGTCGCGGCACGGGTGCTCCGGATCGTCACCGAGGGCATCGCGGTCGCGATCGACGGGACCGAGATCGCCGTGGCGACCGACTCGGTCTGCGTGCACGGCGACTCCCCGGGGGCCGTCGCGATGGCCCGGGCGGTGCACGCCGTCCTGACCGAGCACGGCGTGACCGTCGCCCCCTTCGCCCCTCCCATCCGGACAGCCCCGCCGACCCCGTGAGCACCGACCCCGTGAGCACCGGCCCCGTGAGCAGCAGCCCCAACGGGACCGACTCCGGACGCCCGCAGCACACCCGGTCGCTCGACGTCCGTCCGGCCGGCCGCTCCGCCGTGCTGGTGACCCTGCCCACGCTCGACGACGTCCTCGCCCTCCGCGCCGGACTCGCCGCGGCCGAGCTGCCGGGCGTCACCGAACTCGTGACCGGCGCCCGCACGGTCCTGGTCCGCTACGACCCGGACCGCACCGGTCCCGCGGAACTCGGCACGCGCCTCCAGGCCGTCGAGCCGCTCCCGCCGACCCGCGCGGCCGCCGGCGAGCCCGTGACCATCCCCGTCGTCTACGACGGCCCGGACCTCGACGCCGTCGCCGCGCACGCCGGCCTCTCCCGCCGTGGCCTCGTCGCCTGGCACACCGGCCAGCTGTGGACGAGCGCCTTCTGCGGGTTCGCGCCCGGCTTCAGTTACTGCACCGGCGACGCCGGAGCGCTCGACGTCCCGCGACGCCCGACCTCGCGGACGACGGTCCCCGCGGGTTCCGTCGCCCTGGCCGACGCGTTCAGCGCCGTCTACCCGCGGAGTTCCCCGGGCGGGTGGCAGCTCATCGGCCGCACCGAGGCGGTCCTCTGGTCGCTCGACCGCGACCCGCCCGCGCTCCTGCCGGCCGGCACCCGCCTGCGGTACGTCGAGGTCGGCGCCCTGTGAGCTCGGTGACCGTCGTGGCGGCCGACCTCGGCGTGAGCGTGCAGGACACGGGACGCCCGGGGTTCAGCGACCTCGGGCTCGGCGCGGCGGGCGCGGCGGACCGCGCATCGGCGGCGCTCGCGAACCGGCTCGTCGGCAACACGGTCCGGGCGGCGGTCCTCGAGGCGGTGCTCGGCTCGGTGGCGCTCCGTGCCGACGGGCACCTGCTCGTCGCCGTCACGGGGGCCGCCGCCCCGGTCGCGGTCGAGCGCGCGGACGGTCGCGTGCGGGGCGCGGCACCGTTCGCGGTGGTCGGACTCGAGCCGGGCGACGTGCTCCGGGTCGGTGTCCCGGCCACCGGTCTGCGGACCTACGTCGCGGTCCGCGGCGGAGTCGACGTCGCGCCCGTGCTCGGCAGCCGGTCCTGGGACTCGCTCGCCCGGCTCGGTCCCCCGCCGCTCCGTGTCGGCGACGTGGTGCCGGTCGGGCGGGACGCCGACGGCTGGCCGGTGGTCGACGCGGTCGCGCCGCCGGTGCCCGGGCCGGTCGTGCTCGACGTGCTCCCCGGCCCCCGGGACGACTGGTTCGCGCCGGACTGGCGGAGCACCCTGAGCGGCCAGGAGTGGACCGTCACGCAGGACGCGGACCGGATCGGTGTCCGCACGAGCGCGGGGCGGCCGCTCCGCCGTGCAGACGAACGCGTCGGGTCGGAGCTGGCGAGCGAGGGCGTCGAGACCGGGTCGCTGCAGGTCCCGCCGGACGGGTTCCCCGTGCTGTTCCTCGCCGACCACCCGGTCACCGGCGGTTACCCCGTCGTCGGGGTCGTCACGCCGGCGGCCGTCGACCGAGCGGCGCAGCTCCGGCCGGGCGACCGTTTCCGGTTCCGCGTCGTGTGACGGCTGCGCGTCGTGTGACGGCTCCGCGTCCTGTGACGCCTCCCGTCCTGTTCCGCTCCTGAACCTTCACTCCGCCTGAACGAACCCGCCGCCCCGGATCAGGGGTTCCCCGGCTCCTTCTTCGACGGGCGCAGCACATTGCCGTCATGAGCACGTCCGAGCACGCCCGCGTCCGACCCGCACGCTGGCTGCACCAGTCCCGCCCGGAGCTGGCCGTGCTCGTCGGCATCGTCGTCCTGGGCGCGGCGCTGACGAGCTGGAACCTGGCCAGGGGCGGCGACTCCGAGTTCTACGCCGCGGCCGCCCGGTCGATGTCCGAGTCGTGGTCGGCGTTCCTGTCCGGATCGTTCGACCCCGGTTCGACGGTCACCCTCGACAAGCTCGCCGGCTTCGCGGTCCCGCAGGCCGTCAGCGTGCACCTGTTCGGCATGTCCACCGCCGCGCTCGCCCTGCCGCAGGTGCTGGAGGGAGCGGTGACGACGGTCGCGGTGTCCGTCGTGGGCCTCCGGTGGGCCGGAGCCCGGGTCGGTCTGGTCGCGGGAGGCCTCGCGGCGGCGACCCCGATCTTCGTGTCGATGTTCGGGCACCCGATGGAGGACGGGCTGCTCACCATGGCCCTCGCGGTCGCGTTCGTCTGGTGGCAGCGGGCGGCGATCACGGGTGCGTGGTGGCCGCTGCTGCTCGCCGGGTTGTTCGTCGGGGTCGGGTTCCAGGCCAAGATGCTGCAGGCCTGGCTGGTCCTGCCCGCCCTCGTGGTCGGTACGGTCATCGCCGCCGCGGTGCCCGGGGTGCGACGGCGGCGCGTGGTCTGGCACGTCGCGGTCCTGGTCGGCTCGGCGGTCGTCGCGAGCCTGGCCTGGTCGGTCGTCGTCGAACTGCTCCCGCGGGGCGACCGGCCCTTCATCGACGGCTCGACCGACGACGACGTCTTCGCGATGGTGTTCGGCTACAACGGGGTGGACCGGTTCCTGCCCGGGCTCTGGCCCGGTGCGGTCGGCGCCCTCGGCAACGCCGTCGCCCACGCGGGGCGCGCGTTCACCGGCGGCGGTCACGGCGCCGCCGGGCACACGCTGCTGCAGCTGTTCACGCCGCGGTACGCGTCGCAGGTCGGCTGGTCGTGGCCAGCCGCCCTCGTCGGCATCGGGATCGGCGCGGCCCGGTGGTGGCCGCGTCCCACCCGCCGGGAGGCCCGTCCCGCCTTCGCCACGCTCGTCACGACCGTCGTGTGGCTGGTCACGGCGGTCGCGGTGCTGTCCGTCATGCGGCTCCCGCACACCGCCTACGTCGCGGGCGTCGGCGTCCAGCTCGCGGTGCTCGCCGCGATCGGCTGGTGGGGTGCCGCACGGTGTGTCGACGCACCGGACCGGCGACTGCGGGTCGTCCCGGTGGGACTGCTCGTCGTCCAGGGCGCGTGGTGGGCGTGGCTCGCCAGGACGTCCTCCGAACCGGTGCTGCTCGGCGTGGTCGCCGTCGGGACGACCATCGCGGCCGTCATCGCCCTGCTCGTGCACTGGGGCGGCGCCTCGGTCCGCCCCACCGGGCGCGGACGCCGACTCGCGGCGGGGCTGCTCGCCGCGTCGGTGGTGCTCGGGCCGGCCTGCTTCTCGCTGCAGGCGCTCGACGCCGCACGGGACGGCAGCGGCGGCGACGCGTCGGTGGGTGTCGGGAACGGCGCCTTCGCGTTCGGCGGGCACTCCCCCGCCCGGGCGTTCGCGCTCGGGCGCAGCGGGACCCTCGGTGCGGACCGGACGGTCGTGCCGAGCAGCGCGTTCCGGATCTCCGCGCCCGACCCGTGGGGCGGCCACACCGCGCTGCCGACGTCCGAGGCTGCGCTCGTCGACACGGCGGAACGGGACGGCGGTGGTCAGGGCGGGGCGCCGCTCTTCCTCTCCGACTCGTGGCGGATCTCGGCGGACGTCATCGGCGACACCGGTCGGGAGGTCCTGACCGACGGCGGGTTCTCCGGGCACGTCCCCGTGTTCACCGAGCAGCAGGTCGAGCGGCTGGTGCGCTCCGGACGGGTCCGGCTGCTCGTCGTCACGGCCTCGCCGGCGGGGAGCGATCCGGTGCTGCAGGCCGCCGACGCGCTCGGGTGCCGCGTCGTGCGGAGCTGGGGCGCGGGGACCACGGCCGCGCGTCACGGTGGGTCGGACGGTTCCGGCGGATCCGGGGGCGGCTTCGGTGGCTTCGGTGGCTTCGGCGGGGCGCAGGCGTTCTCGCTCGAACGCTGCGACTGACCCGCCGGGACCGGTGCCTCCCGGGCAGGCAGGGCCCGGCCGTTAGGATCGCACCCGCCAGGTCACCGTGGCCACGCCTCGACGTCCGGGAAGGTCCACCACCACTCATGACGCGTTCCGGGAACCACCTCAGCCGACTCGCACGCCTGGTCCTGACGCACCCATGGTGCAACCTCGTCGTGCTCGGCGCGGTGGCCTTCGTGCTCGCTGCGTCCGTCGCCCGGGCCTTCACCTACCCGCCGCTGTACGGAGGCGACGAGCCCGCGCACTTCGACTACGTGGTGCTCGTCTGGCACGGGCACCTGCCGGTGTTCGAGCACGGGCTGACCTACCGCACGTCGTTCGGCGGCTCCGCCCCGGTGCAGTGGGTCGCTCAGCACCCGCCGCTGTACTACCTGGTGCTCGCGCCCGTGGCCGGGCCGCTGTACGACGGCGGCCACCCCCTGCTCGCCGCGATGGCCGGCCGGATGGTCAGCGCGCTCATGGCCGGCGGGGTCGTGCTCGCCACCGCATGGGCGGCCTGGCGGTGCTTCCCCGCGGCACGTCGACTGCCGGGTGCGGCGGCCGTGGCCGCCGCGTTCTGCGGGATGCTGATCCAGCAGGGCGGCACGATCTACAACGACATCCTCTTCGTCCTGCTGTCGACGCTCGCGTGCGGCGTCGCCGGGGCGGCGCTCCGGGCCGGCGTCACGTGGCGACTCCTCGTCGGGGCGGCGCTGGTCGGCGCCGCCGGGATGGCGACCCGCCTGTCGTTCGTGATCTGGCTCCTCGCGATCGTGGTGTCGCTCGTGCTCGCTCGGGAGATCCTGCTCGGCCGGGTGCGGGGCTGGTGGGGCCGGCTCGTCGTGGCGGCCACCCCGGTCGTCACCGCGGCGCTCGCGTCCGGGTGGTACTACCTCCGCAACCGCGCACTGACCGGGAACCTCAGCGGTCGGCAGGCGCAGTGGGGCATCGAGCACGCCGGCCGCTTCGTCCACCCGGTCACCGACGTGGCCACCGACGACTACTTCTGGACACGGCTCTTCGGACTGTACCGGGGCGTCCTCGACTGGTCCGACCCGCTGAGCCGCCTGCAGTGGGTGCTCCTGCTCGGTCCCGTGCTGCTCGCGGCGCTGATCGGCCTCGTCGTGCTCGTGCGGCGCCGCCTGGTCGCCCGGCACGAGGCGCGCCCGGGGACGACGAGCCGACGCGAGCGGACGTCGACGTGGCTCGTCTGCCTGATGCTCGCCGCGGTCTCGCTCCTGCTCGTGGTGATGGAGATCTGGTACGTGCACGGTGGCGGCGCACCGAACACCCGGTACGGGCTGACGATCCTGCCTGTCATCGCGATCCTCGTCGGTGCCGGCCTGAGCGCCGCGCGCCGGGCGTTCCCGGTGCTCCTCGTCGCGTGGATCGCGGTGGCGTCCGTCCCGTACCTGACGCTCGTCGACGTCCACATCGTGAGCGTGGTCCCGCACGCCTCGCGCTTCGTGAAGGTCGCCCTGGCGGGCTCGGCCGCCGCCACGCTGGCGATCGTCGTGGGTGTCGTCGCGACCGCCGTGGCGGACGCGCGGCGCGTGACGGACGCGGGGCGTGCCTCCCGTCCGGTGCCCGACGCGGACCGTGTGCCGTGACGCCCGCGACCGACCCGGTGCACCCGTTCGACGCGGTGCTGCTCGCCGGCGGCCGCGCGAGCCGGTTGGACGGCATCGACAAGACGGCCCTCGGCGGGACCGGTCGGACGCTCCTCGACCGAGCGGTCGCCGCGACCGTCGGCGCCGGACGCGTCGTCGTGGTCGGTCTGCGCGACGGGTCGCGGCTGCCGGTGGGTGCGGTCGGTGTGCGGGAGGACCCGCCGTTCGGCGGCCCGGTCGCCGCGCTGGCGGCGGGACTGCGCACGGACGGTCCCGACGACACCGCGGCGAGCGCACCGACGACCCTGGTGCTCGCGTGCGACCTCGTGCGCCCGACCGCGGCGGTCGCCCTGCTGTGGCGAGCGGTCGCGGGAGCGGACACCGCGGACGGGTGGATCGCGGTCGACGACGACGGCGTCCGGCAGCCCCTGCTCGGGCTGTACCGGACCGCGGCCCTCCGCGCGGCGCTCGCGGCGCTCGACGTCGTCGACGGGGCGTCGCTGCATCGACTCCTCGCGCCGCTGGACCTGGTCGAGGTACCGGTGCCCTCCGAGCTGTGTGCGGACGTGGACACCCCGGAGGCGGCAGCCCGGCTCCGGTGACGCCGCCCGGCGCTCGGCGCGAGGTGCGAGCACGCTCAGGTGTTCGCCGCGGACCGTCAGGCGCCGGGAGCACCGTCGAGGGCACCACTCGTCGACGCCGTCACCGGCCAAGGAGGAACCATGCTGCTCGAGGGCAAGACCATCGTCGTCACCGGAGGGAACAGCGGCATCGGGGAGCAGATCTGCCTCGCCGCCGCGGCCGAGGGCGCCAGCGTCGTGATCGACTACGTCGCACACGAAGACGCCACCGACTCCCTCATCGACCGGATCGAACAGGCCGGGGGCAAGGCCGTCGGGGTCGACGCGGACATCACCCGCGCGGACGACCTGCACACGATGGTGCAGAAGGCGGTCGACGCGTTCGGTCAGCTCGACGTGCTCGTGAACAACGCCGGCATCGAGGACCGCAAGTCGTTGCTCGAGGAAACCGAGGACGGATACGACAAGGTGATGGCGGTCAACATGAAGAGCGCCTTCTTCGGCACGCAGGCGGCGGCGAAGCAGTTCATCGCCCAGGGCACCGGCGGGCTCGTGCTGAACATCTCCAGCGTGCACGAGGACTGGCCGATGCCGGGCAACCTCGCCTACTGCGTCGCGAAGGGCGGGATGCGGATGCTGTCCCGCAGCGGAGGTGTCGAGCTCGGGCCGCACGGGGTGCGGATCGTCAACATCGCGCCCGGGGCCGTCGACACCCCCATCAACTCCGCCACCGACTCGGACCCGGAGAAGCTGCGGCGGCTCGACGACGCCATCCCCCTGGGCCGGACCGCGAAGCCGCACGAGATCGCCGAGGTCGTGGTGTTCCTCGCCTCCGGACGGGCCGCGTACATGACCAGCACCACGGTGACGATCGACGGCGGCATCTCGCAGGGGAGCGTCGGACTCTGACCACGGCTCCGCCTCGTCGGGGACCGCGATCGCAGGTCCACCGGCGCCGCGGGCTGCTTGACTGACCGCATGACCACACACGACGTCCTCGAGGCCTGGGCGACCGAGCTCGCCGACGCGCTCGGACTCCCGGCGGACACCGCGATCGACATCGACCTCGTGCTCGACCTCGCTCGTGACGCCGCGCACGGGGTCGCCCGGCCGGCAGCCCCGCTCACCACCTTCCTGGTGGGCTACGCCGCCGGGTTGCGGGGCGGCGCCCCGTCCGACGTCACCGCTGCGGCGGCCGTCGCGACGGAACGTGCCACGGCACGGGGCGACCGGACGGAGGCGTGAGCAGCACCGGCCTCGACTGGCGCGCCGCCCGCGACGAGGCGCACCGCCAGGGTGCGCTGCTCCGCCGCCCGCAGGAGACCGCGGGGCTCGACGCGGCGATCGGCCGGGTGCTCGCCGCCGACCTGTCCGCACCCGGCGCGGTCCCGGGGCACGACGGGGCGGCGATGGACGGCTGGGCGGTGGCGGGCGAGGGCCCCTGGCGGGTCGGGGAGCCGATCGTGGCCGGCGCGGACCCGACCTCCGAGGCGCTCGGACCCGGTCGGGCGCGACCGGTGACGACGGGCGCTCCCGTCCCCCCGGGCACGGACGCGGTGGTGCGGTCCGAGGACGCCGACGTCGACGGTTCCGGGCTGCTCGTCCGGCACACGGTGTCGAGCACGCGTCGGCACGTGCGGCCCGCCGGCGAGGAGGTCGCACGCGGGGAGCTCCTGTTCCCCGCCGGCACCCGCCTGACCCCGCCGCGGGTGGCGCTCGCGGCGGCCGCCGGCGTGGACGACGTGCCCGTGATCCCGGTCCCCGGTGTCCGGGTGGCCGTGCTCGGCGACGAGGTCGAGGGGGCGGGCGTCCCGCGGCCCGGTCGGGTCCGCGACGTGTTCAGCACGACCCTGCCGCACGTCCTGCGCGCGTTCGGCGCCGTGCCGTCGGGCGCGGTCCGGGTGCCCGACGACCTCGAGGCCACTGCTCGGGTGCTCGGCGGGGCGGACGCAGGACTCGTCGTGACGACGGGCGGCACCGCCGGATCGAGCGCCGACCACGTCCGCGGGGCCCTCGACCGCATCGGTGCGGAGGTGTTGCTCGACCGCGTCGACGTGCGCCCGGGCCGGCCCGCACTGCTCGCCCGGCGCCGCGACACCCTGTACCTCTGCCTGCCGGGCAATCCGATGGCCGCGATGGTCGCGCTCGTGCTGCTGGGCGAGCCGCTGGTCGCCGGGATGACCGGGCGTCCCGCCGAGGCACCGACGAGCGTCACGACAGCGGTCGACCTGCCGAACGACCGCCCGGGATCACTCGTGCTGGCGTACCGGTCGGCGGAAGGTGGCGTGGTGCCGACGGGCGTGGTGCCGGTGCGCCACCAGGGCTCGGCGATGCTGCGCGGGCTGGCCGACGCCGACGGGCTGCTCGTGGTGGAGCCGGGCGGTCGGAACGCCGGGGAGTCGGTGCCGGCCCTGGCACTCCCGTGGCGGTGAGCGGAGCGGTGGCCACGAACGGAGCTGTGGTCGCGCCCGCTCGGCGCTCCGGGCCCGCCGCCTGGCCGGTCGCCGCACCGGGGCTCCGCGTCCTGGCCCTGCACCGGTGCTGGTGGTAGACCCGACCCATGAGCCGGATCACCGCCCGGAAGCGCGTCACGCGCATCACCGTCGCGACCAGTCGATCAGTCCGCGAGGACTTCCTGGCCGTCGAGGAACCACTCGAGATCCGCGTCGGCGGGTCCGCGCTCGCGATCACCATGCGGACGCCCGGCAACGACGTCGACCTCGCCGCGGGGTTCCTGGTGTCCGAGGGCGTGATCGCACGCGGTGAGGAGTTCCTCGCTGCCCGGTACTGCGCCGGTGCGACGGAGGAGGGGCTCAACACGTACAACGTGCTCGACGTGACCCTCGCGCCCGGCGTCGCCGCTCCCGATCCCAGCCTGGAGCGGTCGTTCTACACGACCAGTTCGTGCGGGCTGTGCGGCAAGGCGAGCATCGACGCTGTCCGGACCCAGTCGCAGCACGCCGTCCACCACGACGACCTCGTGCTGGACCCGGCGCTCCTGGCCACGTTCCCGGACGAGCTGCGCGACGCCCAGGCCGTGTTCGAGAAGACCGGCGGGCTCCACGCGGCCGCACTCTTCGACGGGCACACCGGCGAGATGCTCGTGCTGCGCGAAGACGTCGGTCGGCACAACGCCGTCGACAAGGTCGTCGGGTGGGCGGTCAAGGAGGACCGGCTGCCCCTGTCCGGCACCGTCCTGATGGTCTCCGGCCGCGCGAGCTTCGAGTTGACACAGAAGGCTTCGATGGCCGGGATCCCCGTGCTCGCCGCGGTGTCCGCCCCGTCCTCGCTCGCCGTCGACCTGGCGAAGGAGGTCGGCGTGACGATCGTCGGCTTCCTGCGCGGGCAGAGCATGGTCGTGTACTCCCGACCGGAACGCATCACCGAACCCGCAGCCACCACCGCCACCACCAGCCGAGAGACCGTGGACGCACGATGACGAAGCAGCCCCCGACCGACGACGTGACCGACGCGGACCTCGAGGTCGGCGAGCCGAAGGACTGGGCGGCCGGCGTGCCCGGCGTGCTGCACTCGATGGGCCCGGCGCTCGAGCAGCTCGGTGCCGCGCGCACGCTCAAGCTCATGCTGTCGCTCAACCAGAAGGGCGGCTTCGACTGCATGAGCTGCGCCTGGCCCGACCCGGACAAGCGCAAGACGGCGGAGTTCTGCGAGAACGGCGGCAAGGCGGTCGTTTGGGAGGCCACGCCGGTCCTGGTCCCGCGCACGTTCTGGTCGGAGCACTCGATCCACGACCTCGCCGACAAGACCGAGTACTGGCTCGGGATGCAGGGTCGGCTCACCGAACCGGTGTGGAAGCCCGCCGGGAAGGACCACTACGAACCGGTCAGCTGGGAGCGGGCCTTCCGGATCATCGCCGACAAGCTGAACGGTCTCGACAGCCCGGACCAGGCGTCGTTCTACACGTCCGGCCGCACCTCGAACGAGGCGGCGTTCGTCTACCAGCTGTTCGTCCGGGCCTTCGGCACGAACAACCTGCCCGACTGCTCGAACATGTGCCACGAGTCGACCAGCCTCGCGATGGCCGAGGTCGTCGGCATCGGCAAGTCGACCATCGCGTACGACGACTTCGAGGAGACCGAGCTCATCATCGTGATGGGGCAGAACCCCGGCACGAACCACCCCCGCATGCTCACCGCGCTCGAGGACGCCAAGAAGAACGGCGCCGAGATCGTCGCGGTGAACCCGCTGCCCGAGGCGGGCCTCCGCCGCTACAAGAACCCGCAGCGCGTCCGCGGCGTCATCGGCGAGGGGACCCAGATCGCCGACCAGTTCCTCCAGATCCGGCTCGGCGGCGACATGGCGCTCCTGCAGGCGGTCGCGAAGCGCGTCGTGCTCGCGGAGCAGGCGGCGCCCGGCACCGTCGTCGACCACGCGTTCATCGCGGAGCACACGAGCGGCTACGACGCCTTCGTCGAGCACATCCTGCAGGTCGACGACGACGAGGTGGTCCGCGCCACCGGGCTGACCGTCGAGCAGATCGACGAGCTCGCCGAGCGGTACCTGCGGTCCGAGCGCACCATCATCACGTGGGCGATGGGCATCACCCAGCACACCAAGGCCGTGGACACGATCAAGGAGATCATCAACCTCCTGCTGCTCCGCGGCAACATCGGCAAGCCGGGCGCCGGCGCATCGCCGATCCGCGGCCACAGCAACGTGCAGGGCGACCGCACGATGGGCATCTGGGAGCAGATGCCGGACAGCTTCCTCGACGCCCTGGCCGAGGAGTTCCACTTCGAACCCCCGCGGGAGCACGGCGTCGACGCGCTGAAGGGCATCCACGCCATGCGCAACGGCGACGTGAAGTTCTGGATGGGCATGGGCGGCAACCTCGTCGCCGCGATCTCGGACTCGCAGCTCGCCGAGCAGGCCTTCCGTGGCACCGAGATGACCGTCCAGGTGTCGACCAAGCTGAACCGCTCGCACGCCGTCGTCGGGCAGGAGGCACTGATCCTGCCGACGATGGGCCGGACCGAGATCGACGTCCAGGCCTCCGGCCCGCAGTTCGTCTCCGTGGAGGACACCGTCTGCTCCGTGCACGGCAGCCACGGTCAGGTCCCGCCGGTGGCGCCCGGCCTGCTGTCCGAGGTCGCCATCGTGTGCGAACTGGCGCAGGCGACGCTCGGCGACCGCGTCCCGGTGGACTGGGCAGCGATGCGCGCCGACTACGGGGTGGTCCGCGACCACATCAGCCGTGTCGTGCCGGGCTTCGACGACTACTCGCGTCGCGCCGGCAGCAAGGAGGGCTTCGTCCTGCCGAACGGCCCCCGCGACTCGCGGACCTTCGCCACGGAGACCGGCAAGGCCATGCTCACCGTCAACGAGCTGGAGCACGTCGAGCGGCCGGAGGGCACGCTGCTGCTGCAGACCCTCCGCTCGCACGACCAGTACAACACCACGATCTACAGCCTCAACGACCGGTACCGGGGCATCAAGAAGGGCCGGCACGTCGTGTTCGTGAACCCGGACGACCTCGCCGAGCTCGGCCTCGAGGACGGACAGCACGTGGACGTCAGCACGGTGTGGCACGACGGCGTCGAACGGGTGCTGCGTGACCAGCGCATCGTCGCCTACCCGAGCGCGAAGGGGTGTGCGGCCGCGTACTTCCCGGAGGCGAACGTGCTCGTGCCGCTCGACAGCGCCGCGAAGGGCAGCAACACCCCGGTGTCGAAGGCCGTCCCGGTGAAGCTGACGCCCGTGGCCGGCTGACGCCGCACGTGTGGCCGACGGAGGACGCCTGGCGCCGGTCGGTGCCGGACCGGCTCGCCGCAGCCGTCGAGCGGTGGGACCTCCGCCCCGGAGCGGTGATCGAGGGCGGCAGCGTCTCGCACGTCCGCGCGGTCACCACCGCGGACGGCACAGCGGCCGTGCTCAAGCTCTCGTTCCCGCACCGTGAGGCCGGCTTCGAGGCGGCAGCGCTGACCTGGTGGGACGGTGCCGGCGCGGTGCGGCTGCTCGCCCACGACCCGGCCGACCCGTTCGTGCTCCTGCTCGAACGGTGCGGACCCGGGACGCGTCTGGCCGACCGCACCGACCTCGGCGCGGCCGAGCGGCTGACGATCGGCGCGGACGCCGTCGCGGGGCTCTGGGCTGCGGGGGTGCCCGACGACCCGCCGTTCGAACGGCTCGTGGACGTGTGCGACGAGTGGGCGGACCTGGCCGAGGAGCGGATGTGGACCCTCGCACCACCGCTCGACTCCGGCGTGGTCCGGCTCGGGGTCGGGCTGCTCCGGACACTCCCCCGCACCGCCGACCGCACCGTCGTCGTCCACGGCGACCACAACCCGGGCAACGTCCTGGCTGCGGAACGCGAACCGTGGCTCGTGATCGACCCGAAGCCGATGACGGGCGATCCCGCCTACGACCTGTGCCCGCTGCTCGTGCAGGTCGACGACCCTTTCGCGCTCGCCGACCCGGGCTCCGCGCTGGTCGACCGCACGGCGTTGCTGGCGGACCGGACGGACCTCGACCCGGCGCGGATCCGCGCCTGGACGGTGGCCCGGCTGGTCGAGTCCGCCCTCTGGCACGCCAGCCGGTCCGAGCTGCCGCAGGCGCAGGAGGATGCGGCGCGCGCAGCGCGCACCGCCGACCTGCTCGGGTGAGGAGCGACGCCCCGGCGTCGACGCGACCAGGCGACGGACGGGAGGCACGGTGCGGGTCCGCCACGCGCCTCCCGTCCGACAGGAGGACCCGACCGTCCACCCAGCGGATGACGACAGTGCGACGGCCGGTCCGTAGGGTCGGTACGGCGCACCGGGCCACCGGTGAGGGAAGGGGAAGACCGCGTGTTCGGAGCACTGACCGGAGTCCACGTCCTCGTCCTGATCGCGTTCCTCGCGCTCGACGTGGTCGCGCTCGTGCAGGTGTGGCGCGACCGACGGCGCAGCGATGCCATCAAGATCCTGTGGACGGTCGTCATCCTCTTCGTGCCCGTCGTCGGCGTGCTCGGGTGGGCGGTGAACTGGCTGCTCGGCAAGGCGGCCGACCGGTTGAACCGGGGCTCGTCGGCCTGACGCCGACCTCGGATCAGTCGTCTCCGAGCGCCGCGTCGACGAGCTCGGCCAGGTCGTTGGTGCCGCCGGCGGTGCGGTCGACGTGCGCCGTCCGCATGCCCGCGCCCCCGGCGCCCGCGATGTCCTTCTCCACGTCGTCGCCGACGAAGAAGCACGCGCCCGGGTCGACGCCGAGCCGGTCGGCCAGGGTCGTGAACGCGCGTCGGCCGGGTTTGTGCACCCCGATCTCCTCCGAGACGCACACGGCGTCGAAGGCGTCGGCGAGGCCGGTCCGTGCGAGCTTGTCGTGCTGCTGCGCCGCCGAACCGTTCGTCAGCAGGCCGAGCAGGTACCCGCGCTCTCGGAGGGATCCGAGCAGCGGGATCACGTCCGGGAAGACCCGCCACGAGTCTCGGTAGGCGACGAGGTAGTCGTCGAAGAGCGCGTCGAGCGCGTCCTCCGCCGTCGGCAGCGCGAGTCCGAGAGCCGGGAGGACGGTCCGGAGACGTTCACGACGTTGCTCCTGGAACCCGATCGCCCCTGAGCGCCAGCGCTCGTACTGCCGGTCCTCTGCCCGGGACCACGCGTCGAGGACGTCCTCCGTCACCGTGGCGCCGAGCCCGGTGAGGAACCGACGAGCGCCGGCGCGGGCGGCGCCACGGTGGTCGAACAGGGTGTCGTCGAGGTCGAAGCCCACGGCGCGGATCCGCTGCGCGGTCATGCCGCCGTGATCGCCCGGGCGCGGAGGTCCGAGGCGAGCATCATGTCGGTCGCGGCCTCGATCAGCCCGTCGGCGTCCCGGCGCTCGATGCGCCGCGAGGCGACGAGCGCCGCGATGCCCTGCATGGTCGCGGCGAAGAGCATCTTGAAGGCCGTGCGAGCCCCCTCGTCGCCGCCGTCCGTCGAGCGCGGTCCCATGGCCCCGTCGAGCACGGTGAACAGGGTCGCCGCCGACTCCCCCGCTGCTCCGACGCCGCCGCTGCCCTTCGCCTGGAACATCAGCTCCATGAGGGCCGCGTCGTCGATGGCGAACTCGACGTAGGCGTGCGCGACCGCGTGGAAACGCTCGGCGAGGTCCGACCCGGAACCGGCGAGCGCTCGGCGGACCGCGGCGGTGAGCCGGTCGAAGCCGCTCGTCGCGAGGGCGTCGAGCAGGGCCTGCCGGTCCACGAAGTGGCTGCGGGGTGCCCCGTGGCTGACACCGGTCCGACGGGCGAGGTCGCGGAGGGACAGCCCGTCGACGCCTGACTCGCGGAGCACGAGGACGGCCTCGTCGAGCAGCGCTGCGCGGAGGTTGCCGTGGTGGAACGGGCGGTCGGACACGGGACCATCCTAATCCCGGACTAGGCATTGCCTATTTTCTAGGCAGTGCCTAGATTAGGCAACATGCAGATCCTCGTGTTCGGAGCCACCGGTCAGACCGGTCAGCACTTCGTCCGTCTCGCCCTCGCCGCGGGGCACACCGTCCGAGCCGTGGCCCGGACACCCGCCAAGCTCAGGGTCGCCCACAGCGATCTCGAGGTGGTGCAGGGGTCGATCACCGAGCCGCTCGACCTCGACAGCCTCCTCGACGGTGTCGACGCGGTCGTCGCCATGCTCGGGGACCGCCGGGCGCAGGAGAAGCGGCGGATCAACGACGAGTTCGTCCGACAGCTGGTCCCCGCGATGCGACAGCGTGGCGTGCAGCGGTTCCTGTACCAGGCGGGCGGGCTGAGCGCGGTCCCCGGCAAGCGACTGCCGCTGGCGCTCCGGATCGTCCGAGCGACGATCGCGCGCAGCTACGACGGGCAACACCGGGACAACGAGGCGGTGATGCGCTTCCTCGACGCCGAGGCGCGCGACCTGCAGTGGGTCGTGCACCGTGCCGGCATCGGTTCGGACGGTCCGTCGAAGGGACGCCTGCGTCGATCGTCGTGGTGGATCAGCATCGGGACGTTCGTCGACTGCGCCGAGTACTCGCTGCGGCTCCCCGGCGACGACGGTGCGGTGCACACGTGCGACGGCAGCGCCTACGTGCGACGACGCTGACGCGCGACGGTCCGACGCGACGGCAGACGCCGCGCGAGCAGGCGTCCGAACTGCAGCTGGACGGCGAGCGTCACGATGCCGGCGACCAGCAGCCCGGCCAGGTTGACGAGCAACTGCACGGCGGCGCCACCGGCCTCGACCCACGCGCCGACGGCGAGCGTCAGGCCGATCGTGCCGACCGCGGGCACCGTCGTGATCGAGATGAAGACGCCGACGAGCGCGGACGGCTTGGACGAGGTGATCGAGAGCACCCCCGCGACGCCGGCGAGCGCGGCGATCACGAACGACCACCCGTCCGGCGACACGATGAACTCGGTCTGCCGACCGGTCGTCGCCTGCCGGTACGTGATCAGCCCGGCACCGTAGGCGGCCGCCCACACACCCCAGGACACGAGCGCCGACCCCGCGAAGCCGACCAGGAGCGTCGCCAGGGCGGCACCGGCGATGCCCAGCCGACGGCGGACGAGGGCGTAGCAGGTGGCGGCGATCGGCGCGAACTCCGGCCCGACGACCATCGCGCCGATGATGAGGATCGGCTGGTCGAGCAGACGGCCGATGCCGGCGATGAGCGTCGCCAGGAGCAGGAAGACGAAGAACGACACGGAGGGTCGGGCGTCCTCGCGGGAGCTGTCGGCGAGCTGTGCCCAGAGGACGCCGTCCGCGGGGTGCCCGGGTGCCGCGCGTTCGGCCGCGTCCGCCGCGTCCGACACCACCGTGACCGGGTCGTAGACGGCGATGCTGCCGTGCTCGGGCACCCCGGCGTGCCGGAGCATCCGCATGATGGTGTTCGCGTTCTCGCGCGCCATGTCGAAGAGCAGGACGTCCCCGGAACCGCCGAGGCTCGCACCCGGGAGGACGGTGACGTCGGAGACGGTCGGGTCGGCGGCGAGCCGGGAACGGAGGTCGTCCGCCAGCGGGGTGGGGGCGGACACGCGGACCGAGAGCATGTCGCCAGTGTGGCGGACCGGGCGCCCGTCGTCCCGGCGACGCGGCCACCCCTCCGGTCAGCGCACCGGTGCGACGGTCCGCGTGACGACCCAACGGTGCTTGCCGATCATCCGGTCCCGCTCGAACCCCGCCTGCTCGAACGTCGAGAGCGCCCCGTGGAAGAGGAACCCCGCCGGCACGGTGCCCGCGGGCTCCGGGTACCCCTCGACCCGACCGCCGCCCGCAGCCGCGATCAGGTCGAGCGCACCGCGGAGTGCGGTGGCCGCCACGCCCCGCCGTCGATGACCGGCGCGGACGTAGTTGCAGCCGATCCGCCAGTCCGGCAGGGGCGTCTCACGCGTCGCGTCGTACCGGCGCCGGTTCTTGATGTGCACGATCTCGGACACCGGGCCGTACTGGCACCACCCCACGCAGCGGTCGCCCTCGAAGACCAGCGCCGCGTGGGCCGTGCCGGACAGGACCCGGGTGCGCTTCCGGTCGCGGTTGCAGGAGGCGTCGCGCGTGAGCCCCTCCTCGTGGAACCCGTTGCACCAGCACCCGCTCGGGTACCCGGCGCTCGAGGCGCAGAGCTCCTCGAACGCGTCCCAGGTCGTCGCGTCGAGCGGTCGGACGGTCCGCGGCGGTACGGTCGTGGTGTCGTCAGCGTCCATGCTGCCTCCCGCTCCGCAGGCTACCGGGGCGGGGGCCGCACGGGACGTGCACGCTCGTCAGGCGGTGATGCGCTTCCGTCCGGCGACGCGGACGATCAGGCCGGCCACGACACCGCCGACGATCGGCGCGACGATGAACACCCAGAGCTGCGCCAGCGGGGTCGCACCACCGTAGATCGCGGTGGCGATGGAGCGGGCCGGGTTCAGGGAGGTGTTGCTCACCGGGATGCTCACGAGGTGCAGGAGGGTCAGGGTCAGGCCGATCCCGAGCGGGGCCACGGCCTGGTACTCCTTCTTCGCGGTGATCGACAGGATCACGGCGATGAACACGCCGGTCAGGATCGCCTCGACGAGGAACACCGAGCCGAATCCGAAGCCGCTCGGGCTCGACGGACCGAACCCGTTCGAGGCGAATCCGGCTTCCCGGGCCGCGGCCAGGGCGCCGGCCTTCCCGCTGAGCACGGCGGCCAGCAGGCTCGTCGCGACGACGCCGCCGACGACCTGCGACACGATGTACCCGGGGACGTGCTTCGCGTCGGTCCGGCCGGCGGCGAGCAGGCCGAGCGTGACGGCCGGGTTGAAGTGCCCGCCCGAGATGTGTCCGACCGCCGAGATGCCCGCGACGAGCGTCAGGCCGAACGCCAGCGCCACGCCGAGGAACCCGACGCCCTGCTGGTTGTCCGTCGCACTCGGCACGTTCGCGGCGAAGAGCGCGGTACCGATGCCGGCGAAGACGAGCAGGAACGTGCCGAAGAACTCCGACGCGTACCGCGCGAGCGGGGACCACGCCTGGGCGTCCTCCCGCCGCTGCTCGGAGGTGGACCTGCTCACACCGCTCGCGGTGCGGGCCCGTGCGGTGCTGGTGCGGTCAGGGTTGGTGTTCTTCGGCATGGCGGCCTCCTCGGCTGTTCGTTCGACGGGGTCCTGATCCGTGGTGGTGCGATGTGCCGGACGTTCGTCGTCCGGACACGACGAACGCCGCCGGCCTGGCAGCGGGCGGCGTCCGTGGTGGGTGTTCGGTTGTGCGGGTCCGGGGTGCCCGGGAGTCAACGCGTCACTGGACGCGCGAGGGCTCTTGGTCGTTCTCGTCGTCGCCCGGGATGTGGACGTCCTGGATGGTGACGTTGACCTCGGCGACCTCCATGCCGACGATCTGCTCGAGGGCGCGGGACACGCTGCCGCGGACGCCGTCGGCGACCTGCTGCAGGGCGACGGGGTACTCGGCGACGATCACGATGTCGGCTGCGACCTGCTTCTCGCCGACCTCGACCTTGACGCCCTGGCCGTGGTCGCGCTGGCCGATGGCGTCGCGGATCGCGCCGATGGCGCGGGCGGCGCCGGAGCCGAGCGAGTGCACGCCGTTGACCTCGCGGGCGGCGATGCCGGCGACCTTCTCGACGACCGAGTCGTCGATCGTGGTCTTGCCGGTCGTGCCCTGAGCGGCGTGGCTCGCCGGACGTGCGGCGGTGGTGGGGGTGGTCGTGGTGTCGGCCATTGCTTCGGTCTCCTTCCGAGTGCCCGCCGGGTCGTCCCGGCGGTTGCTGTCACCGGTGTGACGAGCGGACCCCAGCGTTCGTCACGTCCCCCGTCCAGGTCTCGGCGCGGTCCCAGACAGCGGGCGTCGACGGCTTACCCTGTCCCCCGTTCCGTCGTCGGCACGCCGGAAACGGCCGTCGCGCTTCGCGCGCGTCCACGCGTGCGGACGGGAGGCCCGTGGCGGCGTCGCCACGGGCCTCCGGTCCGGTGGGTGGCCACGTCAGCGGCCGGGTGTGCCGTCCGCCACGTGACGGACCCCGGGCGTCGGGGGCTCGGCAGTCGCCGCGGCCGGACGGACGTCCAGCGGCTCCGACAGGGCCTCGCGGATGATCCTGCGCGGGTCGTACCGACGCGGGTCGAGGTCGGACCAGTCGACGTCGACGCCGGTCTGCTGCTCGATCTCCGCCTTCGTCGCGTCCGCCCATCCACGCACTCGACGGACGAACACCGCGAGTTGCCGGGAGTACGTGACCAGACGCTGCGGGCCGAGGAAGAACGCGGCGATGACCAGGATGACGACGATCTTGTCGACGTCCACGGTGTGTCAGTCCCGGGGTGCCGCGGGCGGGACGTCCGGGGTGGCCTCGTCGCCGGCCCGGACCTCCTTGCGGAAGACGGTGAACGACTGTCCGAGCCCCTTCGCGAGGGCGGGGAGCTTGGTCGCGCCGAAGAGCAGGACGACGATGGCGAGCACGATGAGCAGGTGCGCGCCGGTGAGGTTGCCGAGCATGATGGTTCCTTCCGGGGTGCGGTGTGGGTGTGGTGGCGAGCGGTCAGGATCCGCGGACGGGCACCAGGTCGTCCGCGGTGGGCAGGTCGGCGCCGCGCCGAGCCACGGTGACGGCCGCGGCGCGGGAGCAGGTCCGGCCGAGTCCGAGGAGGGTCGGGGAGTCGAGTCCCCCGAGCCGTGTCCGCTCGTCCTGCTGTGTGTCGGCCGTCGCGTCTGCCGACGTGTCGGGCTGGCGTGTCAGCTGCCAGACGAGGGCTGCGGTGTAGGTGTCGCCGGCGCCGACGGTGTCGACCACGCTGGTGTGCGCTGCCGGGACGTGCACCCGGTGCGTCGGGGAGGCGAGCACGGAGCCCGCTGAGCCCGCAGTGACGACGGCGAGCCCGGCACCGAGCGCGAGGACGCGGTCGAGGACGGCGTCGGCGTCGCCGAGTTCGGGCCAGAGCCAGGCGGCGTCCTCGTCGGAGAGCTTCGCCACCGAGGCGAGGGCGGAGAGCTCCTCGACCCGGGCGAGCACCTCGGCGCGTGGGCCGAGCAGCGCGGGACGGACGTTCGGGTCGAAGGAGACGGAGCCCCCGGCCGCGGAGGTCTGGCGAGCGGCATCCAGCACCGAGTCCGCCCCGGGCTCGAGGAACGCTGCGATCGAGCCGACGTGCAGCCACGCGGGCGTCTCGTCGAGTCCCGGCAGGTCCCACGTGATGTCGAACTCGTACCGTGGCTGCCCGCCAGGGCCGAGGCGGACCGTCGCCGTGGACGTCCGTCCGGCGCCGGCCGACCCGGGGGCGATCCGGACACCGGAGGCGCGGAGGTGCTCCGCGATGCGACGACCACGCTCGTCGTCAGCGAACCGGGTGGCGAACTCCACGTCGCACCCGAGGCGCGCGAGGCCGAGGGCGACGTTCGCGGGGCTCCCGCCGGGCACCTCGCGGACGTCGTCGCCTCGGCCGGAGTCACCGTGGACGACGTCGACGAGCGCCTCTCCGGCGACGGTGATGGTGGCCACGGGCGTCAGGCGGTCGCTGCTGCGACGGTCGCTACCGGGCCCGACGCCGGGGCGACGGCACCGCCGAGCGCCCAGTACGACGCGCCCGCTGGCGCCTCGACCGACCACGGCGGTGCCTGCAGCGGGTAGACGCGCGTCGTCACCGAGCGCCCGGCGCTCGTGAACACCTCGACCACGGAGCCGTCGAGCAACACTCGGACCGCCGGGAGGTCCGAGTCCGGGTCGAACGGCGCACGGACCACCGCGGAGCTCGGGTCGGCGCGGTGGTCCGTACTGGCACGCGAACGGTCGACGGTCAGCGTGTCCGCCGCGGTGTCGACCACGATGTCGAGGTGCTCGTCCGCGCCGAACCGGATGCGGATGCACCCGTCGACCGGCGTCGGCAGCACGATCTCGGTCTGTGCGCCGATCGTCGCACCGTGCCCGGGCTGGGCCTCCCCGCGGCGGAGGGCGTCGACCGCGCGGTGTGGTGCGGTCGCGAGGCGGCCGTCGGCGATCCATGCTCTGCGCGGCAGGGATATCGCCCCGGACCAGCCAGCCTGCCGGGTCCAGTCCTCGGTCCGGCCCTCGGTGATCCAGCCGAACAGCACCGGGCCCCAGGAGCCTGCACGCATGACGGACGCGGCGTAGAAGTGCTGGCCGTCGTCGACGCGGTGTGGACGCGGTGCGCCGGAGAGCGGGATGGCGATCACGTCGGCCGGTCCGTCGCGGTGCGACCACGAGGCGACGATCACCACCTCCTCACCGTCGACACGGATGACCTGGGGACACTCCCACCCCTCGCCCGTGTCGATGCCGTCGATGGTGTCGCGGGTCATGGCGAGCATGTCCCCCTCGTGCTCCCAGTGCACGCCGTCCGCGGAGCGGTAGTGCCGCACGGACGCGACCCCGTCCGCGGAGGCCGCTCCGACCGCCATCGACCAGCCGGCCTCGTCGGACCAGACGAACGGGTCGCGGAACATGGTGATCGCCTCGTCAGCGGCGGGGTCGGCGACGACCTGTACCGGAGTTCCGAAGGTCGCGCCGCCGTCCGTCGACTCCGCGAGCAGCACCGACTGGAACGGGCTGTGGTCGACCTTGCCGGAGTAGTAGGCACGGACGACGCCGTCGTGGAGGACGGTGTTGCCCGACCACGCTCCGCCGGAGTCAGCACCACCGGGGACCGGGACGATCGCCGGGCGGTGGAGCGTCCAGTGCACGAGGTCGTCACTCGTGGCGTGCCCCCACTCGACCGGAACGTCGAGGTCGACTCGCGGTCGCGACTGGAAGTACAGGTGCGCCTGTCCGCCGATGTCGATCGGCCCGTTCGGGTCGTTGAGGTACCCGCGCGGGATGCGGAGGTGGAACTGGGGCAGGTGGTGGTCGGGTGCGGCGTGCACGGCGGCTGCTTCCTGGTGGGGTGCGGAGTGGAGGCTGGGGTCGTTCCCGTGGGCGACGGTGTGCCGGGGCGTGGTCATCGGGACGACCCCGCCGTGACGCCCTCGATGAAGTACCGCTGGGCGAAGACGAAGAGCAGCACGCTCGGGATCATCGTCAGCACGACTCCGGCGAGCACGACGGAGATCGAACCGGTACCGAGGTTGCCCTGCAGGCCGACGAGGCCGAGCGGCAGTGTGAAGGTGTCCTGCTGGTTGAGGAAGATCAGCGGTCGGTAGTACTCCGCCCAGAAGCCCGAGAAGTTCAGGATCGCGAGGGTCGCGATGGCCGGGCTGGCCATCCGCGCGTACACGTGGCGGAAGACACCGAACTGGGTCGCGCCGTCGATGCGCGCGGCTTCGCCGAGCTCCCTCGGCATCTGCATGAAGTACTGCCGCATGAGGAACGTCCCGAAGGCGCTGCCGAGCGCGGGCACGATGAGCGACGCGATCGAGCCGGTCAGGCCCATGTCCTTGAGGATGACGAACACCGGGATGATGATCGTCTGGATCGGCACCATCATCGTCGCGAGGAAGATCCCGAAGATCGTGTTCTTGCCCGGGAAGCTGATCATCGCGAAGGCGTAGCCGGAGAGCGTGCACGTGATGGTCTGCCCGACCACGATGAGGAGCGTCACGATGACGCTGTTCACGAAGAACTGCCCGATCGGGATCTGGTTGAACACTGCGGCGTAGTTGCTGAAGTCCCAGGACAGCGGGATCCACTGCGGTGGGTTGTCGAACGACTCCGCCGGGGTCCGCAGCGAGGTGGTGAGGGTCCAGAGCAACGGGCCGAGGGCGAACACCGCGGCGATGACCAGGATGACCAGGCCGATGACGCTGCCGACCGTCGCGACCGGACGGCGACGCCTGACGATGTGGGTGAGGCTCGGCTGCGCGACCGTCTCCGGCGCGTGCAGGGGGTTGAGGACGTCGGTCGTCGTCATTGGTAGAACACCAGCTTTCGTGCGGCGATGAACTGGATCCCGGTGATGACGCCGATGATCACGAGCAACAGGATCGCGATGGCGGACGCGAACCCGAACTGCAGGTTCTGGAACCCGGCCTGGTAGAGGGAGATGGTGGCGGTGGTGGTGGACGTGCCCGGCCCGCCCTTGGTCATGATGTACGGCTGGTCGAACAGCTGCATCGCGTTGATCATGGCGATGACGGTGGCGAACAGGATCGTCGGGCTGATGAGCGGGATCTTGATGCGGAAGAGCGTGCGCCACGGGCCGGCACCGTCGATCGCAGCAGCCTCCTGGACGTCGACCGGCACCGACATGAGCGCGGCGACGAAGAGCACGAACGTGAAGCCGACCTGCTGCCACACCACCACGAGGATGATCGTGACCTTCGCCCAGAACGGGTCGTTGAGCCAGTGGGCTCCGGGCAGCCCGATCGCGTTCAGGTAGTAGTTGATGAGCCCGAACTTGGTGTCGAAGATGTAGCCCATGAAGATCGACACCGCAGCGGACGACGCGAGGAGCGGCAGGTAGAACGACGTCCGGAAGAAGACGCGGGTGGCGTTGCGCTTCCGGTTGTTCGCCAGGACCGCCAGCAGCATGCCGAGCGAGATCTGCAGCACGACGATGCCGATCGCGAGCGCGATCGTCACGCCGAACGACGCGAGGACGGGCCCGTCGGTGAAGAGCCGCGTGTAGTTGTCGAGGCCGACGAACTTCGGGCTGGTGATCACGTCCCACGACGTGAACGAGAGCCCGAGCGAGGCGAGGATCGGGATGAGGGTGAAGACGGCCACGAAGACCACCGCCAGTCCGATCATCGCGTAGCCGAACGAGGCCTCGCGGCGGCGGACGCGTCGCGCCGCCGGCCGGCGGGCTGCGACCTCGGCAGCCCGCCGGGAACGGAGTCCGGTCGCAGCGCTCATCACGACGCCTGCGAGGCGGCCTTCTCGATGTCGGCCTGCAGGCCGTCGAGCGCCTTCTTCGCGTTGCCCGACGAGATCGCCTGCGTCGTGCGCTGGTTGAGGGCCGTCGCGAGCGCGTTGTAGTACGGCGGCGCGGAGATCGGGACCGAGTTGTCGAGCTGGTCGTAGAACACGGACCAGTGCTCCGGACCGGTCGTCTTGTACCGGTCCGCGGTGAGCAGCGACTTCTGCGCGGGGGTCGTGACGTTGCCCGGCCACAGCGCATCGAAGCTCTCCGGCTGCACCATGAGCTTGATCACCTCGAATGCGAGGTCCTTCTGCTTCGACGAGTTGAAGATGCCGTAGCCGCCGGCACCGAAGAGCGACTTGTTGCTCTTCCAGGTCGGGAACTCGACCACGTCGAAGCTGCCGTCCTTCATGCCCGCGTTGTGCAGGCCACCCGCCCAGAAGCCGCCGCCGATCGTCATGCCGATGCGGCCGGACGCGAAGAGGCCCTGCAGCGTGCTCCCGCCACCCACGTCGGGCGAGGGCGACGCGCCGGACTTCTGCAGGTCGATGACGTACTCGAGCGCCTCGACCGCGGCGTCGGAGTTGGCCGTCGGGTCGCCCCACTTCCAACCGCCCTTGCGTCCGCTGACCCCGACCGCGTTGTCGGCGAATGCATTGCTGTTCCAGAGCCAGTCACCGCCGGAGTAGCGACCCTCCTCGAGCAGGTTGCCGTCGTTCGCGTAGAGGAACGAGGTCCAGCTGCCCCAGAGTCGGACGACCCAGTCGAAGGCGTACGTGCCGCCGCCGACCTTCGCGATGCTCTCCGCGGAGGACCGGAACTGGTCCATCGTCCAGTCCGACGCCGGCCGCGAGAGCCCCGCCTTCTCGAACAGGGACGTCGAGTAGAACATGCTGCCCGCGTTGAAGCTGTCGGGCAGCGTGTAGAGGTGCCCCTCGTACATCGTCGACTCGAGGAGCGACGGGTGGATGCCACTGAAGTACGTCTTCAGGCCGGACAGGTTCTTCGTGACGTGGTCGTCGAGCGGCGTCAGCAGGTTCTTCGACGCGAGCAGCTGCTGTCCCTCGGTCGCGACGCTGACGATGTCGGGGACGTCACCCGAGGCGATCTGGGTGAGGACCTTCGCGAGGAAGTCGTTCCAGTCGGTCCCGTTGATGGCCGTGACCTGCAGGCTCGCCTTCTTGTCGAGCTGCTTGATCTTCGGCTCGATGGCCTTCTGCAGTGCGGTCGCGGCGCTCTGCTCCCCGAAGTAGAGCATCTTCACCGTGCCGGACGTGGTCGCGCCGCTGCCCGAGGTCGAGCAGGCTGCCAGCGATCCGATGCCGGCCAGGGCGAGCCCCGCGCCACCGAACTTGAACAGCGTGCGCCGGTCGATCGGTGTGCTGAATCCGTTCGCCATGGGTCGCTCCTCTCTGAGCGATCGTGGCCCCGCCGTTCGGGGCCAATACGTATTTGCAAGGTGACTGTACACACCGGGCCGCCGGTAGGCAATACGTATTTGCTCATGCCATGATGGAGTGTCGAAGGAGGACCGATGGCGAGCCGGAAACGGACAGCGCAACCACGTCGCGTCACGATGAAGGACGTCGCGCGGCAGGCCGGGGTGTCCCAGCCGACGGTGTCGTTCGTGCTGAACGACCGTCGCGACGTCTCGGTGGCCGAGGAGACGCGCGCACGGGTGTGGGAAGCGGCGAAGGCGCTGAACTTCCAACCGAACCGGGCCGCGCAAACCCTCCGGTCGAACCGGTCGTACACGGTCGGCGTCATCGCGGACCGACTCGTCTCGCAGCCCTACGCCGGCCACATCGTGCTCGGTGTGCAGCAGGCGGTGCAGGAAGCCGGGTACGTCTGCTTCGTGGTGGAGACGGCGCAGACCTCCGACGGGGGGAAGGCGGCGGTGGCGAACCTCGTGCAGCAGGGCGTCGCCGGGCTCATCTACGCGGCCCCCGGACCCGAGGACGTCGCACCGGTCGCGGGTGCGGACGACGTGCCGACCGTTTTCGTCAACTGCTACCCGCCCGGGAACGCTCCTGCGGTGACCGTGCTCGCGGACGAGTTCCAGGGCGGCCACGACGTCGCCGCAGCCGTCTTCGCCGCCGGACACACCAGGGTCGCGTTCCTCGGCGGGCCCCAGGACGACTACGCCTGTCGGGAGCGCAAGCGCGGTTTCGACGAGGCCGCCACGGCTGCGGGCATCGCGCTGAGCGACGTGCCGGTCCGGTTCGGCAACTACCAGGTGGGCTCCGGACACGACCTGGCGATGGCGATCCTCACCGACGACCCGCCGACAGCGATCGTCTGCGGCAACGACCGGATGGCCGTCGGCGCGTTGATGGCAGCCCAGTCACTCGGCCTGCGGTGCCCCGAGGACATCAGCATCGTCGGCTTCGACGACCAGCCCGACCTCGCCGACCAGATGCACCCGCCTCTGACGACGGTGGCACTCCCCCACCAGCAGATGGGGTTCGACGCCGGCACCCTGCTGCTCGCCGAACGACAGCAGCCGGGCCGCCACCTCGTGCCGTGCGAGTACGTACCGCGCAACTCCCTCGCCGCGCCAGGTGCGGCCCCGACCCACGAGGACACGCCGTGACCGACCAGCCGACCACGCACTTCCGACCGACGGACGGGTTCGTGGGCGACGTCATCCCGGTCGCCCTCGACGGCACCGCCTGGCTGTACTACCTGCTCGACGAACGGCCCGATGCTCCCCCGCTCGAGCGGACGACCGGCATGCCCTGGGGAGCGGTCACCACGACGGACTTCGTCTCCTTCGAGGACCACGGCATCGTCCTGCCTTCCGGCGGACCGGACGCCAGCGACCACGACTGCTACACGGGCAGTGTGGTCCGGGGCGACGACGGCACGCTCCACCTGTTCTCCACGGGCCACAACCCGCACGTGACGGTCGAGACCGAGGACGGACGCAAGGACGTCCAGGTGGTCTGTCACGCCACCTCCGACGGCGATCCGACCACCTGGACGAAGCACCCTGAGTGGGATCTGCCCGCGCTGCCCGGCTACGCCCCGGAGGACTGGCGCGACCCGTTCGTCCACCGGCCGTCCACCGGAGGTCCGTGGCAGATGCTCCTCGCCACCCGGCGTCCGGACGAGCCGTACCGTCGCTCGGGTCTGGTCGCCCGACTCGAATCCGACGACCTCGTGACCTGGCGGGACGCGGAGCCGCTCTGGGCGCCGCACCGGTTCATCGCCCACGAGTGCCCCGATGTCTTCCGGTGGGGCGACTGGTGGTACCTCGTGTACTCCGAGTTCTCCGACGCGTTCTGCACCCGGTACCGCATCGCGACCTCACCCGACGGCCCGTGGCTCGCACCCGCCGACGACACCGTCGACGGCCGTGCGTTCTACGCGGCCAAGACGGTCGCGCTCGGCGACGACCGCTTCTTCGTCGGCTGGATCGCGACGAAGGAGGGCGAGTGCGACGCCGGCTCCTGGCAGTGGGCGGGCACCATGGCGACGCTCCAGGCACACCAGCGACCGGACGGGTCGCTGCGGTTCGACCTGCCCGAGCGGCTGCAGCGGACGTACGCGGACGAGCTCGACGTCACTGACGCGTTCACCCCGACCAACGGTGCCGCCGCGTCGGTCGGCCACGACGCGCGGGACCGGTACGCAGCCTGGGTCGGCCCGCAGGTGCCGGCAGAGGCACTCGTGACGATCGACCTCGACGTGGACGCCGACACCCGCGCGTTCGGCGTCCTGCTCCGCACGAGCAACGACGCCGAGGAGGGCTACGCGCTCCGCCTCGAGCCGGGCCGTCGCCGGATGGTGCTCGACCGCTGGCCACGTGGTTCGACCGGCGGTGAGCAGTGGCAGATCCTCGGCGACGTGCCGCACGCCGTCGAGCTGGAGCGTCCGGTACCCCTCGACCCCGGCCCGCACCGGCTCGTCGTGCACCTGGACGGTGACCTCTGCGTGGCGGTCGTCGACGGTTCGGTCGCGCTGAGCACGCGGCTCTACGACCGCCCGTCCGGGCGGCTCGCCCTCTTCGCGCAGGACGGCGCGTTCACGCTGCGGCGAGCGCTCGTCGCGACTCGCTGACGGACGGGAGGCACGGTGCGGGCTAGCACCGTGCCTCCCGTCCGCCCGTGGTCGCGACGATCCTCGGCTGTCGCCCCGGCGGACGGCGCAGGATGGCGCGGTGTTCATCCCCACCCGCGTTGCCGGACTCGACGCGCTGCACGACTTCGTGCCACGCGCCGCCGGCGACTACCGCCGTGACCGCAACCACGACCTCGGACCGTCCCGGACGAACGTCTCCGGCCTGTCGCCGTACATCCGGCACCGGCTCGTGACCGAGCAGGAGGTCGTCGACGCCGTCCTCGAACGGCACAGCCTGCACGCGTCGGAGAAGTTCGTCCAAGAGGTCTTCTGGCGCACCTACTGGAAGGGGTGGCTCGAACAGCGACCGGACGTGTGGCGGCGGTACCGGGCCGAGGTCCGTGCGCTGCTCGCCGGGGATCCGCCAGACGGCTACGAGGACGCGGTCGCGGGCAGGACCGGCATCGACGCGATGGACGCCTGGGCCCGCGAGCTCGTCGAGACCGGCTACCTGCACAACCACGTCCGGATGTGGTTCGCGAGCATCTGGGTCTTCACGCTGGAGCTCCCGTGGCAGCTCGGCGCCGATTTCTTCCTCCGGCACCTGCTCGACGGCGACGCCGCGTCGAACACGCTGTCGTGGCGGTGGGTCGCGGGACTCCAGACCCGCGGCAAGACGTACCTGGCGACGACGGAGAACATCGCGCGGTACACCGAGGGGCGGTTCGCACCGACCGGGCTCGCGACGACCGCGCGGGTGTTCGACGAGGACCCGTTCCCGCCTGCGGTGCCGATCGGGCCGGAGGACGTCGTCGGCGAGGTCGGGTCGCGGGTCGGTCTGCTGCTGCACGAGGAGGACCTCGAACCGACATCGCTCCTCGCTGCCCTCGCGTCGGACGTCCCCGAGCTGCGCGGGACCGCCGTCGTCGCGGACGCCGGCGCCCGCTCGCCCGGGGCCGTCTCTCCGCTCGTCGAGGCGTTCACGACCGGAGCCATCGCGGACGCTGCGGCTCGGACGAGCGATGCCGACGGGCGTCCCGCGACGACACTCGACTCCGCCGACGCGTCGACCGTCGTGGACTGGGCGCGCTCGGAAGCGCTCGACACGGTCCTCGTGCCGTACGCCCCGGTCGGCCCGGTGCAGGAGCGACTCGACGCACTCCGGCCGGCACTCGCCACGGAGGGCGTGGAGCTGGTGACGGTGCGACGGCCGTGGGACAGCCGCGCGTGGCCGTTCGCATCGCGGGGCTTCTTCCCGTTCAAGGAGCGGATCCCGGGGTTGCTGCGGGATCGCTGACCCACGCTGACGGGATCGGACGAGCAGGAGCTCCGGTCAGACGACGACCGCGACGACGGACAGGACGAACGCGAGGACCGCGGCGCTCGACCGGAGGGTGTCGATCCGCTCCCACCGCGTGACGACCCGGCGCCAGTCGGCCGGCGGGTGCTGCGGATCCCAGTCGTTGACCCGGATGTTGATCGGCACCGTCCCGGTGAACGAGGCCACGACGAACAGCACGAGCGCTGCCGACCCGGCGATGGCCCACCCGAGCCCCTCGCCGCGCCCGCCGACGACCAGTGCGGCCACGGTCACGAGCACGGCCGGGAGCATCAGCGCCGGCACCACGATGCGGAGGGAGCGCACGAGCGCGATCCGGGCCCGGAGGTGTGCTTCGTCGGGCAGAGCGCGGAGCGCGGGGCCGACACCCCAGCGCACGATGAACTCCTCCCCGGCGAGCAGACCGACGAGGACGAGCTGGACCACGAGGAGCGCCGTCACGGCGCGCATCCTGGGGTCCGGGTGACGGGACTGCTGTGCACGGTTCCTCCTCTGGTCGACCACCCCAGGATCGCCCAGCGCGCTGACGCGGCGCTGACGTCGTGCTGACACGCGGAGCCCGACGGGTCCGTCCCGCGCAGCCGCGACCGTTCGCGGGCACCCCTGTAACGTCGGCGACCGCACCCGTAGCGTGGGGCGATGGACCTCGAACGCATCTGGCCGCTCTTCGGCCTCCGCATCACGACGCCGCGACTGGCGTTGTGTCCGGTCCGCGACGACGACCTGCCGGGACTCGTCACGGCGGCACTGTCCGGGGTCCATGATCCGGCGCGGATGCCCTTCGGGGTGCCGTGGACCGATGCCGAGCCGGAGGCCATGGCGCGTTCCCTGGCGCAGTACCACTGGAAGCTCCGGTCGACGGCGACCCCCGAGTCGTGGGGCGTCGGCTTCACCGTGCTCCGTGACGGCGTCCCCGTCGGGGTGCAGGAGCTCCACGCCCGGCAGTTCGCCGCGCGCAGGACCGTCGAGAGCGGGTCCTGGATCGCGAAGGGCCACCAGGGCGTCGGGCTCGGGACGGAGATGCGGGCGGGACTGCTGCTGTTCGCCTTCGACCACCTCGGGGCGGAGTGGGCCGAGTCGAGCGCCGCGGCGTGGAACGAGCCGTCGCGTCGGGTCTCGGCGAAGCTCGGCTACCGCGAGAACGGCGTGACGCGCGTGCGGACGAGACCGGACGAGGTCGTCGACGAGGTCCGGGTGCGGTTGCACCGCGACGACTTCGTCCGTCCGGCCTGGACGCTCGGCACCGCAGGTGCCCGGGCGGCGGTCGCGCTCCTGTCCGGGACGGCCGGGTGAGCGCGGTGCAGTCTCCCGCCGTGACGGACGGGAGGCGCGGTGCCGGCCCGCACCGCGCCTCCTGTCCGTCGGGTGGTCACCCGAGCGGTTCGACGCCGTAGGCGGCGACCACGGCCCGCAACTCGTCGAGGTAGGTCTGTGCCTGCACCGTCAGGGGCACCGACGTGTGCGCGATCCAGCCGATCTCGATCCGCTCGTCCACGTCGAGCGGGATCGCGACGATCTCGGGGTCGAGGTCGTCGCTGATGAGGCCCGTCGAGATGGTGTAGCCGCCGAGGCCGATCATGAGGTTGAAGATCGTCGCACGGTCCGACACCCGGATCTCCCGCTTGCTCGACATCGTCGACAGGATCTCCTCGGCCAGGTAGAAGGAGTTGTTCGCACCCTGGTCGAACGTGAGCCGGGGCAGGTCGGCGAGGTCGTCGAGGGTGGCGCGCTCCCGCGAGGCGATCGGGTTCCGTCGGGCGACGAAGATGTGCGGCTGGGCGACGAACAGCGGGGTGAAGACGACCCCGGCATCGCGGAACAGCTTGCCGAGCACCTGCCGGTTGAAGTCGTTGCGGTACAGGATGCCGACCTCGCTCCGGAGGGTGCGGACGTCCTCGATGATGTCCCAGGTGCGGGTCTCGCGGAGGGAGAACTCGTACTCGTCGGCGGCGGCTCCCTCGACCATGCGGACGAAGGCCTCCACCGCGAACGAGTAGTGCTGGGCGGAGACCCCGAGGAGGCGGCGTGACCGCTGCCGTCCCACGTAGCGCTGTTCGAGGAGGGACACCTGCTCGACCACCTGCCGGGCGTAGCCGAGGAACTCGACGCCGTCGACGGTCAGCACGACCCCACGGGCCGAACGGGTGAACAGGGGGCGGCCGATGCGGGTCTCGAGGTCCTTCATCGCGGCGGACATGGTCGGCTGCGAGACGTAGAGCAGGTCGGCCGCGGCGCTGATCGACCCTTCGGACGCGACCTCGATGAAGTAGCGCAGCTGTTGCAGCGTGATGTCGTTCGAGACCCGGGCCATAGGCGCAGGCTATACCGCCGCATAGCGACTCGGTATTACCTGATGCCCGGCGATCCCCTGCATGATCGGAGGACCCCATCCACCGGGCCCAGCGGGCCGCACGACGCACGGACGGCCGACCATGACGAACGACCCCTCCTTCAGCATCACCCGGACGCGGTTCGACGAGGACTACTCCCCCGCGGACAGCTCCCGGCTGACCACGAACTTCGCCAACCTGGCGCGTGGCGAGCAGCGGCAGCAGAACCTCCGCAACGCGCTCGGGATGATCGACGGACGGCTGAACGAGCTGGCGGGGGCGGACGGCCGCTACCGTGTGGCGCTCGACATCGTCTCGGTGTCGCTGGGGTTCTCGGACGGTGGGGCCGACGCCGAGTTCCCGCTGCTCGAGATGCTCGACGTCACGATCGTCGACCAGCACACCGGCGAGCGCCACCAGGGCATCCTCGGCAACAACTTCTCCTCGTACCTCCGCGACTACGACTTCTCGGTGCTGCTGCCCGCGTCGACGTCCGGCGTGCCCTCGGACTTCGGCCGGCTGCACGGGGCGCTCTTCCAGCGGTTCCTCTCGTCGTCGGCGTTCCACGACGAGTTCGACGCCGAGCCCGTGGTCTGCATCAGCGTCTCGACCAGCCAGACCTACCGCCACACCGGGTACGTCCACCCCGTCCTCGGCGCCGAGTACGCGCACGAGCACTCTTCGCTCACCGACGACTACTTCGGCCGGATGGGCATGGAGGTCCGGTACTTCCAGCCGGTCGGCTCGACGGCACCGCTCGCGTTCTACTCACGTGGCGACGTCACGTCGGACTACTCGGAGCTGCAGCTCATCGGCACCATCGCCACGATGGAGACGTTCCAGAAGATCTACCGCCCCGAGATCTACGCCGCGAACACCCCGGCCGGCAGCGTGTACAAGCCGACCCTCGACCACAGCGACTTCACGCCCGTCCCGGTCACCTACGACCGTGCGGAGCGGAGCCGCCTGGGGGTCACGCAGGGCCGGTGGACCGAGGAGCACCTCGTGATCCCGCACGGCGACCTGCTCGCCCGGTTCGCCGCCGACCCCGTTGCCCTCTGACCCCGCCCTCCTGACAGGACCCGCACCCGCATGACGTCTCTCCTCCCCACCTCCATCGTCGGCAGCCTGCCGAAGCCGTCCTGGCTCGCCGAGCCCGAGAAGCTCTGGTCGCCGTGGCAGCTCGACGGTGCCGCGCTGACCGAGGGCAAGCAGGACGCACTCCGGTCCGCCGTGCACGAGCAGGAGCGCCGCGGCATCGACATCGTGTCCGACGGCGAGCAGACCCGGCAGCACTTCGTCACGACGTTCATCGAGCACCTCGACGGCATCGACCAGGAGCGCAAGGAGACGGTCCGGATCCGCGACCGGTACGACGCCGCCGTGCCGACCGTCGTCGGGGCCGTGAGCCGCCCGGCGCCGGTCTTCGTCGAGGACGCGAAGTTCCTCCGCGCGCAGACCGACCGGCCGATCAAGTGGGCGCTCCCCGGCCCGATGACGATGATCGACACGCTCTCCGACCAGCACTACAAGAGCCGCGAGAAGCTCGCGTGGGAGTTCGCCACGATCCTCAACGAGGAGGCGCGGGAGCTCGAGGCAGCGGGTGTCGACGTCATCCAGTTCGACGAGCCCGCGTTCACCGTCTTCCACGACGAGGTGCAGGACTGGGGCGTCGCCGCGCTCGAGCGCGCTGCCGAGGGCCTGCGCACCGCCGAGACCGCCGTGCACATCTGCTACGGGTACGGCATCGAGGCGAACAACAGGTGGAAGGAGACGCTCGGAGCCGAGTGGCGGCAGTACGAGCAGTCGTTCCCGCTCCTGCAGCGGTCGTCGATCGACATCGTCTCGCTCGAGTGCATCCACTCGCACGTGCCGCTCGACCTCGTGGAGCTCATCCGCGGCAAGAAGGTCATGCTCGGCGCGATCGACGTCGCAACCGACGCCGTCGAGACCCCGGACGAGGTCGCCGAGGTGCTGCGGCGGGCGCTCGAGTTCGTCGACGCGGACAAGCTCATCCCGAGCACGAACTGCGGCATGGCACCGCTGGCGCGGGACGCAGCGCTCGCGAAGCTCGGTGCGCTGTCCGCTGGTGCGGACATCGTGCGGGCCGAGCTCGTCGACTCCGCGGTGCCGGCCGGTCGCTCGGTCTGACCAGCCGCACCGCGCAGCACCGGGCCACGCACTGCGGGACGGGAGGCACGGGTCCAGGCCCCGCCGCGCCTCCCGGCCGGTCCTGGTCGCGTCAGCGACCGCGTCGCCCTGCGATCCGTCGCGTCGGCGCTTATGCCGGGCACCGTGGTGGCCCTGGTCACCGTGCTCCTCGGAGTACCGGACCTGGCACTCCTGCTGGGCTGGGTGGTCGCTGCCGCGGTCTTCCTGGTCTGGGCGTGGTCACGAGCCTGGCCCGCCGACCCAGGGACCACCCGCTCGCTCGCTCGACACGAGGACCGGTCGCGTCGAGTCGTCGACTCGCTCATCATCACCGCGACGCTGCTCAGCGTGGTCCTGGTGGTCCTCGCGCTCGTGCGCAGCCAACAGAAGGACCCCGTCGGATCGGCGGCTGCGATCCTCGCGGTGATCGGGGTCGTGGCCGCCTGGGCGTTGATCAACACGGTCTTCGCCTTCAAGTACGCACGCATGTACTACCTCGACGACCACCATCGCTTCGACTTCGACCAGGACGAAGACCCGGCGTACAGCGACTTCGCCTACACGGCCTTCTCGATCGGGATGGCGTACACCGCTGACAGCATCACGCGTTCCTCGACCCCGTCGCGGCGCGTCGCGATGGCCCACGCGCTCCTGTCCTCCTTTTTTCGGGACCTTCGTGGTCGCCGTCGCGATCAACCTCATCACGAGCCTCACCCAGGGCGGCTGAGCGGACGACGCCGACCTCGGAGGGCAGCAGGAGATGTGCGGGTCGGGCACGTCGGTGCGGCGGGATCACGAAGCGGCCGGGAGGCCCCGCTGCGGTCCGACAGACCCGCAGCGTCGACCCGGGCTCACCCCTGCGCTCGCGCGCGCTCGCGTCTACGGGCGACGAACCACGCTGCCGGTCCGATGATCGGGACGAACAGGATGACGAGCGCCCAGGCGAGCAGGCTCCAGCCAGTCACGGTCCTGGACAGGAGCAGCGACACGAACGCTGCACACGCCAGGATCACGGTGCCGAGAGCCCCGGCGATGAGCACGCCGTCGAACGCTGACGGGACGAGTGGATTCATGATCTTCTCCTCGACGAGAGACGCCGACTCATTCCCAACGATTGGCGGTCAGCGCACCGTTGCCTCGCGCACTGAGCCGCTGCAGCGCTGAATAAGTGCTCCAGGCGACCGTTCCCCCCGGAGTGAGCACCCCACGCTCCACGACCACCTTGCACTTGGCGGTGGCCTGTCCACCGCTGACGTAGCCGCTGCTCTTGGACGTCGCCACTTCGGTGAAGGGTTGGATGTTCCTGACGACCGTGCACGAATACCCGAGCATCTTCGTCGCTGTTGCGCCCCGGTACTCGTAGGACATCGACACCTTGGTCTCGGTGAGCTTGATACCTGCGAAGGCGAACCACTGCGTCCCCCACGACGATCGCGAAGCCGCTCTGCCGACCGGCCCGCTCTCGTTCGGAGCATCCACTCCCCACGCGAAATCCCCCGTCCGAACGCCCACACCGAGCGCATCGTTGTTCGAGGAGGCAAGGGTCGCCGACGCAACAGTCGGATCCGTGAAGAAGGCGGCGAGTTCCTCGCGCTGGTCAGGATCGAGTTCGTCGAACGCCGCGACGTCGGACCGAGCCCGGGAGGAGACGAGCTCTGACCGGATCGTCGCCAGCACTGAGGACCGCACCTGCGAGATCTGCGCGTCTCTGGTGTTCGGCGCAGCAGCTGCAGCATCTGCAGGCCCGCCTCCCAAGCTGCAGGTGGCCACCACGACGCACGCTGCGCCGATCGCGATCAGCCGGCCGAGAAACGATGAGTTCATGACGGACTCGCTCCCCTCCGGCACCGGCGCCGGCGCCGGAATCCTGGTCGGCCTCGGTGCCGACCTCGTTCATCGAACCATTGGTACACTACATCTGCAACATCACGGTCGGGTTAAATGCCATCGCGATCACCAGGTCAGCTCGGCATCGGCATGGAGCCGTCCGGCTTCGACCGCAGATCGGTCCGAACCGTGAACGACGCGGCCGCCGACGGCTGCGTCCCGTCCGATGCCGGCAGAGGTCCTCGACCACCCGTCGCGTCCACAGCGTCCACCGCATGCTCGGCCGGCGGCCCGGCCTGGAGGCGCGGCTGCGGTCCGACGCGGTCGTCCCGTCCGCACGGACGTTGCGTCTGCACTGCACGACCGCGGCTTCGCCGTGCCGATCAATGGCGTCCATGCCGAGCGTCAGGCGCGGGGCGTTGACTGCGTCCATGATCCCCAAGAGCCTCATCCACCTCGTCGAGGGCGCGACGGTCCGTGACCGTGACGGCACGTCGATCGGCAAGGCGACGCAGGTGTTCCCCTCCGACGAGGACGGGAGCGCCGCCTACGTCAGCGTCGCGACGGGCCTGCTCGGCAGGCACCACAAGCTCGTCCCGGTCGAGGACGCGACCCTCGACGGCACCGACCTGCACGTCGGGTACACGAAGGACGCGATCGCGGGTGCGCCGTCCCTCGGGTCCGGACACACGATGTCTCCGGCCGAGGAGAACGCCGTCCGCAAGCACTTCGGGCTGTCCGCCGTCGGAGCAGCCATCGGGGACATGGGTGACCCGAACGAGAACCTCGACCAGGCCGGGACGGGTCCTGCCGGCGCGGATGACACCGAGGGAGCCGGGACGACTCCGCCCGCGTGAGTCCTGGCGGGGCGACGAAGCCCGCTGATGGGCGATCCCGAGGCGCATCCGCGGGTTCCCATCCCGCCAACGAAGCGTTCTCATGAGCGTCGTTCCGGGCCTCCTCGCGACGCCGACGGCGTCGAGCACGTCGAAGGAGGACGATCGTCGCGTGGACACTCAGTCACAGCGCCGCGAGCACCCACGTCGCCACGACGAGGGCACGCGGAACGAGCTCGGGCTCTCTGACCTCACTCATCCCGACACATTGCGGGCGCACCGTGGCGAGTTCTCGCCCGGGACCGCCCGTCATGGACGTCGACGGTATTCCAGGGCGGAGGATCACTGCCCGTCGTTGTCCGGCATCGTCGATGGCAGGCTCCGCCGGCCGTGCTCCTCACGCAGGATCGCCCAGGTGTCGACGCTCGTCCATTCGCCCTTGAACCAGTCCGCATCGACCGCGCGGCCCTCGTGTCGCAGGCCGAGCCGCCTGAAGAGTCGTGCCGCGGCGATGTTGCGCGCGTCCGTCATCGCGATGACTCGGTGCGCCCCCTGCTCGAGGAAGAGACCGTCGATGAGCCGGCGGAGTGCCTCCTGGCCCGCTCCGATGCCCTGCCACCGGGGTGCCAGGGTCACGCCGAGCTCGTACGTGTCCGGCTGGTCCGCGACGGCATGCACGGCCACGTCTCCGACGAGCGAAGGGGCGTCACGCTCGTGGACTGCGATCTGGAGCCAGTCGCCTGAGCCCGGGAGGAGCCCTGCAGGTTGGTCGGCGATGAGCGCGTCGGTGTCCGCTCCGGACCAGTCCGACGTCCAGGACTGGAACCGGACGACGTCGGGGTCACGGCGGTAGGCAGTGAAGGCCAGCCGATCTGCTGCGCTGAGCACGCTGAGGACGAACCGCTCCGTCGGGATGGGGAATCGGATCACAACGGGGACGCTACCGCCGTCTTCGGTGCGGCCGTGCGGTGCCGCGACATCTCTGCCCTCCGCGTTCGGCATGTTCCCCGTCGCGCCCGAGGTTCACTTCGGCTGCGCGGCGAAGTCGACGACGGTCGTGGCGAGGGCGAACAGGGCGACGATGGTGACCATCGCTGCTGCTCCGTACATCCACGCGCGACGACGGGCACGACGGCGGCGTTCAGCGACGGACGCCCAGAGCACGATGCTGACGACGGCGGCGATCGGGAAGCCGATGAAGGCGACCGATCCGGCGGTGTCGTTGCACCTCCCCTCCCCACACGCGTCGAAGGCGAGCATCGACAAACCCACCCCGAACCAGCCGACGGCGAACATCGGCAGGCTCAACCCGAACAACGTCAGGGTGACCGCGAGATCCTTCCAGCCCGCGGGAGTCTGGATCGAGTGCGCGTGGCGGTCACGGCGCCCGAACGGGTAGAGATCGCCGCCGCCGTCGTCCTGCCTCATGGCTCCAAGTGTGCTGCCTACCAGGCCGGCGATGTCCAGCTCGATCCCCGCACGGCCGCCGACGGCGGTTGGCTGACGTCAGTCAGTCACGTTACCGAGGACGTGACTCCCTCCCCTCACGTGAAGTCCCGCTTCGACGTCGGTGTGATCGTCGGAAGCCTCCGCGCTGCGTCCGTGACTCGGCGACTCGCCGAGGGGCTCATTCGCTCCTCGCCCGCATCGCTCACCATGCGGCCGATCGAGATCGGTGACCTGCCGCTCTCCAACATCGCCCCGGTCGAGGACGCGACCCTCGACGGCGCCGACCTGCACGTCGGGTACACGAAGGACGCGATCACGGGTGAGCCGGCCTTCGGGTCAGGCACCACGAATCTTCCTCGGCGGGTCGTGGCGATCAAGAGCCGACGTGCGCTCCCGGCGGTCCAACACCTGATCAGTCCGGAGGGCACGCTGGCTCGGTCAGGTGGCGAGGTACCCGCGCTGCGCAGATGGAACGCCCTGGCGGGAGCTCGCCGTGTTCGTGCTCGTACGCACACTCACTGCACGTCGCACTCTCGACGTTGCCGCTGCCGGGGTGCTCAGCCCACGGATGTCTGCACGCCGGGCAGACAGTGTGCCGAAGGCGCTTCGACACCGCCCGGTGGCCGAGGATCACTGGCGCGGACCCGATCCACGGCCGCCATCGCCACCGGCGGCGAACCGCGATCGGCGTCTCGCCGACTTCGAGGAGCACCCGTGCCCGTCGAGACGTGGTCACGACGACCTCGCACGGGATCACACCGCGGAGCGTCACCGCGGTCGCGGTCACGTCGATGGACTCGAGGACGAGCTCACCGGTTCCACCAGCACTGTCGACGAGGACGTCCACCACGTCGGACACCGTGAGCGTCACCGGAAGCCGCACCGTGCCGGCGCTGGTGTCGTGTTCGAGGACCGATCCGTGCAGCATCAGCTGCCCGTCGACCGCACTCGCCGCAGTGACGTCGAACGTCGCGTCGTCGAGCTGGTCGAGGGAACGGAGGGGCACAGCGTGATCCTCGCAGAAGACGGGCCGCTCGGAACGTGCCGACCAGATCGCGCTCGATCTCACGTCTCGCAGGCAGCTACTGTGTGAGCGTGTTGTCCCGCCCGTCACAGGAACCTCCGCCTCCGCTCCCGGCGGGCGTCGAGGCAGGCTTGTACCTGTTGCGACTGCCGGATCACCCGAATGATCTCGCGGGGTACCTGTCCGTCCGTCCAGACCACACGTTCGTCGAAGAAGGGCCCTGGTGGCGCCGACGTCGGGTCCGTCCGAGTCTGGTCGGTGAGTGGCACGTCGACTTCTGGGACTTCGACACGCTGCGGGCTTGGCCCGATGGGTCCCTGTCGTACGGCATCAGCGACGGGATGCCGTTCGGCGCTGCCGGGTTCGAGCAGCTCACGTCCGGGACCTTCCTGCTCCACGGGATCCTGTTCGACGTCGAGCGGGTCGATCCCGCGGAACGTCCGAACGAGTTCGGCGCGCATTTTCACTTCCTCGACCGAGCGGAGTGGAGGCGCAGCAGGAGCCGGAGATGATCGTCGAACGCATTCGTGGCGGTACGGCGCGCATCTACGATCCCGGACTTGAAATGTAACGCTTTGCATGCGAGCCTATGGATCCTGGCAACGACGCCAGCAAGGAGGATCCAGTGAAGCTCTTCACGACCCATCGCCCTGTCGGCATCGCGACCATCGCGATCGCTGTCACCGCGCTCTTCACCACGACTCTGGGCGCAGCTCCAGCGGACGCAGTGCCCAGAGGAACACCTGTGCCGTCCTCAGCCCTCCCGCCTCAGGTCACCACGGCCCTCGAAGCCGCCATCGACGCCACGGGCACCTTCGACGGAAGACGGGCGATCAGCGCGGGCGTCACGCCGTCCACCGCGGATGACTTCGCGACCGGGTGGGCAGCCGCCGGGAAGCCGACACGGAACGCCACCATCGACCAGGTTGCGATCGCCGAAGTCCGCGACGCGCTCCCCTCGCTGCGCGCCTGCAGCGGCAAGAACCGATGGGACTACACGGGGATCCAACTCAACGTCTACCTCGACTCCTGCAACACCACTCGAGTAGCCGGCATCCTCGGAACAGCCGGAGGCGTCACCGCCGCGGCAGCAGCGATCACCGCCGTCACCGGCATCGGCCTCGCAGTCGCCGGGACGTTCGCGGGGCTCCTCGCCATCGCCGGCGGCATCGTGACGATCTGTTCGGCCCGGGGGAAGGGCGTGGTCATCCACAACATCCCGCCGGGTCCGGCGGTGTGGTGCAACGGACAGTAGCCGGACACCGGAACCATGCAGATGAAACGCCTCTCGCTCACACTCAGGATCACGGGTTTCCTCGCGGCTGGAGCGTGCATCGCGCTCGGGATCGCAGCCTGCTTCACCGCTGAGCGGAGTAGCGCTCCGCAACTCGCGTTCGGCGCCACCGTGCTGGGGATCGTCAGCGTCATCGCCGTGCTGATCGGGAACAGCCTGCTCGAACAGAGACACCGCCCACCCTCCCGATGAGCCGACCGGACAATCGGCCGGTCGCGTCGATGACCCTCGGACCGCGTCCGGAACCCGAAACGGAAGAACGCCCCGCCGGCCGAAGCCAGCGGGGCGTTCCCCACGAGTCGGACCGAGATCAGAAGTCCCAGTCCTCGTCCTCCGTCACGACCGCCTTGCCGATGACGTACGACGACCCCGACCCCGAGAAGAAGTCGTGGTTCTCGTCCGCGTTCGGCGACAGCGCGGACAGGATCGCCGGGTTCACCTCCGTGAGCTCCTTCGGGAACATCGGCTCGTACCCGAGGTTCATCAGCGCCTTGTTCGCGTTGTAGTGCAGGAACTTCTTGACGTCCTCGCTCAGCCCGACCTCGTCGTAGAGGTCCTGCGTGTACTGCGTCTCGTTCTCGTACAGCTCGAACAGGAGCGAGAACGTGTAGTCCTTGAGCTCCTGGCGCTCGGCCTCGGTGACCTGTTCGAGACCTTTCTGGTACTTGTAGCCGATGTAGTACCCGTGCACGGCCTCGTCGCGGATGATGAGGCGGATGAGGTCGGCGGTGTTGGTCAGCTTGGCGCGCGAGGACCAGTGCATCGGCAGGTAGAAGCCGGAGTAGAACAGGAACGACTCGAGCAGCGTCGAAGCGACCTTGCGCTTCAGCGGGTTGTCGCCCTGGTAGTAGTCCATGACGATCTGGGCCTTCTTCTGCAGGTTCGGGTTCTCCTCGGACCAGCGGAAGGCCTCGTCGATCTCGGGCGTCGACGCGAGGGTCGAGAAGATCGACGAGTAGCTCTTGGCGTGCACCGACTCCATGAACGCGATGTTCGTGTAGACGGCCTCTTCGTGCGGGGTGATCGCGTCGGGGATGAGCGACACGGCGCCGACGGTGCCCTGGATCGTGTCGAGCAGCGTGAGGCCGGTGAAGACCCGCATCGTCATCGTCTGCTCGGCCGGCGTCAGCGTGTTCCACGACTGGACGTCGTTCGACAGCGGCACCTTCTCGGGCAGCCAGAAGTTGTTGACGAGGCGGTTCCAGACCTCCACGTCCTTGTCGTCCTGGATGCGGTTCCAGTTGATCGCCTGGACCCGATCAATGAGCTTCAGCTTCTCGACCAACGCACGTTCCTTTGATTACTGACTGACGAAGATGCGGACTGGAGGCGCGGTGCGGGGCCGCCCCGCGCCTCCAGTCCGGAGGATGATCGCGTGAGCGATCAGAGCATGCAGCTGACGCAGCCCTCGACCTCGGTGCCCTCGAGCGCGAGCTGGCGCAGACGGATGTAGTAGATCGTCTTGATGCCCTTGCGCCATGCGTAGATCTGGGCCTTGTTGATGTCGCGCGTGGTCGCGGTGTCCTTGAAGAACAGCGTGAGCGACAGACCCTGGTCGACGTGCTGGGTGGCGGCGGCGTAGGTGTCGATGATCTTCTCGGCACCGATCTCGTACGCGTCCTGGTAGTAGTCCAGGTTGTCGTTCGTCATGAACGGCGCCGGGTAGTAGACCCGACCGAGCTTGCCTTCCTTGCGGATCTCGATCTTCGACGCGATCGGGTGGATCGAGGACGTCGAGTGGTTGATGTACGAGATCGACCCGGTCGGCGGCACGGCCTGGAGGTTCTGGTTGTAGATGCCGTGCTCCTGGACGGACGCCTTCAGCGCCTTCCAGTCGTCCTGCGTCGGGATGGCGATGTTCGCGTTCGCGAAGAGCTCCGCGACACGGGCCGTCGCCGGCGTCCACTCCTGGTCGGTGTACTTGTCGAAGAACTCGCCCGACGCGTACTTCGAGTCGCGGAAGCCGTCGAAGGTCTCCCCGGTCTCGATCGCGATCTTGTTCGACGCCCGCAGCGCGTGGAACAGCACCGTGTAGAAGTAGATGTTCGTGAAGTCGATGCCCTCGTCGGAGCCGTAGTACACGCGCTCACGAGCGAGGTAGCCGTGCAGGTTCATCTGGCCGAGGCCGATGGCGTGCGACTTGTCGTTGCCGTCCTCAACCGAACGCACCGACGAGATGTGCGACATCTGCGACACCGAGGTCAGGCCGCGGATTGCGGTCTCGATGGTCTTGCCGAAGTCCGGCGAGTCCATGGTGAGCGCGATGTTGAGCGACCCGAGGTTGCAGGAGATGTCCTTGCCGATCTCCTTGTAGGAGAGGTCCTCGTTGAAGGTTGTCGGGGTGTTGACCTGCAGGATCTCCGAGCACAGGTTGGACATGTTGATCCGACCCTTGATCGGGTTGGCCTTGTTCACCGTGTCCTCGAACACGATGTACGGGTAGCCCGACTCGAACTGGATCTCGGCGATGGTGGTGAAGAAGTCACGCGCCTTGATCTTCGTCTTCTTGATGCGCGAGTCGTCGACCATCTCGCGGTACTTCTCGGAGATCGGCACGTCGCCGAACGGGATGCCGTAGACCTTCTCGACGTCGTACGGCGAGAAGAGGTACATGTCCTCGTTGTTCTTCGCGAGTTCGAACGTGATGTCCGGCACGACGACACCGAGCGACAGCGTCTTGATGCGGATCTTCTCGTCCGCGTTCTCGCGCTTGGTGTCGAGGAACCGCATGATGTCCGGGTGGTGCGCCGACAGGTAGACGGCACCGGCACCCTGACGCGCACCGAGCTGGTTGGCGTACGAGAAGGAGTCTTCCAGCAGCTTCATCACGGGGATGATGCCCGAGGACTGGTTCTCGATCTGCTTGATCGGGGCGCCGGCCTCGCGGATGTTGGAGAGCAGCAGGGCCACCCCGCCGCCGCGCTTCGAGAGCTGCAGCGAGGAGTTGATGCCGCGCGAGATCGACTCCATGTTGTCCTCGATGCGGAGGAGGAAGCAGGAGACGAGCTCGCCGCGCTGTGCCTTCGCGGTGTTGAGGAACGTCGGGGTCGCCGGCTGGAAGCGACCGGCGATGATCTCTTCCACGAGGTCGATCGCGAGCTGCTCGTTGCCCTGCGCGAGGCCGAGGGCGGTCATCACGACGCGGTCCTCGAAGCGCTCGAGGTAGCGCTTGCCGTCGAACGTCTTGAGCGTGTAGCTCGTGTAGTACTTGAACGCACCGAGGAACGTCTGGAACCGGAACTTCTTCGAGTACGCCAGGTCGTTGAGCCGCTGGATGAACTCGAGCGAGTACTGGTCGATCGTCTCGCGCTCGTAGTACTCGTTCTCGACCAGGTAGTCGAGCCGCTCCTTCAGGTTGTGGAAGAAGACGGTGTTCTGGTTGACGTGCTGCAGGAAGAACTGCTTGGCGGCCTCACGGTCCTTGTCGAACTGGATGTTCCCGTCCGAGTCGTAGAGGTTGAGCATCGCGTTGAGGGAGTGGTAGTCCATCCCCGTCTGCGGCGACGTCAGATCGACGTCTGCAACTGCTGCGTCCAAAATGCATCCAATCCAGTGTTGACGGCCTGCACGTCGTCAGGCGTTCCGAAGAGTTCGAAGCGGTACAGGAGGGGAACGCCGCACTTCTGCGCGATGACGTCCCCGGCGAGCCCGTAGGCGTCGCCGAAGTTGGTGTTGCCCCCGACGATGACGCCCCGGATGAGGGAACGGTTCTGCTCGTCGTTCAGGAACTTGATGACCTGCTTGGGGACCGCACCGTGTCCGTTCCCGCCGCCGTAGGTCGGCAGCACGAGCACGTACGGCTCGTCGACCCGCAGGAAGGGGTCGCTCGGGAAGAGCGGGATCCGGTCTGCCGGCCGGCCGAGCTTCTCGACGAAGCGGGCCGTGTAACCGGACACGCTCGAGAAGTAGACGAGGCGGCTCATCGTGCGCTCCTTGGTGAGAGGTGCGGACAACAGATCGGAGGGCGGGTGCGTCACCGGTTCCGGGAGGGACGGCGACGCACCCGGGAGGTCACGCGAGCTCGGCGCTGAGGGTCGCGATCTTGTCGGGACGGAAGCCCGACCAGTGGTCGTCGTCGGTCACGACGACGGGGGCCTGCAGGTAGCCGAGGCTCTTGACGTGCTCGAGCGCGGCTTCGTCCGTCGAGACGTCGTGCACTTCGTACTGGATGCCCTTGTTGTCGAGGGCCCGGTACGTCGCGGTGCACTGGACGCAGGACGGCTTGGTGTAGACGGTGACGGCCATGTTCTCCCCTGGTGTTCTTGCTGGTGTTCTGCTTGCTGTGGAGTGGTTCTGATGCCTGTCCGCAGTCGTGTCCGAGGAGGGCCGCTGCGATGGCTCCACACTACATCTAGTGGCTGGCCGCTGCACCGACCACAAGAGAAAGTGTTACAGCCGTGTAGTTCTCCACAACGTCGTCCACAGTCTGTGGATTCCCGAGAGGCCCGGGATTCCGCCAGTCTCCGCCCGACCACCGACACTTCCCCACACCCGTGGACAGTCCCGATCCACATCTGTGGAAACGTTCGGTCGGCGTGTCGCGGAACCCTGCTCGCACCCCCGCCGGACACCCTGCACACGAGCGGCCCGCGCACACGTCCCCGACCGGGGGCCAGCCCCGTCCGTCCGGTCCGTACACTCGTCTCGTGAGCGCGTACGGCACCCTCCTGAAGACCCCCGGCGTCGGCCGGGTGATCGCCGCGCAGCTCACCGCCCGGTTCCCGTTCGGGATGCTCTCGCTGGCCTACCTGCTCCACGTCGAGCACGTCTTCGACTCGTACGGCGCCGCGGGTCTCGTCCTCGCGACGACGAGCATCGGGCAGGCGATCGCGGGACCGCTCACCAGCCGGTGGATGGGCAGCTGGGGCATGCGCCCGGTGCTGATCCTCACGAGCATCGTCGCGCTCGCGAGCATGGGGGTCGTCGGCTTCGTGCTGATGCCGCTCTGGGGGTACGTCGTCGTCGGGTTCATCGGCGGACTGGCCGTCCCGCCCGTGCAGCCCGCTGTGCGGACGATCTACCCGAAGATGGTGACCTCCACGCAGCTCACCCCGCTGTTCTCGCTCGACGCCAGCGCACAGGAGCTCATCTGGGTGGCCGGGCCGGTCATCACCACGTTCGTCGCGACCCAGGTCGGCACGGTCGAGGCGATCGTCGTCGCGATGGCGTTCCTCGTCATCGGCGGCGTCTGGTTCATCGCCTCCCCGGAGCTCGGCCGCGTCCGCATCCCGCGGTCGAAGCGCGCGTTCGGCGTCGTCCTGCGCCGCCCCTCGGTCGTCGTCGCCACCCTCACCGGTCTGCTCCTGATCGGGGCCTGCGCCGCGGTCGAGGCGAGCGTCACGAGCGTGTTCGGTGAGGGCAGCCCGAACGCCGGCATCGTCCTGGCGGTCTTCGCGATCGGGTCGCTCGTCGGCGGCCTCGCGTTCGGCCACCGCCCGATCTCGCCGAACACCCTCTGGACCCGCATGGCGATCGTCTTCGTCGGACTCGCGCTCGCGGTCGGCGGGACGGACTTCTGGTGGCTCTGCCTGGCGCTCGTGATCGCCGGCGCGGGCATCGCCCCGGCCCTCGCGGTCATGTTCGGCTCGGTCTCCGCCACCGTGAAGTTCTCCGACACGGCCGAGGCGTACGGCTGGATGGGCACCGGACAGCTCATCGGCGCCGCCGGCGGCTCCGCGGTCGCGGGCTTCCTGATCGACCTGCACGGTCCGACGGGCGGGCTGATGGTCGGTGCGGGCATGGCCGCGGTCGGTGTGCTGCTCCCCCTCGTGTCCAAGCGCTGGCTGCCCGATCTCCGTGGCCGCGACGCCAGCCCCATCCCCGACACCGAGCCGGTGAACCTCCCCACGTAGGCACGACCCGCTCCACGAAACGCGCGCGTTTCGACACCGCACACGTCGATCGACGCGCGGGACGTCGATCTCGTGGTGCGGGCACCGGCCTGGAGGCGCGGCGCACCCCCGCCACGACCGGCAGGATGGGTGCATGGTCACCTCGGTCCCCCTCCGCGACGGCGCGTCGATCCCCGCGATCGGCTTCGGCGTCTACAAGGTCGACGACGCCGCAGCCGAGACCGCGGTCGGGCTGGCGCTCGACGCCGGCTACCGGCACGTCGACACCGCCGAGATGTACGGCAACGAGACCGGCGTCGGGAAGGCGATCCGCGCCTCCCGGCTGGACCGTGACGACGTCTTCGTGACGACCAAGGTGTGGAACGACCACCAGGGTCGCGACGCGACCCTGCGGGCGTTCGACGCCAGTCTCGACCGGCTCGGGCTGGAGACCGTCGACCTGTACCTCATCCACTGGCCCGCCGCCGCGAACGACCGGTACGTCGAGACGTGGCGCACGCTCGTCGAGCTCCGCGACTCGGGCCGTGCGCGCAGTGTCGGGGTGTCGAACTTCCAGGTGCCGCACCTCGAACGGATCATCGCCGAGACGGGCGAGGCGCCGGCGGTGAACCAGGTCGAGCGGCACCCGTGGCTGCCGCAGCACGAGCTGCTGGACTTCCACGCGCCGCACGGCATCGTGACCGAGGCGTGGTCGCCGCTCGGCCGCGGACGGCTCATCGACGAACCGGTGCTGACACGGATCGCCGACGCGCACGGGGTGAGCGTGGCGCAGGTCCTCGTGCGGTGGAACGTGCAGCAGGGCGTCGTGGTGCTGCCGAAGTCGGTGACGCCGTCGCGGATCCGGTCCAACCTCGACGTCGACGGCTTCGTGCTGACCGAGGAAGACCTCGCGGCGATCGCGACCCTCGAAACCGGGCAGCGGACGGGGTCGCACCCGGACTCGGTGTCCTGACGCGCGTACGTTCTCCGTGGTGAACGATCCTCGACAGACTGCGCGCGAGCACCTCCGACCGGACGAGCAGCTGTACTGGGCGGGGACGAGCGACCCGGGGAAGCTGTTCGGACCGCGGGACGGCTTCCTGGTCCCGTTCTCGCTCATCTGGACCGGGTTCGTGGTCTCCTCGCTGATCGGCATCCCGAGGAGCGCCGGCGTCGGACCGGAACTGGTGATCCCCGTCGCGCTGACGCTGGTCGGCCTCCACCTCGTGTTCGGCCGTTTCCTCGTCAAGGCCCACCGCAAGCGCACGACCGTCTACGCGGTCACCTCCCGCCGGGCGATGATCATCACACCTCGAGGCCTGCGCGAGGTGCCGATCGGCCGCACCGACCGGACCATCACCTGGAGCGGCGGCCGTCGACACTGCTCCGTCGAGTGGAACGCCGGAGATCCCCGCGGGGCGGCGGCGCTCCTCGGCGGTGCGGCGGTCACCCGGATCTACGCGAACACCGGACTCGACGGGTTCTTCGGCCCGCAGTTGTTCGCCTTCTGGGACGTCCGCGACGGTGACGAGCTCGTCCGTGCGCTCGACCGGGTGGCGGGCTAGCCCCGGCGGTCCTCCTCCGACTGCCACGGCAGGTTCAGGTCGCCCGGCTCCGGCTCCACGTCACCGGCGTCGTCCGCGCCCCCGGTGCCGGGAGCCGCGACGATACGCGACGGATCGATCCCGTCCGCCTCCAATTCGGCGCGATCCCGCTGCTCGGTCTGCGCCGCCACCGTCTCGCGCTCGCTCGACGGGCTGTACGACGTGTCCGCCGCGCGCTGCGTCCGGTCGTCCACGCCGTCGGCACCCTCGTGCCGTGCCGCGTCGCGCAGCTCGTCGCTGCGGGCACGGTCGTCGGCGGGCTCAGGGCGGTCGGGGATGCTGTCGCTCATGCGGAGGACAGTAGGCCGACGCCCCCGGTGACGTTTCGGTCACGACGGCCCTCATCCGGTTCGCGTCCGGTTAGGGTCGTCGCGAGGGGGAACCACATGGGACGCACGACCGGGGCGATCGCCCTGCTCGGGGTGACGACACTGCTGCTCAGCGGGTGCTCGGTGTTCGGCGGTGACGACGCCCTGCCCCGTCCGACGCTCGACCGGACGGCGAGCGCCGCGCCGACCGGTGGCACGCAGGACGGGGGCCGGACCGAAGCCTCGTCGGACTCCGGGGACACCGCTGGCACCGTGTCGAAGTCGTCGATCCCGGTCGGGACGGTCGTGGCGCGGACCGATGCCGTCTCGAAGTCGGGCGACACCCGAGTGCACGTCGAGGTGGTCGCCGACCAGGGCGGCACGTTCGAGGGTCGCCTGTCCGGCTACCGCACGACGAACCCGCAGCGGATGACCGTCGAGTTCCTCCGGAACGCCACGCTCGGCGAGTACGTCGGCGGGGGCAGCGGCATCGGCTCGACGACCTGGGACCCGTCCGAGGCCGCACCGACGTCCGTGCCGCTCGACGAGGCGGGGACGCACCCGGACTGGCTGCACGACGTGGTCCTCATCCCGACGTCCTCCCCCGACGACGGCAACGCGGACGCCCCGTCCTGGATCGGCACCGCGCTGGCGGTCGGCGAGCTCGACTGGACGCTGCCGAACCCGTACCCGGACTTCCGGTTGACGCTGGGCGCAGCACGGCCCGGCGCCTACGGCTACGTGTTCGACCACTCCGGCGAGCTCATCACCGCGACGGACGGGACCGACGCCCGTGCGCGGTCCTACCAGGTCGCCCACGGTGACGACCAGACCACGGTCGCGAAGCGCTTCGGGATCTCCATCGCGCAGCTCAGGTGGCTCAACCCGACGATGCGGGTGCGCAACGACGGCTGGATCGACGAGGGCACGACGCTGAACCTCGACCCGTCGACCCGCTGAGCCGGAGCAGGTCCGGCGAGACGAGGTGTCGGGCGCTGTCGCCGTGGTCCGTTACGCTCGACCGGCACGCCGCACCACCCAGGAGGTCCCACCGTGACGATCGTCGCCGCCGCTGACGGCTCCGCCCTCGGCAACCCCGGCCCCGCAGGCTGGGCCTGGTACGTCGACGACGACCGCTGGGCCGCCGGCGGCTGGCCGCGGGCGACGAACAACCAGGGCGAACTCACCGCGGTGCTGCAGCTGCTCCGGGCCACGAAGGGCACGGGCGAGCCGCTGCGCATCCTGTGCGACAGCCAGTACGCCATCAAGGCCTGCACCGAGTGGCTCGCCGGGTGGAAGCGGAAGGGCTGGCGCAAGGCCGACGGCAAGCCGGTGCTCAACGTGGAGATCATCAAGGAACTCGACGCCGAGCTCCAGGGCCGCGACGTCACGTTCGAGTGGGTCCGCGGTCACGTGGGGCACGAGATGAACGAGGCGGCCGACGTGCGAGCGCGCGGTGCGGCGACCGCGTACCAGAACGGCACCGAGGTCCCGCACGGGCCGGGCTGGCCGGGTGTCGAGGTCACCGAGCCGGAGCCCGTGCCGGAGGCCACTCCTCCGGCGACGCTGTTCTGACGACGCTCCCCGTGCCCCGACGGCCGAGCCACCAGGACCGGGCAGTACGACGCGGCTGACTCAGTAGGTGCCGTCGCGGCGGTCCTGCTGCGTGATCCGCTCACCCGACGCGGGGTCGACACCGGACCGGGTGGTCGTCGTGGTCCGACGTCCGCCGAACCCCACCGCCAGGCTGATGATGAGCAGGACGACGCCGGCGGCCATCAGGATGTAACCGATCAGGCGGAGGTCGATCCCGGCGACCTGGTAGTTCACGGCGAACGCCACGATGGCGCCGATCACGATCAGGGCGATGCTCGATCCGATGCGCATGGCTGGTCCTTCCGTCGGGCTCCGTGCACGGGTCGGCGCGGAACTGCCATCGAACGTACCCGGCCGTCAGCGGGACCGTTCCCAGAGCGGCCGTTCCCAGAGCGAGACCGTGCTCTCCAGGTGGTCGTACCGGTACGGCTTCGTCTCCCCGGTCGGCTCGTACCCGAGCGCGCGCCAGAACGGCTCCGCGACGTCGGCGTTGGTCGCGACGATCCCGAGCCGGAGACGGTCGACCGGAGCGCGATCCACCGTCCGCACGAGTGCGACCACGGCGTCGTGCACCGCCCGCCCGTACCCGCGGCCCTGCGAGCCGCCCCGGACGACGAGCAACCCGATGTACGCGACGGTCGGCGCCGGGTAGCCGACGAGTACGTCCGCGAACGCCACGAGCAGGCCGTCCTCCCAGAGCCCGAGACCGTGCTTGCCCAGCGGGTCGAAGCCGTCCGGTACCGAGATCAACGCGCTCAGCCCGTCGGACGGTCCGGGCGGGTACCCGGTGATCCGTTCCGCGTACTCCGGGACGGTCTCGAGCAACGCCTGCAGTGCGTCGACGTCGTCTGCTCCGAGCGCACGGACCACGGCGGTCATCAGTCGACGTCCACCTCGGCCCAGCCGTCGAACCGGCCGATCTCGGTCACCCGGATGACGGCCTCGCCGGCCTCGTCGGAAGCGTCCAGGTCGATCGTCGCCGAGAACCCGAAGTCGCGGTCCCCCGACGGGTCGGCGAACGTCTGCCGGGCGCGCCACGTCCGGGACCCCTCGGTCAGCTGCAGGTACTGCATCGACCGGGCGTCGGCGTCGATGCCCACGGAGTCGTGCGAGTCGTAGTACTCCTCGAGCGCGGCGTCCCACTCGTCGCGCCCGAACCCTGCCGCACCGTCGAGCGCGGCCAGCCCGTCCACGTCGTCGGCGGCGGCGAGCAGCACGCGCTGGAACAGGGCGTTCCGCACGAGCACGCGGAAGGCGCGGGCGTTGCCCGTCAGGCGTGCGGGCTGCGGCGGCGCGATCTCCTCGTGCTCGGCCTCCGCGAGTGCCACGTCGCCGTTGAGCAGCGCCTCCCACTCGTCGACGAGTGAGGAGTCGGTCTGCTTGACGACCTCGCCGAGCCACTCGATGAGGTCGTCGAGCTCGGGGGTGCGCTGCTCCTCGATGATCGTCTGCCGCATGGTGCGGTAGGCGTCGGAGAGGTAGCGGAGCACGAGTCCCTCGGAGCGGGTGAGCTGGTAGAACCGCACGAAGTCGCCGAAGGTCATCGCGCGCTCGTACATGTCGCGGACGACGGCCTTGGGCGAGAGCTGGAAGTCGAGGACCCACGGCTGCTCGGCCGCGTAGGCCTCGTACGCGGCCGCCAGCAGCTCGTCGAGCGGCTTGGGCCAGGTGACCTCCTCGAGCAGCTCCATCCGCTCCTCGTACTCGATGCCCTCCTGCTTCATGCGGGCGACGGCCTCGCCGCGCTCCTTGAACTGCTGCTGCGCGAGGATGGCCCGCGGGTCGTCGAGGGTCGACTCGACGATCGACACCATGTCGAGTGCGTAGGTCGGCGAGGTCGGGTCGAGCAGCTCGAACGCGGCGAGCGCGAACGGTGAGAGCGGCTGGTTGAGCGCGAAGTTCGGCGCGACGTCGACGGTGAGCCGGTAGGAGCCGTCCACCTTCTCGATCACCCGGGCGTTGATGAGCGTCCGTCCGATGGTGATCGCCCGCCGGGCCATCGCGAGTTGCCGGGAGCGGGGCTCGTGGTTGTCGAAGACGAGCGACCGGACGTCCTCGAAGGGGGAGCCCCCACGCGCCACGACGGACAGCACCATGGCGTGCGTGATCCGCATGCGGGACACCATCGGCTCGGGCTCGGCCGCGATGAGCTTGTCGAACGACGCCTGCCCCCAGGAGACGAACCCGTCGGGAGCCTTCTTCTTCTTGACCTTGCCCTTCTTCTTCGGGTCGTCGCCGGCCTTGGCGAGCGCGCGGGCGTTCTCGATCTCGTGCTCGGGGGCCTCGGCGACGACGTCGCCCTCGGTGTCGTACCCGGCACGACCGGCCCGTCCGGCGATCTGGTGGAACTCCCGAGCGGAGAGCTGCCGCATCCGGGAGCCGTCGAACTTCGTCAGCCCCGTGAGCAGCACCGAGCGGATGGGGACGTTGATGCCGACGCCGAGGGTGTCCGTGCCGCAGATGACCGGCAGGAGACCCCGCTGCGCGAGCTGCTCGATCAGCCGTCGGTACTTCGGGAGCATGCCGGCGTGGTGCACGCCGATGCCGGCCCGCACGAGTCGGGAGAGCGTCTGTCCGAAGCCGGCGCTGAACCGGAAGCCCGCGATGGCCTCGGCGATCTCGTCCCGGCGTTCGCGCGACGCGACCTTCACCGACATGAGCGCCTGCGCCCGCTCGAGGGCGGCGGCCTGGGCGAAGTGCACGATGTAGACCGGCGCCTTGCCCTCCTCGAGCAGCCGTTCGACGGTCTCCTGCACGGGCGTCATCACGTACTCGTAGGTCAGCGGCACGGGCCGGGACACGCCGGTCACCCGCGCGGTCGGACGACCGGTCCGCCGGGAGAGGTCGTCCGCGATGGTGGTGACGTCGCCGAGCGTCGCCGACATGAGCAGGAACTGCGCGCGTTCGAGGACGAGCAGCGGCACCTGCCACGCCCAGCCCCGATCGGGGTCGCCGTAGTAGTGGAACTCGTCCATCACGACGACGTCCACCTCGGCATCGGGTCCCTGCCGCAGCGCCAGGTTCGCGAGGATCTCAGCCGTGCAGCACACGATCGGGGCGTCCGCGTTGACGCTCGAGTCGCCGGTCACCATGCCGACGTTCTGCGCACCGAACAGGTCGACGAGCTGGAAGAACTTCTCGGAGACGAGGGCCTTGATCGGCGCCGTGTAGTAGCTCCGCTTCCCCTCGGCGAGCGCCGCGAAGTGCGCCCCGGCGGCGACGAGGGACTTCCCGGTGCCGGTGGGCGTCGACAGGACGACGTTCGCGCCGGACACGAGTTCGATGACCGCTTCGTCCTGCGCCGGGTAGAGCGGACGGCCGCCCTCGGCGGCCCAGGCGGCGAACGCCTCGTAGACGGCGTCCGGGTCGACGACACCGTCGACCGCCGCCGGCAGGGCGGCGACGAGCGGAGGCTGGGTGGTGACGTCGGTCATGTGACCATCCTCCCAGGTGGGTGGTGACCGACCGACGGACTGGGCCCACGCCGCCGGTTCCGGACCGACGCGTCAGCGGCGGGCCGGCCGTGCCGGTGGGGAGAGGAACGGTGCGGGCCCGCACCGCGCCTCCCGTCCCGCACGTGGATGCGTCCGCATACAGTGGACCGGTGCGCGAACTCGGATTCCTCTCCTTCGTCCCGAACCACGCTGGCACCGCAGGTGCCGCCGCCGCGCTGGAGGACGGCCTCCGGCTGTTCGCCGCCGCGGAGGCGTCCGGCTACGGCACCGGCTGGGTGCGCGGTCGGCACTTCGAGCCGTTCCTCACCAGTCCGATGACGTTCTTCGCGGCGGCCGCCCAGCGGACGAGCACGATCCGGTTCGGCACGGCCGTCCTCGGCATGCGGTACGAGGACCCGATCCGGCTCGCCGAGGACGCCAGCACGGTCGACCTGCTGAGCGGCGGGCGCGTGCAGCTCGGCATCAGCACCGGGATCGCCGGGTACGGGCCGATCCTCGACCCGGTGTTCGGCTCGGTCGACCGCAGCTTCCGCGACGAGGCCGAGGCCCGGGCCGCCCGACTGCTCGAGGTGCTGCAGGGGGAGCCGCTCGGATCGGCCGGCAAGGGCTACGAGAGCATCCCGGCCGGTGCCGACCTGACCCTGCAGCCGCTCAGCCCGGGCTTGCGCGACCGGGTGTGGTGGGGCGGCGGCAGCATGGGCACCGCGGTCCGCACGGCCGAGAAGGGCCTGCTGCTGCACTGCTCGACCCTGAACACCGAGGACACCGGAGCGCCGTTCGCGGTGGCGCAGGCGGACCAGATCGCGGCGTACCGTGAGCGCTTCGCCGAGCTGCAGGCCGAGGGCCGGTTCGCGGGCCGGACGCCGAAGGTGGCCGTGGGCCGGATCGTGGTGCCCCTCCTCGACGACCACGACCGGGCGGTGCACGAGGAGTTCCTCACCGGGTACGCCTCCGGGATGGACGACGAGGGTCGCCCGCTGTCCGGCACGCCGCCCTTCCGGTTCAGCCGGGTCGTGTCGGGTTCGGTCGCCGAGATCACCGAGACGCTGCTCGCCGACCCGGCCGTGCGGACGACGGACGAGCTCGTGATCACCCTGCCGGCGAACGGCGACGCCGCGTCGCACGAGCGCATCCTCCGGATCGTGGCCGAGGAGGTCGCCCCGGCGGTCTGTGCCGAGCACGCCGGCTAGGACCCGTCGGGGAACGCCCGAGCGAGGCGGCTGCCCGGTGGCATCCGGCGGGGGCCCCGTCGGGCTGGTGAGTTCCCGGGCCCCCGCCGGATGACCATCCCGTCCCTGATCCGCACGGGATGGTGCTGCCATCGTCGCACCGACCGGTCGGTTTGTCACAGCCAACCCGCAGCCAACGTGATTGTTCGTCACACTATTGTGCCCGCACCGGGCGCAGCGGACCGACCTGCCCTCGTCGCACGACGGGTCGGTACGCTCCGAGACGACGAATGCGTCCCCGCGCGGACGCGGGGACGCATTCTGGAACACACCGGTGCCGCCCGGGCTGATCGATCGGATCAGGAGATCGACTCGCACGCACGACGGCACCGTTCACGGTGTGTACGCGATCGGTAACCAGCCGACACGCGCGGAAATCATGCTACTGGGGCGCAACCGGTTGCGCGCGGAAAGCGGATCACTCCAGTTCGAGTGCCACGGCTCCCGCCTCGTCGACGACCGAGGCCCCCACGTGCAGGGTGAAGCCGCCGGGCTCGTACGCCCACGCGCCGTCCTGTCCGCCGTCCCAGTGCGCGAACGCACGAGCCGGGACCTCGATCGACACCTCGGTCGACTCCCCCGCACCGAGCCGCACGGGCGCGAAGCCGACGAGCCACCGCACCGGACGGTCGACCGCGGAGTCCGCACGCGAGGCGTACACCTGCACGACGTGCTTGCCGGGCCGGTCGCCGGTGTTCGCGACGGTCGCCGTGACCACCACCGCGTCCCCCGCACGCACGGTGGGGGTCGCCGCGACGCCGTCGATCGTCCAGGTCGTGTAGCCGAGGCCGTGTCCGAACGGGTACGCCGGCGTCGTGCCCGCGCGCAGCCACGCCCGGTACCCGACGTGCACGCCCTCGTCGTAGGCGACCTCCCCGTCGACCGGGGTCACGTTCGCCACGGGGACGTCGGCGAGCGCCACGGGCCACGTCGTGGGGAGGCGCCCGCCGGGCTCGGCCGCACCCGTCAGCACGTCGGCGAGGGCGTTGCCGTACTCCTGGCCGCCGAACCACGTCAGCAGCACCGCGGCGACGTCGTCGCGCCAGGGCATCTCGACGGGCGAGCCCGCGTTCACCACGACGATCGTGTTCGGGTTGACGGCGGCCACCGCGGCGACCAGGGCGTCCTGGTGCCCGGGCAGCGTCAGCGAGTCGCGGTCGTAGCCCTCGGACTCGACCCTGCTGTTCGTGCCGACGACGACCACGGCGACGTCCGCTCCGGTGGCCGCACGCACGGCCTGCTCGACGAGGACGTCAGGGTCGTCGTCGCTCGGCTCGGTGCCGAACTGGTACGCGAGCACCCCACCGAGGGCCTCGTCCTGCACGATGTCGTGCTCGATGCGGATCGCGAGCCGTTGCCCGGACGTCACCTCGACCGGCACCGAACGCGCGGGCGGGTTGAGGAAGGCGGCGCCGAGCTGGTCGCCCTCGGTTCCGACGGACTCGTCGAGGACGAGCGACCCGTCGATCCACATCCGTGAGCGTCCGGCGGCGCCGATGCCGATCCGGACCGTGCCGGTGGCGGGTGCCGTGTACGTGGTGGTGATGTCGAGCCGGTCGGCCTCGCGGATCGGGGCGTCGCCGCCGAACCAGAAGAGCGCAGTGGCGCGCCGGTGCTCGACGAAGAGCTCCTCGCCGTCGCGGACGAAGGCGATGCGGGCCCCGGGCTCGCCGGTCGCCGGGTTCGTGATGGTCGAGAGCGGGAACTCGGCGATGCCCTCCTGCACGACCGCGCCGATCGCGAAGTCGACGGTCGCGCCGGGGAAGGCGGCACGGATGCCGTCGAGGGGCGAGACCACCGACGCCGGCACGACGGTCGCGGAGCCACCGCCCTGCGTCCGGGCCTGGTCGGCGTTGTGGCCGACGACGGCGATCCGCGAGACCGCGGCGGCGTCGAGCGGCAGGACGCCGGTGTTCCGGACGAGGACGGTGCCCTCGGCCTCGGCCTCGCGGACGAACGCGACGCCGTCCTCGACGTGCACGGGCTCGGCGGCGACGGGCTCGAACCCCTCGAGGGCGCCGACGCGGGCCGCGAGGGTCAGGATGCGCCGGACCTTGCGGTCGATCGCCTCCATCGGGATCTCGCCGGCCTCGACCGCCCGCAGCAGCGGCCCCTGGCTCCACCACGGGTTCGGTCCGGGCATGGCGACGTCCTGCGAGGCGGTCGCGGCCTCGACCGAGCGCACACCGGTCCAGTCGGACACGACGATGCCGTCGAAGCCCCACTCCGAGTTCAACGGCGTCTCGAGCAGGTCGTTCTCCGACGCGGTGACCCCGTTGATCGCGTTGTACGACGACATGACCGCCCAGGCGTGCGCCTCGGTGACGGCCTTCTCGAACGCCAGCAGGTAGAGCTCGCGCAGTGCCCGGTCGGACACCTCGGTGCTCGCGGTGAAGCGGTCGGTCTCGTAGTCGTTCGCGACGTAGTGCTTCGGGGTCGCCGCGACGCCGTTCTCCTGCACCCCGGCGACGTAGCTCGCCGCCAGGTCGCCGGTGAGCAGCGGGTCCTCGCTGAACGCCTCGAAGTGCCGTCCACCGAGCGGGGAACGGTGCAGGTTGATGGTCGGACCGAGCACGACGTCGACCCCCTTGCGACGGGCCTCGACGGCGGCGGCGGCACCGTACCGCTTCGCGATCGCCCGGTCCCAGCTCGCCGACAGCGCGGTCGCGGACGGCAGGTTGAGCGACGGGTCGCGTTCGTCCCACACCTCGCCGCGCACCCCGGACGGCCCGTCGGACATGAGGATGCGCCGGAGGCCGATGTCCTCGATCGGCCAGGTGGTCCAGAAGTCACGACCGGTCAGCAGTCGGACCTTCTGCTCGGTGGTCAGCCGCGCGAGGAGCGCGTCGATGCGCTCCGCGATCGGACTGGAGGCGCGGGTGGGGTCGGTCACGATGGTCACGGTGGCGGGTCCTCTCGACGGTCGACGGGGGTCGGACGCACCACGCACCCTCGTCGGTGGTGCCCTCACCGTAGCACCCAAAACCGTGCCTTGGTTGGTTTTACGGGCGGACTCCTGGCGGTAGCCTCGCGGCATGGCACGACGGGGTTCGTACGCAAAGGGCATCGCGAAGCGGGAGGAGATCCTCACGATCGCGCTCGACCTCGTCGCCGTGAACGGCTTCCGCCGGACCAGCATCAAGGACATCGCGGACGCCGTCGGGCTCACCCAGGCCGGCCTGCTCCACTACTTCGACTCGAAGGACGAGCTCTGGGTCGAGGTGCTCCGCCGACGTGACGCGATCGACAACGCGCACGACTGGCACGCCACGAACCCCGCCGAGCTGCTCGCGGCGGTCGTGCGCCACAACGCCGAGGTGCCCGGTCTGGTGCAGATGTTCGTCAACCTGTCGGCAGCCGCGGCCACCGACCCGGAGCACGCCGCCCACGAGTACTTCCGCGAGCGCTACGCGACCACCCGTGCGGAGATGACCCGGCAGTTCCGCGAGATGCAGGAGGACGGGCGGTTGCGGGAGGACCTCGACGTGGAACGGCTGACCAGCGTGCTGCTCGCGGCGTCGGACGGCATGCAGATCCAGTGGCTCTACGACCCCAGCCGCGACATGGCCGAGCACGTGGAGTTCGTCGCCCAGCTCGCGATCGCCCAGGCCAGCACCACCTCGGCGGCGACCGGGTCGCGCGGTGCCGTGGCCGGCGCCGACTGACCGCTACCGGATCGACCGCAGGTCCGGGAACCGGTCCTCGCGCCACTCGCCGGGAGCCGGCACCCCGCTCGCGGCCGCCTGCTCCTCGCGTTCACGGAGCTCGACGCGACGGATCTTGCCCGAGATGGTCTTCGGGAGCTCGGCGAACTCGACCCGTCGCACCCGCGCGTACGCGGGCAGGACGGCGCGCGCGTGCCGGAGCACCTCGAACGCCGTCGTCTCGTCCGCGGCCCACCCCGCGGCGAGCGTGACGTACGCCTTCACGACCGTGAGCCGGGCGGCGTCCGGAGCCGGCACGACCGCGCTCTCGGCGACGGCGGGGTGCTGCAGGAGCGCGCTCTCGACCTCGAACGGTGAGACCTTGTAGTCCGAGGACTTGAACACGTCGTCGGTCCGACCGATGAACGTCAGCTGGCCGTCGGCACCCCGGGTCGCGATGTCGCCGGTGTGGAAGAACCCGTCGCGCATCGCGGTGTCGGTGCGGGCGGTGTCGCCGAGGTAGCCCGTCATCAGGTTCAGCGGGCGTTCGGTCAGGTCGAGGCAGACCTCGCCCTCGTCGCCGGCCGCACCGGTCACCGGGTCGAGCAGCACGACCTCGACCCCGGGCAGCGGTGTGCCCATCGCGCCCGGGGTCACCGGTGCCCCGGGGGCGTTGCCGATGATCGCGGTCGTCTCCGTCTGCCCGTAGCCGTCCCGGATCGTCAGTCCCCACGCGGCCGCCACCCGGTCGATGACCTCGGGGTTGAGCGGCTCGCCGGCGGACACGAGCTCGCGGAGCGCCCGGGGCCGAGCGCCGAGGTCGCCCTGCAGCATCATCCGCCAGGCGGTCGGCGGCGCGCAGAACGAGGTGACCTCGGCACGGTCGAGCTGGTGCAGGAGCGCCGCCGGGTCGAACCGCGGGCTGTCGTGCACGAACACGGTCGCCTCGGCGATCCACGGTGCGAAGAAGCAGCTCCACGCGTGCTTGCCCCACCCGGGCGAGCTGATCGCCAGGTGGACGTCGCCGGGGCGCACGCCGAGCCAGTGCATGGTGCTGAGGTGCCCGACCGGGTACGAGGTCTGCGAGTGCACGACCATCTTCGGCTTCGAGGTCGTCCCCGAGGTGAAGTACACCAGGCAGGGGTCCGACGAGCTCGTCGTCACCTCGGGCCGCGGCTCGACGTGCGCGCTCGGGTCGCCGAGGTCCGCCGGGTACGGCGTCCACCCGTCGGCTGCCCCACCGATGACGATCCGCGACGTCGCACCGCGCACGTCCGCGAACTTGTCGGCGTGCTCGACCGTCGTGACGACGTGGGCGACCGAGCCCCGGTCCACCCGGTCCTGCAGGTCCGCGGTGTCGAGCATGGTGGTCGTCGGCAGGATGACCGCGCCGACCTTCATCACCGCGAGCATCGTCTCCCACAGCTCGAGCCGGTTGCCGAGCATGAGCAGCACGTGGTCGCCCCGAGCGACGCCGTGCCGGTGCAGCCAGGCGGCGAGCCGGTCCGACCGCGCGGCCATCTCGGCGTAGCTCCACCGGTGGTCGCCGTCGGCGTCGACGATCCAGAGCGCTGTCCGGTCGTTGTCGGTCGCCACGACGTCGAACCAGTCGGTCGCCCAGTTGAACGAGTCACCGACGTCGGGCCAGCGGAAGCCCGCGCGAGCGGCTCCGGCGGACTCGGCGGCGAGCAGCTGGTCGCGCGCGGCACGGAGGGCGGCGGTCGCGTGGGGGGAGGACACACGACGATCATGCCCGATGCCCCGATGCCCCGGTGCCCGGTGCCCGGTGTCCGGACGCCCGGATCGCCCTGCGCCCGCCGGACAGGTACCGCTGGTGCCTGGATGCGTCCGGACGCCGACGGGCAGGATGGATCGGTACGAACTCGAGGAAGAGGAGACGCGATGACGCGCGTGGTGGTCACCGGAGGCAGTGGGAAGCTCGGACGGGCCGTGGTCCGGCACCTGGACGAGCACGGGTACGACGTGGTCCTGGTCGACCGTGTGCCGTCCCCCGACAAGCCCGACGGGGTGCAGTTCGTCCGCACCGACCTCGGCGACCACGGCCAGGTCCTGAACGTGCTGCTCGGCGTGGACGACCGGTACGACCACGTCGACGCCGTCGTGCACCTCGCCGCCGTGCCCGCCCCCGGTCAGGTGCCGGACGTGGCGCTCATCACGAACAACGTCACGGCGTCGATCAACGTGTTCCACGCCGCCCGCGCCGCCCGCATCAAGAACGTCGTGTGGGCGTCGAGCGAGACCCTGCTCGGCATCCCCATGGGCGAGCACCACCCGCCGTACCTGCCGGTCGACGAGGAGTTCCCGGTCCGTCCGCAGTCGTCCTACTCGCTCGGCAAGGCCGTCGAGGAGGAGATGGCGCGCCACTTCACCCGCTGGGACCCGGAGCTGAAGATGGTCGGCCTGCGGTTCTCGAACGTGATGGACGAGACCGACTACCCGTCGTTCCCGTGGGACGCCGACCCCGAGGCCAAGACCTTCAACCTGTGGTCGTACATCGACTCCCGCGACGGCGCCCAGGCGGTCCGCCGGGCGCTCGAGGCCGACCTCACCGGGTTCGAGGCGTTCATCATCGCGAACACCGACACCGTGATGGACACCCCGACCATCGAGCTCGTCGAACGGTACGTGCCCGACATCGAGCGCCGGAGCGAGATCGACGGCGTCAGCTCGCTGCTGTCGAGCGAGAAGGCCCGCGAGCTCCTCGGCTTCGTGCCCGAGCACAGCTGGCGCGACCACCGCGCCTGACGGCGTCGACGGGCCGAGTCCGGCCGGCGCCGGCCGGCCCCCGTCAGGCGGGCAGCAGGAGCCCGTCGAGCACGAGGTCACGCGCTCGTGGCAGCAGGTCCGCCACGAGTGCGTCCTCGTCCGCGCCGGTGATCTGCGCGATCGCGGCGATGATGGCCTGCACCGACAGCTCGCCGTCGCACGCCCCGACGAAGGCGGCGAGCGCGGTGTCCGCGTCCACCCGACGTCCGAACCCGCCGCCCTGCACGAGCGTCATCACGGTGGGGTCGTCGTTGCCCGGCCAGTAGTACCGCTCCTCGGTGACGTCCCCGGCGACCCGGAGGTGCGCCGCGGCGAGCGCTGCGTCGTCGTGCGCGGCGAGCCAGGCCGAGGCGTCGAGCACGCGTGCCACGGTGGCTCCGAGCCCGGCGGGGTTCGAGCCGAGCGTCTCGGGGACGCGCTCGAACCGGCGGAGGCGGGTCGTGCCTCCCGGCCGTCCGTCCGCACCCACCGGGCGTCGCACGACGACGTACCCGAAGCCCACGCCGGTGACCCGGCGGTCGCGGAAGTCGTCGAGCCAGGCGTCCACCAGGGCGTCGAACCGGGCCGTGCCGGGCTTGGTGCCGCCGTCGCGGATCCAGGTCTCGGCGTAGGCGGGCGGGTCCTCGCGTTCCCGTTCGACCACCCAGACGTCGAGGTCGGTGTCGGCGAACCACGAGCGCACGCGGTCGAGGCCGTCCGAGCCCCACCGGTACTCCCAGTTGCCGAGGAGCTGCGCGGTCCCGCCGGGTTCGAGGTGGTCGGCCAGTCCGCGCAGGACGGTCTCGACGAGGGCGTCGCCGACCATCCCGCCGTCGCGGTACTCGTACGACGGGACGCCCTCGCGCCGCGGGGTGATGACGAACGGCGGGTTCGACACGATGCGGTCGAACCGCTCCCCCGCGACCGGCTCGAACAGCGACCCGTGACGCAGTTCGATGCCGTCCAGTCCGTTCAGCGCGACGTTGAACCGCGCGATGTCGAGGGCTCGGTGGGAGATGTCGGTGGCGACGACCTCGTCGGCGAACCGGCGGGCGTGCATCGCCTGGATGCCGCAGCCGGTCCCGAGGTCGAGCACGCGGCGGACCGGCACGGGGAGCTGCAGTCCGGACAGGGTCGTGGTGGCACCCCCGATGCCGAGCACGTGCTCCTCGCCGAGTGCCGTGCCGAGGGCCAGTTCGCCGAGGTCGGAGACGATCCACCAGCTGCCCGCGCCGAGGTCGTCGACGAACGCGTAGGGGCGGAGGTCGACCGTCGGGTGCACGAGGGCGTCGGCCGGTTCGAGCGGCAGGCCCGAGTCGTCGACGCCGGTGCCGCGCGGGTCCGCGTCGGCCTCGGTGCCGCGGAGCAGCCCGGCCGCGACGACGGCTGCCACCCCGGCGGTGGGGAACGCGGCCTCGGCGTGCGCCCGCGTCACCGGCAGCCCGAGCACGAAGAGGGTGGCGAGGGTGGCGAGCGGCGAGGTGTCCCGTGCGGCGAGCGCGCGGAGCGCCGCGACCCGTGACCCGCGGTGGAGCGACGCGGCCGCCTCGGTCCCCCAGAGCGCGTCGAGCCGGTCGACGGTGAACCCGGCCGTGTCGAGGTCCGCCGCGATCGCCCGCACGGCGGCGGGGTCGGTGGTGATCGTCGGGAGCCGGTGGGTGGCGGTGCCGGTCACGCCGGGACCTCCGCGCGCATGAGGGCCGACGGGACCTCCCACGCGACGACGAGGTCGAGGAGCCCCGGGAACCGCTGCTCGACCTCGTCGACGCGGACACGGCTGGACCGGGTGAGGCCCTCCTGGTGCTGCTCGAGCAGCCCGGCCTCGCGGAGGACGCGGAAGTGGTGCGTCAGCGTCGACTTGGGCCGGTCCACCCCGACCCAGCCGCAACTGCGGGTCCCGCCGGCGGCGTCGACGAGGTACCGGTGCAGGATGGCGAGCCGGATCGGGTCGCTGAGGGCGTCGAGCACCGCGGGCAGGTCCATCTCGGCCACGGTCGGCTGCGGCAACCGTTCCGGAGCGGTCGGGACGACTTCGACGTTCGCGGGCATGCACGAGACGGTAGCACCGTTCCACGCATGTACGACTTGTCTCGTACAGCGGAGTACGGTACGAATGCAGTCGTACAACGATCGACCGGAAGGACGGCCATGCAGACAGCACGCTCGGTGACGGGGTTCTGGATCCTCACCGCCACGCTCCTCGCCGCGATGGCGTCCTCCGCCGTGCCGTCGCCGATCTACCCGGTGTACGCCGCCGAGTGGCACCTCACGCCGCTCATGCTCACCGCGGTCTTCGCGATCTACGTCGCCGGGCTCCTGGTCACGATGCTCGTCGTCGGTCGGCTGTCGGACCACGTCGGTCGGAAGCCGGTCCTGTTCGCCGGCGGCCTGCTGCTCGTGGTGTCGCTCGCGCTCTTCACCCGGGCCGACGGCCTGACCGCGCTCGTGGTGGACCGCATCGTGCAGGGCGTCGCCGTGGGCCTGCTCATCGGGGCCCTGGGCGCGGCCCTGATCGACAACTCGCTCGAGCGGTTCCCGTCCCTCGCCGGGGTGCTGAACGGGGCCGTGCCCCCGTTCGCCCTCGCCACGGGTGCCCTGTCGAGCGGCGCCCTGGTCGAGTGGGGCCCGGCACCGGAGCAGCTCGTGTACGTCGTCTTCGGGGCGCTGCTGCTCCTCCTCGTCGTCGCCCTCGTGGTCGTGCCGGAGCGGGTGACCCGTCGCCCGGGCGCCCTCCGGTCACTCCGCCCCACGGTCAGCGTGCCGCGCGCCTCCCGAGCCCTGTTCCGCAGCGTCGCCGGGGCGCTCGTCGCCAGCTGGGCGCTCGGCGGGCTCTTCCTGTCGCTCGTGCCGTCCGCGCTCGGAGCGGTGTTCGGCATCGACAACCACTTCGCCGCCGGGGCCCTGATCGCCGTGGTCACCGGGGTCGGCGGACTGACCGGCCTCGCGATCCAGCGGTTCGACCCGCGCCGCAGCCTGTACCTCGGGCTCGTCGCGCTCATCGCGGGCCCGGTCGTCACGGTGGCGTTCGTCTTCGCCCACTCGCTCCCCGGCCTCGTCGTCGGCAGTGCGATCGCCGGCGTCGGGTTCGGCGCGGGGTTCCAGGCGCCGCTGCGGATGCTGCTCGCCACCGCCGCGCCGACGCACCGCGCGGGCCTCCTGTCGTCCGTCTACGTCGTCAGCTACCTGGCGTTCGGCGTGCCCGCGGTCGTCGCGGGCTTGGTCGAACCGGCGCTCGGGTTCGTGCCCGTGCTCGCCGGGTACGGCGCGTTCATCGTGCTCGCGGCCGCGACCGCGCTCGTCCTGCAGCTCGCGTCCCGTCGCGGGGCGGCCGTCGAGGAGCGCGCGGCCGAGGTCGTCGAGCGCACGGCGACCGGGTCCGTGGGCACGTGCCCACGCCGCGGGACCGCCAACGCGGACTGAGCGGACACCCGCTCGGCCCCGCGCCTCGCGGGCACCGCTCAGTGCCCGGGGTGCGCCTGCCCACGGGTCCGGGGCCGCACACCGGTGTTCCGGTGGGCTTCGGCGTGCGCGGCGTCGACGTCGGCCTTGCCCCGGTCGGCGGCACGGCGGAGCCAGCCGGGCCCGTGCGTCTTCGCCCAGTCCCAGAACCGGTGCAGCTGGGCCCGGAGCCACGTGATGATCCGGTGGAAGAAGTGGAACTCGCTCGCGAGGACGGTCAGCCCGATGAACACGATGAGCCACCCCGGGCCGGGCAGCGGCACGAGGATCAGCCCGATCACGACCACGAGTCCACCGACGATCCCGACCAGGACCTTGTAGAACAGGTGCACGTGCGGTCGGGCATGGATCCACGCGCGGAGGTCCCGGAACCACCGGAACCGGTGGTCCCGCTCCTCCGTCGGCTCGACAGCGTCGGGTCGCTCGTCGGGTGTGCGGTCCATGTCGGCACGGTAGGGGCTGCGGCTGGGAAACTGCGCCGCAGCGGACGGAAGGGACCTGGGCGACGCACCACGGGCCTCCCGGCCGGGTCGCGTCGGCGCCCCGCACCGCGATGGTCCGGACAGGAGGCCCGTCAGGCGTGGGCGACGCAGGTCGCCGCCCACGGGACGGCCGCCAGGCGCGCCTCCGGGATCGGCTCCCCGCCGACCGCGCAGCTGCCGTAGGTCCCGGCGTCGAGCCGCGCGAGCGCGGCGTCCACCTGCCGGATCCGCTCGCGGGCGCCGTCCCGCACCGCGCCGAGCGAGCCGCGCTCCCACGCGAGCGTCGCACCCTCGGGGTCGTGCTCGTCGTCCGCGTTCGCGTCCTGGCGGGCGTCGCTCACGTCCCGCATGCTCCGCTCGACGTCGGCGAGGAGCCGCTCGTTGCGCAGCCGTTCGGCGGTGAGTGCCGCACGCGGGTCGTCCATGGCGCACCACCGTAGTCCGGCCGGAATGCGCTCGCGCTCGGATGCGTTCGCATCGACATGACGAAGATCGGGTTCCTGTCGTTCGGACACTGGCGCGACGTGCCGGGGTCCCGGGTGCGCAGCGCGCGTGAGGCCCTCGTCCAGGCGGTGGACCTCGCGGTCGCCGCCGAGGAGGTCGGTGTCGACGGCGCGTACTTCCGCGTGCACCACTTCGCGCCGCAGCAGGCCGCACCGTTCCCGCTCCTGTCCGCGATCGCCGCGCGGACCAGCCGGATCGAGATCGGCACGGGCGTCATCGACATGCGGTACGAGAACCCCCTGTACATGGCCGAGGAGGCCGCCGCCACGGACCTGATCTCCGGTGGTCGACTGCAGCTCGGCGTCTCCCGTGGCTCACCCGAGACCGCCCTCGCGGGGTACCAGCAGTTCGGGTACGTCCCGGACGCGGGCGACCCGAACGGGGCGGATCTCGCCCGGGCGCACACGAGTGTCTTCCGCCGCGCGATCGCCGGCGAACCGATGGCGAACGCGAACCCGCAGATGACCGGCACGGCCGGGTCGCTGCCCGTGTTCCCGCTGTCGGACACCCTCCCGGACCGCATCTGGTGGGGTGCCGGCACCCGTGCCACCGCCGAGTGGACCGCCGAGCAGGGCATGAACCTCATGTCGTCGACGCTCCTCACCGAGGACACCGGTGTGCCGTTCGACGAACTCCAGGCCGAGCAGATCGCGCGCTTCCGGTCGACCTGGGAGCAGATGGGGTGGGGCCGCGAGCCGCGGGTGTCGGTCTCGCGGAGCATCATCCCGATCGTCGACGACGAGTCCCGCCGGTACTTCGGCGTCCGGGCACAGGTCGAGGGGCAGGACCAGGTCGGGCACCTCGACGGTGGACTCGCCCGCTTCGGCCGCTCGTACATCGGGGAGCCCGAGGACCTGGTGGCCGAGCTCGCTGCCGACCAGGCGGTCCGCGCCGCCGACACCGTGCTCGTGACCGTGCCGAACCAGCTCGGCGTCGACTTCAACGCCCGACTGCTCGCCGCGGTCGAGGACGTCTTCCGCGAGGTCGACGCCGCGCCGGTCCCCGCCTGACCGAGCGGTCCTCCTTGTTGCCGACACCCGGGTTGGGTGTGTCGGCGGCGACGCCGGAGCCGTAGCGTCGGGGTGCACCATCCGCACTCCGTCTCCTCGAGGAGGACCCCGTGACGCTCCCCGCCGCCGGCTGGTTCCCCGACCCGCAGGACGCGACGCGCCTGCGCTGGTGGGACGGCCGCACGTGGGGGAACGACACCCGTGCCCTGCCGAGCCGGGCGGTGCCGGTGGTCCCCGTCGCGGTGTCGCCGGTCGGACCGTCGTTCTCGGTCGGGACCGGCGTGATCCACACCCGTCCGTGGGCCTCCGACGCGGGCAGCGCACGCCGGGTCTGCGTGGTGACGATCGTCGCTGCGGTGGCTGCCGCCGTCTCGACGCTCGTCAACCCGCTCGGACTCGTCAGCCTGCTCGCACTCGCTGCGGGCACCGCAGCCGTGATCGCGCCACGGACGACCGGGCGATGGCGGGTGCTGTCCCGGAGCATCGCGGCGAGCGCCCTCGTCGTCGGGGTCGCCACCGCCGCGGTCGCGGCATCGGCCCAGTTCGGCCTCTTCTGACGCTGACGACCCGCCGTCCGCGCTGGCCCCTACCCCCGCCGCGCCCGCGGGTGCGCCGTCTGGTACACGTCCCGCAGCATGTCGGCGGTGACCATCGTGTAGATCTGCGTCGTCGCCACGCTCGCGTGCCCGAGCAACTCCTGCACGACCCGCACGTCCGCGCCGCCCTCGAGCAGGTGCGTCGCGAACGAGTGCCGGAACGTGTGCGGGGACACGTGCGCCTCGAGACCCGCCGCCGCCGCAGCCGACCGGATGACGAGCCAGGCGCTCTGCCGCGACAGCCGGGCGCCGCGGGCACCGAGGAACAGCGCCGGCGTCGATGGTCCCCGCGCCGCGAACACCGGCCGGGCACGGACCAGGTAGGCGTCGACGGCCGCGCGGGCGAAGCTCCCGAGGGGCACGATCCGCTGCTTGTTACCCTTGCCGGTGACACGGACGACCGAGACGCCGTCCTCCGCGTCGGTCTGCACGTCGTCCACCGACAGGCCCACCGCCTCGGAGATGCGCGCGCCGGTCGCGTAGAGGAGCTCGAGCAGCGCCCGGTCCCGCAACTGCACGGGGTCGTCCCCGACCACCGCCCCGAGCAGGAGCTCCATGTCGTGCACGGGGATCGCCTTCGGCAACCGCATCGGCGCCTTCGGCGGTCGGACCGCGGTCCCGGGGTCGAGCGGCAGCCAGCCCTCCGCTGCGGCGAACGCCGTGAAGGACCGCACCGAGCTGAGCATCCGGGCGATCGACCGGGGCGCGAGCGGCTCCGGACGGGTGGCGAGGTGCTCGACGAACCCGGCGACGTCCGCACGGGCCAGCCGTCCCACGTCGCGGACGGCCTCGGCACCCCCGGCCCGGTCGGCCCCGTCGGACTCGACCGTCGGCGCGGTCGCGAGCCACGACGCGAACACACCGAGGTCCCGTCGGTACGCGGCGACGGTGTGTTCGGACAGCCCTCGTTCGATGGCGACGTGCCGTAGGTACGAGTCGGTGGCACGGTCGAGCGCGATCACCCGGCCAGCGTAACGACGGGCGCTACCGACGCGCGGCGGCCTCGGCCGCGAGCACGGCCACGATCAGCGCGGAGTTGTGCAGGCGTCCGGCCAGGACCGCCTCGACGAGCTCGGCGCGCGGGACCCACCGCGTCACGATGTCGGCCTCCTCCGCCTCGCGCTCGAAGGCCGAACCGGTCGGGCGGACGCCGCTCGCACGGAAGATCTCGATGAACTCGTCGCTGCCACCCGACGACGTGTTGTACGTGACCAGGTGCGACCAGTCGTCGGCTTCGAGGTCGGCCTCCTCCGCCAGCTCGCGCTGCGCCGCGGTCAGGTGGTCCTCGCCGGGCTGGTCGAGGAGGCCGGCGGGCAGCTCCCAGTCCCGCAGGCCGACGGGGTGCCGGTACTGCTGGATCACGAGCACGCGTCCCTCGTCGTCCTCGGCGTACACGGCGACGGCTCCGGTGTGGTCGACGTACTCGCGCACCATCGTGCCGTCCCCGTAGGCGACGGTGTCGCGCCGGATGTCCCACACCACGCCCTCGTACACGACGGAGGAGTCGGTGACGTCGAAGGTGGTGGGCTCGTCTGCGATGGGTGCGTCGGTCACGTGGTCAATCCAAGCACGCCCGCGCGCCGGAACCAGGTTTCGGGCACAGCACCGCGCAATTCCGTGGTGCTGTGTCCGGAACCTGGTTCCGCCCGCCGGGGACGCGACCCCGAGACGGCCTGGAGGCGCGGTCGCGTCAGGCGGCCGACTCCTGCGGGTCGAACAGGCTCGAGGCACCCGCACGCTCGATCGCGGCACCGACGAGCCCCGCGAACAGCGGGTGCGCGTTCGTCGGACGCGACCGGAGCTCCGGGTGCGCCTGCGTGGCGATGTAGAACGGGTGCACCTCGCGCGGCAGCTCGACGTACTCGACGAGGGTGCCGTCGGGCGACGTGCCCGAGAACACCAGGCCGGCGTCCGCGATCTGCTGGCGGTAGTGGTTGTTCACCTCGTAGCGGTGGCGGTGCCGCTCGGACGCCTCCTGGGCGCCGTAGAGCTCGGCCGCGAGCGACCCGTCGCTGAAGTGCGCCGGGTAGAGACCGAGCCGCATGGTGCCGCCGAGGTCGCCGCCCGCGATGATGTCGACCTGCTCGGCCATCGTCGCGATCACGGGCGTGGTGGTCTCCGGGTCGAACTCGGTGCTCGACGCGTCGGTCAGGCCCGCCTCGTGGCGGGCGTACTCGATGACCATGCACTGCAGGCCGAGGCACAGGCCGAGCGTCGGGATGTGGTTCTCACGTGCGAACCGCAGCGCACCGAGCTTGCCCTCGATGCCGCGCACGCCGAACCCACCGGGCACGCAGATGCCGTCGACGTCACTGAGCTGCTTCGCGGCCCCCTCGGGCGTGGTGCAGTCGTCGGACACGACCCACTTCAGCGTGACCTTGGCGTTGTGCGCGAACCCGCCGGCGCGGAGCGCCTCGGTGACCGACAGGTACGCGTCGGGGAGGTCGATGTACTTGCCGACGAGGGCGATCGTGACCTCCTTCTTCGGCTCGTGCACGGCGTCGAGCACCGGGTTCCAGGCCGACCAGTCGACGTCGTGGGCCTCGAGCCGCAGGGCGTCGATGATGACCTGGTCGAGCCCCTGGTCGTGCAGCAGCGTCGGGAGGTCGTAGATCGACGGCACGTCCACGGCGTTCACCACGGCGTCCTCGTCCACGTCGCACATCAGGGCGATCTTGCGCTTGTTCGAGTCCGACACCGGGCGGTCGCTGCGGAGCACGAGGGCGTCGGGCTGGATGCCGATCGAGCGGAGCGCGGCGACCGAGTGCTGCGTCGGCTTCGTCTTCTGCTCGCCCGACGCGCTCATGAACGGCACGAGCGACACGTGCACGAAGAACACGTTGTTGCGGCCGAGTTCGTGCCGCACCTGTCGGGCGGACTCGATGAAGGGCTGGGACTCGATGTCACCGACCGTGCCGCCGACCTCGGTGATGATGACGTCGGGCTGGGGGTCGTTCTCGGCCTGCTCGCGCATCCGACGCTTGATCTCGTCCGTGATGTGCGGGATGACCTGCACGGTGTCGCCGAGGTACTCGCCACGACGCTCCTTGGCGATGACGCTGGAGTACACCTGCCCGGTCGTGACGTTCGCCGCCTGCGAGAGGTTGATGTCGAGGAACCGCTCGTAGTGCCCGATGTCGAGGTCCGTCTCGGCGCCGTCGTCGGTCACGAAGACCTCGCCGTGCTGGAACGGGTTCATCGTGCCCGGGTCCACGTTGAGGTACGGGTCGAGCTTCTGCATGACGACCTTGAGGCCGCGCGCCGTGAGCAGGTTGCCGAGGCTGGCCGCCGTCAGGCCCTTGCCGAGAGACGAGACGACCCCGCCGGTCACGAAGATCTGCTTCGTCACCTTCGGGGTCTCGTTCGAAGAATGTGTTCCGCCGCTGTAAGTGTCCGCCACGGGCTTCCATCCTACGTCAGATCGGACGGGAGGCGCGACTCACGTTCGCCGCGGGCGTTGCGGCAGGTGCGTGGTCGGTGCGCTCCGCCTCGGGCGCGACCACGGAGAGGGGCCCGCCTCTGCGGTCGTGCCCGCCTCTGCGGTCGCTCCCGACTCGGCGGTCGTACCCGTCGCGGCGGGCGCGGGTCGCGCCTCCTGGCAGGGACGTCGTCAGACGGACTGGCCGGCCACCTCGAGCAGTTCACGGGCGTGCTCGATCCCGCTCGCGCTGTCGCCGAGCCCGGACAGCAGCCGCGCCATCTCCTGCAACCGTTCCTCGCCGTCCAGCCGCCGCACGCTCGACGAGGTGACCGCTCCGCTGGCGTCCTTGACGACGTTCAGGTGGTTGTTCGCGAACGCGGCGACCTGCGCCAGGTGCGTCACGACGATCACCTGGGTGCGTTCGGCGAGCTGTGCGAGTCGGCGTCCGATCTCGATCGCCGCCGCTCCGCCCACGCCGGCGTCGACCTCGTCGAACACGAACGTGGGGACCGAGGTGCTGCCGGCCATGACGACCTCGATCGCGAGCATCACGCGCGACAGCTCACCGCCGGACGCTCCCTTGCCGATCGGCCGCGGGTCCGTGCCAGAGTGCGGCTGCAACAGGATCGCCACCTGGTCGCGGCCGTGGCGGCGGTACTCGCCCGCGTCGGTGACCTCGACCACGAGGGTGGCGCCGGCCATCGCGAGGGACCCCAGCTCCGCCGTCACGCGCTTCGCGAGGTCGCCGGCTGCCTTCGTCCGTGCCGCGCTGAGCGTCGCGGCCGCCGCGGCGAGCGCCTGCTCGTCCCGCTCCACCGCCTGCTGCAGTCCGAGGATGCGGTCGTCGTCGCCGTCGAGCTCGAGGAGCCGCTCCCCGGCGCGCTGGCCGTAGGCGATGACGTCGTCGACGGTGTCGCCGTACTTGCGGGTGAGTCCCGCGAGCAGCGCGCGGCGTTCGTTGATGAGTTCGAGGTCGTGACCGGCGTCCGGCTCGAGCGATCCGAGGTAGCTCGACAGGCTCGCCGAGGCCTCCGTCGCCTGGATGCTCAGCTCCGTCAGTTGCTCGAGCACGGGTTGCAGCGCCGTGTCCGACGAGGCGACCCGTTCGATCGCGCGGCGGGCGGACTCCACGAGCCCGACGACGTCCGGCGCGCCCTCGAGCGCCTCGCTCGACAGCGCCTCGTGCGCCAGGCCCGCGGAGAGCCGGAGCTCCTCGAGGTTCCCGAGGCGCTCCGCGCGTTCGGCGAGCTCGACGTCCTCGCCGGGCTGCGGGTCGGCCGCCTCGATCTCGTCGGAGGCGGCACGGATGCGCTCCGCCTCGGCCACCCGGTCGTCCCGGTCGCGGGTGAGCGTCTCCAGCTCCCCCGTGTGCTGCTGCCAGGTGTCGTAGGCCGTGACGTAGGCGTCGAACGCCTTCTGCAGCCTGGGGCCGCCGAAGCCGTCGAGCGCGGCGCGCTGGGCAGCGGCCGACGTGAGGCGGATCTGGTCGGACTGGCCGTGCACGGTGACGAGCTGGTCCGCGAGCTCGCCGAGCACGGCGACCGGGGCGCCGCGGCCCCCGACGGTCGCGCGGCTGCGGCCCTCGGCCGAAACCGTCCGGGTCAGGATGAGCTCGCCGTCCTCGACCGCTCCCCCGGCGTCCTCGACCCGTTCGACGACGGCGTCGTGGTCGGGGACGTGCCAGCGCCCCTCGACGACGGCGGTCGACGCACCTCGGCGGACCGTGCCGGCATCGGCCCGTGCGCCGAGGAGCAGCCCGAGCGCGGTGACGATCATCGTCTTGCCCGCGCCGGTCTCGCCCGTCACGACCGTGAAGCCCGGGCCGAGTTCGAGCGTGGCGTCCCCGATGACCCCGAGGTCGGTGATCGAGATCTCCTCGATCACTTGACGGGCCCCACACTCGAACCGGGCTCGGCGGCGGTGCCGGGCTGGTCGCCGCGAGCGGTGCCGGGGTCCTGCTCGTACTCGTCGTCGCGCTGCGGTCCGCGCCACCCGGCGACGGGCAGGCGGAACTTCGCGACGAGCCGGTCCGTGAACGGGGCGTCCTTGAGCCGCGCGACCCGCACCGGTTCGGGCGAGCGGTGGACCTCCACGCGCGCGCCCGGCGGCAGGTCGTGCGCACGGCGACCGTCGCACCACAGCACACCCACGCCGCTGGTCCGCCGGAGCACCTCGACCGCGAGCGTGCAGTCCGGACCGACCACGATCGGCCGGGCGAACAGGGCGTGGGCGCTCAGCGGCACCATGAGGATGGCGTCGACGTCGGGCCACACGATGGGTCCGCCGCCGGAGAACGAGTACGCGGTCGACCCGGTCGGCGTGGACACGACGACGCCGTCGCAGCCGAACGACGACAGCGGCCGGCCGTCCACCTCGGTCACGACCTCGAGCATGCGCTCGCGCGAGGCCTTCTCGATGGTGGCCTCGTTCAACGCCCAGGACGAGTACACGGTCTCCTGCCCGACGACCACGTCGACCTGCAGGGCGACCCGCTCCTCGACGTGGTAGGCCCCGGAGAGCGCGCGGTTGACGGTCTCGGTCAGGCCGTCACGCTCGCTCTCGGCGAGGAACCCGACGTGGCCGAGGTTGACCCCGACGATCGGCGCACGCGTCCCGCGGACCAGCTCGGCGGCCCGGAGGATCGTGCCGTCGCCGCCGAGGACGATGACGATCTCGAGGTCCTCCGCCTGGACGTCGACGCCGAGGATGTCGACCTTGCCGACCGAGGCCTCGGCGCGCCGGACGTCGGCGTACTCGTCGAAGGGCATGACCGGCGTCACGTCGGCCGCGTGCAGGATGTCGCAGACCTCGACCGCGGCGTCGATCGAGTCTTGCCGTCCCGTGTGCGAGACGAGCAGGATGTGCCGTTCGTCGCTCATGCCGACCCTTCCGCCAGGTCCGTCGCCCGGCCGATCCATTCTGTCGGATTGGTACCGACACCACGCTGGAAGCGCGCCAGGTACTCGTGGTTGCCGTGCGTGCCGACGATCGGCGACGCCGCGAGTCCGGAGGTCCCGAATCCCGCGTCCCACGCCGCCCAGAGGACGTTCATCAGGGCGTCGTTCCGCAGCCCGGCATCGCGCACGATCCCCTCGCGCACCCCGCCGCGACCGACCTCGAACTGCGGCTTGACGAGGAGCACGAAGTCGTCGGAGGGGACGGCCTCGGCGAGCACCGGGAGCACGATCCGCAGCGAGATGAACGACAGGTCACCGACGACCAGGGACGTCTCGGCGGCCGAGGGGTCGAGCGCCGCGTAGGCGTCCGCGGTCAGGTTCCGGGCGTTGCAGCCCTCGACGACGGCCACCCGGTCGTCCAGGGCGACGACCGGGTCGAGCTGGCCGTGCCCGACGTCGAGGGCGATCACCCGCCGGGTGCCCCGGGCGAGGAGCACCTGGGTGAACCCGCCCGTGCTCGCGCCGACGTCCAGCGCCACCCGGTCCGTGGGATCAACGGCGAACGCGTCGAGCGCTGCCACGAGCTTCAGCGCGGCACGGGACACCCACTCGTCGGCGGTGTCGACGGTGATCTCCGCGTCCGCCGGCGTCGGGCTCGACGGCTTGACGACCGCCGCACCCCCCACCGTGACCCGGCCGGCCTGGATGAGCTTGGCTGCTGCGGTGCGGGACCGTGCCAGCCCGCGGCCGGCGACGAGCGCGTCGAGGCGGACGGTCCCGCCACGAGCGCCCACGGGTGCTGCGGCGGACTCAGGCACTCGCCGTGCCGCCGCTCTCGAGCCGGGTGCGGAGCTCGTCGTGCAGCGCGGCGAAGGCATCGGCGCGGTCCGGGAGCTCGAGCGCCTCGGCTGCCGCGGTCCGCGCCGCGAAGTCCTCGTGCTCGCGCTCGGACACCGGCGCCGAGGCACCTCCCGGCTTCGGACGCGTGACGTCGTCGCCGAGCTGCTGCGGCGTCGGGCGGTCCTCGTTCGGCACGTCGGTCACGCTACTCGCCGCCGTACAGCTTCGGGTCGACGTCCAGGCCGTAGATGGCCAGGCCCGACTCCCAGATGATCGTCGCGCCCGCGCGCAGGCGGTCGAGGTCGTCGCCGTCGTCGAGCACGCGGACGACGTGCCCGCGCATGGCGACCGTCGCGTCGCCGACCGTGACGTAGCGCGTGCCGTCGTCGTCCGTCCGCCGCACGGTCACCGGGTAGGGCTCCGACAGCCCGCGGAGGTCGGCGAGGATGTAGGTCGGCCGCGACTTCGGGTCGGCCGCGAGCACCTGCTTCGCCTGGTCGATGCCGGTGAGCACGAGCACGCTCGGGATGCCCGCGTCGTTCGCGCCCTTGATGTCGGTGTCCAACCGGTCGCCGATGAACAGCGGGTGTTCGCCGCCGAACCGGGCGAGGGCCGCGTCGAAGATCGGCCGCTCGGGCTTCCCCGCCACGACCGGCATCCTGCCGACGGCCTGGTGCACCGCGGACACGAGCGTGCCGTTGCCCGGAGCGATGCCACGCTCCACCGGGATCGACCAGTCCATGTTGGTCGCGACCCACGGCACGTCGGGGTCGGCCAGCGCGAACGACGCCTCCGCGAGCTCCTTCCACCCGAGGTCCGGCGAGAACCCCTGGATGACGGCTGCCGGGGCGTCCTCGGCCGTGTTCGTGACCGTGAACCCGGCTTCTTCGACGATGCTCGTGAGCCCGAGGCCGCCCGTGACGAGGACCGTGGCCCCGGCGGGGACGAGCGTCGCGAGGAGTCGGACGCCCGCCTGGGACGACGTCACCACGTCGTCGGCCGAGACCTCGAGTCCGAAACCCTCGAGGTGCTCGGCGACGTCGACCGGTCGGCGCGACGCATTGTTCGTGATGTACCCGACGCGTGCGCCGAGGGATGCCCGGGTCAGCGACTCCACGGCGTGCGGGATCGCGTTCCGTCCGCGGTACACGACGCCGTCGAGGTCCGTCAGGACGACGTCGACGCCGTGCGTCGGCGGGACCGGGGTGTCAGCCGGCTGCGGAGCCGTCGACGTCGACGGGGTTGTCGTCGTCGATCTCTCCGGGCTCGTCGGCGGCACCGGGCTCGTCGAGGGGTGCTGGCTCGTCGACGGGTTCGAGCTCGTCGTCGGCGTCCTGCTCGACTGCGGGCTCGTCGAGCTGCTCGACGTCGCCTTCGCCGCGTCCGTCGTCCTCGATCGCTTCCTCGACCACATCCACCGTCTCCCAAGCATCCTCGTCCGCGGCCTCGGCCAGGGCCGCGGTCGCGTGATCGACACGGGCCCACCACTCGTCGGCCTCGTCCTGACGGCCAAGCTCCTCGAGCGTGGCCGCGTAAGCACTGTAGAGCGCCGGAGACCAGCTGTAGGCCGTGGTCGGGTCGAGCTGTGGAATCTCCAGTTCACCGAGCGCGGCTGTGGGGTTCCCGAGGTCGAGGCGCGCACCGGACATCGCGATCGCCAACTCCACCTGCACGGGGGTGTCGAGGGCCGCACGGTCCACCGACCGGCCGAGCTCGAGCGCGCGCTCGGGACGACCGAGTCCGCGCTCGCAGTCGACCATCATCGGCAGCTGGTCGTTCTTGCCCGAGATCCGCCGGTAGGTGCGCAGCTCGCGGAGGGCCGTGGCGAAGTCCCCGAGCCGGTACGCCGTGATCGCTGCCGTCTCCCGGACGACACCCACGCGGCCCGCGCGACGCGCAGCGCTGAGGGCGTGCTGGTTCGCGGTCTCCGGGTCGGAGTCGACGAGGAGCGCGGCGGACACGAGGTGCTTCGCCACCCAGTCGGCGTTGTCCTTGCTGAGCGTCTTCAGCTCCGCACGGGCAGCCGGGTCGAGGTCGCGTGCCTGGACGCCGTCGGGGATCTCGGGGTCGTCGTGGCGCGGTCGGATCGACTTGGTGCCGTAGGGGTCGCGGTCCTCCCAGTCGTCACGCGCGCCCTCGCCGAACCGAGCGCCGGCGTGGCGGGAGCCGTCCCCGAACCGGCGCCGTTCGTCGCCACCGTCACGGCCCGGGCGGTCCGAGCCTCCACGGAACGGACGATCGCCGTCACGACGCTCAGGCCGCTCGCCGTCCCGACGCGGACGGTCCGAGCCGCCGCGGAACGGACGGTCGCCGTCACGCGCGGGACGGTCCGAACGGAACGGACGGTCCCCGTCGCGACGCGGACGGTCGGAACCCCCGCGGAACGGACGGTCCCCGTCACGAGCCGGCCGATCCGAGCGGAACGGACGGTCCCCGTCGCGACGCGGACGGTCGGAACCCCCGCGGAACGGACGATCGCCGTCACGCGCCGATCGATCCGAACGGAACGGACGATCGCCGTCACGAGCCGGCCGATCCGAACGGAACGGACGGTCACCGTCACGGCGCGGACGATCGGAACCCCCGCGGAACGAACGATCCACGTCTCGCTGCGAGCGACCCGCTCCGCGCGGACCGTCGCCGCGCGGCGGACGTCCGCTGTCGCTGCGATCCCCTCGCCAAGCCGGACGGTCGGGTCGCTGCGACCCGTCTCGGAACGGACGAACACCATCGCGGCGAGGACCACCGTCACGGCGATCACCTTCACGACGCTCGAAGTCGCGGGGCCCGGACGACCAACGGCCACCCTGTCCACCGTCACGACGGGGCCCACGGTCTCCGCCTCGACGCTCTCGATCCGACCGGCCTTCGCCGTCCCGTCGCTGTTCGTCGTCGTTCGCCACCGTCGCTCCTCGTCTGCGCGCCCGGGTTCCCGAGCAGTCGTCCGCTGTGTCGTTGTCGTTGGGTGTCGTCCGCGAGCCCGACACGCTCACAGTCCATCACGAACTGGGCGATGCGTCGAGGCGAACGGACGCCAAACACAGAAATGGCCACTGGCCACCGCGAGGGCAGGTTTCCCTGCTCTCGACGGAGGGCCAGTGGCCACGTCTTCTTGCAAAATAAGTCCGGCGGCGTCCTACTCTCCCACAAGGTCCCCCTTGCAGTACCATCGGCGCTGAGAGGCTTAGCTTCCGGGTTCGGAATGTGACCGGGCGT